>JAFYBZ010000018.1 GCA_017539905.1 Clostridia bacterium | reverse complement strand
TGAACATTTGGCACTTCGACTACAGTTTCTCTCAAAGAAGAAGGATTTGTTTGACCTAAAGCAGCTTGGAAATGATCATTAGTTACTGCCATTGAATCTAAAATAGCTGCATCTATTGTTTCATCTTCTATATCTATGACATCCATTTTTTCTCTTAGACATTGAAGACCTGCTTCAGTGGCTAATTGAGCGAGATCTGCTCCGACATAACCATGAGTATCATGAGCTACTTTTTGTAAATCGACATCTTCAGCTAATTTCATATTTTTAGTATGAATTCTTAAAATTTCGAGTCTTCCTGTTTCATCGGGTACTCCGATATCAATTTCTCTATCAAATCTTCCAAATCTTCTTAAAGCAGTATCTAAAGCATTTGGTCTATTTGTGGCACCCATTACTATAACTTGTCCTCGTGCTTTAAGACCATCCATAAGAGTTAATAACTGACTTACAATTCTTCTTTCGACTTCTCCTTGGACTTTGTCTCTTTTTGGCGCAATTGAATCAATTTCATCTATGAAAATAATAGCAGGTGAATTCTTTTCAGCTTCTTCAAAGGCTTTTCTGAGATTACCTTCAGCTTCTCCTGCCATTTTTGACATAATTTCAGGTCCATTGATTAAAAAGAAGAAAGCACCAGTTTCATTAGCAATTGCTCTTGCTAATAAAGTCTTACCGCTACCAGGAGGTCCATAAAGTAAAACTCCTCTTGGGGGCTTGATACCCAAAGTTTTAAATAATTGTGGATGTCTTAACGGTAATTCAATCATTTCTCTTATAGCTGCTAATTGCTTTCTGCAACCACCAATATCATCATAGCCGACTCCATCTGCTCTTTCTTCATCTTCTCTTTTAATTGGTTCTCCTTCATCGAAAATTACAGTTTGAGGGCCTACAATGCAACATTTTTCGGGGTCGGTTTCTACCACTTTAAATTCTACTGATTTAAATCCTCCTCTGCATATAAAGGTGTCACCTTTATGAACTGGACGATAGGCGTCTTTGAAATAGGGAATTAAGTAAGTTTGAGTGAGATTACCTGAAATACCTTCGATAGTATCTTCAAAAGGAAGAATGTGAACTCTATTTCCTACTGGGATTGTTTGGTATTTGTGAACACTTACGATATCACCTAATCTTATTCTGAGATTATTTCTTACCACTTTTCCCATTCTTATTTTATCATCAGTTAATCGACCACTGTCATCTGGCAAGCAAATACAAATTGTTTCTTTTCTTTTTTTTCCTTTTAAAAGAACAGTCTCTGATTTGAAAATTTTTAATTCATCCATTTTCTTTTGAGTCAGCTGAATTACACTGGCATCTTCACTTGGGCCTACACCTTCTTCTGCAATAAGTCTATGAGGAGCCTTTTTACGATCTAAAATAGCCGTAGAAAAATCTTTGGGTTTTGAATCAGATTTTTTCTCTGGCTCCTTGGCTGGAGCTGGGCCTCCTTTACTTTGATTGTTGGAACTTTTGTTATCCTTTGGTCCTGATTTTTTCATTTTTTATATATAACGACATCAAAAATGCAACAAAAAGCTTCGGAAGAAGCCAAAAAAAAGCAACAACAAATGTTATTACAACCTCCAACAAAACGTCGAGATAGTTATATTGACCCTCTAGAATATTTTCAAAAAGAGCATATAATAAAAGATGAAAATAATATAATGGATGAATTAT
>JAFYBZ010000017.1 GCA_017539905.1 Clostridia bacterium | reverse complement strand
CATAATTCCATTGTTCCCAAGGGTTATCTTTATTTAAGATATGTGTATCAGATAAAAGAGTCCAACTATCTTCATCATACCAATTTTCTTTTTTAAAAAATACAGTTGGTAAGTGACCTCGTCCCCCATAAGCCATTACATAATGTTCATATCCCATATTATCATATTGTTGTTTTATAATATCAAAAAATTCTCTACCTTTTTCTTCTGTATGATACCAAATAATTCCTCTCATAATTCTTCTCCAAAATACCAAATGCCGCAATAAGGACTTCCTAATATACTTGGTATAATTATTCTTTCTTTTAATTCATTAGAAATACTTCGATGAATATAAGCAATATTGCATCTTCTTCCTCTAGCATTGTCATTAGAAATACAAAGCTCCCAAGAATCACCATTATCTATCTGACTAAAAATATAATTTTTTCTTTGTTTAATACAATAATTTAAATTTAATTTTTTATATCCTTCAAGAATTCTATCTAATTGTTTAATTCCATCTTGATATGTAGAATCAGTAGTCCAAATAATACCCTTCATAATTTTACTCTTTCTTAAATTACAAATTGACTTGTTTCTAACAATAAATTTTTTTATTCCCAAAGACAAATAATCTCTTTTCCATCTATAATTAATGCTTGAATTTTATTATTATAAAATTCTAAATACATATTTTTACAACAAGGATAAGTTTGAATTATTTTATCAATATCATAAGTATGTTCTGTACCAATATTAATATTACAATCATTACAATGCCAATGCCACATTGTATGGCCCCACTCATCTAAACATAAATACATTGGTTTTTTACAACAAGGGCAATACTTTTCTATTTTGCTCATAATCTTACTCTTTCTTTAAATAATTGTAAAAATATCTCCTTTGAGCAGTCAATAGGTGAATCTTTATATCCAGTTAACATATTTCTGTCATAAATAATAGATACATTTATATCATTTTTATATCTATCATTTAATTTTTCTAAATTCTTTATCCAATGCTTATATTCATCATCATTTTTTTCTTGCCATTGTCTATCAAAAGCAATAACTATTTCTTTACAATCATAATCCAAGAGTTGTTGAATTTGATATGCGGATATATTACTGCCGCAACAAGCAACTGATATATCATTATCTATACCAAAATAACTTTGATATTTCAAACAACTTTTTTCTGCTTCAAAACAAATTGCCATTCCAAATTGTTTAATATTATCTTTTGAATTATTTAAATTATAAAGATTCATACCAAGAGGATGATTATATTGCCGCCAGCCGACTATCAAAGGGCGATATTTACCAAATCGTTCTGCTTCTTCTTTCACTAATGTGCGGCCGCGCAATCCTACAAATCTGTTATTTGGGTCAAAATGCGGGATTGTGATTTGACCGGTCGGTGGGAAATATCCTATAACTGCGTGTTCCAATACTTCTTGTGAAATATCTTCATCCAGCCATGGCTTGATGCGCACCTTATAATTTAAATTCTTTAATATATTCATATCATATTCTTTTAATTCAACATGATAATCTTTTATTTCTAATCCACCGATGCGGTCATATGCGTCAAATGTTTTCCAATCAATAAGACTATCTTGGTCGCCCAATTCGGCATATCCTGCTAAACCGAATTTAATAGCGATATACCGCACCGCATCATTAAGATCATATTCTTTTTGCCATTGGATGCGTGCTACTTTAACTAACAAATCGAAAACATCAAAATATCCACACCCTGTATAGCACTGGAACAAGTCAGTATTATTATAATAATACAATTTTCTACTACCTTGTCCCGGCATATTATGACAGATAGTTGTGGAGAGGATACCAAAGGAAGTCCATTCTGGTTCTCCTCCCCATTCGGTTAATAATTCATATATATCATTAATAGTTAGTTTTTCTCTAACCTCGTGTTTATTGTAAGTAACCATGCTTCAACACCAAAGCCTATATTTCCTAACCATTTAGGAACTTTTTTATCAAACATTGTGGGAGTATAATGGTGGCAATGGATACAATCAATACTTTGACAATGCCCATAACCGCACGGATTCCCCATAAAAGGTTTAATCAACGAGAGTCACCTTTATACAGTTTCCTTTAATTCCAAAATCTTCATTTACAACTTTACGAAGATATACCTGTGGATGAAGATTACGATCGGTGCCTTTACGCTCGGCCAGCAGCATTTTTGCCATTGCTTTTGGCATTTCATATTCAATAGGTCTATAAAAAGGTTTGGTCCATACGGACTTATTTTCAGGTTCTTGATTATTCATTATTCAAATGTATCCTTTACTTCAATTTTTAGATTATTTATTTGTATTAATTCATAGTTCCACATAGTCGCAAACATAGGACGAATTCGACAAGTTCCTAAGTCTGCGTCGCACCATAAATAAATACCTTTATATCGCCCGCGACGATTTTTATAAACTGAAATTTTTAAAACAGGTTTTTTAAATCCTGTATTTACTAATATCCTATCAAGATTTTCAATATCATCTTGTGTTGCTGTTAAAAGAATCGCACCAAAGTCAATTTTATCAGCGATAGCTTTCGCACCACGAAGCAGGTTCTAGTCAGGGGTTTCACTATCTACATATGTTCCATTCAACTGTGTTGCTGACATAATAAAAATGCCATATTTATTACAAAGGTCTTTTAGTCGAATAGATAACATAAATAGAATTGTATCTTCACGAAGTTTAACGCCACCAGCTCTGCGTGTAATTTCTTCAAGAATTTTTAATGAGGTATGAATATAGTCAAAGAAACAGTATTTAATATCATGATCTCTGATATTCTTTTTAATTTTATTTTCAATATCTTGAAGTGAAAAGTCAGGAACTACTTCTACATAAATTGGTGAATCTTTTAAAATGGTTGCCGCACGCTGAACTCGTTCTTTTTCATCGCCTTCATACTTATTATTAAGTATATGTTCCTCATTTACATCAGATAGAAAAGCAAGCATCATTGTTTGAACTTCACCCAACTCTTGCTCTGTCGTGATGAAGAGAGTTGGTTCATTCGTGCCATTGCGTATCCAACCAAAAGTATCATCATATATAGTATTACAAGCGATATTACACGCATCTGCTATCATACTACGAGACTTACCAATACCAGTTGCGGCTGAGCGCAAATAAAACTTTTTCAATCTTGCGCCACGAGTTACTGAATTAATTAATGGGCCATATAGCGGCACGCCAACTTCGGGATTTTTTTCAAGTTCAGCCAGCATTTCATCAATTCCATCTGCTGCCTGGTATGCTTCACCCCAGGACCCATCAACATAATCTGCTTTAATACTATCAATTTTATCTTGAATTATCTGCGCTAATCCATCTAATGAAGTATTATCAATATAATCTTCTTGCTTCTGGCGCAATTTTAAATCAATAATATTATCAGGGTCATATATATCGGTGACATTAATACCATGTTCATCAAACGCCCGCAGAAGCGTCATTTTTTTCATTCGGTTATAATAATAATCAAATTGTGATGTTTCTGCGTTCTCACTAGCTTTGGTTAGCCATTCTTCACCTTTTTGTTTGATAAATAACGCTTCATATTTAGGACGAGTGCTAAGATAATCTGCGATACTATTAAGTGTTATGCGCTCTGCACCTAATTCATGAAGTTTATAAATTGTCCCAAATACTATTTTATGAAATTCATCAGGAAAATCATCATCTGTAATTGTATATTTATCTGTATAATCAAGTAGTTGTGGAGATTTATAAACGCATCCTATTACTTGAACGATGCTTGGCACATCAACATACTTCGCCATTCAATTCCTCCTGTTCATCAAGAAAAGTAAATAACTTCCTTTTTTGTATATCGCGCTCTGGCGAGTTAATGACCACTTTTACATCTTGTGGGATAAATGCTTTATAATCTTTAATTTGTTGGTTCTGTTGATCGGCCAGGTAAAGCGCATAATAATACTCCCTTGCTTGTGCGTAGATATATGGAATAATGCCGACTCCTCTATCTGTATCAACAGGGTTATGTTTTACTTCATACCAGTATTTAAGAGCTTTAAGCATCCCCGAATAGGTAAAATTATGCTCCCTCTCATATTGGCTCAATTGCTTCATATAACGAGGAAGTATAAAGTCATCTTTTAATTTAAACAATTTGATAAGATAAACTGTTAATTCCTCTTGGTCGTTTGCTGGATGAGTATCCGCACAGGTCTTATGAACATATCTACCTTTAAGTTGTGGCATAGGGACCACATCAGGTTGATTTGGAAAAAGTGCTTTATGACACCAAAAACAGTTAGATGATACTTTTGGGTCCCATATCTCATATTGATTGCGTTCTTTCTTTTGATTTACCGCATCAATATAACATGAACTATGACCATAGCGAAACGACTTAGTGCCATATGGTATCTACACATATGGCTCTTTCTCTCTATCAAATTGTTTTCCACAATACTTACATTTTACTGTTGCCATATTGTTTCAAATCCTTTTAATTATTCTATATATATATTATAACATATTTTTTTCGAAAAGTCAAGTTGGTTGTAATAGATTAATTTAAAATACTTAAAATTCATTAATTATATAATGAATAGAATAACTGAAAGGAGCGTTGAAGATCGATGTTTCTTTTTAATATAGTGGTGATACTCTATGGCTGATATTGAAAAAATACAACCAATGGGTGATTCAACTCAATATACATTACGCGCTCGTACAGATAGTGATGGAAATGTTATTGTAAATAAATATGTAACATTAGATACTAGTCAAACAATAAGCGGCGGTAAAGCTTTTACTAGTAGTGTTACTATTAGGAATAATGGAAGATGGCCTTACTTAGAATATAAACCTATTACATCTTCTACTACTACTTGTATGGTGATATGGGGAGGAACAGATGAAAGTGGAAATATTACAGATTCTACATTAGAATTTCGTCTGATGAGCCCATCTTCAACATTAAATACAAATATAGGAGACCATTTTGAGGGATATAAATTGCCTTCGGTTAATAAAGATAGAACTACTGATATCTGGTATAATATTTTAACGGAAAAAAATTATAATGATTATACTCCTACAAAAACTGGTGGAGGAGCATCAGGGACATGGGGGATTAATATAACAGGCAATGCAGCTACTGCTACTAAATTATCTAATACTCCAAATCGAACCGATTATTTTCTTCGTGGAGATAATAATTGGAGTAATGCTGTAACAGGATATATAAATAGCTATGGTTTATGGGCAGATTAGAATTGGAACGATGGAAATGAACACCAAATTGGAGTCCAAGGCAATGCTGGAAAAATATATATGTATTCTTCTGGTACAACCAACAGTAATCGTGGTATATATAGTTGCAATGCTAGTGGGACTTATCAAAATGTATTAGCTATTACTCCAAGTAATGATTTATATTTATATCCTCATGTTATTCAAATGAGTGATAGAGGAGTTATTTATAGCGATAACTATTCAACTGGATATGGTGGGTTATGTTTATCAGGTGGAACTGGATATTTAAGTGGAGCATCAATTGCATTACATAGTTGTGATACTAATAGTGATCAAGGTCCAGGTTGTTTTTATATTAGTGCTAGACCTACAGCTGACACTTGGGACGGTCAAAAAGTACTAGAGGGACGAGCTAATGGATTATTAACTTGGAATGGTGGTTTAAGTGTAAATGGTGGCCCTAATCCAGGAGTTGGGACAGCAACAGGCCATACTATTTCAACAAATGGTAATATTGGATGTGATTATGAGTGTTATTCTAATGGCGGTTTTTATGCCGGCGGACGTAGTTCAATTTATCGTTTATGGAATAATGGTTGGTATGATGCCCTTGGGTCTTACTAGAATGGTGATACATTTTTAAGAGCCTGCGGTGGCCGTATGCATATTGGATTTGATGCAACGAATGATATTTTAGTTTCTACAACATCTGGTTGGCTATGTGGCTTTTGGCAAAATGGAACAACAATGATATCTAGAGTAGCTGGAGAAGGTCTCGATTAGGGCGGCCCTGCTTTATGTATTAGAGAAGTTGGTGAATGTGGAACAAGTCAAGATCATCCATCTTATGCTCCTCGCATAGCTTTCCATTGGTCTGGTAGAGTAGGTTAGAATATTGGTCCAGAAGCGGATGGAGTTTTTCGTTTTAGATGGCATAGTAGTAATTATGGATTATCAACTATATAGGCTGGCGCCGTATGGGGTGCTGTTTATAATGACTATGCTGAAATGCGCAATATTCCAGAAGTACAAAAAAATATGCCAGATAAAAAACCATTAGAAAATTATGAAAAACCTAAAAGAGAAATACCTATGGCCGGACGATGTGTACATGAAGTTGGAGATGATACTATGGAACTTACAACTGAACGTATGCAATTAGGGTGCCGTATTATTTCAGACACTTTCGGTTTTAATATTGGTGAAACAAAAGATGCAAAAATTCCTGTTGCAGTTTCTGGGCGCGTATTGGCATATCCTTATGAATCTCGTGAAATATATCGTAAAAATATTGGTCGGCCAGTATGTAGTGGTCCCAATGGAACAATAAGTATTATGACAGATGAGGAATATAGAGATAAAGGATATTGTTGCTTAGGAATTATTAGTGCTGTACCTGATTATGAGCGATGGGGAGAAGATAATGTCTTAGTTGATGGAAGAATATGGATTTATGTGAGGTAATAAAGTATGGCAGTTGGAACAGGTTCATAGATTCTAGCAAGCGATCATGGAGCTAATAGCGGACAGCTTATCACTGCAGCAGATATTAATATGAGATATGGGTCATCTGTAAGCACTGGAAGTCTTATATATCCAATTGGAAATTAGTATGCAGTTTAGGATGGAAATTGGATTATGGGGCATAGTTCTAAACATAATCCATATTCATTTGCTCATAAGAATGATGCGAATGGAAGTCATATTTATTTATCAACATATTAGGGTGGCTCAAATGCTTATATTTTATGTTGGTGGACTCCAGCAATTACATTTTATGGACAATGGAAATATTTAATTCTTGATAGTAATTAGAGTGGAGATAATTCTTATTATGGATTAATGGCTAATCCTTCAAGAGATAATGCAAATAGTATAATAGAACCTTTTGTTATTTCTTATAAAGTAATGAGTCGAAGATCTTCTTGGACAGGAAGAAAAACTATGATATTAGATGTTTCAGGAATTACTTCTGGAACATATTATTTAACAGTAAAATTAAAATCTTGGATAGAAGTTAATGGTACTAATGTTACTGGAACGGCTGGAGAAATGCGTATGTATAATTTTTATTTATCACATTAATAAAAAATAGGGAAACTGATTAATTCAGTTTCCCTATTTTTTATTTATCTAAATATGCTTCCTTTGTATAGTAAACATATCCATGATATTTAATCTTAATATAATGACCACGAGTATTATTATATGTACCAATTATTTCTACTGTTGCGCCCTTTGGAATTGGTTCAATACCAAGAGCCTTAGCAGTGCTAGCATCTTCATCCTAAATTACTCGATTCGTCTTCGCTGTGTAAGTTTTCATCCTCTTCCTCCTTTTCACAAAGTCTTTCGAGAACTTCTGTAATTGCGTTAATCCCCATATATGGCGCATATGTATAACTATTTGAGGAATGAATACCAGTATATACAGCAACTCCATCTTCATCACGAGTTGTAATACGGTCAGTAGGATTACTAATTATGATATTTTCTTCAGTGTTGTCACTACCACAATATGGACACCACCAATATTTTAAATCTCCAAATACATAACGGCCACATACTGGACACTATCTACGGCCTATAATTAATTCATTAAGCATAGCGGCCTCCTTATACTTTGCTTACACTCAATATGCTATTTCCTTTGAGCATCACATTACCGCCGGCTACACGACCCATCTGCGGAATTTCACTACCCTTAACGCATATTGAGTTCTTTGATCCAATCAATAGGACAATATCATCATCATTTACTAATTGTCCTGCTGATACTTTACCATATAGCGCTGGTTTATAAACAATTACACCTTTACCGCCACGTTTTTGAAGAGTGAGTTCTTTCTGCGGAACTCTTTTACCAAATCCTTTTTCACTGAATACAGCAACATCATCTTCTTCATGACGAACTGGTAAGGCCGCAACAACTTCATCATCTTCACCAAGGTTGATACCTTTAACACCTGCGGTTAAACGGCCGGTCGCACTTACTTCATCAATCTTAAACTTAATGGCATATCCATTTTTTGTAAGAATAATAAGTGGTTCATCTTTTACAAGTGCAACTGCTGATAACGCATCTCCTTCTTTGATGTTAATAGCTCCAATACCTTTGGACTTCTTTGTTCCAACATATTCAGAAAGAGCCGTTTTCTTAACCAAACCTTTTTTAGTAATAAATAATACATATTTTGCATCAGTATCTCTATATATAGAATATATAGTCGCCACATTTTCGTCAGCCTCCATTTCAATCAAAGCCCGCACAGGCGTTCCTTTGGAGGTATTTGTACCCTCTGGTATATTATTTACAACCAAACGATACATTTTCCCTTTGTTTGTAAAAATCATTAAACTATCCACGGTATTAGTGCGAATAACCGCATTAGTAATATCTTCCTGCGTTTTCACACCCTTACCGCCCTTACGCTGCGCTCTAAATGATGTTGATGGAATTCTTTTTAATGAACCGCCTTCGGTCATCACAACAACGCATTTTTCAGGTGGGATAAGTTCGATCTCTTTTTCTTCTTTACTCTTGGTTTCTTCAACATTAGTAAGTTCTGTCCTACGAGCATCACCATATTTTTTCACAATAGCACCAAGTCTTTTCTTTAATTCACTTACTAAATCATTTAAAATAGCATTAAGAGCATCAATTGTATTAAGTAATTCTGCTTTTTCATTTTCAATTTCTAAACGCTCTAATCCTGCTAACTTACCAAGTCGCATATCAGTAATTGCTTTTGCTTGTTCTTCATTAAATCCATATTTTTTCATTAATGCTTCACGAGCCTTAGCACTACTTTCAGACGCTTTAATAATTGCAATTACATCATCAATATTTGCGAGTGCTTTAAGCAATCCGTCTACGATATTGAGACGATCTTTTGCTTTTTGAATATCAAATTCAGTTTCTCTGCGAATACATTCACAGTTATGATCAACATAAATTTTACAACAATCTTTAAGATTTAATTCAGTAGGAGTTTTATCAATTAAAGCAACTTGATTATATGAAAATGAAGATTGAAGATCGGTTTTCTGGAAAAGTAATGAAATAATACGACTGATATTAGCATCTTTCGCACATTCAATTACTAATCTAAAACCTTTCTTTCTATTACTTTCATTTCTAATATCAACGACACCTTGAATATCACCAGCATCACATACTGAACCGATTGCTTCCAGAAGTGATTCAGTGGCTACTCCATATGGAATTTCTGTAAAGACAATCGTATTCCCTTCCATATGATATTTGCCACGAATCTTCACACTACCATGACCAGTTCGC
The DNA here is from genome assembly GCA_017539905.1 of Clostridia bacterium. GTDB lineage: Bacteria > Bacillota > Clostridia > TANB77 > UBA1234 > RGIG6105. The sequence goes on along the minus strand of JAFYBZ010000017.1, from coordinate 50,391 downwards.
ATAATCATAGGAATATCTTTTGCATTTATAATGATGCCGCCGGTCGGGAAATCAGGGCCTGGAAGACTTGGCTCATTGCCATCAATATAATCATTAATAGCTTGCGCCACTTCATTTAGATTATGTGGAGCCCAGTTACAGGCCATCGCAACACCGATACCAGTATTAGGATTACAAAGCAAATTTGGGAAAACAGAAGGAAGTGTAACTGGTTCACTTTCTGTTTCAGAGTAGTTAGGAATTGTATCTACTACTCCTTTTTTCATTCCTACTAACATTCCATCTTCGGTGATTTTAGCAAGTCGTGCTTCTGTATAACGCATTGACGCAGGACCATCACCATCTCTATTACCAACGCTACCATGGAAATCAATAAGAGGATAACGCATTACCCAATCTTGCGACAAACGAGCAAGCGCACCATAAATTGAACTATCACCATGTGGATGGAAACGACCCATTGTATCACCGACGATAAGAGCGCATTTTACATAAGGCTTTGCACTACTAAATCCACTCGCATAAGCATCATATAAAATTCTTTTTGCTACTGGTTTAAGACCAGATTTTGCATCAGGAATGGCACGGTCAGTGTTAACGGCAACTGCATATTCTATAAAATTAGTACCTAATTCTTTTACAATATCATTAACCATTATACCTGTCCTCCCTGACGTTTAATTAATCTTAAAATTTCATCTGTTTTTGATTCCATAAATTCAAAATCAAATTCTCCATCTTTACCGCACTCAAATTCACGATCAAAAAAACTATACAAAATATTATGAATAACTGTTCGTACATTTTCATAGTCATAAGGTTGTAAATTATTCTGCATTATATTTTGCTTCCTTACTATGTTCTTTAATATACGCTTTACGAGGAGTGACCGACCCACCCATTAAATCATCAAATAATTTATTAGCTTTTTCTACATCACTAATAGTTACTTGATTGAGTATGCGATTCTCAGGGGCAAGTAATGTCTCTTCGGTCTCCTCAGGCGACATTTCTCCTAATCCCTTGAATCTGTTGACTGTATAAGTCTTACCTTTATTTTTTACTCTAAATTCTTCAAGAGCAGTATCATCTTTAAGATAAATATACTTTTTTGCCATTGTAACACGATAAAGGGGAGGTACACCAGCATAAATATATCCATCGTCAATTAATTGAGGACAGAAATTCCAAATAAAAGTATAAAATAGATTCTTAATATGCGCCGTATTTTTCTAATGTTTCCATTAGTACTGACTATCTTTTACTGCGCGACCAAATTTTTGGTATAAAACTTTTTCTACAAAGTGAAAAGAATTAGTAAAAATTTGGTAAGTGCAGGAGACCATTTCGAAGTGCGTATCAATAGCACCCCTACTCCCTTGTCCAGAAGACATTAGGGATAGTCGATACAGGTTTAAATGTTAATCCATTTCTTTTCTTTCTTTTTATATATTGGAAGATTATCGTAATAACGACCCCATAAAATCTATTGAAGTGATTGAAAAGAAATTCTATCTTTATAATCATTATATATATTTTTAGCACTTTCTTTTACATATCTTTTACGCATTTCAATTACTTCATCATCAGTAAATTGTGCGCCCGCCCCGGCTTCACCACGGCTATTTTCTTTTATATAATAATTTTTATTTTCTTCTGTAAAAACTTCTGGCATAATATGAGACCAAGCTCTACCTTGCCATAAATTTTGAAAATACTAAAAACTTATAATATTTTTAAATTCTTTATAAACATCCTTTTGTTTTAAGTGATTAGCATATGCTTGTCTAATTTTGATAATATCATTCTCTGTTAATTTAGCATTTGGATTTGATGTTCCAACAACATCTCTTAATCCACCTTCAAATTTATTACCAGACTATGTAGTATTTAAAATTTTAGTCCAATATGCTTCTTTTTCACTTAATTCATTTAATTCACATAATTCTAAAATTTCATAAGTAAAAGCATCTTTACCTTTTTCTTTTATATAACCATCAAAAGGTATTCTACTCTATTCATAAGTTTTAGTTTTATGTTCATTAAATCTTCTTTCTATATTATTACTTTTGCCAATATAAAAATTTTCAGGATGTTCTATTTCAGTTATTTTATAAATACCTATCATTCTTATTCTCCTTTAAAAGAGAATAGATTAACATTTATTTCCCACGGGATTGCCATGCTTTAATAAAGTTTAGGTTTCCCCGTTAGCAATATTCTCTTTCAATTATTATGAAATTTATGTGTGAACCATAAATCTCATTCGTCCAAGAACATTACCCGCCTGATTAGGCGTAAAGTCTTTCACTGGCCCACAGTTGACCATCAACATCAGCATCGCTCATAATAATAATCTTACCATAACGAATACGGTCTTTATTATAAGTTACTTTCATTGTTTTTACATCTATATCAAGACCAAAAGCCTGAATCATAGACATGATCTCAGCATTTTTCTGTATCTTATCAAGAGATGCTTTATGTGTATTCAAAATTTTGCCACGCACGGGCATAACAGCTTGAAACTCATTGTCTCGTGCCTGTTTAAGGTTGCCGCTAGCACTATCACCCTCTGTGATAATAATTTCACACTTTTTACGGTCTTTACTATAACAATCTGCCAATTTACTATCAAATTTAAGAGCTTTTTCTTTCTTCTTTTGGCCTTCTCTAACAGTATCTCTGGCTTTCTGTGCGGCAAGACGAGCTTTTCTTGCAGACAATGCCTTATCGGCAATCATCTTAATTTCTTTCTCATTTGCTATGAACCAAACGCGCAGATTTTCTGCTATCGCAGTTGTGAATGGAGACATTTCAAGTTTAGTAACTCTTGTCTTCACCTGAGCATCATATGCGACATTTGGCGCAGTTATATTAAATACAATATAAAGACCTTCCTGAATATCATCACCAGAAAGATTTTCTTCTTTATCTTTTAACCATTTCTTATCACGGAAGAATTTATTAAATTCTCTTGTAAGTAATGATTTAATTTGAGAGATATGTGGACCATTTGCTGTTAAACCAGTATTAACGTATGGGATAAGAGTAGAAGAATAATTTGATGTATATGTCATTACCATATCAATCTTATTCTTATCATTTTGATAATTCATTACAAAACGATTTTTAATTAATTCTTTTCCATTAACTGCTGCATCAACAAGGTCATTAATACCATTTTTTGAATAATAAGTAGATTTACTACCATTATCATCTAATTCAATAGTAAGCCCTGGGCAGAGTGCCGCAATAGTCTCAAAAAGTTTCTTTAATTCTTTTATATCTACTTCTGGATGTGTAAAAAATTCTTCACTTGGTTGCCATTCTACCTCAGTGCCACCTTTACGTACATTTTCAATAGCTTCTGGGGTTTTTGGATCTCCACTATATCTTACTTTAAATTTGCCTTCTTCAAAATGAATTTCTTCTCGTTTCATATCTCGATAAGTAGAAACGACTAACCAATGTGAAAGATATGTAGTAATTTTTGAACCAATACCAAAAGAACCTAATGAAGTGCCTTCATATGTACCATCTTCACGATATTTACCAGAAGTATTTAAAACACTAAAAGCTGCTTCAAGAATAGTTTTACCATCATCACGAAAACTATTAGGAATAAAGCCTTGCCCATAGTCTCGAATACGAACTACTGGACCTTTTATTCCTACTTCAATTTTATCTCCATGCCCTAGACGAAATTCATCAACAGCATTGGAGAAAATCTCTACTGCTAACTGAGTCGCATAAGTCGTATCGCCAGCATACACTCCCGGACGGAGACGTGTAAATTCCAATGGCGAAAGTGACTCAATACTTTCCTCATTATAGAGAGTTTTATCTGTTACCATATAAAATCTCCTTTTTTTACATTTCTATGTATATTATAACACATTTTTTTAAAAAAATCAACCCCGTAGTTTACTACGAGGTTATTAGTCTTATATTTTTATTCATCAAGAACATATTCCCAATGTAATTTATTATTATTTTTATCTTTACCAGCAGATTTTCTTATTCCATCACAGCATTGTTTTATATTTGATGGACTGTTGCCAGTTTGTCTTCCAGCTTCATTTAATGAAGCATATATAATATTTGTTTCAATACAACGTACTTTTTTCATACGTTTTTCTCTACATTGCTATAAAGTATTTTCTTGCTATTCTTTATGCTATAAATAAATATTATAACTACGTTCTTTAATTTCATCATAATGTTCATTTATATATTTTTGTTGTCCAAGTTTAGCTTTTATTTTTCTTTCTTTTTCTTTTTCAGGATGGTCTTTTAAAATTTGTTGCATTTTTTCCCAACCTTTTCGTGCTTCTAATGACATTAATTCTGGATTATTTTGACGCCATTTATTTAAATTATCAGCGTTATCTCCACCTTTTGTCATATTATATCCATATTCTTTTTCATTACTATGATAATATGAAATCCAATATTCTTCTCTTGAATTTAATTGATCAAAAGATAAATTATTTTCTAAAATTTCCCATTTAAAATTTTCTATGCCATATGATTTTATAGCAGAATAAAAATAGGTATTTCTCTTATTAGCTAATGCTCGATATTCATGTTCTTTTTTACGTTGTTCTAAACTTGTTGTTGTTTGACCAATATATATTTTATTATTTATTAAATTTGTAACTTTATAAATTAAATTCATTATTTAATTCTCCTTTATACTTTCTATTAATAAAGAAATATATAATAAAATTATTGTCCATAATTGGCCAGAATATCAATATATTCAAATTGTTATTTCATTTTTTGCTAATTTATCTACATATTCATTCCATTCTACACCGCTATGGCCAGGAATTTTCTTAATATCAGCAAGCTTTGCTAATTGAAAAATTTCTTTAATTATTTCAAGATTTTTAACTTCTTGATTTTTTGGGCGCATCCATCCATTGCGTTCCCAACTATACATCCAAGTATTAATTAAATTACAACAATATGCGCTGTCTGTATAAAGAATAGGTTGAATAAAATTATTTTCTTCTTTAATATGATTAAGAGCATTTAAAATAGCAGTTAATTCCATTTCATTATTTGTAGTAGGTGATTTTGTCCCTTGACTTTGCCAGATAATATTATTATTTTCATCTATTTCGACCACGCCCCAGCCGCCAGAAGAATTAAATGTACCATTGCCACTACATGCTCCATCAGTATAATAAGTATATTTCATTTACTACTACTCCGTTCTGTTGACAAAACAAAAAAATTATTATAGAATATATATAGTAAAAAGTTAATATATATATTATATAAATATTATAATATAAAAATATATAAAAGTCAATATAATAAGAAAAAACCCTATATACTATATTAGTATATAGGGTTTATTGAGTTTAGCCGACAGCTTCAATGTCCCATTTTGCCTGTTCAAAGACAATGCCGCCTTCGGTGTTTTCAGCCTGCGCTTTTCGATAGTAGGCATGCTAACTAACGGCATATGCGGTCCAAGGAAGCGCAACCATAGCTGTAAGCCAAGGAAGCTCCGCATAATATCCCTTAAAAACGCAAATATAGGCCAAAACGATCATTGAGATAGTATGAATCCATATTAACAATGACTCTTGGACTAAAAGTGTTTTTGAAAATGATAATTTTTCCTCATTCTAAACTTCCGCAGCCTCAGCATTCTTTGGCTTTCTTACAAATATATTGAAAAAATTCATTGTTATACTCGCTCGGTATATTGAAGATTAATCCAGCCCACACCTGACTTCAATTTACCGAACCCCTCCTTCTCATCAACGATAGTAAATACATATCCTTGACGAACCTATGCTGTAATATCACTTGCTTCTGTTGGACTCTTTCTTACATTGAGACTCTTAGCAGTGATTTTTACTTTATATGGAAAACCTTCCTTGGTTGATTCTACTGGTTGACTTGATTTTTCAACTTTTTTACCATCAGCAAGAACCATAACAACGTGAGCCGATTCGTTAAGGAGAATATCACCACGTTTAAGATAGTCCTTTTGGCTAGTATATTTATTACCAGTCAATACATCAAACTATCCTGTACTAGTGCAGCAGCCTCTCATAGTAGAGGTTACTGGCATATTACCAGAATAAAAAGCACTTGCTGGAAGACCAGCGCATACACAAATTGTTCCAATGAATGAAGAACAATCGCAATTACAAGGAGTGTTAATTTTTGCTAAATCTAATCCTACTTTTTGTGCTTCAACATAAATGGTATTTCTAGTAGATTGGCTATATCCAATGTTATTATTAGCGCATCCTGCTTCGCATTGACGAGCCATTTTCTCTGCGAGAACATCAGATTTTGGACGGAGAACAACATTCCATCCTTGCTGATACCAACCATTTACATAAACTTCTTTTCCTGTCTGGTCGCCCGCCGAACCGCCAGAGTATCCTCCGCGTTCATCCTTTGCGGCATATCCAAGCATAACATCACTATATGTTTTTGCTGGTGTAACAGGAGTATTGTCAATAGGAGTTATTTGTGAATTATCACCAGCAGAATTTACTGGATAAATTTCTTGGCCCTTTCCATCATATACATGATAACCAGCATTAAGATTATCAACTGCTTTTTTAGCATTTGCTAAATTAGTATATGCGCCAATTTGAGTTGCGGGTTGATCCCAAGATTTTCTTACACGATAAACCTATGGGACAGATGCTTCATCAACGCATCTAAGTAAAACATCCCAAGTGATTGGGCCTACTTCACCATCATCTTCAAGTTTATGAAGTTGTTGGAAAGAAATAACAGCGTCTTCGGTCGCCCCACCGAAATCGCCGTCGGCACCCCATTTTCCAAGGTCACAACCAACTTTAATAAGATATTCTTGTAAAAGTTTTACATCCTCACCCTCGCAACCTCTTCTAAGAATACGAGATAATTGTGGTTTTGACATATTTCCTCCTGATTGTGATAATGAAGGAGTAGATGCTCCACCGCTTAATAATTTCGCTACATCATCACGAACATTATCCATTGTTTTTCCATATTTTGTAAACCAATGCATTACATCAGCATGGTTTGATCCTAATCCAAGAGCAGCACTATCCGCATGACATAGGATAGTGGGAACCGTCATTCCGTTGAAGTTAACTGTTCCTTTTGGATTTATATTATATAATTTACATAAATAGGCTGTTAATTCACAAGCCTCTTGGTAGACTTTTGTGAAATAAGAGCCATCAACAAGCGTGTCTTCGCAAATTTCAAATTGTATCCAGCCATTATTACAACTACCTCGGCTACCAGAGCCGCAGCCCCATGGTTTATAATCCCAAGGCATTGTTTGAACACTGGTTACACTTCCATCTGCTAATTTGCCGACCCAAGCGTTTAGGCCAGCTTCAATCGAAATATGATTCCAATCGTTATGTAAAGAATTTGAACCTAATAATGACATTAATTTACCATAATTAGGGTCATTTTCACTTGGCTATATATATCTTTTAAGATTTGGGTTATTTGCCCCAGTAGAGTGCCATAATACGCCTTTTACAGACATTTTACTTGTGTTTTTATAACAAGTAGAATTAGTCTGCATACACACTAATGGAGGTTTTGAAGAACTATATTTCATCATAACGTTTTTATTACTTCCTCCTGTTTGTGTTGTAGATTTTAATTGATTATAGTATTGTTTACTAAGTTTTGTTCTGTAATCTTGTACAGATGTGCTTTGGTCAAGTGGTCTTTCAAAATCTTTAAGCATTATATTTGATGCTGTTTCTATATTTGGTGCGGCATTTAATTTACTTACTAATTTCATATTTGTAAGTTCAGTAAATAAATAATTTAATTGACAATCAAGATCGCTAATTGACTTACCATTCATTTTACAGGCATCGTAAAGTCCTGATTTGCGGTCAGTAGTTGTCCATTGTGCGATACCATATCCAGCACCATCATTTATAAAACTGAAACGAGTATATCGACCACTATCAACATTGCGGGTATATACTTCATCACTACCAAGTGTCTTTTGACGAGTATCTTCAAGATTATTTGAGCGTAAAGAACTTTCTGCGGCAAGATTTCCTATAATACCTGCTGCGGCATAATCTGTAAAACCTTTGGATTTTAGAAAACTCCATATGGTTTGTTCTGTTGACATTATATACTCCTTTCTTACATATTTTCTGCGATTCTAGCAATCGCTGAACGATGAATCTCTTTAAGTCTTACTTCACCATAACAATCATGGCCTTTGAAGATTTTAGAAGCACGGCGCATACCATTGTTTGAGCCTGCGAAACTAATATCATCAACTTGTGTTTTCGCATCACCATCTATGATACAAATACTATCATTACCAATACGCTGTAATGCGAGTTTCATAAGTGGAATACTAAGGTTTTGTGCTTCTGAAATATAAATGCCAGCGCGCATACCAGTTGTATCATAGCCACGAATATCAGACATTGGAAGTAATACTACTGTTTCATTTTCCATTAATTTTTCTAATTCAATTTGACTACCTAATTTACTGATTAAAAGGTTGCCAATTTGACTATCTATAAGTTTTTCTTCACGGTCGCCTGGTAAGAAACCGAGTTTTGCGGCGTCTTTTGCGGCGACAGTGTTACAGAAAACAATTATTTTATTTATACGACCCTTTTCTAATTGATTAAATAAAAAGCCAAGAGATAGCAATGTTTTACCAGAGCCAGCAGGGCCTTGTATCATTGTTATTTTATTATGAATAAGACTATCAGCAACAAATTGTTGCTATACATCAAGTGGTTTAATTTTACCAAATTGTTTTGAGTCAAATGATTCAAAACTAATTGGTCTATATCCATTACCAGTCCAACATAAGCGGTCAATAATTTGTCCTTCTGTATCACGGAGGATTAAGTATTGATTGATTAACATATGTGGAAATACTGGATTTATTTGATAATTTGAATAGAAATTTGCTATATCTTCCTCTGATTTGAATGTGTAGTCATAATATCCTACATAATCATCTTTATCTTCATCCACTCGTTCTAAATTATCAAAGAAAAGTCTTGCTATTTTCCATAAACATCCATCATTAGTTACAAATTTTACATCTTCTTGTTTTGCGTAGTCAATTGCGGTCGCAAGTATTTTCATATCTTCATTAATTTCAAGGTCTGCTTCACGAATTGGTTGAAGCATATGCTCATGATAGATATGAGTGATGTATTTATCATCATTGTCTAATAGCGATTGAAGTAGACGGCGTGCCGCATACTTCGTCTCTGCGTCTTTACTCTATGAAGTTTTAATATATTCTAATTCTTTTAAGGTAATTGATGATATTACAAAGACTTCATCATCATCAAAAATGTTATTACTTTTTAATAATAATGAGCAAGTATCATAAAATTTTTTACTCATCCTCGTCCCAGTCCTCCTCATATTCTATTTCTTCTGGAACCTAAAACCCAATTACTGAGGTATTAGTAGGGGTTTCTTCGGTTGGGGCTTCGGCCGCAAGTTCTAAGAGTTTATTTTGTATCTCCTAAGATTTTAACATTGCTTTGCCTTTAACAATTTCTAATGATTGGACGACTACGGTAGCGAGTTCCTCTAAAACAGGAAGAATTAAAATATAGATCACAATTCCTAATAGCATATATATTAAGAGAATAGTGAATCCCTCCTTCTTTTTGGTAATAAAAAGAGAGACTGTTTATTCAACAGTCTCTAACATTCCATCACCAAAATATTTACTTGCTAAATCTGTTTCCCATTTTTCACCTACAAAAATTACTTCATCTGGGCGAACATATTTATCATATTCCGCAGCGATATATACATCCCAATTTTTAGTTAAGTCTTCTGTAATAGGAAAATACTCATTAAAAATTTCGTCGATATGTTGAGTGGAATAAGGTTCGACTACTTTTCGTAAATGCCCTATATTTGGGAGAGTATTAAAAGTGAGTTGCGAAATAATAACTTTTTCATCTCCCTCTTTGACTTTCTGAAAAATTTCTGGATGTGAAAGTGCTGCGTAGGAATAAAACTTAATATCAGGTCTTACTTCCATATAGTTTATAATTTTCCTTTATTTTAAGTTAATTTGCCTCGGCCTTAATTGTTTCATTATAGAGGTCAATATCCTTTTGGAGGGTCTCAGTATCAGATTCTTTATATCCTTCATGATCATTTGCGCGAATACGCTGATAAAGGTGATCTTTATTGGATATGTAAGCATATAATGTTTGTTTTTGTAATTCAATTGCTTGCTGGATATCCGCAATATCTTTTTCATAATTGCGAATTTCGATATTGAGACGCTTGCGTTCATAAGATTCTGAATTATGCTTTTTGCTCTGTGTCATCGTACTGCGGAGATGTTTCAGGGCTTGAAGGCCTGGCCGCAGGACATTGTTTTTATAGTTTTGTAGAAGGTTAATTTGAGCACGGCTCTCAGCGATATGTGCGCCTGTGCGTTCACTTAACATATCACGGTCAATATCAGCACATTGTGCGATACCAAAACCGTGAAGGTAGTTGTCAAGGACGATAGAACAGCCACAGATTCCGCTGACTTCGTCCCATGTAAATTCGGGTTGCTTACTCAATTTTTATTCTCCTTTTAGTTTTTATATAAATATTATACCATATTTTTTGAAGAATTTCAAGTGTGAAGGATGCGCTACCAAAAATTTGGTATAAAACTTTATGGGCGCAATGGAAATTTTTCCCAGCCGGCCGCATTCCCTCCAACAGTAAAATATTTTTTACCTTTTACCTAACCCTTTCCCAAAAAAATTTCCTAATGCGATTTCTGGGCCAACACCGGCCGCAAACGACGACTTTTGACCGCAACGGGCTTCGCATAACGCAAAAAGAGGGACGCAATTATGCGTCCCTCTTAGTGGCGTGGTCTGCCGTTGTTAGCAAGCCAAACAAAAGCAACGAACGCCATAAACATACATACACCTACAACAGCAGTATCCATTTTCTTTTTACCTCTTATTTTGAAGTCTTACATAAATTTGAATTAACTAAATCATACAAGTATCCATTTTAAGTAACTATCCAATGTAATGCGCCAAGAATACCATAATGGACTAAACCGATCATAGCCATGATAATAATAATCCATCCACAAAGTTCCATAGTTTTATATTTTTCTTTTCTTTTACGGACAAAGTGGGGCTGTTCATACATTAGGCCGCCAATTATCATCATTGCAACCCAAAGTAAAGTATACCATAAAGTATTTAATGTCAACATTACAATCCCCTCCTATTTTCTTTTCTCATTATATATAGAAGGTTCTTTTAATTTAATTTACCCATAATACCCACCATCTGGTGGATCACGCTTATATTTTTCACATTTACCATCAGTATCGCTACTATGACAAGTAATCATTTCATATACGCACTTTTCACAACGAGGCTGGATAATTTGATTATCATAATGATACTTTTTAATATCTTTTACAATTTCATCAATACTCACAGGATAATTATCATGAGCATCAAGTGCTACATTATATACACAATCTTCACCATTTTCAAAACGGTCTTTTTGATGGGTATGTCCTGATAAGTTCCATACTGGATGCTTTTCTTTAAAATTCCCCATTTTCATTGGATGATGGCACATCCAGAAGGAATACTTACCTTGCTTAATACGATATCCAAATTGAATGTCACAAAAGATTTGTTCTTCTTTAAATCTTTTTAATCTTGAATCTGTACAATGATTGCCAAAAGCAAGATATTTTTGTCCATTAAGACGTTTAATAAATTCAATACCATGTTCTGTATCAGTTAAGCAGCAATCTCCAAGGACATAAACAATATCTTCCTAATCTACAATTTCATTATGATTGCGAACAATTGCCTCATTCATATCTTCAATATTAGTAAAACCACGTGGTTCATATAAAAACGATTTATTATGGCAAAAATGCCAATCTGATACCAAAAATATTTCATTCGCCATTGTAAATTATTACTCCTTCAATTTCTTCATCAGGGGCTACTTCTCTCCAATGATATCCATATGCTTTTTCTGTCATTCCATTTAAACAACGACGAATATTAGGATGCGTTACTTTATTAAAATATTCATCAATATCTTTCATTCTATTAAAAAGAATATTTTTTTCTATTAATAATACTTTCGTTGGTCTATTTTTAGAAGCATAGCCTGATCTTTTACTTAAACTTTTATAATCAATATTTTTACTTCTTAGAGCAGTGTATACAACCTAATCATATATATTAAAATATTGACATACTTTTTTTATTGAACAATCATGTTGTAAATAATAATTTACGATATCATCATAATTATATTTACCATTTCCTAAACCGCCAAGAGAAGCATTATATCCATTATTATAACTATCAAATTTATTTATCCAATATATTTCTGCCGTATCTAACTAATCATTAGGACACTCTTCAATCTATTCAACTAAAAAATTTTCAGGTCCATATTTATCAATAGCTAAATGTAAAGGACAATTATAATCTTTACTATGAGTAATAGTGCTACTAATATGAGCTTTCCATCTATCATTAATAGATTGTTTTGTCTAACCTATATATATTTTACCATTTATTTTATTTGTAATTTTATAAATATAACCCATAATATTTCTCCTTTATTTATTCTATTATATATGAAAAATATTATGATACAGGTATCATGATTAGTCCAAAAGTTTTACTCACCCTTTTTGGAATTATTGATATACATAATTCCCTGATACTTAATTGGGTCAGTAAGCGGATCAGTCATTTGATTGCTCATACGACGCACAACAGCACGAGGAACAACAGCGCGACCGCTGCGGCTTTCGTTGTTCTCAATTATTTCGTCCATTTCATTCTGAACTACCACGCAAATGACCCCATCGCCATCAAGACCAAGAGCCTTCAACAGCTTGCGGCGACTAGCCCAGTTAATGTGAGTAGCATCAACGATTACATTGAATACTCCCTCTTCATTAAGCGCAGTCTTGATACGACGAATAAATTCATTATAGACCTTAGTTTCATGTGAAAAATACTCTTCATCATCTTTTACGATTTCAAAGCGTACTTCATCACGAGAAATATAACGCCAGCCTAAGCCACGCATCAGGATGTGCTTGGCGACCCAACTCTTTCCAGAGCCAGGTATGCCGCACATTACCCATAACATTTTTTCATTCATTTTCATCAACTCCAAATAGCATTTTCTTTTTTAATGTAGGAAAGAGATGCTTCGACTTCCTCTTTATAAACACCTGCCGCAAAATTTTCAAGGAACTCTTGGACTTCTTCATCATTTCGACACTCTACATGATTTATTTCTTCCTTACAATAAGGGCACCATAATTTTTTGCGGTGATGCTTGCCATGTTTGTGATTAATTCTTCTTTGGACTGGGATACCTTTATTTCCACATTTAATACAGTAGAAATCATGTCTGTCATAGCCACTCATATCTACGCCCCCTCATTCAAGAATGAGAGGAGGTAGATGAACGACTTGGCACAAACATATTTATCAGCACATACAATCCATATGTCTGCCAATATGTTAACTTAGGAAGACCGAATACCATAGGCATTAGGTAATTCCACAGCCACATAATAGGAAAGACCAGGAGTAGGCCGAAAGCTAATGCTACGAAGAATACGATAATTGCGTACAGAATATCGTATTTATCCATCGAACTCACTCCTTATTTTATTTTATATATATATTATACCATTTTTTTTTAAAAAAATCAATTTAGGATTTTATTGAGGGAGCCTCAATATGAATTTCTTCCCAGGTGTCAAGATTAAGCAAAACGCTTACATCATTCCATACTGCGCCCGTATCAATATTAACCTTATGATTCTTCGCATACCAATACGCGCTATGCCCATCCCATGGTTGCGGTTCTACAAAATGGTCTCCAAGAACACCATCACGCATATGCTTTTTAATTATCCATTCAGCATTATGATGTTGCTCGTTAATCATCAACTCAATGGGGGTATGCCCATGAACGATAATTTCATTTTTTTCACCATCCCAGCTATCATAGAACATAAGATGATTACGGTCCCAGATGAATTGCTCTTCATTTCCATGATAGAAATCATCGTATCCAGAATGAGATAACTGAACCAGTTGTCCTTTCTCATTCATATATCCTGTAGCAAATGGTAATTCTTTTAATTGATGAATAATATATACTTTCTGTCCTGGGGTAAGAGTTTCATCAGTCATAATAGCATTGTAAGTTGATTCACCGCCATTGTAGAACCAGAGATCCATATCTCTATCCCAGTAAAAAACATCTTTATTTGATTCTTCGAATTTAGCATTACCAATTGCTTTAATTAGTAAATCTTCGTGATTCCCTTTAAGATAAAGAAAACGAGAATCATTTAAAATTCTTTTAATAATAGTCCATCCATCAGGGCCACGGTCTGCGGCATCCCCTAAGAAATATACTGTATCTTCTGGTGTAAGAAATTCTAATCCTTTTTCAAAAATATCTAATCTACCATGCAAATCAGACCACGCTAGAACGCTCATATTTAATCAACTCCTTTTTTTGGTGGGACTACTTCTTTATATTCTACAAGCCAATAGTCAAAAATGTTTTTATAATCTTTTGGAAAAAATGTATAGGGATTCTCATTATCAGGACAAGCGAATACTGCGTTATCCTTAAATTTATCCCATGTATCTTTTCCTTTCATTTTAACATATCCAACAGTTTGAAAGTATTTCATTATTTTACCTCATAAGAAATTGTCATAAACCACCCGCCGGGAAAGTCCGCAGGGACCATAGAAACCCCTATAATTTTACGATGTGGATAAGAACGCTGATAATCTCGTAAAATTTCATTTGCTTGCCCGGCGTTTTGAACAAAACATACTTCAATCTATACCATGAAGCATTTCAATAGGATGCTTTGAATTAATAGGAGTGCGGCCATATGCTTCAATCATTGCGCACCAGAATGTTTTATCATCGGCACGAAAAGCCATACATCCTCGTTCAAGGCATGGTCTAAATTCTCTATTTGTATCATATCTGCGGAAAGGGCAATAAAAACCATAATGTGATATATTAGTATCAAATGATTCTCTTGGACGAGTATAATCTACTACTTTGTGTTCCATATTTATTCTCCTTTTATATATTTATGATGTAAATGTTTATTTTTTATTGTTCTTTTTATCATTCGCCATCAGCGGTTCACAAAACAGCCTATCAAAGAATGTAATATAGCCTTCATGAGCCGTAGCGCATTTTTTGGACTGGCAAGTATTGTTTTCTGTTATGCAATAGATACATTTTTTACAAGAATTTCTCATTACTTGCCTTCCTGAGCTACGATATAAAAACCAACAATATTTGATAATTCAAACATAGCAACATTAGAGTCTCCGATACGAAAAGCGAGACGGCCAAGTTGCGGGTCACGTTCAAAATTTTCTGCGATTATGTCGATTGTGCCCCCGCTGATAGTCACTATTGTATATTTTTTCATACTTCAATCCTCTTTTCTTTGGCGTTGGTTTTGGGTGGTGTAGCTTGCGGGCAATATGAAACACATGGGCAAGTTGCAGGATCTACTTTATCATATTGCATAATGCAATTTTTACCTGTGCAATTCATCACTCGCCATCCTCAATTAGATATATGGCAATTACAGTTATCAACGCAACAGCAAAACCTATTCCCCATATAATAATTCCCATCTTCCAACCAAATACATAACAAGTAACCCCGATCAAAAGAGCAAAGATAAGAGTCAAAAGTATGAATCCGATTGTTCTTTTCATCATTCGCCCTCCTCTGCCGGGAGAATGATTGGGGCACTGCGCAACTCATTCTGTAACATGTAGAACATATTTTCATATTCTCTGTTTTCTGTGTTGTGAAACCATTTGGAATACTGATCCATAACGCGGTCATAGTCTTTCAGCCGCCCATGCGATGGGACAGAGATGGCTTCAAATAATTTATCATCTGCGTACCTGTCATTGTTCAAATCATAACGCCGAGCTTGCCCAGCCGCATCAATAACAATACATATTGGTTTACTTTTTGGCATTTTCATGCCTTTAATGTAAATACTCATTTTTTTCTCCACGAAATAACTTCGCCAGCCGTCAAAATGGCGAAACATAACCATGTTGTATCATCTATCGGAATTCCATATTTTGTACTCAATGCTTGAAGAAAATAGCCAAGTCCAATGAAAAGCAGATAAGTCATACTTATTTCTCCTCGTTTCTTTTTTTATAATCAGCACAGAATATGGGCGGTTTATCAAAGCCGCCATGCTCCTTACAAATGTACTTGAATTCACTTAAACCACCGTGATTTTTCCGTTCCAGAAGAGCGCAAAAATTACAATCTGTTTTGTAGTTATTATCTTGATGATTATTCTTTGCGACATCTACTATGATTGCGCCGCAAACAATTGCAGTAGCGACTATTTGTAACCAAACCATACTTATTCCTCCTTTGGTTGGTTTGCTGGAATCTTACTTATTTTCTATATATATTATATCAAATTTTTTAAAAAAAATCAATATAAAAAAATTAAAAGAGAGGTATAAAACCTCTCTTTTAATTAACCAATGATTGCGATATCATCAATAATAATATCAAAATATGGAGCAGAGCGATAAGTGCTTTCCATAAATACGCCATCTTTAATTACATTAGTATCGGGCATAAATTCTTCGTCGGTATCAACATCCGCAAGATATTCAGTAAGATGCTGTCCTTCAACTGTAAAGGTAGAAGTATCAAATACCTGAATTTCACCTTTTGTAAGTTTATCAGCAACTTCTGCGAGTTTTTCAACGGTGCCTTCTGCGGCAACTGCGGTATTAACATCGGTGATAACAACGGACTTAGTATCCATAGTGCCAGTCCAATCGGTGTCAATTGGCTTGCCATCGAGTACACACTGAATAATGTATTCAAAATATGGCTCCCAATCAATACGTGAGGAAACAATAAAGGTATTGGGGCAAGCATCAATAGTGCTACCATTGTAAGACACATCAGGAACACCAGCAATTTCACAAGCAGAAGGAGCACCCATAGAATCAGCGTGCTGGGAAATAAGAACGCAACCTTTACTAATGAGGTTATTTGCGGCTTCCTTTTCAAGGGTTTCATCATACCAAGAATTAGTATATTGAACCATCATTGTTGCGTTAGGACAAATAGAACGAGCGCCAAGGAAGAATGAAGTATATCCAGAAATAACTTCGGCATATGGATAAGCACCGATATAACCAATAAATGCTTCATCTTCTTTAATCTTGCCAGACTCAATCATCTCATTGAGTTTCATACCTGCGGCTACACCGGCCAGATAACGACCCTGATAGATTGAAGCAAATGCGTTGTGGAAGTTAGGAACATTAGCAGTATGAGCCATTGTTCCAGTCGCATGACAGAACTGAACATTTGGAAAATCCTTTGCGGCTTGGAGCATATAACTCTCATGACCAAAGGAATCTGCGAAAACAATCGCGCATCCAGCATCAACAAGTTCTGCTGCGGCATCATAGCACTCGCCACCTTCGGGGATATTGGTCTTATTAATACATTCAACACCCATCTTATCACAAGCTGCCTTCGCAGCATTAAGAAAGTTGAGGTCATATGTTGACTGTTCATTGTGCAAGTAGATAAAACCAACTTTCAGAGGGCCACCATCACCAGAAGGCTCAGGAGCAGGAACATCTATGGGAGCTGGAGTATCTGCTGGTGTAGTAGAACCGCCATTAGTGGGGGAGGCGGAGCCGCCACCACAAGCACACAGGGCAAAAACCATAACCAATACGAGAATAAAAGAAAGAAACTTTTTCATAATATCTCCTTAATATTTATTTTTTACATATATATTATAATATATTTTTTATATTTTTTCAAGATGGAGGGGATGCGCTACCAAATTTTTGGTATAAAAGATTAAGTAGGAAATGGAAATTTTTGCCAGCGCTGACCGCATTTGACAAAGATTGTATAATTGGTTATAATAGATTAATGTAAAATACTTAACTTTCATTAATTATATAATAAATAGATTAAAAAAAGAAAGGAGCGTTGAAGATCGATGTTTCTTTTTAATATATAGGTGATGACTAATGGCTAATATAGATAAAATATAGCCAATGGGTACATCTACTCAATATGATTTAACCGCATAGAAAGTTAAATATACTTCAATAACTAGTTTATCATCTTTTATTGATGCTAATGGTTTAATAATAACATCTGCAGGCGGTAATAATACTGTTACCGATAAACCAGAAAATGTAGATGCATTTGGATGTTTTACTTATAAAACTGCCAGTGGTTGGTATGGTTAGTTACTTACTTCTTCTAATGCTGCATCTGGTTTATATTGGCGAACTGCAACTGCATTATCAGGTGGATGGAAAAAAGTTTTAGATAGTAGTAATTATAGTGACTATACAGTTACTAAAACTGGTAGTGGTGCTTCTGGAACTTGGGGAATTTCAATTACTGGTTCTGCCGCTTCAGCAACTAAAGCATCTCAAGATGGTAATGGTAATGTTATCACATCAACATATGTAAAGAAAACTGGGGATACTTTAACTGGTGCATTAAATACTGCCAATGGAACTTGGAATAAAATTGGTGATGACAGTCAAATTGGTGATATTAATGAAGCAGGAACATTAGGATTATAGGGGTTAAATGGTAATACTGCAATAAGATTTACTACTTATAATCAATCCAATAAAACATCTGGTGGTAAAATTACTTGGGATGGTACTAAATTTATTATAACTAGTACAGTTGAAACTTCAATTAGCGGCAATGCCGCTACTTCTACTACTACAAAATATTTACATACTGGAAATTATGCCCCTACATATGGAGTTAATAGATTAGAATATTGGAATTCTAATGGAACTACTGGAGATGTTGTAGCAAATGCAGTATGTTATCCAACAAGTGATTGGTATCATTTTATTCGAATGAATCATGGAAATTCCAATGGATATTATGTAGAATTAGCATCTCATTTTCATGGGGATAATTTATATTGGCGAAGAGTTGCCAATGGAACTGCATATAATTGGAAAAAAGTTGCTTGGACAGATAGTAATATTACTGGTAATGCTGCTACGGCAACTAATGCAGATAAAGTAGATGGATATCATTCATCTGACTTATGGCGAAAAGATGGTGGGACATGGAACCCAGGAGCTAATATAGCTTTAGGAGCAACAGCCAATAATCAAGAATGGTCTTTTGATATTACTCGTAATGGATATACTGGCACCTATTGGCATGTATGGGATAGCTCATTAAATTCAATGTTAAAAGTAACAGCGGATGATGGTAAGGTAAGAGCCCCTTATGGTTTTGTGGGTAATTTAACTGGTAATGCCGATACTGCTACTACAGCAGCCGCGTTATCGTCTGATGCTGGTTCGGCCACTGTACCAGTTTATTTTACTAATGGTAAACCTACAACTTGTTCTACTACTCTTGGAGTAAGTATAACAGGGAATGCTGCAACAGCAACAAAATTAGCAATAGCAAGAACTATTAATGGTACTTCATTTGATGGTTCTGCTAATATAACAACAGCTAATTGGGGAACTGCTCGTAATATTAGTATTTCTGATAGTGATAGTACAAATACTGGAACAGCAGTAAGTGTTAATGGTAGTGCAGCAGTAACTCTTAATTTACCAGCAACTATTAAAGCAAGTTTAACTGGTAATGCTGATACAGCGACTAAAGCAACACAAGATAGTGATGGTAATCAAATTAATACTACTTATACTAAAAAATCTGAATTATTAGATTTAGTATATCCTATTGGCGCAATATATATTTCAGTAGTAAATACATCGCCAGCCACTTTATTTGGTGGTACTTGGGAATAGATTGAAGATACTTTTCTTTTATCTGCTGGTACTAACCATGCTGCTGGTACAACAGGTGGTAGTGAAACAGTCACGCTCACTACAGCTGAAATGCCTGCGCATACGCATAATGGTCCAAGTCATACACATACTGGGCCTTCACATACACATAATTTAAGCAGTCACTATCACTGGGTTGGTCCATAGAATGGTACTGCAAATGGAGCTGGAGGTCATAGCCATAGTATTCCAGTTCAATATGACAATGCTGGTTCTACAAGTTGGTATATTACTATAGGCTGGGTACGCGGTACATAGACTATTGGTAGTAATTCAGTTGGTAATCATACACACTCTGTATCTACTAATGCAGTAAACTCTGGCGGTCCAAGCAATAATACATCTGGAGCATCTGGAACAGGCGCAACTGGTGCATCTGGTACTGGTGCAACTAGTTCAACTGGTTCTGGTGGCGCACATAATAATATGCCTCCATATTTAACAGTATATATGTGGAAACGCACAGCTTAATAAAAAAAGGAAACTCAATTAAGAGTTTCCTTTTTTTTATTTTTCTTCATCATCAAGAGTCAGCATAACGCTGGGATTTTCACCAAGCATAGTGCTAGGAAGTTCACCATTCCACTGTTTAATCCAGTAATAATTAATAAGTTCTGGACTAAGTGCTTCTGCGATACGCTGGTTCATTTCAGCTTCACGCTGACCAGCATACAGTGATGCTTCGGCCTGGATTTTAACTACTTCAAGGTCAGCATTAGCTGCAATAATTGCTTGTTCTGCTTCGGCATTAGCTGTAATAATAGCGCGTTTTGCCTTAGCCTCTTCTTCCATGGTTGCCTGCTCCTGCTCAGTAGTAGCTTTCAATTTATTCTGCGCGGCTACCTGCTTTGCTTCAACAGCATTAGTGAAAGCATCGGTAAAGTCAAGATCTTCAATCGCAGTACCAACAACAAAAATATTATACTGTTCGAGAAGAGTTTTAAGAATTTCTTCAATTTCAGTTGCTAATTTATCGCGGTTATTAATAAGACCTTCTGCGGTATAATGCGCTGTTGCGGTTTTTACTGCTTCGCTGATATTTGGCGCAATGACAGTATCAAAATATTCTTTGCCAATAGTACGATAAATTGTCATAGCATCATTCTTACTAATCTGATAGTTAATTGTATAAGTGACCGCAGTTTCCTGAATATCCTTTGAAAATGCGCTCATGCTAATAGTGTGCTTCTGGATGCGGTTATCCATTTTGATTACATTAGTCCAAGGAGCTTTAAAATGGAAGCCACTATCCATGGTATAATCAGCAACCTTACCAAAGGTAACTGGCACACCAGTGAAACCTGCGGGAACGGAAGTGAAACATGACGAGATTAGAATGATTGCGAAAATTACAATAAATACAATACTAACAATTCGTCCGATACGAAGATGCGAATGATCATATTCATTCTTGGCTGGCTTGACAAAAAAACTCATATTTATTTTTCTCCTTATTATATTTTGCGCTTACCAATTTTTTAGTATTTATTTACTATTTTTTTAGTAAGCGCATTTTTTTATTATTTTACAATATATTCACTAGTTTCTAAAAGTAAATCTTCTATTTTTAAATCATTTAAATGTGTATAAGGAATGCGAATAAGTGGTATATTATTATCTTTACACCATTGATTTTTAATAATATCTCTTTCTTGCTATGTTTTTAGTTGTTCTTCTGTATGCCAACCATGAAGGTTTGCTTGATAATGTGTTTCTCCATCGTATTCAATTATATATTGATTATTTACATAAAAATCAAAAGCAGCATATGCGCCTGATGAAAATTTAAATGCTTTATATTCTTGAACAAATGGAATATTATTATCTTTTAATAATTGTTCTACTACTAATTCACCGTGTGAGCGTCGTTCACAACCACAAGAAATCGTATGCCCTCTACGAAGATTATCACCAGTTACAATTATATGATTAGGGTTGCCGCAATCACATTTACATTCCCATTGAGCAACACCTCGTGGTGTAGAACCAGCACGCGCTATTACTGTTAAATGTCCATATTTATTACCAATTTCATTTTTTACATTACCTTTTGGTTTTTTATCACTTTCTTGTTTTAAACAACCACAAGATTTTGTTTTACCTTCTCGTAATGAAACTCCACGGACTTCACATATATTACCACAATCACACTAACATTCCCAATACCATTCATTACCTTTTTTTCTTGTTCGTTTAATTGCAGTTAATCTTTCAAATTTTTTTCCTGTTAAATCAATAAAAGCGCCCATTTATATTCTCCCTTCGCTCTTCATCTTCTATTTATTATAATTTTTGATGAAGAGCGAATATAGAGCTTTACCCAAAAATTTTTTAGCTATGGAATTTGAGTAAGTACTCAGGAGATACACATTTAAAGGACTGTACGCCATCTTGAGAACGACATACAATGCCTTCTTTAATTTTACCATTAATAACAGAAGGCTCGCTATTTACATAGTCGCGTAATTCTTCAACAGTATCAGGAAGAATAAATGCATCATCAAGAATAGGGACACAAGGCACTCCACAATCCCAAAGAATATCAGCCATTTCTTTACTACCTAAACGGCCACGATTAGAAACAATAAGATTAAATGCACGAAATTCGCGGTCAGTAAGATCATAGGTATTTTTCTGTACAGATGGGCCATAAGTTTCACCTTGAATAGTTACCCATTCTGCTTCTGGCATAATATCAAGAAGATGTTTAAGAACATCAAACATTCCATATTTTTGTGCCATTTCCCAGTAAACATTAGTTTCATAATAGCAAGGTTTATCAATACTATCAAAACAAACATTACGAGAGCAAACATAAAAATCTACTTTGCCGCGTTTACCACGTTTCATAGTGAAAGTTGTGCTACTTCCATCAACTTTTTCAGTAATAACCCAAGGGTCTTTATTTTTTAAAGTCCAAGGGATGCATTCAATTCTTTCTTCATCAGTTTTTGACACCCACTCAGGCCAACCGTTCTTCTTATCCTTCTTCTTACCGAAGAGGAAGAACATAATGTCTTTACCCCACTGACGCTTCATAAGCCAACGCACGAAAGGCTTGCGGAAAATCTCAGGATGACGCTGTGCCATCTTCTTATACTTGTCCACAGAAGGAGCCTTGCGCTGGTTATCCTCTGCGTCCGCATAAGTTACACCAAGTTCTTTGGTAAGGAAACGATCTTCGCCATCGGCGTACCAGAAACGAGAGTTATCCTTGGGGTCATAAATAAGAGTATGCCCGTCCGCATCAAGGCCATTTTTCCAACCAAAATCTTCGGCATGCATAAGAAGACCTTGTGAAATAAAATTTCCTTTTCCACCAAAAGTATATTTTTGGGTCTTAATCTTATAATTGCGCTTTTCAAGGAAAGCAAAAGCAGGATTAGTATTAGGAACCTTACTATCAATTTCAAAATAGATGCCGGGATCTCCTACATCAAATTGGCCTTTTCTTACCATAATATGCCAACCACCAACAACAGCACATTCACAATTATCTGAACCAACAATTGGTTCAATACCATCAATAAGCACTACATATGCTAATTCACGCTGTTGAGTTTTTGGATTTAACATCTTTTCTTACCTCCTTTAAAGTTTTTCCATAATATTTTATAATAGTTCTACGAACAGTTTCTGGACTAACATTTAATAATTTAGCCATTTCTTTTAATGTTTTTTCTTCTTTTATATACTGTTCTATTTTTTTTATATCTAATTCTATTTTCATAGTATTAGTATGAGTTAATTTATCTCCACGAATTTCTGTTGGAGTAGCATTAAAAAAATCTTTACATTTATTATAAAAAGTTTTACGACTAAGATTATATTTTTTACATATATCTTCAATAGACATAAAATTTTTTATATCTTTTTTTAAATCATCTTTATTAACTGAAATGGTTTTTTCCTCTTTATTCATTTGAGTAATTTTTTGTTTCCATTCAGTTGACATTTGATGTTTTTTACCTTTTTGTGCTTGACTAAGTTTTTTAGAAATTTCTTTTTTATTAGGATTATTAGTCCAAGTATCTCCTCCACCACCACCAGCAGTCATATTATACCCATATTTTTTATTATTAGATTTATAATATGCTATCCAATAAATTTCTCTTTCATCTAATTTATTATTATTACATTGTTCAATTTCTGTAATAATAAAATTATCATATCCATATTTATTCATAGCATCATATAGATAACGGTTAGTATGCTATCTGGCTTTGGCTAAATGTGCCTAAAATCGTTCTTCAATAGTTTTTGCAGTTTGACCTATATACACTTTACCATTAATTTTATTAGTAATTTTATAAATATAACCCATATTATATCTCCTTTATTATGTTCTATATTATATAAAATTCACAAACTCTGAGTTAGTGTAATTTGTCCAAAAAAAATTTTATTATTTTTTATTTTCTATATATATTATATCATATTTTTTTTAAATTTTCAATTAATTTTCTTCATATGTATCTATTTCGCTTCTAAAAAAAGCATCTTTAATTTCTTTGTCTGTAAATGCTTCTGCATATAACTTTTCTCCACAATATTGACAATAGAATTCTTCTGCTTTACATTCACGAGAAAGTATATGCCCACATGTTGGACATTCGCAGCTTAAAAGATAAGCATTATTATTAATTGTTGTTTTCATTTACACTCATATCCAGCATAATAAGTAGCTAAATCATTTTTAATAGCGGCTTGAAATGTTTCACAATCAATGCTATCAAGATAATCGCGCACTGCTTTATTATATATTTCATAATTATATGCATCATCTTTATCAAGCGCATTAACAAGATGCCATGCTTCAAGCAGTTCTGTAAATTCATCTTCGGGCAACTTATATCATCTGTGAAATTTATATCCACCTTCTGGGATTTCATTCCATGCTACGACTCCTCCACGGCACTCTTCATTCCAATACCATTTACCATGCCCGTCTGAAAATATAAGCCAAGGATTTTCATATACGATACTACCATCGGCAAAAATAGTAGTATATCTTCCTTCTTCTGTTGGATTTTTCATTTATGCTACCTTCTTTAATGTATAATTACCATATCGTCCTTCTGCCGCACCATTCTCAATTTGATTGAAAAGTTTATCAATCTGTGAACGGGCGCCGCCAATAGCCTTATCATTATACATAATTTTGCGGGCCGTAGAAATTTCTACTTTTGCGTCATTAAGCATCACATATCCGATTGATTTAGGCGCTTCATTCGCAGGATTATTTTCTTTATTCTCTTGGTTTGCTTTTTCACGATTTTCTTCGCTTGTCATCCATACAAGATTTGAAAGTCGGGCATTACGAGTATTCTTATCAACATGATCTACTGAAAGCAAAGCGTATCCAGGAACTGGGTTGAAAGTTTCAATAACCATGCGATGAACTGCTTTTCCTTTGTAATAAAGATAACCATTCTTCACACCAGGAGTAATGATATGCTTATCTTTATCTTTTAGACGACCAAAAGATGAAATATAAATATCATACTGTTTACAATATCTCCATCTTTCAAATTCAATATGCAGTTGCGGAAACATCATATTATACTTTCCTCGTTTTCATAATGATAAGTTCTTTATCATAGAGTGCGCATACACGGTCGCATACTTCATCTTTTTCTGCTTCGGTGATCTTGCGCCACTTCCACGCCCAGTCAATGTAATTAGTAATACTATCAAGACTGCGTTCGCAATATTTTCCATTTTCATGCTGAGTAAGAACACGATCAATTTTTTGATATACAGTCATATTTATCACCTTTTTTCAAATTTATCATACATTTGCTGGTATTGTTTTACATGATTATGGATTACTCGTCCAAGAAAAGTTTCTTTACCATCTATTTCTTTAATATAGATGCGTGCTATATCCGTCGTAATAGCCTGTCTGCCTCGCGGATTTGTTATAGTCTTTGCCACTTTCTCAATTTGACTAAAATCAATAGTATTAAGTTCTACACGAGAATTGGAACTAATAATAATAAAAATAGGCATATTGTTTTTAAAAAGTGGTTTCGTCTCTGCGATTTTGCCGCACCAGTCAATATGATATTCTTCAT
The DNA here is from genome assembly GCA_017539905.1 of Clostridia bacterium. Classification (GTDB taxonomy): domain Bacteria; phylum Bacillota; class Clostridia; order TANB77; family UBA1234; genus RGIG6105. The sequence continues at coordinate 24,354 of JAFYBZ010000017.1, read as the reverse complement.
GAACATCAGTAACGATAAGGTGCGCTTTTAGCATTACTTCCTGCATACTGCTGGAAATCCTTCAAAAAATTTAAATAAGTCAATGTTGCGCGTCATTATATCTTCACTGTGAGGAGCAGATTTAGATTTATGATTTGGATTATGATCTCTCCAACATTTCAAAGAATGCTTAGCAACATCTTCGGGATTATCAAATTGTTTTTGACAAGTAGGACAGATATACATTTTTATTAACTCTTTTCTTAATTTCTATATATATTATACCAAATTTTTTTAAAAAAATCAATAGAGTTATAGAAAATGCGCTACCAAATTTTCTGTAATAACACACTTAAAAAAATTGGTAGCGCATTCCTTCACTCAGTATAAACAGGTAATTCTCCTCTGCGGGCTTCATCTCTTACTTGCATTAAGATTTTACCAAGTCTATTTTCTCCTTGATAACGAGCACATCTACTACATTTACAATTACCCCATGTATTATCGTGCCAGGTATTGCCTTCTTCAAGATAAGCATCACCAGTCGCAAGTAATTTCTTTTGAAGATCAGGCCATTGAAATTTTCCACGAACAAGAGAAAGCATTACATCTGTTTTAATTTTATTCCAATCATTTCGCAACAATACATGCCGTCCCGCATATTTTGCTTTACTAGGAGTCGGGCATGCCGCAATTCTCTTGCGTTCTTCAATGTCCATAGTTTTACACGCTTGAAAAGCATGTTCAACAGTAGGATATTCAATTACTTCACCTTTAATCTCTTGGTGAATAGGGGAATCATAGAAATTGCTTAAAAAAGCATATTTCCCTTCAAAACTATCTATTTTATTCATAGCAAATGTGAAGTCATAAACACTACTGCGAGAGTAGTGAGTGTAATACCAATAGCAAGTGGAGTCTTATTGCGGAGACTTGCTTGAACAATCAAAAAACCTCCGATAAGAACCTGACAAAAAATTACAATAAGATAAAGAGCCATATTATACCTCCATATCAAAATTAGGACTTTTTGCGATATACCATTCTAATTCGCCGGTTTCATCATACTTCTTCCAGCGCTTTACGATTTCATCCAGTTCTTCAATATCATTAAAATACTGTTCAACATATGGACGTTCAATGCGGTCAGCATGAAAATGACCAAATAGCCAATATCTCCAAGCGATAGATTCTCTTACCTCATCAAGCCAGTGTTCCATACTGTCATCAACAGTAGATTGGTCAATGAACCCAAGAAACATATCACGAGGCTCAATGCTATAAGGACAAGTGTGTGTCATAATAAAATCAATATATTTGCCAGTCGCAGCGAAAGCCCGAATATGCCGCATACAATCTTTCATTTCTTCTGGACTAAGTTGTTCATTGTCCCACCATCCAGATCTTTTAGGAATGTTAGTATCCTCAGTTAAGCAAGCTCTTTGAAGACGCCATGCCTTATCAACGCTATATGCGCCACCAATTATGAGACAATTATATCCACCAATATCATAAATACCATAATCCAAAAAATACCGAATGTTTGGAAATTCTGGCTCATAATATACAATACCATGAACATATGTATCAAATGCGGTCTCCATTCCTTCAACATCCTGAGGGCGTGCTTCATGATTGCCACGGACCGCATAGATATGGTATCCCCGATTCTGAATGTCTTTTTTCTTTTTATAATCGGTTTTATTAAGATAAAAGTTTATCCCAGCATCGCCAAGAATAATAATTCCTGTTTCTTCTGGTATATACTTATTTGGATTTAAATCATTCATCCAAAGGAAATTGCCATGGCAATCTCCGCGCACGAGCCAATTTTTAATCATAGTATCAATCCCCTTCTTTTAATTAATTGCTCCAACTAACGTTTATAGTTGTTACTCCATTATCATTACCAGCTTTTATAGAGTATCCAGCATCTTCTAAAATTTCTTTAAAAGTACCATATTCTATACTTTCATCTACAACATATTTGCAAGAAGTTTTTCCTTCATCAGCTGCTGCTATAATTTTTGCACTTAGTGCATTAATTAAACTTGCATTTTCATTTTTAAAAGTATTCTTTTTAGATGTTTTATATTGTGTAACTTTATCTTTTGCTTCTTCTGCTGCTATTAAAGCCATTTTTAAATCCCCTCCTTTACCAATAAAGATAAATTATAATTCCTATATAATCATCATAAAATTTAATTTTATTATATCCTAAATTTTCTATTATTTTAGTTAAAGTATAAAATTCATTTTCTGTAATTTTATCCGTAGCATCTATATGACAACAATTATGTCCTTGTAATGCCGCTAATCTGACTTTTTCAGCAAATTCATTTAAAAAATCTTTATGTGTTTCTAAAAAGATATATTCATCATTATTTCTAACTGATTGCTATAATTCTCGCGCTTCTTGTGCTGTTAAAAAATCCATTAAATTATCCTCTCATATACTCATTATTTTTTATTTTCTAATAAAATTTCAAATTCATATTTATCATAACTACCATATTTTTCAATAAAATCAGTACCATCTCCTAATTGAATATCTTGTATCATACTACCAGGAATGCGTAACCAAATTTCTTCTTGTGAATTATTTGAAGTTATATTCTATTTCATTTCCTTCATAATCATATACCCAATATGGTTTTTTTTGTATTTTCATTGTTTTAATCATATGAGCTGTGCCTTTGCTTTTACCATCCCAAAAAGCAATAAGAGCATCTGCTTCCTCGCCCATTTCTGCATTACGAATAAAACCTGCATTTTTACCATATTTATCCCATTGTGCAGGAAAATGTTGTATTGGAATTTGAAAATGGATAGCCCATTCTACACCAAGCGTATCAGCACCTCGTGCATCACCACTAATGATTGTATCACACATATTACTAATATGTTTTGATAAAATTGGGAACATAACTGAACGATTATTGAAATCACGGCCACCCGCAATTATATATTTCATTTTTATCACTTCCTATATAAATTATATCATATTTTTTTAAAAAAATCAATAGGAGGATTTTTTAATAATCCTCCTATTTTAAAAATTAAGAAAAAGGTATGCCCGCATAATAGTTTCTTGATTTAGATCAATAGTCTCACGAATTTCTGGACTAAAAGTTAATTCATGATTTTTATAATATTCTTGTAACCTTTCTTCTATGTCAAAGCAAAGGTCATTAAAATATTCTGCTCTAAATACTTTTTGAAAATCTGGTTCTGTTTTTATCCAATAAAGATATGATGGATCTTCTGGAATAAGTAAATCATTATAATCCCATTTTGGATTTTTTAATACTTTATCCATTACTTCAATAATGCGTAAAGTATTTGCATAATATTTACTACTTTCAGTTGCTTTTTTACTATATCTATGATAAAGTCCTTCAAAGCCTTTAAGTAATTTATATTCACTTAAATGAGCAAATAAATTACTTTGTGAATAAAGAGCTTCAAATCTTTTAGCATATTGTTCATTTACAATAGCATATGGTGTAGAAATAATTTCAAGAATATTAGGACTAACTTTACGGAGTTCATTAAACATCATACGAATATCTTTAATTGTACATTCTCCATACGCTGTTTTTTGAACACTTGACCGCATTGGTTTAGCAAAAATAATATCTTCATTAGATGGAAAAACAAAACATTCACAATCAATATCACTTTCTAGTGTATCAAGATGATAGTTTTGGCTTCCATATAATCCAATATATGCTATCTGTGGGAGAGGAATAGTTTTATTTATTTCAATTAAAATATTGTGAAGTTTAGCTTGAATTTTATTATCTAAATCAGTTTTATTAATAAATTTATCCAGAGAGTACATCATTTTTCTCCTTAATTAGATATTGATACAGTTTAAGATAAAACAATGCATATTCCCACAATTTATCTTCATCGCACCACCAAAAATGACTATCACCAGAAGTATCCAAATATTGATAACCATATGGGCAATGTTCACATTTATTTTTTAAACAGCCATTACATTGAATAGCAGCAATCAAATTATCAAGATTTGGAATATCCATTTTCTTTTTCCTCTACATAAAATCGTGTAGTATAATATGTACCACAATGCTTACACTGCCCTTCGCCATACTTTAATTGAAAAGATGCTCCGCATTTTTTACAAGTAATAGGACGTGCTTCTACAACTTCACATTTTAGACCATAAGTTTTTCCATTAACATAAATTTTACTAATATATCCGTCTAATTCTTTCATATAATATACCAACTTTCTTCTTTGGCATTACGACAATGAAAATCTTCACATTCACCACAATTTTTTGCAATTTCTTGATGATTTGTATCATTATGTAAAGTACATCCAATTGGACCTCCTACAATATGTTGAGGAGCCTTTATATAATCTATATATTCATCCCATTCTTCATGAATTGCATATAAACAAAAATCACAACAAGGGATACATCTTTTATTGCATAGAATCATTTATTAAACCACATTATGAATTTCGCATCTTCTGGAATATGGTCTTGTAACCATTTTGTATCACATATAATTGAGGAAATTTTATTTCCTTCTGCATTTACAAAATATCCACTTCCATCATCATCTATAAAGCTACCATCCATTACGCGCTCAATAAAAGTATCAATAGGATAACAATCGCCATAACCAATTTTAGCAATAATTAACATAGCATGGGCAGCTTGTTTATAAGGGTCTTGATCTGGATTGCGTTCCCAAATAGGAATAGCCTCCCACTCTTTAATTTTAATAGCAAAATTTTTTAATGTCCAAGTAACATCTGTAATAATAAAATTATTAATATCAAAGTTTAATCGTTTATTCATTTTCTTCAACCATTTCTTGATAATCTTTCCATTTAAATTTTTTGCCAATTACTTTATGCCCACCTGGGCCACGCACATATGAATATCCTTTTTTAGATAACACTCTATAATAAGCATCTCTGCGACGATTATCTTCCCATCCACAATAAATATAAATATCTCTTTTTTTATTTACTGCTTCTTTTTTTACAACATATGCTTCTATGGCATCAAACATTTTACGAGCAATAATAACATTACGGATTGGGTCTAATCCTGTGGAGATTTTCTTATCCATATTATCATACATATCTTTTGTTTTATTATAGATACTAAGAGCAATGTTAAACCAACCACTATTATTAAAATGCCCCATAGTTTTATACCAACTCTCAGCAAGTTCAAACCAAATTTCTTGCGGGCCAACCCGTTCGGCTAAAGTATATATTCCATATTGTTTTTTTACATTATTATAATATCTTTCATCATATGAGAGCTTCAAGATATTCCCTACCTTCTTTTACTAGCATTGGCATGCTATAATCAGTAATCCATTCTTTTCCTTCTCTAATAGCGCATGTACCACGCTGTAAATAAGTAGGAAAATTTTCCCAAGGAGTTCCATTTTCTTCAAGCATTTCTTTAATCATTTTACATGATTTACCCATAAGCTGCTTATGTGAAAATTTTGCTTGGCCGGCCGCTTGGATAGAATTGCGCACGGCATCAAGTTGCCGCCAATAGATAAGGTTAATTACTTCCTCTCTTGGAATGTTAAAACAACGAGCATCAAACATAGCAGGTGAAATTATAGTTCTACGAAGAATATCACTATATTCACTATTAGGGCTAGTAGCAATGATATGTTCTGCTTTTTCACGGAAATAGACATTAAAGTAATATGTTGCCATACTTGCTGAAACTGAACAGAGTTTTTGAACTTCATTGTCAAACCAAGCAGAAGTATTTAACTGTTCATAATCTTTTAAAATAAAAGTAATTTCATCACTCTGTACATATCCAAAAATACAATTTTGAATTTTTTCGCACATAGTTTCCATTGTTTGAATCATAGCATTTACAAAAACACTATCAAAAGGTTTATTAAGTTGTTTAGTAAAAGTATGAAATGCTTTCCCGTCAACACGAATTGCAACAGGAGTACGAGTCATAAGACAAGTTTTTGATACTGCTTCATACTTTTTCATACGGTTGCCTAAATCATCATGTACTGGCATAAGAGGTTCTCTCCTTTAATGACAAATAGTTTGTGGATAATATTTTGATTGTGGAAATTTAAATATGTCTTTTACATCATATGGTTCAAATAAATCATATCGAGTAAAATTAGTCGTAAACATTACAATATCTTGAATAATTTTTTCAGTAGGATATTCGCGCCCTTGTAATTTAAAATATGTAATATATTTATCAAATAGATATAAGTGATCTGGTCTTAATAATACAATGTTTTTATATTTATTTAATTCTTGTGGGTTATATTTTTTAGGGCAATAGAATTGAGCATTTTCTTCACTCTCTTGAATAAACCAATGATGAGTACCATCACATTTAATGGTACAGCCACAATTTATTAAAAGACTATATTTAAAACATTTTGGTAAATTGTTAATACGATCTAAATCTCTATTAAATGGAAACCATAAAACAAAACAATCAAAATATTTCTTATATGTTTGTAAATCTTGATATAAAATATCGGGTTCTATTTTCATAGTAATAGAGCCTATAATTTCAGCTGTTGGAGCTAATTCTTTAATAAGTTGAGCCTGTTCAATTGTACCTACACAAAATTTTGTAAATCCTAAATCTAAATAATATTTTAATGTTTCTATTGGCATGATTTTTTCATTTGATTGTAATAGAAGCATTAAATATTGAGGGAATGATTCTCTAATATATTTCACATGCTGTTCATAATCTTGACGATCATCTGGAAAATTAATTTGCATAAAACTTTTTGCTTTTCGTAATGTATTATATTTTGCACTATAAGGATAATCATCTCCAAAAGGAGGCAAATAAATACAATGTAAATCGAAAGGCTTGTATATTTTAAGAAAATTAATTAAATTTATATCAAAATTGTAAGGTATCTCAAAAGGCTTCTAAATAAATTGCATTATTTATATAACCACCTTTTATATTCTATATATATTATATCAAATTTTTTCAAAAAAATCAACAAAAAAAAAATATGGAACTGAATTACTTTTCAGTTCCATATTTCTTATAGTATTCATTGGCCTAACTTTCAATTACAGCAACACCGACTTCGCCAGCGCCATCATAAAAATAGCCAATTCTTCTGCCAATTTGAAACGCAGTGTATTCTGGATGCGCTTGTAAATCTGCCCATAGTTTTGGAGTTTGATGTTCTAAACTCCAAACCATAAATTCACATTGCATACGTGCATCACCTATTGAAACACCTTGTTCCTATGCATAATTATATAATTCTTCGAGATAGTGTTGTTGGAACCATTGTCCCAAACCATATCCACCATCTCGTTTATTATCTTTATTTAAAAATAATTCTTTTGTTGATCCATCTTCAAGACCAGCATCTATCATAGCGGTATATTCCGCACAACTATCTCCACCAAAGATAGCATCCTAATCAAACCAGCGTGGTATGCCATTTGATTGTAGGCCACTCTCTCGCCAAAAGTAGCCCATAATACCACATACTAATGTAGTATTATTATCAGTTAATTCCATTAAAGTGTCCCATATAAATCTCTCTGACTCTTCTGATTTACATACAGTGACCGTCATATCAGTTGCGGTTGGACTGGCCGCAAAAACATTAAGGCAGAATAGAATACTTATAATCATAATGACGGTAATGCAAAGAGAGACTCTTGCAATTCGTTTCATATAATTACAGACCTCCTATCTATAATATATATGAACCTTTTAGTTTAAATATTTTTACCTTTTGTCCTTTTGGGTAATTATATTTAATAATTTTAATAGTTTTTTGATATTTTATATAAATGAAAATTAATTGAAAGGAGTGCTGAAGATTGGCTCTCTTTAAAATTTTAAATAATTTTACTAGTGGGAAATCCGTAAATCAACTTGCTTCACATACAACTGGTTATTGTTATTTTGATAAAACAACAGGAAAATTTTGGATTGATACAAGTAATGATGCTGCGGGTATGTTACAGCTAGGAGGCACTTTCTTTGGGACATGTACTACAGATGCTAATGAAGCTGCAAAAGTAGTAACTAATTGTCCTGGTTTTGTATTATATACAGGTGCAAGTATTTATGTTAAATTTACAAAGACGAATGCTGCTTCAGTAGCATTATTAACTCTAGAAGTAAATAATACTGGAGCATATCCTATTAAAAGATTAGGTACTTCTAATCTTCCTAGCACTGGCGCTCTTGCCGAAGGTTTAGTTTGTAATTTTGTTTATGATGGTAGTAACTGGCTATGGGTTGGCCAGATGGATACTGATGCAAATACTGTCTCAAGTGCTTATTGTGCTACTGTATCTAGTACTGCTGCTAAATTAGCAGACTGCTCTGGATTTGTATTAGCAGATAATTCTTATATTCATTTAATTTTAGCTAATGGAAATAGTTCAACTGGGGCAATAACATTAAATATTAATGGAACTGGAGCAAAATCTGTTTACTTAAATGGTTCTGTTACTGGACCAAGTAATTATGCTATTCCAGCAGGAAGTTATATAGTTTATTATGATGGTTCTGCTTATTAGCTAAGAACTGATGGTATGCTTCATGGCAGTATGACAGGAAATGTCAAATCTATGACAAATAATGGTTCTACTATTATTTATACGATGGGTGATGGAACTACTGCATCTTTTGCAATTCCTAATACAAAATATACTGCTGGAGCTTCTATTAAAATTGAAAATAATTCAATTATTAATAATGGTGTACGCGCCATCGCGCAAGGCACCACTAATGGTACTGTTAGTGTTAATACTGGTGGTAGTACCAGAGATGTATCAGTAAAAGGTCTTGGAAGTGCTGCTTTTGAAAATGCTGGAACTTTTGCATTAGCAAGTCATGCTCATGGTAATATTACTAGTCTTGGTAATGTTAGTTCTACTGCTACTGCTATAGCAGATGGAGATAGTTTATTAATTGCAGATGCTTCAGATGATAATAAATTAGTAAAAGCAGCCATAGCATTTGACGGTTCTAGTACAGATAAGTTTCTTACTTAGGCTGGTACTTGGGAGACTATTAATGTTAATAATGCTACAGAAGCTTAGCATGCTGGAAGTGCAAATTATGCAGCTATAGCAACTACTGCTACTGAAGCTATTCATGCGGCTAGTGCTGGATATGCTACAACTGCTTAGCATGCTGTATTAGCTGGTACTGCAACTTGGGCTTTAGATGGTCGTCATGCAAATTGTGCTAATTATGCAGCTACAGCAGGGTATGCTGTAACAGCTGGAAATGCTGTTAATGCTGCTAAAGCAACACAAGATGCAAGTGGTAATGTTATTACAACTACTTATGCTACAAAAAATGAATTAAATTCTCTTCTTGCCACTAATGATGCAATGATTTTTAAAGGAACTCTTGGTACAAATGGAGATTTTACAAGTGTTCCTACAAATAGTTATCAAATAGGTTATACATATAAAATTATTACTGCTGGACAATATGCCGGAAAAACTTGTGAAGAAGGCGATTTGTTAATTGCTATTAATGATGGTCCTCCAACAGGAACTAGTATTATTGCAGCAGATTGGACTGTTGCGCAAGGTAATCTTGATGGTGTAGTAATTGGGCCTTCTAACTCTGCAAGTGGGTCTTTTGCTATTTTTTCTGGCACAACTGGAAAAGGTATAACACAAATTGGTAGTAAAGGGACAACTTCTCTTCCAATTTATATTGACAGTAATGGTCGTCCTTAGACTATTACTTCTTATGAAGGGAAAGCTGGTTCAGCGAATTATGCTACTAATGCTGGTTCTGCTATAAAAGCAAATTCTGCCAATTATGCGGCAAGCGCAGGTTCAGCCGATAATGCAACTGAAGCAGTCCATGCCTCCACATCAACATATGCGGCAAGTGCTGGTTATGCTAGTACAGCAGGTTCATCAAGCACTTCTGGTACTGCTACTTGGGCTATTACTGCAAATCGTGCACTTTATGCTTATAGTGCAACATATGTAACAACTGCATAGAATGCTGTTCATGCGGGGACTGCGATTTATGCAGCTTCTGCAACTTATGCAGATAAAGCAGCAAAAGATGCTGATGGTAATACAATTTCTAGTACTTATGTTAAAAATAGTAATTTTGAATCTACACTTGATGGCACTAATGCTATGCAATATAAAGGAACATTAGGTACAGGTGGTACAATTACTGCTTTACCTAATTCTCATAGTAAAGGTGATACATATAAGGTTATTACAGCAGGAACATATGCTGGAATTGTATGTGAAGCCGGAGATTTTATTATATGTGTTAATAATGGAACGGTTGCTGCAAATGCAGATTGGACTGTTATTTAGAATAACATAAATGGAGCTGTGACTGGTCCTGCAAGTGTTACAGATGGATAGATTGCAGTATTCAATGGGACTACAGGAAAAGTAATTAAAGCTGCTTCAGTATCTAAAGGGACAGTAGTAACAAAAGTAACTTTAGTTGGTGGTGTAGCTCCTACTTTAGGAAATGCAGTTACTTCATCATATATTACTAATTGGAATGCTGGTACTGTGCCTTCATTAACAGTAACTAATGTGACATCATCTTATATTACAGGTTGGAATGCGGGGACATTGCCTTCCGCTACAGTAAATAATGGAGTTTTAATTTTTTATGCTGGAACTGTTCCAAGTTTGACAAATACATATCAAACCATTGGGTCAGCTTCGGGTTGGAGTGCAGGAACTTTACCAAGTATGACAAATACTGTAACAGCAATTCCAAATGTTACAAATGCAGGTAGTAGTGCAAGTATTACATTTACTACTGCTAGTTATGTATCTAATATTGCTTAATAATAAAAAAGAGAGGAACTATTAATAGCTCCTCTCTTTTAATGCGGATTGAGGGTCTGCGGCTATTTCTTTAATCATAGCGCTACATAGACTTGAAATACTTTCAATTTTATATTTTGATTCTGCAACTTCCATAAAACCAAGACCTCGTATTTTATCACCAAGGAAATAATAGCTCATTCCAATAAGCCAATATGGGTAATAAGAATGTGGATCATATGTGGTACACCATCTAGCTGTTTTAGCTTGATGTAATCCACTTTTTGCTAATATTAATGCTTGTTGATACATTTTTACATTATAATATATTTCAGCTGCAGCAAGATAATTATCAATTACTTCAGGAGCAATTAATCTACCTTCTCTAAAATAAGCAAATGCTTTAGCAAGATCTTTATCAATGGCATATATAAGTTTACCTACACTACAAAAACATCTAGCTAGCTCAAAATTTTGAAGATTACCAGGCTCTTTAAGAAGTTTTTGATAAACTTTTAATGCTTTTTCTTTTTCATCTCGTATTTCATATTCAATAGCTAATTGAAGCTACATTACATAATCAACTGGTTCTTCTTCAAGAGTATCTTCACAAAGTGCTGCATAATCTCTTTCTTTTTCAGCTTTTGGATAATGCCAAACTGTAATTGGAATATTCGTACAAGTTTCTACATAAAATTGTTTGCGGCCCGCATGATTAATAATAGCTTCATGAACAATATTTACCCATTTATACCAATCATCGCTATGAATGCGGTATTCTGGTATAGCTCGAATAATATCATCATTTGGGGCCACATCACGATTATAAGTATATTGACCTCTATCAAATAATGGAGTCCAAGTAGATTTAACTATATCGCACCAACCTGATTCTTTAATAACTTCATCTAAATCTGCCATGAAAAATATAGTTGTATCTTTTGGGATAAGTGTCATACTTATATTTCTAGCTTTATCAAATCTCCATGGAACTATAGATTCTTGGGAGATAATTAAATTTGGAAACTCTTTCTATTTTTCTTGAAGCAATTCCCAAGTTCCATCGGTAGAACCAGTATCTAAAACGCAAACATGGTCAGCTTCCCCAAAAGAATTAAGCCATTTAGATACATTTTCTACTTCATTTTTACATATAGCATATACAGTAAGAATTAATTTTGATTGAATTTTTGGCCAATCAAGTTGATTTAAACGAGCTTCAACCATTTCACGGCCTTTAGTATAAAAATATTCTGCATATTGGTCTTGTTTGGTTCGTATCCAAAATGTCCATGGTTTGCGGCCTACATAATGAAGGAAATAACAATTTTCTTCTACATCAGATATTTGATGGTCTTGGATATATGGTGGAAAAATATCATAATATTTATTAAGATGCAACTAAGTTTGAGTTGGCCAATCTTTAAAATATAAATTAAGAATTTCTTGGTCAGCTATAATATATTCTGGAATATTATCTTCAGTAAGACTATTAGCAAAATCAAGAATTTTATTATATAATTCATTAGATGGTTCTATTACTATACATCCACTATTAAAATGATCCCAACCAGGCCATATGTTAAAATATTCGCCATCAAGACAAGAAGTCATATGAGGGCAATTAAATAAATGGTCAAGATTTTTAAGTACCATTATATCAGCATCAAGAAAAACTATTTTATCAAATTGAGTTTGATTAAAAATATGTAATTTAGTCCAGCAGTTGCGCCAAGTTGATGCTGTATTTGGTTCATAATGCATATTATGTTGATATATATCTGGTGGAGTTTCAATTATTGGAACTTCCTAATAAGTAACACCTAACTAATTAAGAAACTCACGAGTAGCTTCATGAACTCCTTCAGTAATAAGCACATGAAGAGGGTAATAAGTATTTACTTTTGACATTGATTCAACAAGTAAAGCTACTCCATAAGCATAACTATCATTAGTTAATAGGGTTATATAAGAATATTTATTCATTTAATAACTCCTTTATAAATTTTATATTAGTTTAATTATAACATATTTTTTAGATTTAATCAAGTTGGGGAGATGCGCGCCCAAAAAAATGGCATATTTTACGGTAAATTTTTGGTAAACCGCATTTCATCTATTTGATTAAGTTTAAAAATAAAATTATTGAAAGGAGCGTTGAAGATCAATGTTTCTTTTTTATATATAGGTGGTGAACTGTATTGGCTGAAATAAGTAAAATTCAACCATTTGGTTCATCTACATAGTATGATTTAAGAGATACTAGTAAATTACCACTTTCTGGTGGAACACTTAGTGGAGATTTAAGTTTCCAAACTATTGGATCTTGGCCAGTTGCTGAAGGAGAAACTTATCCAATTTCTTCAAAAGGTATAACATGGGCTGGGTCTTCTGATGGAGCAAAATTATTTTATAGAATTGATAGTGGGAATAATGGTAATTTAATTATATAGAGTAGTGATGATGGAGATGAAAAAGTAATTTTTCGTACTACTCAAACTAATGGAGATTTTGCTGCTATTAATTCAAATAGCCGTACATTCTATCCTATTACAAATAATAGTGGGACATTAGGAACTAGTGCAAATAAATGGAATAATGTATATGCTACAACATTTACTGGAGTCTTAAATGGGAATGCTGCTACTGCTACAAAATTAGCAACAGCTCGTAGTTTAAAGACTAAATTAGATTCTACAACAGCAGTTACTTTTGATGGAAGTGCTGCACAAGATGCTATTCCAATTACAGGCACATTAGGAATAGCTAATGGAGGGACCGGGGCTAATAGTGCATAGGATGCTGCATGGAATATATTGAGAGTTGTTGACCCCGGTAATTTAAATACTGCAACTCGTTTAGGAATGTATAAAATTTCTAATACTACAACAAATACTCCTGTTTCTAGTATGTGGGGAGCAACATGGAATATTGTTGATGATCATAGTGGTGGAAATGTTAATGACAGTGGAAGTACTTGGTAGTTAGTATTTTAGAGTAATAGCACTAATGCATGGTTAAGATGTAAAACTAATGCTTCTGCGTGGACTGGATATGCAAAATTACTTACTTCAAGTAATTATAATGATTATGTTCCAACAAAAACTGGTGGTGGCGCATCTGGTTCTTGGGATATTAATATTACAGGTTCATCTGCTTCTTGTACGGGTAATGCAGCAACTGCTACTAAGCTATCTAATACCCCAAATAATACTACTACCTTTTTAAGAGGAGATAATACTTGGTCCAATGAGTTAACAGGAAATTTAAATTTTTCTAATGCTAATATCGGTATTCGTCGCGTTGGCCGAAGTGTTAATTGGGTAGATGGAAGAGATAGTGCAGTTATTGCTACTACAAGTATAAACGGATATGGGGCTTTAGCATCTATAAAAACTACCAATGGTAGTTGGGATATAGGAGCATATAATAATAATTCTTATACTGATGATTTATTATTTTCATATTGTACTGATACAGACCATGCTAGCGCCACATATAATAATAGAACAACAGCACAAATTAAATTTTTAGAAAATGGACATATTGTTGGAGCTTTAGATGGAAATGCTTCTACTTCAACTAAATTAGCAACAGCAAGAACTATTAATGGTACTTCATTTGATGGTTCTGCTAATATAACAACAGCTAATTGGGGTACAGCGCGCAATATTAGTATTTCTGATAATGATGGTATAAATACTGGAACAGCAGTAAGTGTTAATGGTAGTGCAGCAGTAACTCTTAAATTACCAAGTACAATTAAAGCGAGTTTAACTGGCAATGCTGATACAGCTACTAAATTAGCATCAACTCCTAATAATACTACTGTTTTTCTTCGTGGTGATAATACATGGAGTAATGCTTTAACTGGAGATTTAAATGTTAGTGGTTATTTTAATAGTGTAAAAATTAAATATTCACCAATTACTAATGCTACAAGTTTTGCTACTAGTGGCATTGTTGATATGTTTGGAGTAACAGATAATACAAATGGAAAATTAGCTGTATTACGAACAGCGGCAAGCGCACCTGATTCTTTAAGAAATAATTATGCTTCTGGTATTGCTTGGAAAGGCGCAGATACCTATGGGGCATTAACTGTAGCATATGGCGCACCTAATGTTAAAATTGCTGGTGGTAATGGTAGTAATCCTGTTTGGTGGTTTGGTTTAGATGCTACTTCTGGTAAAACATACACATTACCAACTGATAGTAAAACATTATGTGCTACCGATGGAAGTAATGCTTCTGGTACTTGGGGAATTTCAATTAGTGGCAATGCTGCTACTGCTACTAAAGCAATAAATGCTACCAATGATAAAGACGGAAATTAGATTGATACAACATATACAAAAAAATCAGAATTATTAGATTTAGTATATCCTATAGGTGCAATATATATTTCAGCAACTGCTACTTCTCCAGCCACATTATTTGGTGGTACATGGACACAGATTGGTGGTAAATTTTTATTATCTGCTGATGAAACTTATGAAGCTGGAACTACTGGTGGTAGTGCAACTGTAACATTAGGGACTGCTAATTTACCAAGTCATACACATTCTGTGGGGGCACACGCTCATAGTTTAAATTCACATACACACTCTGTAGGAGCACATGCTCATAGTTTAAATGCACATACACACGCTGGTCCAAGTCACACGCATACTGGGCCTTCGCATACCCACAGTGGCCCAAATCATACGCACAGTTTAAGTAGTCATTATCACTGGGTTGGTCCATAGAATGGTAGTACTAGCGGCGCTGGCGGTCATACTCATTCCACTAATGGGACATGGATTGTATATGATACAGGAGGCTGGGCTACACGATGGGGCCCATCAATTGGTGATAACTGGACTCCTCTTTATGATAACAATCCAGGGAGTTTTACTAGTAATCCTGGTAATCATAGCCACTCAGTATCTACTAATGCAGTTAATTCTGGTGGTCCTTCTAATAATACATCTGGAGCTGGTGGTACTGGAGCAACTGGAGCTGCTGGTACAGGGGCGACTGGAGCTGCTGGTACAGGAGCAACTGGTGGTCCCTCTGTCGCCAATACTGGAAATTCAACAGCATTTAATAGCGGTGGACCATCTACAACTAATACTGGAAATTCAACGGCTTTTGATAGTGGAGCTACTGGTTCTGGAACTGCACATAATAATATGCCTCCATATCTTGCGGTATATATGTGGCAACGAACTGCATGAAAATTTTCTAAAAGCATTTTTATTTTTGAGATGCGGAGAAGCAACTGTTGCCGGCCGGAGCTGCCTATATGTTCGTACTTTCAAACAAAAAAAGGGATTAGGTAAAATACCTAATCCCTTTTTTATTTTTTTTATTTACTTGATACAAGCATAACGCTCACTATCAAGCTTATCCTTGACAAGATCCCAGGCGGTCTTGCCCTTCATGATCTGCTCAAACAGAACAGGGCTGAAACCAGAAACATAAGTTACTCCATCCTTTATAGTCATAGGAATATTGTTCTGGCGAGCCTGAACATTCCAGTAGACGAGATTAGGCATCTTATATCCATACTGGCGCCACTTAGCTTCAATGTTTTCCATCAAAGTATTAGTGCTACGACCATAGTACCCACGCTGGGAATCGAATTCCATATCGCTTACCACGATAATGGTGCCAGGTAGATCACTCTGCTTACAACGAGTACGAAGCGCAGTATCGAGAATCATATCAAAGGCAGCTTCAATATTAGTATTCTCGCAAAGGTTGGTCTTGTAAATGCGCTGTACCTTATCGCAGAAATCAACACCCTTAGTCTCAATCAGCTGAGGCTGACTAGAGAAGGAAATGTAATGACCAGCAAAAGGACCACGAGCACGCTCTGCCGCATAAAGACCGATTGAAATAGCGACATTAATAGGTGCGCTAGCTTCACTTCCCCACATGGAACCAGAGGTATCAATCATGCAGAGAGCATCAAGGGTACACCCATTGAAATAATCAGTAAGATTATCCCAGTACTTATTAATCGCACGACGCTCGGTACTATCTTCAAAGTCATAGTCCTGACGACTATTCCAATAAGAATACCCGCTATGAGTAAGATTATAAGCCTTAGCAACAACTTCATAAGGATAAAGATCCTTGGCATTAACCTTGGTACTATCATCCTTCATAAAGTCTTCGTAAGTACGAACCTGCTTCTCACTCTTCATGCGCTCAATATCATGACGCGCAAAAGCATTACGATACTGGAAACCAGCCTTAGAAGGAATCTTATCGAACTCGATTTCATCCCACTTACCGGCGCTCATAAGACGTTCAAGAACATTGATACGCTCACGAAGCACAGAAAGGGTCTTACGGTACTGACGATGATTCATACCAAAAGCAGCACGGGTCTTATTTGCGAGGGCACGGGACTCAGTGCTTGAAGTATTCTCACTCTTCAGCCACTTAGCAAGAAGAGAAGGAGTCTTGCACTCAACATCCAGCATAAGCTGAGCCTTCATAAGATCAAAAGCCTGCTTCTCCAGCTTAGTGCCGACAAAGACATAAAGGTCATCCCAGCGTCCAAACTCAGGCACATAGCGAAGGTTGCGAGACATAGCATCAGTGTGCTTGTTTGCAAGATACTTAGTTACAACACGAAAGAAACGACGCTCGCCCTGGCCGCCACGGATATCACGCAGATAGAAAAGGCACTTTAGAGCATATGCTTTATCTTCCTTGAAAGCATCTTCAAAAAGAACAATGCAGTCTTCATTACTACGAGTACGATAAGCCGCACCCATGCCAAAAAGGTCAAGCAGACCAGACATAGTGCTCTTATGAGTCAGCGCACCATTTTCAGTGTAGGTATAATTGGTTGCGTTCTTCATACCATTAAGCAAAGTGTTCATATTTTATTTATCTCCTTTTTCTCTTGGCTCTTATCAGAGCCGTAGGTTTATTTCTTAATTTCTATATATATTATATCAAAATTTTTTTAAAAAATCAAGTATTTTTTAAATGTATTTTGAATATGGTAAAGAATTAATATAATCTTCAATCAACTTCCAATTGGGTTTACCTTCATATGTTGCAGGAAGTTTAATTTTAGATTCTTTCATACGGGTTATTCCCCATCCTTGTCCATGATTATATTTATAATGTTCTTGTGAAATAATAGCACAAAGAAATAATCCAATACTTGAATTAATTACAAAATCTTTACCATAAAGAATATTTACTGTATTGCCTGCGCAAAATGGCAATGGTTGATAAAATGCTAAACCTGCACCGCCATTACCAGAATTACCAACAGTAATAGCATTTTCTTTATATGTAGCAGGTTTATTAATAAAAGCAGTTATTCCATTCCCATCTTTTGCAGCACCAGCAAAAGGAGTTGAGCCTTGATTTTCTGGTTTTTTAGATTCTGCAGCTGTGAGTGGAGGATTGCCACGACTAATTTGAAATAATTCTCCATATGTAAAATCTTTCCAGTCTTTAACTTCTGGTAATTCTACCTTTTCTATATTTTTTGGAGATTTTATCTCTTCAATAATCTTAAACATTTACTTTTCCTCCACTTTGAATTTGATACATTAGATATTGCTGTAAATATGGAATAAAGAATGAATCTTCATATACGCTTTCATGAATATTTAGATATGAAATAATAGACCATTCAGCTTCTGGTTTAATAATAGCATTTACAGATTTTTTATTCATATCCTGTTTATTATTATATAAATCTAAGAATTCTTTTTTAATATCAGGCCATTTATTATTTTTATCAATACGTCCTTCAGATTTACTTAATTCAAATCCATCATCCTTAATATATCCAAGGAATGTACTATAATTCTCATTAGGAACATGAGCTTTAAATAAACAAATAATTGTATTAACACCAACAGCAGGAGCAAAGAGTTGTTCTGGCATAACAAAAGATGCAAGTAAAGTATGTTTAGAAAGAATACTTTTTCTTAATGCTTTAGTTTCAATATCTTGCTTATTAGCACAACTAACAGGCATAATTACAACTCCAAGACCATTAGGTTCAAGAAGATCAAGTCCATTTTCTACAAAACTTAATTCTTTTTCTTGTTGTGCATATGGAGGATTGATAATTAATTTTGTTGGATGATATTTCCTAATTTCATTTTTAATATCAAAATCAAAACTATTACCTAACCATAAATGAGTAGGCAAATTTTTAATTACCATATTAGCAATAGAAATTGATGTCATTCTTGAATTCAATTCAACGCCTAAAGAATATTTTGCTTTACTACCTGCAGTTAAAAGCAAAGAAGATGAACCACAACAGGTATCTAATACAACATCATCAGGAGTAATATTGAGTAAAGTAGCCATAAAATCTGAAACATGATATGGAGTTAATACAATACCTAAACTTTGTTGATCACTTGCAGAGTATTTTTTAAATTGATCATAAAATACTCCAAGAATATCATATTCAGGATATGTTTTAGCTAAAGTAAAGATATTTTCAAGTTTTTCTAGCAATGCTTGAATTGCAGGTTTTTCTTTTCCTTCATCAATAACAATATTTTTTAATTGTTCATTTCTACCGATAAAATCAAATTCAGCAATAATAATATCTTGTTTTTCAGGAATGTCGAATCCTTTTAAAGATTTAATGCTATGCTTAATAGCACTCATCATACTCTCAACAAAATAGTCAGGATCATTTTGATAATCTGTTTTATATGTTGCTCTAAAAGTAGCATCTTGTAAAGCAATCAACGATCCAGCAATAAAAGTCGCATGCTCTTGATCTGATAATTTAATATTATTATATATAAAATTATGAATAATTTGAGCTGTAGTTTTAATAATTTTAATATATTCTAATTCCATTTTATCTCCTCTTTATCTATATTTCTGTGAATTTAATAAAATATAATTATCATCATTATCATATTTTCTAATCCAAGCTTTTTCATGTGCTTCCATTAATTTAATGTCATTAATTGGAAGTGGTTCTAAAATTTGCCATTCAAAATCATCTACAGAACAATTATTATCATTAAAAAATTTTTGAAAATATCCACAATGAGTATTATACTGAAGTTGTCTTTCATGTTGTTTATACCAGCGAGTATTAAAATCAACTGTACGTCCAATATAGACATACCGTGGATCTTTTAAATATATGCATATATAGATACCGCCTTTAGAAGGGTCTTGATACATTCCTAAGTTCATTAAAGCATCAAAATCTGAAATATTTAATTTAATATCTGTTGATAATTTTGAAAATGCTTTACTCATTTTTGAATTCATTATCAATAATCTCTTTCTATAATAATTATAACAAAAAAATTTTTTAATGCAACTCTAGTTTGCAAAACTTAAGTACGATTTTTATTTAAAAAAAATTTTTGGTGCGCCATCGCGGATTCGAACCGCGGACACCCGCATTAAAAGTGCGGTGCTCTAGCCTACTGAGCTAATGGCGCATAAAAATAAGCAAGAATCAAATCTTGCTCAATGGTGCGGGCGGGGGGACTCGAACCCCCACGGCCTCACGACCAGCGGATTTTAAGTCCGCTGCGTCTACCTATTCCGCCACGCCCGCATATTAACAAGACACAAAATTAAGATAATAGTTTTTCAGACTATCGCGTAAACCATTCCGCCAAATTGGGACACCCCAACTACAGGATTTGAACCTGTAACCTCTTAAAAGAGAATTTGCTGTATATGTCTTTATTTATCTTATATATATATTATATCATTTTTTTTTTAAAATTTCAAGTAAGAAATTTTAATTATTTTCATTATAATATTCTTTTTCATTTGCCGCCATGCGCATCATTTTGCGTATATCTGCATAACTATAATTTATAGATGGTGCATAATTTCCCTATAAATGCCTACGTTTACCTTTATTACGAGTTTTTGCACTACACATATGACAACTACAAAAAATAGTATTTTTACTATATTGATGTAAATTATCATACCAAGGCTACCCATACATATTACCATACCAGCTGCGTAAATGAATATCTTTATCTAATTCTTTCTTCCTTTTGGCTTTAGTATAATTTTTATATCTACGCCAAGCACGGCCTCGTTTCATTATTATATCAACTCCTTTAAAAGGAAGGGGATAGCGCTTAGGTCCGCCGGCCGCACATCCGTTTATACTCTTATTTGCTATCGAGTGTTTTGGCAGGGGCGCTGAGACTCGAACTCAGACCTACGGTTTTAGAGACCGTAGTGACTTACCTTTACACCACACCCCAATATATTGGCTTTAAGGTCAGCCAACCGCACATTTAATTTGCTCCAATTGTAATACGTGAAACATCACTTTCAGAAAAACCATAGGCAAGGCAAGCGCGTTTCATGTATCCAACAAATTCTTCAATACTAAGCTCTTCATCCTTAGCATGGAACTGAATATTAGTACTACGATCTCCAGGATTTTCATAAAAACTAATATTTACATCAATAGTTTTTTCGTCCATTACGCAATCTCCTTTATAATATTATCACAAAATTGTGCTGCTTCATTCGCAGCAAGAAAAGAATCAGTCATATATTCTTTCATCTTATCAAGATACTGCTGAGCGCTAATAAGCTGTTTCTGTGCTTCTGCATACTTTGCCTGAGCGCGTTCATATCGCTTATTTGCAATACGATAATTACAACGAGCTGCGGCAATCTTCTTACCAGTTTCAATATCAAACTCATCATCAGGATGGCAAATTGCAACTCCACGGACCTGCTTGCCAGCATAAGTAGACACAGCAATAATCTTATTGCCAGCATCATAAAAACGGTACTTATCAATCGGATAATTTTTCATAACATCAATTCCTTTTTAAATCAATTATTTTTTACATATATATTATATCATTTTTTTTATAAAATTTCAACTCATTTATTCATCTACCCAAGGCATTTGTACTAATAATTCATAAATCCTACCCGCACAATATTGGCGTTCATCTTCATATTTTAACCAAGTAAAATCATCCTTTGGATACATTGCTTTTAAATTTTCAATTACTTTTAAATATGATTCATATAATCGTTGTTCAAATGAATGTTCATATGCGCCTTGCGGTTGATAATTATTATCTTTAATTACTTTTTCACAATATTCTAATAAAGCCTAACTACGCATATTATTTGGAACATATAATCCTTTTACATGATAATTCCACCATCGTTTAATTGGAAAAACAATATAAACGTCAATAAAATATCTAATTTTATAAATAATTTCTTTCATATGTTAATCCTTTGCAAAGATAATAAAAAAACCCTTTACCTTCTTTGCTAACATTGAACGCCATATGTCCTATATATAAATAACATACTCTTCAATCAACCTACCTACCTCAAAGAAGAATAAAGGGCTTTTCGATTACTAATCATTATCTGATACTTAATTGGAGTAAGTCAAACAATAATAATTTTCATCATTCATTTATAATCATTAATAAATTGTAACCACTATCCAATATAACAGCACTTTCGCTACTGTGCGCGCTTATACTTGTATCTGCCCGCATAAGAACTACCGCCAATACTCAATTTTCTCTACGGTAAACAGTTTATATAGCCTAATGTTACTTAGCCTCATCCACAAGGTTAATGTAATGATCCTTGCTTTGTTTAAACTGTTAAACTTGGTGGGGAACTGAGGATTCGAACCTCAAAACACGTGCTCCAAAAGCAAGCAAGAAAGAATTGCAGTCTCTGTCTATAACTAGACAATGTCAATACGCGGCTGTACCACTTCGCCTAGTTCCCCATTATACGGGAGGTTATATTAGCCTGGGTCCTCCCATTCGTCGCCCAGTGGCATCGCTTTTTAGCAGTTAGGGGCCATCCGGTTTTTAGGATCACCGCAAACCCAGCCAGTGTGTTACATACCAAAGACTTGTTGCGCCCCTCAAATCACTCTTTAAAGGGTGGACACTTCTAATCCTACCTCCTGGCTTAAACACCAAAGACTTATATAGGGTTTCCATTCCTAATGCTTCTGTGGCAGCCCCGCCTAGATTTGAACTAGGAACTTAAGATTCAAAGTCTCGCGTGTTACCATTACACTACGGGGCTATATATTTTTGTTTTATGCTTCTAAATCTCTAATACACATTATTTCATAACCAACTGGTTTTTTTAATTTCCAAAATTCCCACCATTTCTTATATTGATTAGAAAAATATGTTTTAATTAAATTAAAATTTCCAGTATTTACAAGATCATAAACTAATTTACGATTAGTTAAAAAATATACTGCTCCTGGTGTGGCTAAATGTAATCTTTCCTTCTTTTCTATTTTAATCCCCTTCTTTTAAAAAACAACAAGACACGCTTTAATTCTTATGCTTTATCCTACTAAGCTACGTGTGCTGTACACATGATCGGATTTGAACCGATGGTATTAAGATTAGACTTAATATTTGCTGTGTGTGTCTTTACTGGTTCGAGTGGGGAGGTTCGAACTCCCAGCCTCTAGATCCCAAATCTAGCCGTCTACCAGTTGGCGTACACCCGAATATATTAACTAGACTCGATTTGAATTATAGATTAACAGTCTATCCCAAATTAAATTGCTGTATGAGTCTATATACAATTAGAAAGGAAATAAACCACGACGAATACCTAACCGTCGTAATGGTGCGGATACACGGACTTGAACCGCGACGTCTCATGCTTGTAAGGCATATGTTTTAACCAGTTAAACTATATCCGCATATAGTGGAAGAGTGATATTTTAATGCACATTCTTCCATTATCACACACAAGACCTAATAGAGTTTCCTTATTTAATCTACTCAATGCTACAAAGTACCCTCTATTTTCAAACTCACACTGACGATCACGAAGAACTTCCCCGCGCTTCGGTGGACCCGTAAGCCCTTTTTGTATCTTCTTTATTAATCTAAAAGAAAATTGCTGTATAGGTCTTTCTTAACTTTCTATATATATTATATCAAATTTTTTTTAAAAAATCAAGTAGTATATATTTTTAATTTGTGTTGGCAGGCCCCGTAGGATTCGAACCCACATCTCACGGCTTTGGAGGCCGGCATGTTACCGTTGCACCAGAGGCCTATAAATTGGGGCTAGGGTGTAGCCCCTAGTCCAGTTTAAAACCAGAAGTGATTCCAGAAGTTGTCAAAGAGTTGTGCCCAAGATTCATCTCCATTTTTAATGGTATAATGATAAGCACCATACTTTTCACAGAACTTAGCAAGTTCTTTACGAAACTCTTCTTCGGCTGAAAGAAGAGCTTTACGTTTCTCTTCAACTGCTGCTGCTGCTTCTTTACGAGCTGCAATTTCTGCTTCCTTTTTCACAGCAAGAGCTTCTTTTTCTTTTTCTGCCTATGCGATTTTGTCGTCGTATTCCTTTTCTGCGGCGAGGCAAAGTTCAACATTTGGATATTCTTTTCCAGTTTTTTCACTTATAATTTTCATGATGTAAAATTCCTCTCTTTTACATAATATTTAGAAAATAGTGCTGATAATCTCCTGCGCATTCTCTCGTTCCTATCCGAGTCTCGACTCATACTACCTATTT
>JAFYBZ010000016.1 GCA_017539905.1 Clostridia bacterium | reverse complement strand
CAGAAAGCAACTTGCTGCTATTAGAGAAATGATTGAATTACCTTTAAGACATCCACAGCTTTTTAAAACTCTTGGAATTAAACCACCAAGAGGTGTTTTGTTATACGGGCCACCAGGAAGTGGGAAAACTTTATTAGCTAGAGCTATCGCCAATGAAACTGGTGCATTTTTCTTTCTAATAAATGGACCGGAAATTATGTCTAAAATGGCAGGAGAAGCTGAAGGAAATCTAAGAAAGGCTTTTGAAGAAGCAGAAAAAAATTCACCTGCTATTATCTTCATTGATGAAATTGATTCAATTGCACCAAAAAGAGATAAAGTTCAAGGTGAAGTCGAAAGAAGAATAGTCAGTCAATTATTAACATTAATGGATGGTCTTAAAGCAAGAGGTCAAGTAATTGTCATGGGTGCCACAAATAGACCTAATGCTTTAGATACAGCTTTAAGAAGATTTGGAAGATTCGATAGAGAAATTGATATCGGCGTCCCTGATGAAACTGGAAGATTGGAAATTTTAAGAATTCATACTAAAAATATGAAATTAGCAGAAGATGTTGATTTACAAAAAGTTGCTCATGATACTCATGGTTATGTCGGAGCAGATCTTGCACAATTAGCCACTGAGGCAGGCCTTCAATGCTTGAGAGAAAAAATGGACGTAATTGATATAGAAGATGAAACTATAGATGCAGCCATTTTAGATTCAATGGCTGTGACTAATGATCATTTCCAAACTGCATTGGGTCAAACAAATCCATCATCTTTAAGAGAAACTGTAGTAGAAGTACCAAACGTTCAATGGGAAGATATCGGAGGTTTGGAAGATGTCAAAAAAAGTTTACAAGAAATGATCTTATATCCTTTGGATCATCCAGATAAGTATGTTAAATTTGGTTTAAATCCAAGTCATGGTGTTTTATTTTATGGACCTCCAGGATGTGGTAAAACTTTGATGGCTAAAGCAATAGCAACCGAATGTTCTAGTAACTTCATTTCTGTTAAAGGACCTGAATTACTTACAATGTGGTTTGGAGAATCTGAAGCAAATGTAAGAGAAATATTTGATAAAGCCAGACAAAGTGCTCCTTGTGTTTTATTCTTTGATGAATTGGATTCCATAGGTATTAGTAGAGGTTCAGGGCATGGAGGCGGAGGAGAAGCAGCTGATAGAGTTATTAATCAACTTTTAACAGAGATGGACGGTATAGGAGTTAAAAAGAACGTATTTATTGTAGGAGCTACTAATAGACCTGATATTTTAGATGAAGCCCTTTTAAGACCTGGTAGATTAGATCAATTAATTTATATTCCTTTACCTGATTTAAAAAGTAGATTAAGTATCATTAAAGCAATATTGAGAAAAACACCAGTAGATCCAAAAATACCTTTGGACTTTGTCGCTAAATTAACTGAAGGATTTTCTGGAGCTGATTTGAAAGAATTATGTAATCAGGTATGTAAATGTGCTATCAAAGAAGCAATTCAATTTGAGGAAGAAAAGAAGGCTTTACAAAAGGAAAGACCAGGACAAGATATTATTATGAATGATGATCCTGTTCCAAT
>JAFYBZ010000015.1 GCA_017539905.1 Clostridia bacterium | reverse complement strand
TTTAGATAAACCTCTTAAAATGCCTGATTTAAGTTATGAAACAGAAGATTATGACAGCATTGAAAAGGTAAATGTAGAAGTTTTAGACCCAGACCTTTGTCCTAGATATATTGCTCAATATGTGAAAGATATAAAGATAGAAGAATCTCCAGAATGGATAAAGAAGAGACTTTTATCTATGGGACTTAGACCAATTAACAACATCGTAGATATTACAAATTTTGTTCTTCTTGAAATAGGTCAGCCAATGCACAGTTTTGACTATCAATACTTAACTGGAAACAAAATTGTTGTTAGAAGAGCTACCGAAGATGAAAAGATTACTACTCTCGATGATATGGAGTTTACACTAAACACATCTAACCTTGTAATTTGCGATAGCGAAAAACCACAATGTATTGCCGGTGTAATGGGTGGAAAGAATAGCTGTATAACTGATGAAACAAAAGAGATAGTATTTGAATCTGCAATGTTTAAGAGGGATTCAATCAGAAAGACTTCAAGGGCTCTTGGAAAGAGATCTGATTCATCTTCTAGATTTGAAAAGGGTACTGATGCTTACCTTGCTGAACTTGGTATGAGAAGAGCTTTGTCATTAATTTGGCAATTAAAGGCAGGAAAGATTGCAAAAACTTTCGTTGATGTAAACCATGAAGATATGCAACCAAAAGTAATCAATACTACTTTTGCTAAAATCAATAGACCTCTTGGAATTGATGTTCCAAAGGGAGAAATTATCAAAATCTTAGGTAAACTTAATTTTGGAGTTGATGTAGATGGAGAAAATGTTAAAGTAACAATTCCACTATATAGGGATGACATAGAGGATTATCCTGATTTATCTGAAGAAGTAATTCGTATGTACGGTTATGACAACATTATCGACACATTGCTTAAAGATGCTGAGATAACTGTAGGTGGATTAACTAAAGAACAAAAGGATTTAAACAGCTTAAAAAGTTACTTAGTTTCTGAAGGATTCAGTGAGGCAATCACATATTCTTTCATCTCTGAAAAGGATTACGATAACTTCAAGATGGACAAGGACAGTGATGAATATAGGTTTATTAGAATTTTAAACCCACTTGGAGAAGACATCTCTATAATGAGGACCACTCTTCTTCCTTCAATGGTAAAGGTCATCATTCATAATTTGAATAAGAAGAATTTATCAGGAAGGATATTTGAAGTTGCTAAGACATACAAGCCAAAGGCACTTCCTCTAGAGGAGATACCAGTTCAAGAAGATAAATTAATGCTTGGTATGTTTGGTGATGGGGAAGATTTCTTCACAATCAAGGGAGTAGTTGAAGGACTATTAAAACATTTGAGAGCCACTTTCAATGTTGATTTCCAAAAATGCGATAGACCATTTATGCACCCAACAAGAAGTGCAGAAGTTATGTTTGGAAGAACTTCAATAGGATATATTGGAGAATTGAACCCAGTTATTTCTGAAAAACTAGGTACTGATAAGAGAATTTATGTTGGAGAAATTGATTATGCAAAGATTTCTTCATTATTAAATAGGAAATTGAAATATAAGGCTATTCCTAAATTCCCATCTGTAGAAAGGGATTTGGCATTAGTGATGGATAAAACAGTTCCAAATGGACAAGTCGTAAGATGCATTAAAAAGAATTCAGATTCAACACTTCAAAGTATTGAACTATTCGATGTCTATGAAGGAGAAAGAATTCTCTCAACTAAGAAGAGTATGGCTTATCATTTAGTATTCAACAATCCAGAGAGATCACTTACTATGGAAGAAGTTGATCAAAATGTGGGTAAAATTTTAGTAGCGTTAAAGAAGGAAGGAATAGAATTAAGATAAGGAGGTTGCATGGCGTCGATAGTAAAAAAAGTTGTTAAAAAAGCAGCAAAAAAGGCAACTAAACAAGTTGTTAAAGAACATCCATATGCTGCCTTGTATTCTGTATTGTTTTTACTAGTTGGAGCACTCGTTGGGTTTTTCGCATATAAGGCTATTTCAAAGAATGATAAATATGTTCTCAACGGGGAGAAGGTCATAACATTAGATTACTCTGAAGATGCCGATAAAACTTTTACTTACGTTGAAGAAGGAGTTACCGCCATAAGTTTTGGTAAGGATGTTTCAAGTACTTTAGTTACTACATCTACATTAAATGGTGAGAACGGGGTATATGTAATTCCGCTAGATAAAGAGGGGGAATATATTATCACATATGAAGTTGATTCTTTAAAGTATGGAAGGACTTTTATTTGGACTCCTACAATTTTAACTAGAACAATAAAGGTTGTAAAGGGAGAATAATATGGCTAAAAAAGAAAAGAAAAAAGAGTCAAAAATCTCCATTGTAGTTTCATGCGTTGTTGCATTTATTCTAGGTGCAGTAATTTGTTTTGGAGTTTTAACTTATTATGGTGGTGGACATCGCGAAAAAAAACAGACTAATTCTGAAGCAAATCAAAGTAACCAAGAGAATCAAGAGAACCAAGAGCAAAATCACGACCATGAGCAAGACCCAATAATTATTGAGGGTGAATTACAAATCCATTTTTTGGAACTTGGGAATGCGTATACTGGTGATTGTACTTACATTAAAGCTGGTGAAACTGATATTTTGATAGATGCTGGATCTAAATCAACTAGCATTAGTACAATTACAGCATATTTAGATAATTACGTTTTAGACAACAAGCTTGAATACGTTATAGTTACACATGCTCATGAAGATCACTATGCTGGGTTTTCTATTTTAAATGGAAGTATCTTTGATAAATACGAATGTGAAACTATAATTGGTTTTTCCCAAACTAACCAAACTGATAAAGGCTCTAGTAATTTATATGGCAAATACCTTCTTGAGTTAAATGATGAGATAAATAATGGTGCCACTTATTATACAGCAGAGCAATGTGTAAACGAGGGCAAGACTGATTTTGATTTAGGTTCTGGTATAAATATGAAAATATTAGACCAAAAGTATTATCACGAGAAGACAAGCGGAGAGAATAATCACTCAGTATGTACTTTATTTACTTATGGTAGTCACAATTATTTATTTACTGGGGATTTAGAAGAAAGGGGAGAAAAATCCTTATATGCTTTAAATGAATTGCCAAAAGTAGACTTATATAAGGCAGGCCACCATGGTTCTAAGACGTCATCATCAAAAGGTCTTATGGAAAGAATCCAACCAGATATTATTTGTGTTTGCTGTTGCTGTGGTAGTTCCGAATATACAGATGTAAATGAGAATCAATTTCCAACTCAAGAATTTATAGACAATGTAGCCCCATATACTGATAGAGTTTATGTTACAACTCTTTGTGTTGATTTTAAACAAAAAACATATACTTCAATGAATGGAAATATTGTAGTATCTACGACAAATGAAGGAATAACTGTCAATTGTTCAAATGACAATAGAGTATTAAAAGAATGGGTATGGTTTAAAGAAAATAGGGTTTGCCCTCAGGAATGGACTAATTGAACTGAATTAAATTAATATTAAATCCCAATTTCTATGGAGTGTTACATAAAAATTGGGATTTTGTTTTACTATTCTATTAAGTTGCTAGATTGTTTAATTTTGATTGCAATACGTTTAAAGGTTGATATTGTTTTTTTGTCGGTATAATGGTAACATTTTATTATAATCCGATGAATTATTATATCTGTTGTTTTTTTGATTGGTGAGATAGATTTTGATATATGTAGGATATTATGAAAAATAAGAATAGCTAGGCGTGTGTATCTATAAAAAGTAAACAGTAAGATAAGGGGGCAAATATAAAAATGAAAAAGATTATTAAGATTTTAAGTTTAGTTTTATGTTTAGAGTTGTTTCTTTTGTCAGCATGTACTCTTCATGATTCTAGAGAAAAAGACATGAAAAAATATATGGATTCAATTGATTGTGAGTTTGAAGGATATGCTTTAAATAACGAAATCCCAAAAATATACACTATACACCCAAAGAATCCATAAGTTCAGAAATGTATTTAACCACTTTAGAAGATGACCATTTACGTTCAGAACCACAACGGACTTTTTTGGCTTTAGAAAGGTAATTGAAAACCTGTTTATAGGAATATTTAGAAGAAATATCTTTATCTAATAATAAAGATTTAACCCTAGAAGAAATTAAAACAGAAAGGAAATTAATAAATTCAGTGGCATATACACGATAATCACCTTGAACCCTAGTGGTATTCAATTCAATAATGTTCTTGTATAGATTGAACATGATTTCAATTTCCCAACGCTTTGAATATGCTTCAAATACAGCAAAAGGTTCTAAATCTTTATTGGATTCAAATACAATTAATCCAAATTCATTTTGTTTATCAAGGTACTTCTCTTCGGAGTAAGTGCCTTTTTTTCTATTGCGTGATAAATATCCTACTTCTTGATCATATGCATCTTTTGGATTCCTAAATGAATATAGATAACATTCATCATCAAGTTTCTTCTTTTTCCAGAATATATGAGCATCCTTGTATTCACTCAAGATAGATGTGATTCCTTTATCCATGTCATTATCAGTGATTTTCTTGGATGATTGTTTTAATGGTATGATATATCCTAGATTCTTTTTACTCTTTATTGTTTTTACTGCTGAAGGACCATAAAAGCCTTTATCCATTACTATTAGACCTGATTGTACACTGAATTCTGATATGAAATCCTCTACACTAGTTAAATCTAACATATTACCTGGGTATGGTTTTACTGCTACCGGTTCTTTACTTACCGGATCATATGCATACATTAATGTTAAATCTTTTGATCCTTTTTTGCTTCCCTTTCTTGAAAACTCTGAAAATGTATCTGTATCACTATTACATTCTTTAAGCATTCCATCTATTACAATGTCTTTGCCCGAAAAACTATTTATTCTATTTTGCATAAACTGACTGATTTTACTATATGCCATACCTGTATCTTGCAAAAATGAGGATATTGTATTTTCCGATAAAGCTACCTTTGGATACATTTCAGATACAAATGATGTTTCATATGCTAATTGTATGTCTCTATTTCTAATATCAGGATATGCAGCTCTTAACAATGCAAGTACATATATTCTTCTTGCATCCGGTTCATCATATATTACTTTTAAATTATCAAGAATACTATTTCCTACTTTATCGCATAAAGCTACTTCACCATAATCTTTAATATCTGCAACACGATCATGTTTACCTCTGCGTGGTTCTTTTCTAATTTCAACATATTTTCCATCTTTAATCTCACCAATAGTACCAAGATCAACAGGAACAGTTCTACCATTAACTCTTTTAGAAGTTCTTTTAACGACAAGATATCTACCAAAAGAATACAAAACACGAGTACTTTTAGGTCTTTCAACGGCTAAAATATCTGCGGGAATAGACATAACAAAAATCTCCTTAAGCATAATGTATATTCATTATGCATATTGTATCATATTCACCCTTAAATTGCAATAGAAAAAGCCAAATATTTCACAAATTTAACATGAATATTTGCCCTTTAGAGTTAATTATTTGATTTTATCGCCATATGGTTATGGCTGTATAGTGTATTTCATTGGGAAAGTCTTAATTAAACCTTAAATAATTTCTTGGCTAAATCACTGACTTGTGCTGTAACATCTCTTTTTGAATCATTCACGATTTCATAATCAGAAAGTTTTCTTAGCTCATCATCCGACATCTGACTTCTTAATCTCTTTTCTGCCTTTTCTCTTGTGATTTTGTCTCTTTTCATTATCCTTTGTATTTTTGTCTCATAGTCTGCTGTCACGCAAATTACGACATCACACATTTTGTTAAACTCACTTTCAAACATGAGAGGAACATCAATCAGAACTATTTTCTTACCTTTTTTTTCATTTTCTTCAATCAGTTCAATTACTCTCTTGTTGATATGTTTGTGGGTTATTT
>JAFYBZ010000014.1 GCA_017539905.1 Clostridia bacterium | reverse complement strand
ATTTAAACCCAGAACAAGAAATAAAAAAAGCAATAAAAGGCGAAGAAAACAGAATCAATTTATATAAAATAAATCTTGAAAGAAATACTAATGCAATTGCTTACACAAATAGCGTATTTTATGA
This sequence comes from Clostridia bacterium, assembly GCA_017539905.1. Lineage (GTDB taxonomy): Bacteria > Bacillota > Clostridia > TANB77 > UBA1234 > RGIG6105. The sequence goes on along the minus strand of JAFYBZ010000014.1, from coordinate 296,458 downwards.
CAATAAAAATAAAACATTACCTCTTGGAATGGATGTTAGTACAAATATGTTATTTGACATTTCTCAAGTTAAATTAAAAAGAGACAACAAGAAGTCATTTAGAGTTATTGTTCTGGAAGATGATAATACGCCTGTTATTAAAACTGTAAATGTAGCTGAGTTTAGTATTGAGTGATGTTTTTTGGGACGGGGCAAAAAAACATCACTAATAAAAAATTTGATGTTTTTTTGCCCCGTCCCAAAAAACATCACAGGAGGAGAAAAATGTATAAAAAAGTTGAATTACCCAACGGATTTGTGGGGATGGAAAGAGAAGTTGCAAAAGTTTGGAAAGAAAAAGACGTAATAAAGAAAAACTTTGATATGAATAAAGGAGAAAGATATTTTACATTTTATGATGGACCACCAACAGCAAATGGAATGCCACACGTTGGTCATATAGAAACAAGAGTAATGAAAGACATAATCCCAAGATATAAAGTAATGAAGGGATATCATGTAGACAGAAAAGCCGGTTGGGACACACATGGATTGCCAGTTGAACTTGAAATTGAAAAAAAATTAGGAATTTCAGGTAAAGAACAAATTGAAGAATATGGAGTAGAGAAATTTGTAAAGGAATGTAAGGAAAGTGTGTTTACATATGTTTCAACCTGGGAGAAAATGACAAACAAAGTAGGATTTTGGGTAGATATGGATAATCCTTATGTAACATATCATAATAATTATATTGAGTCAGTATGGTGGGCTTTAAAACAAATGTGGGAAAAGGGATTATTATATGAAGGACATAAAGTAATGCCATATTGTCCAAGATGTGGAACAGCACTTTCTTCACATGAGGTAGCACAAGGATATAAAGATGTAAAAGACCTAACATGTATTGCAAAATTTAAAGTAGTAGGGGAAAACAAATACATTTTAGCATGGACTACAACACCATGGACATTACCATCAAACCTAGCATTATGTGTAAACAAAGCTTATACTTATGTAGAAGTTAAAGCAAATGTTGGAACAGAAGAGGAACCAGAATATGAAAACTATATATTAGCAAAAGATTTATTAAAAGTAGTATTAAAGGAAACACCATATGAAATTGAAAAAGAATTTCCTGGAACAGAATTACTGGGAACTAAATATGAGCAGCTAATGCCATTTGCTAAAGTAGAAGGAAAAGCATTTGAAGTAATTCATGGGGATTACGTAAATTTAGAAGATGGTACTGGAATTGTTCATATTGCACCAGCTTATGGTGAAGATGACAGCTTAGTTTCAAAACAAAATGGAATAGCATTTATAAACTTAGTTGATAAATCAGGAAAATTTGTAGAAGAAGTTACACCATGGGCAGGTCGCTTTGTAAAAGACTGTGACCAAGACATAGTAAACTGGCTAAAACAAGAAAACAAATTGTTTAGTTCAGCAAAGCATTTACACTCATATCCACATTGTTGGAGATGTGACACACCACTATTATACTATCCAAAAGCAAGCTGGTTTGTTGCAATGAGTAAATTAAGAGATGAATTAGTAAGCAATAATAACAAAGTAAATTGGTATCCAGACACAATTAGAACTGGAAGATTTGGTAAATTTTTAGAGAATGTTATTGACTGGGGATTATCTCGTAGTAGATATTGGGGAACACCACTTCCAGTATGGGAGTGCGAATGTGGCCATCACCACGTAATTGGTAGTGTGGAAGAACTTAAGAAATTAGGTGACAATGTTCCAGATGATATCGAACTTCACAAACCATACATAGATGAAGTTCACATCAAGTGTGAAAAATGTGGAAAGACAATGAATAGAGTTCCATATGTAATTGACTGTTGGTTTGATTCAGGTTCTATGCCATTCGCACAATATCACTATCCATTTGAAAACAAAGAATTGTTTGAGAAACATTTCCCAGCACAATTCATTTCAGAAGCTATCGACCAAACAAGAGGATGGTTCTACACACTTATGGCAATTTCAACATTACTATTTGATAAATCACCATTTGAAAATTGCTTAGTATTAGGACACGTTCAAGATAAAGATGGATTAAAGATGAGTAAGCATAAAGGAAATGTTGTAGATCCTTGGTCAGTATTAGATAAACAAGGAGCAGATGCAGTACGTTGGTACTTTGCAGCAAGCTCTGCACCATGGCTCCCAACAAGATTTTATGATGAAGGTGTTTCTGAATATCAAAGAAAATTCATTGGAACACTTTGGAATACATATGCATTCTATGTATTATATGCAGACATTGATAATTTTGATCCAACAAAATATGAGCTAGAATATGATAAATTATCTCAAATGGATAAATGGGTTTTATCTAAATTAAATAGCTTAGTAAAATATGTTGATGAAAACATGACAGAATATAGAATTACAGAATCAGCAAGAGCAATTCAAGACTTTACTGATGAATTATCTAACTGGTATGTAAGACGTTCAAGAGATAGATTCTGGGCTAAGGGAATGGAACAAGATAAAATAAATGCATACATGACACTTTATACAACATTAGTAACACTATCTAAAGTATGTGCACCATTTGTACCATTTATGACAGAACAAATCTATCAAAACCTTGTAGTAGGATTTGATAAAGAAGCTCCAGAAAGTATTCATCTATGTGATTTCCCAGTGGCTAACGAAGACTATATAGATGCAAAACTAGAACAAAATATGGACTTAGTTTTAGATATAGTTACACTAGGAAGAACATGTAGAAATGTATCAGGAATGAAGAATAGACAAGTTTTATCTAAAGCATATGTTGGTACAAAGAGACATTTAGATGAAGGATATTATTACATTATTAAAGAAGAATTAAACGTAAAAGAAGTTGAATTCACTGAAGATGCAGGCAAATTTGTATCATATAATGTTAAACCAAATCTAAAGACTTGTGGACCAAAATTTGGTAAAGACTTACAAAAATTAAGAACATACTTAAATGAAACAGATGGAACTGCTTTTGTTGCAGAATTAAAAGCAAATAATAAAGTTGTTATTGAATTAGATGGAACAAAATATGAATTATTAGAAGAAGATATGTTAATTGAAACATCTAAATCAGAAAAATATGTATCTGCTCAAGATGGCGACATAACAGTAGTTCTAGATGTTGAATTAAATGATGCGTTAATTGAAGAAGGTTTTGTAAGAGAGTATATTTCTAAGATTCAAAATCTAAGAAAAGATTCTGGATTTGAAGTACAAAATCACATTGAGATGTATTATTCTGGAAATTCTAAATTAGCTGAAATAATCGAAAAGAACAAAGAGCAAATTGCTGATGAAACATTAGCAGATAAAGTAGAGGAATCAACTAAAGAGGAAGCTACAGAGTTAGATATCAATGGTGAAAAGATTAATGTTAAATTAGTTAGATTAGTATAATAAAACCCCCGAGTGCCCAATAAGCGCTCGGGGATTTTTTTATAAATAATAATAGTTTTTATTATTTCTGATATAAAGAGTAAAATCAGAACAGTTGTTATATGATTCCCATCCTTCTGTAATGAGAATATATCTAAGCATTTCGGTTAGTCTAAAGACACTAATGTATTCAGAATTACCAGAAGTACTGAGTAATGACCTGCCAGATAGGTATCTCATATTTGGGTCTTGGTGAGGACCAACGCTTTTGCCGGCATAGTATGTGTGCTTTGAAAGCTCAAATTTAGTAACTGGCGCATATTTGGAAATATAATCCTTCATTGCTTTAACTATCTCATCATATTCTTTTTTGGCCTCAAGATATGCAGCGGATTTTTCGCAAGAATTTCTATTAAGAGTTTCTAGCGCAATAACACTATCTCCAGGGTTTTGGTCTCTAGCCATGAAAGCTCCCTCCTCAATTATTATTGGTAATAAAAACCATAATGTGATACAATATTTTTTAGTGATTTTAACATCGTCACAGGATTATGTCAACGGCTTTAAGGAGGATTTTTATGAAAAAAAAGTATTTTATTATTTCATCTATAATACTAATTGTGCTTAGTTTATTAATGATGTTAGCATCAGGCTTTATTGCAAAAGTTTTGGTTAATTCTTTAAATGAAAGCATGAAAGTATTTGAAGAAATAGAAGCTCAGCTAATGGAGAAGAGCAATATAGATAGCCCAGATATTGAAATTGATGATAAAAAGGAACCTAATATATTTGATAAGATTCTTATAACGAGTGATTCTGAAAGAATAAATAATCTATTAGATATGTCTAATGAAGACTTTTGGACTGATTATTATCAAAGATATATTATTGTCACGTCGATTGTTTTTATTGTTATTAGTGCAATTACTATTGTTATCGCAAAGAATAATCACATCCTAAGGAATAAAAAAAGAATAATAATATATAGCATTATTATTATGCTTCTTGGCACAAATGTTTTTATCAATTTAATTGGATTAGTTAACTTAATTATTGTACTTTGTCTAAAGCGAAAAGATGAAGAAGACTATCCAATTCCAAATGGAAAAATAACTCCTTTAGAGAGACTATATAATAGTAAGAAAGAAATCGTACTTGGAGTTGTAGCTATTCTAGCATATGTTCTTTTATATGTGGTATTAAGAAAATGTCTTGCATCATTATTTCCTACTGCATTTGAAAATGAAACATTATCTATAATTGTTGATTTAATAATAGATATAGTTGTTCTAGGAATAATACTACTAATTTACCATGAAGAACTATTGAATGGTATAAAAGCTTTTAAAGCAGATTTTGCTCATTATAGAAGATTTGTCAGAAGAACATTCATATTAACTCTCGTAGTAACAATGATTGCTAATATTGTTAGATTAGTAATAACTAGCCATACAGCTTCTGAAAATCAATTCTCGTTACTTGATTTACCGATGTGGTATCTTGCATTTGCGGCAGTAATATGGGCCCCTATAGTAGAGGAATGTGTATTTAGAGGATCTTTAAGAAGGATAATACCAAACAAGTATTTATTTATAATTATTTCAGGATTAATCTTTGGTGTATTACATGCAATTTCTGAATCGACATTATTTGATGTTGTAATAACTTCTATACCATATTGCATTATGGGTTGGGCATTTGCATCAGTTTATGCAAAAAGCAATAATATAATTGTTAATATCTGTTTACATGCTTTAAATAATTTCTTAGCAGTAGTATTAATGTTTACGGTTTTAGGCTGTTAGATATATAAATTTATTGTTAATATATTGTTACTTTTATTTATTTTTCCCTTTCACTATGTTATATTCGTTTTTAGAATGTAACTTATGGAAGGGGATTTTTTATGGAAAAATATATTATTGTTACAACACTTTGCAAAGACAAAAAAGTTGCTGAAACAATATGCGATACATTATTAGACAAACATCTAGTTGCAGGATGCCAAGTATCTAAAGTTGATTCCAAATATTGGTGGAATGGCAATTTAGAGCTTGCTCATGAGTATAAACTTGAATTTAGAACAGTAGGTAGCTTCTATGATTTAGTTAGAGACGAGATAGCTTCTCTTCATGACTACGAAGTACCTGAAATATCTGCTATTGAATTTAGAGATGCAAATGATGAATTTATAGCATGGATTGATGAAAATACGACCGAATCATATGAGGGTGAAGAGGAAGAAGAAAGTGAGTACGAAGAAGAGGATTTTGGCCTAATATAAAAAGATGTTGAAGATTTACATAAAAAGGTGTATAATAACCAGGTATTGATGGATTTTGAGATTCTCTATGGAAAATAATTATTAGAAATGGAGGCGGGGAGTGTGAGCTTGGGTATACCTTTTGATGAGGTTATGAAAAAGCCGGACAACTGGGATGATGACATTGATCTGGATGTGATGAACGAAAATCATGCACGGCTAAATTCAATTATTGATAAATTCTATTTCAGAAGTATGCCAGAAAATCCTAAAGTTTTTTCCATTATTTTTTCAGATTCGAATTTTGTGAGTTTTATATATACTGGCCTTAAAATGGCTGGAATTAAAGAGCCTGAACAAATAGTGTTTTGCGAATACTCTAGAGAAGACAAGGAGAAGCTCATTTCTATGGGAGTAGTAAGAGAATCGAGCCTAGACACAGTCCTCGTCATTTATACTAGTAATAGAAATACATTGTTTATTAACGTGTTGGTTTAAAATAAGAAGTCATTATGTAGCATACATAATGACTTTTTTGTTACACAAATTTATTATTAATATTTGAATAATATATTGAACAAATTGTATTGATTTATTAAACTAAAATAGTGGTAAGGAAATAAAAGTTTTTTGGAGAGGAAGTGTATATTGGTGAATAATTTAAAAATATTTGCCTGTAGATCAGCTGAGGATTTTGCTCAAAAAGTTTGCGACGAGATAGGAGTAGAGCTAGGACAGAAAGAAGCATTCAAATTCAAAAATGACAACACTTTCGTTAGAATCTTAGAAACAGTAAGAGAAGATGACATATTTGTTTTTCAAACAGTACAGCCACCCGTAGATGAGAGAATAATGGAACTACTAATTACGCTAGATGCCTTAAAGAGAGCATCACCAAGAAGAATTACAGCGGTTGTTCCTTATTATCCATACGCAAGGTCGGATAAAAAGGATCAGCCAAGAGTTCCAATAACATCAAAACTCGTGGCTGATTTATTAGTTACAGCAGGAGCTGACAGGGTGCTAACTTGTGACTTACACAATCCAGCTATACAAGGATTCATAGAAGCACCATCAGATCAATTAAGAGCAAAAGATATTCTTACAAATTATTTTAGACCAATGGTTAATGATGATGTAAGTAAGTTTGTTGTAGTAGCTACTGATGCGGGTAGTTCGAAAAACGCTTATAAATATGCAAGAAGACTTGGTACAGAAATTGCACTTATAGATAAGCAAAGATTTGGAAATGATGATAAAGCAATTGCATCACATGTAATAGGTGATGTTAAAGAAAAAACATGTATTATATTTGATGATGAAATTGATACTGCTGGATCAATGATGGAAGCAGTAAGAGTACTAAAAGATAATGGAGCAGGAGATATTTATGCAGCATGTACACATGGAGTTCTATCAGGTGATGCTATAGAGAAGATTAAAAATCCAGCACTTAAAGAATTAGTAATTACAAATACAATTCCACTTCCACCAGAAAAACAATTAGATAAAATAAAAGTATTAGATATAGCTCCTTTGTTTGGAAAAGCAATTTTAAACATTCATAGAGGACAAGCAGTTGGAGATTTATTTGAAGATCATAAGATGGAATTTTAATTTACATAAACGAAGCTTAAAATGGGGCCTTTTGGGCTCCATTTTTGTTTTATTTTTAGTACTAGTATGATAGAATATACTAAATTATTATAAAGGAGTTTATGATGAAAAAAATAACTCTTTCAGTAGATGGAATGACATGCTCTGCTTGTTCAAATGGCCTAGAAAAATATTTAAATAAACAAGAAGGAATAAGTAAGGCAGAAGTAAATTTAATAATGAATAGTGTTTCTATTGAATATGATGATAAAAAAATAAAAGAAGAAGACTTAGATAGATTCATAAAAGAAGCGGGCTTTAAAAGTCTAGGTAAATATAAATTAAATTTTGAACAAAAGCAAAAAAGATGGAAAAAGTTTGAATTAATAAACTTGATTCTTTTGGAAACAGTTATTTTTTATATTTCAATGGGACACATGTTTGGATTACCAGAAATACCTGCTGTAAGCATTGATAAAAATCCAGTGAGCTATGCCCTAGTACTATTTGTTTTGGTTGGAATTTCTCTAGTTTTTGGACTAAGAAAAATTAAAAATGGTATTAAGAATCTTGTACATGGAACACCTAATATGGATACTTTGATTACAATTGGTGTTTTTGCAAGTTATTTCTATAGTGTATATGAAACATTTCAAATTGTTAGAGGAATTAATGTAATGACGTATGTCCATAATCTATACTATGAATCAGCAGCTATGGTGATTTTCTTTGTTGAATTGGGACAATATATTGAACATAGAAATATAGATAAGACAAAAGAAGCAATTAGAAAACTTGTAGAAATTACACCAAAAGATGCATTGATAATAAAAGATGAAGAAGAGAAAAAAGTAACTATCGATGAAATTAAAAAAGGTGATATTGTACTATGTAAGCCTGGTGCAAAAGTTGCTGTAGATGGTGAGATAATAAGCGGAGAAACACACATAAATGAATCGTTTATAACTGGCGAGAGTATGCCTGTTAAAAAGACAGTTGGAATGAAAGTAGTTGCTGGAAGTATAAATTATGATGGATCAATAAGATATAAAGCAGAAAAGATTGGTAGAGAATCTACAGTATCTGAAATCGTTAAAATGGTTGCTGAAGCCAGTGGCTCAAAAGCACCAATTGGAAGATTGGCGGATAAGATAAGTGGAATATTTGTACCAATGGTAATTTTGATTGCTATTATTGCAATGGGAATATGGTACGCAGTATCAAATGATATTTCTTATTCAATACAAGTTTTTGTTACGGTTCTAGTTGTTGCTTGCCCATGTAGTTTAGGATTGGCTACACCACTTGCAATTGTAGTTGCCTCAGGAAAGTGTTCTCAAAAAGGAATTTTAGTTAAATCTGGCGAGGCTTTAGAAAATGCAAATAAGATAAAAAACATATTATTTGATAAAACTGGCACATTAACAAAAGGCGTATTACAAGTATCAAAACTTTTCAATTATTCAAACGAAAAAGAAGAAGAGATTATTAAGTATATTGCATCAATTGAAAAGAAAAGTGAGCATCCTATAGCAAAAGCGATAGTTAATTTTGCAAAAGGGAAAAAAGCCATTACTATTGCATGCCAGGATTTTAAAGCAATTCCAGGCCAAGGTGTATATGCAAAAATTAAAGAAGATGAATTCTATATTGGAAATAGAAAGCTAGTAGATGAAAAACATCTTTTGTTTGATGATGATAATGAGATGATTGCAAAAATAAATAGAGATGAAGAAGAGCTAACAACAGCAGGTAATAGCATTTTGTTTGTTGTTAAAAATAATGAGATTGTTTCATTAATTGGTGTTAAGGATATTGTTAGAGAAGATTCAAAAGAATTAATCAAAGCATTAAAAGAAAAGAGTATTAATTCTATAATGCTAACAGGTGATAATGAAAGAACTGCAATGAAGATTGCAAGTGAGATTGAAATCAATGAAGTAAAGAGTAATTGCAGCCCTAAAGAAAAGGCTAATATTGTTAAAGAATACAAAGATAAAGGAATCACAGCAATGTGTGGCGATGGAATAAATGATAGTGTATCACTAGTTAATGCAGATATAGGAATAGCAATATCAAATGGAACAGATATATCAATAAATTCGGCCAATGTTGTATTAATGAATGATAATTTAATGAAGATTATTGATTTAATAAATATCAGCAAAAAAACAATAAAAATTATAAAACAAAATTTGTTCTGGGCATTTATTTACAATATTTGTATGATACCAATTGCGTGTGGTATCTTTAAATCATTTGGTATTGAAATCAATCCAATGATTGGAAGCTTTGCAATGATGATGAGTAGTATAATTGTAGTGTTGAATTCTTTAAGATTGAAAAAGTAGTTCGATAGGAGTAATAAATGAATCAAGAAGAAAAATTAGAAAAACAAAGAATAAAAGCAGAAAAAGAACACGAAAGATTAGTAGAGCTCAGTAAGTTTGAAAGAGAGTATAATGAAAAAGGGTTTGAACTTATTGGAGGAATAGATGAAGCAGGTAGAGGACCATTGTTTGGACCTGTGGTTGCAGCGTGTGTCGTTCTTCCAAAGGGATGCTTAATTGAAGGCGTAAACGATTCTAAAAAACTTTCAGAAAAGAAAAGGGAAGCTTTATTTGATGAAATAAAAGAAAAGGCTGTAGCTTGGGGCGTAGGGATTGTAGATAATAATACAATTGATGAAATAAACATCTTAGAGGCTACTAGAAAAGCAATGCATGAGGCAGTATCTAACCTTCAAGTAAAACCGGATTACATTTTTATTGATGCAGAAAAGCATGTAGATACTAATGGAATACCCTATTTACCTATAATTAAAGGTGATGCCCTTTCAATAAATATATCTTGTGCTTCAATTATAGCCAAGGTTACGAGGGATAGAATGGTAGATGAATATGCTAAACAATATCCTGAATATGGCCTTGAAAAGCATAAAGGATATGGAACAAAGCAGCATACAGATGCTATTAAGCAATATGGATTAACACCGCTACATCGTAAGACGTTTTGTCAAAAATTTATATAGCAAATCATATTGAAAAATAATCAAAATGAATATATAATTCAATCGAATTTGAGGTGTTTGGAGGTATTTTTTATGGCTAATAATGGTATGAATCTTAACAACTTATTATCAAGTTTAGGAAGTTCAAACGGTACAGGATCAGGAGGAAAGAAACCAGGAATTCTAGGTATTATTATTTTAATAATCTTAGTAGTTTTATATATGAGATACTATAACGGAATGGAAATAGAATATTCTTCTGGTGATAATTTAAGCAGCTTAGAAAGTTTGCTTGGTTCTACAACATCGACTTCAACAACATCAACAACTACATCATCAGCATCTTCTGCTTCAAGCTGGTATAGTTTATTATTTGGTGGAACCGGTTCATCAGGTACTGGTAGCTCAAATGTTAATTATGCTTCTTATGAAGATAGTTCTATTAAAAATGCTTCAAATGAAAAATATACATTAATGGTATATGTATGCGGATCTAATCTAGAATCAGATGGTGGTTATGCGTCAGCTGACTTAGAAGAAATGCTTAAAGCTACAATTGCTGATGAAATAAACGTTGTAGTATATACAGGTGGAGCAAAGCGTTGGTTTGATAATGGAATCTCTAGTGAAACAAACCAAATATATTTAGTTAAAGATCATAAACTTACTTTAGTTAAAGATAATTTAGGTCTTCAAAATATGGCTGATCCAAATACTTTAGCTAGCTTCATGAAATTTGCAAAGGATAGTTATCCTGCAGACAAATATGCATTAATTATGTGGGATCATGGTGGTGGAGCAGTATCAGGTTTTGGCCAAGATCAAAATGCTTCTAAAAATGATCACTTACTTATAGATGAAATTAAAAAAGCCTTAGATGCTTTTGGAACAAAATTAGAATTTGTTGGATTTGATGCATGCTTAATGGCAAATATGGAAACAGCATATGCATTAAAAGATAATGCTAAATTCTTAATTGCATCTGAAGAGACAGAACCAGGTACAGGTTGGGATTATCTAATGATATTAAACAATCTATCTAGAAACACTTCTCAAACAGGTGATGTTACTGGTAGAACAATTGTAGATTCATTTATTGCAAGTAATAGTAGTTATAGAAATCCTGATGCAACTCTAAGTTGTATTGATTTAAGTAAAATGGACAATGTTTATAATAAACTTGTTTCATTTATGAAAGATATCAAAACAACAAACTTTGATAAAAAGAACTATAATGCTTTTGCAAAGAATCTTGCTACAACAAAAGCATTTGGAGAAGGCAATATTGATACAATTGATTTAATAGACTTTGTTAATAGAATGAATAGTAGTTCATCAAGCGACTTAGTTGCTGCTGTTAAAGAAGCTGTAAATTATAATAAAACAAATAAGTATGTAGAAAATGCAAATGGTATGTCAATTTTTATACCAAACAAAAAATTATCATACTATGAATTAATGCTAAAGATATATAAGAATATTGGAATTGGATCAGATTATTATAATACATTAAGCCAATATGCTAACTTAGTTGCAAATGGTAAGGTTGCTTCATATACAGTAAATAGCCAATCATATCAAACTGGATTATCTAACTTTAATACAAATGGTTGGTTTGATGCTTTATTTAGTAGACAAATGGAAGATTATTATAAAGAAACAAAGATTGATGTTACTAAGTTAAAAGTTCAAGATAAAGGTGATTATTTTGCTCTTACACTTTCAAAGAAAGATTGGCAAAAAATTACTAAAGTTGAATCAGTTACTTGGTACGATGATGGAGAAGGTTATATAGATATGGGTGTTGATAGCTTCTTTGAGTTAGATAGTAAAGGAGATTTAAAAATAGAATCTGATGGAACATGGCTTGCAATTAATGGCGATAACATCCACTATGAAGTATATGAAAGAACAGATAATTATGAACTAGGTAAAGTTCCAGCTAGAATAAACAATAAAGAAAGAGTTAATTTGATTTTATACTTTGACAAAGAAAATCCAGATGGTGAAGTATTGGGATATGAACCAGATTATAATTCAGAAGAAAATGCATTATATGAAAAAGGATTAAGACCATTAATCAAAGGGGATAAGATAGATTTTATCGCACCTCGTTATGGTTATGAGGAAGGTCTTGATGATGAGTATTTAATTAATGATACTTTGGTAATTGGAGATGAGCCTCTAAAAGTTTCTTATGAAAGTTTAGGAGACAATGAAATTTTAATCTACTATAGACTAACAGATTTATATGGAAACATTTATTACACAGAACCAGTTATATTAGAGTAATGAAAAAGCACTCGCTATTTAGCGAGTGCTTTTTATTATTTGATGATTCCGTGGTTGAACATGATTTTCTGAAGCTTAGCAAGTTTTTCAAAAGAAAGTTCCCAAAGCGGAGGACGGGGAAGTCCAGAATCTTTTCCCATGAGCCTTAATGCAGCTTTTACAGGAATGGGATTTACTTCGGAAAAAAGTGCATTGATGAGATCAAGAAATGCAATTTGAAGCCTCGTTGCCTCTTTAAAATTGTTAGATAGACAGAATTCACACATGTCGAAAATAACATCAGGAATGATGTTAGAAGCAACAGAAATGACCCCTTTTGAACCTAATGACATAGCAGGTACAATCATGTCATCATTTCCTGAATAGACATCAAATCTATCGCCATATCTAGCAATAATCTGAGCCATATAGGAAATATTTCCACTTGCTTCCTTGATACCAACAATGGTTGGAATTTTTGCGAGTTGTTCATATGTGTTAAGCTCGATGTTCATTCCTGTACGGCTAGGAACATTATAAAGAATAGCAGGCAGATCAGTACATCCACAAATTGCCTCATAATGCTTAATAAGACCAAGCTGAGAGGTTTTGTTATAGTATGGAGTAACAAGCAAAATACCATCAGCATCGTACATATCAGCAATTTGAACCTTCTTAATAGCAGATTTTGTGTTGTTGCTTCCTGCACCAACAATAACAGGAATACGACTATTCACAATAGAAATGGCGGCTTTTACTATCTCTTCAAATTCACCATCATCATATGTAGCAGGTTCTCCAGTAGTTCCACAAACAATAAGTGCATCTACATTATTATCAATTTGAAAGTTAATTAGCTCTTCAAACCGTTCGAAATTAATACAATTTTTTTCGTCAAATGGGGTAACAATAGCAGTGCCAACGCCTTCAAATAATGGGGTATGCATTAATTTCACCTCCTAGAATATTTAATTTAAAAAAATATATCACAATATATAACATAAGTAAACATAAAATTAAAAAATAAACTCAAAAACGAAAAAGAACGGGCATATCGCAAGGAACACTGGTTGCGAGGAGCGCAATCGTATTGGTATACGTTGAGCACCGCAGACAACCAAGTGTGACACCGCGAGATGTCCGTTATTTTTTGTTTTAAATTATTTCTCTAGAACAGCTTTAATTCTTCTAACACCAGAAGAAACAGCTTCTTCTTTTTTAATCTTAAAGTGTCCCATATCACCAGTATGTTCAACGTGAGGGCCACCACAAATTTCTTTAGAGAAATCTCCGATTGTATATACTTTAACTTTATCTCCATATTTGTTTTCAAATAGACCTGTTGCACCTGATTCGCGAGCTTCTTCTAATGTCATTTCTTCACAAGTAACTTTTAAGTCTCTTTGAATTTGTTCGTTAACTATATCTTCAACTTGTTGTAATTGTTCTTTAGTTAATTTTTCTGGATTAGCAAAGTCAAATCTTAATCTTTCTGCAGTTAAGTTTGAACCTTTTTGTGTTGCATGTGGTCCTAATACAATTTGTAATGCTTTATGAAGTAGGTGAGTAGCAGTATGGTATGCTGTTGTTTGTTCACTATGATCTGCTAAACCACCTTTGAATTTTTGCTCTGCACCTGCTCTAGATTTTTCTTGATGCTCTTGGAACAATTTATCAAATTCTGCCATATCTAAAGTCATATCATTTTCTTGAGCAAGCTCTAATGTCATTTCTGGTGGGAAGCCAAAAGTATCATATAATCTAAATACTAATTCTCCTGGAAGTTTGCTTTCGCCTTGTTCTTTTAATCTAGCTGAATTCTTAGCAAATTCTTTTTCACCATTTTCAAGAGTCTTAATGAATTTATCTTTTTCTGCAACTACTACTTCAATGCAAGTATCTTTATTTGCTTTTGTTTCAGGATACATTTCATATAAGATTTCATCAATGAAAGTAGTAACTAATGTAGCAATCTCATTTGTATCTAATTCAATCTTTCTCATGTGACGAATTACTCTACGAAGTAATCTTCTTAAGATATAACCTTGGTCAACATTTGAAGGACGAACGCCATCAATTATCATAAAGATAGAAGTTCTTAAATGGTCTGCAATAATTCTTGAACTTTGTTCGTTAGGATTTTTTGCAAGCTCTTTAATTTTATTTAACTCAGCTTCAAATAATTCTGTTTCATAAACTGAACCTTTGCCTTCTAGAAGACCGATAACTCTTTCAAGTCCCATTCCTGTATCAACGTTCTTTTGCTTTAATGGTTCATAAGTTCCTTCTTTAGTTTTGTTATATTGCATGAAAACGTTGTTCCAAATTTCTAGATATTTTCCACAGCTACATGAAGGATCGCAATTTGGACCGCAAGCTTCTTTACCTGTATCATAGAAGATTTCAGTATCTGGTCCACATGGTCCTGTTTCACCAGCAGGTCCCCACCAGTTGTGTTTTCTTCCTAAGAAATAAATTCTTGCTCTTGGAATACCGGCATCAACCCAAAAAGAAGCAGCTTCTTCATCCTTAGGAATACCTTCTTCACCTTCAAAACAAGTAACAGATATTTTATTCATATCAAAGCCTAAAACTTTATCTAAAAGTTCATAGCTCATGTGAATAGACTCATTTTTAAAATAATCACCTAAGCTCCAGTTACCAAGCATTTCGAAAAAGGTTAAGTGGCTATTATCACCAACATCTTCAATATCGCCTGTACGAATACATTTTTGATAGTCTGTAAGACGAGTTCCTTGTGGATGTGGTTGACCAAGTAGGTATGGAACTAGGGGATGCATACCAGCAGTAGTGAATAAAACTGTAGGGTCATTTTCTGGAACTACTGGAGCACTTGGAATTTCTTTATGTCCATGTTCTTTAAAATATTCAATATATTTTCTTCTTAATTCAAAAGCTGTCATATTTATTACTCCTTTGATTCATAAGTTTTACTAAAGTGCAATTTTACAATAAAAATATGTAAAAATCAATCTATTTTGCATCAGTACTTCCAAATCCGCCCTCTCTTGTGGCGTTGGCATTTAGCTCGGCATCATTGTCGGCTATTAAGAAGTTTTGGAAATAGGCTTGGCCAATAACTTCATGCTTTTTAATAACTGTATCAAAAGGGAAAAAATTGTAAAAAGCATACATTATATTTCCATCATTATCTTTGTTTCCATAGTAATCAGAGTCAATTACACCAATGCTATTAGCAAGAATTAATCCCTTTTTCATAGGGTTTGAACTTCTATTAGCTAGGATTAAAACTTCATCTTTTCCACAATAAGCTTTAATACCTGTTTTAACTAAAGTAGGTTTGTAGTCTTCTGAAACATTTTCTGCCTTAAATACATTTTTAATATTTGCAAAAACGCTTTTCCAAAAAGAAGGAATGACTGTGTCTTCAGCTGCTTCAAAATCGTATCCGGCTGAGTTTTTAGTTTTCCTAATTGGCAATTTAATATCTTTATCTTCATATCCTTTACAGATTTCAAATCCTCTAGTTTTTTTCATAACAATTACCTCCTATAAAATCTAAATTGAATTCTATCACATGCTAGTAGTATAATCAAACCAAAGGAGAAATAATTATGAAATTTGAAACGGTTAAATTGGTTCAAAAGGACTGCTTTAATTTAAAAGATATATTTGAATGTGGACAATGCTTTAGATGGACTCAAGAAGAGGATGGTAGTTACACAGGTATTGTTAAAATTGGCGTGTTAAACATATCATACATAAAAGATGAAATAATGGTTAAAGGATATGTTGAAGACAAAACAAGTTTAAAAGAATTTGTGATTGATTATTTAGATTTAAATAAAGACTATAAAAATATTCAAAAAGAGATTTCTACAAATGATAGCGTAATGAAAGATGCAATTAGATTTGGAAATGGAATCAGGATATTAAATCAAGACTCTTGGGAAATGTTAATTAGTTTTATTATTTCGGCAGCTAACAATATCCCTAGAATATCAAAATGTATAAATAATATTTCAAAAGAATATGGAAAGAAAGTAGTAATTCCACAAGACATTCAAAACAAGTTGTTTAAATTTGGTAAGAAAGAAAACACATTTTATTTATTTCCATCAGCAAAAGAATTATCAAAAGCAACAATGGAAGAATTAAGAGATTGTAACTTGGGATTTAGAGATAAATATGTATTAAAGTCTGCACAACTTGTTTCTAACAAAAAAATCAACTTGAATGAAATAGAAGAATTAGAATACAAAACTGCAAAGAAAGAATTGGTGAACATAGACGGAGTAGGTAGCAAAGTTGCTGACTGCATATTACTATTTTCAATGAAAAAATCAGAAGCATTCCCTGTAGACACATGGATCAAAAAAATCATGAATGAAATCTACATCGACAGTCAAAACGTAAAAAAGATCAATGACTACGCCTACAAAAAGTGGGGATTAAATTCTGGAATTGCTCAACAATATTTATTTAACTATATGAGAAATAAATCATAGAGCAACAAATAGCCCTTGAACAAAGATAAATCTTATGTTCAAGGGCAAAGATGATAAACAAATGAAAGGGATTTAATCATCATCTTGAATCTTTCCAAACCAGTCCATAACTAAAGCTGCTATGATAATATAAGCAAATACTCTAGTAAACTTTTGAAGTAGAGTAACTCCAATGTCATAAAGGGATGCATCATGAATAAAAGCTGAATTAACTGCAATCAAACAAATACTTGTTATACATGCAATAAGTACAACTGTACATCCATAAAATATAACTTTCTTAGAAAAGCTATTAATTGAATTAAGAGATGTAATAATCTTATTCATAATGATCAACCCCTTTACAAGGCACTTTTGTCTTTAGTATGTCTTCCTATGGAAGATAACATAATTATACTACATAATGGGCACTTTTTCAATAAAAATCGGCCACAAAGCCACTTGTAGAGCCGACTTGATGTCAAAAAGCCTACGGAAGCGCCATTTCAAATTATGTAAATTTTTTCAAAAAATTGACAAAAAAACACCGTTTTGCTATAATTTCACCATAAATTAGCGATGAAAGGGAGTTACGCCCCTTGAGCTGAATCGTTTTTGCCGCGTTAAGGCTTAAATTTGAGTGTATGAGCAATCATAAACTAGGGTGGTACCGCGAAAGGCTTTCGTCCCTAGAGTTTGATGGCTCTTTTTTTATTAAAGGAGGAAAAAGACATGACATGCTATGAAGATTTAGTCTACAGAGGTTTAATTAAGGATATGACAAGCAATCCAGACTTCATTGAAAAATTAAATAAAGGTGGAATGACATTCTATATAGGCACAGATCCAACAGCTGATTCGCTTCATATAGGCCATTTATCAAGCTTTTTGATATGTGAAAGATTAGCTAAATATGGACATCATCCAATAGTTCTAGTAGGGGGTGCTACAGGACTCATTGGAGATCCTAGAGAAACTGCTGAAAGAGATGAGTCTCAAAAAGATGTAATCGCAAAGAATGTTGAAGGACTAAAGAACCAGCTTGCAAAGTATTTCCCAGATTGTGAAATGGTTAATAACTTAGATTGGACAGAAGGCATCACTTTAATAGACTTCTTAAGAGATGTAGGTAAGTATTTCAATGTATCTTACATGATTAATAAAGACATTATTAAAAGAAGACTAGAAGAGGGTATTTCATACTGCGAATTTTCATATCAATTACTTCAAGCATATGACTTTTTATGGTTATACAAGAATAAGAATTGCGTTATGGAAGTAGCTGGACAAGACCAATGGGGAAATATTACTTCTGGTGTAGAGTTAATAAAGAAAGTACTTGGTAAAGAAGCATATGCCTTTACAATGCCATTAGTTACTACTAAATCAGGCGTTAAGTTTGGTAAGTCTGAAGGAAATGCATTATGGCTAGATAAAGAAAAAACATCTCCATATGAAATGTATCAATACCTTGTAAATTCTGATGATGAAATGGTTATTCCATATATCAAAAGATTTACATTCTTAGATAAGGAAGAAATAGATAAGCTAGAAGAAAGTGTAAAGAATGAGCCAGAAAAGAGAGAAGCTGGAAAACGTTTGGCATTTGAAGTAGTTAAATATTTACATGGCGAAGAAGAAGCTATCAAAGCAAAAGAGACTTCTGAAAAGCTATTTTCAGGTGAATTACTTGCTGAAAATATGCCTACAATTGAAATTTCTGGTGAAAACAAAGGAATTCTAGATATTATGGTGGCAGCAGAGATTGCACCATCTAAATCAGAAGCTAGAAGATTAGTTCAACAAGGTGGCGTAACTCTAGATGGAGAAAAGGTCACAGACATCAATATGACAGTAGATAAAACAAGTTTCACACTAGCAAAAGGTAAGAAAAAAATAGTTAAAATTGAAGTTAAATAGTCTTGATTTTTCAAACCTTATGTGCTAAACTACCTTACGTATATTTGAAAAGTAAGAAGGAGGTGCTAGTCACATGCCAAACATTAAATCAGCTATCAAAAGAGTAAATACAAGCAAGACAAAGACTCTTGAGAATACAATGGTTAAATCTGAATACAAAACAGCCGTTAAGAACTTCCTTCAATCAGTTGAAGCAGGAGATAAAGAAAAAGCTGAAGCTCAATACAAAGTTGCGCTTAAAGCTGTTCAAAAAGCTGCAAAGAAAGGTGTTATTAAAGATAACACATGTTCAAGAAAAAAGTCACAACTTGATAAAGCTCTTAACAAACTAAAATAAGAATTCTTTCTTAAATTTTTTATTGTAAAATTTGGAAGGAGGGATATCTTAAATGGGAGTTAAAGTTAGAGAAAATGAATCTTTAGAAAATGCACTAAAGAGATTCAAAAGAGATTGTGCACGTTCTGGTGTTTTACAAGAGGTTAGAAAAAGAGAGCACTATGAAAAACCAAGCGTAAAAAGAAAGAAAAAATCAGAGGCTGCTAGAAAGAGAAAATTCTAAAATCTAGCGTTTATATATAAATGATTTTATTGCTACGAATTTTATTCGTAGCTTTTTTTATTGACTAAATAATTATGCGAGACTATAATGTGCTTGAAAAAATAGAAGGGAAGAGAGAGCAGAATGGATAATTCATTTCTACTAATAAAACCAGATGGATTCAGGTATTTGGATGTTATTCGGAAAGAGGTTTTAAAGAACGGATTTAGGATAGTAAACAAATATCACATTTATTCATGGGAAGATGTTTTTAGAAAACTTAGTCGAGAGTTAATGGAACATAGGAATGAATTGTTTGGAAAAGAAATTGAAGCTCATATTTGGCTACTGAAGTATATTTTTGGAAACTATGCCCAGCTGTGGATACTCGAGAAAAAACCATTAAAGGATGAAGCACTTTTAGAAGAGACCACAAATGTAAAAGAAATCATACGAGATAGATATTGTGCTTCCAGAGATGGAACTTTTATGATTATTGCAGACATGTGTAAAGTCGGACTGCCATCAGAGTTTCTTTCGCCAGGATATCTTGGAACATTTTTTGAAAATGAATTTCATAAAGTAGATAAAATGATTCCACAAAGAGGACAGTTTGATGGTTTCTATCTAAAATATCTTCATTGTCCAGATCCAATTTTGTCTGAGGCGGAAAGAGAATTTGAAGTCTTAAGAAAATGTGGGATAATTTCAAAAGAAAACGAAATATCTGAAGAAGAGTGGGAGAAGATGATTTATTTTATTAAATTATTATCATAAAAAAGACCTGCGGTTGTCATTTATGACAACGCAGGTTTTTTATTTGATTGAATAGTTATCATCCAGCCACCAAATTTTTTGCAACTATTAATAATACTTTCTTTAGTGTATTGTTCAATATAAATATTATTTTTTCCAGGATTCACTACAAGATAATTATCTCCTTCAATATTTAATACAACGATGAAATGACCACCAGTCATATGTTCATCCTGATTAAACAATGCAGAAGATACATTCATTATAATTAAATGATTTGTTTCTAGCAGTGAATCAACAGATTCTTTTGTGACTTCAAAATCAACAATCTGATTTCCTTTTTGCGTGAACCTGTTAAGTTTTTTGAAGCCAATAAATCTTTGAATTTCTTCTTCACTTGCATTAAGAAAGTCGTTATAGAGATTGCTATCATGACAAGACACAAGTGCATTCTTATCAAAGTGGTTTATAACATACTCAGCAATTTCTGTTATCCATGATAAATTTTTCTTAATAGGAGACTTATCGCTTTGAAAAAAAATTTTTTGTAGAAAGTATAAGCAAGCACTTCCACAAAGCATTTCGCTTGGCTTTTTAAAGACTGTATTCATTCCAAACGCACTTCCTTAAAAAGTGTTCCAAAAAATTTAAGCGAAACAGAACTATGAAGTGTCATTACTATACTTGTACTTGAATCTTTCAAATCGACGAGTACATTAAACATTGATGGAATAAGCTCTATTTCATCCATCAAAATAATGACTTTTTTTGTCATCAACATTTTCTGAACTGCATATAGTATCTGTCTTGCAAGTCGTTTGTAATACATCCGAATTTCTTCACGCTTTTTTAAGTCCTCAGTATCATAGCCTTCTTCCAAATATTTTGAAACATCAAAAAGAAAAATTCTTTTATTGAGATTCATTGCTATCATTTCACACGGATAAAAATCTGTTTTAAAAGGTATGAAATAAGATTGCAAGATTCTACTTTTTTCGGGAGAAGTAATATGGACAGAATCCTCAAAAGCTTGGTGAGTTCTGACAAGCAAAGATTTATTAGGATGATCTGTGCAACTATCAATAATAACAATTGTATAACCTTGGTCATATGCAAGATTAAAAACATTTTGAAGTATTGTAGTTTTGCCAGAGTCTCTTGCTCCAATTATTGCATGAAATCCAGTTAGAAATCTTTCATAGCCATCAGAGTAATATGCCACAATACATCACCTCACAAAAAGTAAAAAAGGCTGTAAGTTCATTCGAAAATACAGCCTTTTTTATTTTGTCGTTTGATTAACTCTTATCCAGGATGTTCTGACGAATCCACTCGTCAAACAGGAAAAGGAAAATCTGTTTCCTATCAGCACAAGACGGATCTTCGCGATAGATAGTGCCGAATTCACCGTATGCAGAGTAGCAGCAGGAACAGCACATAGACCGGAACATGCACTTACTGCAGGCAGGGATGGATGCAGCTGTACGATTCTTGAGGGTAACAACCCAATCTTTGTTAAGCATTTCCTTCAAAGTCTCTTCATGCAAATTGCCAATGACGAATTCTTTTTCTCCCTTGAAACCATCGCAGGGGAACACATCGCCATTAGGATTTACAGAAATGACTTCTCTTGCAGCACCGCAGGGGTACCTCATGCAGATATAGTCGCGGATCGGAGTGAAAACATTTTCTTCAAAAATATGAATGGAGAAGTTTTCAATATTCTTTTCCTTGCTGCGATAGTACATCTGCTTATAGCATTCTGCCCATTCACCTTTTTTGGTAGTAGTATTGTTCTCGAGCTCACGGCCAAGCTTATTAGCGGGCCGAGGCTTAAAGCTGATGCCCTGCTCAGCGAAGAAGTCGACAACCTCAATGGGATGTGAGCAGTTGTGCTGACCAACAGTACATACAGCACCATCGACTTCAAGGCCGCCAGCGCGAAGCCGGTTGATTCCAGCAATGATATCGTCGAAGGCACCAGACCCATCAGCGCGGATACGCAGCTGGTCAGTCATGTCTTTGGGGCCATCCAGGCTTACGCCAACCTTGATATCATACTTTTTCGCAAGAGCAATAAACTTTTCATCAATCAGAGTACAATTGGTCACAGTACGATACTGGACACGTTTTCCATACTTTTCACGAAGGGATTCAGAAATCTCGCAGAAGCGTTCGATACCATCTTTGAAACAAAGAGGCTCGCCACCCTGCAACTCAAAGGTAACGAGAGGAGTAGGCATCTGGAACATCTGCTCAATCAGAAGCTTCATGACCTCTTCGTCCATGAACTCGCCCTTGACAGGGCCGCAGTCAGCAAAACAATACTTACAACGAAGGTTGCAGGTAGTAGTGATGTTGACAACAACAACGCTGGGGTACTCTTCGGGCTTCGGGAAGTCGAATTCGACCATTTCTCCCTGATCGTCCAAAGCGAGGCCGCGGATGTACAGGGCTTCCATTTCCAGCTCATTGAGCTTGTCTTCATCGTAGCGCTTGATATCTTCCGGAGTGAAAACCATCCAGGAACCAAGCTCTTCATTCAGAAGAATGTAGAATTCCTTGTCATCAACGACACGCTTAATCCGTTTAAGCCCGGGCATTTTTTGATACGAACTACTCATCCATGGGGACCGCATTTTTTATTTCCTCCTTTACATAAAGTGGCAACGATTGTATAAAAAGAAGAATGCTAGGGATAGCATTCTTCTTTGGTAAAAAACGTGATCAGAAATTTTTGTTCACAGAAAAAATGTCGAATTACTTATGGGTATGAGTTCCACAGCCATCATAGCCCTGGCCATACTTGCCAGTGTAGGACAGCTTAACCTTCTTGTTTTTACGATCAGTAGAAACTTTAGCCTTCAGACCATCAACACGGTCGTTCCGCACGGGAGAAGAGCAAGAAGAAGTATTCGCTTTCATGGTACTAAACCTCCTTTCAAATAAATTGATACGAGGTCGAAAAACTATTCGACATCTCGAATATTACCATAACTTACCTAAAATGTCAACCAAAATGCTTGAAATTTGAGCAAAAAGATGGTATTATTTCAGGTGCTAATAATATTGACGAGATCTTTGTAATAATTTAGAGGAGGTACAGATATGTTTCATGCAAGCTCTGAAGAGTTACAATATTTGAAAAAAGTAATAAGTTTGATTGATGAATATTTAAAGGGTATTAACGAAAAGATTGAAGAATATGGGATTTCGATTATTTCTGACAAAAAGAACCTTTGGGAAAACATCTATGAACTTGATCCGGTTGAGATAATGCAAGCACAGGAGGAGATTGAGGATCAAGTACATCATGGACACAGGTATGTTAAGGAGAAGGCCAAATATGACAGGATGCGCAAATCACCATATTTTGCGCGTATTGACTTTAAAGAAGAGGAAACAGGTGAAGTAATTCATGCCTACATTGGACTTGGAGCATTAATAAAAACACCAGAATATGATTTCTTAATCTATGACTGGAGAGCTCCTATTTCAAGCATGTTTTACGAGTTTGAACTCGGAAAAGCACATTACGTCGCGCCTGAAAGCGTAGTTGAAGGCGAGATAATCTTAAAGAGACATTACAAAGTTGAGGGTGACAAGATTATTAATTATGCAGACAGTGGAACAAACATCAATGATGATGTTTTGATGGAAGTTTTGTCACAAAGTTCCGACCAGAAGATGCATAATATTGTTGCCACAATTCAAAGGGAACAAAACAGTATTATTCGTGATGTGTCTTCCAAAGTACTTATTATTCAGGGAGTAGCAGGATCTGGCAAAACATCTATTGCGCTCCATAGAGCAGCCTATTTATTGTACAAATATAAGGGAACTCTTTCTTCAAACGAGATTCTGATTGTTTCACCGAACAAGATTTTTTCTGAGTACATTTCAGGAGTACTACCTGAACTTGACGAAGAAAATATCCTTCAGTGTGAAGTAGATCAGATAGCAGATAGAGTAATTCCAAATGACTATAATTTTGAAAAATCTTGGGAACAAGCAGAAAGACTTATTGATGGTAATGATATGGCATACGCAGTAAGGGCTAAGTATAAGTCTTCGAGAGTATTTTTTGACTTACTTAAATCTTATGTGGATGAAAGAATTGATGCTGCATTTAAGCCATCAACAATTACTATTGGTAAGAAAGTTGTCTCTACTGAATATCTTGAAACCAAGTATAAAAATTATGGTAGATATACACCTGCTGAAAGAATAAAAATGATTACAGAAGATTTGATCATCATTTCTGAAGGCGAAGGTGTTAGAGCTAATAAAAGAAAAATGAATGATATGGTACAGAAAATGTACACATATACTTCTGCTGTTGATGTTTATTCTGATTTCTTTAAACATATTAGTAAGCCAGAGTACTTTGTGCACAAAGGCAAGGCATTCGAATATGCTGACCTTTTCCCGATTGCATATATCGAAGCAAGGTTTAATTCAAAGAAATCACAGATTCCGATCAAGCATCTTATCATTGATGAAATGCAAGATTATTCACCGGTTTGCTTTGAACTTATTAATCTTGTTTACGACTGCAACAAAACTATCTTGGGTGACGTTGCACAATCTATTAGTGGCATTACTAATTCTATAAGTGATATTCAGCAGTGCTTTGATGATGTTCAGGTTGTTGAAATCAATAAGAGCTATAGATCTACATATGAGATTATTGATTTCTCAAAGCATATTAAGCCAGAATTGAAAGACATAGTTCCAATGGTAAGACATGGCGAAGAAGTTAAGTGCATCAAGTATGATGATATTGCTTCTCACATTAATGATGCTATTAAGTATGCAAAGAAAAACAAGTTAAAGTCTATTGGAATTATTTGCAAAAACAAGATGGCAGCAGCTGAACTTTATGAAAAAGTAAAAGGTAAGGTAAAAGACATTTCACTTATCGAAGATGGACGCAATACAAAAGCTGTTATTTCAACAGTTCAGCTTTCTAAAGGTCTTGAATTCGATTATGTGATTGTCGTTGATGCTGATACTAAAAACTATCATTCTGAAGCGGATAGAAGCCTTTTATATGTTGCATGTACTAGGGCAATGCATAAGCTTGAACTTATTTATCAGGATCAGTTCACTGATTTGGTAGATATAGATGAAAAGCCAGAAAATACTGTTGCATAGTGGATTCTTTTGAGGGTGTATTTTTACACCCTCTTTTTTATTGAAATTTTTCGAACTTTAATATATAATTCAAGCAAATTCATTGATGAGAGGAGAAATCAAAATGACTTTAAAAGAGCAATTAATGGAAGATTTAAAAGATGCAATGAAAAATAAAGATGAACTTAAGAAAAACACAGTTACAATGATTAGAGCAGCAATTAAACAAATCGAAGTAGATAAAAGAGTAGAGCTAGAAGATAATGATATAATCGATATCATTTCAAAAGAAGCTAAAAAGAGAAAAGACGCGTTAGCAGAATTCGAAAAGGCTGGAAGACAAGACTTAATAGACCAAACAAATGCAGAATTAGCTTTAATTAAAGCATATTTGCCAGAAGAGCTTTCAACAGAAGAACTTACTTCAATTATTGAAGAAACAATTAAAGAAGTAGGCGCTGAAACAATGAAAGATATGGGAAAAGTAATGCAAGCAGTAAAAGCAAAAACAGCAGGTCGTGCTGACGGAAAAACAATAAACGAAATAGTGAAAGCAAAATTATCATAGAAATGCTATAAGTATATGTTTCAAAAAGATGTCTCCGCTTTCACAAGATACTAATGAATAAAACGCAACAAAGACCCATGTCATGAACGGGATCCCAGGGTTCCACCCCCCATTCATGACATTGGGTCTTTTTAGCATTTCATTCATAAGTACTTGGGCGCTCTCGACGGTCTTTTTTTCACATATACTTATAGCATTTTTTATATGATAATTTTGCTCTCAATATTACTTTTCCGTAAGGAAAACTTAACATTTATTTAATTGACATTGATATTCAAAAATAGTAATCTAATTAGGAGAATTTGTGTCCAAAAATATGCCAAATTCCCAATATTTTTATTTTAAAGTTTAATTTGCAAATATGAATACAAATGGAGGATTATTATGGGAATAAAACTTGATGATATTGTTGGTAATAAAAATAATCATATCCTAGAGGACAAGAGTAAAAAGACAATGAATCGTCTTATAATAGTAATTGCTATTATCGTTGTCATTATTGTAATTTTAGCAATTAAAGTAATGAGCGAAAGTAGAAAGAAACAATTACGTGATGAGACTGAAAAACTATTGAATGATGCTACAACTCTTTCACAAGCAGTAAGTCAGCGTTATTTAATGTATATACAAAATGAAACTGATTATAGAGGAAATAAATATGATCTTCTTGGTCTACAACTTACAAGTGATGGAAGACCGGGATACTTTAAAACAATTAACTTTGGTGGACAAGAAATCAAATTTGAAGGTGGATATTATTATTTAACTAGTGCACAAGTTAATGAGTTAGCACCAAACTTAAATCTAAAAGATTTAGAATATGTTGTTAACTACAACACTGGTGAAGTAGTAAGTTTAAGAGGAATTAATTACAATGGTAAGAATTATTATTTCCAAGAAGACTTACAAGCTATTAATGATTTATTAAATCAAAAAGAAGCATATATTCCTTCAGACTACACAATATTTGTTAATACACCACAAGATTTATTTAAACTAAAAGATTATCCAGAATACATATTTAAGCTTTGCTCAAACATAGATATGGCTGAATATAAAGGTGATGCTTGGCCAAGTATAGTATTTGGTGGAAGCTTTGACGGAAGAAACTATACAATTTCAAATTTAACTATCGATAGACCTAGTGATGAAAAAGTTGGATTCTTCTCAGAATTAAAATCTGGAGCAGTAGTTAAGAATTTGTCATTAGATAATGTAAATGTTAATGGTGGAAGATATACAGGATCAATTGCTGGCGTATTAAACTCAAAAGCATTAGTACAAAATAGTGCAACATGGAGCGGAACAGTATCAAGTTCAGCTGACTATGCAGGTGGTTTATTCGGACAAGCTAATGGTGAAGTTATCGAAGTAATGTCTAGATGTAATGTTGACTGCGGTGGAAAATGCTGCGGAGGATTTGCTGGTGAAATCGTAGGCGGTAAGTATGAAAAAGTTGGAGTTAAGAATAGAGACAATGGTAGAGTAGAAATCATTGGATCATACAACATTGGAGGATTTGCAGGATTACTTAACCCATTAAATGATGTTGAAATTACAGAAGCTTGCTCATATGCAAATATTTATGCTGGATCAAATGAAAGAGCAAGTATAGGATTAATAGATGAAGATGATAAAGCATTCAATTATAATGCTGGTGGATTTATTGGAGCAATCATTCCACAAAAATCTCAATTGAAGATTGTAATTGATAGTGCTTATTCACGTGGTAAGATTGAAAGATGCGATAGAAACCTAGGTGGTTTCGTAGGAGCAATTGCTATTACTGGTATAGGAACAGACCTACAACTAAAACACATCTATGCTGCTGTTGATACAAATGCAGATTGCAAAGATCAAGAGAGTAGAGGCGGCTTTGTAGGATATGTAGATACAGGTAAAGTAAGTGGTCAAACATCAGGAGTATTCTGGAGAAAAGATAATCTTGTTAATATGGATTTAGCAAACTCTGGAATAGGTAGATCAAAATCTACTGCAGTTAGTATGACATTTAACAATTTGACAACAGAAGGATTAAGAGTTCCAAGTAATTATTCTTGGGATAATGAAACATTAAAGAAATGGAAATTCTATGAAGCACGTTATGGAGTAGATTCAAGTGAAAATCTTCCAACACTTGCATGGGAATAGGAGTAAAAATATGAATAATAATAAAGGTATTAATTTAATAGCTTTAATTATAATGATTATAATTATGATTATCCTAGCAGCGATTGCTATGAAGAACAGTTTTGATGCACATAACAAATCATTTATTGCAAGACAAAAAGAAGAGAATCTAAACGTTACAACAGCTGTTCAAAATAGATATGGAGAGTATGTAACTAATCCTACTAACAGCCCGCTTGCTGGATTAACAGTTCCAGATGAATATGATACACCTGAAAAGATGTATGAATATATCGAAATGTATTTAATTAGAAATGGTAAGCTAGTTACTCAAGATGTTAAAGATAATGATGAAACTAAAGAAGCAATCAGAAAAATGTTAAATGATGATAAAGATTATTTAAAATACACAAGAATTTTAGAACATTCTCATCTAGTAGAACTTGGACTTGAGAGTTTACCAATAAACGCAGTATATGTAGTTAATTATTTTGGAACAGACGTTATAGGCCCTATATATTAATCTAGGAGGATAATATGAATAATAACAAAGCGTTTTCAATGATTGCACTAATACTAACAATAGTAATAATTATTATTTTAGCAGCTGTTACAGCACCTCTATTATCAAATGTAATGACTGATAGTACAGAGCTAGATGCTAAAGAAGAATTTTCAAATGTTGTTTCTGTTGTACAAAGTGCAAAGAAAGATATTTTAATAGATAGATTTGTTCCTAATGAAGAATACTTGATAACAGAATCAGAACTAAGATCAAAGTTTGGAGCAGTATTAACAGAAGAAGAAATTATAAAAATTAGAGATGATAATGCAGATCCAACAATTTCTCTTCCGTTAAAATATTATTTACTAGATCAAGATGCTTTTGATGATGAATTTGGTACAGATTATAATATTACTAGAATGAGAGAATCTCGTGAATACTTAGTAAACTATATGGATGGTTTAGTAGTATTAAATAATGATGGTAAGAGATTAGCTCAAGGAAATATAGAAGATGTTACACAAGCGGTAAGAGGTGAAATTAAAGTTGCATTTTCACCAAATGGAAATGCTGAATGGAGAACTCAACAATCAACGAGTGTATCAATAATTTATGATCCTACAACTACTACTGTTAATAATGCATATGGTGTTTGGTCAGAAAGTCCTAGTCATCCATCAGATAGCGAGTTTACATCAGGTAGAGCACTTACAGTTTCTGGCACGATTGATGATGATGGATTTATAAGAGCAAGGACAACAGGAGTTGAACTAACAGGTAAGACTGGAAATGGTTGGTATTTATGGGTAAGGGTAGAGTTCTTAGATGATGGACAAGTAAGAACAGAATATGTTAAGAGTGAGTCATTCTTTATCGATAACACACCACCAACATTTGATTTAGAAGTTAGTTAAACAAAAGAAAAATGCTACCCTATCAAGTTAGGGTAGTTTTTATTTATAATATGCTATTGTTTTGGAGGCATAATGGAAATAAAAGGACAAGTTGAGAGTATAGTTTATTACAACGAGGATAATGGCTATACAGTATGTAATTTAGATGTTAATAATGAGCTAATTACCGCAGTTGGCAATATGCCTTTTATTTCGGTAGGAGATATATTGCAAATTGAAGGCGATATTATAAATCATGCAATATATGGAGAACAAATCAAAGTAAAATCTTTTGAAAAAATAATGCCATCTACAACTGTTGAAGTTGAAAAATATTTAGGCAGTGGAATTGTTAAAGGAGTAGGTCCTGTTACAGCTAAGAAGATAGTTGCAAAGTATGGAGAGGATACAGTAAATGTTATTAGATTTGAACCATATAAATTAGCAGAAATATCAGGCATTACAAGTGAGAAGGCAGTAAAGATTTCAGAAGAGTTTAATAAAGAATGGCAACTATGGCAAATAGTAATTTTTCTTCAGAAATATGATATAGGTGCAACAAATGCAAATAGAGTTTATAAAGAATTGGGAATCTATGCGATAGATAAAATAAAAGATAATCCATACATATTATTAAATACTCTATATGGAGTAGGCTTTGAAACAGTGGATAAAATGGCCATTTCATTAGGCTTTGATTACAATTCGCATTTTAGAGTTTCAAGTGGAATTAAATATGCACTTGGGTTATCTTCTAGAAATGGTAATACATGTTCTAGGCAAGATGAATTGATTACTTATGTTGCAAACATTTTAAAAGTTCCTGAAGAATTAGTAGTAAATGAAATTACAGAATTAACATATAACAAAGAATTATTTGTCGAAAATGAATATGTATTTTTGAATTACTTCTATGAAGCAGAAGATGCTATTGCACGACGTGTTATGATGATGTGCAACGATAGAGTAAAAAAATGCATCAACATTGAAAGCAAATTAAGTGATGTTGAAAATCAACTAGACATAGAACTATCTACAGAGCAAAAGAAAGCTATTAAAATGGTGTTCAATAATAAGATTTCAATCATCACAGGTGGACCAGGTACAGGAAAGACAACAATTATACAATGTATTCTAAAATTATTAGAATTAGAAAAACTAGATTTTTCACTTTGTGCTCCAACCGGTAGAGCAGCTAAAAGAATATCTGAAACCGCTGGAGAAGAGGCAAGGACATTACATAGACTTTTAAATCTTGGAAAAATGGATGAAGATTATGCTATTAATTTTGAAGTACCAAAACTTGACCAAGACGTAATTATAGTAGATGAGATGTCTATGGTAGATACAGTATTAATGCATTTTCTATTAAAAGCATTAAAAGATAAAACTAGATTAATTCTAATAGGAGATAGTGATCAGCTTCCATCAGTTGGACCCGGAAATGTATTAAAAGATTTAATAGATAGTGATTTAGTTCCTGTAACAAAACTAACTCAAATTTATAGACAAGCGCAAGAAAGCGAAATAATAGTAAACGCGCATAAGATTAATTCTGGAGAGATGATAGATTTGTCTAAAAAAGATGGAGATTTCTTTTTTATTAATGGAACCGATATACTACATCAAGTGTCAGAATTAGTAACAGAAAGACTAAAAAAATATGGAAATTATGACCCTTATACAGATATTCAAGTTTTGACACCAACTAAAAAAGGTGAATCAGGAACAAGATATTTAAATAAGGAATTACAAAAAGCATTAAATCCAAACATGCCAAATAAAAATGAAAAAGAATTTGGTGGCGTCACTTTTAGAGAAGGTGACAAGGTAATGCAAGTTAAGAATAATTATGACTTAACTTGGGAAAGCCTTGATGGAAAAAGTTATGGAAGCGGAATATATAATGGCGATTTGGGTATTATAAAAACGATTCATGATGATGGATTTGAGGTAGTATTTGATGAAGATAAGCTAGTATATTATGATATTGCAAGCGTTGATGAATTAGAGCATGCTTATGCAATCACAGTTCATAAAAGTCAAGGAAGCGAGTTCCCAGTTGTAGTTATGCCACTAGTATTTGGACCTCCAATGCTATATACAAGAAACCTTCTATATACAGCAGTTACTAGAGCAAAAGAGCTTTTAGTAATAGTTGGAGACAGAGGAGCCGTCAACAGAATGATAGCAAATAACGACATAAAAAGGCGAAATACTGGGCTAAAATACAAACTTGACAAATATTTCCATATTTTTGAAAAAAAGTAACAAATATATACTATTTTGAACATTTTATGGTATAATGCTAAGTGGATTAAGATTTCCTTTAGGGAGGGAATTTATGAGATATAGAAATTATATTCTCGTCCTGATTTTTGTATTAGCGATATTTTTTGCGACAACATGCTACGCATACACGGATACAAGTAATCATTGGGCGGAAAATGAAATAAATAATCTATCGTTAAATGGCATTATTAGTGGCTATACAGATGGCACTTTTAGACCTAATCAGAATATGACTAGGGCAGAGCTAATAACAGTTATTAATAGACTACTAGGTAATAACACACAAAATGATAGATATGTACCAGATATCAATGTTAAAGATTGGTATTATACAGAAATTAGAAAAGCTATTGAGTCTGGTTTTGTAGAAGGTAATTCAAATGGTTATATTAGACCAAATGATTTGATTACTAGACAAGAAGCTATAGTTATGCTTCAAAGAGCATTCGTTCCACTAGGATCAAATGTATTAATTAATGAGTATGAAGACTTTGATAGTGTTGCAAAATGGGCAAAAGGTTCGTTTAGTATATTCTTATACAAAGGTTATATCAAAGGATATACGGATAGCACAATAAAACCTAATAAAAATATAACAAGAGCAGAAGTAGTAAAGATTATTTCTAACATTGTTAACGATTTTGTTTCATATGGTGAATATACAGGCAAAACAAACGGAACCATGTTAGTAAATAAACCAGATATTAAATTAAAAGATCTTACAGTAAATGGTAACTTGATTATTTCTGAGGGAGCAGAAAATGTATCTCTTGAGAATACTCATATTACTGGAGATTTGATAATTAGAAGAGAATTCAATTATTCATCAGATGACTTTAAACTAGATGGTAAAAAATATTTCATAAATCGTAATGGTGCAGAAAATGACACTAAAAAATATGAGAATAGAGAATATGGAATTAGTTTTTCTATTCCTGATGATGCAGTAGTAGAATTCATTGAAAATAACAAAAAGAAATCATCTTCAAAGCAAAACAATTATATTACTCTTGAAGTAAATGAATCAGGAGACTTGTATTTTGTATCGTTTGATGATGGCTTAAAATTATTTGTAGATGGAATTAACAAATCAATTAATGAAGTAGAAAATGGTTTCGTTGATTATTATAGATATTCAATATATGGAAATGACAAGGCAAAACTATATTATATCTATTTAAAGAGAGATAATGTAGAATATATAATCACATTACACAATATTGAAAATATCAACGTTTTAGACAGCTTAGTTAATAGTATTTCATTATTTGATGGAGACAAAATTAATAATCACAAAGTTGTTTTATATAAGAACGAAGACTTAGGATTAAAATTTAGATATCCAGATTATGTTGCTGTAGATGATTCTTACAATACAAATGTTGTAAATGATAATCAAGATGCTTATTATAAGCTATTCCTACAAGTAAACAACATAGTAGATATGTCAAATTATACAGTAGAGCAACTTAAGAATATTTTAGTTTCACTTGAAGATAGTGATGGGGAGATTACAGAAAGCGAAATAAAGAAAGTATATATTTATGATGCAATAGAATATACCGTTAAAAATGATGGAAAGCTATTCAAATCATTGTATATCATTATTTCAAACAAGTTATATCACTTCGTATTCTTATCATCTGAAGAAATGATGACTTCAGCTGGTTATGAAGTATATAACAGCATAGTAAGTAGTATAGAATTTTAGAATAATAGGGGCTTTTTCGTATGAAAGGAGTCCCTATTTTTATGTTTGTTTTTAAAAATAGTAAGATAGAGCGAATATTTAGTGAAATTAGCCCGAATAGGTGCATTTTTTGCCGGGAAAATAATATCGTCAAATCTTACGGAAGTAACAGATTTTGCTTGCAAAATCTGTAAAAGAATTTTAGAATATAATAAGGGTGGATTAGTATCAAAAAATGTCTCTAAAAAGAGGTTTGACTACTTAATCTCATCATATAAGTATTATGGTATTATTAGAAAATTGATTTTGGATTTTAAATTTGAAGATAAAAAGTATTTATACAAGTTTTTATCATCAAAATTGATTCTTTTAATAAAACAATACATGAATAATAACAACATAGATAGTGTAGTTTATGTTCCGATTTCATTTCGAAGATATTATGAAAGAGGATACAACCAGTCATATATTCTTGCCAAAGAGATTTCAAATAATATCGGTGTTCCCTTGCTAAAGTATGGAATTATTAAAGTAAAGCATAATGAAAGGCAAAGTGAACTTGCTCACGAGCACAGATATAATAATACAAAGAATGCTTTTAGAGCTAATAGATTATATGATTATAAAGATAAAACTATACTTTTAGTGGATGACATATATACGACTGGCAATACAGTTAATGAATGCAGTCGAGTTTTAAAAGAGAGTGGCGTAAAAAAGATAGTCGTGGCCACAGTTGCAATTGCGTAAGACAAAAGAGGAGGAAGTGCACTATATGGACGAGTTAGTAGAGAGCATACTTGATTACATTAGAAAGCCTTACACAGACCATGCCATTATGATTAATGGTGAATGGGGAAGTGGTAAGACTTACTTTTGGAATAATAAAGTTAGAAGTAAAATAGAGTCTACTGAAATCAATGGTAAAAAATATAGAACAATCTATATGTCTTTGTATGGTATTTCTAACCTTGATGATATTAGTAAAAAGATATTTATGGAAATGAATCCAAATATCAACAAGACTATTAAGAAAATTCTTGATTCAAGAAACATGTCATCTATTCCTGAATATGTTAAGACAGGTATGGATATGGCAAATTCTTTTGGTGTTATGCAAGCAAACGAAAAGGTAGATTTTACAAAGTTCTTTGAAATGGATGATAAAGTACTTTGTTTCGACGACTTGGAAAGAGCCAATGTAGATGTTATTGACGTATTGGGTTATATCAATAATTTCGTTGAGCACGATCACATTAAAACAATTATTATTTGTAACGAAAAAGAATTATCTAAAAAATTAAAGAGCACAAATGTTGAAATGAAGACATTTATTGCTACATATATTTTAAGTCATGAAGGAAAGATCAAACCAGAGACACCAGACAACGAAGCTGAAATGACAACTATCTCTACTGAAGATGGTGAAGAGGCTGAAGTATCTAAGCCAATGGTAGAGCTTATTGAAGATACAATTGAGCATATCTTTGATAAAGCAAATGATTATGAAAGAATTAAAGAAAAACTTATTGGTGAGACATTTGAATACGTTCCAGAGTTTAATTATATTATCAATGGAGTATTAATGAGATATGAAGCAAATCCAGATTTGATTATGTTCTTAAGAAAAAATGCTTCACTAATAGTTCAAACATTTAATAGAAGTGGTACACGTAACTTGAGAATTTTAAAGCATGCCTTAAATGACTTCCAAAAGATTTACGAGACTACAAAACAAGAATATCCAGATGTTGCAGACGTTGTACTAAAATCATTATTGATATTTACAATAGCTGTATCATTCGAGATTAAAGCTGGTAAAGTTACTAAAGATAAGCTTAAAGATATTAATTCTCTTGAAGAATACAAGATGATATTAGTTGCTTCTAAGCTTATGAAAGATAACAAACAATTCTACATTAAAGAATTTGATAACAACTATTACTTCACATTCAAGACAGATTATAGATTCTTTAAATTTGTAGAGCACTATGTTAGAACAAGAATTTTTGATATGAAGATTTTTAGAGATGATATGGATGCAATCGTAGCTGATGAAGATAGAGGACATGTTCCAAGCTACAAGAGACTTCTTACAGAAGATTATTGGAAGATTGAAGATAATGAGTTCAGTCAAATAATTACTGAAACATTAGAAGATGTTAAAGCTGGTAAATTACAATTAGTAGAATACTTGAAGTTGTATGTTATTTTGAATTTCTTTATTCAAAAAGGTCTTTTAGACATTGATATGGAATTCTTAAAACTTACATTCGTTAATGGTATGAATATGGCTGCAGCTACATCAAAATACTGTGACAATGTTGAGAGCTATTTAGGTGGAGTTGAAATCGAAAAAGATGATGATAATATTTCATACATCTACGAACATTTCAATAACTTAAATCTTCAAACTAAAGAGAAAGAATACATCAACATTTCTAAAGAGTTTTTTGAAATGGTTCCAGATAAGATTGAAAGACTATCAGAAGTATTTGCAGAAAAGCATCTTGATGTACCTATAATGAAGTATTACAACATGAATACATTGTTCGAGAGAATTATGATGCTTAACAATGAAGATGTTGTAATGTTTAAAGATTTAATAGTAGCTAGATACAATAAAGTTGCAAATCTAGAAAATGAAGAAAGAAATATTAGACTTCTAAAACAAACAATGGAAGAATATATTAGAGGCAAAATTCCTACAATTAAGATTGTACTTCTTGAAGATTTTATTAAAGCATTAGATAAAATTCTTCTAGACAAAAAGCCTGTTAAAAGAGGAAGAGGAAGAAAGAAAAAAGTTGAAGAAGTTCCAGAGGAAGAAGAATAACATGAACGGGCGGTGATTAGATTTCCCGCCCGTATTTAATACTTCTTTGAAAAGAGGTGATACAAGATAGAAAAGACAAAAACAAAATCTAAAAAGCAGAGTTTTATGGCCGGTGTATTTACGATTATGTTTGCACAAGTTTTTATAAAGCTTCTTGGATTTTTATATAGACATGTACTAATAGTAATTCCTGAGTTTGGCGATGAGGGAAGTGGACTATATGGTATAGGATTTAATATATATATGCTTCTTTTGACAGTAGCAACTGTTGGAATTCCTGGAGCTATTTCTAAGCTTGTATCAAATAGAATAGCAAAAGGAGAATTAAAAGAAGCAAAACACATATTTAAAATTGCACTTTTACTTTTCACATTGATTGGACTAGCTGGAACAATAGTAATGCTGATATCTGCTAAATCGATGGCAAGCCTTGCAGGAAATGAAGCAGCAGCTGGAGTGCTGATTGCTCTTGCACCATCAGTAGTTTTTGTAGCAATAGCTGCAGTTATTAGAGGATACTTCAATGGTATGTACAACATGAAACCAGCATCATTTAACCAAGCACTAGAACAAATCTTTAAAGCAGGACTTACAATACTATTTGTATATATGATTCATTATATATTCCATAATCAAGCAGATGTTGCAGCACAGTTTGGAATTACTGAATCAAATGTAACTGCTATTATGGCAGTGTGGGCAAATGTAGCAACAACAGTTTCGACAGCAATTGGTCTTTTATATTTATTTGTATATTTTAGAATTCATAGAAAAGATATAGATACAGTTAATAAAGAAATAATGGAAGATAAGAGTGAAATCAAATCTTTAAAATCAACTATTAAGATGATCTTATCACTTTCAATTCCAATGTCACTTGCATCAATAGTATCAGCAATAAATAGAAATATAGATTCATTTACAGTAAATAATATTTTACAAGATGTATTACCAATAATTAATCCTACTTTAGCTGGTAATAAGGAACTAATAGTTTCTGAAGCAACAAGACTATATGGAATACTTGCTGGTAAAGTAGATATGCTTATCGGACTTCCATTATCAATTAATATTGCATTTGCTACTGCATTAGTCCCAGCAATTACAGAAGCAATTAGTAAGAAGAATGAAGCACTTGCATCAAAAAGAATATCTTACTCATTAAAGCTTTCAATATTAATTGCACTCCCATGTTCAATTGGATTAATGTGTTTAGCAGGACCAATACTTGAATTATTATTCCAAGGACAAATTGCAACGTCACCAGAAGCACCACTACTATTACAAATTAGTAGCCTAACAATTTTGTTTACAGTAGTTAATCAAACAATTAATGCATCGCTTCAGGGAATAGGCAAGCTGTATGTCCCAGCACTAGCACTGCTTTGCGGAGTTGCAGTTAAGCTTGTGTTAAACTTGGTATTAATTAGAATTCCAGAAATAAATGTTTATGGTGCAGCAATAAGTAGTATATGTTGTCACTTGATTGCAACAATAATTGTATTTTGTGTTTTAAGAAAAAATATAAAACTAGAATTAAGTTTAAAACATTTAATCCTTAAACCAGTAATTGCTGTAACGCTAATGGCAGTATTTGCAATGGCTTCATTCTATGCGATGAAATATGCATTAGGACATTCATCAAGAATAATGACAATAGTTAGTTTAATTGTTGCAGTAATTGTATATCTTTTAAGTGTTGTAAAATTAAATGTATTATCTAAAGAAGATTACAATTTACTTCCTGGTGGAGAAAAAATTTATAAGATTTTATCTAAGATAAAATTAGTAAAATAGAAATTTTTAGCGATGATATTTTTGTCATCGCTTTAATTTTATAAAGGCCTGAAAATACTGAAATAAAGGGAAATTATTTATTTTATATTTCGCAAATGTTACAAAATAGCTGTTTTTAGTATACATAAAGGTTCAAAATACTGAAAAATCAATAAATTTTTAATTTTTTTTCAAAAAATACTAGATTTTTTATATCAATATTTGTTACAATTAAAGACGTAGAAAAATAGAGCTTTAAGGGACACTTAAAGCTAATATCTTAAGGAGGTATATTATTATGAACAAAGCTGATTTAATCGCTAAAATCGCTGAAGAAGCTGATCTTTCAAAGAAAGCTGCAGAGTGCGCACTTAACGCATTTGTAGGAGCTGTTGAAGGAGCTCTTAAAAAAGGAGAAAAAGTACAACTAGTTGGATTTGGTTCTTTCGAAGTTAGAAAGAGAGCTGCTAGAAAAGGCAGAAACCCACAAACTAAAGAAGAAATCAAAATACCTGCTTCAAAAGCTCCAGTATTCAGAGCTGGTAAAGCTTTAAAAGATCTTGTTAACAAGAGATAATTAAAGATTTCTAGTGGCACTTTTTAAAAGTGCCACTTTTTTGTTTTGAGGTGATTAAATGAGACTTGATAAATTTTTAAAAGTTAGTCGTGTTATAAAAAGAAGACCTGTTGCAAATGAAGCATGTGATAATGGAAGAGTAAGCATCAATGGAAAAATTGCAAAAGCAAGTACAGATGTAAAAGTAGGAGATATCATAGAAATCAAATTCGGAGATAAGATCGTTAAGTTTGAAGTTTTAGAATTATCCGAAGTTGCAACAAAACAAAACGCGGAAAATATGGTGAAGCTATTAGATTAGTCTAATACGCAACCAGGGGACGGTTCTAAAGTTGCATTGTGCAACTTTAGAACCGTCCCCTGGTTGCATCGTGCAACTTGAGAACCGTCCCTCAGTTGCGCAAAAGCCGATTCCCGTAAGTGAAATGTTACAAAAATGTTACAAAAAACATTGACAATTGACATAATGCATTATATAATTTCTCTCGTAACCGTGAACCATTACAACATATAGAGGAGGAAATTTCAAATGAAAACTTCAATCAAACGGTTCGGGTCTATTCTCATTGCCATCATGATGGTGTTCGCCTGCTGTGCGGC
This sequence comes from Clostridia bacterium, assembly GCA_017539905.1. Lineage (GTDB taxonomy): Bacteria > Bacillota > Clostridia > TANB77 > UBA1234 > RGIG6105. The sequence goes on along the minus strand of JAFYBZ010000014.1, from coordinate 257,247 downwards.
TTTTGCCGAGAGCGATGAATATTCCGTCAATGATGACCGGTACCCCACGAAATACTGGGGTTTCATGACCGCTGATGAGATTCAGCATTTCGAAGACATCGGCTGGCAGCGTGTTACTGGCGTCCTGTGGTATGATACCAATGACGACAACAGTTACGTTGACATGTTCGAAGTCGGAGATACGCAGGAGCTCATCAACCAGGGCTATGTCTGCCATATCATCTACACCTGGATCTGTCCTGGCGAAAAGCTCGGGAAGTATACAGAGCAGAGTGTAAGTTGTGGTTATTGGCAGCTGAACGCCGCTGAAGCAGCGCAGTTCTTCACCAACTACGAGTACCCCGTGCTCCAGGTGAGTGATTCCCAGAAAACTGGCGTGCTCTATGAGAGCAACTGGGCGAAAGACGGCAAGTTCAGCGACCCGGATGACTCCATGAGCCAGGAAGAACTCAGCCAGTATTCGTTCGTAAGGGTCGCCTTCAACGAGTACAACAGGGGACATGGTGAAACAGTAGTACTGCTCAATGGTGATGTCCTGGTGTTCTCACTCGAGGAAGCCGTTGAAATCGGCGGATTCGATGCCGAGATCCCGCGTTGGAACTAACCTATACGACCGACCAAGAGACCGCATGAGATTGCATGCGGTCTCATTTTTTGCCCCCAAAATGTCAAAAATCGTCAAAAATTGGCATTTTTGGGGGTATTTTTGCTAATTTTTACTAGTTTTCTGAATTCTGTTGAAAAATGGCCATAAATGGTGTAATATAGGCGCATGAGAATGATTTTTACGCGTGTAAAAATCATTTTCTTTAAATAAGCATATAATTCATTTTTAGAAAGAGGTATTTGATTTGAGAAGCATAGTTTTGAACAACAAGATAATTGAATATGATCTTAAACACAGTTCTAAGAAGAATGTAAATATACATATCAAACCAGATATGACATTGGCTGTATCGGCACCAAGATGGGTTCTAAAAGGAGAATTAGAACGTATACTATATAACAAGTCATCATGGATATTAACTAACTTAGAAAGCCAAAAGAGACTGCTTAAGGAAAACAAAACAAACATCTTAGAAAATGGTCATGTAATATGGTTCATGGGCGAGAAGTATCGTCTTTACTACAAGCAAGCAGATAAGAACTTCGTATGCATGGTAGACGATATCATAGTTGTATATACTTCTAGAGTTGATGATCTAGAATACTCAAAAGGAGTATTTTTAAAATGGCTAAAGGCAATGGCAGCAGAAGAATATACAGAGCTAATTGAAAAGTATAGAAACAAGATGTTAAAGAAGTATCATATCCCAGAAGTATCATTACAAGTAAGAGCGATGAAATCACGTTGGGGAACATGTACACCAAGTAAAAAGAAGATTACTCTTAACTTGTATTTAATGTTTGCACCAAAAGAGTATATAGAGTGCATAGTACTTCATGAGCTAACACACTTTTTAGAGATTTATCACAATGAACATTTCTACAGCATAATGAAGGAATTTATGCCTAAATGTAAGCAATATCAAAGAGAATTGAACAAAGAATATTCTCTAATTTCAAAGAACATATAAAATTATTGTAAACCATACGGAAAAACGGCTTTTGAGCCGTTTTTTTGTTGCCTTTTGCCATATAGGTAGACATAATATATAGAAGGAAGGAAAATTTTCTTTCATAGGGAAATAGGGCGTAGCGGACTATTTGCAAGGGTTTGATTGAAAAAGGTTGAAAAAGATGTTATAATTATGTTTACATACAATAATTAAATATTTTACATAAGATTATTTTGCTATTTACGCGAAGTAATTTAGATAAAGTGATTGCTTTTAATTTTGGCAAGCAGAGGTGATTGAAATGAGAATTAGTAAGATTTTAGTAATTTCTATGTTAATAGTTTTATCTGTTTTAAGCATTAGTTATGCTGACGATAGAGTTAGTTTGGGCTTTTTATATGGCTGGACAGGAAACATTGACTTGATTGACAGAACAAATGGTGGAATTAATCAAGTTAGTCCAACATGCTTAGATTTAACAGATAATGGCAACTTGTTAGTAACATCAAACTTAACACATGAGTTTGTTACTAAGATGCATGAGAGAAACATTAAAGTTACTCCATTCTTAAGCAATCACTGGGCAAGACAAAAAGGTAGAAATGCAATAAACAATGCTGAAGTATTAAGTGATCAAATCGTTGCTACAGTTATTGAGTATGAATTAGACGGTGTAAATGTAGATATTGAAAATTTAACAATAGATGATAGAGATGCTCTAAGCGAATTTGTAAGAATACTTAAATCAAAAATGCCAGAAGGAACAATCCTTAGTGTATCAGTTGCAGCAAATCCATATGATAGTATGACAGGATGGCAAGGTTCATATGACTACGATAAACTTGGTGAGAATTCAGATTACTTATTCATCATGAGTTATGATGAGCATGGTATTGGTGGACCAGAAGGACCAGTATCTAGTACATACTTCTATGAGAAATCAATTTTAACAGCATTAAATCATGTATCAAAAGATAAAATTGTAATGGGTATTCCATTCTTTGGAAGATATTGGAAATTAGATGAAGATACAGGTGAGTATAGTGGAGGACAAGCAATTGTTATTGGTGCTGTACCTGCATTGATGGATAAAACAAATGGAACATATGTATACAACGAATTAGTTGGTGAAGCATGCTATACATTTACAATTACAGATGAAAGTGAACCAGTATCAATTAATGGAACAACATTAACAAGTGGTACTTATCAAGTATGGTTCCAAACAAATGATAGTATTAGAGATAAACTATGGTTAATTAATTTCTATGATTTACTTGGAGCTGGTGTATGGGCACTAGGACAAGAAAAAGCAGAAGTTTGGAAATACTATTATACAAGACTAAATGAGAAAGTAAGAATTCCAGAAGAGCAAATTATTCTTTCAATTGTTGATGAAGCAACATCATCTGCAGCAAATAGAATAGATTTCACACCAATCAATGATCAAATCGTTGCAGATAGAACAAGCGTATCTGATGTTGCAGCAAATAGCGTAACACAAACAAATAGCGAAACAACAGATAAAGTATATAGACGCGAAGATGTTGTAGATAAAGCTCCATATAAGAAATTAAGAGAAAAAGTAAAACAACTATTTAGAAAGAAAAAAGAAGATGATGTTGAAGTATCAAACAACAATCACATCTTTAGAATGGAAGCAAACTATTAGCAATAAAAAATAGAATCGCTCAAGCAATGCTTGAGCGATTTTTTATATCACAATTGTTTTGTAATCAGTATAAATAACTTTTCCTGGTTTTGCGCCAGATGGTTTGTGAACGAATTTAACTTTAGTATAGTCAACAGATACTTTGCTTGATTCTTTTGCTTCACTATGAGCTGCAGCAATCTTTGCAGCATACTCGATGCATGCATCACTTGGATTATCATCTTTAATGATAACATGTGAGCCATGAAAATCTTTAACATGAAGCCAAGTATATGTTTTTTTAGATTCTTTCAAAGTAAGATTATCATTTTGAATATTATTTCTTCCAGCAAGAATTGTAATTCCATCGAAATTATATGAGTATGGCTCTAAAGCTTTTTCATCAGAATATTTTTTCTTTCCAGTAGCATAGTTAATATAACCTTGTGATGACAATTCTTTTTTAATTTCATTTATTTCTTCGGTGGAAGAAGCTGAATCAATTAAGTATAAAACTCCATTTAAATAATCAATATTAGATAAATAGTCTTCCTTTTGCTCAGATGCGTGAGCAATTGCATTTTTTAACTTGTTATATTTTTTATAATAGCTCTGAGCATTTTTAGAAGGTGAGATAGAGGAGTTAAGAGGAATTGCAACTAAACTATTATTGTCGTTATAGTTTTCTAAAGTGACTTCTTCATCACCTGGTGAAATTTTGTAAATGTATGTAGTGATTAAATCACCATACAATTTGTATTTATCCATATTAACAGAGTCATCTAATATTTCATTAACCCTTGCTAAGTTCTTCTGATACTTAGAAACAAATCCATTAACAACTTTTTGAAGATTTAATTTAGCATTTTTTAATATACTATTAAACTCTTTCTTGGCATAATAGTCATCCAAAAATTCAGACAATTGAATCTTGTTGATAGTTGTTGAAAAATCATTCAAATCAACATGATAATCATTGCCAAACATTTTGAAATGAACCATGTGATTAGATGAGTTATATAAAATTAAATTGATAAGGTTAAATAAATCAGTAGTGTTTTCTTTATTAAACTTTTCTTTGATACCACATTGAGCAAACAAGTTGTCAATAAAAGTTTTGCTAAAACCAACAAATTGATTTGCAATAATTTTGTTCATGCTCTCTAAAGAAAAGTATGGATCCATTGCAGCAAGTTCAAGATTAGCAATGAACTGCTCATAGTTCATACCTGCAAATTCTTGCTTATTAAGAGTAGTTGGAGCAATATAATCTCTTCCTGGTAAAACTTCTCTTATAGAAGACATTGTAGCATCTACATGCCTTATACTATCTAATATTCTATTAGAACTATTTACTAAAATAATGTTGCTATATTTTCCCATAAGTTCGACGTACAACTTGTAGTTTTCTAAATCACCTAGTTCGTTAAGATTCTCAAAAGTAAAAATTGCAACTCTATCTAATCCAAGTTGATTAATGCTATTTAGCTTTGCACCTTGTAGATATTTTCTAAGAACCATACAAAACTGTGGAGCTTTCATAGGATTGTCTTTTTGTGTTTTAGAAAGATGAAATCTTGCATTAGATGGATCAATAGAAATCAATAATCTAACTTTTTCTCTTGCTAAATGAAAAACAATATCTATTTCATTCTTGCTTGGCATATATATTTTCTCTATTTTACAATTCAATACATTATTATTTAGTTCGTTTATAATACAATTTGTAATAATTCCGTCAAAGGCCATAAAAGTACTCCTTTCATAAACAAGCTAATAATACCAAAATAATCTAAAAATAGCAATGTTACATATTTGAAAAAGCAAATAAATATGGTATAATTTACTAAATTCTAAAAAGAGAGAAGATAGTTATGAATAAGAAAAATATATGGAAAATTGTACTAGCAGTAGCTTTAATAATATTTTTTATAGCATTCTTTACTGCACTAAATGAAAAAATGTATTCAACATATAGCTTTGGAGATACAGGAGTTTCAGTTACTGTGTATAACAAGTTTAAGTTTCAAGATGATGAGAGAAAGAACACCGATGTATCTATATATAATGATGAACTAGAAACGTATATAGTAGGAAGACAGCTGCCAGACACATTCTGGGCATCAGGAGATTTGTTAGCAGCTTGTGATGAGTATTTAAGAACTATTTCTGCAATGTATTATGATAGAGAGATTAAAGATGTTAGCTACGAAAAAATCAAAGTAGATGGAGTAGAAGTGGGTAGAGTTAATATGACAGCTTCGCAAAAGAATTCATCTAATAAAGCTACAACATTAATATTCCCAAAGAAATATAAAAATTTAATTATAGAAATATATGGAAATGAAGAAATTCTAAATGAAAAGTCTTACGAAATAGAAAATGTAATTAAGAACATTAAAATTAAAAAGTAAAATAAGAGCCACCTTGAAATTCAAAGTGGCTCTTATTTATGAATTATTCTTCAGATACAATGAAAAGTCTTTCATTATCATTTTGCGGATTACTAGTAGTGTTTTCAATCAGGAATTGAAGCATAGTATTATTAGCATCTTCATAGTTTGTGATGCCGTTTAAGATCTCTTCCATGATTGCGTTATTATCTTTGTTGTAAGTAAGTATAAGTTTTCCATCAGATCCCTTACCGGTCTGTAAGCTGTAATACAGATTGCTTTCAGGTGTTGAGCCAGTTTGGAAATCAAAGTCAAAACTATGAGCAACAACAGTCACGAAGAATTTCTTGAGTTCTTTGAAAAGCTTTTCGTGATTGATTCCTTCAGTATTGACATATTTGTTGAAGTCCTTTTTAGGCTCATTCCCATAATAGGGAAGCACTTCGCCGGCGACCGATGCATGACTAAGCTCGCCCAAGATTTTATTGATCTTCTTATCGCTTATTTCTTCAGGCGATTCAGTAGGCGGTGCAGCAGTTGGTGCCTCAGTAGGCACTTCAGTCGGCGCATCTGTTGGTGCCTGAGTCGGCACATCCGTCGGCGCATCAGTAGGCTTTTGCGTCGGGGTGGGTGTGACGTTAGGAGTCGGTGTCGCAGTAATTATAGGTGCGGGCGTTGCGGTAATAACAGGCGGCAACGTCGCAGTAATTACTGGAGCAGGAGTATTTGTGTACCAGTTACCTGGAACAGGACTCGGAGTGTAATAGAACACAATAAAAGCAGTGGGGTTAGCCGCAACTGGTGTGGGTGTAGCAGTCACAACTGCTGGCGCCGGTGTATCTGTAGCAGTGTAAACAGGAATGTAAATTACTTGAGGTTCTGGAGTAGCTGTTTCAGTGGGCGCCGGTGTAACATAAATGTACACTGGTGTAGATTGTTCAGTCGGCTCCGGAGTCACATAGACCACAATCGGAGTAGGATCAGTCTTAGGTTCTTCTGTCACATAGACAACGATAGGAGTAGCTTCTTCCCGAGGTTCTTCGGTTACATAAATAACTTGAGGGGTGGGAGAAACAACTTCTGTTGGTTCTGTTGTGACATAAACGATTTGCGGAGTAGGTGAAGCCGATTCAGTAGTGGGCTCTGGTGTGATATACACTACATCTTTTTTGACATTGTTTTTGGTAATCTCAACCGTGAGTAAAACAATGCCTGCTATTGCTAGCAAAATAAATAGGATTGGAAAAATTTTCCGTTTCATTGTTTGTAATCCTCCTTCAATGTATGGAATCGGAGACATTATATCACGATTATGTTAACAAATCAAATAAAATGCCAAAAATAATTGAATTTCTTGACAGTAAAGGCCAAATTGTTTATACTATAATATGTCGCAAGTGAGGACGGAGATTTAGCTCAGTTGGTTAGAGCAACCGGCTCATAACCGGTCGGTCCGGGGTTCGAGTCCCTGAATCTCCACCACTAAGACTAGTTTAATATGGGTAGGTGGCCGAGTGGCTAAAGGCGGCAGACTGTAGAAAAATTGCAGCCTACAAAGGTGACTTTGTAGTGAACACCCTGCTAATTCGAGGAAATCTTAACAGGTGATGCTGATGACAATCTCGAGCTAGGTTATACCGAGTGTAGAGACTTTATACAGGGTATCTTTTAAAAGATAAAGAAAAAGTCCAGACAACAAACTTTAACAAGGCAATGAAAATTGTAGTGGTAAAGAAATCTGTTCTCTATGAGTACGGTGGTTCGAATCCACCCCTGCCCACCAATAAAAATAGACTCTGACAATCGTCAGAGTCTATTTTTATTGGTGGGCAAGGTAGTGTATTTGAAGCACTCGCGAAGCGATAGGTGGTACGCATTGCGAAGCAATCTGCGGATGTCTTTATCTAAATTTTTTTTCTTCATCATGGTAGCATATCCACCCCTGCCCACCTATGATATAATACTAATGACAAATAGTAATTTGTGAAGGAGTTTATAAATGAGATTAGTTGAATTAAAAAATGATGATATAAAAGAATTTAAAAAATTAATGATAGAAGCTTTTCAATATGGATATGAATCTGTATATGGAAAAGATAAAGGGCAAGTTTTACCAGATACCAATAGACCGCTTGATAGTTATGAAGAAGATGATGGAATGTTTAGATTTGAAAAGAATATGAAGTAACAAGTTATAATTTGAAAAGGAGAATTTAATATGGCAACCTCAAAAGAGTATAAAGATTTCATTTTAGAGCAATTAAATCGATTAGATAATATTACTTGCAGATCAATGATGGGAGAATTTTTGCTATATTATAATGGCTTATTGTTTGGAGGAATCTATGATAATAGATTACTTGTTAAAATAACTGATACTAATAAAAAATATAACATGGAAGAACAAATTCCTTATGAAACAGCAAAGCCAATGTATTTAGTAGATGATATTGAAAATAGAGAGTTACTAAAAGAAATTGTTATAGATACATGTAAGGGCTTACCAAAAAAGAAGTAATTATATATAAATTCGATCAATAATATTGTATAGAAAGCCTACGCGTGGTATATTTTACTTGAACTTTTTATTGGAGGCTATTATGAGAAAAAGAAGATTTGGAGACAGATATGATGGATATAGAATCAGAAAAGGCGATCCTACAAACGTCATTATTCCGTTTTTAATGAAAGAACGTAGTGATTCTTTAGTTTATTTTGACTGTGAACTTGATTTGTCAAAAGTAGAGGAGCTTATAAGAACAAAAAGAAAAGAAGGCATGGATATTGGCGTATTGGATTATGCTATGACAGCATTGGTAAGATGCATGTCACAATATCCTAGAGCAAATAGATTTGTAGCAGGAAGACGCTTATATGCACGAAATGAATTACTAATCTCTATGGCTGTTAAAAAGAAAATAGATAATGAAACTCCTGAGACTATTGTAAAGTTTAAATTCAATCCAGAAGATACTGTTAATGATGTTTGTAAAAAGATTCGTGCTACGATTGCAGAGAATAAGGGAGTAGAAACTTCAAATAGTTTGGATGGGCTTTTAAAAGTAGTAAATCATCTTCCACGTTTTGTATATAGTGCAGCTGTTAACTTTGTTACATGGTTAGATTTTCATGGAAAGATGCCTAAAGCAATTAATAGAGTTAGTCCTTTCCATACAAGTATTTTTCTTACTAATATGGGCTCAATAGGAGAAGAAGCGATTTATCATCACATATATAATTGGGGAACAACTTCAGTATTTTTTGCAATGGGTAGAAAGAAAAAGATAAATGTTTTAAATAGCGATGGTACTATTACAGAAAAGAAAATAATGAAAACAAGATTTACTGCAGATGAAAGAATCGCAGATGGATTGTATCTAGCATCATTTTTAAAATATATGAGGCACTTATTCTTAAATCCAGAATTGTTAGAGTCTGCACCAGAAAAAATAATTGAAGATGATCAAGTATAAAATAAAAACACAACTGTTTTACAGTTGTGTTTTTTATATTTAATGTACATCAAGTTCATCTAAAACTTCTTTAATGGCAACCATAGCTTTATCCATTTGCTCTTTTGTATGAGTAGCTGTATATGATGTACGAAGTAGGGCATATCCTGGAGGTGTAGCAGGGCTAATAACTGGATTTACATATACACCTCTTTCAAGAAGCATTTTGCAAGCTAAGAATGCTTTCATATCATCATAAACATATATTGGAATAATTGGTGTTGTACTATCTATAATTTTTACACCAAGTTTTTTAAGCCCGTTTCTCATATATTCGGAAATATCAGCTAGAGCTTTAATACGTTCTGGATGTTCACGAATTATTTTTAAACTTTGTCTAGCACATGCCACACTTGCAGGTGTGATACTTGCACTAAATATATATGGGCGAGAAGTATGCTTAACCCATTCAACAACTCTTTCATCTGCAGCCATATAACCGCCAAGTGATGCAAGTGATTTTGAAAATGTACCCATAATAATATCAACATCTTTTTCAAGATTAAAGTGTTCAGCAGTACCTCTACCATGTTCTCCAAGAACACCAAGAGCATGAGCATCATCAACCATTACACGTGCACCATATTTTTTAGCAAGTGCTACGATTTCTGGCAATTTACAAATCTCACCACTCATACTAAATACACCATCAGTAACAATTAAAATTCCGCTTTCTTCAGGGATAGACTTTAATTTTTCTTCTAAGTCAGCCATATCGCTATGTTTATAACGAAGCATTGTAGCATAACTTAATTTAATTGCATCATAGATACTAGCATGGTTTTCTTTATCACAAACAACATAGTCATTTCTTCCACAAACAGCGCTTATGATAGCTAGGTTTGATTGAAATCCAGTAGAGAAGGTAAGACATGCATCTTTATGCAAAAAATCTGCAAGTTCTTTTTCAAGTTCAATGTGTATATCCAGTGTTCCATTTAAGAAACGTGAACCACTATTTCCAGAACCATATTTTTTAAGAGCTTCTATACCAGCTTCAATAACACTAGGATCACTCGTTAATCCAAGATAGTTATTTGATCCAATCATGATAGTATGAATACCTTCCATTTCAACTTCGGTATCTTGACCAGTCGTTAACACATGAAAATATGGGTAATATCCTTCTCTTTTACCAATATCATATGCTTGTTCCTTGTACATTTTTTCAAATAAATCCATAATTATTTCTCCAATACTAATAAAATTTATAAACAAGATAGTTTGACCATCTAACTGGTACAATTTTTAGCATACTAGAAATGCATTTATATCCTAAGCCCACTGAAGAAATTAGTGGAGGATTTTTTCTATTTGCTACTTTATAAACTAGTTTTGAAACAGTAATTGGTTGCATACCATTGTTTTCACACTTCTCCATATTAGAAGTTTTCTTTTCAATAATATCGCCGTAGTTTTCACTTGTTTGTTCATTTTTATCTCGAGCTTCGGTAAAACCTGTTTTGATATCGCCTGGACGAACGCAAGCAATTTTGATTCCTTGGTTTCGCACTTCTTTTGAAAGAGCTAAAGCAAAACTTTCAATTGCGGCTTTTGTTGCAGAATAGCAAGCTTGAAATGGAATTGCAGCTGGTGCTGCAACAGAACTTGTAAATATAATTTTGCCTTTTGTTTTGCGCAAATAAGGAATATATATTTTGCACATATCAATTTGAGCAATAGTATTTACATCAAAAATCTTTTCGACTTTTTCTTTTTCTGTAAATTCGATGGCACCAGATATTCCAAATCCAGCATTATTAAACAGGATGTCAATTTGTCCCTCTTTATCAAATATTTCCTTTGCTATTTTTTGCATAAGAGTAGAGTCACAAATGTCACCTTGATAATAATTAAAATCTGCTTTAATTTCTTCAGATGGTTTTCTAGCAATTCCATAAACCACCCAACCATTTTCTAGGAAATAGTTGGCTGTAGTAAGACCAATACCACTGCTAGCACCCGAAATAACAATAACTTTTTTTGTTTGTTTTTTCATATATTATTCCCCAATAGATACTTACATTATATAATGATAAAAAGTTACAAGTAAAGCGATTTGCAAATTTTTTTAACAAAAAATAGACATATTATTTTTGACTTAATGTGTGCTTTAAAGCACTTGAAAAATAGGGGAGACATTTATATAATTTAAATGAATGAAATTATGTAAAGGCGTTATGCCGGATAAAGAATGGAGGAAGCTATATGAATACCATTTTAGAAGTAAAAGCAAACTTAACTATACCTAAAGTAGGTGATATGGTCACAGTTACAGATAATAATTTTAATACACAAACACCTCAACCTGTTGTTACAATACCAGAAGGTGTTGATTATTATTATGACTATGGTTTTTGGTATACAGATCCATCGACAGTTGAAGATACTATTTTTAATGGTCAGTTTGAAGAAGGAAAAACATATTATTGTTTAATGATGTTTAGAACAAAAGATGAAGAAATTGCATTTAGTGAAGAAACTACTATAACAGTTAATGATGGAGAAATAGTTGGTGATATTGGTTTTGATGAAGAATATGATGAAAGACAAATTTGTATTGTAGCACCGATTACAATTCCGAAATCTAAAATCGATGAATAATAAATTTTAGAGGAGGCTTTTATGGAATTAGTATATGGACTTGCGATACCTTTTTTAGGTACTGCGTTAGGTTCTGCAATGGTCTTCTTTATGAAGAACAAAATAAATAAAAAAGTTGAAAAATTATTACTTGGTTTTGCATCTGGAGTTATGATTGCCGCATCTGTTTGGTCACTTTTGATACCATCAATGGATATGGCAAAAGAACAAAGTGTGATAGAGTGGTTACCAGCAACAGTTGGTTTTCTATTAGGTATTTTGTTTTTGCTTTTACTAGATAGTTTGATTCCTCACTTACATTTAAATAGTGATAAGCCAGAAGGATTAAAAGCAAAACTAGAAAAAACTACAATGATGGTTCTTGCTGTTACGCTTCATAATATTCCAGAAGGAATGGCAGTAGGTGTTGTATTCGCAGGAGCGATGTTTTAGGTTAGAAAAAAAAGATGCTTTTTTGGAGGTGTCCCAAAAAAGCATCTTTATTTTATTTATTTACTCTAACCATGGCCTGAGCAGCAGAATAATGATGGTAGTTATTATCGCCAACAGCACAAATAGAAACGCCACCCTGAGGAACGTATCCAAAAGAAATATACTTTTTTACTTTTTCTTGAAGTCCGTTTAATGCTTTGTATAAATCAAGCATATCTTCATGTAATAATACATAATCCATTTTTTGGTCCATTTGTAAACCTCCTTATTATCCAAATATTTCTTCAACAATCTGAATAATAGAATCCATTTTTGTATCGACATCTTTTACGAGAGCAAACTGAAGACGAGCTCTATAAAGATTTTGCTCTTCATAAGAATAATTGAAGTAACGATTACCTTTATAATAGTCAGTAAGATATCTCATACCAAGTTCCAAAGGAATAATTTTAATAGCAGTAGGCAGTAAATACTTTTCTTTTTCTGTCAAAAGTCCAGGAGCACCTTCCGAAAAACCAATCAGGAAATTTTTCAAAAGCTCAAGATCAATTTGTGCTTTATCATATTCTTTTTCCTGACCAGAACGAGTATTAGCTCCAGAACGAATTGCATCGGCCAAATCAAAAAGAACAGAACCTTTCATAACAGTATCAAGATCAATCATGCATCGAGGAAGATTTGTCTTACGATCAAACAACACGTTGCTAAGCTTGGTATCATTGTGTGTAACTCGATAGGGAATATCTCCCTTCAAAAGAGCTTCAACAATAATACCAGTGCAGTAGCGATTTTTATTCACAAACATCAAATCATTTTGAGTATCAATTACTTTTTGACGTTGATCACTAAGAGAGCATTCAAGTGCACTCAAAATCAAATCTTGATAACGAACTGAAGTATTGTGAAAATTAGGAATAGTATCTTCCAAAAGATTTGCATCAAAATCAGAAAGCCCAATCAAAAATTTACCAATTGCAATACCAAGCATTTTCATATCTTCAGGCCGAGTAATTGTTTGGAAAACTTCAGCATGAATAAACTTTGTCATTCTGTATGTTCCCGTAGCATCTTTGTATAGAGGAGTATGATTTTGTTTGTTCATCACAAACTCCAGTGTATCAAATCCTTTTGCACGAAGGTGCTCAGTAACTAGACGAGCATTGTTAACGATGATACCAACATTTTTGAAAACAGCTTCATTAATTTTCTGAAGCATATAAGAAGTAGTATCAGTCTCATGAGAGACAACAATTTTGTAAGTAGCATTAGTTTTTCCAACATTAACAGGAAGCACGTGAGTAATTTCGCCGGCACAAATATCAAAGCTGGAAGCGATTCTTTTGAGATCTACGATTTCAAAATAAGAAAGTGTCCGCATCTTTTTTCCCTCCTAATCAGTCGATTTATAGGTAAGCGTAACGCTTTAAATTTCGGGTGTATTATATAATCTCGGCCCTTTTATGTCAATTGATAGTGGCTTTTTTATGGAATAAATGGTAAAATTTATGAAGGTGATGAAAAATGAGCATGATTATTGTTGGCCTAATAGTGATATTAGTATTAATTCTTATAATAATGATAGTAGCTATTGGAATATTTGTTTATCTTAAGGATAAATTTAAAAAAGTAACAAATACAGTATTTGAGTTTAAAGATTTCTTTGAAGGAATCAGTGCTCAAAAAGATGAGCTTCAGGCTGAACCAAAAACTCCATATGGAATGGATAGTTTAATCATGCCAGATCTTCAAAAAGATTTTCCTTATATGCATATAGATGAGATGAAGTCATTAGCAGAGGAGAGTATAGTTAATTATTTTAAAACAGGTAGTCAAAATCCTAAAGAAAAAATCGAAATTGAAAATATTGATATTCATAAAACAGTAATTAATAAATATACAAAAAGTGGAAGTATATGCACATTAATTTTTCAAACATCAATCGGATATGATTTTATTAAAAATGGTTCTTCAAAGAGAGTAGAAGATAGAATTAATACAGAATTTATTTATATCTTTGATGATAAGAATTTAAAAGCTAATGAATCAATCAGTTTACACTGCCCAAGTTGTGGAGCACCGATTAAAGGACTTGGCCATAAAGTGTGTCCATACTGTAATTCAGGACTTATAGATATAGCTCCAAAAACATGGAAATTGAATAATATAGAAAGGCTAAAACCATAGGTTTTTAGCCTTTTATGTTGACCGAATAGCAAAATCGTGTTAAAATTCTGGCGTTAAATAGACTTTTGGGGAAAATACAATAAAATTTTCTAAAACTGAAGGAGGTAAGATTTATGTCATTGAGGCATAGACTATTTCGGATATTTGTAATGTATTTCCTTACTATTACTTTGATTTATTTTTTGACACCAGTAGAAAAGAAATACCCAATAGAAAGCTATTATACTTTTAAAGGTGACTTGGAAGCTGGTGAAGTAATTTCTATTAGCTATAACGAAAATGATAAATTTGCTATTGTAAAAAATGGAACAGAGGACATTGAATATAAAGTAAATATAGTATCAAAGGAAAGTTTTGAAAAAGATGTTTATGAGTATTCTTTAAATGCTGAAAATTTTGTTTTTGGAAAATATGAAGCTCCAGTTGAGTTGAGCTTATATGCACAGCTTTCGATTACTTTAATGTTTAATGTAATAGGCTATACGATATGGTCTAAGATTTATCAGAAAGTTCGTGAAAAGAAAAAAGGCAAAGTGAATTTCAAAGAATACAATGATAGTAAAAAAGGTAAGAAAGATTCTAGTAAACTCTTTGCTGGTGGAAGCTTTGGATTATTGAATGGTTTCCAACCACGAAAAGTAGAGAGTACAGGTATTACTTTTAAAGATGTTATTGGTCTCGATAAGCAGATGGATGAACTTCGAGACATCGTTAAATTTTTAAAAGAACCTGAAAAATATGAAGAAATAGGAGCAACACTTCCTAAAGGAATTCTTCTTTTTGGTAAGCCTGGTGTAGGTAAGACACATATTGCTCGGGCAATAGCAGGTGAAGCTGATGTTCCTTTTTTCGAAATCTCTGCATCTGAGATTAATGCAAAATATCTTGGCGAATCCGAAGAGAGAGTGAGATCAATTTTTGCTGCTGCTGAAAAAGAAGCGCCAGCAATTATCTACATTGATGAAATCGATTCTATTGCGGTTCAAAGATATACAGAAAATTCAAATAAGTATGGAGCAAGTATATTAAATCAGCTTCTTGCTTGTATGGATGGTTTTTCTAAAGATACAAATGTAATAGTAATTGCTGCTACCAATCATATGCGTGAACTTGATGATGCACTTTTGAGAAGCGGTAGATTTGATAGAAAGATCTTTATTCATACTCCGGATAAAAAGGCAAGAAGAGAACTCATTGATTATTATTCCGGTGGGAAAAAGATTGGTAGTTCTGTAAATCTTGATAGACTTGTTGATATCACAACAGGACTTACTGGTGCAGATATTAAGACAATTCTAAATGAAGCGGCATTACTTAGTGTAAGAAAAGAAGAAGAAAGTATTTCGGAAGAATCAATAATGGAAGCTTTTAGAAAAGTGGAAATTGGTTCTGAAAATAATTTCAATCATAAGTCAAAGGAACAGCTTAAGAGAACAGCAACTCACGAAGCTGGTCATGCTATTGTTTCTAATTATTTTGGTCAAACTATTTCGGAAATATCTATTATTTCTCGAGGTAGCGCAGCAGGATATAATTTGTCTCCATTTGATGAAGATTCAGAATTTAGCTTTAACGAGATGAAACATCAGATTATGATACTTCTTGCTGGTCGTGCTGCTGAGGAAGAAATCTATAATGAAGTTTCTGCTGGTGCTTCTAATGACTTAGAAAGAGCGTCTACAATTGTAAGAGATATGTTCTTAAGATATTCGATGAGTGACAAGCTAGGTGTTAGCATGGTGCTTACAGATGATATCGATCTTAATGGAGTAATTGTAGATGAATCCTATGATGGAATGAACAAATTCTTGAAGACATGCTATCAAGAAACAAAGAAGATTCTTATGTCGAAAAGAACCTTGTTGAGGCGGCTTTCTAGGGAACTTTTGGATAAAGAAACTCTCTCAAAATATGAAATTGAGAAGTTCTTTAGATAATTGTAAGAATTTATTACTAAATAATAATTGTAGTCATGCTTCAATTGAAGCATGACTTTTTTATTTATGTAAGTTGTTGAAATAGGGAATATAGTATATAATTCTTACGAGGTGTTTTATGAGAGAAGAATTAGTTCAATTAGAAAGATTAATAGAAACATATAAATCACATAGTATTCAAGATAACTATAGTGAAATCATTTTACAACTTAATGAATGTACTCAAAAAAATCTTGGATTATATCTTCCATGTAAAGAGAGTGGAGATGGATATGATATCAAAACTTTAACTGCGGAAGATGGTGGAAAGTATTTAATTGCTTGCACAGATGACAGCAAAAAAGAAGATGATGTTTCGTATGTTTATTTAACAATAAAAGAGATATTAGAATATGTTGTTATGACTCCACTTTGTAGTGGCATGTGTTTAAATCATGACAATAATTTAAATCAAGTAGTATTAAATAAAGAGTATTGTCAAAAGTTGCTTTCATCACTTGAAAGAAGTAAGGAGGCAAATAAATGATTTATCCAAAGTTTTTAAAACCAGGAGACACAATTGGAATTTGTGCACCTAGTGATGGAAAAAATCCAGATGATACTTCTTATGATATTTCCTTAAATTATCTTAAAGAAGAAGGTTATAATGTATATGAAACTCCAAATGTAAGAACTGGTAAGAAGCCATCTGCAGATCCAACTACTAGAGCAAATGATTTCAATGAGCTCATGAAAAGAGATGATATTGATTTTATATTTGCTGCAGCTGGTGGAGAGTTTTTAATGGAAATGCTTCCATATGTTGATGATGAAATAATTAAGGAAACAATAGCAAACAATAAAACAAAATGGTTTTCTGGTTTTTCTAACCCAACATTATTATTAATGTACTTAACAACAAAGTTTGATATAGCTACAATGTACGGATGCAATTCAGGTGCATTTAGTTATAAAAATCTTCACAAAAGTTTGCAAGATGCTTTAAAGATTATAAAGGGTGATATTCCAGTTCAAGAAAGCTTTGATAAATGCGAAAGAATTTCTTTCGATGAAGAAAGTGAAGAAGGACTAATTTTAAATACAGATTCAAAGTGGATAACGCCAAATGGTGAAGTAGATATAGAAGGCAGACTTATAGGCGGTTGTATTGATACTTTAGTTTTCTTTCATGGAACGAGATTTGATTTTGTTAAAGATTTTATCGAGCGCTATAAAGATGATGGAATAATTTGGTACTTTGATAATTTTGGTTTAAGCACAGAAGATTTGTATTCGGAATTGTGGACTCTTAGAGAATCAGGTTGGTTTAAATATGCAAAAGGATTTGTTTTTGGAAGAACAATGTTTGAAAGCACACATACAGGAACTACATACGTTGAAGCAGTTCAAAGAGCATTAGGAACAGAAATTCCAATAATAATGGAAACAGAAGTAAGCCATATTAAGCCAAGATTTTGTTTAATTAATGGAGCAATTGGGCATTTTAAATCAAAAGATGGTAAGGGAAGCTTAGAAATGAGCTTAAAATAGTAGTATACATAATGTTGACATAAAGAGCCAAGAGTGTTAAAATTACTCTTGGTTTTTTCATTATCTAACTCGCCAGCAATTTGGCTGGTGAAGAATTAGCACAAAAGGAGAGATGCATGGTGAACCACAATAAGGAACGGTATCTAAAAAGCATTCTGAGTGAGGCAAGGAATAAGAGCTATGTTTTTGACCTTCGAAATGGTTCAAAAATTAGTTTTGTTTTTGGTCCCAAAAATAATACTGCGAGATTTTCTTTGAAAGATATTGTTACTATTAAATGTGGAAACAAAGTGGTATTCAGGAATTGTGATTTTGCCAAGATTCCGAAATTTACAGCAGAGTTTATTTATTGTGGAGGTTCTCATCGAACTTTTCTAGAATCTTCTGGCTCTGAATATGTGAATGTTGATCCCGTATATAAGGTTG
Organism: Clostridia bacterium; assembly: GCA_017539905.1. Taxonomy (GTDB): domain Bacteria; phylum Bacillota; class Clostridia; order TANB77; family UBA1234; genus RGIG6105. The sequence goes on along the minus strand of JAFYBZ010000014.1, from coordinate 239,019 downwards.
TACTAAGAAGTCAAAAAGGTGGAAAAGTATTTGTCAAAGACTACTATAGAACAATCAAAGATACCATGATGGGTAAGATGCTCACTCCGAAAAGGAGAGAAAAATTCGAGTGTGAATTCCTTAGAATGATTGATCACCCAGATAATCTGGACATTGATAGTATGGTGGAATTGGCTGTTAAGAAATCTGGAATTTAAGCTAATCACTTGAAAATGATGTCCAAAAGTGCTATTATGCATTAATAAAGTAAGCCAAATGATAAATTATCATTTGGCTTTTTAAATGAAATGTAGCGGCGATTATTAATCGACATATAATATAGAAAGGTGGCAAATAAAATGAACAAAGTAGTTCCAATTACAGTTTTAACAGGTTACTTAGGTGCTGGAAAAACTACACTTATGAATCATATCCTAACAAATCAAGAAGGTTATAAAGTAGCTGTAATTGTAAATGATATTGGTGAAGTAAATATAGATGCAAAATTAATTGCAGATGGCGGACTAATAAATGAAGAGGATAAAGGCAATGTAGTTCCACTTTCAAATGGATGTATTTGTTGTACATTAAAAGAAGATTTAATAAATCAAATAGTAGATATCTTAAAAACTCAAAAATTTGATTACATTTTAATCGAGGCTTCTGGTATTTGCGAACCACTTCCAATTGCACAAACAATTTCTTTCCTAGAAGATCAATTAGAAAAACAAGCAGGAAGAAAGATTTGCAAATTGGATAATGTTGTTACAGTTGTAGATGCTCTAAGATTAGTTGATGAATTTGGCTCAGGAAGAGATTTAGAAAAAGATGATTTAGATGATGAAGATATTGAAAATCTTCTAATTCAACAAATTGAGTTTTGTGACTTGATTATTCTAAATAAAATTGATGAAGTAACAAAAGAACAACTAGAAGAAGTAAAAGAAGTAATTAAGAATCTTCACCCAGAAGCAAAAATTATCGAGACAAATTATGCAAAAGTCAATGTAGAAGCAGTAATTGATACTAACAATTTCGATTTTGAAAAAACTGCATCATCAGCAGGATGGGTTGCAGGATTAGATAAAGAAGTAAACGAAGACCATAGTAAAGATGAACATGAGCATCATGAACACCACCATCATCACCACGAGCACAACGATGAAGGTGAAGCAGAGGAGTATGGTATTTCTACTTTCGTATATATGTCTAGAAAACCATTTAATTCTAGAAAATTCGAAGAGTATGTTAATACAAGATTTCCAAAAGAAGTAATTCGTTGCAAAGGATTAGTTTGGTTTGCAAATGATTATGATATGTCATATTTATTTGAACAAGCAGGAAAACAAATGAAATTAAATGAAGCAGGATTTTGGCTAGCAACTGCACCAAAAGATGAACTTAAAAAACTTATAGCTTCTCAACCAGATGCATTAAAAGAATGGGATGAAGAAGTTGGCGATAGAATGATTAAGCTTGTATTCATTGGAAAAAATATGGACAAGCAACAAATCATTGACGAAATGAATGAACTATTGGCTTAAAGCAATACGCCTTTACAAAAATGTGTAAAGGCGTATTGTTTTTATTTTTATATTATTATAGAATAAAAATTGATAAATTAAATCCTGGGGAGGATGGAATATGGAAATTAATTTAAACAATTTTACAGCAGGTAATGGTCAAAAGAAAAAAGGCAATAGCTTTTTAGGAGCATTATTATTAATTCTAATAGGTACAATTCTATTAGCTTGGAATGAGTACAATAATGTTCAAAATATTAAAGTGCTTGCTGCTTTTGAAAAAGAAGCTGTTGAAATTAGTAGTGAAACAGTTGATCCACAATATGATGGAAAAGCAGTTACTACTAATGGTAAATTAACAGTAGTTGATGAGCCATTACAAGATGATGAATTCAATGTTGCAGTTAAGACAGCTCGTTTAAAGAGAATTGTTGAAATGTATCAATGGGAAGAAAAAGAAGAAAACGATGATGGCCGTACAACATATCGTTACAGCAAAGTTTGGTCAGATAAAGTTTTAGATGTTTCTCACGATACTCAAAAGAATGCAGAAAATCCAAAATCAATGCCATTTAAAACAGATGAATATTTTGCAAAAGATGTAAAAGTTGGAGCATATAATTTAAGTGCAGATCAAATTGAGTATATTGCAATTGATGCAGAATATGATTTCTCACAAGATGCAATCATTGATGGATACACAAAGCAAGGTCACTATATGACTAACGCTAGAAACCTAGAAAATCCAAATATTGGAGATATAAGAATTATTTGGAAGTATAATGATTGGACAGAAGCAAGTGTAGCAGCAACAGTAGCAGGAAATTCATTTAAAGATTTCAAATCAAGTGATAGTGCTAATTCAATTAATAGAGTAGACAAGGGCTTACTATCAAAAGATGAGCTATGCAGAAATCAACAAAATGAAAACAACATGTTAAAGTGGATTTTAAGAGCTGTTGGAGCACTTATGATTCTATTTGGATATCTATCATTAATTAGCTTCATTACTAGATTTACTAACAAGATTCCAGTTCTTGGATCAATTGTTGGTTGGGCTTTAAGCGGTATAGCTTTCTTACTAGCAGTAATTCACTCATTAGTAATTATAATCGTATTCTGGTTCATTTATAGACCAGTACTAGCTATTATATTTATAGCTATAATAATAGCTGCTATTGTTGGAATCGTAGTACTACTTAAAAAGAAGAAGGGTACACAAGCAGCTGCATAAAAACAGCAAAAAATGATTAAAAAGCGCCTAAAACGGCGCTTTTTTTTGAGCTTTTGTTAAAAAAATGTAAATAATGCTTGCAAATTATGTAAACACGTTATATAATTGCCTCACGTTTGGGGGTAGTTTAAAGATGAAAAAGTTGTCTTTAGCTTTTTTTACCTCTTTTATACTAATGATATTATTTTTAATAATTTCTGGTGGAAGAGGTTATACTAAAGATAACTTAGAATACAAATCACAAGTAAATACTCAAAAAGAAATGTATTACTTTGAAAACTTACAAAAGTCTGTTGTTCAAATTATCACAGTAAGAAATAGTGGAGGCTCTTTTGGAACAGGTTTCTTTATTGATGATAAAAAAACAATTGTAACTAATTATCATGTTGTAAGAGATGCAGAAAAGATTTTTATAACAATAAGAGAAGATGAATATGCATATAGAGCAAAAATTGTTGCATTTGATGAGAAAAATGATATTGCAATAATTACATCAGACGATGAATTTGATTATAAAAAGTTGCCATTATCATTTGATGTTAAAAAGAATGAGAATATTTATACATGTGGTTATTCGACAAACTATACAGTAACAAGTGGAAAAGTTATTGATACAAATGCACAGTATAAAAATAATTCTTATATTGATATTACAAATGTTGTATATAGTGGAAATAGTGGTGGACCTGCATTAAACGAGAATGGAGAAGTAGTAGGAATTGTCACTCTAGGTGATTCAGTATCTACATCATTAGTTCCAACATATAAACTATACGATTTGATTTTTAATTTAGGTTATTCAATATAATAAAAAAGGTGTCTAGAAATAGACACCTTTTATTTTTATTTAACTACATATTTAATGATGATTTTATCTAGATAACCATCTTCACGATATTCACCAGAAACATCATATCTTGTATTTGTTGTTTTTAATATTCTTACTTTAATATCTTTAATGACTGCAAAGTCACTAGAAGAGGTAACATTACCTTTTTCATCAGTATATTCTACTGTGATGTCATTTCCTTCAGTCATTTGGTTACTAATTGCAACATAGTCACATAGTTGATAGGTGCTGTTAATGCTCTTATTAGTACCAAAGCTCTTTGAAAACTTCTCATTAAAGTTTCTAATATTGAATGGGATTTCTTCAGCAATTACGATGTTTTCTTCGCCAGAAGTTTCAATTTCAATTAATTCTTCTCCAGAAGGTTGTACTTCTTTAGAAGGCTTATTAACAGATACTGTTTTTGTTTCTGAATCCCACTCAACTAATAATCCACAATTTTCTGAAATGAATCTAACAGGAACCATAGTCTTGTTATTAATTATTTTAGCAGGTACATCTAAGTCTTTTGCAACTCCGTTAACACCAGCTAAATTGCTATTTATTTCTAGTTCAATAGTGTTTTCACCCATCCAAATAGTAGCTTTTTTAGCTTCTTTGTCCCAATCAACTTTTCCACCAAGAGTTTCAAAGATTTCTCTTACTGGAACTAGAGTCCTTCCGTCTATGATAACGGGAGGCATTTGGTTTTCTCCAACTTCGAATACAAAGTCATTTAATACTAATGTAACGTTAGGACCAGTATATTCTTTTGTCTCACCATCAATTGTAAGCTCAAGTGCGAAGGCACAAGAAGAAAGGATAAATAAAACACATAAAGCAAATATAAATTTTTTCATTCTCAAAACTCCTTTTTATTCAGTCATCGAGCATCATTATAGCATGAAATTTGCCAAAAATAAAGAAAAAAATAGGAATCCAACAGGTTTTTGTACAACTTTTCTTGTAAACTTTTGGGCTGTAAAGTATAATTTTATATAATAAGAAGTGTGGCCAATAGCCAAAAGGAAGTAAGAAATGAAAATAGATAAATCTAAATTATTTGTTAGAAAATTAAAAGAAGATGAATTAAGTACATATATGAAATTTGTAAGACATGTTAAAAAGAACATGGAGCATCCAGAGTGGTTAGGTGAATTCGTTAAAAGAGACTACATTAGAATGTTTAACAATGGCGCAGCAATTTATATATGGACAAATTTTGAAAATATGAATAAAAAGTTTACAAGTATAGATCAATTTGTTGCTTGTGGCATGTTAATTCCAGCTAGAAAGAAAGATTTAACAAAATTCATGCAAGATGATTTGGAATATAAAGAAGTAGTGGACTTTGGCCCTGAGATGGTTCATCCAGATTATATCGGCAATGGACTACAAATGGATGTTTTAGAATACTTAGAAAGAATTGCTGTGGGACAAGGATATAAGCACTGCTTAGGAACAGTTGATCCAGAAAATGTTTATTCGTTGAGAAATCTTTTAAAGAAAAATTTTGAGATTTCGACAAAAGTAGAATTGAAAAGAGGACCAAGACTAGTTTTAAGAAAAGATTTATAAAAGCTACTTTTAACACTAGAAAGAGTAATGGAAAAATAATAACAAAGGAGAAATCAACTTATGGATACAAATGATAACAAAAATTTTGCAAAGATTATCTATATAATTGTTTTTGCAATAATAATTGCAACGGGAATGTATATTATTAATCATAAAGAGCCTGCGAAATTATATAAAGATACTAGTGTTGACTCAGGAGAAGTAGAGAAAAAGAGTAGCATAGCTCTTGAAGATGCAAACATTTTATATGATACTAAATTTGGTGGAGTATATGTTAAAACATCAATTCCATATTTTAATGCACTTGGTTTTGAGTATGGTGACAGTGTAGATGTTGAATTTTCAAATGGATATAGATTAGATGATATTCCTTATTACGATGGATATTATACAAAGTCTGGTGATCCATTAGTAGTTGCATATCCTGGAAGTGTAAACATTAAAGTAGGCTTAAACTCCGGTGAAGATTTGTGGATACTTGCTGGATTATCTGGTGATGAACTTTGTACAATTAGAATGAACGAAGAGGGAAAGTATTTAGATAATCAGCAAGTAATGGACATACAGATAAGCGGCGAATCAGGCGATTTTAGCGGCGAATCAGGCGATTTTTAGCATATTATTTAATTGGCGCGTAGCCGCATTTAGTGACGAAGTTTTGTCCATCATCTGATAAAAGCCAAGTTAGGATTTTTTCGATATTTGGATTAGCATTTGATTTTCGATAAATAAAATAAACATTATATAGCAATGGTGTATCCGTTGCTATTTTTTTAAGCATTTTTTGATTATAAAGCTTTGAATAGAAAAGGTTAAATGCATATCCGATTCCGCCTTTACTGCCTGCAGTTAAATCGATGATGTTTTTCATGTCGTACGCAACCAATTCGGAATTATTATATGTAGTATTCTTTGGAACTGCTCTTGCAAAACATTCTTCACTACCGCCAACGTTTGGCTTTAATTGATAAGGATAGATTTTTTCATCCTTTCCGCCAAGTCCTTTCCAATTAGAAATTTTTCCACTATAAATGTTGTTTAACTCCTCAATCGATATAAAGGATATAGGATTATCTTTATTCACATAGATTACTAATTCTTCTTTTGCGATTGGAACTAGCACAATATCTGAATCTAATTCTACAGCATCTCGATTCTCTTGATTTGTTTCAGATGCAATTGAAATATCCACAACATTATTAATAATATCTTGATAAGCTTGCGTAGTTGAAACATGCTGTAATTCATTATTATAAGATTCTTTACTAATAGTGCTTTCAACAAGCGATGATGCAAAAGGGTATGTAGCAACAGCTGCATTTATTTTAGGAATATTTGAATCTATCTTTGTAAATCTATCTGCTTTTATATTATAGGAAAACAGTGAAAATGGGGCATAGGCATTATAATCTACTTCTTTTGGTAAGTAGCTTAGAATATTTAACAAGATTGCAATTAAAGTGATGATTATAATAGCGCCCAGCACTTTCATAATTATAGTTTTTTTCATTTTAGTACTCCAATGTAACATTATTGTTTATTTTATATTAATTTTACACATATTTTCATTGAATATACTAGTGTTGTGATATAATTTTAATGAATTCTTAAAAACGGGGGAATTAAAATGAAAAATTTTAAAAGAATTTTTAGTAGTGTTTTATTAATACTGGTTATGAGTGCAATTTTAGGTACTAGCGTTATATATGCAGATCATGTTGCTGTACCAACAATAAGTGATTATACTGCATCATATTATTATGCTATGGTTGGAATCATTGCACTTGTATTATTTATATGTATTTTAATAATTGTTTTAATTTATAGAAGTAATAAAAAGAATGCGGAAAATAAGGAAGAAGTAAAAGAAGAACCTGCAAAAGAACATGTTGAAGCTCCAAAAGAAGCAACTGACGAAACTCCAGCTGGAGAATCATCTGAAGGCTCAAGTGAAGAACAAGGGGGAGAATAGTATATGGGAATTGGGATGGTGTCTGTACCAAGTACATCTTTTGCAGCAAGTTTTTTATTTAATACTGCTGTGGGTGCTTTTTTGGATGCTTTTGTCGCAATAATTCTAGGAATGTTTATTTGCTTGTTTATTGTGTTGCCTACTTTGTTTATGAAAATGAAATCAAAAGACAGAGCTGTGATTGCTGTACTGAATTTTATGTTTGCATTTATAGATTACTTTATTATTAAATTTCTTGGCCTAATAAGTATGAATTATATTACTGAAATCATATCTGTTATATTACTGATAGTAATTCCAATAATGATAGAAACATTTGTATATAATAGAGTATTAACTTATAAAAGAATTAGAGGGCTTCCACTTGCTTTAATTACTATTATTGGTGGCTTTTTGATTCTAATATCAGTTTGTTATTTAGTTGCAATTTTGAATTTGTTCGTTCTTTAACAATAAAAGACAACCATTTAATGGTTGTCTTTTAATTTTATTTTTCTTCTTCTTTTTGTTTTTTATCACCATCTACAGCTTGTAGAATATCACCTAAAGTAACAGATCCTACATTTGCTTCAATCTTTTTAGTTGCTTTATCAATTTCAACATCCTGTGCTGTGTCATATAACCCTTTTACGTCCATTCTTGCTGTTTGTGAATGACCTCTATATTGAATTCTCTTAGCAAAGAATTCTCTAATTTCAGCTGTAGATTTTTGTTGAAATTCTGGTTTTAGCATTGGTCTCATTTCTTCAATTATTCTGTCCAAATCTATGTCGAGAGCTTTTCGTTGTGAATCTATTTGCTTTTGACATTCATCTAAACGAGTTTGTGCCTGTGTAATATCATTTATTGCACTATTGAATTGTCCTTGATTGTAAGTACAAATCTTATCAATCTCTGCAGAGTTTTTAGGGAATCGAGTAAAACTTAATCCATACACTTTTTTAGCTGTTTCACAAACTTTATTGTACTCTTTTCTATTTACTTCAATTATTTTATCGTTAATAGATAATCTTTTTGCATCGATTTTTTCATTTAATTCGGCAATTTTTTTATCTTTGCCTAAAGCAAAACGTTTACTTTCTAATGCTTCTTTTTCAGCTAATAGATTTTTAAGCTCTTGAATGTCTTTATCTAAATCTGCAACTTTTTCTTTATACTGATCTAGTAGTAAGAAATACTGTTCTTTAGTTTCTTTGTCTGAACCAATTCCTTTTTCAAGTTTAGTAAACAAGTTTTCTAAATCTTCTTTAGAATATTTGTTTTCAAAATCGTGTTCAAATTGAAGTAACTGTTCTTCATATTTGCTAATATCTTCTTTACAACCAGCAACATCTTTGATATAAATTCTTACTTTAGAATTATTTGATTCTGTATGAAAATGAGTGTCTTCAACTTTAAAAGAATGATCTATTAGTATTCTTGCTAATGGTCTATTAATAAAGTATTCGGTTTCATCTGGATTTCCTCTTGAATAGAATGGATAAGCATACACGTTGTCGCCATAATTTGCAGCAGCATTTTCTCTTTCTTCGGCAAGCTTAATGTATTCGTTTAGTAATTGTGCAGCTGTATGAGTCTTTTCATTTTCGCCCAATTCAAAAATGATTTCAGAAACTTCATCTATTTCTTGAGAAAGATCCATGCTTTTTTCAATGGTCTTACGACTTTCGATTTTGCTTAATAAATCTTCACGAACGCTTTCTAAAGGTCTGGCACTGATTTTTTCTCTTTTCAAATCAAGATCGGAAATTTTTTGATTAAGTCTCTTGATTTCATCATTTAATCTTGTAATTTTTTTATCTAATTCTGTTCTAGCAAGAATAATTCTTTCTTGTTCGTCCTTATCATCTGTGTCAGCGTATGCATCCCTTTGAGCATCATCTTGGTTTTTAAGCTCATCGCGCTCAGCAACTTTTTTATCTCTTTCTTCAATAATTGATTTTTGTTCATTATCGACTTCTTGAATAAGTTGATCTTTGTATTGAGATAATTCTTCATCAGATAGGTTTTTGATTGCGAAGTAGGCGGGAGCCTCTATCATAGTTTTAAGAGCAACTATTCTACCACGAAGAACATTGTGCCTTGCCTCAGCTTCTCTTTTATCTCTTTCATAAGTAGGATACGGAAGTATCTTTTGCTTTTCTTCAATTGTAGCCAAATCGCTATCGATTTTTCGTAAGTCACGTGACAACTCTTTAATGGTAGCGCTAACTAATCCAAAAAATTCTTCTTTAGTCATTTGTGCTCACCCCATTTATAGATTCTAATAGCTTAGCTACTTCGGCAATTGTCATCTCAGAAAAAATTCTGTCTAATTCTTCTTTGTTTAAAGCCATTAGTTTTTTATAGTTTTCGCTTTCTTCATATTCCATGATTGTCCGCTCCTTTCTATACTAACAATGATATTATATTTGGCCAGCTGCGACAATTGTTTTAGCGGTATTACAATGTTAAGTTTGTGTTACAGGGGGTGCTTTTTTGAGGCGGGTGCTTTTTGGGGACACTGCTAAAAAACCAGGATTTCCTGGTTTTTTAGCAGTGTCCCCAAAAAGCACCCGCCCTAAAACCACAAAATCGGTTGAAAAATCGGCAAATCCGTGGTATTATGCTCTCGCAAAGTGGATTATTTGAGAAAATCCTTTTCAATTAATAAAGGAGGCAGGAATAAGATGAATTCGTACTTACAAAGTTTGAACGAGGAAATTCGTGAATATTTTCGGATTTTGTCGCCTGAGTTCCCGGAATGGATGATGGAATATATCAACACACCGGAGATGCAGCGCATAGGTAAAATCAGTATCAGTTGCGGAACGGATTACTCTGGGTGTTATAACATTCGGTATTGGTATTCTAATCTTGAGCATAGTGTGGGTGTTGCACTCATTTTGTGGCATTTTACGCATGACAAAAAGCAGACTTTGGCCGGACTTTTCCATGATATTGCGACACCGGTTTTTAAGCATTGCATTGATTTTATGAATGGCGATTCTTTAACGCAGGAATCGACCGAAGAAAAAACGACAGATTTTATAAAGAATTCCATAGAAATAATGACGCTTTTAAAACGTGACGGAATTAAGCTTGAAGAAGTGAAGGACTATAAAATTTATCCTTTGGCGGATAATGAGACACCGCGGCTTTCGGCAGACAGATTCGAATATACTTTTTCAAGTGGGCTTTCTTTTTTTAGAATTTGGGATTTAGATACTATTCGAAGAGTTTATAATGATATTACGATTGCGAAAAATGAAGACGGACTTGATGAGTTTACTTTTAGGCACAAAGAAATTTGTGCGGAGTATATTCATTTTGCTGCAAAGATTTGGCCGGAATGGGTAAGTGACAAAGATAGAACAGTTATGCAGTTTATTGCGGATATGTGCAAGGCGATGAATCAGCGTGGATATTTATTAATTGATGATTTATATACTCTATCAGAAAAAGAAGTGATCGAAAAAATCTTGCATTGCGGTGATCCGTATTTGGAAGAGAGTTTTCGAAAATTTCAAAAGGCGGATAAGGTGTATCGAAGCGATTGTCCTGTTGAAGGAGTTTATTGCATTAATACATCCGTAAAAACTCGGTATGTTAATCCGCTCGCATTCTATTACAATGGCATTACTCGAATTTCAAATCTTGATTATCTTGCAAATCAAAAGATTGAGGATTATTTAGCTTTGCCAAAAGGAGGCTACTATACTTATTTTGATTTTGACTTTAAGCCGTAATAAAAGGGGGAGTTAAAATGAACAGCATTCTTCTTGTTGGCGGAACATGGGATTTTCAAGGTGGAAAGAAATCAAGAGTAGTTGAAAAATTTGCGAGAGAGTTTTCGTATGTCACGGTTTATAACGGTGGATACTATTTTGATTTGCATCGGATAATTGAAACGAGTATTTATTTTGATGTTGTTCTTTGGTGGGCAAATGTGCCGAATGATATGCCGAAGGTTAGAAATGTCAAAGAGATAAATTATAAGGCATTGCTTGTTACATCGAAAAGAAATAATGGTGAATATACTTTTGAAGAATTACTTCAGCGGTCGCTTGAAGCGAAGGCGAACCTCACAATTGAGTTTAGTGAGAAGGGTAAAGTTTTCAACATGAGACTTTTTGATCCGCTCGGAAATCTTTGGTACGATGGGGCGAGCATCATTAGTTGCGCAGAAAAGATGCAAAAGCGACTTGAATTTTTATCTACGATTACTCGTGAGCCGACAATTTCTTCTGATATCAAACTTGAAGATTTAAATTTGAGTGACGATACTTTTAATGAAGATTTTTTGGGCATTGTTCGAAACTATGCAAATGTTTTTGCTGAGGCAATTTTCCAGACAAAAGATGTTAAAAGATTTTTGGGCAATGCATCGTTCAGATGTCCAAAAGGATTTCCTTCTTTTAGGCAAGGCGATTTGATTTTTGTAAGTCGAAGAAATGTGAATAAAGAATTCATTAGCGCGCAGGATTTTGTGCCGGTTTATATGAAGGATGGAAAAATTTATTACATCGGTGAAAATAAGCCATCGGTCGATACGCCGATTCAGGTCCGACTTTATAAGATGTTTCCGAATATCAACTTTATGATTCATTCGCATTGCTATATTAAAAATGCGTTGTTTACGGATAGGATAGTGCCGTGCGGAGCAATTGAAGAAGTCGATGAAATCGAGCGTGCTGTGAAAAAATTCTATAACGGAAATTTTGAACGAGTTGCTTATGTTTTGAATTTGCGTGGGCATGGAAGTATTATGATGAGCAAAGATCCGGAACTGCTTAAAGACATTAATATTGTTGGACGACAGCTTCCCGAAATTCCGAAGCAAAAGAATAATAGATAGAAAACATCGTAAGGGAGTGACAGCTGGTGGTTCTAAAGTTTGGTTCGAAAAACAAAGACGATCAGCAGAATTTGCTGGTGAGTCGGACGCAGCTCAGTGATGGAAGTTATCTGGAATACAATGTATATCTGGATGATAAACTCATCGGCACAACGATGGGTGCGCATGATGGCTACATTGTGATTCACTATTTCAAGTATGGCGTGATTACGTATGATGCTGTGCGGCTTATGGAAAGAATGTGGGGCAGTTTGACCATGAATGATCTTCTTGCCATGGGCGATAAAGTGTGACTTTTGGGGACACTTACAAAAATCCAGAAAAAGTTGGGATTTTGGGACACTTACAAAAATCCAAGAAAAGTTGGAATTTTGGACCTGTCCCAAAATTCCAAGTAAAAAGGTATTGCAATTTTTATAGATAATGGTAATATGAAGCTGTAAAATAAGTGTGGGGGTTAGATTGAGTATGAATCTAACTCCCTTTTTGCATATAAGGAGGATTTCTAATGTCACGTGTTGCACGCAAAAAAATTAATACACCATTCATTCATGTTATGGTTCAAGGTGTAAATAAAGAATATGTTTTTGATAATCCCAAAAATCTAAATTATTATTTAAAGAGTATAAAGAGTGAATCACACTACAAAGAATTTGATTTGCTTGCTTATTGCATGATGAATAATCACGCACATTTTTTATTCTATGTGAAAGATATCGAATGCTTTGGACAATTTATGAAATCAGTGAATCAAAATTTTGCTAACTTTTATAATAAAAGCGAAGATAGAGTAGGAGTTGTATTTAGAAATAGATATCAATTGGAACCGATTTATGAAATGTCGCATTTAGTAAATTGCATAAAGTATATTCACAACAATCCTGTAAAGGCAGGAATAGCAACCTGTTGTGAGGCTTATTCGTACTCATCGTATCAAGATTATTTGCGTGGACAAGGTTGTGCAAAGTGTGAGATTTTGAAAGAAGTGTTCGGAGAAAATGTGAATTATTTGAAAGCGATAGACGAAGCTTATGACAGAGTGTTTATGGATCTTGATTCGACAAAGATTAGTCATGAGTACTTTGAAGATGGCGTTAGAAGTTTTATCGCGGAGTATAATCATTCTTTGATTGAAATCTTTAGCGTTCGAGCAGTATTGCAAAAATTGATTGTATATTTGAATCAAGAATGCAAATTGAAACAAAAAGATATTATCAATTGGCTTAGTGTTTCTAAAGCAATACTTGATGAGAATTATAAAGTGAAATTGTAATTTTGGGTTGGATTTTTGGGACACATACAAAAAACCAGAAAAAGTTGGAAAAATGGAAGTGTCCCAAAATTCCAGAAATAGTTGGAAAAATGGACGTGTCCCAAAAAAGCACTTTGTGGTATAATGATGGCGGTGAAGTTTAGGATGAAACAAGAAAAAACGAACGTGATGCGTATTTTGGATGCGAATAAAATTGAATATAAATCATATAGTTATGCAAGTACGGATGCTATCTCGGGAGTGGAGGTTGCGAAGGTGCTAGATCAAAATGAGGCGCAAGTTTTTAAAACTTTGGTTACGACTGGTCATTCAAGAGAACACTATGTATTTGTGATTCCTGTTGCAGAGGAACTTGATTTAAAAAAGGCTGCGAAAGCTGTTGGAGAAAAAAACATAGAGATGTTAAAGCAAAAAGATTTGCTCATGTTAACGGGATATATTCACGGCGGATGTTCACCAATCGGAATGAAGAAGTTTTTTAAAACAACAATTGATAGTTCTGCTTCAAATTTTGATACAATAATTTTTAGCGCAGGAAAGATCGGATATCAAGTTGAAGTGAGTTTAGAAGATTTGAAGAAAGTGATTGAATTTCAACTAGCTGAAATTTGTGTGTGATGCTTTTTTGGACGTGTTCCAAAAAAGCTTTTTTTATTGAAAAATAGGCAAAAAAATGATAAAATAAGTAGCGAAATTAAGGGGGAAAATGATGCAAAATGTTGATGGAATAATAAAATTTGCACATACTGAAAGATGGGCAAAGAAAAAAGCTAAAAGATTTATCTGTCATAATGGATGGGCGCTAAATGCACGTGATATAAAAATGACAAGTGCAAAAAAAGTATATGTTCCATTCTATAAATACATCATTGAATCCAAAGCAAATTCGTTTTATGAGAAAATGCTTAATGGAGGAAAAAACGGCCCGGTTCCAGCTTATTATGAAGCAGATACTGAATCAAAATTTAGTTTAATGCTTTGTGCAAATCACAAAGATATTGATATAAATCAATTTAAAGTGATAGCTCCATTTACAGATAAAAGCTATAAGCCAATGATTGATTATTCAAATTATTCTGATTGTGAATTTTTAGATTTTGTTGATAACGATGGAGTAGTAGAGTGTAGCTCTGTAGCAGATAGTATCTACACAAGTAGTATTGAATTAAGTGAAAAAGAAAAAGCACATCGAAAAGGAGATAAAGCGATTTTAGATTCAATTCAAAAAATCGTGTTTACTAGTAACCAACTAAGTGGGGATGGAAGAAGCTATAAATCAAGAATTGATTATGAGGTAACAGAGACTAATAGATATTATTATCCAGTTTGGATTGTTACTGCTGAGCAAAATGGAAAACCATACACTTATTATATTAATGATGTAAATGGGAATGTAAGTGGCGCAAACTTAAAGGTAAAAGATGCAACTTTTTTCCTCATTGCTCTTGGACTAATACTTGCGCCAGTTATATTGATTTTAAGCATGTTTGTAGCAAGATTTAATTTGGATTTATCAAAATATCTTATTATAGTTTGCATGACAGTTTTTTTAGTTTGTTTTCTACTTATAATGCTAACTGCTTTCCCAAGCTTATTAGGATCAATTAACTCAAATGGAGAATTGTTCTGCGTAATTGATAAAAAAGTAAATAGTATCAAAGGAATTGGAAGTAAAAATAAGTTTGAACAGAAAATTAGTGAATACTTTGATAATAACTAGATGGAAAAGGAAATAAAAATGAGAGATTTGAAAGGCAAAAGCATCGTGGAAAAGCTTAAGGATTATACGGTGCTTGATATTGAAACAACAGGCATGAGCCCAAGTTATAATAAAATAATTGAAATAAGTGCAATTAAGGTTAGAGATGGAAAAGAAATTGACACATTTTCGAGACTTATTAATCCGCACGAAAGGATTCCGTATTTTATAAGTAATCTAACAGGAATTACTACAAGGATGGTTGAGGATGAGGGCGATGAGCTCGAAGATGTTTTGTATGATTTCAGGGATTTTTTAGAAGACGATATTATACTTGGTCACAACGTAAATTTTGATGTAAATTTTTTGTATGATAATTTCGAAGAGGTTTTAGATGAACCTTTGACAAATGATTTTGTTGACACTTTAAAAATTGCAAGAAAACACATCAAGGATTTGGATCATCATAAATTAGATGATTTAACGGATTACTATGGAATAAAGGTGCGTAACAAACATAGAGCGCTAAATGATTGCGATTTAACTAACAAGGTCTATAAGAAAATGTGCAAATCAATTTGCAGTGAATATGATAGCTTTGATGAATTCAAAAAATTATTTAAGTGATTTTTTGGGACACGTCCAAAAAACCCGAAAAAGTTGGAAAAAAGTAAGTGTCCCCAAAAAGCAGAAGGAGAAAAGATGGATTATTTATTTAAAACGACAACTAAATTTACAATTGATGAATATAAAAAATTTAACTGGGCGCTAATTAAAAAGAGACATATAGTTTTGCTTTCGATAATTGCTTGTATTTGTCTTTTTGTAAGTGGATATTTATTACAAAATAATGTGCTAGTTATTTTCGCGATTATTTATCCAATCTTGTTTTATATAGCCTTAAAGATAGGCGTGCACAGAGTTTTTAATTCAAACAAATTGATGCAAAATGTTGATGTTTCGTATGAGTTTTATAAGGACTACTTGTATGAAAAACACGATGGCGGAGAAGCCAAAGTTCCTTATGAAAAACTAAGCGAAATCATCGAGACAAAAACAAATTTTTATTTGATGATTGCAAATAATCAAGGCTTTATGATTTCAAAAGAAAATATGCCAGAGGGATTGGAAGATTTTATTAGAAAAATAAAGTGAGACTTTTTGTAAGTGTCCCCAAAAAGCACAACACGTTAACAGCGGAAGATTTTATTTATAGGAGAATTAAATGAGAGATTTGTATAAGGCGTATTTGAAAAGTCGATCAATTGATGAAGCCAAACTTACTAAGTTTGGCTTTAAGAAAAATAAAGATAAATATACTTACATCAAAGATATAAAAGATGGAGAGTTTAAAGTTGTTATTGAAGTCGATAAGAAAAAAGCGATTTCAAAAGTGCTAGACAATTTTGATGAATCAGAATATGCTCTCGTAGATGTTGAAGAATCGAGTGGACAATTTGTTGGTAGCATTAAAGAAGAATACGAAGAAGTGTTAGAAAAGTTCGTTGAAAAATGCACGTATTTAGATACTTTTAAATCGCCATCCGCAAAGAAAATCATTTCATATGTAAAAGAAAAATTTGATGGTGAATTAGAATTTTTGTGGGATGATTACGATGGCGCTGTATTTAGAAATCAAGACAACAAAAAATGGTATGGCGTTATCATGAAAGTTAGAGAAAAAAGTTTTGTCACATCTACATTAAAAAGAATGAAAATAGATGGCGTGATTTCTGATCATCCACTTTTAAATATAAAAGATTTTTCGGATGATGATTATATCGAAGTTTTGGACTTGCATATAGATAAAGAAAAATCAAAAGAGGTAATTGATTATCAAAATGTTTTTCCTGGTTATCACATGAATAAAGAAAGCTGGATAACAATTATTCTCGATAAAAATACAAAACTAAAAGATACATACAGACTTTTAGATGATAGTTATCAAATGACAGTTAAGTCGGGTGCGTTTATTATTCCGTCGAATATAAATGTGTTTGATGTGGTAAGTTACGTTGATAATAATAAAACTTTTGTGTGGCATAAGCAGCCTAAAGAAGCAAAAGTGGGGGATCTTGTTTATATTTATGTTGGTGCACCATATTCACAAATTTTATATAAATGCGAAATTATAAAAACAAATTTAAAAATATATTCAGCAAGAGACATGGAATTAAAGCTGATTAAAAAATATAAAAACAACGAATATCCATATAGCTTTTTAAAAGAGCATGGATGTAGTTTTATAAGAGCGCCAAGGAGTATTCCGGAGAGAGTGGCAAAGCTTTTGAAGTGAGACTTTTTGTAAGTGTCCCAAAAAAGCACTAAAAAAGACAAGGAGAAAAATCCTTGTCTTTTTTTCGCGAATCGTTGAGAAATTATTTAGTGAATCGGTGGGTGAAGTGGCTTGCCATTTTTTTGCGCTTCGATCAACGCACGCCGAAGTTCGAAAGTTGTTTTACAATTAGGACACTCAAGATACTCGACTTCGTAAACGTGAACAAGATTCATAAAAGGATAGCATTTATTCACTTTTGTGCGAGTGACTTTGTCTTCGGTGTAGTAAAAGAGTTGCTTACACGTTGGACAGATGCGAGTCATCGTACTTTTCTCCATGAATCTACCTCCATAATACAATGGCCGGGAAAGAATCCCGGCCATCGCTTTTTCCCTTTACTCGCTGGAGTAAACTTCCTCGACGCTCTGTACCTTCACGTCCTTGTCATGGCATCCCTTGCAAGTGGACACGCAGCGACTTCCGCAGCCGCCACATTTGGCGCAAGAGTTGCAGACAGACATTCCGGCGGTGGGGGAGCTATTCAGCTGCACGGCCACCTTTTTCTTGTCAAGCTTCCGCATGGGCGAAATCCTCCTTTCAATTTTTATCCTCAAGAGCCAACTCGTAGCTCCTAAGAAGCAACCATTCGAGAGCACTCTTGGAATGCTGGCAGAAAGGAATATCGAGTTCTGCACGATTTCCAAAAAGCGCTTCGGCTTGCATCGCACAACCACCACCGCAGATAAAAAGTGCTTCACAATCGAGACACTTGGGATTCTTGAGTGGTGCACGACTTACCCAGAAAGAGAATTCATCGGTGTCCTGAAGTTTTTCCAGATCAACATCACGAATGTTTCCGATAACATACTGGTCAGATTTGTGATAGCCCTGACACACGCACATATCGCCATTCGGTTTGATGGTCAGCTGGTTGGCACCGATAGATGCACAGTCGGCAAATTTGAAAGACCCATCGAAGAAACTATCAAGTTTTCTCTGAAGCCTTCCGTCGTGAATGCCAAGCCCTGAGAGAATCTCATGCGATTCAAACAAGAATTGGCACGCCTGCTTGTAGTAGTCTTCCCATTCCGCCTTGTCGGTGAAATGGTACAGGTTGTAGAAGATGTCCTTCACTCCGTACTGCTTGATCCACTCGAAGAATTCGGCCTTGTGGTCCAGAAGATCCTGAGAAACGGTAATCGACAAGCCGAACTTCGCGTTGTACTTTTTAAGCAGCTGAATCTTTTCAGTCACCTTGTCGTACACGCTGCTGGACGAGTTGCGATAAATCCGGTTCTTGTCGTTCAGGTCCTTGGGGCCATCGATAGAAATACCGATTTCGACTTCGTGCTCCGCAAGGAATTTCACTTTGTCTTCATCGAGCAGAGTAGCATTCGTCACGATAGAATATTCCATGTAGACGCCTTTGGATTTTACGATGGACATAGTCCGCTCGATAGCGGCCCAGTTGAGAAGCGGTTCACCGCCGTAGAAGAGGATGAGAGGCTTGTCAATTTTCTTGGCCTTCACATAGTCGCAGTACTTATTGACAGCGGCATCCACAACATCAAGCGACATGTTGAGTTCGCACTTGTTGTTGTACATGCTGTTTTCAATGAAGCAGTAGCGGCAGGCGAGATTGCAGCCACTGGAAAGAATGAGGTACAAGACCGCGATTTCTTTTTCCATGGCTTCGAATTCACGCATCACGCTACCCAGGGCCAGGTCATCCTTCTGATCATCATCGACGATGATTCCGCATTCCAGATAGGTTTTCTTGTCATCAGGTGAAAAATCCAGATTTTCAAGAGCAGTTTTTTCTTCATCCGAAAGGAAAAGCACCTTCATCATGAGAGTATTGAACACAGCATAAACATCGGGCTTAACAAGTTTGATTTTGGAAAAACGAGACAGTTTCATTTGAATTACCCCCTATTAGTTAATCGAGAGACCAGTGCAAAATCTATTTTTCGCGAGAATTATACCACCAAATACGGAAAAATTCAACAGGTAAACATAATTATTTAGAATTGAGTTGGCTTTTTGGGACACTGCTATTTTTCCAACTTTTTCTGGAATTTGGGGACAATTACAAAAAAGCAAAAAAAGTTGGAAAAATAGAATTGTCCCAAAAAGCCAACTCAAGTCCAAACAAAAAAAGGCAAGGTGTAGAGCTCACCTTGCTTTTTTTCCTACTTTACGGGGTAATAACGCCGCAAAGCATAAGGATTAGTTCAATAATGCCGCCAACAATACACAGAGGAATAATGGCAATAAAGATCATGGCGATAACCGTTCCGGTGTTGTCTAAAGCATCGCCAGCAGCACTATGTGATTTACCATGCCGCTTATCGTAAGCAGCCTTAGCCATGAGGAAGGGGATCATACTCATTAGAAAAATGCTTTCCTTTCTTGCACAACATTTCTCAGCGACCATACACGATTTCAATTAACAAATGCTCTACTCATATTTTTTAGTAATATGAGATTAATCGAATGTGTCTGATTCCGAAATGTTGATTTTTATTGTACCTTTGTACAATTTTATTATACTATGAATTTAACATAATGTAAAATAATTAATCATAATACTATACATTAGTTGTGCTTATAAAGGAAATCATCAAAAAATGCTTTGTTGAAGAGAAAAATTTTGATTGGTATAATAGAAGTTAATGAATGTGCTTTTTTGGGACACTTCCAAAAAAACCAAAAAAGTTGGAAAAAAGTAAGTGTCCCCAAATTCCAAGGAAAAAAGTGGGAGAGACGAATGACAATTTTAGAGTATTTTAATAATGTGTTAAGTAATCCAATATTGCTTATCATTTCATTATTAGTTCTTGGATTAATGCTTGTAAATGGTATGACTGATGCACCAAATGCAATAGCTACTTGCGTTTCTACAAGAACTATCAAGCCGCGAAATGCTATTATTATGGCAGCTATATTTGATGCCGCTGGTGTTTTAATAATGAGTTTTATTAGTTCGAATGTCGTATCTACAATGTCAAATTTAGTGGACTACGGAGATAATAAAACTTATGCATTGATTGCATTGAGCGCAGGAATAGTAGGTGCAATTTTGTGGGCAGTCTTAGCTACAAAATTTGGAATCCCATCATCAGAAAGTCATGCGTTGATTGCAGGAATCACTGGTGCAGCTATAGCAATTAATCACGGATTCTCTGGTGTAAATATTGATGAATGGAAAAAAGTTATTTATGGATTACTTTTATCTTTAGTAATTGGATTTTTATTAGGATTTGTAATAGCAAAAATTATTAAAGTAACATTTAAAAAAGTTAATAGATTAAAAGCAAATAAAGTTTTTAAAAAAGGACAAGTTTTAAGTGGTGCATTTATGGCATTCATGCATGGTGCACAAGATGGACAAAAATTCATGGGAATATTTTTATTAGCAATTTCGTTTGCTGCTCTTGGTGGAAATCAAGGGGAGATGGTAATTCCAGTTTGGTTAATTATACTTTGTAGCCTAACTATGGGAATCGGAGTTTCAATCGGCGGTTATAAAATTATAAAAACAGTTGGAATTAAAATGGTAAAAATAGAACCTTATGAAGGAATGTGTGCTGACTTAGCTGGAGCATCGTGCTTGCTATTATCAAGTGTTTTTGGTATGCCAGTAAGTACAACACATACAAAAACAACTGCAATCATGGGTGTTGGCGCTGCAAAAAGATTGTCTAATGTAAATTGGAAAATCGTAAAGAATTTGATTGTTTCGTGGTTTTTAGTTTTTCCAGGATGCGGATTTTTAGGATATTTATTAACGATAGTTTTACTAAAAATAGCTGGTTAGATTGGAGGATGCAAAATGAAAAAAGAAGAATTAAACTATTATGATGAATTTATAAACATGTCAAAATGTGCGATAGATATTTCAAAAACTTTTAGAAAACTTGTTGAATCATATACATACGATGAATCTCGCGAGCAAGAAAAGAAAGTTCATGAAAAAGAGCGTGAGGCAGATAAAACACAACACAAAATTTTAAATTATTTAATAAAAGATTTTGTTCCACCAATTGAAAGAGAGGATATCATTACTCTTACGAGAAGGCTAGATGATGTTGTAGATAACATTGATGAGGTAATGATCGACTTTGATATTTTGGCAATAAAAGAAATGAGACCAAACATTGGAAAGTATGTTGATCTTATGGAAGTTGCTACGAATAAAATGAGTGAGTTGCTAGTTGCATTTAAAGATATGAAAAATTATGATGAGGTACAAAAAATATGTGTTGCTTTAAATGGAATGGAGGAGCAAGGCGATAAACTTTATCAAGAATCGCTTAGAGATTTGTACACTAATGAAACGGATGCTGTTGAAGTAATTAGGTGGACAGCTATTTATAATAAATTAGAAGATTGCTTTGACTCTGTTGAACATGTAGCGGAGTATGTAGATGCAGCTTTCATGAAAAACGCGTGACTTTTTGGGACACTTACAAAAAGTCATAAAATGGTGACTTTTTGTAAGTGTCCCAAAAAAGCACACTGGAGATAGAGTAAAAGCCCGGCAGAAATTGCCGAGCTTTTTTATATTTTTCATATTGCAATTTACATAATGCCGTGCTATAATCGCAACGCAATACATACCTGAAATCCCCCTTTCCAATCAAGAAGGGAAAATGACTAAGCTACAGTTCGGTCTTCATTGAAGGCCTAATAATTTATTGTAGGAGGGCTAAACTATGAACTTTTTCCTGATCGGTGGCATTGCGTTGGTTGTCGTACTATTTATCGTTTTCATCAGCCTCAGCTACGTAAAAGCTCCACCGGATACTGCGTACATCATTACTGGTTTTAAAAGACGGAAAGTACTTATTGGTAAAGCCGGCATAAGAATTCCTTTCCTTGAAAGAATCGACAAATTACAGCTTTCTATCATTTCTGTTGATGTCAAAACACAAGTACCTGTTCCGACAAAAGAATTTATCAATGTTACTATTGATGGTGTCGTTACAATGCAGGTTGCACGTGGCGAAACCGAAATTGATGGCGTGAAGTATGACCTCATGGACCTTGCAGCGAAGAACTTCCTGAACCAGAGTGCTAACTACTGCATTCAGATGGTTACACCTGTTCTTGAAGGTAACGCACGTGAAATTATCGGCCAGATGGGTATCAAGGAAATGGTTAATGACCGTAAAGCCTTTGCAGAAAAGGTTCGCGAAAATGCCATTCCTGACCTTCGCCGCATGGGTATTGAACTTCTGACATTCAACGTGCAGAACTTCAAGGACGAAAAGGGAGTAATCGATGCCCTGGGTACTGAAAACGAAGTTCAGGTCAAGCAGCAGGCCGCTATCGCCAGAGCTGATTCCGAAAAGGAAGTCAGAAAAGCTCAGGCGCTGGCTCAGGAAGCAGCAAGAAACGCTGAAGTTGCTTCTGAAACAAATATTGCTGAACGCGAAAACGAACTTCGTATTCGTCAGGCTGAACTCAAGAAGGTTTCTGATATCAAGCAGGCAGAAGCAGATGCTGCTTATAAAATCCAGGAGCAGATGCAGAGAAGAGACGTCGAAGTTACCACTGTTAATGCAGATATTGCTCGCCGCGAACGCGAAGCAGACCTTGCAGAACGCCAGGTAGCTCTTAAGGAACGTACTCTGGAAGCTGATATCAAGAAAGTTGCTGAGGCTCAGAAGTTTAAGGTCCAGACTGAAGCGGAAGCAGCGAGATTCAAGGCTGAAAAAGAAGCTGAAGCGGATCTTGTACGCCGGCAGAAGCAGGCTGAAGCTGAAAAGTATGAAAAGCAGATGGCCGCGGAAGCCCTGCGGATTGAAGCTGAAGCGCGTCTTGTTCAGCAGCAGAAGGAAGCAGAAGGTATTCGCGCAATCGGTCTTGCTGAAGCAGAAGCCATCGAAGCAAAAGGTAAGGCAGAAGCGGAAGCAATCGACAAGAAAGCTATCGCTATGCAGAAGTACGGCCAGGCTGCTGTGCTTGAAATGGCATTTGCGGCACTTCCTGAAGTTGCCAAAGCTGTTTCTGCACCGCTTTCAAATGTCGACAAGATTACTATGTACGGCGATGGAAATTCTACTAAGCTTGTCAAAGAAATGCTTACTAATACCACACAGGTCTTGAGTGGCATTGAGGAAAGCACTGGACTCAATATCGTTCAGCTTCTTGCCGGTTATTTCACTGGAAAGAACTTGGGTGCTCTTAAGGGGTTGGTTGATGCTCAGAGCAGCAATGATTCTAGTGATTCTGAAAAAACAGATAAACCTGATGAACCTGAAAATGATGACTCAACTGAAGATTAATTCTATGGTTTAACACATAGGGACAACTTTTATAGTTGTCCCTTTTTTTGTATATTTTTTTAATGTATAATAATGAAAAACACATGATTGGAGATTAGGATGAAAAAAGTTCTAATTATTTCTTTAATACTAATAATTATAATTATTATTTTTGCTATACCTTTGTATATTCTTTTGGCAGACAGGTATGATGCAGAAGACATTGCAAATGATTATATGAAAAGCACGGATGCAGTAAAGATAAGTGAAGAAAATGAATACTTCTTTTTTGATGGAAGCAGAGAAGATGTAGCATTAATTTTTTATCCTGGAGCAAAAGTTGAAGAAAAAGCGTATGCTAGATTAATGAATCTAATTGCTCAAAACGGGATTGATTGCTATTTGGTAAAGCTTCCATTTAGACTTGCTCTTTTTAATGCAAATGGTGCAGACGATATTATTAAAAAGAATAATTATAAACAAGTATATGTAGGCGGACATTCACTTGGTGGAGTGATTGCAGGAAATTATGCATATGAAAACATGGATAAAGTTGATGGACTTGTTTTGGTTGAATCTAGAGCTGATGTTAAGCTTGATGATGATTTAAAAGTTCTATCAATTGTGACATCAAATGATGGAGTGCTTGATTGGAAAGCATATGAAAATGCTAAAAATTATTTACCAGCTGATTATACTGAAATAATTATTGAAGGTGGTAATCACTCTGGTATCGCAAATTATGGAGAACAAAAAGGTGATGGACAAGCCACTATTACAAAAGAAGAACAACAGAATAAAACTGCAGAAGCAATTGTAGATTTTATAATAAAGGAGAATTAAACAAATGGATTTTATTTTAGATTTATTAATTGATTTAGTTTTGGAAGATGGAATAGAGGCAAGTCAAAACAAGAAAATTCCAAAAGGATTAAGATATGTAATTTTAACCGCTGTGATTTTAATATATGCAATGATTATTGGATTAGTAGTTTGGTTTGGTATTACAACGCTTAAAGAAAGTGTTGTGTTCGGTGTAGGAATAATTATATTTGCAGTTGTTTTCGCGGTTCTTTGCATTATAAAATTTGTAAATGCTTATAAAAGAAAACAAACAGATGCTAGTAGACCAAACGAAAAATTAAATGAAGAAGATTAAAGATAATTATTTGAGAATCTGTATTTGAAGACTGGTGAAAATGAACGAGTTATTTATAAAACGAATTAAACTGAATAGAGAAAAAATATCTAGTAAAAAATATCCTTTTAATATTAAATGCCTTAAAAAATTTGATGAGCTTGAAATAACAAACCCAGTTACGCTTTTTTATGGTGAGAATGGAGTAGGTAAGTCAACATTGGTTGAAGCAATTGCAATAGCTTTGGGATTAAATCCTGAAGGTGGAAGCAACAATATGAATTTTTCAAATTATGATGATTATTCGGAACTTTATAAGTATTTAATAATCAGTAAATTTGGGATGCCAAAGACAAAATTCTTTTTGAGAGCAGAATCATTTTTCAATGTTGCAACAGAAATTAGTAATAGTGGAGACTTAAGTTTTCAGTACGGAGGAGATTTGCACGAATGCTCACATGGAGAATCTTTTATGAAGCTTGTAGAAAATAGGTTTTGGAATAAAGGATTATATATTTTAGATGAGCCAGAAGCAGCACTTTCACCGCAAAGACAAATGATATTACTTTGTCATATTCATGATCTTGCTAAGAAAGGATCTCAGTTTATAATAGCAACACATTCACCAATATTATTATCGTATATGCATGGAAAAATAATTGATATGAATAATGGAATGAAAGAAATTAAATATGAAGATACTGAAGTGTATCAAATATATAAAGACTTTTTAAATAATCCATATGGAATGCAAAAGGTATTGTTTGAAGAGTAAATAATAAGGGGAATGATGCTATGCAGGAAGATTTTATTGGATTAGGAACGTTATTATTTATATTTGGAATATTACTTGCTTTAGCAGGAATATATATTTTTACTGGTCATAAAAATCAATTTATATTTGGACGTGCATGGGTGAGTGCTAAAAATGCTAGTAAAGATCAGCTTAGAGTGATTGGTTCAATCATTCTTGTAATTGCAGTAATAGTATTAATAATAGGTGGAGTATTATTAGTATTATCTCAAGTGTGATTTTTAGGGACATGTCAAAAATTGCACAACATAAAAAAGGGGGATTTTATATGAAGAAATTATTTCTTTTAGCAGTTGTTATCATTGCTTGTGTTTGTTTAACTGCTTGTGGTATTGGCAATGGAGGCAAAGGTGGCAAAGTTCAAAATGCAGATGTAAATAATGTAGAAACAGAAAATAATCAAGAGCCGGTAGAAGATACATCAAAGCCACTTACATTAGAAGAGAAAGCAGCCAAGGTTTGGATGAGCTTGCCAGAAAATGTAGATATGTATTGGAAAGTTGAAGAGAAAAATGCACCAAATTATTCTTTATATGAAGAATATAAAAGAGGAAACGATGTAATGATTGGAAGCGAAGGATGGGAAAATGGAGCTCGTCCAAAAAGCGAATCATATTGGTTAGATAATTATTATTTTTACTATAAATATAAAGGCGATTATAAATGGGATTCTTATGTTCATTATTTAGACACAGGTTGGAAAGAACATTATTTCCATGGAAACTATCCATCAAGTCCACAAACATTTGGCATGGGTAGACAATATGTAATTCAAGAAGATTATACAGATGAACATGAAACAATATTTGTAGAAGGTCTTGGCGATGTTGATACAGTAAAAGGAACATTAGTAGATTACAATGGCACGGAATATACAGTTTATTATTCAAAGCAATTAGGATTTAATATTAAATATGAAAATATAGCTCAAGCGTGGTACTTAACAAAATTTGATACAAGTGTGGGGGCAAGTTTTCCACATGAATTGCCAAATTAGATGACTCTTGGACGTGTCCTAAAAAAAGTAAAAAGAGGAAGTGGAAGAGTTGCTTATAATTGAAGAAGTAAAAAAGATAATAATAGATGCAAGTGAAGACTATAAATCGCAAGCTGAAGATAAATATGATTATTGGAATGAGCACATTAAATATGTTTATGAAGAATCAATTAAACTTGCAGATAAATATAATGCCGATAGAGAGATAGTGGAACTTGGTGCACTACTTCATGATATTGCACTTGTTAAAAAAGTTGGTGATAGAAAAGATCATCACATAAATGGAGAGATTTTGGCACGTAAAGTATTAGAAAATTTTGATTATCCAGAAGATAAAAAAGAGAGAGTATTAAAATGTGTTTTACATCATAGAAGTAGCAAAAATGCCGAGACGATTGAAGAAATATGTGTAGCAGATGCTGATGTATTAGCACATTTTGATAATATTTCAATGTTATTTAATTCTGCATTTAATAGAAATCACTTGGGTCTAAATGAAGCTCGAACTTGGATAAAGGATTGTTTTGAAAAAGATTTTGATGATTTGAGTGATAGAACAAAAGAAGAGTTTAGAGAAAAATATAAAACAATTTGTGATATTGTATTAGGAGAAAAAGATGAATAAAAAAGATGCTTTTTTGGACGTGTCCCAAAAAAGCATCTTTTAATTTAGTCTTCAGTTAATGGTACCCGGGGCTTGGGAGTGTGGTGAGCATTTCCGTGATAGATCACGTCATTCATGTAAATATCTTTTTCAATGAAAGACTCTCCACAGTTGGGGCACTTAACGAGAACATCCCAATAAACATTGAGAATACGGCAGAAGGGAACAGGTTTTTCAAACTCACATTTTTTGATGATGTCTTTATCGGTGTAGGTCACATCTTGTTTGCAATGTGGGCAAGTTTTAGTCCGTTCCATTTTAGCGCCTCCTTTGAAAATTATTTAAAAGAGAAATCTCAAGATTTACTTTTGAGGCAATTATACCACGAGTTTACATATTGTCAATTGTGCTTTTTGGGGATGCTTTTTGGGGACACTTACTTTTTTCCAACTTTTTTGGGTTTTTGAACGTGTTCCCAAAAGACAGGAAAAGATGGTTTTTTGGATGTGTCCCAAAAATGCACCAAAGAATGCAAAGTTGAAATGAAATTGAGATAATGATACAATAATTTTTGGATGTACAAAATTATTTTAAGGGAGAATCATTATGAAAAAAGTACTAATTTTATCATTGATTGTTGTCATTCTTGTAGTTTGTGCTGTTGGTATTACAGTATATAATATCAACAAGAATAAAGCTACTACTGAGTACGAGAATACCGAGGGATTAGAAGAACATAAAGAATTTGAAGGATATGAAGATTGGATTGATCCTATTGATTATGCAGAATATATCAAAAATGGTGGAGAAATAGTTGATGTTATTTGTGCTGGCACTCAATTATCTACTAATGAGAAGAAAATGGTATTTTCATATAGTGACTTTGGAGTTTCACTTAATATTCCATATGATATGATTAAAGAAGCATGGTATTGGTTTGATAATGATGAGCCACAACAAATAGATTTGCCTACAACAGTACCTGGTGTTGGAGTAAATGATCCATATAGTAATTTAAATATAAAAGTAAAATATGTTATTGATGGAGAAGAACAAGAAGTTACATATATATATCAGTTTGATACTTCTACATATATTATTGGAATGCTTGAATCTAAAAATGTTATTGATGATAAAACATATTTCACTGTAAATGGAAATGAATATTATATTTCAATATTTCCAGAACATGAGGTTGGAGAAATTGTTTTTTTAACAGCAGCTGGAGGCAATGGTGGATTTGTTGCACCTTATGGAATTGGACCAAATAAACTAGATAACCAAAAATATGTAAGTTCTGTAGATGGAGACTCATTTGATATAGTTAGCAATGGAAAAACCACAACGTATTCTAAAGATGATATTTATTCAAATTATTCATATTTGTGCTATGCAGAGTTAGATTCGGAAAATAAGTTGGTAAATTTTGAATCATCAATGAGTAAAAATCATGATAATTTTGAACTTCAACCTAATGACATTGTTTTTGTAGAAGCAGTTAATGTAGGGGCTTTCACAGTCATTAGACAAAATTTTGTAACTAAAGAACATGAAACATTTTTTAAAGAGAATAATTCTGATGGAGTAGTAATATCATCAAATATTATTAATGTTACAAGTGAAAAAAGCGTAAAAACAATCAGATTTGATAGAAATTTGGAAGATGATGAAAAATTAAAGATATCTATTAAATCGCAAGATAAAGAAGTAGTTTTATTTAATGATAATTACAAGAATAAAACTTATGAGATAGAAGCAAAAGATATATATGATAAAGCAAAGGAATTATCTGAGAACGTTGATGGATTAAATATAGATATTGTAGTAGAAATATCAAAAAATGATGAAATTATTTCTTCAAAATCTTTTAATACAAATTTGATTATTGAGAATGGTATGGAAGTTACCGTTGATTTAACTAATGGATTAAAAAACAAAGAGGATATAATCGTAAAATTTGGTAGAAAATTAAACGATTATGAAGGCGGAAAAATTAGTTTATACCTAGATTTAGGTGATGGTACGCATGATACCAATATGATAACAAGAAGAGAATTTGGTATGTTAAGTGCAAAGATGCAAAGTGATGATATAATAAGCGAAATGGAAGATGGAAACTTTAAGTTAGATATCAAGAAATTGAAAAGAGGAATAGTTGCAACCTATGCGAAGAATGATATTATTGAGCAAGCAAGTGGAGGAATACATTCATTAATAAAAAGTGATAAATATCCAGAGCTAGATTATGATAACACGCATATAGTACTATGGGTTGATGTGCTAGCATACTCAACTGACGGTATGTCAGGAGCTTATGGTGGTAGTATGGTGATTCAAAAGTCATTTGATGGCTATATATCAACTTATGATTTGTTAAATAAATAATTAAAAGCTCCCATCTTGTGATGGGAGCTACTACATTTTTTGGAGGTGCCCCAGAAAATGTAGATTAGAATTATTGTAGGAGGTATTAATCAAGAATAAAATTAAAATAAAAGGGGGATTTTAAAATGAAAAAATTATTACTTTTAGCTATTGTTATCATTGCTTGTATTGGCTTAACTGCTTGTGGTGGCGGTAATAGAGGAAAGGTTCCAAACGGAGATGTAAATAATAATGAAACTCCAAATTACCAAGAACCAGTTGAAGAACCATCACAACCTGTTATAGAAGAAGAAAACACATCTGAACAAGATAATAATTATAACGATGATGAAATTGTAGTTTTTGGTGATGAAATTATTGAATTTGAAGATGAACCAAATAGACCACCTGAGGAAGATGTTGTTGTAACAACAATTGACCCATCTGCTGAAGGACTTGTTTTTGCATTCTTTCAAAAGAAAGATGGCATAAAAACTTTTGGAGATGTTCTTGACAATTATACAACCGATTTTACTACACTTAAAAGAAGTGACGGAAAGCAAAGAAGAGTATTCTTAGGATTTAAGTTAGATGAGAATAATAGAATCTTAAGAGCATATGCTTGTGGAATTTATAAAGGAACATTATTTGCATTAGAAGGAACGCAAAATGGAGAGTGTTTTGAATCAAATAAAGCCATTATAAATAGATTATACCAAGGTGCAGAAGTAGTGGATAAAGGTTATCACTATTATATAATGGATGCAGAGGTTCATGTAGATGTATGGGACAATGGATATGCTAGTACATTCTATGATTTAGGAGCTGAAATAGATTCACATGGACAAATATTCTGTGATTAATTGTGATTAGTGAATAAAAAAAAGGAACAATGAAAAAATCATTGTTCCTTTTTTGTTTTGTAGGTCTTAAAGTGGGGTGTCGAGGGCAACCTTTTTGCCATCCTTCCAGGATTCTATAAGCTGCCTCTCAATCTCACAAAGATCCATGCATCTTGGGCACTGAAAATATTTAATCCTGTATACATGCTTCAGCCCAATAAAGGGATAATTTGTTTCCTGGGGGGCTTCGTAGACTTCAATTTTGTCTGTCAACTCAGTAATTTCCCCACAATTCGTACATAGATACTTCATCTTTAACCTCCTTAATTGTTGATTTACTTTGATGCTTCACTGGGAGATAGGTTTAGTTGGATTAAACACAAGTAATATTATACCATAGGTTTACATAAAATTCAACAATATATAACACTTTTTAATCGATTTTAGATTCTTGGAACCAATTAAACTCAAGTAATTATTTTGATGATATCTTTTATAAATTTATTATTCTCGTTATTTTTATTCACTGCTAAATAGATTGTTCTTGTTGGGAATTTTATATCGCTTTTAATCTCAACTAATTTTCCTTTTTCTAAATATTCTTTTGCATAAGGCTTGTTAAATAGAGCAAAGCCATGTCCTTGCACTATTAAATCTAAAGCCATTTCAAAAGAGTCTATGTCTAATTTTGGTGTGATATAAATATTGTTTTCTAATAAAAATTCATCTAATAAAATTCTTGTTGCAGACTTTTTACCTGTTGCAATAAAAGGATAATTGGTGATGTTTTCTTTTGTGATTTTTTTAATCTTATTTTTTTCAATAAATTCTTTTGAAGCTACAAATACTCTCTCAACTTGTGTCCATTCAATATAAGAGATGTTTTCTCTAAATAAGTCATTTCTATTAATAAATCCAATGTCAGTAGAGTTATTTAAAATGCTATCTAGTATTTGCTCATTTGTGAGAATATCTAACTTAATATTAACATCAGGAAACTTTTTAATAAGCTTTGGAATTGCAGGAGAGAGGATGATTCTAGCGCTTCCAAAACTACTTGCAAAATTAATATTATTAGAAACATTTTTTATCTTCGATAAAGAGTCTGGAACGTTTTCTAAAGATAAAATAGAATTTTCTACTATTTTGAAAATTTCCTCGCCTTCTTTTGTAAATTCAACGCCATATTTTGTTCTATAAAACAATGTACAATTTAATTCGCTTTCCAATTTTTTGATTTGATGGGTGATGGCAGGCTGAGATATGAATAAGTTGTTTGAGGCTTTTGTGATGTTTTTAGTTTTTCCAACCTCATAAAAAATTTTATACAATTCAAAACTAATATTATTCATAAAAAATCTCCTTTTAAATATAAGTAAAACAAATAACTAATATAAAAACTACATATTTTACTTATATCATAAAAGGGCATATAATTCAAGTATAAAGTAAATCATTAAAGCTATTTTTCGAATGTCTTAAGAAAAATGAAAGGAGAAAGAGTCTATGTATTACCCAACTACGTTTGATACTATCATTAAGACAAAAATTTACACTCATGGTGCTGACGTTGATGGTGTAAGCTGTGCAATCCTTGCCATAATAGCTTTTCCAAATGTCGATTATGAACTTTTTGCAAATCCTGAGGAGTTAAATAAGAAGCTTGAAGAAGATCTTAATACTCACAAATTAGATAATTATAATTCCGTATTTATTACAGACCTTCCAGTATTTAAAGAAAACCTTGGAAGGATAAATAACACCAAGGAACTTCGAAGAAAAGTAGTAATTATAGATCATCATATTAGGACTATTGATGAAGGCGCACCTAATTATGATTTTTGTTTTGTTCAGGAAAAATTAGATGAAAGATTCACTTGTGCGACTGAACTTTTTTATCGTTGGCTTTATATGAAGAGCTTCGTATTTGATTTGAGTGAAATGTTTGATTACGTTGAACACGTAAGACAAAATGATACGTGGGACTGGCGAGATAAAGGAGATTTTGGAGATTTCTCGCATAAGCTTTCTTATCTTTTAAATGAAATCGGAGAGAATGAGTATATAAATAATTTTTACAAGAAGCTTTTATATGAGCCGATCTTGAAGTTTTCAAAAAGTGATGAAGAAGTAATAAAACGTCATGAAGAAAAAGCAAAAGAAGAATTAAAGAAAGCTACAAACAACATTGAGTATTTTGTAGATAAAGATAATAACAAAGTAGCAGTATTATTTGCACCTTATTTTTTAAGAAATGAGATACCGGATTATATAAGAAAGACTCATAGGCCTTATGAGATTTCTTATGTGATAATAGTTTCGCTAGACGTTTGCAAGTATGGACAAAAATCATTTAGGAGGGTTGATGGCGTATGTGACTTAAACCGAATTACAGCAAAAATGAATGGAGGAGGACACAAAAATTCTGCTAGGGTAATGATCAGCAAAACTCAAAGGGAAAAAATGGATTCATTTGACGACCAAAAAGAAGCTCTACAGTACATCGTTAATCAGAAATATGACGAGAACAATTAAGGAGGTATAACCATGAGCGAATATATGAGATATTATTGTGACATGGATGAAGCAGGCAATTTTAGTAATCAGTCTGCAGTTGAAGATGCAATTAAAAATGGTTATCTTGAAGAATGTGGCGATGGTTATAAAGGTGCAGATGGTACCTTATATCGTAGTGACGGGACGATGGAATCTTAATTATTTTGGCAATCTGATGAAGTGTCACTAAAATAAAGAAAGACAGGAAATAAATTCCTGTCTTTCTATTATGCTCGAACATAACCACCATTGAATTCATCTGCCTTAAACTGTTTATGGCATGTGGGACAAGTAACATACCATTCTTCGGTCACTTTAATCATAGGGATGTTTTTTCTAGTATTTGAGTCATAAACAGAGACACGTTCTTTTTTGATTACTTTTTTTACATCATCAGAAATAAATGCAATGCACTCATGACAATTCGGACAAAAACGTTCTCTAGCAACAACTCTAACTGCCATGTCATATTCCTCCTTAATTATTTCAATTAATTTGGTTTAACCATTATCTTGTAATTTGGGATTATATCATGTAAAATAGGATAATTCAATAAGACATAGATGAAAGATGTGATTTTGGTGAGTGTCCCAAAAATCAGGGAGAGAGATTATGAATAATAGAATTAAAAGAATAGAAGAGATGGAAGAATTATTAAATGCTTCGAATACTGCAATTAAAAATTTGCAGAAAGCATTAAAAGAATATAACAAAGCACAAGATGGAATACATACACTTGCTACATATTATTCTAGTAAAGAATGGAAAGATGATTTTGAAGCTGACGAAAAAGGAAAACTTCCAAATGATTTAAAACGTGGAGTGCTATCTGAAGACGGAATATATAATATGCTAGATAATAATCTAGAAGTTCAAAGAAAAATGTGTAGAACGATAGAGAAGAGTATAGGGTAGAAAAATAGAAAATATTGGACCTGTCCCTAAAACACAATAATTATTAATTGGAGGAAATAAAGAATGGGAAAATATATTTCAATAGTAATATTAGTTGCAATGCTTGTTATTTTGAGCAACAATACAGAAGTTGTCAATAAAACTTTCGAAGAGAGAACTCAAATATATTATGATCAACTTCAAGAAAATAGTGGAGATAGAACAAAAAAGCATTATACAAATATAAGACTAAACAAAATTGATGAAGCTCACTATGAACTAGTTGCTGACTCATCAGGAATGTATCGTCTTACCAAAGAAGAAATTGATTCATGGATAAATACTATAAAGGAGAAAAATCTATCTGAGTACGAGATTCCATTATTAGATGGTGGCAGGTTTGTAATTTATACACAAAATCCTGATCCCGAAAGAATGAATGAAGCATACCTTAGTGATGATTGGAAAGTAGCAAAGGAAGGGGAATGGGTTGATAAAAATGGATTTCCTATGTTTATGGATTTAATAAAAAATGACTATGCTTCTCCTGTATATTTGAGAGAGGAAAATGATGGATTTATTTATCCAAGATATAGGAGTTATGCTGGTGTAGTAATAGACTCATTTGAAGTGACAACAATTAATGAAAAAGATGCAATAAAAATAGAATTATATCCAGATGATATTATTTCATTAGATTATGAGGATTTTTATGGGACATATGATAACCTTGTTCCGGTTGAGAAAACAGTTGAAGCGTATTACAATAGCTCGCCTTCATTTGAAGGAGAATTGCGCATAGATGCTAAAGATATGTCTGAGGGTGGATTTGAAATAAAAGATGGTAAGGTCCATGTAATTGCATGTTATTATGGAATTTAGAATTTAAAATATGGGAGGAGAAAACCACCATATTATATATTTAACGATGAATAACTAGAAAAACTAATATCAATAAAACCAAAAACACAAGTAGAAGTATATAATATATTGCCAAAAGTAAAAGCAAATTATTATAGTAAAGAAATTGTGAAGATAATAAATGAGGAGAAATAGAGAAAATGGCTTTTGGACCTGTCCCAAAAAACATGAAAGAGGTGAACTTAATATGTATGTTTTGGCTACTAGACATGGACAAACTAATTGGAATGCA
Organism: Clostridia bacterium; assembly: GCA_017539905.1. Lineage (GTDB taxonomy): Bacteria > Bacillota > Clostridia > TANB77 > UBA1234 > RGIG6105. Next base: position 204,183 of record JAFYBZ010000014.1, on the reverse strand, counting down.
GAGAATCGAATTCAAGGACAAAAAGACATTGAATTAAATGATACTGGAAGAGAACAAGCAGGAGCTATTAAAGATTCTATTAAAGGAGAAAAGTTTGATTTAATAATTTCCTCGCCTTTAAAAAGAGCACGAGAGACAGCCGATATTATTAACCAAGCGCTTAATATTCCAATAATAGAAGATGCAAGACTAATGGAGAGAAGTTTTGGAAATAGTGAAGGACTTACCAAACCAGAAATTCGTGAACTTGAACTAGAGCATCCTGAAATAACTGATATATGGAATTATAAAAGAAATGTTGGTTATAATGGAATCGAACCATTCCAAGAATTTGCAAAAAGGATATACGATTTTCTTGATGAGATAATTGAAAAATATCATGAGAAAAGAATTCTTATAGTATCCCATGGTGGAGTACTAGTCCCAATGTATATCTACTTTAATAAGATTCCTCTTGAAACGATGACAGACTTAAGTGTTACACCAAAGCTTAAAAATGGTGAGTTTTTAAGGTTTGAAATAAAGTAGAAAAAAATTTTGGGAGCTGTCCCAAGAAACAAGTTAAAAAGAGGCAACTTATGTTGCCTCTTTTTTGATTATTAAATTATTATTACAGTTTTTTGCTTCACATATTCAATATACACATTTTTTATGAGCACAAAAATGAGCAAAAATAATTGTAGGTTTACATACGAATTTAACATATAGTCTTTACGATTGAAATTTTAATTTAAGGTTTTGTTCGCTTTAAAATTCCTTCTTTGAGATGATAAAATTTTAAGTGAGTTAAAAATATAGCTATAAAAACTCATTTTAAAAAAAAGGAGGAGATAATTATGAATAAAGAATTAGTTTTAGATTGGTTGTTGGCAAAAGAACTTATGGAACAAGAAAATGAATGTGTTGAAATTGATTGTTGGTTAAAGAAGTTAAAACCATTACTTATAGATGAAGATAATTTTTATTTTGAAGCAAGTTCACTATATCAAAAACGTGTTATAGAAAAACGATATAAAAAATTAATGGAACTCGCTTTGTTGAAAGTGACAGGCAATTTGTATGATGTGAAGATTGAGGTTCTTGGAAGCCGTTGTTGTGCGGAATAAAAAATGTTTTTTGGACCTGCCCCAAAAAACAAGCCACAAAAAAACACGAAAAAAGAGGAGGAATCTTAATGAAAACCAAAACAAAAAAATCTTTTAAAAAATGGAAGTTTGATTTTAAATCGTTTACTTTAAAATATTGCGGGATTAATGAATTGGTTGAAAATATTGACCAAGATAATGCTGTTTTTGATAAATTACACTTTGGAAATGCCATAGCTGAGAACCCAGGTATCTGGGGAATAAAAAGTAACAAAACAAATAAAATCATTTTTAAACCACAGTTTTTATATGAGCCAAGATATGCATATTTTGACTCATTTGTTGTATATAAAGGCGACTTGTGGAAAAAAGAACATGGTGTATATAAATCAAATAATCAAAAGTGTGGAGTAATAGATTTAAAAGGAAACGAAATAATTCCTTTTGAATATGAACATATAAAAGCAGTGTGGAAAATTGGAAGTGATGAAAGCGACAAGAAATATATAGTTTGTAAAAACAACAAATGGGGTGTAATAGATCAAAATAGAGAAGTGGTTCTGCCTATTGAATTTGATGAAATAGATGAAGATACCATAGTCGCCGAGTATAGTTTCTTTTGCAAGAAAAATAAAAAAACACTATATGTAATAATAGGGAGTTGTTAAAATGAAAAAAATCACATTAAAAATGTCGGAATCTACCAAATACCATATTATGAAATGGTTAAATATAAAAGAAATGGAACTAGAGTTTCAAACAAAACTAAAACATGATTTAGAAAATTATTTGCAAAAAAGCTGTTTAACAGAAGAAGAGATGAATCAAATATTTAACATATTAGGAGATTGTTTCATTGATATAATACATTTAATGGAATATATCACCAACGATGATGAACATGATGCAAAAGATTTAATTAGGCAAGCCTATGTAATTAATGGTGATCCAATTCCATATGAAAGACCTATTTTAAAAGAAAAAGTAAAATTAACCAAAAAGCAACGAAAAGAATTAGATGATTTGAATCTTCCATATTCTATAAAAGAACTTGAAGACGAAGATGATATAGATGTAGGGCTTCATATGACTTTTGCAGATGCCGATTACTTAGGTTATCTTGTTAAGAAAACAAAAGATTCTAAAACAGAAAAATTATTAGAGTTATTTAAGGCGGAATTTATGCCAGAAGTTCCTGAAGAAAAAGTAAAAGAACTTCATGTGTATTTTGATAATTATGATGAAGATTTACTATTTATGGATGAAGAAGGACTTCATAAAGTAGCAGGCCAAAAAGCAAAAATTGAATTTTTGGATGGAAAGAAAAAAGTAGGATATTTAGGAAGTGACTTCAAAGATGAAGATGACGATGAATGCTTAGGTCTTTTTGAAGCTTATGACGAAGCAAAAGGTTTTTATGATTATCACATATATAAATTAAAAGATTTGTTACGAGCAGACGTTTTATTTTACCCACGAGAAGATATAGATTTTGGATTTGAGATTAAAGTAAGAGATATTAAAAAGGTGGTAAAAGGAATGACAGAGAAGAAGGGAGAAAAGAAGAAAAGCAAGAGACCAAGACATTGTTCGAAATAATAGACAAAAGGCGAAATTATGGGTATATTAAAAGAAGAAAAATGTTTTTCGTACCTGTCCCAAAAAACAAGCTCAAAATAGCCTTAAGCTAAGTGGTTAGCAAGGTAAAATTGAATAAAGAAAAGAGAAAAGTTGCTAAATTAAGCAACTTTTTTTAATACTATTTCCAAATTAAATGTAAAAAAATTAACATTAATGACAAAAAATATTTACATTCGTCAAAAAATATGTTATAATGCCAATAGAGGTGATCGAAATGGGAGAAGAAGCTGAAATTCAAAGATTTCAAAAAAATATAGTTTTAATTAGAAAACTTGCTGGTTGGACTGCTGAAGAATTTGCAAATAAAGTAGGTATAACTAGGCAAACTATGAGCAATATAGAAAATAATAAGAGTAAGTTAAGTAAAACACAATATATAGCTATGAGATTTGTTTTAAAAGAATTAATCGCATATCCATATGCAAATATGGATAGGAAAAAAAATAAAAAAGAAGAAGGAGTAGATGATATATTAGCATGGGTTTTAGAAATGATTGTAGATAACCCTCAAAATTATAGTGATAATGATAGAGAAATTGTTCTACGAAAAGCCAATGCATTTGCATCAGCGATTATAAATAATACCAGTACAAGAGAAGAGGCAAGTAAAGATTTTTTGGATATTTTAAAAGTGGCAGGTATTACTGTTGGAGCAATCGTTATTGGAATAATCGGATTTAAGGGAATTAAAAAGTTGTAGAAAGGAGTTTTAAAATGGGAGAGATGAATCAATTGACTGTTGTAGGTAGCAATATAGTAGAGGTAGTTAAAAATACTAAAAATGTAGCAATAGTTGTTGTAGGTATTGTAGCATTAGGATTTTTTGCTATGAAAAACGGCTATGGTATGAAAGTTGGTAATTTAGAATTATCTAAGAATTTTTAATTAAGGAGTGATTAATTTATGCAAATGTGTCCTGAGTGTAACAAAATTTATGATGAATCAGAATATAGTAAATGTCCTTATTGTTCAGGGGAATTAATAGAAGAATATGGCGAAAGACCTTATAAAGTATGTCCTAATTGTGGTGGTACTATGTATTGGGATGATACTTGGGTATGTTCTAATTGCGATGAAGAAATTGATACTGATGAGGATGACTATGACGGCATTATAGAAGATTAGATTATAATTATTTTTTGGACCTGTACCCAAAATCATAGGAGGAAAAATTATGGATGAATCAAATCTAATGAGTAAACAAGACATGTGGAATGTTGCAACCGATACAATAGTAAAATATTTGGAAAAAGAAAACTATACTATTGAAGGAGTGAACAGCAGTTGCAATACTTATCCTAATATAGTAGCTTCAAAAGATGGAACATTATACGGAATAATAATAGATGTCGATGAGGTTAGAAAGCAGCCTAAATATTCGACAAGAAGGACTTTTGACATGTTGAGGTTTGCTAGAAAATTTAATGCAGTTCCTTTGTATGCATCAGTTGGATTAGGAGCGGCTAATCCTGAGAGATTTGATAAGGAACTTTTAATAAAGCATGACCCAGAAGGGTATTATGCTAATTTTGTTGGTTTTGAAGATATTAATCTTGATATTGAAAAGAATTTGACTAAAGAAGAAATGTTTGAGTTTATTCCTCAAATATTGGGTACTTGTTATGAAACAAAGGATTTCTCAATTTTAGAAAAATACTTAGCAGAAGATTGTAAGTGGTGTTCTTTCTTTAGTGGCAATAAATATAATTCTAAGCAAGAAATAATGAAGTATTATAAAGAAAAATCTGAATCAATCAAGAATACAGAAATAAGTTATTTTCTAATCAAATATATTGGCGATTGGTTTGAATTTAAAGTCGCTAGCTTACAATTACCAAATGGAAGTATAGATAAAAATACCATAGTAAGACTACCACAGCCTGGCGATTCAATAGGAATTGTGGTTGAACAGATAAAAGAAGATGGAGAAAAAGTTGGAATGGCTGTTGCTTTAAAATACAACGCTCAAGGATTTTTGAATGATATATATATTGGTGATCCATATGCTATGAATTTTGAAGATTATTATAAATTAGATGATTGAATTTAATATTAATATATGATATAATAAGCTCACCATAAAGAGAAGGCGAGAGACAAGCTCGACGACCCTTCAGCAACCTGCCAAAAGGCAAGGTGCTAAAGCTTGAATGATGGGATTGTTCAGTATTCATTTTAAATTCAACTCCCATCAAACGATGGGAGTTATTTTTATGCCTCTCTTTGTGGAAACAAAGGGAGGTTTTTATATGAAAAAAGTTTTAATTAATATTCCACATAGTTCTACTAAGCTTACAAATGAGTTTTTTGACAGGTTGCTGATAAGCCACGAAGAATTGCAGGAGCAACTAAATATTTTGACAGATTATTATACAGATGAAATATTTGAAAACAAGAATTGTATCAATTTGAAATGTGAATACTCTAGACTAATTTGCGATGTAGAAAGATTTAAAAATGATGAAGATGAAGTAATGAGCAAAATAGGTATGGGAGCAGTATATACTAAAACAACGGATGGTAAAGATTTGATAAAACTAGATGATGCATATAAGAATAAGATAATAGAAGCGGTGTATGATTTGCATCATGCTTTGCTAGATTCTTTTGCTGAAAGAATAATAGAAGAAAGAGGAGAATGCATAGTAATTGATGGTCATAGTTTTTCTGAAAAGTGGGCAGATATGATAGGAAACAAAGGACCATATCCAGACATATGTATTGGTTATGAAGAAGACTTTTGCGATAAAGCATATATAGAAAGATTTAAAGAATTAGCAAAAGAGTATGGATTAACTTGCAAGGAGAATTACCCATTTGCAGGAGCTATAATACCGAACAAGTATTATAAGACCAAAGATAAAAGGGTGAAATCTATAATGATAGAGATCAATAAAAAGGTGTATATGAATGAAGAAACCGGCGAAAAAACGGAAGGTTTTGAGAAGGTGAAGGAGCTGATGGGGATGTTGGTGGGGAGATGTGTGAATAAGCGAATTAGAAAATGAGAACATGAGTTTGTGTTTCAAGCAACTTTTTGCAAAGATTTTTTAAAATATACACTTTTTTTGCAAATTTTTGTAATTTGCGTTGAAAAAGTACATAAAATATGTTATCATGATATCGTTACGAAAGGAGAAAACAATGGAAGATTATAGTGCAAGACTTACGGGTGAGCCGTTTTTATATAATGAAACCAAGATTTTGGCGAAATACTTAATACAGGGTGAAGACATTAATGAGCTACGAAAACGAAATGTAGATGAAAATTTAATAATGCATAAAACAAAAAGTAGCATTTTGAGAGTTAACTCTGGAATCTTTAATAGGTTACAAGCTATGGATGATGAAATTCTATATGATTTCGTAAATAGTGATGTAGATACAAGCAAAATTATTCTTCTATATATAATTATGAAGACAAACAAGTTAGTTAACGATTTTGTTAATGATATTTATAAAGAAAAAATTCTTATAGGATCTGACTTAATATATGACTATGACATTAATGGCTGGATAAAGGAGAAGTGCGATAACAGCCCTACGTTAAGTAAGTGTACCGACAGTACTAGATATAAATTAAGGCAAGTTCTTATAAAGATTTTGAAAGATGCGGGACTTGTTAAATATCAAAAAGATTCATATTTAATTATAAGACCTTTATTAACAGAAGAATATATTGATTTATTAAAGAAGCATAATGATGAAGACTACTTAAAAGCGATAGGAGGTTTAAGATGAGGACTATAGAAAATAGACTTCAAGAAGTTTATGACAAACTTAAAACCAAAAAATTAAGTGAAACGCAGAGCTTAGGTAACGGATTAAAATTTTTCATTTTTGATTATGATCCTGAAGATGAAGAAAAAGTCTACAATTATTTTGAAACATATCTAAATGTAAAAGATGATTTTCACTTAAGAATAGTTGATGTTTATGACTGCATAATTAATATTCTTAAAGAAAAAGGATATCTAGAAAAAGTATACAAAATGGAAAAAGAAAAAGGTATTGATTATACCAATGGCGTTATAACAAGTACTATTGGCGTAGGATCGTCTAGAGATCTATTACTTAATGAAATTACAAAAGACTTGAAAAAAGATGAGATACTAGTATTAAAAGGTATAGGAAAATGCTTTGGCGTTGTTAGAGCACATACTATACTAAGTAATCTTGAAAAAGTAGTTGATGAAAATCCTGTTTTATTGTTGTACCCGGGAGGCTATGATGAAAACGGATTAAGACTATTTAATAAACTAAAGCCAAATGATTATTATAAAGCAATTCAATTAGTATATAAAAAGTAGAGGAGAATTAAGATGGAAAAATTGGGGAATATATTTTATAAGGATATTAACAGACCTATAAAAGCAGCAATTACGGTTGAAGACGAGAAAAACATAGTTCAAGAATTAGAAGAATATGTTGTTACAGAAGAAATGGAAAAACGATTCAAATTGTTTTTTACAAATTATAAAGAAGGCATTAAAGATCATAGCCATAATGTTGGCGTTTGGATTTCTGGGTTCTTTGGAAGCGGAAAATCTCACTTTCTAAAGATGCTATCTTACATTATTGATAATAAAGTAGTAAATGGAAAAAGTGTGAAAGAGTATTTCGAAGACAAGTTTTCGGATAAATCTCTATTGGAAGATATTTCTGAAATTCAAAAAATGAGTTCAGATGTGATTCTATTTAATATTGCTTCTCAGGCCAACAATAATTCTGCTACTGGTAATAAAGAAGCAATATTGGAAGTATTTGAAAAAGTGTTCAATGAGAAATTAGGTCTTTCTACTAATCCTGCTGTTGCAGAAATAGAAAGAAACATAATAAAGAACAATAAGTTTGATGAGTTTAAGAAAGAATTCAAAAGTATTAATGGCAACAATTGGGACGAAGAAAGAAATGGATTTCAATTTGTAGAAGAAGACTTTGTAAAGGCTTATTCTAAGGTAATGAATGTCAATGAAGACTATGCAAAAGAACTTATGGATAAGACCGAAAGAAACTATAGTATTTCTATTAGAGATTTTGCTGAAAGAGTAAATGAATATATAAAATCAAAGGGTGGAAATCATCAAGTAGTATTTCTTGTTGATGAAGTAAGCTTATATATTGGTAATGATGACAAATTAGTTTTAGACCTTCAAACAATAGTTGAAGACTTGGGTGATATTTGTCAAGGCAATGCATGGGTTATAGCAACAGCTCAACAAGCAATTGATGTTGTAATTAAAAATGTTCATGGGCTTACAATGTCAAAAATGCTTGGAAGATTCCATACTAGAATCGATATTTCTTCAACAAACATTGATGAAATAATCAAAGAACGTCTTTTAAAGAAGAAAGATGCAATCGATGAGTCATTAAGGGCATTGTATAGTGATAAACATGCTATTATTAAAAATTTGTTATTCTTTAAAGGTGGTCAACATCAAAGAGAATATGAAGATAATGAGGACTTTGCTAGAACATATCCTATGATTCCATATCAATTTCCTTTGTTACAAGATATATTTGAGAGTATTCGTGATAAAGGATTTGCTGGTATTAGCTTAGCAGGAAGTGAAAGAACACTTATTAGTGCTGTACAAGAAGCAGTAAAAACATGTGCAGATGAAGATTTAGGAGCTTTTATACCTTTATATGTATTTTACAATACTGCAGAAAGAGAACTTAGTATTAAGGTAAGAAATGTTATAAACAGTGCAGAAAAGCTTAAAAAATCTGGCCACTTAGAAGAACTTGATGTTAATGTTCTTAAAACATTATTTTTATTAAAAAATATAAAAACTCTTCCTTCAAACATCGACAATATTACAGCATTGTTTGTATCTAGTATTGATGAAGACAAACTTGTATTGAGAGAAAATATTACTAATGCATTAAAGAGACTAGAAAGACAAACGTTAATTCAAAAAAATGGAGATGTATATACATTTCTAACAGATGACGAGCAGGAAGTTAATCGTGAGATTAAAAACAAAGAAATAGATAGGGAAGCAATGACTGACTATCTAAAGAAAATAATCCTAGATGATTTTTATAATGATTCTAAAATGATGTATAAGAATCAACCATTTGTTATAACCAAAGCAATTGATGACTATTTATATACTAATGAAACAGATATTGGTTTTAAAATTAGAACCTTAGCTCCTGATGAAGATGATAAAGCATTGTATTTTGAGGATGATAAATATGCAATTATTAAGTTGATACTTAATAATGAAGTATTATCAGATATGAAATATAAGCTTCAAATTGAAAAGTATCTTCAGGAACAAAAGAAAAACACATTGTCCGATGAACTAAATGTAATTATTTCAACAAAAAGCATTGAAATGAGAAACCTTGAAGCTACCGTGAAAGATTATATTAAAAACGCTCTTGAAAACTCAGAAATAATTATTGGTGGTAACAAGTATGAAAGCATAAAGAGTAAAGACATTAAGACAAGAATAAACGAAGCACTAGCAATAGTAATCAGTAACAAGTACACCAAATTAGCATTTATTCAAAAGAATTACACTAAAGAAGATATCAAAGCATTGCTTCAAGATAAAAAATTGCAAACTAAGATTGCTAATATTGAAGAATTTCCAAACCAAAAAGCATATGATGAAATAGCCGAGTATATTAAATACAAAAATTCCGATATTGCATCATTAACTATTAGAACTATACTTCAAGATTTCGAAAAAGTGCCATATGGTTATTTAGAAGATGATATATTGTATCTATTGGCCAAAGCATTAAAAGATGGTTATATTAATCTTGTGTATGGTAATGAAATTCAGATTCCAGCAGCAACAGAAACCGTTAATAAGCTTACAAATAGAAGCTATTTTGATAGAACTACAGTTAGACTTAGAACTAAAATAGATCAAAAACTTCTTGATGGTCTTAAATCTATTAGTCGTAAATATTTTAATAAAACAGATATCGGCGAAGATGAAGATCAAATGGTTGAAGGATTTAAGAATTGTTTAAACGATCAAATAAAAAGCATTAACAATGTTGTGTTTGCAAAAGGATACTATGGTAGATATTCAACTTATGAATATCCTGCTAAAGAAGCGGTAAATAGCGTTTACACTTGTTTGAATGGTTTACTAGATATCAAATATAATCAAGACTTTTTCGAGGAAGTAAATGGTAAAGAAGAATTTTTTAAAGAAAATATGCCTAAACTTGAAAAAGCTTTAGAATTCTTTGATGAACAGAATAATCAAAGAGAAATATTTGACAATGCAAGATCAGCACTTAACGTTTATGATAAAAATCAGCAGTACATTGGCAAAAATAAAGAAATTGACGATATAGCTAACGAAATGAAAGCTATAATGCAATCAGAAGAACCATATAGTGATATTTTTAAATTACCTACACTTAAAGGAAAACTTGTTGATTCTTTAACTGCAATATATGATGAGAGATGCCAACCTATTATTGATGAAGCAAATGATGCAATTCAGTACATTCAAAAAGAAGCTGCTGTTGCAAAACTAGATAATGGTATTACTGAAAAGTTTGCAAAAAGAGAACAAGCTGTAATTGATGAGCTTAAGACTTCAAACGAACTTGTAATTATACTTGCTCAAAAGACATTAATTTCTAACATAAAAGAAGAATTTGATATCAGGTTGGAACTTGAAAAAGCAAAATTACAAGAACCAGAGCAGCCAACTGAACCAGGAGATCCTGCACCAGTACCAACACCTAGAAAAGTAGTTAGAGTAGGTAAATTAATTAATCATTCATTTGAAATTGACAGCGAAGAGGACATAGATAAATATGTCGAAGAGATTAGGGCCAAACTTAAAGAAGAACTTGCTACTAATGGCAAGCTTACAATTAAAGAGGGGTAAATAAATGGACAAAAATATTTTAAAGAAATTTGCAATTGAATCAAGAAAATTGCTTATGGACCAAACTAAAAAGAAAATTGATAGACTATTCCTAAATGAAGAATTTGAGGTCATCAATAATGGTGATTTGGTTATTTTAAGAGGATTACATCATTCATTCACATACACTCAGAATGAGTATAAGAACCGACTTAAGCTTCTAGAAAGAATTAAGGAAATTACTGAGGAGAGAGTTGTTGAAGAGGCTGCATATACTTGGTTCAATAGAATTATTGCTTTAAGATATATGGAAATACATGATTATTTGCCGTTAACTTCTGATAATCAATCACTGGGGATAAGAGTATTGTCTGATAAGGATAATACCCCTAATCCAGAAATTATGAAACTTTCTAATCTAAGAAGTCCAGAATTAGATATTGGATTTGATTACGAAAAGTATAGTACTATCAATCTGGAAGAGGAGAAGTATAAGTATATCATGCTTCTACTAGTGAAAAAACTTGGAAGAGTAATTCCTCAAGTATTTGATGGTGTAACAGACTATATTGATATATTAATACCAGATGGATTATTGTTGAGTGCTGGTATTATAAAAAAACTTTTGACTGATGTTCCAGAAGAAAACTTTAGTGAAGTTGAAATCATAGGGTGGCTATATCAATACTATAACCAAACGGAAAAAGACAGAGTAATATCAGCTAAAAAGGTTTACAAAAAACATGAAATAGCATATGCAACACAACTATTTACTCCAGACTGGATAGTAAAATACATGGTTGAGAACTCTTTAGGTAGATATTGGATTGAACATAGAGGGGATACAAGACTAATAGATAATTGGAAGTATTACATTAAAGACGCCAACATAGAACTTAAAGAAACTATAGATCCTAAAGATATAAAGTGTATAGATCCATGTAGTGGAAGTGGACACATTTTAGTTTATTTGTTTGAGGTGTTGTATCAAATATATCTTTCTTATGGCTATAGCAAAGCCATTATTCCGGAATCAATATTAGAAAACAATCTGTATGGTTTGGAAATAGATGATAGAGCATTTCAGTTATCCGTTCTTTCAGTACTTCTAAAGGCTAGAGAATATGACAGAGATATTTTTAATAAAAAAGTTACAAAAGGTTTGAACATCATTAGTATATCAGAAACCAATACAATGGATAGAAGAACTTTAGATGTAATTAAAAAGGATGGAGATGATATAGAAAACTACACATATAATGAAGCTTTAAACTATATATATGACAACATGAAAGACGCTAAAGAAATAGGCTCACTTTTAATAATAGAAGATAAGAATTATTCTGATATTCAAAAAACAATAGAAGAAAAATTAAATGGACAGCAAAGTGTTTTTGATATGGATAAATTAAATGAGATTAAAAATAAATTTCTTCCTGTATTAAAAAGTGCACTGTTGATTGCTAACAAATACGATATAGTTGTAACAAATCCACCATATATGAATTCAAGTTTAATGCCTCCTAAGCTTAAAGAGTATATAAATGAAAAGTACAACGAGTATAAAAGTGATACCTTCTCGGCCTTTATTATTAACAACCAAAGAATTAATAAAAAAGGAGGATATTTGGGTTTTATGACACCATACGTTTGGATGTTTATTCAAACATATGAGAAGTTAAGGCAATTTATTATTAGGAATATGGTAATTTCTTCATTAATACAATTTGAATATTCCGCCTTGCAAGAAGCTACAGTTCCTATTTGTAGTTTTGTTATTTATAATTCTTCAAATTGCCAAAAAGATGGAAAATATATAAGGCTAACAGATTATGTTGGAGGAATGAAGAAACAAGAGGAAATGTATTTAAAGGCTATATCTGGTGTTAATAATGACTTATATTTGGCTGATTTATCTAGTTTCAAATTAATACCGGGTAGTCCAATGCTTTACTGGCTACCTAAAAATGGAATTGATAATTTCAAATATAAAGATATCAATAAGTATATTAACCCAAGGATCGGATTGGTAACAGGTGATACAAGTAGGTTTTTAAGGTTATGGTATGAACCTAATATATACAATGTTTATTTTGGATGTAAATCGAATGCGGATAGTATAAGGTCTAAGATTAAATGGTTTCCTTATCAAAAAGGAGGAGCTTATAGAAAATGGTATGGAAATAATGAGTATATTGTTAATTGGTATGATGATGGTTACGAAATGAAAAATGATAATTATGATAAAATAACCAATAGAGTTAGATCACATAATTATAATGGAGAGTATGCATTTAAAAAAGCCATTACATGGACAAAAATATCATCATCTAATTATGCTTTCAGATATGTCAATGAAGGATATATGTTTGATGATGCTGGGCCAATCTGTTCATGTAGAGACAAGTTTGAAGAATATTTTTTGGGGTTATTTAATTCAAAAATCGGGACATACTATTTATCTATGCTGAACCCAACTTTAAACTTGACTCCTGGAAATTTACTTGCACTGCCATTTAATCATGAGAGTATTTCTTTTAATTCTACAATTAAAAGTGTAGTTTTGAAACTTATAGAAGTATCAAAAGAAGACTGGAATTCATTTGAAACTAGTTGGGATTTCACTAATCATCCACTACTTGAATATAAAAAAAGAAATGGTTTTGATAATGATATTAGGAGCTTCAAGATTAAAGATTCATTTGATTCATGGAAAAGAAATTGTGAATCAAAGTTTAATTGTTTAAAGCAAAATGAAGAAGAGTTAAATCGCCTCTTTATAGACATATATGGTCTACGTGATGTTCTAACACCTGAAGTAGCAGATAATGATATTACTATTAGAAAAGCAGATAGAGAGCGAGAAGTTAAATCACTTATTAGTTATGCCGTTGGTTGTATGCTTGGAAGATACTCATTAGATAAAGAAGGGCTTATATATGCTGGTGGAAAATTTAGTGATGTATATCAAGCAGTATCTTCACCGATAGCTGGAAGAGCAGTATCGGGCGGTCATATTATATTAGATAATAGAACCAGTATATTTTTAAAAGATGGAGAAGACGCTATAGAATTATCATTTACTCCAGATATGGATAATGTAATTCCAATAGTGGATAATGCATTTTTTAGTGATGACATAGTTACAAGATTTGTTGAATTCATTAGAGTTGCTTTTGGCGAGGAGTATCTAGCTGAAAATCTTAATTATATAGCAGAAACTCTTGGTAGAAAAGGAACAGAAACAAGTCAGGAAACAATTAGAAGATACTTTGTTAATGACTTTTACAAAGACCATTGCAAGATATATCAAAAAAGACCAATTTATTGGTTGTTTGATAGCGGAAAGAATAATGGCTTTAAGTGTCTAATATATATGCATAGATATGATGATGCAACTGTATCTAATATTAGAACAAATTATCTTCTAAAAGTTCAAGAAACATATGAAAACCTTCTTAAAGACATTGAAGAAAGATTAGAGAAAGAAGAAAGCGGTGCTGAAATTAGAAAGCTTGAGAAGCAAAAACAAGATTTATCATCTAAACTACAGGAAATTATAGATTATGATGAAGAAATTAAACATTTAGCTGATCAAAGAATCAAAATTGATTTAGATGACGGCGTTAAGGTTAATTACGCAAAATTCGATAAAGTATTAGCAAAAATCAAATAATTAGGAGAAAAACGCATGGACAATGTACAGGAATTGTTGCAAAAGTTAATAGATAATACTACTGACTTTAACAAAGAGGGTAGATGTAGAAAAATAATATTCTGGTTTAATAAAGAAGGGGAAGAAGGAGAAACTATTGAGACTGTCGAGAGTCTACATATTAATAATGCAGAGATATTAATATATGACAACAATAGTTTTTTCTTGAGATATCATATTGAAACTGAAAAACCTAAGGACAACTTTATTATCTTCTTCCCTGACGGAAAACAGAATATCTATGATAACCCTCTTTTGGATTTGTATGTTAAAAATATGGATTTGGAGTTTTCATTAGACAAAGCATCTCAGATTATTAATGACTTAAAACTAGATAAAGATTTAAGACCGATTATTGAAAAAAACTATAAATTTTTCAAGAGTGCTAAAAGAGTGGAATCTTTAAAGAAGTTTGATGAAGAAAAGACAAGAGAAAACCTTGAGTATATGATTATAGCTGCTCTTTTAGGAATTAAAAGTATACAAATTGAAGAAATTATTAAGAATTTATTTATAGAGTATAAAAGCAATTCAAAGTGTTATGTTGAGCTAACCAAATGTGCTAATGAAGATTTTGTTATGAATGTTTTAAATGACTACTTCGGCTCTGACATACATTCATTTTCGGAAATTGGAGATCTAATGAATTGCATCATGATTACTTACTTTGAGAGCAATACATTTATTGATAATACGACTATGTTTTCAACCTTTATGTTGAAAAAAAGAAACAATATCAACTTTTTTGTTGATCAGTTGATGAGAGATTTAAAATCTCAGAACCTATTTGAGGATATGTCTAGAAATGCAGAAACTGAGTTTGGAATTTCACAAATAATTTCCGAGCATGAGATTGATAGTTTCGTCGAGTGTGATGCTTTCAAAGCCATAGATGAGTATATAATAATGTATGTAGTTAAAAATCTTAATAATCATGAAAAAAACTATGATACATATAATAGATATTTAAGTTTTAGAGAAAGCAAGTATTTCGGCAATAAGATGAATCACGAGTTTGATTTCTTAAAGAAAGCAATGAGATTTTATCAGAAGAGTAATGATTATTTAGGATCAATTAAAGAGATGGATATAGACTCTTTTGCTAAATTATATACAGATAAGTTATATAAATTAGATACTTTATATAGAAAGATATCATATGATTTTGATCATGTAGCAGATAAAGAAAAATTTAGCGAAATAAAAGAACTTGTAGAAAAAATATATAACAAATTATATATTGAAGCACTGTCTATTAATTGGAGCTTATCTCTTGAAGAAATGAATTCTTTTGATGATACTAGAATTCCTTTACAAAGAAAGTTTTATTCAAGATTTGTCGAACCATTTAATTCTAAAAAAGGAAGAACCATTGTTATAATATCTGATGCAATGCGATTTGAAGTTGCAAAAGAATTAAACAGGAGATTAAGAGATATTACTACTGATACTAAAGTTGAATATATGTGGGGAAATGTACCATCATATACCAAGCTTGGAATGGCATCTTTGCTTCCAAATGCAGAATTAAAAAGAGACAAAAATGAAATAGATATTTTAGTTGATGGAATAAAATCTTCTGGTATTAAAGATAGAGAAAGGATATTAAACAATGCTCAAGAAGACTCAATAGCTATACAATATTCGGATTTCAAAGAAATGAGAAAAGCTGAATGGCAAAAATTATTTTCGGGTAAAAAAGTAATCTATATTTATCATGATAGAATAGATAATGCTGGAGAACATGATGAGCTAAATGTATTTAATGAATGTCAAAATACAATAGAAGAACTATACAAATTAGTAGAAAATTTGCATACAACATTCGGCGGTATTAATTTGTTCATTACAGCAGATCATGGATTCTTCTATAAAAATGGGGCAATAGAAAAATCTGGCACTATAGAAAAAGGTGAAGAATCATCAGTAGCTAAGCTTAGATATGAGTATACTAAGAATAAGGTTAACAAAGAAGGTATTCTTTCAATTAGTATGGATTACTTATTTGGAGAAGATAGTGGATATGTTAATATACCTAAGGGTGAGATTATATATTCTAGACAAGGTGGAGGACGAAATTATGTACATGGTGGTGCTTTGCCACAGGAAATAATTATTCCTGTTATTGACTTTAAATCATCTAGAAATATTAATTCAGAAGCTGAAAATGTTGAAATAGTATATAGTGGAAACTCCAACAGGATTTCTAATGTTGTATCATATTTAACATTTATTCAAGCTCAAAGAGTTGATTCATTCCATAAAGCTTGTAGGTATTTAGTAAGATTTGAAGACGAAGATGAAAATAGAATTTCTGATGAGACCACCATAATTGCTGAGTATAAAGACGACGTAGTAAAAAACAGGGTATTTAAAGAAAAATTTGTATTTAAGAGCATGAAGTATATTGATTCTAAGAAGTACTATTTAGTAATAGAAAATGAGAAGACCGGGGATAAACAGAAGATAGAGTTTGTTATAGATATATTAGATGGAGTTGAATAAGAAGAGGAGGCTTATTATGGCAAAAAATATTGAACCAAAACTAAAGAAAATTGGGGATTATCTAAAGCTAGATGAAGAGGTTAATTTTTTAATCCCGGAATATCAGAGAGCATATTCATGGGGAATAGAACATTGCGATAAATTATGGAATGATATCATTTTATTTTCAGAAGGCGACAATAAGGATAGTTATTTCTTTGGAACAATTATTATTAATTGTCAGGATGAAGATAAGAGTTTGGGATTAATAGATGGACAACAAAGAACAACAACTTTTTTGTTATTGCTAAAAGCTTTGCTTATTAGGATCAATAATGTTCTTAATGAAATAAGTAATGATGATGAATCTGCAAGTTTGCGTAGTGGACTTGAAGAACGTAGAAGACAATTAATGGGAATACTATGCAGAGCCGAAGCTGAGAATGTATCTAATATTCCTGATATTGATAAAGACAAAGAGCTAGTTAAAAATGCTGTAATTCTTGTTAATAATTCGATCAATGAGCAGTATGAAGATGATTTAACAACCATTTTACAGTCAGTTGATTTTGATCAAGCTGAACAAAGAGTTATTAAAATCCCATATAAGCAAAAAGATAATAAGTATACAAATTTCTTTAAGAATTTTAAATTTTTCTATGAGCAAGCTTCCGAATTAAGTGAAACAAACTTAAACACAATTGCTAAAACAGTTATATCAAAATGCGAAGTTATTGAAATAAAGAGCTGGCAAGTTGAACAAGCTATAACTATGTTTAATTCATTAAACTCAGATGGATTACCTCTAAATGATTCCGATATAATATCTGCAAAACTTTATGCAGTAGCAGAATCATTAAATAAAAAAGAGGAATTTGTTGGACTTTGGGAGGATCTTAAGAACCAAATAGAAATACTTTCTCGCAATAAAATTGCAACTATAGACTCGGTTTTAATGCAAAAAATGTATTATGAAAGAACAATTAATGGGGATACAATTAGTAACACAGGTTCTATAGATGTAACTGTACCAGGCGTTAGAAGATATTATATTGATTTAAATAAAAATCTAATTAACAATCCAATTGATTTAACTAAAGATATGATAAAAATTGCGGCAATTTGGAATAAGATTTCATATTATCCTTGCGTACAAGTATTATTAAAATTAAATGAAAATGCAAAATTGTTTTTAACTAGTTATTTTAAAAGATATAATGTTGAAGACATAACAGAAGAAAGGATTACAGTCGTAGTAGAGTGTCTTATTAGGTTGTTTGTAATTGTCGAACTAACTGATATTGGTTATTCAAGCAAGTACTTTAAAACTTTCTTATTTGGAGAAGAAGTAAGATTAATAAATCCTAATATTTTAGATTATGAAATTAAAAATGACTTTGATAATCATATAAATAAAAACTGGAACAGGGATATTATTAAAAATGCAATACTTGATTATGATAAGCATATGCTTGTATATGTTAATGAATATCTATACGCAAAAGAAAATGATATGATATTTGATTTGACAGATAAATACGATATAGAACACATTATGCCATTAAGTGGAAAGAACCACTCTTCTATAAGAAGCGACGCAGATATTGCTTCTGAAGAAGAATTTAAAGACATCGTGAACAAACTAGGTAATAAAATAGTTTTAGAAGAAAGTATAAATCGTTCTATTGGTAATGAATGGTTTAGAAGTAAGTTGTCTAATACAATTGAAGATAAAAAAGGATATGTTAATAGTAAGTTTCCTCTTGCAAAAGCATTGGTAGAAAGATATAAATTTGAAACAAAACCATATTGGAAGAAAGATGATATTAATAAGGCAACCCAAAAAGCTGCTGATAGGATTATTAAATTTATATTTGAGGGATAGATAAAAAAAAGGCCACGTTCTTTTTATGAACTGTGGCTTTTTCATATAATTATATTGAATTTTATCATAACGATATCCATGGTGTTATTCAATAGTAACCCAGTGACACAAAATACTATGAATTTTGATGTGTAAAATAGGTGGGATTTTATTGTTTATGGCAAAGCGCTTTTCTATAAAGAATTGATAAAAAATAATGTATAATAAGTATATCAAATAATGCATGAGATTGTATTTATTACTGTAGAAAAGACTAAGTAATTAGAAAAAAGCCATTGCAATACGAAAAAAATCGTATTGCATATTGACAAAGGTACACAAAAGACTTAAAATGTCATTTGAAAGGAGAATATTAATGTTTAATTATATATATCTAAACAATATAGCGGGTATTAATAATGAGATCAAATTAGATTTTAGAGCTACTCCTAGGAAAAAAGAAAAGAAAACAACGGTATGTCCTATTGATAAAGGAATATCATTGAACAAAATCGCAGGTATCATTGGTGGAAATGCTTCAGGAAAAACTAGTATTATAAAAGCAATTTGTGCAGTTGGTTCTTTTATTGGTTATAGAAAAATGGGTAACTCAACTCTTAAATTTACCAGCATAGATGATATTAAAATTGAAAATGACATATATTATATTCTTCCTCAATTAAGCGATAATTCTCCAGATTCTTTTGCTGAAATTGAAATGGATATGTATATTTCCAAAGGTAAAAAAACAGGTTTTTATACTTATATGCTCAAATATACCTTAAATCCAAAAGCGGATATTAAGTCATATGAGAGATTAGAGTTTAGAAAAAAATTTAATGATGTTAAAAAAATCATTTTTGACATTAAACAAACTAAGCTTGAGAGTGAGTTGGGGTATAAATACAATTATAGAGAAAATATATTAGCTGATTATGAAAAAACTGATAAAAAAGTTTATGAAGCAATTAAGGCAAAATTGGAATATTATGAGACATTTTATGAGCATTACGTTGATAACTCTGATGTTATGGTGGATGGTATGCTTCAAATACCAATGCAGTATTTTTACTTACTTAATTGGTTAAAAAAAGATGAATATATGGTTAACAAAACTATAAAAATCATTGATAAAAAAGTGGATAAAATAACAATTGAGGAAAATAATGATACTCACGATGATGAAATAGTTTTGTATGGTCTTGGCAATAAGAAATTGTCATATTCGGAGCTGTCTACAGGAACTAAAAAGGCATTATACTTAATCAATCGAGCTCTTAAAGTTATTTCAAATGAGTCTGTATTACTATGTGATGAGATAGATAATTCTTTGCATATGGATTTAATAAAAATGATTTTAAGATTGTTTATCTTGCCTGATTCAAAAGCGCAAATTATTTTTACAACAAACAATGAGAATGTATTAGATGAAGCTATAATAAGAAATGATCAAATATATTGCATTGCAAGGGATAACGAACAAAAGATAAACGTTAACAAATACTCAGAAATGCCAGAAGTAAGATATGATTCAGTATTTAAAATAAATTACAGAAGAAAGAATATATACTCGGAACAACCAAATGATAATGATATTAATAATTTTATTTCCTATATTTCGGAAATAAAGTTTTAATATAACGTATAGAAGAAAAAAGCCCAATGTTATTACATTGAGCCACAATAATATCAAATGCGACAGATCAATTATTGTGATTCATATTATAACATAGATCTTCTATAAAAATCAATACAAATTTGGGCAGAAAGGAGTTTACTATTTTTTGTATTGAAAAATCTAAAGAAAGGAGGATCTCCATGTTATTATATGATTATTTTCATTTAAAAGAAGCAGATTTCGTAAATGTAGAACTAAAAAATGACAACAAGATTTTTGTAGACCCATTTTTAATCTCAATAGAAGAGAGTAGTTTTTCTAAAATGGCTGCTAATAGTATAAGGGATTATTTTAAAGCACTTTTAAAATCAGCACGAGATGGCAATAAAAGAATGAGTAAGGCATTGTTAGAAAACTTACATGAAAGAAATGAAACAAGAACGGGATATTCTGTTGCTAAGCCGAAAGGTATTGGATTTGCTGGTGATGCAGGTGAAGATCTTTTTAATAATATTATAAAAAGCAAAGCAATGAAGACAAATATGATTAGTGATATTTTTGATTGTAGCATAATGGTTGATAGAGTTGGGGCAGATAAGATATCAGATCTTATAATAAATATTATTTTTCTTCAGCTGATTGAGTATACCCAAAAACAATGTCGAAAGAATAGGATCCCACTATCTCCTGTAGTATTAAGATATAAAATATGGAATTATAAAACATTTAGCTGGGAAAAAGTAGTAGTTGAATTACCATTAGATGAAGATGATAATCCCATTGTATTTTTACCCAAAGAAATAGCATCAGATAAAATGTTTTATGATTATCAAAGAGTATATAACACTTTAATGATTCCGTTTTATGAACAAGTAGAGATTCAAGATGCATCAAGTGGATTGGTTAAGATATTAAAATCAGGAAAAAGAAAAGTGTTAAAGAAGGATTTAAGAGCAAAGTATCCTTGTACGAAAGCAGAAGTTGTTAAGTTTGTTCAAGAAAACAATCAAGTGTATGCAAGATATAAAAAGAACCAGTTTACATATGTTACTAGCAAGAATCTTCGAACAAACAAATGATCAATTAGATAATAGAAAGAAGCAAAGTATTTAGGTGAGTAGTTGGCACGTATATGCTTTGCTTTTTTGGAAAGGAAAAAATGGAAAGACTATTAAAATATTATTTTAAAGAATGTGACTTCAATTCTGATTTTATTCTTAAAATAAATAAAATAGGAGAAATACTTTTGTTAGCATTGCTATTTGTAATGACCTATTTAAAGGATATAACTATTATAAAAATAATAATTCTTTTGTTGTTGTTATTATTACTGGACTGGATATGCAGAATAATTGAAGCTTTTTTGATGACAATAAAATTGAATAAAAAGTGTAAATTCAAGGAATTAATGTCTTGCTCAACAAGAAGAAGAGTAATAGCCGATTTTGACAAATTTCAAAAGGGATGGATTTCAAATTATTTAAGAAAAAACAAACTTGATCGACTAGAAAAGATAAAAATAATTGTTGCAGAATTAGACAAGAAAGAATCAAAATTTAGGTATTTAGATCCAGTAATAATTGGTACACTATTATTAAAACTATGGGAATTAATTCTGAATAAGATCGATGTACAAATTGGATTATGGGGTTGTATTATTATTTCGGCTATATTGGCAGTTATTATTTCCGTTATAATAGGTGTATTTAGAAAAGAATATAAAGATCACATGAGAATTAAAAAATACTTTACTTTCTTTTCTGGCAAAGAGAGATTGAGACAATTGCTGTTTGAAGCATCATTAAAGTGTAAGAAGTAATATAAGAAAGGACTTAATATGGAGAAAAGAGATATACAAAGAATTTATAGTTTATTAAAAGGAACATTTAAAGCTGCTAAAGAACAAGATAATAAGTATATATATTCCAATGATGTTGAAATGTATAATGGATTGATTGATAAATTAGATGAAATAACACATGATGATTACTTTAGTATGTATAGAATAGAGCATGATGATTATACAGACAATAACTATTGTTCCAAATATACTTTCCTTATAAAAATAATGCCAATAATGGAATATTTAAATGATACATATATCGATGATACAGAAGAAAAAATTCAAAAGATTGGAGCGTTATATAATGCAATAGAAGACACAGAACTTCAAAAAAGATGTGGAGATATTCTTTTAGAAGCATCAGGAGCGTTTGATAGAGTATTTAATCAAGCTACTCAAGTATTGGAAGATAGAATAAAGAAGAAAGCCAATTTAGCTGATACTACAATTTTTGGTTTACCACTTATTTCTAAGGCTATTCATAGCAAGATAGAGAATACTATATTAAAGTTTAGTGACATTCCAGATATTCAAGAACACTATTCGTCTTTGTTTAAAGGAATAATTGGAGTTTATAGAAATACCACTCATCATGGTCTTGATTATAAATGTTCTAGAGAAGATGCATTAAAGTTTTGTGCATATATAGATTTGTTATTGAAAGATGTTGAGAGTGCCGTAGTTGTTGCTTAACCATTTAAGGTTATCTATCTTGCAAGCATCCAACCCCGCCGATGTTTTTCACTATGATATCCTTACCGCCATTCAAGATTTACCAAATGTTGCTGAGCATAGGGAAGATTATCATACATAATAGTAGAGATTTTTGGGACAGGTACGAAAAACACTTTTGTGATTAAAGGACGTGATAATAATGGCTGAATTAAGAGATTTGTATGATATTAATAGTAATAAAACAGATAAAACATACATGAAAGGTGATCCGATTCCCGAAGGTTATTATCCAATGGTAGTAATGGTTGTTATTAGAAATTCTAAAGGTGAATTTTTAATGCAAAAAAGAGTGGAATCTAAAGGCGGAGATTGGGGAGTGACTGGTGGTCATCCAAAATCTGGAGAAACGCCTATGGAAGGAATTATTACCGAAGTTAAAGAAGAATTAGGATTAGATTTTTCTAATGAAAGATTTGTTGAATTTGATTCTGGTTGTGACGGAAAAGATTGTTACAAGATGTATTTTGTTACTAAAGATATAGATATTGGCGATATCACAATTCAAGAAGAAGAGCTAAGTGAAGTAAGATGGTTTACCATGGATGAATTAAAAAGTATGGTGGAGTCTGGTGAACTAAACGAAGACCAAATTGCATGTTTTAATAAAGTATGTAATTACTTGAATGAAAATTGATTTGATTTAAGGACACATATAAAAAAGTAGTAAAGGGAATAGAAGTTTAGGTGTTTTTAATGCTATAATTATCTTAGATATAGAATATTCGAAAGGAGCCCACATATGACACTTTTTATTTGTTATCCTAAATGTACTACTTGCCAAAAGGCAAGAGCTTGGCTTGTTAGCCACAAAATTAAATTTGAAGAAAGAGATATTGCGACTCAAAATCCTACTAAGCAAGAGCTTAAAAAATGGATTAAAGAGTCAGGCTTAGATATCAAAAGATGGTTTAATACTAGTGGCTTAAAATATAAGGAATTAAATCTTAAAGATAAACTTCCAACTATGTCTGATGAAGATAAAATTAATCTTTTATCTACTGATGGTATGCTTGTTAAAAGACCAATTATTATCACAGATAAAGGTACCACGACAGGCTTTAAAGAGGAAGAGTGGAAAAAGCTTTTCTAAATTGAATTTAATAATTTTAGAGGTGATATTTAGCGAAGTGTTTTATATGAATATTGCTGTTAGATATTATTCAAGAATTATCGGTTTTGAAAGAGAGATTATATGATAATAATTAATGGAGAATTGCGTAGTTTAAGTGAAGAGGATATAAGTGAAGACGGGAGTGTAGTTATTCCAGAGGGCGTTAAAAAAATTGCAAGATTTAGTCTTAATATTCATAAAGATATTAAGAGCCTTCAATTTCCACAAAGTATAGAAGAAGTTCCTCCTGAGGAATTTGTTTATCTTTGTGAACTTACCAAGTTATATGTGCCAGATGGTATTAAAAAGCTAAGTATTAAGCCTCCCGTTCAACGTGCCGTTCCTAAATATGATGGACTATATCCAGGTATGTATTTTGGTCGACGTCTTCAGCCTTGGGAGTATTTGCGATTACCAAAGGGATTTGTTATTGAGAATCCTGCTACAAAGCAAGAAGAACCATTAGAAGCACCAATGCTTGTAGTTAATATCGAAAACCTAGATAGAATAATAGCAGAGAATTCTTATAAAGGTGAAGATGTTATTATTAATATTAAAAACGTGACTGAGCTTTCTGCAGAAAAATTAAGAGAGTACGCTAAGATTGTTAAAATAAAGGGTATTCAAATAGTCGATCCTAAAGCTCAAGGCTTATGCCAAGAGACAAATGTTCCTTATGATGTTAACACTTATTTAAAATGTAGAGAAAAAATTGATGAAATAGTTGATGAAGTTAATCCTCAAAAGCATGAACATACGCCAGATAGAGATAAGCGTATTTTTGGTGCTATTATTAAAAAGCTTTCTACAATTACGTATGATAAAGTAGCTTTTCGAAAAGGACTTACTTCTGGCAGGTTCGTTTCTTCTAAAAATCTAGAGGGAGGCTTATTAGAGGGTACTTGCGTATGTGTAGGCTATAGCGAGATTATAAGAAATATTTTGGCTTGCTGTGATATTGAATCTAAACTTTTCTCTGGTGGTGGACATTGTTGGCTTCAAGTTAAATTAGATGGCAAATGGTACAATGCTGATTTCACTTTTGATCAACCAAAAGTATTAAAAGGTAAAAAGCCAAAGTATCTTTTAAAGTCAGATAAAGATTTCAAATCTCACAGGAGAATGATAGAAGATTACAAGAAGACTAAAAGAGGAATGAAAGAAGAAATAATAGCTAAAGTCTATAAGGAAGATGAGTTAGAAGAATGTAGTGAGTCTGTTCCTGATGATGAGTTGATGAAATATATTTATGGAGAAGAAAGAGGTCGCACTAGTTTGAGTGTTATTAGAAGATTAGTACGTGGAAGAGAAGTTAAGAAAGAGGAATAAATATGGGAGATAATAGATCATTTGTTTTTAATAATAATGATTTTAGTACATTGCTTAACAAACCAGAAATAAGAGAGATTATTATTAATAATCTAGAGGTGACTTCGGATGATTTAAATGTAATTAATCGCCATGGCAAAATTGAAATTATTAATTTTAATTTTTGCAATATAGTGGATGATAATATTTCCTTTGTAGCACCACTTAATCAATTAATTCTTGCATATACTACTGTAGATCTAAATGCAATTAATGGTTTATATAGTTTAAAAGAGCTTGAAATTGTTAATGATGAGGAAGATGAAGTAGAAATTGATATAAATGAACTGCTTAAATTTAAAAATTTAGAAACTCTTAGAATATATAATAGTAAAGTGATAAATGCTAAAGAGTTAAATAGCTTTCAAAATTTAAAAGAATTATATTTAGATGGTAGCATTGTTGATGAAAAAGATCTGGCAAGTATTTTAGGTGATAATATTTCAATATCCCACAATGAAGAATACCTATTTAACTAAATATTTCATATAACTAAAGTGCCTTACTATGATGATTTGTATTTGGACGTGGTTATTTCAAAGACTGGTCTTGAGATTTATGATAGAGATGAATTAGATGAAGCTCACGCAAATGGAACCGTTAGTGATGTACTATATCAAATTGCGATTGATACGGCAGAAAATCTTATGGATGAAATTAGAAATGGGAAGAATAAATATATGAATATGGATTTTGAAAATTTATTGAATATGATAAAAAGTTGATAAAAGATGAAATATAATAACCAAAATCTAGTTTATGGGAGTTATTTAATATGGATAATAAAAGAGAAAAAATTGTTGTTAGAACTAGTATTATAAGCATATTAGCAAATATTATTTTAGCTGGATTTAAGGCTTTCGTAGGATTTTTAGCAAATTCTATAGCCATTATTTCAGATGCTGTAAATAATTTAAGCGATGCTTTATCAAGCATTATCACTATAATCGGAACCAAACTTGCAGGAAAAGCACCAGATAAAAAACATCCTTATGGATATGGAAGAATTGAATATATGACTTCTTTGATAGTTTCAGCAATAGTTTTATATGCGGGTGTTACTGCACTTGTGGAATCAATCAAGAAAATTTTTAATCCTGAAGTGCCAGATTATAGCACAGTGACTTTGGTAGTTATAGTTGCTGGTATTATTGTAAAATTTGCACTTGGTTTATATGTAAAAAGAAAAGGCAAGCAAGTAAATTCTGATTCGCTTGTTGCAAGTGGTTCGGATGCTTTTAATGATGCAATTCTTTCTATTTCTGTTTTAGCTTCTGCTGTTATTTATTTAATTTTTGGAATTAGTTTAGAAGCTTATGTCGGTGTATTACTTTCATTGTTTATAATTAAAGCTGGCTTTGAGTTGATTAAAGAATCGGTAGATAATATGCTTGGAGTTAGGGTAGAGAGCGACTTGTCTAGGGAAATAAAAAAAGATGTTTTAGAAGAAAAAGATGTTCAAGGGGTATTTGATTTAGTGCTAAATGATTATGGCCCAGATAAATATTTAGGTTCAGTACATATTGAAGTTGCTGATACTTTGACTGTAGCAGATATAGATAAAATTTCTAGAAGAATTACTAAAAAGATAAGCGAAAAATACGGCGTTATTTTGCATACTATTGGAGTTTATTCAGTTAATACAAAGGATGAGAATATAAAAAAGGTTCAAAATGAAATTCATAAAATTGTTTTTTCACATAATGGTATTTTGCAAATGCATGGATTTTATTTTGATGAGGAAGATAAATCAATAAGCTTTGATATTATAATTGATTTTGCGATAAAAGATAGAGAAAAAGTTTACGAAGAAATATTTAACGAAGTGCAAGAAAAATATAAAGATTATAAAATTAGTATCACTTTGGATGTTGATGTGAGTGATTAAAATTATTTTTGGACATGTTCCAAAATAAAATTATGAGGAGGAAAAATGCCTAAATTATATATTGTAACTGGCCCAGCAGGAGTGGGCAAGAGTACTATTTCAAAAAAGATTGCAAAAAGTCTTTCAAAATCAGTTTTGATTGAGGGCGATGATATTTATAATCATGTTGTTGGTGGATATATTTCACCTTGGAAAGTAGGAAATCACTTAGATGTTTTTTGGAAAGTCTCTAAGGATGTGATTAAAGATTATTTGGAAGATGGTTATGATGTGGTTTATAATTATATAATCAATCCTGCGAATTTAGAGTCTTTGAAGCATTTTTTTGTTGATTTTGAAATGAAATTTATAGTTTTGCTTGTTGACGAAGATACTTTGCTTAAGCGAGATGCCGAAAGGCCTGAAGATTGTCAGATGAAAGATCGTTGCATTGTGCTTTTGAACAATTTTAAAAAGCATAATTATGATGAGAAGTTTATAATTGATACGGGAAAATTTAGCGTTGATGATTCGGCAAAGATGGCTATTGAAGATGAGAGGTTTAATCTATGATTCATAGGTGCGTCCCAAAAATCAAATTGGAGGTGCAATTTTGAAATACAAGATTTTTAATGATGATAATTTAACTGACGAAGATATGGATGGCTCTGTTGTGAGAGTCAAAGCTTTTATTATAAATAGTAATGATGAAGTTATTATGGCTTCATCTAATGGTGGCGTTCAATTGATTGGTGGACATGTAGAAGATGGGGAATCAGAGGTTGAAACGTTAAAGCGCGAGATAATGGAAGAAGCTGGAATTGAGATTTCAAACGATGAAATTTCAGAGGTCTTTTATGAAGTGAGACATTATATGAAGAATTATTTTAATTCTGGCGAAAATATTTTGGCGGTGATTCATTATTATGTTGTTCGAACTGACAAATTGCCCGATCTAGAAAAGGTTCATCGTACTAGTCAAGAAAAAAGATATGCATTCGAATTAAAACGAATTCCTTTAAATTCTTTCGAAGAGCTTATAGGCGAGCATTTGAATAACGAAAAAGAAATAAATAGAGTAATAGCAGGAGAAACATTGGAAGCATTTAGAAACTTATCATTATGATTCTTGGGACACGACCAAGAATCATGAAAAAAATGATTTTTGGGTGTGTCCCAAAAATCATAATTGGGATATAATTGTACTTTGAAGGAGATGTTAATATGAAAACGATTTTTTATTTAATAGCTATAATAGCTTTATGCCTATTAATGGTTGGTTGCAACAATACTAATGAGGAAGTTAAAAATGAGCCGGTTTCATCAGGAAATGCTGAAGTTACAGTGGTTGAGGCTCCAGTTGAATCAGGTGAATTGACAGAAGACATGGCTTATGAAGGAATAAAAAAATATTGTAATGAGACATATGGATATACTGAAGCTAGTTCTTCAATGTATATAGAAATTGGAGATGGTACAGATGATGAGTATCAAATGAGATTTCGTAGCTATACAGGAGCTTATGTTTATTTTTATATAGACAAATCAACTGGAGTAGCAAGAATGGTAGAAACTGTACCAGATCTTAATGTTGAAGAAGAAGCAGGAACAATTAATGTGTATGATTATTTAAATAAGTAATTTGACTTTTTGGGACACTTACTTTTTTCCAACAAAAGTTGGAAAAAAGTAAGTGTCCCAAAAAAGCATCCCCAATGAAATATCATTGGGGATGTTATTTTTTTGCTTAGGAACCTTCGGGGACCTGGCCGGTGTACAGATGCAGATGCGGGTTGTCTTTGCGAACATATCCGCTGAATCCTTCATCCGTTACGATAAAGAAGTAATCACCATCTTCGATAAGGACGATTGCTCTTTCTTCCCAGCGCTGACCGCATGCACCATAGTAAAAGTCAGTGGGTTGAAGTCCTGTCATAGGGGAAAGGAAGCAGCCTTCTCTGTCAATCCAAAGGATGGGGTAGCAGGTTGTTCCTATAAAGCCAACTGTGACTTTGCCCATTTTACCATCCGCAGTCTTTATGATTGCATAGGTGTCTTCGAAATTCCAGACTTCAACTTCTTCTCCGAAATGGAGCGTAGTGGAATCGCCGTCATCATAGACACATTTGATGTTGGGCCTCAAAACGCAGATCATGCCGTCGTTGCGCTCAAAGGGTTCACCCTCGGCAGCGGCAGTAAAGGTAGAAAACATCATAACACAGAGCAGAGTAGCAAGAAACAAAGAAATAATCCGTTTCATGATTAAAAACCTCCTTATATTTTCCGGTTCGTTTGAGATTAATAAAGTCAGAGAATTATCTCTGACTTTATCTTGAGTTCATTTTCATTCTTCGGGAACTTGATCGACGTAGTACGTGACATGGGGATTGGTGTTCATTGTGTATCCGCTGAGGCCGCTTTCTGTGATAATAAAAATATACTGTCCCAGCGAAGTGGCAACAACTGCTCTTTCATTGGAAGCTCTTCCGCAAATTGCACTTCCGAAGTTCTCATCATTAAGACCGGCCATGCAAGCAAGGTTGAATCCTTCTTTATCTACCCAAAGCAGAGGATATTCCGATTGAGCAAGATATCCTTTAAACACCAGACCAATCCGTCCATCCTGGGTTTTGACAAGAGCATAGCTACCATTGATGTCTTCCAGAGTAACAGGTTCGCCAAAGGATAGGGTTTCAACCTCATCAGCACCTGTATCGAATGCGATTTCTGGTCTTGCCACATAATAAGTAATTTTAGTGTTGGGCTCAACCAAAGCAAGGCTGGTAGAAAGCATCATCACACAAAACATCAAAGTGAGAATAAAAGCAAAAGTCCGTTTCATGAAATTATTCCTCCTAACGTTAAAATTTTGGTTTCCGAGGGCAATATATCACAGATTAACATAATTTGCAAGCGGTTTTCAGATTTTTATTTATATTAACGAATTGTGAGTTTACATAATATTGGTTTTGCGTTGAAGTTGTTATATATTTTTATTTTTCTAGCTTTTTGTGTATAATGGTTGTGGAGGTCAAATAAAATGGCTGAAATTGATTTTACCAAGTATGATGAAGTTAATAAAAAAGTAAATGATACTGCCATGGAATACGTTAGAAAATATGGGCTTTTTAATCCAATTATGGATAGAAAAGATGATGAGAAAGAAAGGGGTTAAAATGAAACATTATACATATTATCCTGAGGGAGTTTGCTCAGTGCAAATTGATTACGATATTGAAGATGGGAAAATTTACAACTTAAAATATATTAGGGGATGCAACGGAAATCTTAAAGGCATTGGTGCTTTAGTTGAGGGAATGGAAGTTGATGAAGTTATAAAAAAGTTGCGCGGTATTGAATGCGGAACTAAAGGAACTTCGTGCCCTGATCAGCTAGCAAAGAGTTTAGAGCAAATTAAATTATAAAAACGGAGGCAAAAATGGATTCAGATAGAAAGACAAAAATAATTTGTTTAATAGTATTAATAATTGATTTAGTGTTGCTATATCTATTTATTAAAAACGTTGAATCACTTGACTTCATAAAAAATAATCAAACGGTTGGGTTTATAATATTTTCTATCCTTGTTGCGGTAATTCCACCTATTGCAATTGCTTTAATTTATGAAACATCACACTTTAAAGAAAAGTATGATGATTTTTTGACGGATCTTCTTATAAATAAAAAGATTTCTCCTGAAAAAATGCATAGATATACGTATAATCCAATACGAATGAGAAATTATTTAAAGCAAAATTATCCAGGAATTATTCCTGATGGTGACATTGATTCGCTTAGCCAAGAAGAAAAAGATAAGATTAATTCGGAAGCTCAAAAAATTATAGATACATTCTCAGAAGAATTAATTGAGGAAATTTGCACAAATGGTTATTATGATAATTAAATGGAGGTGATGGTATGCATACTGAATTTGAAGAGAGAATTCTTGAAGTCGATATTGATAAGGTAACTAACAAATTGATTTCACTTGGTGCCGAAAAAGTAGGCGAATGGTTTCAAAAAAGATATGTGTATGATTTTACTCCAGCAAGAGACAGTCAATGGATTCGTCTTCGTACGAATGGCGAAGTAACAACTCTTTGTTATAAGAATGTGGAGAAGAACACTGTGGATGGTACGCACGAGTTGGAAGTTGAAGTTTCTGATTTTGATGAGACTAATGAACTTTTGAATGTGCTTGGCTATAAAGCAAAAGGCTATCAAGAAAACAAGCGTGTGAGATACATTTTAGATGGAGTTGAAGTAGATATTGATACTTGGCCGATGATTCCTACGTATATGGAAATCGAAGCAGAGTCAGAGGAGAGAGTAAAAGAAATTGAAAAGTTGTTGGAAGTTGATCCTTCAAAAGTAACTGCTTTAAACTGCGAAGATATTTATATTGATATTTATGGAATTGATGTTGAGAAAATTAAAGAATTGAAATTTTAATTATAAAGGAATTAAGATGAAAGAATTAATTAATGTAAAAAGTAGAATAGATAGTTTTGACATTGATGTTTTTATTCCTGATGGTTGGGATGAGAAAAAGCTTATGATTTGTCATCATGGTTTTAATAGCGGAAAAAATAGTGAGACGTATTTGATTATTGGAAACAAATTTTTAGAAAAAGGAATTGCTTATGCGATTTTTTCACTTCCTTATCATGCGGAGCGTAGAGGAGACTATAATGACTTCACTGTTGCGAATTGCATTGAAGATTGTGAGCTTGCAGAAAAAGCAATTCGCGAAAAATTTCCTTATACTAAAATTGGAATTTTAGGAACGAGCTTCGGTGGATATCTTTCTTTATTAAGAATTCAAAAATATCATCATGATTATTTTGCAATTATTTTGAAATCGCCTGCGATAAAAATGGACGAGATTTTAAAGACAATAATTGGGCAAGAGATGTTTGAGTTTTTCAAAAAGCAAGGCTTTGGAGTAAACGATAAGAAAGAAACACCAATGAGAATTAATTTTAGTTTTTATGAGGAACTTTCTGAGAATCGTGTGATGGATAATCCAAAATATGATGAAGAAATTAGAATTTATCATGGAAATATTGATGACACGGCGCCGTATAAAGATAGTGCAGAGCTAGCTTCATTAAATGAGAACATTAACTTGATAACTTATGAAAATGAGAATCACAAATTTTCGAGCGAGATTCTGAATGAGTTTAGCGAAGATGTTGCTAATTATTGTTTAAGTAAATAAAAAGATACCCGTAGGCATCTATGCAGCTACGGGTATCTTTATTTTTATATTTCAACTATTCAGTTGGAATTTCTTGTCTTTGAGCATTTGCTTTAATGTTTGGCAAGTTGAATGCAACTTTGATTACGCCAAATCTTATTCCTTCTTGTTCTAAGCTTAATTCTCCTCTTAGAACTCTTTCTCTAACTCGTAATGCTAGTAAAATATGATCTCTGTCTTTTGCATTTTCTGTAAGGTTCTCCTTACGATTTTATGTTAACATAATTCATATATAATGTAAACTAATGCATAATTATGCTTTTAATAAGTTAAACTAATGAAGGATTTTTGGTGATTTTTGGGTGCTTTTTTGGGACACTTCCAAAAATGCACCTTTTTCTGACTGGAGGTGCTTTTTTGGAAGTGTCCCAAAAAAGCAGGTGGTATTGCAAAAGTAGGGGAATTGTAGTAGAATTTGCGTTAACGAATTGATTGCGAGACAGAATCTTTTTTGATTTTGTTGCCAATAATATCAAATAAAAAGGAGAGATTTGCTATGCGTGAAACGGTTAGTTGCTCTCCTGAAAGATGGAGAGAATTGTTTCCTCAGATTTCGGACATTGATGATTTCGAAAAGCTTTATAAAGAGACGATGATCCACAAGGAATATGTTATTAAAAGCTGTGAAAAGCTTGCGCGGTATCTAGAAAGAAATGGTGCTAAAAATCATGCCAAATTACTTCGAAAACGTGCCGTTGTCCATGATGATAGTAAACTCACCAATAAGCTTGAGATGCTTGCTCTTTCAAAGATTATTAATGATCAAGAAAGTCTTAAGGATCCGGCCAAGCGCCTTGCTCCTGAGAATCAAAAGTACTTGAAGCTTCATTGGAAAAATAATTCACATCACCCGGAGCACTTCGAAAGTGTGATGGACATGACGAAGCTTGACATCATGGAAATGTGTTGCGACTGGTATGCGCGCTCAATGCAGTATGGCTCTGATTTTTTGAATTTCGTTAAGAAAAGGCAAGATGAGCGGTTCCATTTTCCTGACTGGATGTTTGCTGAGATTTGGCACTATTGCGAAGTTTTAAACAGCGAAGAAGAGGAGGATTGAGACATGTTTGGTGGATTTGAACTTCTTCCTTTCGATCTAAAAGATGAGCTGCTTCAACATATTACGATTTTTCATAAAAAATATGACGATTTTTTAAGAATTCGGCAGCTGCTAAAAGATCATTATTTAGTTGTTGCAAAAGACGTTAATAGTACGCCGATTATCGTTCTCGACAAAGGTACTTATAAAGAGCTCAAAAAAGAGATCGCGAAAATCGTGCCGGATTGCTTTCATTTCGAGGTTAAGAGTCATGAAATGGAACGCATCGTGGCGCAGTACTCTACTATTGATAGTGAAAACAGAGAGCATCAAGTTCGTGAAACTTTCATCATTGAGCCTGTTTTGAACGATAAGTATTTTATTATTAAAGCATATGTTTTGACTTATGATGGCAAAAACAATTTCTTCTTCCGCACTGCTGATAATCGGGTTGAGTATTTTCTTGAAAATGATCCGCAGCTTTTTAAGATTGCGCCGATTGAATTGACGGAAGTGCCGACTCAGATTACGAGTGTGATTTATGTTTGCAAAGAATGAAAAATACAGAGTCCAAGTTGATAAAACTTGGACTTTTTTGCGTTTTTATTGTATAATTCAAAAAGAAATTTTTGAGGTGATGAAATGTCTTTTACTTATTCAAGAAAAATTAATTATTATGAAACTGATATGATGGGAGTAGTGCATCATTCAAATTATATTAGATTTTTGGAAGAGGCAAGATGTGCGTGGATTGAGTCGATGGGGCTTCCAATGCGCGAGATTGAAAAGCGCGGTTTTACAATTCCTGTTTTAGAAGTTAATTGCAAATATAAAATGCATGTGACTGAGGGAGATATTCTTGCAATCGGAATTAATCTTACTGATTATAACGGTGTGAGAATGACGATTTCGTACGATGTGAGAGATGTCAAAACTGGGAATGTGATTATCGAGGCTCAGACCAAACATTGCTTTACGAATATGGATTTGAAACCGATTAATATGAAAAAATTTGATGAGGAAATCAACACGAAATTTGAAGCTGCAAAATTAGAAAAATAATGTAAACTTGCGCCTTTGAGGCGCTATTTTTTTGCCTTTTTTCTGTTGATATTGGGTGGTGTATATGTTAAAATGACCTCGCAAAATAAGTATTTTTATGAACCTACGCTTATT
This sequence comes from Clostridia bacterium, assembly GCA_017539905.1. Taxonomy (GTDB): domain Bacteria; phylum Bacillota; class Clostridia; order TANB77; family UBA1234; genus RGIG6105. The sequence goes on along the minus strand of JAFYBZ010000014.1, from coordinate 169,521 downwards.
AAGGAGGTAGTTGCTATATGGAAAAAGTTATTCGGCTTGAAGGAAGAATTGATGGTGTGAATGGCTCAAAAGTAGAAAAAGAAATTTTTGCTCAGCTCGATGATAGTGTTACAAAAGTTATTTTTGATGCAGAAAAATTAAACTATATTTCTAGTATGGGACTTCGGATTGTTTTGAGAGCGAAAAAACAATTTGGAGATGTCTCTGTGATAAATGCTCAACCCGAAGTATATGATATTTTTGAAATCACCGGCTACACTTCATTTATGCCTATCACGAAAGCACTGAGAGAAATCTCTATCGAGGGCTGCGAAAAAATCGGCGAAGGATTTTTCGGAAGTGTGTATCGGCTCGATGATGAAACTGTTGTGAAAGTTTATAACATTCCTGATGCAATGAAGATGATTAAGCGTGAAACCGAACTTGCGAAGAAAGCATTTATGTGGGGCGTGCCCACGGCGATTTCCTACGACATTGTGAAAGTGGGAGACAAGTTCGGAGCGGTGTATGAACTTCTTCATGCTAAGTCAATCAAAGATCTTATTAAGAGTGAGAAATCTTTAAAGGCTTTTTGCAAGAAAAGTGTTGAAACGCTCAGGCAAATTCACTCTATTGAAGTTAGCAATCAGGAATTGCCGAGCCGGCGTGAGCAAGTGATAGAGATGATTTATGATTCAAAAGAATTTCTTCAGCATCAGCTTATGGATAAGCTCGTTAGAATTATTGCTACGATTCCGGAATCGGAAACTGTGCTTCATTCGGATTTTCATATCAAAAATGTTATGATGCAGGGTGATGAACTTTTGCTGATTGATATGGAGACTCTGTCGAGAGGCCATCCGATTTTTGAATTTGCTGCGATGCATTCTGCGTATATTGCATTTGCCTGCGTTAATAAAAATAATACGATGGAGTTTTTGGGGATTCCGCTTGAGCTTAGTGAGAAAATTTTCAATTTGATTTTTGAAGGTTATTATTCTGACAAGACTCCGGAAGAACGCGAAGATATGTTGAAAAAAATTTCTGTCATTTCTTATCTCAAGGTGCTTTCGACACGAGCTGTTTATGGTGATAAGATGAATCCTTTAATCATGCAAGATATTCAGTATAGTGTGAATTACCTTGAGAAAATGATGAATCAGCTTGACACTTTGTATTATTAACAAGAAGGAGGGAATGAGATGTCGACACCGCTATATATTCTTGATGAAGACCTCAAAAGTATTACTATTATGCCTCAGAATCCTGAGCGGACGGTTCATGTTGTGAGCGAGCTCATCAAAGATAAAATTATTAAACCTAATGATTTTGATCGGGCCACCTTCAGTTATCCTGGTGAGGTAGCTCCGCTCGAGATTAGTGGGACCGGTGCTAATAAGAGATTCAGAAATATTTATGTGCTGTGCGGACTGGTTGCTAAGCATAACTATGTGACTTTCAAAGATAAGATTGGCACGGACATTATCTACAATGTGAATTGCACGTTGCAGATTCTGGATCTGATGGGAATTACATATAACGACAAAGTGAGAGAAATTCTGCGAGACGAAAAAACCTTGTGCGATGAACATGGTTTTTACGATGCCCTGCTTGTAAGTGGGCAGTACTTCGTGTACAAGAAAAAAGGAAAAGAGAATCGAGTTAATATCGAGTAAGATTCCGCAACTAGGGGACGGTTCTCAAGTTGCACAGCGCAACCGAGGGACAGGGCGACCTGTCCCTTTGTTGCGCTGTGCAACTTGAGAACCGTCCCCTAGTTGCGCAAAATTTTAAGAAGTATGATATAATTATCTCGGTGATTTGTATGGAAAGCGAAGAAAAAATTCAAGAATTTAAAAAGATTATAGAAAACAGTGACAATATTGTTTTCTTTGGTGGAGCAGGGGTGTCGACTGAAAGCGGTATTCCTGATTTTAGAAGTAAGGATGGTCTTTACAATCAAAAATATGATTTTCCGCCTGAGACAATTTTGAGTCACACTTTTTTTGTGAATAACACGAAAGAGTTTTATAGATTTTATAAAGATAAATTGAATGCAATTAAATTTGAACCAAATATCACGCATACAAAACTTGCTGAATTAGAAAAAGCAGGAAAGTTAAAAGCCGTTGTTACGCAAAATATTGATGGACTTCATCAAAAAGCTGGTTCAAAAGTTGTGTACGAATTGCACGGAAGTATTTATAGAAATTATTGTACGAAGTGTCACAAGTTTTATGGACCTGAAATTATTTTTGATGAGAATGCAGAAGAAATTCCTGTTTGCGAATGCGGAGGATTAATCAAGCCGGATGTTGTTTTGTACGAAGAAGGTTTGGATGATGATGTAGTTAAAGGCGCAATCAACGCGATTGCAAATGCAGATACTTTAATTGTTGCAGGTACTTCGCTTACTGTTTATCCTGCAAGCGGATTAATTAGATATTTTAGAGGAAGTAATCTGATTTTGATAAATCGAGATGCGACGCCTTATGATTATATGGCTAATCTTGTCATCAACGACTCGCTTGGCAAGGTTTTTGAAAATGTTTCAATTTGATTAAGATTGAATTAAATGAATGCATTATCTCAGCTGTTGTTATAACCTTATAGTATGAGGTGGTATTATGTCTTTTGCGATGGAAGTTTTGAACCTTCCGACTCAAAACAAAATGAATGACATGTTTAAAGAAGGCAAGTTGGATCAATCTGTCATGTACGAATTTGATAGCATTTGCAAAGCATATAGTGCTGCAAAAAATCAGTACAAGGCAGATAGAGGAAATTTTAATAAATTAAAAGATGCCAAAGAAAAACAAATTGTTTCTGCTGGATTGAAGCCATTAGTTCTTGATAAAAAATATCGTGAGTTAAATAAAAAATATAATGCTGCGAAAGATGTGATGCAGCAATCGAAACAAGAATTAAAAAACAAGCTTAGGGCGTTGAGACATTTTAAAAAGAAGATAAGAGAACAATATAAAGCAGTAAAAGAAAATAAAAAAGTTAAAGAGATGTATGCGGCGATTAAAGATCCAAACAACAGCAAGTATTTGGCGATTTTTCAACCGCAAAATATTGATACTTGGATGCAAAATTATACTCAATCATATGATAAAAGTCATTGCACAATTAATAAGCAAGGCGAGCTTACAGTTTTACATCAGCCTGAGTATACGATTGATAAATCAGGTGCATATAGTGAGATGAAAAAAGCTTATGCTGGTCTTTTGATGTCAAAAGCAAAAGAGCAGGCAAGGCAAAAAATTATGGATGCAAAGCAAAAAGGCCGTGATGCGATTGATGCATTTAAGGATATGGGAAAGAATTATAAAACGAATGAATCATATGAACATTAAAAATAGGAAGTGAAAAAATGTTAGATAATATTTCAGTATTTCATAGTAGCATTAGAATTGTTGGTTCAAAGACAATTTATTTTGATCCATATAAAGTGGAGGAGAATCATAATGATGCGGATGTGATTTTTGTTACGCACGAGCATTTTGATCATTATTCGCCAGAGGATATTGATAAGGTAATTAAAGATGATACAATTATCGTTGCACCACAAAGTATAGCTTCGAAATTGGATTATGAAAATGTTTTGTTGGTTGATCCAGAAAAAGAATATGAAGTTTGCGGAATAAAGTTTTCAACAGTGTGGTCATATAATGTGGGAAAACCATTCCATCCAAAGAAAAATTGTTGGGTAGGATATTTAGTTTCGCTTGATGATATGATTTACTATGTTGCAGGTGATACGGATGTGACCGAAGAAGCAAAAGCAGTAAAATGCGATGTTGCGATGCTACCTTGTGGGGGATTTTACACGATGAATGTAAAAGAAGCGGCAAGTTTAGCAAATATAATCAAACCGAAAATCGCAGTGCCAACACACTACGGATCAGTAGCCGGCTCAAAAGAAGATGGAGATGAATTTGTTTCGTTACTAGAAGATGGAATTCAAGGAGTCGTTAAAATAGGGGACGGTTCTAAATTTTAAATTTCTAAAAAAGGGGACAGGGCTCAAAGCTGAGACCTGTCCCTTTTTTTAACTTTTTAAAAAAGAGAACCATCCCCAAGTCTAAAAACAGCAACCTTAACGAAAAGGTTGCTGTTTTTTTTAGTACCGCAAAACGGAGCGGAGCTCTTCAAAGAAATCAACAAAGGCTTCTTTGTTTTCAGGATATGCATCGGTGTTGCAGATGATTCGGATTGATTCGTTTCCATCGATTTTGTAAAGGTCATCACGATGTACGCTGAGCTGTACGAAGAAAGAGGGAATTGTTCTTGCGCCATACCGTACTTCACTGGGGTCATAGCGATCTTTCTGAGGAAATTCAACGGTAACAAATCCGGGATTATCAAGGTCTATCAAAAAGTGCTCTAAGATCCGGAGAATGTTGTAGCCTTTTCCGACGGTGATCATAAATGAACGTATTGTTCTGTCATACGGATTCAACTCAACGTTCAATACTCCCTGCAAGGCATAGTCGGCATTTTTCTGATTTGAATTCCATGGGGCCATAGCGATTTCACTCCTTTATCGAATTAGTGGAACAATTTGATCCATAATGGTTACGATTACAATGACGGCAATACCAAGGATGATGCAACCTATGATGCATTTCTTAGCAAATCCTTCCATACTTTTCCCTCCAATACTATATGTTGAGAATGTCGAAAAACATTTATTTTGCGAGCAAATTATAGCACGATAATGTTGAAATATCAAGCTTTTCGTGGTAAAATACGCTGGCACGAATAGGTTTTATGGTTTTATAAGATGTTCTATCTAAAAAAAGGAGGAAAATAGGCTATGAAAAAGGACTGTTCGCTCATTGCTACAATACCTTCACTTAGTAACATGCATGTTGTTGGAAAAATCATCAGTCATCCGAGTATTGCTGAAGTGCGCTTCAATACCGGCACTCGGAGCCCGTATTCGCCACTAAAAACAGTGCAGATGCTTGCCGAAAAAGCAGATTTCTTCAAAAAGCCCCTGTGGATTGATCTCAAGGGTCGCCAACTTCGAGTTGCCGTTTGGGCAGATCCGCTCTACGAATGCGTTGAGCTGAATCATCCCATCAAGGTGAAACTGCCGGCGAAGATGGCTTTTCGAAATGGCACAACTGTTAATATTTCCAGCGTCGATGGCAATAAGGTTTTCCTTATGAATCCGCCACGTGAGGCTTTGGGAAAAGGTCAGTCTGTGAACATTATTGGAAATACTCCGGAGATTCTTGATGACTATCTTACTGAGCAGGATCTTGCATACCTTGAAGCGTGCAAGCAGCTCAACGTCAGAAACATCATGGCTTCTTTTGTGGAAAACAAAGAAGACCTGAATGTCATTGAAGATATCATGGGTGGCAAAGTTAACATTTGCTCAAAGATTGAATCTAAAAAGGGAGTTATCTTTGCTGGCCAAAGCTGGGGATTTATCCGCTGCATGGCTGCCAGAGATGACCTATACATCGAGCTCGAAGGTAATTACAAAAAAATGATGGATGCTCTCAAATCTATCATCGCAACTGATCCAAAAGCAATTTGTGCTTCGAGAATTTTCACTTCGCTTGAGCGGAGAGATGCTCCAAGCCTTGCTGATTATGAGGATCTCGAGATGATGTATTCGATGGGCTATCGCAGATTTATGCTATGTGACAATGTTTGCAACTACGCTTTTGATAAAGCGATGAAAGCATGGGAGGTGTTTACAAGTGCATAACTTTGTTCTTTGCGGCATGCAATTTGGTGACGAAGGAAAAGGTTCATTTGTAGATTTCCTCGCACACAAATATGATGCAAACTGGGTCATTCGGTACAACGGCGGTTCTCAAGCTTCACACACAGTGACTACTCCTGATGAAAAAATTCACAAGTTCAGTCAGCTCGGCTCTGGAATGTTTAACGAAAAAACAAAAACATTTTTGTCTCAGAATATGGTTATCAATATCGAAACTTTATTTCGTGAGCTCGATGTTTTTTGTGAGACGTCAGGGCAGGATGTTGAAGATGTTTTGAAAAAAATTTACATTTCGAGAAATTGTCTCGTTGTTACTCCTTTTCACGTTTTGCTCAATCGGCTTCGTGAACTGAGCATGGGAGACAATAGGCGAGGCAGTGTAGGGACAGGCGTGAGCGAAGTCGGTTATCTTAACTGGTATGCACATCATGGAAAAAGAAATAAGCATTATTCATTTTTGACTCTTAGTCTTAATAATATCTTTTTCGAAGATGAGTATATTATTAGAAGAAAACTTCGCGACATCAAATTATTTGTTCAAGATTTTTATGAAGCTCATAAGAGAGATATTCACGAATATTGTCCTTATGAAATGCTTGCTGATTTGGTGAAAGACATCAATCTTTTACTCTATACAGAGTTCTATGAAAATCTCGCACACGAGTATTACGAAAAGGCGAGAGCGCTCCTTAATAAACACAATTTTATGAAAGATAATCTGTATGAGCTGAGACCTTTCATTAGTGAGCTTATCGAAAACACTGACAATAGTCATGCTCCGCGAATTGATAGAGAACAGTATCTAAAAGATTACACGATTATTTACGAAGGTTCTCAGGGATTACTCTTGGATGTTAAGTATGGACTTAGGCCCAATACGACTTTGCTTGATACTACTGTTAATCATGCAATGCGAATTGTTGATCGAATTAAAAGAAAGCATCGCGACATGATTACAGAAGGTCATATCAATGTGAACAAAGTCGGAGTTGCAAAAGCGTATTATACAAGACACGGCAAAGGAGTATTTCCTACCGAGAACTACAAAATGAATTTAACTATGTATGATGCAAATCAAGAAAAAACTTTTTGGAATGGTGAAATTCGTTTTGGTTGGTTCGATGCAGTACTCTTTAGATATGCTCAGCGAATCAATAATGTAAATGAAGTTTATCTTTCTTCACTTGATGTTTTGGAAGGCATGGGGCCTTTAAAAGTTTGCAACAGCTATCAGTACACCGGATTTGTTGATGATGAATTCGAAAAACTTTTCGACTATTACGTTGATTATAGAAATCGGGTTATCATCACTGACATTAAATGTACTTGTAAAAACATCAGCGCATATCTTAAAGATGTTGAACCTATCTACATCGAAGTAGAGGGATTCATGAATGCGGTTGTCGAAGACGAGAATGGCAAAAAGATTTTGTCTGATGGATGCAAAAATTATGTGAGAACAATTTCAAGCGTTGTTCATCTTCCTATTACTTTGATTTCGTACGGACCCACGCGAGATGAAAAATTATTCATCTAGCAATTTGTGGAAGGAGTGATGATATGACGTCGACTTCGCTTGTAGTTGAGCGGGAGAGAGAAGCTGCTACTAAACCTTTTCGAAGTGTTTTAGATGAGATGATTTCCGGATTCATTTTTATAGCGGGTCCTACTTGCTCTGGAAAAACAACTTTTTCTCATACTCTTGAGAATTACTTTTGGGATAAACATTATTCAGTGAATATTATTCGTGAAGATGATTACTTTAAAGATCTTAAGAATATGCCGCGTTCTCGAAAGGGATATATGACGGATAGTATGGATGCTTTTCATACAGATGAAATGAAAGAAGATGTGAAAAGTTATATCAAAAATGGAAGAGTAGAAATTCCGATTTATGATGTAGCAAAAAACAAAAGGATTGTTTCAAAACAGTATATTATTAAAGCGAATGTTACTATTATTGAGGGCTTGCACGTTATTTCGCTATTTCATGGAAAGATTGATGGAATTTTCATCTACATGGATACTCCGATTGATGTTTGCCTTGAGAGGAGATTGAAAAGAGATACTATGCTTTATCATATTCCGAGAGCGCGAATCGAAGAGCATTTTAAAGATTGCATCATGCCTTCATATGAAAAGGAAATTCTTCCTCAGAGTAAAAAGCATGGTGTGATCCTTCACTCTTCATGAAGGAGGTGTGGTTAATTTGAAAATCGTTGAGGTATATGAAAAATTAATTGCATCTAGACGGCCAATTGATTTCTTTGGAACTGTGAGCGATGCGGATGCACTGAACCGGCTTTATAAAAAGTTTAGTTTTATAGTGCATCCGGATCTTGCTCCGGCTTGGGAAAAGTATTATGCAGAAGAGTCGATGGTGATTCTTAATCGTCTTTATGATGAAGGCGTGCAGGAACTTGCTGATGGTACTTATGAACTTCCATCTTCTTCTGATAAGTTCAAAAAGAGAAATTCATTTTTTGAAGTTGAATTTAATGGAAAGAATTATTCTTTTTACGAATTGATTTCGAGTGGAGATATTGCAAACGTTTTCAAAGGAACTTGCGATGGACATACTGTGGTTATTAAAATTCCTCGTGAAGCATCAGATAGTATTTTGATTGATAATGAATTCGATATTTTGACGAAGCTTAGACATCAGTCGCTTCCTTATGTCGAAAGTAAAATTTCAATCGATGGTGCTCGCCGCGCAATTATTTCTCGAGAAGTAGAGGGAATTACTCCGGCTTTGCTTTTGAAGCAGTATCCGAATGGAGTGCCTGCTGAACACGTCATGTGGATGGTCGAAAGGCTTTTGAGTGTGGTAGGTTTCCTTCATAATAATTGTGTTGTTCATGGCAATATTACTCCTGATAATATTTTGATTAACAAGAAAAATCACAACGTTACTTTATTTGGTTTTTCGTTTGCAATTAAAAAGGCAAATGAAAGCGGTGCGACGTATAAATTCTTCAATGATGATTATTCGGCACCGGAAGTTTTGAAAAAAGTAAGTGTGGAACCATCTACTGATATTTATTCTATTGGTAAAATTGCTATTAAGCTCATGGGTGGAAATGTTTCTAATGGTGGAATGTCGATGGATATCGATCCGAGGGTGAGAGATTTTATTAGAGGCATGATCAAGGAAAACCCGATGACTCGTAGCAATGATGCGTGGATGCTCTATCATAAACTTCAGGGACTTCGTAATGAAGTGTATGGTACAGAGAGATTTAAAGAGCTGAAATAAGGAGGAATGAAACATGGGTGGTGGCACTTACGAACGTGATGTTTACTCCGGTAGTTCAAGTTCCAGTTGGGGTAGTTCTTCGTATGCTACTCAGAGGCTTTCGAGTACAAGGCTTGATCCGTCACTTTTGCCGAACGGAAAAATTTTGAGGAGCAATTCTAAAACTCCGATTATCATCGTTCTTGATGTGACGGGATCTAATATTGAATTTGCGAAAGTTGTTTACGACAAGATGCCAATGTTCTACGGACAGATTGAGCAGCAGGGCTACCTTAAGGATTTCGATATTTCTTTCTGCGCAGTTGGCGATGCGTTTACTGATTCTTATCCGATGCAGATCTGCGATTTTGCAAAAGGTATTGTGCTTGATTCGTATCTGGAAAAGCTTGTGCTTGAAGGAAATGGCGGCGGCCAGAAGATGGAGTCGTACGAGCTGATGGCGTATTACCTTTATAAGAATACGAGTTTTGCTCCTGGTAGTGAGCCGATAATCTTCTTCATTGGTGATGAAGCTCCATATCCTTATACTGATGAGGATCAGGCAAAGGACTTCGGAATCGAGATTGAGGAATATGCCAGGCTGCACCCGTTTGAATGCCTTCGGAAAAAAGTAAACGATAATGTTTTCTGCCTTCTTAATAAGTATTGCGGGGATAGATTTGAATCAAGTATCACGCATACTTGGGAAAATATGCTTGCACCGGAACATGTTATTAAGATTAAGGAAGAAAAGTCGGTTGTTGATTTGATGCTTGGTGTGATTTCGATGAAGTCCGGATCGAGGACGCTCGCGGGATATATTGGCGACATGCAGGGAAGAAACCAGACAGAAAAGAGAATCGAAAATGTCAAAGGCTCCTTGGAGAAACTTTCTCAGACGATTCTTCCTGCGGTGGTCAAAGGAAATGTTCCTATGATGTTCGACGATAAAAAGCCTAGTGGCTCCGGAAGACGAATCTGACTTAAAAAAGAGAGAGATGCGAAAATTCGCATCTCTTTTTTGTGCGCAACTAGGGGACGGTTCTAAAGTTGCACGATGCAACTAAGGGACAGGTCTGCGCAACTAGAGAACCGTCCCCCGGTTGCATCGTGCAACTTTAGAACCGTCCCCCGGTTGCGCCGCCCTTTAAAGCTGTTGACATAAGGAGGAAAAAGGGGTAAAATACCGGAGTTTGCATTACTTTTGCGATACTGTGTCTCGAGTGAGGAGGAGTATAATGAGTAACATTGTTATTTCTATAATTTGTGTTTTGATGCAGGTGGGTTTTCTGATACTTTTGCACGATAATGAACTTATTAATCAAAGAATTAAAAGACGGTTTTTTACTTTGACGATACTATTGTTTTTTGAATTGCTTTTGGATAATCTTGCTCTCTATTATAATGGTGCTTCTCCTGGATGGGTTTTTCCTATGAAGATTATCAAGGCAGCAGAATTTATAATTGCGGTTTCTTTGCCTATGTTTGTTTGTAGCATCATTGTTAGAAAAAACTTTTGGACAAGAATAAGATATGTCTTCTTTGCAATTATTGGTATTAATTCGATATTACAATTAGCTTCAATATTTTTTGACTGGATGTTTAGAATCGATGAAAATGCTTTTTACCACACAACATTTGGTACATGGGTTTATACCGGATTTTTGTTTATTGGAGTTTGCTTAATTGTGTTTTCATCGTTTAAAACATATGTGCAAAACTTCAATAGGCTAAATGCGATTACTTATATTGTTAGTTTTATTATAGCCGGCGTTGTTGTTAGAGCAATTATAAGTAATTATAGTATTGATTCATTGGTCTTATCGATTGCACTTTATATGTTTATGATCTATTTCTCCAACAGTTTTATCAAGATAGATCTTTTGACAACACTGCTTAATCAAACAACATACTTTAGTAGAATTTCATCAATTAATTATAGTACGGCCATTATTCAAATTGATATGAATAATTTTAAACATATCAATGATACACGTGGTCATAAAAAAGGTGATGAGATACTAAGGTTGGTTGGTGAAACTATATTTGAAGTATATGGAGATATAGGATATTGCTTTAGGCGTGGCGGAGATGAATTTGCAGTCATACTAAAACCGAGAGTTTTAGAGAGAATGCAATATGTTATGAATTCAGGCGTCTATGAAGAAATAGATAAATATGTAGAAAAGTTAGATAAAAAAATTGAACGTTTGAGCCCAAAAGTAGGTGGTCTTTTGGATGATGGTCTTGCACAGGGATATGGTATTTACTATACCTATGCAGATTGTTTCCAAAAAGGCGAGTACAAAGAAATAAAAGAAGTAATTGATTATGCTGATCAAGAATTGTTTGAGGACAAGAAAGCGAAAAAAGCAAAAAGAACTTCGACTGTAAGCTAAGAAGGGAGATTACATTTTTATGGAGCCACCGCAACCTATGTAGCATGTAACCCGTTATCTTTGCTACATAGAAAGGATTTGATTTTTCACCATGCACATACGTAAGTTTGAGGAACGCGATGCAAAATACATTCTGAATTGGATTACTTCGGAAAAAGAATTTAGAATGTGGAGTGCGAGTCAGTATGAAACTTATCCGATTAAGCCGTCGACACTCATTGAGAATTATGAGAAGAGCGCGCGGAAAGAAAGATTTGTTTCGCTTGTCTTTATGGATGACTTTGATAGGATGGTTGGTCATCTAATTCTTAGGAGTTCATTTAAAGATAAGAAAACATTTCGAATTGGATTTGTGATTGTTGATAGTACACTTAGAGGCAGGGGATATGGTAAGCAGATGATTAAAGAAGCGATGAAGTATGCGAAGGAAAACTTGGGAGCTGAAAGATTTAGCTTAGGAGTTTTCACTAACAATAGAGTTGCTTTGAACTGCTACAAATCACTTGGATTTAAGATTGCTGAAGTTCTGAAGAACGGATACGAATACTATGGCAAGACTTGGCCGTGGTATGAAATGGTTTTAACCTAAGCGACCGAGCTCGAGGAAATTTTCCTCGAGCTTTTTTGTTTGCGCAACTGGGGGACGGTTCTCAAGTTGCACGTTGCAACCGGGGGACACGTCTTAAGTGCTGAGACCTGTCCCTTGGTTGCGCCGTGCAACTTGAGAACCGTCCCCCAGTTGCGTACTAAAAAACTTGAATTTATATATCTAATAAAATATAATATTTTTAAAGGAGAGACACAAATGAAAAAGATAATTCTATTATTGATAGTTTTTGTTTTGATTTTAATTCCTACACTTGCTTTAGCCGATATGGGTGAGCCAAGTTCTGTAATTTATAAAGGTCATATTTCTAACAAATATGGAGCGATTTATTACACGCTTGAAGATGGCGCATATGTTGATGTTGGAACTTTGCCACTTGGCACTACAATTATTTTTCGTTCTACTCATGGTGAAAAAACTCCATTCATTTATGAGAGAGAAACTTTTAGATCAGAAAAATATATTGATAGAAAAGATATAGCCATTGACGAGTTATATAGTTATAAATTGGATGTTAATAAGCCTGCAAGAATTTTTGAAGATACTGATATTTTTGACATGCCACTTGATATTGATGACACAGATGGACATGTTATTGGAAAAATTCCAGCGCAAACAGATATTACTGTTCAAGAATATGTTGCTGATGACAGTCTATTAAATAACGGATGGTCAGAGTGGTTCTACGTATCTTATGATGGAGTAGAAGGATGGATTAAAAATACTCGTCTTGCTTTTAAAACAGAAAAGTCTGTAATCACTTCTAGAAATTTCTATTCAGGAGATGAAATTTTAGTTCCTGAATATACTGCTTTTGATACTTATTATCAATTCGCTGGTGATAATTATACAACAGGAGTTTTCTATTATTCTGGCGAAGCATATGAGTTTAATACAAAAGGCGATATTGCTTATTATATTCCAGAAGATGAGAGAGAAAATTATACATTTACAATCGAGTTTGATGACATCGAATTATTTGATAGCACAGAAGCAAAAGAAGCTGTTGTAAAAATTCCAAATGGTACAACTTTAAGTGGAGATTATATTACTGAAGGCGAAGTTGGAATTGGTTGGCTTTGCACAACATATAATGGCGTGAGAGGTTGGCTTGATTGCTATACTTTAAATGAAAGAACAGATGAAGAAAGACTTCGTAATAAAAAAGATTTGGCACAAAAGTATTTAGAAGAATACGAAAGAGAAAATAGTTTAAAGAATTCTGCTAATGATAAAGAATCATATGAGAATACGATTCCAAGTACTTACATTATAATCATTGCATCGCTTATTGTTGTGTGTATTTTGTTTATTATAATAATTCTAATTAGAAAGAGAAGATAGAATTATTGAGGGGGATTTTTATGAAGAAATTTTTATTCGTTAGCATGGTAGTTATTTTGCTACTTATTCCTACACTTGCATTTGCAGATATGGGCGCACCAAGTTTTATTGTATATTCTGGATATGTATCTAATCCTGATGGAGCACCTTATTTTAAGACTACTTCATTAGAGGAAGAGCCACTTGGTACACTTCCATTTAAGACAAAGATAATTTGTTATAGTAGTTATGATGATTATCGATTAGCTTTCGTTTTGGAAAACGAGAATTTTTCATATGAAAATAATAGTACAAAATATATTAACAAATATAATGTAACAATTAATGACCTAACAAAATATTCTTTGGGAGATAAACAAGAAGCAAGAACTTTTGCAAACACTGTTATTTATGACATGCCTACTGCTGCTACCGAAGGAAAAGTTTTGGGAATGATTCCTAGTGAAACAGATATTATCATTCAACCATACAGAGTAAACGAAGAAGAGACAGGTCTTTGGAACGACTGGACACAGTGGTATTACACTTCATACAACGATATAAATGGTTGGATCAAAATAAATAATTTTGGTTTCCATTATAAATCAGGTGATCTTGTTACAGATAAAAATATGCTTACAAATGATGGATTGTTTGTTCCAATACTAACCCATGTAACGGACTATTATGGCTTTGGTGGAGAACAGTATTCTGTTGGAAGATTTTATTACGAAGACGAATTAGTTGAAGTAAATCTTGAAGAAGATTTTGCATATAAAGTTGATAAAGACGATGAAGATGTATTCTCTTATGAAATTTTGTTTGATGGTGTTTCGCTATATGAACAAGCAAATGTGAAATCTAAAAAAGTTGTAGATAGTCTTCCTATTGGCACTATTTTGAATGCTGAATATGTTGTTTATGGTCATGCTTTTGAAACTTGGATTGGTGTTAGATACGAAGGTTCAATTGCTTGGATGTATAATGGAGAATTGTTTAGTTATAGAAATAAAGCAGTAGCTGAAAAAACATTTGTAAGTAATAGAGAATTATTAAATAATGCAAGGGCAAATAATTGGGAATGGACTGATGAAGAAGATTATCCAACTGATTATGAAGGATTAAAAAGATACTATGATAAACATATTGAAGATGGTTTGAAGTATGCAGAAGAAGTAATTGAAGAATCAGATGCAAAGAGATTAGTATCAGATAAAAAAGAAGAAATAGTTGATGTTGAATCTAGCGAAAAAGTAGGAGACATGATGCCTTCAATAAGACCTTCTGATAGTTCATTAGGTACAAATGAAATGGTAGTTGCGGTCGTTGCAATCATTGCATTTGTTGTTGTAGTTGTTGCCACGTTAGTTACAGTAATTGTACTTGTTATGAAAAAGAGAAAATAAAATTTTAAAGCCTGCACTTATAAAAGTGCAGGCTTATTTTTATTCTTCCCACGGAAATACGATCCATTTTTCTTCTTTGGTGTACTTGTAGTATTCGGGTTCAACCAAGCTGCCGTTGCGGTAGTACATGGTGACGATGTGGTATCCTTTGCTTACACCGCCGCCGGAGGTGTTGCGTGCATAGTGGATGAGAGTTTCGCCGGTGTCGGAGATGTCGTCAACTATCAGGCAGCCTTTGAAAGGCGCAGCGAGTAGTGGGATATCCATCTTGTAAGAAAGGCGTGCAGCTAAACACATACCTCCACGCGGAATCCCATAGACGCCGGTAAGACCAGCAAACTCGTACCGCTTGACAACATCAGTAATAAACTGTTCGACTTCATCCCAAGTAACGTAGTGTTTCTGAGCCATAAGGATTCTCCTTTCACTATATTTATTTGTAAGTGCATTATATAAGGGAAGTTTCTAAAAGTCAACATAATTTATTTGATTAGGGGACGGTTACGCAACTGGGGGACGGTTCTAAAGTTGCACGGTGCAACCGAGGGACAGGTCTATGCAACTGGAGAACCGTCCCCAAGTTGCATGCAACTGGAGAACCGTCCCCAAGTTGCATCGTGCAACTTTAGAACCGTCCCCCAGTTGCGTATTGACTTGATTTTTTTTAAGCGATATTATATTTAGGTATATTAAAAAAATATTAAGGGGGAGAAATAATGAAAAGAGTATTATTTTTGACAGCATGTTTAGTTGCTGTTTTAAGTTTGTTTACAGTTTGCTTTGCTGTTAGACAAATTTCATCAACAGAATTAGAAAAACTTTTAGAAAGAGCAGGTGCTACTGAGTTAAGCGATGATACTGTTACTTTAATTACTATGCTTAGTGGAGAGACACTTGGTATTAGCAGAGCAACAGAAGCAACAGATAGTTCAACTACAACTACATCTACAGTAGTTAGACCATCTAGACCATCTAGACCATCTACATCTAGAGTAACAAGTAGTGGTGAGTCTACAGGAGTTGTTACTAGACCATCAACTTCAACAACTACATCAACTGATGCAACTGAAGAAGGCGAAAGCACTTCAAAAGTTGTGATGGATCCAGATCGTTTAGCTGAAATCATGGCAGCTATCGCAAGTGGAGATGTATCAGTTTCTTTACCAATCGTAAGACCTACTATTAAATTAAGTGGAGATTTAACTACATTAGATACTGAAGCAATTGCTACAATTATTGAGACTCTTGTAGCTGAAAAAGGAAAAGTAAGTGGAGAAGATGCAGTTCAAACAAGACCAACAGCACCAGCTAAAGTTGAAAAGGTAAGTTGGGCTGAAGCATCTGCTTGGGCACTTGATGAATTAAATGCTGCTAATGAAAAAGGATTAATTCCTCAAGTATTTAGCAAAGCTAATTTAAAAGCAAATATCACAAGAAAAGAATTTGCTCATGTTTCTGTGAAATTATATGAATTACTTTCTGGAAAAGCAGCTGAGAAGCCAGCTAAGAATCCATTCACAGATACTGATGACGAAGAAGTTTTAAAAGCTTACAATGTTGGTATCACAGAAGGAACAGATAAGGAAAAAGGATTATTCTCACCTGATAAAGAAATAACTCGTGAGCAAATGGCTACTATGATTACAAGAGCTTTAGAAAAAGCTGGTATCGATGTAACTGTTGATTTAACAAAAGTTAAAGAATTCACAGATGATAGTGAAATGCACAACTGGAGTAGAAGTGCAATTTACTTCATGGCTGACAAAGAAATCATCAATGGTGTTGATACAAAAGCATACAGATATGGCGTAAAGAGCAACGCTTCAAGAGAGCAAGCTTTAGTTATTTCTGGTAGAAGTGCAGAAAAATTTGCTAAATAAATTTTAAATAATAAAAAGACTTTCTTTTATAAGAAAGTCTTTTTTGTTTTGCGCAACCAGGGGACGGTTCTCAAGTTGCACGATGCAACCGAGGGACAGGTCTATGCAACCGGAGAACCGTCCCCTAGTTGCACCGTGCAACTTGAGAACCGTCCCCTAGTTGCGTAACCCTCCCAAGTCTAATTTTATTAACTGTGTTGAAAAAAGGGGAATAGTGTGCTATATTGGTTGAGGACCCAAAAGGTCCTAATTTATGTACTTAGTAAAGGAGTTAATTTTATGAGAGAATCATTATTAATTGAAGATGTTAGAGCTTTAGAAGTACTTGACTCTAGAGGTAATCCTACTGTTCAAGTTGAGGTTATTGTTGAAGGTGGATTTCATGGCGTAGCTATGGTTCCTTCAGGAGCTTCTACAGGAGCATTTGAAGCAGTTGAACTAAGAGATGGCGACAAATCAAGATATTTAGGTAAAGGCTGTTTAACAGCAGTTAAAAACGTAAATGAAATTGTAAGACCTGCACTTTTAGATAAAGATGCTTTAAATCAACCTGCAATTGATAAGTTATTAATAGATTTAGATGGCACAGAAAACAAAGGCAAATTAGGTGCTAACGCAACTCTTGGAGTTTCACTTGCTGTTGCTAAAGCTGCTGCAGCTTACATGGGACTTGAATTATATCAATACATTGGAGGAGTAAATGCTAAGACATTACCAGTTCCAATGATGAACGTTTTAAATGGTGGTAAGCATGCTGACAACACAGTATCTTCGCAAGAATTCATGATTATGCCAGTTGGTGCTCCTAATTTCACAGAGTGCTTAAGATGGTGTGCTGAAACATATCATTGTTTAAAATCAATCTTAAAAGAGAGAGGTCTTTCTACTGCAGTAGGTGATGAAGGTGGATTTGCTCCAAACCTAGGATCTGATGAAGAAGCTTTACAACTATTAGTTGAAGCTATCGAAAAAGCTGGATTCAAGCCAGGCGAAGATATTGCCCTTGCTACAGATATTGCTTCTACAGAAATGTATGATGAAGCTAAGAAGATTGGTGAAGAAGGAAAATATTACTTCTGGAAAACTAAAGAATTAAAAACACCAGATGAAATGATTGATTGGCTTGTAATGCTTACAGAAAAATATCCACTTATCTCAATTGAAGATGGTCTTGCAGAAGAAGATTGGGAGAACTGGAGAAAGCTTACAGAAAGAATTGGAGATCATGTTCAATTAGTTGGTGATGATTTATTCGTTACAAATACAAAGAGACTTCAAAAAGGATTAGACAATAAAGTTGCAAATTCAATTTTAATTAAGTTAAATCAAATCGGTACATTAACAGAAACATTAGATGCAATTGAGCTTGCAAAGAAGAACGGATACACAGCAGTTGTTTCTCATAGAAGCGGTGAGACAGAAGATACTACTCTTGCTGATGTTGTTGTTGCTACAAATGCTGGCCAAATTAAGACTGGTGCTCCATGTAGAACAGATAGAGTTGCTAAATATAATAGACTTCTAAATGTTGAAGCTGATTTAGGCGAAACATCTTGCTACTTAGGAAAGAAAGCTTTTAGAGTTTAATAAATAATAAAAAAGGACGGTTCTAAATTTAATTTTTGAGCCGTCTTTTTTATTGTTGCTAAAAAACAACTATGTTATAATTGGAAAAAAGATGTGACTTTTTGTAAGTGTCCCAAAAAGTCATATAAAAAAAGAGGAGAGCATTATGGTAGGAATAATTGTTGCGGAGCCTCAGGAGTTAGAGGCAGTGAAAAAACATATGAAAAATACAATCATAGAGGAAAAATATGATTTGAAGTTTCATATCGGCGATATTGGAAATAAAAGATTTGCAGTTGTTTTATGTGGTATGGGTAAAGTTAATGCTGCAAGGACAACTCAAACCTTAATAGATAATTATAAACCTGACTATGTTATTAACTGCGGGGTTGCAGGCGGATTGAATGATATTGTTAAAATTGGAGACATAGTAATTGGAGAAAAAATTGTTCAATATGATTTTGATTTAACTGCATTTGGAAGAGAAAAAGGAGAAGTGTCTGACAAGGTTGGAAAATTTGTTCATTCAGATAAATCTCTTGTAGAAAAAGCGTATGGCGTAATTGTAAGAGATGATTCAATTAGTGGTATTGTTGGAACGATTGCAACTGCTGATAGATTTATGACTGATCCAGAAGAAGCCAAAAAAGTTGCAATGGAATTTGGTGCTGATTGTTGCGAAATGGAAGGTGCAGCTATTGCACAAGTTTGTTTTCTAGATAATGTTCCATTTGTAGTAATAAGAAGCATTTCAGATACACCTAATAATAACAACAAAGTTGACTTTGATGAATTTATTGGTATGGCTGCAGAAAATGTTGCGAAGCTAATAATTCAATTTGTGCAACAATAAAATTATGGTTTTTTGGGACACGTCCAAAAAACCAGGAAAAGTTGGAAAAAAGTAAGTGTCCCCAAAAAACGGGAAAAGGTGCTTTTTTGGAAGTGTCCCCAAAATGCACCCAAAATGCACCAAGATGGAGGTTATGATGAAAAATAGTGAATTATTTTTAACTGAAAATTCTATTGCAATTGATTTGATCAAAAAATATGAATATCCACATGAAGTTTTGCCACACATTAAAGATTATATTTTAAAACTTGGCGAGAATCTTTCAGATGATTATTTATTAATTGATGAAAATGTTTGGGCTCATAAAACTTCAACTATAGCACCAACAGCAAGCATTAAAGGCCCAACTATAATAGACGAAAATGCTGAAATTAGACAATGTGCTTTCATTAGAGGTGGAGCAATTGTGGGTAAAAATGCAGTAGTTGGAAATTCTTGTGAATTAAAAAACTGTATCTTGTTTGACAATGTTCAAACTCCACATTATAATTACGTTGGTGATTCAATATTAGGTTATAAGTCTCATATGGGAGCAGGTTCTATTACTTCAAATGTTAAAAGTGATAAAACCAATGTTGTTATAAAAAGTGATAATGAAAACTTAGAGACTGGACTTCGTAAAGTAGGTGCATTCTTAGGAGATAATGTTGAGATTGGATGCAATAGTGTTTTAAATCCTGGAACAGTTATAGGTACAAATTCTAGGGTTTATCCATTGACTTCAGTTAGAGGAGTGATTCCAAAAGATTCAATTGTTAAATCCATGAATGACATTGTAGTGATTCAAAAATAAGGAGGATTTCTAAATGGCAAATTCAAAGCTTATTATTGTTGAAGGACCACAAGGCGCTGGTAAAACTACTATTACAGATTTTATAAGACACAAAATTCCTTATACTAATTTATATAGATTAAGTGGAAGCAGTGATTCAAGTCCATCAGGAAAATCTAAGTCTGTTGAAATGTATACGGATCTTCTTGATTACATTGAGAAGCTTCAAAATAAAAGTATCAATCTTCTTTTCGATAGAACGTTTTTTACAGAAGCTATTTATTGTAGACTCGGCTTTAAAGAATTCACATATGATGAAGAGTTTGATATGTACTTAGATAGATTAGCTAGTTTTGATTTTGACATATATTACATTACTCTTTATTTAAGTGATACTGATGAATTTGAGGTTCGCCTGGCTCGTGATGATAAAGCAATTAATAAATATGCACATTTCAGTAAAGAAAGCAGTGTAAATCAACAAAATGCATATTTAAAAATGGCTGATGAAGTAGAGGAAAAACATGGTGATACTATTAAAGTTTTTAAAGTTGATACATGCGGTGGACTTGAAGAAACGAAGAAAAAAATACTTGAAATTTTGAGTTGACATAAACGAAAAAAGACCTTTGGAATTAATTTTCCAAAGGTCTTTTTTTATTATGAAAATTTCTACGGAATAAATGTTTTTAGTGATGTAATTTATTTGACATTTTTTTGTAATAAATGTAAAATTTTTAGTGAATAAATTAAAAATATTTTGGAGGAATTAGAATGAAAAACAAGTCTAAAATTGCAATTATTTTAACTTTATTGTTTGTGCTAGGTATATCATTTATTGTCTATGCAGCAAGTGTTGGTGATGAGATTGATATAACCTATCACTGTGGCGAAGATGGAAATTTTTCTACAGGTGAAGATACAAATGTAGTTACTTATGAAATAAAAACTACTCCAGGAATTAAGTATTCACATACCCCTAATATAGATAATGATGGCGTTGCAACTGAAACATATGATGAACCTTATAAACAAACCGATATAGTGACTATCACAGGAGCGTCATATTTAGATGTTGATATTTGGTATTCAACAGAAAACAGAGGAGGCACGATGGTATATACTCCTTTAGATTGTGTTGAAGTAACTGCAGATTTTGATATGGATTTTACAGATATTGGTACAGATGATACTGATCCAGATGCTTTAGAAACAGACAATGCTCGTTATGATGGTGTGACATTATATCTTTATGGTGGATGTGCAAGTACTAAAGAATCTGCATATCATATGGAAAATATACGTTGTAATGGAGATACTGTTAAGTTTTATTTTGAAAGTGATTACGATGATCCTGATACATATTATGGATATTATGCTATCGTTACAGGATATGATACATTGGGAAATGTTATTGAATTAAATGTATTGGATCCAAAAACTAACAATTACGAGGAACCAACTGCAATTGACTCTGATTATGAATTTAGTTCATGGAACAAAAATAGTGATGGATCAGGAACTGAATTTGATGACAAAATTGAAGTAGATATCACATCAATAAGTGATATGGATGTATATGCTCAGTATGAAAAGAATTATCCACATGGAACTAGTGATGAATGTATATGGGAAATAATAGATGGCAAATTAATAATTAGACCTACAGATGGAGACTCAGGTTGTTTAGCTGAAGCAGATGGTGACTATCCTTGGGAAGAATACTTTAGAGACATTGTAGAAGTAGAAATAAAACCTGGCGTTGCTACTGGATATGACGCATCGGGCTTATTTAATATGCTTATAAATTGTGTAACCTTTGACGTATCAAATCTTGACACGAGTAATTGTGAAAACATGAATAGTATGTTTAGATTTTGCCAATCTGCAACATCGATTGATGTAAGTGACTTTGATGTTACGTGGGTTGAAAATATGAGTGAAATGTTCTATGGTTGTTCTAGTTTAGAAACAATTGATATTTCGGAATGGGATACAAGCTGGGAATTTCTTACAGATACACAAGCGATGTTTAAAGAATGTACTTCTTTAGAATCAATCATTGGATTAGATACTTTTTATACTACCGAAGTTACAGATATGGCATGCATGTTTGATGGTTGCGAATCATTAACTTCAGTTGATTTAAGTAATTTTAGTACGACTAATGTTACATGTTTTGAATATATGTTTTATGGTTGTAAATCATTAACAAGTATAGATATTAGCACTTTTGATTTTAGCTCTATTCCTGAATCAGATGAACATCATCATGGAGGTACTATTCACTATTCTGGAGATTATGAAGAAGATGGTGAAGAATATTCAGGCGGTCCTGACTTAGGTTTTACAGCAGTTTTTGCTGGATGTAGCAGTTTGACAGAGTTTATCGTTAATAATGATACATTTGCTGATATCAAAGTAATGAATAACTTGTTTAGAGATTGTCAATTCACAGAATTTGATTTAAGTGGTATTACAATAACAAATATGCAAAATGCAGAAAACATGTTTAGAGATTGTACAGAATTAACATCATTAGATATAAGTGATTTTGATACAAGAAATGCTACTAATTTGCATAACATGTTTAAGAATTGTAATTCGCTTCAAAGTATAAAATTAGGGGAAGACTTCACATTTTTAGGTGATTCGATAGATGAAGAATCTAAACAAGCAATTCTTCCAACTCCTCCTACAAATAAGAATTATTCTGGAAAATGGATGAATATAGATAAACAAGAGTTAGGATTTTATACAGCAACTGAATTAAGAGATAGTTATACATCAACAATGTCTGGAACTTGGGTTTGGGCACCACAAACAAACCAATTTTTTGAAATTACTTGGGTCGATGATAATGGAGATTTCTTATATTCTGGAGAATTTATGAGTGGCGACATGCCAGTATATAGTGGTGACAATCCAACTAAGTCTGGCGATGATAATTATGATTATGTTTTTGCAGGATGGGATCCTGAACTTGCAGAAGTAAGTGGAGATGCTACTTATACAGCAACTTATGATAGAACTGAAGTTTATACAGTTACATTTGATTCAAAAGAAGGCACTGAAATTGCTCCTATTAAAAGAGTTCATAGTGGAGATTTAATTCAAAAACCAGAAGATCCTACAAAGGGAGAACAAGGAACTCACGTATTCCGTGGTTGGTATAGAGATGATGGAGTATATGAGCAAGAGTTTAATTTTCAAGAAGATAAAATTACAAGTAATTTAACTTTATATGCAAAATGGGAAGTTAATACAAATGTATACGTATATAACAAGACAACTGGAAGATCAGGACAATTAGCAGAAGAATGTGGTTATGTTGGATATGCAAATTCAACACATAAATATCCAAACTTTATAGCTCGTAATCCAGAAGGAGTTACTTGTACATTACTTGCAACCACAGGTGAGGGATATCATTTTGTTGAATGGAGAAAAGATTCACCAACAAGTGGTGATGTGGTTTCAACAGAAGAAACTCTTGATTATCCAGCGGTTAGCGGAGTTACATATTATGCTGTGTTCGAGCAAATAGTATTCCCTGTTAGATTAATGGCTATAGATAGTGCTGATGGTTCTACATTAGCAGGAGCTACAATTAAGCTTAGAAAATCTGGTCAATCAAATGCTACTACAGTTGTTACAACATTAGATGTTAGTGAAGTAAACCTTCCAGCAGGAAATTATGTTTTTGATGTTTATGATGCACCTTTAGGATATGCTTTTGCTGAAGATACTAATTTTACTATTTCAAGTAGTGGAGATATAACAACAAGTGGAGATTCTACAGTAGATCAATCAGGCATAATTCTTGTTGCTGAATTTAATAAAACAGTAGTTAAGTTTATTTGTGTAGACGAAGTTGATGATTCTGTTGTTGAAGGAGTAACAGTTCGATTATTAGATAGCGGTGAACTAATAGATGAATGGGTTTCAACAAGTGATCAATATGTAATAGAAGGTTTAAAAACATATACAGATAGTATGGGATATCCAGACTATAAGATACTTGTTACTAATGTTCCAAGTGGATATGAAGCTCCTGAGTTTGCTTACTTAGTAATCTATTATGATGGAGATATTTATGCGGGTGACCCAGCAAGTACATCTGGCGATTTAGTAATAATAAAATTACCAAAAGAAATACAATATATTTCTAATATTGAAGCAACATTAACAGTTCCAGAGGCTGGCACAGTAGTTACTGTTGATGATGGTGATGATAGTCAAAATCCTTATCCAGAAATAATTATTCCAAGTGGAGAAATGTACATGCTAGATGATGGTTCTGGTGAGTATTTGTATGGATATTGGTACTGTGATGAAGATGGAGAAGAAATATTTAGTGGAGAAATGATTGGCGGAGAAACCTACTATGCGGTATTCTATATTAGACCTACTCAAGCATGGTATGTTTTTGATGAAGATGAAGATGTAAACGTTACAATTAATTCTGGAGATATAGAAGTTGTTGATTCGTATGTTAGTGATGGATTAGCATATCCATACATTAGAATTACTGTTAAAGTAACAATACCACTAAAGATGTATACAATTACATTCGTAAATGATGATGACACATTTATTTCTTCAGGAGACTATGCTGAAGGTACTGCATCAGGTGATATTGCGTTGCCAAGAGATCCAATGAAATCTGGAGATGCAGAGTGGACATACGAATTTGAAAAATGGACACCAGATATTGTGGCAGTAACAGAAGATGCAACATATAAAGCACAATATATTAAGACCAAGAATAAATATTCAGTAGTATTTAAAAACGAAGATGGAACGGTATTACAAAGCGGAGATGTAGAGTATGGTGTAACTCCAGAATATAGTGGAGATACTCCAACCAAGTCTGGCGATGCAGAGTATACATATACATTTAGTACATGGGATCCAGAAATAGCTCCGGTAAGCGGTGATATAGTTTATACAGCAACATATTCAGGAGAATTAAATAGATATACAGTTACATTTGTAGATGAGGATGATACATTTATTTCTTCAGGTGATTATGCATATGGAACAGAATCAGGTGATATTGCACAACCAAGAAATCCAATGAAATCTGGAGATGCAGAGTGGACATACGAATTTGAAAAATGGACACCTGATATTGTCAATGTAACAGAGGATGCAACATATAAAGCACAATATACAAAGAGTAAGAATAAATATTCAGTAGTATTTAAAAACGAAGATGGAACAGTACTACAAAGTGGAGATGTAGAGTATGGTGTAACTCCAGAATATAGTGGAGATACTCCAACAAAGTCTGGCGATGCGGAGTATACATATACATTTAGTGCATGGGATCCAGAAATAGCTCCAGTAAGTGGAGATGTAGTTTATACAGCTGTATTCTCTGGCGATCTAAATATGTATACAGTAACATTCGTGGATGATGATGGAACGGTTCTAGAATCTGGAGAATATGCTTATGGAACTCTAGCAGAAGAAATTGCTAGACCAAGAAATCCAGCTGATAAAGAAGACAAAGAGTATAAATACAAGTTTGATAAGTGGACACCAGCGATTGATGATGTAGTTGATGATGCTACTTATACAGCAACATATACAAAGACTAAAAAATCTTCAAGTGGAACTTCTTCTGGTGGTGGAGCAACAACTCCTAGTGAGTTTAAGATAACAACAAAACCAGATGAAAATGTTGAAATAACACCTATGAACCCAACTGTTAAGAAAAATGCAAATCAAGAATTTACATTTAAACCAAAAGATGGATTCGAAATTGCTGATGTTATAGTTGATGGTAAATCGGTTGGTGCAGTAGATAAATATACATTTGAAAATGTTACTTCAAAACATACAATTGAAATTAAGACTAGAAAATCAGGCCCTTGGAGTAATGCAGATGATTGGGCAAAAGAAGAATTACAAGAAGCAATTGAGAGAGATTTAATACCTGCAATTTTAAACGGAAAAGACTTTACTCATGCAGTTACAAGACTTGAATTCTGTGCAATTACTACAAAGTTATACGAATATCTTGATGGAAAAGAGATTGTTCCATCAGGAGAATTCCCATTTGTTGATACTGATGAGACAATTATTAAAAAAGCATATACAGTAGGAATTACAGTAGGTACTTCTGAGACGACTTTCTCACCAGAAAGATTGATACCAAGAGAGCAAATGGCTACAATGATTTCACGTTGTTTAGCAAAACTTGGAATCGATGTTAAAGTTGACTTAGATACAGTTCAAAGATTTTCTGATGATGGTGAAATGCATGATTGGAGTAGAGAACCAATTTACTTCATGGCACAAAAAGAGATTATTAAAGGCGTTGGAAACAATAGATTTAATGTTTCAGGCAATGCCAAGATTCAAGAAGCTTTAGCAATTATTCTAAGAAGTGCAAAAGTTTATGGTAAATAAAATAACAAAGCACCCTAATTTAGGGTGCTTTATTTATTGATTGACATATTAGTTTTAGGTATAATGTTCTTATACTAACAAAAAAGGACGAAAAAATGATTAAAAAAAGAGTTGTTTTTTTATTAATTTTATATGTTTTACTAACAATTTTAACAGCGGAGTGGATTATCTATAAAGGAAATACATATGTTTTAACACCAAATCTTCCAAAACCAGTAACTAACATAGATGATGTTGAAGTAATAATTGAGCAAGATGGAAACTATATAGAAATTTTAGATAAAAAAATAGTTGATGGAAAAGTTCAAATTACACTTAAAGGAATAACAGAGGGAAAAGCATTTGTAAACATCCAACAAGGAGATTATTCTGATATAAACAGATTTATAGTTCACAAAAATGGTATTATTACTGCTAATAGTTATTTGGGAAATACTAATGGTAGTATAGTTATTGTATATTCTAGTATGGCGTTTTTATTTTGCTGGTTGATTGTGCTGATAATAACATATAGGCAAAGTGTAAAAGAAAACTTGTATAAATATAAAAACATTGCATATGTTGCACTTATTATATTTCTAGTGTTTTTATTTTTAGATCAGTTTTATTTATTAAATGATTACCATGGTTTGATAAATTCAATTGATGAATTATTATCACTTAGTTCGTTTTTCTCTATGTATTTGTTCCCAATTGCATTTATTACTTCAATCTTTGTAGTAATAAGCAATATTGTATTAATTAAAAAAGAAGGATTTACTATAAGAAATTTAGTTGGAGCATTAATGGGAGCTTTCTTCTGCGTTGCATCGATAGCTCCAGAAATAATATATCAAATGTCATACAGTTCTGCTTTGATAGAAATACATAATGAAAGTAGCATTGCATATCATATTTATTTTCTTTTTAATTCGTTATTTTGCTCATTAATTACATATTTAGAATGTGTATTGATAGCTACAATTTATCTTAGCATTAAGGCTGCGAAAAGAATTCCTAAATGTGATAAAGACTATATTATAACTTTAGGATGTCAAATTAAAAAAGATGGCACTCTTACTAATTTATTAAAATCAAGAGTTGACAGAGCAATTTATTTTAGTAATCTACAAAAAGAAAAAACAGGGAAGGGCATTAGATTTGTTGTTTCAGGTGGAAAAGGAAATGATGAAATAATTTCTGAAGCACAAGCCATGAAGAATTATTTGCTAGAAAAAGGAATAGAAGAAAGCGACATCATTTTAGAAGATAAATCTACTAATACATTTGAAAATTTTAAATATTCAAATGAATTGATTAAAAAAGAAAATGAAAAAGCAAATATAGCATTCTCAACTAATAATTATCATGTATTTAGGTCAGGTGTTACTGCTACATCGAATGGAATGATTACAGAAGGAATAGGTGGTAAAACAAAATCATATTTTTGGATTAATGCTTTCTTTAGAGAGTTTATTGCTACTTTATATTATGAAAGAAAGAGGCATCGCTTAATATTACTTTGGATTACTATTACATCTATTATTATGGTTTGGATAATTTATTTATCCAATGTTGTATTTATTTAAAAATAGGAGGTATTTATGAAAAAATTAAGATTTGGTTTGATGAGATTACCAAGAGTAGATGGTGATGTAATTGATGTTGAACAAACGAAGAAAATGGTAGATATGTTTATGGAGGCAGGATTCACTTACTTTGATACAGCTTATGTTTATGGTGGAAGTGAAGAAGCAACTAAAAAAGCTTTGGTTGAGAGATATCCAAGAGATAGTTATACACTTGCTTCAAAATTAGCAGCATGGTCTAACTGTAAGTCTAGAGAAGATGCTATTAAACAGTTTGAGACTTCACTTGAAAGAACGGGTGCAGGTTATTTTGATTATTATTTACTTCACAATTTAGGAAATGAAAGAACTAAAGTATTTGATGAGTGGGATTTATGGAATTGGGCTCTTTCTATGAAAGAAGAGGGTAAGATTAAGCATCTTGGTTTCTCTTTCCATTCAACTCCAGAAGAATTAGAAGATATTCTATCTAAACATCCAGAAGCAGAGTTTGTACAATTACAAATCAATTATGCAGATTGGGAAAATCCAAAAATCAAATCTAGAGAGTGCTATGAAGTTGCAAGAAAACATGGCAAACCAGTAATAGTAATGGAACCTGTTAAAGGTGGAATGCTTGCAACACCTCCTCAAAATGTTGCTAGTATTCTTAAAGGAATGGACGAAAATGCTTCATGTGCTTCGTGGGCTGTTAAGTATGCTGCGAGTTTAGATGGAGTAATGGTAGTTTTATCTGGTATGAGCAACATTGAGCAAATGGCAGATAATATTTCTTATATGAAAGATTTTGAAGGATTAACAGATAGTGAAAAAGAAGAGATTAAAAAAGCTCAAGAAGAATTAAACAAAATTCCTTTGATTCCTTGTACATCTTGTAATTATTGTGCAAAGGTATGTCCAATGAATATAGCTATTTCTGGTTCGTTTAGTGCTATGAATATAATGACTCTATATAATAATAAAGATATTGCAAACAGAGAACTTGGTTGGTCTCTAAATTCTGGTAAAGCTAGAGCAAGTGAATGTATTAAGTGTGGAGCATGCGAGGGCGTTTGTCCACAGCATATTCAAATAAGAGATGAATTAGAAAAAGTAACATCAGCTCTAGACTAAAAAGATATTGAATACTATTTAAATTTATGTTAATATATCACGTGAAAATTGAATTTCAGGGATTCCTTTATATAATAATTTATACCAAGGAGGAGCGATGAAGTGTTTAGAGCAGACAAGTTAAGACATGATCTTATGGACTATTATGGAACTGCAAAAATGGAAAACCCGGCTGCTACTATTGACCTAATTCAAGTTGAAAATGCTGATGCCCAAGAATTAATTTCTATTGCTGAAGGAATAGAGGGATTCGACTTAGAAGACTACGTTGAAGAATGTGACTATGACTAAGTAGAGGAGTGAGAAAGGTGATATACACGAGCAACTACGATGAGTGTTATGTCGGCAATCTTATATCTATCTCTGGCGATAAGGGCCGGAGTGTAGGCTTTGTCGGCAAGGCAATCACGGAGCTTGCCCCCAAAAAAGGATTCTGGCGTGAATGGAAAGACAATATTGGCAAGATTCCGGAAGAGGAAAATACCAGGTTTTATATTAAACACTACTATGATGAGGTTTTATCCGAGGTTGATATTATGGATCTTTTAAAGGATGAAGTAGATCCTATTTTGCTTTGTTACGAAAAAGGCCAAGATTTTTGTCACCGCCATGTTTTGGCAGAGTATATTGAGATTGTTTACGGCATTCGTGTTGATGATGTCAAAATTGATTTCAATGGAAATGTTACTATCAACAAGAGACCACCTTATATAAGGCAAATGCTTTTAGAGGTTATGAATGAACAATAAAAAAAGTGAGAATCGAAAGATTCTCACTTTTTATTTTAGTATAATATTACCAACCTGTTCCGAAAGCATCCATTGTATAGCCTTCTTCACCACTTCTTAAAATACCAAGATTGTATTTTTCTCTAATTGTGTTGCCATCAATTTCACCTGTTGCAGCTGTATATCTCATTAGATCATCACCAGAAATAGCATCGTTTATTTTTAACTCATATTGAGCTTCAAATACGATATCACCTTCGTTGATTCCATGGCTTTTGATTGCTTCATCTGCTTCGATTTCTTCTGCAGAATATACTTTAATACTTACAGGAATAACTTCTTCGATATTTTCATCGCTTTCTTTTAGGTAAGACTCAAGCATTAATGCAACCATTGATTCATCTGTGTTGCCAACGCCAACTGGTTCTTCAACTACTGGCTCTTCAACAACAACTGGTTCTTCAACTACTGGCTCTTCAACTGGCTTAACTTCTTGCTCTCCACAAGCAACAAGACCAAATACTAGAGCAACTGCTAAAATTCCAAATAATAATTTTTTCATTTAAAAACCTCCCTCAAAAAATATATTATTATATAGAATACATATATAAAAATAGCATTTTTTAGTGAATTTGTCAAAAATATTTTGTTTTTATTATGCATTTTTAATATAATACAAGTGTTATAGGCAAAGTTTGGCAAACAACTTTACATAAAGTAAAAGGAGATTATTATGAAGAAATTAATTCTAGTAGTATTAGCTATACTAATTATTATAGGAATAGGGGTAGGAATATCTCGTTTAAATAAAAAGATAGAGGTTGTTAATGTTTCTAAAATGGATAATATGATTACAGGAACTTGGCAAGCTGAAGTTGCATTTCCAGATTGGAAAGGATATGTTGACGATACTTTGGCTATGAATAGTATGTATAGTTTTGATGGAGTAAAGGACCAAGGAAAACTATATTTTACAATTAATGATGAAGTAGAATCTTTTGAGCTATTTTTTAATAACACAAAGATAGATTCAACTGATATGTTAAATGGAATATATGAAGTAGATATTTCAAAACTTGCTAAGAATGGTAGTAATACAATTCAAGTTTGTAATATTATTCCTAACAATTTAAAGAATGCAATCACAGTTAATATTCCATATCCTAGAGTATTTGATGGAACACTTGAAGAAGTTGGACTTAGTAAAAAGCCATTTGATTTAATTAGTGATATTATTAATGCGGATATCGAAAATGGTTTTAGCAGTGCACAGTTAGCTGTTGTTAAAGATGGAAAGCTAGTTTATCAAAATGCATGGGGACAAACAAATGATACTCTATATGATTTAGCATCAGTTACAAAAATGTATTCAGTTGCATATGCAATCCAATATTTAGTAGATAATGAAAAAATAAAATTAGATGATAAGATAGTAGATATTTTAGGAAATGAATTTGCTGATGATATAATCGAAATAAAATTTGCATCATATAAGGATGATTATCCTGGATTTAATAAAATAAAGGAGTGGAAGTCAAATTTAACAGTATTAGATGTTATGATGCATCAAGCAGGATTTCCAGATAGTGGACATTATCACAATCAAAAGTATGATGCTGTTAATCAAAGATTAGTAGATAATGTAGATAATCTTTTATATGTAGAAAATGCTAATAAAGAAAAGACATTAAAGGAAGGAATTTTCAAAACTCCATTAATATATGAACCAGGAACTAAAACAGTATATTCAGATATTGATTATATGCTTTTAGGAATGGTTGTAGAAAAAGTAACAGGGAAAGATTTAGATGTATTTTTATCTGAAACATTCTGGGAGCCGATGGGATTAACTCACATAACATATAAACCACTAGAACATGGCTTTAATAAAGAAGACTGTGCTCCTACTGAATTAAATGGAAATACAAGAGATGGATTGGTAGATTTTCCAGGTATTAGAACATATACACTACAAGGTGAAGTTCACGATGAAGAAGCCTATTATACAATGGGTGGTGTATCTGGTCATGCTGGACTATTTGCAAATGCTACGGATTTAGCAAAACTTGCTTCAGTAATGCTTACGGGTGGATATGGTAATAATAAATACTTTAGTAAAAATACAAGAGATATTTTCATTTCACCACAAGCTAGAGGACAAGTTAGTTATGGTATAGGATGGTGGAGAGAAGCGGATGATAAAAGAGTATGGTTTTTTGGCTCTCAATCGCCAGAAAATTGTATAGGACATCAGGGCTGGACAGGTACTTTTACTATGATAGATTTTGAAAATAATATGGTAATTGTTTATTTAACAAATTCAATTAATAATCATATTGTAGATACATCAAGCCTTGATACTGCTAATGATTTTGCAGGAAGGTATTATACTTCTTCAACAATTGGATTTGTTCCACAAATCATATATATGGGACTAGATACTAATGAAGATGATTTAGAAGTAGCATTAAAATCTTTGATTAAAGATATGGCAAACGAAAAACAAAAGCAGTTTGAGACTAAGGCTGAGAAGAACGGAAAACCATTTGAAGAAGATCATCCAATATTAAAAGCCAAAAAAGCAATTGATGACGTAGCTGAAAAATATGGAATGAATAAATAAAAAGGTTGTGTTATTATGAAAAAATTTTTTAAAGAGAATAAATTTACTATTATTATGTGGTTAATATTTGAAATAGTTGCAGTAAGTTTGTATTCATCTACTGGAAATATTTTTTATTTATTTAATTTCACATATATTGGAACTTGTATTGCTTTGGGAATGACATTTATGAAACTAAAGATGAAATATGCAAGAAATTTTGTTCAGTTTGGTGTTGGATTATACATGCTTGTATATTTAGGAATAATTTGTAGAGAAAATATGCAAATTGAAGGATTTTGGTATTACTTATTTTTGGGTGTATTTGAAGCAGCAACGATTCATTACTTTGTTGCAAAAATTGCTGGACCATTAATATTCGGTAGAGGATGGTGCGGTTATGCATGTTGGACCGGAATGATTCTTGATTTACTTCCATACAAAACTCCAAAGGGTGAGAGAAAAAAGTTTGGTTGGTTTAGATATATTGTATTTTTAATTTCATTAACTTTTGTTGCATGTTTATTTATTTATAAAGTAGGCGATTTAGAAACAATTATGTTTTATGCATTTATAATTGGTAATGCAATTTATTATGGAGTAGGTATAATACTTGCATTTGCTTTGAAAGATAATAGAGCTTTTTGTAAATATGTTTGTCCAATTACTGTATTTTTAAAGCCAATGAGTTATTTTTCACTTGTGAGAGTAAAATGTGATCATAGTAAATGTATAGACTGTAAAAAGTGTATTAATAATTGTCCAATGAATGTTGATATGCTAGACGATTCTAGGAAGAGAAAATATGGCACAGAGTGCATTTTGTGCGGAAAATGCGTTAATGAGTGCCCTAAAAATGCTCTAAAAATGTGATTTTTTAATTAGTTGACATAACTTTAGATGTATGTTATAATCTCTTTCGGTGCTAGACTTTCATGGACTTCGAATATTTTTTTAGGAGGGGTTATAAGATGATGGTAGATGAAAAACAGGAACGGCTCAAAAAGATCAAACTAGAAACCATATATTTCCGGCGCGTTCAGTGCATGAAGTGCAGAAGCAATTTTGTTCATGAGAAAATGTGGTATGTTCCCAGGTGGGGAGTGAATGAGTGGAAATATGATTGGTATTATTGCCAGCATTGTTTCCCGACCAAGGAAGAAGTTTTGGCGGAAATTGATTCTGATGACAATCCGTTCGGGATTTATAAGGTTGATCCTTTTCCGTACAATCCACACAAGACAAAGACTATTCCGTTTTCTGAATTACCTGATCCGATTGGACACCCGATACTTATTACCGAAGACAATAAATAATATCGACTATATGCGAGGAACTTTTCCTCGCATTTTTTATTTATTGTTGTTTTATTTCTAATATAGTATGATATTATGGAAGTCTAACTAGAGGAGAATGATATGGAGCTAGTAAAAGATAATTGGACCGCGAAAAATATTAAAGAATTTAACAAGTATTTAGAAAGTATTAAAAGACCAGACAAAATTGAATTTTCCAAAAAAACTGTTAATACTGAAATGAATGTTTTAGGAATTGATTGCCCTACATGTAAAAATATTGCCAAGAAAATTCATGAAGGAAATTTTATAAGTTTTCTTGAAAAGAATGATTTTAAATATTATGAGAATACACAAGTATCGGCCTATCTAATTAACTATATTAAAGATGTTAATGAAAAAGAAAAGTATATAAATAGCCTATATATGGACAATTGGGCAACGGTAGATTCTTTGAAATATAATATTAAAAAACAAGAAGAAGAGTTTTTAAAACTATCTAAAAAATATATTAAATCAAAAGAGACTTTTAAAAGAAGAGTAGGAGTAAGAATTCTTTTCTCATATACAAACACAAAATATGTTGATGAGATTTTTACAATAATTGATTCTCTTTATAAAGAAAAAGAATACTACGTAAATATGGCTGTAGCTTGGCTATGCTGTGAACTGATGATTAAAAATAGAACTGAATTTGTAGAGTACTTAAAACATCATCATTTAAATGACTTTACAATTAATAAAGCGATTTCAAAGTGTAGAGATAGCTTTAGAGTGAGTGATAAAGATAAAGAAATGCTATTAAAATATAAAAAGTAATGGGGGAGAAAAAATGGGTAAGAAAATAGGATTAGTAATTGTTGCATTATTAATTGTTGCAGGAATTGGAGCAGGTATTTATTTTGGAACACAAAAAGGAACAGCTGTTAGTGGGGAAACTATTAATGCGAATAGTGGAGAAGCAGAGACTGCAAATTTAAACACACAAGAAAGATATAATGCTTTTTGCAAAGTATTAAAGGATTATTACTATAATAGAAGTTGGCCAGATGGAACAACTGTTGATCGTCTAGATATTTCTACATCAGAAGAATATTTAGATACATATTCTATTTTTGATGTTGATGATGATAAAAAGGATGAGTTAATAATTGTCCATTCAGACACATCAATGGCTGGAATGTATATGATGATTTATGACTATGATGATGCAAAAGGTGAATTAGTTGAAGAATTTATGGGCTCCGTTTTCAGTACATTCTATAAAAATGGAATTATTAAAAGTGATGTTTCTCACAACCAAGGAAGAGCATACGGATTCATGTGGCCATATGGTTTAAATAAGTATGATGTAGATAAAGATACGTACGTTGAACTAGTATGGATTGATGGTTGGGATAAACAGTTTGATGAAGATTTTGAAATGTACTTGGAAAGTGGAGAAAAATTCCCAGATGAAATTGATAAAGATGGAAATGGCGGAGTATATCTAATTGCTGAACCAGATAAAGATGGAAGATATGTTGATGATGCCGAGTATGAAGAATGGATTAAAGAAAATGTTGGCGAATTAGAAGAATTGAATATTCCATTTGTTACTTTTACAGGTGCACATATAAGTGAAACAATAAAAAAATATAATGCAGATGTTGATACTATATTATTCGAAGAATACTATGATGAAGCTGAAAAAATTATTAGTGAAATGACAATCGAAGAAAGAATTGCTCAAATGATGCTAGTAATGTATCCAGGAGATAAAAAAGCATTAGAGCAAATTGAGGCTTGCAATCCGGGCGGATATATTTTGTTTAGAAACGATGTTCAAAATGAAACATCAGATTCTTTAAAAGAAAAAATTCAAAAACTTCAAGATGCATCAAAAGTAAAAATGATGATTGCTGTTGATGAAGAGGGTGGACCGGTAGTTAGAGTAAGTGCATATACTCAATATAGAGAAGAACCATTTGATTCTATGAGAAATATTTATGATGCAAGTGGTATGGATGCAGTAATTGCAGATTCAAAAGAGAAGAATGAATTTTTGCAAAGTTATGGTATAAACATGAATTTAACACCAGTAGTTGATTTGCCAACTAATAATGAATCATATATGTATAAAAGAGCAATATCTAACGATGAGCCAATAGCATCAGAGTTTGCAGAAAAAGTAATAGAAAGAATGAATGAAGATAAAATGCTTTCTTCAATGAAACATTTTCCGGGTTATGGAGACAATGTAGATACTCATACAGGAATTGCAATTGATGAAAGAACAAAAGAAGATTTTGTTGAGAGAGATTTCAAACCATTTATAGCAGGTATTAAAGCGGGTGCTCCTACAATAATGGTTAATCATAATATATTAAAAAACATTGATGATAAATATCCAGCATCAATTTCTAAAGAGGTTCATGATATTTTAAGAGATGAATTAAACTATTCTGGATTAATAATTACAGATGCGTTGAATATGGATGCAATTAAAAAATATGTTGAAAATGGAGAAGCTGGTGCACAAGCAGTTATTTCTGGAAACGATATGATTATTACTAATTCTTTAGAAGCTCACATTAAAGAAATCATTAATGCTATGAATGAGGGTAGAGTTGATTTAGAGCAAATTAATGTAGCTGCTAGAAGAGTAGTGGCTTGTAAATTGGCATATGGAATAGAGTAAAATCGCTAAAAAGCAGTCTTTTGACTGCTTTTTTGAGTGGATTTTATTGATATTTATGTAAATTCGTGATATTATTCACTCGCAAAATATATGTTTTAAAGACTTTTCGTAATTAAGAAAGAGGAGGTATAGCCATGTGGGGTGCTATTGTTGGTGATCTAGCAGGCTCTATATATGAATACAAACAGCATAGTAAAGTTGAACCAATTGTGCTTGATGAATTGATTGTGCCTGATAGTTTCTTTAGTGATGACTCAATTCTTACTATTGCAATTTATGATGCTATTAGAAATGGAAGAGAATATGAAAAGTATCTTAGGCTCTATGGAAATAGATATTTAGATCATGTTCCCGAAACCTTAAAAGCGGAGCATTTTCCGACTACATTTGGTGGTGGATTTGCAAAGTGGCTTAAAGGTGAGAGTGATGGAAAAAGCATGGGCAATGGTGCAATGATGCGAATCTCGGGAGTAGGTTACATGTTTGATACTGAAGAAGAGGTCGTTGAAAATGCAAGACTTGCTACAATTCCATCGCATGATACTGCTTCTGCAGTTGAGTGTGCTACTATAATTGCAAAAATTATTTTCTATTCTAGAATGGGTTTAAAAAAGGATCAAATAAGAGAAAAACTAAATATTGGTAGTATCGAATATGTACCTTTTGAAAGATTCAATAAAACTTGTAATGAAACCATAGGTAATTGTCTATATGCATTTTTTGAAAGTTGCAATTTTGAATATGCACTTCGTAGAGTAATTAGCTATGGTGGAGATACTGATACTAATGGCGCGATTGTTGGTGCTATGGCAGAAGCTTATTATGGTATTCCCGAATATCTTGTTAATCAAGCAAGAAAAAAGCTAGATACAACGATGGCTTTTATTCTTGATGATGCATATGCAAGAAAAACACGTAACGCATATATAAAAGAAAGATGAAAGGAGATAGAAGAGATGACACCGCTGTTGCAGGTAATTCTTGGTGATTTGCTATCTGTTGCATCAATCATACTTGTAATTGTAATTGCCACAAAGTTTATTGAAAAACTTCGGTATGATCTTTTGCTAATAGTATCGATGTTTTTCTGCTTAGCAATTCCTGCATTTGTTATTGG
Organism: Clostridia bacterium; assembly: GCA_017539905.1. Taxonomy (GTDB): domain Bacteria; phylum Bacillota; class Clostridia; order TANB77; family UBA1234; genus RGIG6105. The sequence goes on along the minus strand of JAFYBZ010000014.1, from coordinate 132,229 downwards.
AAATTTTGGCTTTGAATTTTCTAATGTTGCTTTGAAAAATATTTTTCTTGTTGCTCTTCTTGAAAGTGCAATGCTTTTCTTTGTATCAATAGTTGCATTATTGTTAGGTGCCGTAGTTGGTGATGAGCCACCCGAATCAAGCAAAGATAAGGCTGCTATAGTTGTATTGATTATATGGCTCATAGCTATTATTGCTTTTACTATTTCAATGGGTATTAAGTTTGGAAGACAGATCAGAGAGGAATATAGAAATTACGATTTCGAAGTGACATCTTCTGAAACTGCTTATGATGTCTCTCAAATGAACGATGGTAAAGTGTATTGCTATGTTCATGCAGAAAATTATAAAGACAGTTATTACGTCGTATTCTATGCTGATGGGGAAGAGATTAAACCTATTAACATTCCTATGAATAAGATGAGAATAATTGTTAATGAAGAAGAAACTGAAAAAACGACACTTGTTGTTATTAAGGAGCGACGTGTAAAAGTATGCTTAAATGATCCATCATATGTTCCGGAAGGTACCATAAATTACTATTATAGATTGTATATTCCTAAAAAGGAGGAACTTGATATTACAGTCATTGAGTCTCCAAATCTTGCGGAATTTCAACATTTATCAGCTAGTTAGACAAATTTTAAAAGAATAAAAGAAAACCTATTTTTTTATAGGTTTTCTTTTTTTGTTGACGAAGTTGATTTTTTGGTATATCATTGTTCATGCAAATGGAATTTGTAATCATTGGTCACAATCAAAGCCAATTCGTAAAGGTATAGTTTAAGGGTAAAACACTTAAGGGAGCGGAGTTATTTTTTGCGACGATCAGACCTTTTTGTTTGAGATTCCTCCTTGAACGAAAGACCAAAACCTGTATCAAAACCAGAACAAAACCAGAACAAAACCAGTTTTCGTGTTGTTGATGTTTTGCTCCGCCCGGTTCTTAAGAGATTTAGGTTCGAGTCCTAATACCTTTGCTTGTCTGAAATGTGCAATGTTATCATACTACAGTAATGCCAGTGCAAAACCAGGTTCATACCTATCCTACCGTTACCAACTGCGAGACCAGTTTCATTCCAATATCAGGTATCAGGGTAATTCCATTTGCACATTTCAGGCATAGAAGTGGGCTTGTTGCTACCCGTTCCTTCCTTGGTAGAAGCAAACTCATTTCGGCCCCCTAGGCACACCAAAAGATGGGCACCTTTTGGTGTGCCTTTTCTTATTATTTTTTGTATGTTTTTCTATTGTATTTTAACTTAAAATTTGATAGTATAATCAAGCCGATATAAGGTTATAAAAAATAAAAAAAGGAGAGATTATTTTGAGAAAAAGTTTATTGATTCTAGTTGTAGCATTAATATCTTTAGTAACAATTTTCAGTTGTTCATTTGCTGCTAGCAAATTTGCAGATGTTAATGGTACAAAGTACGAAACAGCTGTTACTAACTTAAACGGCAAAGGAATTATTGATGGATTCACAGATGGTTCTTTTAGACCAACAAACAGTGTTACACGTGCACAAATTTGTAAATTATTAGCTGAAGCACTTGATCTAAAGAAAGCTAATAATGTTGTATTAACACAATTCAAAGATGTTGAAAAATCAGCATGGTATTATGATTATGTTAAAATAGCAGTTGATAATGGTGTTATCGTTGGTTACCAAGATGGAACATTCAAACCAAACAATGATGTTAACTACAACGAATTAATTACAATGATTATTCGTGCTATGGGTAAAGAAAAAGTAATGACAGATAAGACATGGCCATCAGCATATATTGCTTATGCTTCATACTATGGATTGTTATCAAACGTTACTTATACAGATGCTACACAACCAGCTATTCGTGGTGAAGTTAGTATCGCTCTTTATAACATGCTTAACAGAATGGAAGAAGAGACAATTAAACAAGAAACTTTTAAAGTTATGTACGGATTTGTAGAAAGCACATCAACAAAGAGTAAAGTTGATTATGCTAAGATTGATGGAACAACATATCCAGTAGCATACAGATCAAAATCTTTCACAGAAGATACATTTGCAGTATTTGAAAAGAGCAGCTTAACAGATGAAATTACATTAGGAGCTTCTTATAGTGTTAAAGACTTAGACGCTAATGCTGATATCGTTACATATACAACTGGTAAGCAAGGCGCTCAAGAAATTAAGATTGCAGGTAGTGGAAAATATATCGACTACTTTACAACTGCTAACATTAATAAATATAAATCTTATGGAATTTGTGTAATTAATGTTGAACCAAACAAGAATAATAATCTTGAAGTAACTAAGCACTCAACAAAGAGCTCAATTGAAGAAGTTAAATTCTCTACAGGTGATAGAATCGTTGAAGATCCTAAGACAAAAGTATTCTTAGTATTCAAAGGTTTAGATGAAGATGACAAAGTAACTAAAGGTAAATATCAAGCTGCTGTTGAGTATTGTAAAGTTTATTATAAATGGGCATACAGCAATGGAGTATCAGGTATTGACCTTCCAAAAACTGCAACAGTAGAATATGGTACAAGATATTATCCAACAATTCCTTCTAACAGATGGGGATATACATTCTACTTTACAAACTTAGACTCTGCATCATTTGTAGTTAAAGAAGATACTACACTATATATTGATTGGGATTACACAGGCGGAGTTATTGTTCCTGATGAAGATGAAGATCAAGGCGGACATGCAGGAAGTAATATGCCTTTAATTGATAAAGTAAGTGAAAACGAACTTAAACAAGCATTAGAATCAGCATTACTTGATTATTTTGATCATTGTTCAGGTATTGATGTTAAAAAAGTTAAATTCACTGCTAATGGTACTGATTCAGTTAAATTTGATGCAACATATGATCTTTATGCTGCTGATGAATATTTAATTGATTATACAGCAGGAAGTGGTTATGAAGATTACGAGGCTGGATGCGTTCGTGATAAATCAAATATCGGTACTCTTACATTATATGGCGGAGAGTACTATGCAATTGATGATTTATCTACAGGTAATTAGTATTTAAATTAAATATATAAGAGATGAAAGATTATTCTTTCATCTCTTTTTGTTAGAATGATGCGCAACGGAGGGACGCAACGGAGGGACGGTTCTCAAGTTGCACGATGCAACCGGGGGACACGTCTATGCTACTAAAGACCTGTCCCTTAGTTGCATCGTGCAACTTGAGAACCGTCCCCTCGTTGCGAGAAGTCTAAAAAATATGATATAATATTGCAAGGTGATTTAGATGATTGAGATTAAAAATTTAACAAAACTATATGGAGATAAGAAAGCAGTTGATGATATTTCTTTTGAAGTAAAAGATGGAGAATTATTTGCTTTTATTGGACACAATGGAGCAGGTAAGACAACTACAATAAAATCAATTGTAGGAATAAACGACTTTAATAGCGGAGATATTTTAATTAATGGCAAATCTATTAAGGAAAAACCAATGGAATGTAAAAAAGAGATTGCATATGTTCCAGATAATCCAGATTTGTATGAAAACATGAAGGCTATTAACTATATTAATTTCATTTGTGATATGTATGATACACCAGAAAATGTTCGAAAAGAAAACACAATTAAGTTCGCTAAAATGTTTGAGATAGAGGATAAGCTTAATGATACGATTTCAACTTTTTCTCATGGTATGAAACAAAAAATTGCTTTGATATCCGCACTTGTTCATGAACCAAAAATTCTTATTATGGATGAGCCTTTTGTTGGACTTGATCCAAAGGCCGTTTATGATATGAAGACAATTATGAAAGAAATGTGCAAGGAAGGAAAAACGATTTTCTTTTCAACTCATATTTTGGATGTTGCTGAAAAGCTTTGTGATAGAGTTGCTATTATTAAAGAAGGCAAGATTGTTAAAGTAGGGAACATGGATGAAATAAAAGGCGATGAAAGCTTGGAACAAGTATTTTTAGATTTGGAGGAAAAGAATAATGATTAAATTTTTCTCTTTACTTAAAGCTGTCATGAGCCAAGATATGCAAATTTTCAACTTCAAAGCGAAAGATACTTCATCAGATATGACTAAAACTTTGGTTCCAATTCTGCTTGCTTTATTTGTTTTATACGGAATAGGTAGTATGTATTTACCAATTGCTGTAGAACTTGATAAAGCAAATTTGATGTATATTCTTTTGGAACTTGCGATCGCACTTCCAAGTATACTTGCTTTAGTTGAAGGTGTATATAAATCACAAGGAATTTTGTTTGAAGCAAAAGACAGTGAATTGTTGTTTTCACTTCCGATTTCTAAAAAGAGCATTTTGACAGCGCGAGTTATTAAATTGTATGTTTTTCAATTTTTATATAGTTTGTTATTTACTGTTCCAGGAATTGCAATTTATGCTTACTATGTTAAACCGACAGCGTATTTTTATGCTATAACAGTTATTATGCTAATTCTATTTCCAATAATTCCTACAGTTTTAGGATGCATGATTGGATTTATTACCAAGCAAATTTCGGTAAGATTTAAAGCTAGAAGAGCTGTACAAATTATTTTGACATTCATATTCATTTCTATATTAATGATAGCTTCTTTTAATTTAAAGAGTGTTATTGCTAGTATAACTGAGAATGCAGCTAATATAGATGCGACTATTAGAAGTGTTTATTTTCCTATTGATATCTATATGGATTTGATTAATGGCTTTGACATAGTTAAGTTTGTATTATTAATTGCTATTAATGCGTTGCTTTTACTATTATTTGTTACACTTGCTGGAAAGAAATATTTTAGAATTATTTCAAAATCTAAAGAAAACTTTAAAGCAGTGAAAACAAAACAAATTGCAGTAGAAGATTTTAGCTATAAAAAGAGTAGCGTGATAATGGCATTACTTAAAAAAGAATTTGTAAGATATTTTTCATCGACAGTATATGTTGTTAACACGATGTTTGGAATAGTACTACTATTAATTGCTACTGTTGCATTATGCTTAAACTTTGATCAAGCAATTATTTCTATGGCATCTGAGAATATTCCGATGGAGGATGTAGCAACGCTTCATATGCTTGCACCAAAAGTTTATTTAGCAATTTTGATTGGACTTTCATTTATGACATCAATCACATCATCATCAATTTCTTTAGAAGGAAAAACTTTTAATATTTCGAAGTCACTTCCTGTTAAAGAGGATAAGATGCTTTTAGCTAAAGTTTTGATGAGTGATATTATTACGATTCCAGCAGTTTTGATTTGCGATATTATTTTCTTATTTTCATTTGAAGTAAGTATTTTAGATGCTGTATTAATAATCTTGGCTAGCTTTATTGCTCCATCGATTGCTGCTGTATTTGGATTGATTGTAAATTTAAAATATCCAAAGATGAATGCTTCTTCTGATACTGAAGTTGTTAAACAAAGCACAAGTTCTATGGTTGCTGTGTTTGGCGGAATGTTTTTAGCGGGAGTTTTTGTTGCTATTACATTTGTGCTTGCTGGCCTTGGAGATTATGCAATGATTATAGAAGATGTATTGCTTGGAGGTATTTTATTAGTGCTTTGGATGATACTTTCTAAATATGGAAGAAAAAGATATAGAGAAATCGAAGCTTAAGTGTGTTAAAAAAGGGATGGTTACGCAACTGGGGGACGGTTCTAAAGTTGCATCGTGCAACTTTAGAACCGTCCCCCAGTTGCGTAACCGCCCCTTTTTAACGAGTCTAAATTTATAGTTGTATCAATTCACCTGTTGATAAATTAAATGCGAAGTGATATTTTGCATTTGCTGTGAAGGTAACAATACCTAATTCTCTGTCGATGTTTACTTTAGTAATATTTAATGTTGAACTATATGCTAAGTTTAATTCGCTTGAAACGTATCTTACAGTTCCATCTGCTGTTATATATAATAGTACATTGTTTGTTCCGTGTGGAGTAGGTTGTTTTAAGTATAAGAATGTGTAAGCATCTGTATCGAATCTTTCAACTATTTCTGCCATTAATTTATCGATGTGATCATCAATAATATCTCTTCTTGTTGATGCAGGAAGTGCTGCATATGTTCCTTTCGCTACTGCTTGTAATGCATTTCTATCAAAATATAGTATTTCAGTATCGATATCTACAATAGATAGTACATCATCAACATATGCCAAAACATTCATTGGAGTTTTTAAAATGTATCCAATTAAAATGTTTTCATTATTATAATAAATAGATATTGGAATAATTACATTTGTTTCTTCTGGATTGCTATATTCTACAGATAATACAGAAGCAACGTAATCTCTTTTTAATGTTGCGATACCATCTTTAATATCTAAATCGAATTTATTTGCTTCCAAAATATCGTTTATTTGAGTGTCATATAACATTTCTAAACTAATTGTTCTTGCATCAGGATCCCATGTACATTTTCCGCCGATTGCTGAATAATTATAAACATCTCCTAAATCTTCAATACATACACATGTCATTCCATCGATTGCATATGATGGAATTTTTTTGTCGTACATGTAAACTACGATATCTGTTTCGTATGTATGGCCAACAACTTTTCCGATTTTTACATTAGAAGTATTGGCACTATATCTTATTATATATTGTGGATCAAAAGAACCAATGAATAATGTACGTAAATCGTTGTTGTATGCAAAAGCTTTTGTTACTTCCTCTACGGCAACGCAAGTTTTGCCATTGATGCTATAAGATTTTACTTCAATGCCATTTATATATGCTCTAATATCTGTTGAATAAATATCTCCTGTTTTATCTCCAATTTTTGCAAAGGAAATAGAAGATAAGGCTACTATCAAAATTAATACTAATAAAAATACGACTTTTTTCATTTGAAAACCCCTTTTCAATATTCTTATATAAAAATGGTAGCATAACGATTTTGAAATTAAAATAGAGTTTTTGAATTTTAGACTAGGGGACGGTTCTCAAGTCCAATTTTGGACTAGAGAACCATCCCTAAGTCTAAAAATTTACATTTTGTTCGCTTTACAAACGGTTGTTCTTATATTATGATTTAGTTGAAATACTTAAGTGGGGAGGGTGAGATATGTACGATAAGGTCTATATTGCTATTGATTTAAAGAGTTTTTATGCGTCGGTTGAGTGCCAAGAGCGAAAATTAGATCCTTTGACTACGAATCTTGTCGTTGCAGATAGCTCCCGCACCGAAAAGACAATTTGTCTTGCAGTCAGCCCTTCGCTTAAAAAATATGGAATTCCAGGAAGAGCAAGATTATTTGAAGTTATTCAAAAAGTAAAAGAGGTTAACAACGAAAGACGAAAGTTTGCACCTAAACATACTTTTAGTTGTACTTCTTATGATGCAATTGCTCTTGAAAAGAATCCCGATTTAGAACTAAGCTACATAGTTGCAACTCCAAGAATGAGATATTACATGGAATATAGTCAAAAAATATATTCTATTTATTTAAAATGGTTTTCTAAAGAAGATATTTGTGTTTATTCGATTGATGAAGTTTTTATAGATGTTACTAGATATTTACCTACATATAAAATGACTCCACGAGAGCTTGCAACAGCAGTAATTCAAAATGTACTAGATGAGACTGGCATCACAGCCACTTGTGGAATTGGTACTAATTTATATCTTTGCAAGATTGCAATGGATATTGTTGCCAAACATATGGAACCAGATAAAAATGGTGTAAGAATCGCGGGCCTTGATGAATTGTCTTACAGAAAATTTTTGTGGAGTCATAAACCTCTCACAGATTTTTGGAGAGTAGGTAAAGGCATCTCGTCAAAACTAGAGAAATATGGAATGTACACAATGGGCGATGTTGCCCGAATGTCAATTAAAGATGAAGAGTTTTTGTACAAACTATTTGGAATAAATGCAGAATTACTAATTGATCATGCATGGGGATATGAACCAAGTACAATTGAAAGTATTAAGTCATTCAAGCCAGTTACTAATAGTCTTAGCGAAGGCCAAGTTTTAAGTGAAGCATATAATTTTAATAAAGCAAGATTAATCATTAAAGAGATGGCAGAAAATCTTTCGCTAAGTTTAGTTCGAAGAGAATTAATTACAAGTAAAATTGTTATAGACATTATTTATGATGTGAGCAATTTGTATTCTTCTAAATATAGTGGTGAAGTCGATTATGACCACTATGGTAGGCGAGTGCCAAAGCATGCACATGGCACAATTAATTTAGATCACAAGACATCATCTACTAAATTAATTTTAGAAGGTGCAGTAAATTTATTCGATAGAATTGCTAATAAAGATTTACTAGTTCGAAAATTGTGCATTACTGCTTGTGATGTTGTAAATGAAGAAGATTATAAAAATATTTTAACTTTTGAACAAATGAATATTTTTATAGATTATTCAAAGTTAGAAGAACAACGTAAAAAAGAAAGAGAGGAAAAATCACTTCAAAAAGCAGTGCTAGATTTAAAAGACAAATATGGAAAAAATTCTGTATTAAAAGGAATGAACTTTATTGATGGAGCAACAATGATTGCACGAAACGGTCAAGTAGGAGGCCATCGAGGTTGATGCAACTTGGGGACGGTTCTCAAGTTGCATAGACCTGTCCCTCGGTTGCACGGTGCAACTTGAGAACCGTCCCCTAGTTGCGTAAAGGAGGTATGAAGAGTGAAGTACACACATGAATATGACGATATTATAAATTTACCAAATCATCGCTCAAAAAAGCATCCGCCTATGTCGCTTTATGCGCGCTCTGCACAATTTGCTCCTTTTGCAGCTCTTACTCGGATATGAAGATGCTGTTAGAGAAACTGGTAGAGAGACATTATCAAAGCAAGAAATTTCTGAAGAATTAATGGCGATGATAGATTGTAAATTACAATTGATAAAAGAAAACTTGAATAAAAAACAAGAAGTAGCATTTACATATTTTGTGCCCGATTTATATAAAGAGGGTGGAAGATATGTTACTGAGGTTGGTGTTGTAAAATCTTTTGATGATATTAATCAAGAAATTATTTTAATGGATAGAAAAATAATTCCAATAAATGAATTAATAGATGTTTCTTTCTTAAATAATGTATTGAATTCAAATTTTCAATAGTATACAATTTATTTGTATGTATTTAAGGAGGAATAATAATGAACAAATTAAAAGTTGGAATTTTATTATTAGTTTTTACTTTGATTCTATCTAGTGTTTGTTTTGCAAAGAGCGATATACAAAATATAGTGTTAAGTGGAAACGATTTAAGTTGGAGCCCTTATGAAGGAGCTTCAAAATATAGAGTCGATATTGAAGATGGCGGTTGTATCACTACAAGTGCAAATCTTCTTGATAATATAGCACAATATGCTGATGATTGGAGAATGAGAACGGGAGACTATGATGTAGGAGTTACTGCATTAGACTCAAGTGAAAATGAGATTTCAAATACTTATATAGTTCAATGGCATTATACAGCCGCACATGATCCGTTAGATAAACCAACTGGTTTAGTATGGGATGGCTTAACAGCTAGATGGACTGCTGTAACTAATGCACAAAAATATCTTGTATACATTTTTGAAGACACTAATACAGAATCAAAATTTGATATAGAAGAAACACATAATTACCATGATTTTTCTAGTGACTCTAGAATATTAGTTGGCCATAGTTATAGATTTGGTTTGTTTGCAACAGGAGAAGGTTATCCAAATAGTGATTTTTCTGGTGGAAGCGCAAGCTATTATGTAAGCGATCCAAGTGCTGAAAAAGGTGATATTCCAAATGTTACTTTAGTAGGAAATACTTTGAGTTGGGGTCAATATGCATTGACAAATAGATTTAGAATTGAATTGACAGGATATGCAGGTGTTAATTTAACAAATACATATTCATATGATCTTTCAAATTTAGCTGAGTATGCTGGGCTTACAAGTGGATCTTATCAAGTTAAGTTATTTGCGTTTAACTCTGATACAGGTGAACACCTATCTAATGATTGGACAGGTACTTACAATTATTCAGCCTCAAATCAACAATTAGATACTCCACAAAATCCTAGATGGGATGGAAAGATAGCTAGATGGGATGCTGTAACAAATGCAGATTCATATATTCTATTCTTATTTATTAGTCCTAATACAACATCTTCTTATACAATTTATCCTACAACAAATAGCTTTGATTTTACTAATGATTCAAGAATACAAGAAGGAAATACATATTTCTTCACAGTTAAAGCCAAAGGGGAGGGATATCCTACAAGTGAGCAATCAGTTCCAAGTGATAACCTTACAGGTGATATAGTACTAGGCGACTTAAATGTTAGTGTATCTTCAAGCGGTGTAATTACTTGGGATGCATATGAAGGTGCAGATGATTACTATTATGAAATAGGTGAAGAGAGCGATTATACTTATGGAGTTAGATCACTTGATGTGTTTGAACATATTCCAGAAGGAACAACTGGAAATGTTACAGTAAAAATTACTGCTATAAAAAATGTTGGAGGAAATCCAGTGTTTATAACAAACACTTGGCAAACAATTATTAATATTTCTACAAAAGCAAAAGGTGATATTAATGGAGATAAAGTAATAACTGTTGAAGATATTAGATTATTAATACAAGCATACATACATCCTGATCAAATAGCTGAAGCTGATTTCCCAATAATGGATATGGATGGCGATGGAGTTATTTCAGTAGCAGATATAAGAAAGTTGATACAACTATATGTAAAACCATAAATAAAAAGACACTTATTGAATTTACAATAAGTGTCTTTTATAATCATAGTATAAAAATAATTACGGAGTGATTTAATGACAAACATTGATTGGAGATTTATTTTAATACAAATTATAGGCGCAATAGGGTATGCGCTTTTATCAATCAGCTTTTATAGAAAGGATAAAAGACAAATACTATTCATGCAAATAATAGCTAATATGTTTTTTACGGTACATTATTCTATGCTTAGTGGAATAGCAGGTGCTATTAGTAATGTGTTAGGATTAATTACTTATATTGTTATTTATATTATGGATAAGTATAAGCTAAAAAAGTCAAAAAATATTTTTTCTTTATTTATGATACTATTTTTATTAATCGCTGTTATTTTAGCTTATGAAAATATTTATTCTATATTGCCATTCATTGCATTCTCAGTTGCAATCATTTCTTTCTTAACTGGTGATGAAGATAAAATTAGAAAATTAGGAATCATTGTAGCTATTTGTTGGTTAGTATATGCAATAGTATATGTATCATATGCAGCAATTGTGTTTGAGACAATTACATTAATTGCAACAGCAGTATCATTAATAAAAAATCCGAAAGAAAAGGTTACATAAAATTAAAAAGCTTGTATATATTATTTCAAAGTGGTAGTATTAGAAACGGACTTTAAAAAAGTATCATTTTATAACTAAACGGAGGAGAGAGAAAATGAAAAAAGCTATTATTGTTATAGTTATTTTACTTATCATTGCTGGTATAGTAGCAGCAGTAATTTTAAGCCGTGGTAAACAACCAGCTAAACCAGAATCTGGTGAAGTTGTTACTTCAGGTGAAGAATTTGTAGAAGTTCCAAAGAAAGAACAAACAGGTACAGCAGGAAGCAACATCCCATTAAAAGACAACTACAATGAAATCGAAATGGGTGTTAGAAGTGCAATCTTCAATCTTGTTAGTGAAGAATATGGAGACAAAGTTTTCGATGTTAGAACTAACGTTACAAAAGCTTATGATTATGAAGCAGAACAAGAAGTTCCTGCAGTTGCAGAAATGAATCTTGGTGCAGATGAAGTTGCTGTAGAATTCGAATATGATATTAAACCATCAGCAGATGCTACAAGCGGAGATATCCTATTAATGTCAATTGCAAATGGTGAATATGATGAAGAATCTGGCTGGATTAAAAAATACGGCTTAGGCGTATTAAAAGTTAATGAGTCAGGTGATTATATAATTGACAACTTAGGAACAGGTTGGTAATATTTAATTGATAATTAAACTTCAAATAATGGATTAATTCATTATTTGAAGTTTTTTTAAAGGGTGATATTATGGATGAAAAATTTCAAAGAACTGAAATGTTAATTGGAAAAGAAGGAATCAAAAAACTAAAAAAAGCAAAGGTTGCTATTTTTGGTATTGGCGGTGTTGGCTCTTTTGTATGTGAAGGACTTGCTAGAAGCGGAGTAGGTAGCTTTGTTTTGATTGATCATGATAAAGTTAGCGAAAGTAACATTAATAGACAATTAATTGCAACAACAAAAACAATTGGTAAATATAAAGTTGATGTTATGAAAAAAAGAATTCTAGAAATAAATCCTGATGCAAATGTAGAAGTATATAAAGAATTCTATATGCCAGATTCTGATTCTGAAATTATAACTAAAGACTTGTCTTATGTTGTTGATTGCATTGATACAGTTACTGCAAAGATAGCAATTGTGTGTAAATGTAATGAATTAAAAGTTCCGGTAATTTCATCTATGGGAACTGGTAATAAATTAAATCCATTGAAATTCGAAGTGACAGACATTAATAAAACAACAGTATGTCCACTTGCAAAAGTTATGCGAAGAGAATTAAGAAAAAGAGATATTAAAAAATTGAAAGTTCTTTATTCTAAAGAAGATCCGATTGATACAAGTGAATGCGAATTAAATAAAAAAGCACAAAAGAAAGTGCCTGGTAGCATTTCTTTCGTGCCATCTGTTGCTGGATTAATTATTGCTGGTGAAGTTGTTAAAGATATAATTTAATACATATTTTTTGTGTAAATTCCATTCGGGTGCTACTAAAATATCTTTTGGTGCATCACCTGAAATTCGGTGTACAACTAAGTCTGGTGAAATATGAGTTAGTATATATGTAAGTTCATCTAAGTATTCTTCAAGTGAAATTGGAGAATACTTTTTTTCGTTGTATAATTTTTCTAAGTATGTATTTTTAACAACATAACATGAATGAATTTTGATTCCTTGAATTTTTTGAGTGTTTATAAAATCTATAGTCCTAACGATATCATCATGTGTTTCTCTACCAGCAGGAGTAGGGAGTCCAACCATTATATGCGCAATTACGTCGATATCATAACTGTTCAATATTTTTACAGCTTTTTCAAAGTCTTCCTTTGTATAACATCTATTTAAAAAGTTGTTGTCATCATTTGTTGTTTGCAATCCTAATTCGACAGCTATATATAATTTATCTTTATATGATGATAATAGTTTTGCAATTTCTTCAGTGATACAATCAGGTCGAGTAGCAATTTGCAGACCAACTAATTTTTTTGAGCCATCAGAATAATCATAAAATGCATTAATTGCTTCATCATATTTTGTTTTTAATTCTTCAACGCTTCCATATGTATTGCTAAAATTTTGAAAGTATAAAATAAAACTATTTGCGCGTTTTATTTTTATTGAATGAAAAGCTTGAGCAACTTGTTCCTTTATACTAAGGCTTCTATCTAAATGTTCACCGCTGCCTAGTTCGCTACAAAAAATGCACCCGTTTTTTCCTTTGATACCGTCTCTATTTGGGCAAGTGAAGCCACCATCGATACATATTTTTAAGGTACGCTCGCCAAACTTATCTTTTAAATATTGATTTATATAATTGATTTTTACCATTTTTAGGCTCCTTTATTTTTTAAATTATATATTGATATAGCTTTTTTGTCGAGATTGAGCCTCAAAAGTGTGAAAAATGGCTAAAAATAGGGCGTTTTGACAAATTTTTCTATACTAGAGTAGTTGTCATAAAATGCCAATTGTGAGATGTTAGAAAACCCTTACGGAATAGCCAAAAAAAAGTTAAAAAAGTGTGCAAAAAGTGTTGCTTTTTGTATACTTTTTTTGTATAATATGCAAGTTAGAGAATGGCTAGGTCTCGGTTTTCAGGAGAAAAAATCCATAAAAGCCCTGATAAAAGCCAGCTTCATCAAATGCACTTTTAATTTTATGAAAGGTAGATTTTTAAATGTTAGATGTTCGGCAGTATAGTCTTGTCACTTGCTGGTAGAGATAAGGGTAATTACTTTATAGTTACCGAAATTAAGGACAATTTTGCATATATTGTGGATGGTAAAATCCACAAAGTCGAAAATCCTAAGCTTAAAAAGCTTAAACATATGGCTGAGCAAGATTTCAAAGTTGAAGATTTGATAAACAAAATCAAAAATAAGTCAAAAATCACTAATCAGGATGTTAAAAGGGCACTTAAAAAATTGGGAGGTACTAATGTCTAAAGAAGATGTTATTGAAGTAGAGGGAGTTGTTACAGAAGCTCTTCCTAATGCTGAATTTATAGTTGAATTAGAAAATGGACATAAGTTACATGCCCATATTTCAGGCAAGCTTAGAATGAATTATATTAGAATTCTTCCAGGCGACAAAGTTAAGCTTGAAATGTCTCCATACGACTTAAATAGAGGTCGTATTACTTGGAGAGGTAAATAAGCGCGGCACGCTCTTAAATGAGCGACAATATATATTCATATCAAAATTTAATGTTTAACCCACGTTTTATTTTGGTATATGTTTTTGTGCGACATTTCACACACAAAAACGACACAACTCACATATTTGACCAGATAGTGAATCGTTTAGCCGATCAATCTTAGCTATTTAGTTTAATATGTTTTATTCCTACAAGGAGGGAAAAGAAATGAAAGTAAGACCATCAGCAAAGCCAATTTGCGACAAATGTAAGGTTATTAAGAGAAAAGGTGTAGTTAGAGTTATTTGCGTTAACCCTAAACACAAACAAAGACAAGGTTAAAATTTGGAGGTGTATTTTTTAAATGGCTCGTATTGCAGGTGTTGATTTACCAAGAGAAAAAAGAGTTGAAATTGGTTTAACTTATATTTTCGGTATTGGTAGAACAAAATCAAACGAAATCTTAGCAAAGACAGGAGTTAATCCTGATACTAGAGTTAAGGATTTAACTGAAGATGAAGTTATCAAAATAAGAGAAGTTATTGATAAAGAGTATAAAGTTGAGGGCGATCTTAGAAGAGAACAAGCTCTTAACATAAAGAGATTAATGGAAATTAATTGCTACAGAGGTATTAGACACAAGAAGAACCTACCAGTTAGAGGACAAAGAACAAAAACAAACGCAAGAACAAGAAAAGGACCTCGTAAGCTAGTAGCAGGTAAGAAGAAATAAAGGGAGGTAAATGTAAAGTGGCTAAAGTTCAAGCTAAAAAGACTACAACTAGAAGAAGAGAACGTAAGAACATTGAAAAAGGTCAAGCTCACATTCATTCTAGTTTCAATAATACAATCGTTACAATTACTGACGTACAAGGAAATAGTATTTCTTGGGCAAGCTCTGGCGGACTTGGTTTCAAAGGTTCAAGAAAGAGCACTCCATTTGCTTCACAAATGGCAGCTGAAACAGCAGCTAAAGCAGCAATGGAACATGGCTTAAAGTCAGTTGAAGTTTATGTAAAAGGTCCAGGTTCTGGTAGAGAGGCAGCTATTCGTGCTCTTCAAACAGCAGGCCTAGAGATTAGTTTAATTAAAGATGTTACTCCAATTCCTCACAATGGATGCAGACCTCCAAAGAGAAGAAGAGTATAATCGCGAAATTTGATAATAAAAGAGGTGTAAATAAATGGCTAAAAGTAAAGGCCCTGTTTTAAAAAGATGTAGAAGTTTAGGCATTGATCCTACATACCTTGGCTATGATAAGAAGAGCAACAAGAATCCTAAAGCTAGCCATAGAAAAGTTAGTGAGTATGGCCTACAACTTAAAGAAAAACAAAAAACAAAATGGGTGTATGGTGTACAAGAGAAGCAATTCAGAGGATACTTCGAAGAAGCTTCTAGAAGAAAGGGTATCACAGGTACAATTCTTCTTCAAATTCTTGAAAGCAGACTTGATAATGTAGTTTATAGATTAGGTCTTGCAAGCACACGTGCACAAGCTAGAGCTCTTGTTTCACAAGGACATTTTCTAGTTGATGGAAAGAAAGTTAATATTCCTTCATATCTAACAAAAGTTGGTGAAGAAATTAAAGTTAAAGAATCAAGCGCAAGCAAAGAAATCTTCAAACAAATCGTTGAAGAAAATGCTAAGAGAGCTGTTCCAACATGGCTTGAAGCAAACAAAGACGCAAAGTCTGGTAAAATCGTTGCTGTTCCAGAGAGAGAACAAATTGATCTACCAGTAGAAGAGCATTTGATTGTTGAGTTATATTCTAAGTAATAATTAATGTTGTTTGTTACAACAAGCAAGTTTTAAAATAAAATAAATTATTTAGGAGGTTAAGGAATGATTGAATTCGAAAAGCCAAAAATCGAATGTTTGAAATTAGACAATGACAATATGTATGCAAAATTTGTATGTGAGCCTTTAGAAAGAGGTTATGGTGTTACTATTGGTAATTCACTACGTAGAATTTTGTTATCATCATTGCCTGGAGCCGCAATTACAAGTATTAAAGTTGATGGCGTTGAGCATGAATTCACTACAATTCCTGGTATTATCGAGGACGTAGTTGAAATCATCTTAAATTTAAAAAGCGTTAGACTAAAGATTACAGACAACGAAGTACACAATCTTAAAATTTCCGTTAAAGGCGAAGGCGAAGTTACAGCTGCTGATATAGTTACTGATGGTGTTGCTGAAGTATTAAATCCAGAGCAACATATTTGTACTATTACTGCTGGCGGAAAATTAAATATGGAACTTACAGCTAATCGTGGTAGAGGATACAATCCTTCAAGCAAAAACAAAGAGCCAGATCAACCACTTGGTGTAATTGCAATTGATTCAATTTATACTCCTGTGAAAAAAGTTAATTTCTTTGTTGAAAACACTAGAGTTGGACAAATTACAGATTATGATAAATTAACAATTGAATTATGGACAGATGGAAGCATGCTTCCTCATGAAGCTCTTTCACTTGCTGCTAAAGTTATGAATGAGCACTTAGCTTTATTCATTGACTTATCAGAAGCAACAAAGAATACAGAAATTATGATAGAAAAAGAAGAGTCTAAGAAAGAGAAAGTGCTTGAAATGACTATCGAAGAATTAGACCTTTCAGTTAGATCATATAACTGCTTAAAGAGAGCTGGTATTGTTAATGTTGAAGATTTAACTAACAAGACAGAAGACGATATGATGAAAGTTAGAAACTTAGGTAGAAAGTCTTTAGAAGAAGTTACAAACAAGCTTCGTTCATTAGGATTAGACTTTATGCCTACTGAAGACTAAATCAGAAAGGTGAAGTCAGATAATGATTGAGGAAGAAGAGTCTAGGAAAAATAAAATTCTTGAAATGACTATCGAGGAATTGGACTTATCTGTTAGAGCATATAATTGCTTAAGAAGAGCAGGTATTTTTACAGTTCAAGACTTAATTGATATGACTGAAGATGATATGATGAAAGTTAGAAATTTACGTAGAGAGTCTTTTGAAGAAGTTAAAGAAAAACTTTTTTCATTAGGATTAGACTTTAAGCCTACGGAATATTAGAAATAGGAAGGTGAAATAAATTGGCAAATAGAAAGTTAGGTAGAACAGCTGACCATAGACAAGCATTACTTAAAAACCAAGTAACAAATGTTATTTTACATGGTCAAATCAAAACTACTGAAAGTAAAGCTAAAGAAGTTAAGAGCTTAGTTGATAGCTTAATGAGCTTAGCAGTTGCTGAACAAGATAACTACGAAATGGCTGATAAAAAAGTTTCTCGTGTTAAACTTGATGCATCTGGTAAGAAAGTTACTGAAACAGTTACATCTAAAAACGGCAAAAAATATGAAAGAGCCGTTAGAGAAGTTGTTACAGTTCAAGCTAAACAAGATAAGCCATCAAGACTTGCTGCAAGACGTACTTTGATGAAGAACCTTAATAAAGTTAAAGACGAAAAGGGAAAGAACATCGATTTACCTACAAAAATGTTTGATGAATTAGCACCTAAGTACAAGAATAACAAAGGTGGATATACAAGAATCATCAAATTAGGTCAAAGAAGAGGAGACGCAGCAGAAGAAGTTATTCTTCAATTAGTTTAATTTTAATTATAAAAAAGAAGCACGAAAGTGCTTTCTTTTTTTTAAGAAAATATAAAAAGTAGCATAAACGGACATTTTGAATAAGTTCTCATCCATTATTAAATAATTGTTAAAAATATGTATATTTCAGTACTTTTATTCTGCTTATATGATAAAA
This sequence comes from Clostridia bacterium, assembly GCA_017539905.1. Classification (GTDB taxonomy): domain Bacteria; phylum Bacillota; class Clostridia; order TANB77; family UBA1234; genus RGIG6105. The sequence goes on along the minus strand of JAFYBZ010000014.1, from coordinate 114,075 downwards.
TTAATAAAAGTATTTAATAAAATGGGTGGTATGATATGAAAAAGAGTTGCTGTTCGTTTGAAACCCTTGCAGCTGTACACACACACGGGGATTATTTTAGAGTTATAAAAAATATTATTTTGGTAACATTATTATTTATTATAGCTTTGACAAGCACTTCTTTTGCTGTAACTATAACTGATGGAACTCTTACGATTGGTGAAGCAGTTGATTTAAAAAATGGTTCTAATGAAGATACGTTTTTTGTAATTAAACATATAGGCGAAACTTATTTGTTACTTGCAAGATTTCCTTTATGGTATGATCCTTATAATAATGGAGTTTTGAGACAGTGTAAATCATCAGATGAATCTTATCAAAAACATAATCTTAATTGGCAAGCAGCAAAGGATCTTGCTGCTGAATATGGTAATTTATATGGATTAGTTGGAAGACTATTAACTCATGATGAAGCTGCAACAGCCCAAAGTGTTACTTCTAGGGTTTATGCCTCATCGGTGGGATATCGTTGGTGGCAAAATGATTTACATCCGACACTAGCAGGTTATGCATGGGATACAGCTGGTTCTTTTATAGGTGAGGCGGATCCAATTACTTCTACAAATAATAAAATATGTCTTCCTGTCCTTATATATTGTGCAAGTCATAGTTTTAATTGGACAAATGATGCGTCATATCACTGGCAAGAATGTTCAAAGTGTGGCTATATCCAAAATAAGAGTGCCCATACTTCTTCTGACTGGCTTCAAAATGGAGCAAGTGGACATTATAAAAAGTGTACTTATTCAAATTGTGGAAGAACGTTAGAAAATACACAAGCACACTACGATAATAATAACAACGGATATTGTGATGCATGTAATTATGAAATGATGGTTAATGGATATATAACATTAGATGCAAATAAAAGTGTACCATATAAAACAAGTAGCACAACATTTTCAGTTTTAACGAATCATGGAGGAACATTATCTGTTACGGATGATAATGCAACTGCAACTTGTAGTATAAGTGGAACAACAGTTACAATTTCGAATATAGGAACTTTGAATGTTGGAACAACAGTAAAAGTCACAGTAACATGTGCTGCAACTGGTAGATATAGGGCTGCTAGTGCTACATTTTCATTAACGTTTACAAAAATAGATTGATATGTGACATTAGATGCAAATAAAAGTGTGCCATACAAAACGGCCAGCACGACATTTGCAGTAAAAACAAATCATGGGGGAACATTATCAGTTGCTGATGATAATAGCACAGCAACATGTAGTATAAGTGGAACAACTGTTACAATCTCAAACATAGGATCAATAAATGTTGGAACAACAGTAAAAGTTACAGTTACATGTGCTGCAACAACGAATTATAAACAAGCAACAGCAACATTTTCATTAACTTTTACAAAAATAAATGGTAGTGGAAGTGTTACAATGGCAGACTGGACATATGGTGGAACAGCATCGAATCCATCACCAAGTTCATCAACAAATGGAACTTCAAACGTATCATATAAATATAAGGGAAGAGGCAGTACATCATATACTGAGAGCACGACCAAACCAACAAATGCAGGAACATATACAATAACAGCTACATTTGCCACAACAACAAATTATAATGCAGTAACAGCAACCGCAGATTTTACAATAAATAAAGCAAATGGATATGTAAATTTAAGTGCATCAAGTGGAAGAGTAAGATACGGAACGTCAAGTAAAACATTTACAGTAAGTAGCCATCATGGAGGAACATTGAGTGTTTCGGATAATCATGGGACTGCAACATCTAGTATAAGTGGGACAACAGTAACAATAGGTTCACTTGGTGGACTTTCTGCAGGAGCAAATGAGAGTGTATGTCCTACAATTACAGTTACAGTAAAATCAGCTGCAACAACAAATTATAAAGAAGCAAGTGCAACTTATGTTTTGAAAGTGGTAGACGATGTAGCACCAACAGGTTCAATAAGTGTAAATAATACAAGCACAATGAAAAACGGAAAAAAAGCAGTTAAGACGAGAAACATTACTCTTGCAATAACATATTCAGATGCTGGTTCATCAGTAGATAAGATGGCAGTATTTGAACAAACAAGTAATGTAAATTCTATATTAGAAAATCCAAGTACAAGTAAATCTTTTACATTATCAACAGGAGATGGTGAGAAGACAGTATATTTAGTACTAAGAGATACATGGGGCAATATGACTGCTATTCCTACAAATTAGGAAAAAATGACGTATTTTGGCGCTTTTTAAGCGCCAATTTTTTTATGAGAAACACTTGAAAATTTCACTTTTTAATTGGTATAATATATGTGGTGATTAATTTAATAATATCACCTGATTTGTCAATTAAAGACAAGTCATTAAAACTTATTTAATATTTTAAAATAAGTCCTAAATAAGCTAATTATTTGGGTAAAAGGAGGATTTTAAGATGGTAGAAGATAGTGCTATCAAAGCTCCTAAATCGCCATTTGCGATGAGGGAAAATGAAATTAAAGTGTTTGATGGAAAAGATGGTTATTCATCAATCGACAGAGTAGTTAATAAAATCGATATGGGTGTTATTAACGAACTACATTTTCAAATTTTAGAGATAATTAATGACTTTGGTTTTATTACTTCAAGACAAATTTATCAACTTCTTAAGATGAGAGGAGAAGAGCTTAAGTCTCAAGATAAATTAAATAAAAAGTTAGAAGATTTAATAAAAACAAAAGTAATTACAAGATATTATTTTGAAAGCTCTGAAGGCAAAGGAATTTACAGAGTTTACTGCTTAGATAAAAATGGTAAATATCTACTTCAATCTAGAGGTATCAAAACAGAATGGCAAATTACTGATAATACAAAGCCAGTATATATGATTAAAAAAAGATTAGCAGGTAACCAAGCAATTATAGCTTATATGCAAAAAGTTGGAGCATTTAGAGGCTATGTTGCTAATGCGAATTTATTTGCTAAGCGTCAAAACACAAAATTTAGTGCTTCTGGCGGACAAGTAATATTAGTTAAAAACGACATTAAAGTAGATATTATTTTTGAAGTTGTTAGACGTAATCCTGGTTGGGAAGAAAAGTTCATGGAGAAGATTAAGCTATATGAAAACTTCTATAAGAATTTCCAAGCTAAGGATTGTGGATTTGATAAAAAACCTCAATTGATAATCATAGGCGAAGATGAAGATCATCTAGTAGAAATCTTTAAAGATTATATGAGAGTTCAAGCTGACCTAGAGGGAATAGAGGTATACTATACAACAGACTTAAGACAATTAGATGAGACTCTAGAAACAAGCTTGATTGCATTTAGATTAAATCAAGAGACAGGAAGATATCAAAAAGAAGTTATTCAAACTCCAATACTTTCTAGATCATAAAAATAAGGCGAAGCTTTTAAAAGCTTCGCCTTTTGTTTTGGTTTTAGAATTTAATGATAATTGAATCATCATTTTCGTTTCCGATAATTGGATCATCGCTTCCATCTGAACCTGTAGGATTGCTTGATGAAGAAGATGATGGTTGTGATTTCTTTTTATTCTTTGTATTTGAAGAACCACCTGATGTATTATATGAAAGATCATTTTTACCATCGTTATCCAGGTCAATGTAAATGTCTTCAACTTTACTATTATCTGCTCTAGATGTTTCAAATCCACCTAAATTTGTGGCAGCAGTTGGAATAGGATCTATAGTAACTTTAGAAGTAGAAGGCATATCACCAAACAACATGTTATCTGATTGACCTTTTAAGTGGCTTTGATTTGATGAAGTAGAGCCAAACGCCTCAAAGTCATATTCTGACATTTTGTGTTCTTTATAGTATTCTGGTTTGATAAAGTCTGTTGTACCTTTACCAACAATACGTCCGCCTTTAACATCTTTTGTTTTGTATACGCATTGTTTAAATTTAAGATTAAAGATTTTACCTGCTTTATAATTATCTGTATAGATTTGGTTAGCTTGCATGAAGGCTTCTGTTTGAGCTTTGTCGCCTTCTTCTGTAGAGGTATCAATAATCTTCTTAGCTTTGTAATCCCATTTTTTCTTTTGACCTAATTCCTTAGCCCAGAATTCACTTTCTTCGGCTGTTAAGTCACCAAATACTACTTGAGATTTTGTGTTTGTAAGAACAATGTCTTTAAAGTTTAATGCTTTTACACGAGATAATTGAGATAAGTTCTGTATTGTAATTAATGTTCCACAACGATATTTTCTAAATAGGGTAAAGAATGCTTCAACATCTTTATTAACATACATAGGGAACTCATCAATATATACAAAGTGTGGTGTACGTGAATCTTCAACACCTGGACGTCTTAATACTGCATCTTTAAATGATAGTATAAAGAACATACCAAATGCTCTTTGGTGAATTTCTCCTAATGCACCTTGACGAGTACATACTGTGATAATTTCACCATTTTGAAGTGCTTGGTCAAAATCTATATTGTGATTTCTACTACATAAAACTCTCTTAACACCAGGGTTTCTAAGGAAGTTATCTAGCTGTGTGATAGCACCATAAACAACTTCTTCAGTCTTTTTACGGCCACTACCATAAGTAGTAGCGATTTCATAACCATGAATATTAACTGGTGGTTTATAGAAGTTCTTTTCAAAATATCCAACTAGTGAAGTATAATCTTCTGCAAGTTTTGCATCTTTCTTAAGAACTTCACACATTTCTTCTGCTAAGTCAAAGTTGTTAAGTATAGCAAGCATGTCCTCCAAAGTAGGGGTGTCACCATTATGCATTCTTGGATAAATAAGTTTTAATAAAATAGCTAAGTTTTCAAATGCTTGTTGTGCAACGTTTTGGAAGAATGTATCATCTTTACCGCCATCAGCTTCATTCATAGCTTTTAATACTGTAGAAATAATAGCAGCAATCTTAGCTGGATCTTTACCAGTAAATGGGTTGATACCATAAGAATTTGGATCTGTTGGATCAATAACATTTATGTGCATTTGGAATGCTTCAGCAACTTTGTGCACTCTTTCGATACAAGCATTATCTGGTGCAACAAGTGTAAATCCAATTCCTCTATAGTATAGAAGACCTGTCTCAGGATCTTCATATCTAATCATATCTTTAACATAGTCTTTGTATTCTTTCTCACGACCACTACGAGGTGTAAGATAAGATAGGTCAAAGTTGTGGTTTAATACATCATTGCTATATGGTACATTTAATTCTGCCATACCAGTAGATAAAGCGTGATGTGCCATTTTTTTAGAAAGCTCTCTAAAGAAGAATTTTCTTTCAATATCATTTGCACACATAGGCTCAACTACAGTAGCTGTTTTACCTGTACCAGTAGCACCTTCAATCATAGTAGCTTCGAAACGAAGCTTTTCTGGTATCATTGTAATCTTACCAGTTTTTTCATCTAAACAAATTGGAGCATCGCAAAAATATGCTCTTGGTAATGTTTTTTTAGAAGATGCTGTTTCTAATTTAACACCTTTGAATTCTTCGAATGATTCAATCCAATATTCATCACCATCAACAATGTTACCAATGTAGTAATTAAACATTGTCTTGAAAGTAAGGAAAGTAGGTAGGATAGAAATACCACCAACTGCTGGGATTATGATGTCTGGCAAATGCTCAATGATGTTTTTAAATCCTGTACTTCTCATAAGAACATACCATGTAATCTCGTTTGTCCATTGTGCTATCATTCCTAGAACGATGGCATACATTAAAAGTGAATAGAATACAAAATAATGCATTGGGTCACGAAGTGTTTTGCACTTTGGTGAACCACACAATGTAACGTATCCTATAAATGGGCAAAGCAATGCAAATAAATATCCTATTGGAGACCAATAGAATGAGAATTGCCCTGTAAAGAACACTCTAATGTACTGAATCAGTCTATCTGCAGCTAAAATAATGGATATAATTCCAAACAAATAGCCACAAAATTCATTCATATTTATCTTTAAAGGCTTAAATATTAGCTTATCTATTGGATCTAATATTTTGCCAAGTAATGTTTTTAACATGTCTACCTCCAACGATAGTATAAAATCACCTATATTATCCCTTATTTTGGCAAAAATTTCAATAGATTTGGGCTAATATTATGTAAAAATGATGCAATTTTCTACTTATATATGGTAAAATAGTCTAGGTATTGAAAAAGGAGTGAAAAGATGAAGATTATTGTTGGGTTGGGCAATCCTGGTAAAGAATATGAAAAAACAAGGCATAATGCTGGTTTTAGAGTATTAGATAAGGTTGCCAATAGACTAAATATAGATGTTAATAAATCAAAGTTTAAAGGACTATATGGAAGTAAGGGAATGCTAGACAAAAAGGTTATTCTTTGCAAGCCTCAAACCTATATGAATTTAAGTGGAGATTGTGTTGTTGAATTACTAAAATACTACAAGGCAGATGTAGAAGATCTGATTGTTATTTATGATGATATTGATATTGATGTTGGAAGTATTAGAATCAAACCTTCAGGAAATCCTGGAACTCATAATGGTATGAAAGACATCACTAAAAAAATTGGTTCCAAAGACTTTGCTAGAGTTAGAATTGGTACTGGAAAACCTACGGATGGAAGAGATTTAGCCGATTATGTTTTAGGTAAGTTTTCAAAAGAAGAGGATAAGATTATCGAAGAGGTGACTTCTAAAGCGGCTGATGCTATCTTAGAGATAATTAATAATAGTATTGAAGGTGCAATGAATAAATATAACCAGAGGTAAATGTATGCAGGAATTAATTATTGAAGAAGGTAAATTGTTTATTAAATTAATAGTCTTAGAAGACAACAAGATTGTTGAGTTTTATCAATTCGATAAAAACAATATGCCTAAGATAGGTAATATTTATCGCGCTAAGGTAAAAGACATTAACAGAAATTCAGGAGCTATTTTTGTTTATTATGATGACAATAAAGTAGGATACATTGATAGAACTGACAAGGATGTTAGAGTTAATGATGAAATAGTAGTAATGCTAAAAAAAGAGGCTACAGAAACTAAAGATGCAAAAATGACTACTGATATTTCAATTGCTGGAAAGTATATAGTTTTGTTTTCTAATTCTGATATTCATTCTTCTTCAAAGAAGAATTCAATTGATAGCAACCTAACAAAAATGATAGAAGAAGAGTTGCAAAACAAGTATGGATATGTTGTTAGAACAGAGGCGTCAAATGTTGAACCTGAAATTGTTTTTGATGAACTAAAACAATTAATTAATAAATGGCATAGTATGGAAGAAAATTATAATTCATTTTTGTATAATGCCAATGAAATAAATGAAGTAATTTTAAGAGAGTTTTGCAAAAAAAGTCTTTCAAAGATTTATATAAATTCTGAAGAAATATATGAAGAAATTAAAAGCAAAATAGATATTGAAATTGATTTTGAACCAGATGCTGATTTTATTGAAAAATTTGGAATGATTGGCCAGTTAGAAGATAAGGAAAAAAGAAAAATTTGGCTTAAATCTAGCGGGTTTATAAATATTGATTTTACAGAGGCCCTTACAGCAATTGATGTTAATTCGGGTAAGTATTTAGGAAATAATGGGGCTGATAAAGAAGAGTTTTGCTCTAAAGTTAACGAGGAAGCGGCTTTGGAGGTTATGAGGCAATTAAGGCTTAAAAATCTAGGCGGTATCATTGTAGTGGACTTTATAAACATGAAAAGCCCTGAAAATAAGGCAAAAATCATAGATTTGATGCGCCAAGAGGCCTTAAAAGACCGCTCAAAAGTTGAAATATATGGGTTTACTAACCTAGGATTAGTAGAAATAGCGAGAAAAAAAGTATAGATTTTTCTTGCTTTTTTGCTATTAAAATGGTATATTTATATGCGGTTTTACCGGTTCAGGTATCACCATTCCTTGCTCTACTTTTAATGTAGTAGGGCCAAATAGTCCAAAAGGAGGTGCAGATAGATGAATAAATATGAAACAATTATCATCATCGATCCAAAGTTAGATGACGAAGCTTGCGCTGGAATTACAGCAAAATTCACAGATATGATTGCTAAAGAAGGCGAAGTTGAATCTACTGAGGTATGGGGAAGAAGAAAATTAGCTTATCCTATTCAAAAAAATAATGAAGGATACTATGTACTAATTAACTTTAGTAGCAACCCAGAGTTTATTGATGAGCTAAACAGAATTTACAACATCACAGACGAAATTATTAAGCATATAATTGTAAAAAAAGAAGATTAATTTTAAATTAAGGAGAAAATTATATGAACAAAGTAATTTTAATGGGAAGACTTACTAGAGATCCAGAAGTTAGATACACACAAACAAATAACACACTTGTATGTACTTTTTCACTTGCAGTAAATAGAAGATTTAAGCAAGAAGGACAACCTGATGCTGATTTCTTCAACATAGTAGCATGGAGCAAAACAGGAGAGTTTTGTAGCAAGTATTTCAAGAAAGGTCAACAAGTAGGAGTTATTGGTAGACTTCAGACTAGAAATTATGATGACAAAGATGGTAAAAAAGTTTATGTAACAGAAGTTGTTGCTGAAGAAACATATTTTGCTGACTCTCGTAGAGAAGGCGATGGTTCTGGTAATACATTTGCTGGAGTTGATGCTCCATTTAATGTACAAGAAGGTTCAGGCGACTTTACTCCAGTTACAGATGACGACCTACCATTTTAAAGTATTTGAAAAGGAGGTTGGCTAATATGGCTGAAAAGAAAGGAAAAAAATTCAATAATAGAAGAAACAATAACGATGACGATTCTATGCCAAGAGTAAGAAGAATTAAAAAGAAAGTTTGCATGTATTGTGCTGACAAGAATTTAGTTATTGATTATAAAGATGCTGAAAAACTTAAGAAGTTTATTAGTGAAAAAGGCAAGATTCTTCCAAGAAGAGTTACAGGTCTTTGCGCTAAGCATCAAAGAGAAGTTACAACAGCTATTAAGAGAGCAAGACAAGTTGCTTTATTACCATTTACAGCTGAGTAAAAAATAAGACGTCCAAATTAATTTGGACGTCATTTTTTTATCTTTTATTATTCAGCAACTTCTCCTGAGATAACTTCGCCAGATACAACTTCTTCAGCAGCTGGTTCAACTTCAGCTCCTGATAAAGCGGCTAATCTCTCTCTTAATTGATCTGGAGATAGAGAATAAACTTGGTTAACTAATGCACTTACGTTTTCAACTTGAGCGCTATATTTTCCTTGTAAAGATGCATAGCTAGATTCTAACTCTGTAATCTTATCATTAGCTTCACCTAATTTTTTATTCATGCTCATAAATACGCACATAAATACGATAACTACAACTAGAAGAATTACAAACCAAATACTCATCTCGATTTGTTTCTTCTCTGGTTTTGTTTCATTTTCTGCCATAATCGATTCACCTCCCCGTTATGAGACATCATCATACATACAAAATTATTATATATTTTGCAAATTATAAAGTAAACTAAAATTATGTTAAATAATTATTACGCTAATGTTACATGCTATCGCATTGCTAAATGGCTTCGGTGGATTTTGCTCGCAACGAACAAAACCACACTCAGCCTTTGCGCAATGCTCTATTGATAATAACGATAAAGTTTAGTAATATTATTATAATAATTTTGTTTTGGAGAGGCAAAAGTTATGAACAAGTCGATTGTTATTATCGTGAATAAAATATTATATAAAATTGGAAAGTTGTTGAAGAAGGGAAGTAGTAAGCCTGGTCAAATTGCGCTTAAGCTTTGCCCTAACATTTTGGCAAAAGTTAAGATGCCAGAAAATGTAATTGTTGTTACTGGTAGTAATGGTAAAACTTCAACGACAGAATTAATTTACAATATTTTATCAAATAATGGGTTGAGTGTTGGTTGCAATCTGGAAGGTTCTAACCAAACTGAAGGCGTTACAACTATGATTTTGAATAATTGCAATTTAAAAGGTGTTGTAGCTAAAGATGCTTTAGTTATTGAAAGCGATGAAAGATATTTAAGACATACTCTTAAGTTTTTTAAACCAAAGTTTTTAGTTGTTACTAATTTGTATAGAGATCAAATGACTAGAAATGGTCATCCGGAGTTAATATATAATATTATTAAAGAAGCTGGTTTAGAGGATATTCATTTGATTCTAAATACTGATGATCCGCTTTCTTCTTTATATGGATTCAAGAGAGATAATGTCACATATTTTGGAATGAATGAATCAGGATTATCTACTAAAGAAAACACGGGTGTTTATAATGATGGTATTTATTGTCCAAACTGTGGTGGCAAATTAGAGTATTCTTATCATAATTATTCGCAAATTGGCGGATATAAATGTGATAAATGTGGACATGAAAGAAAGAATCCGGATTATGCTATTACAAGTATAGATTTACAAACTGGCGAAATGAAGATTAATGATAAGTATTCAATTCATTTATCATTAAGAAGTGTTTATTCAGCATATAATATGCTTGCTGCATTTGCTGTAGCTAACTTGGTTGGAATTAATGAAGATAATATTATTAAATCGCTTAGTGATTATATTTTGAAAAATGACAGAGTACAAAGCTTTAAAATAGGGGAGCATAATGGAATGCTTTTAACTAGTAAGCATGAAAATTCGATTGCTTACAATCAATCCATCTCATATGTTGTGAACGAGAATAAACCATGTACAGTCGTTGTAATTGTTGATCAAATCAGTAGAAAGTATTTTACATCAGAGACATCATGGATATGGGATATTGACTTTGAAAAGTTAAATGTAGATTGTGTTAAAAAAGTAATTCTTGCAGGTAAATATGTTCATGATTTGATAGCTAGATTTAACTATTCGGATTGTGATATGTCTAAAGTGCTTTGTACAAGTGATTTGGATGAAATGATGAACATCACTCGCGAACAAGCAAAGGGCGATATTTATCTAGTTACTTGTTTTACTGATAGATATAAATTTATTAATAGAATTAAATAGTGGAGGATAATATGAAGATAAAGATACTTCATCTTTATAGTGACTTACTAAATCTATATGGTGAATATGGAAATGTTAATATTCTGTGTGCTCATTTAAAAGATCAAGGTGCAGAAGTTTTCTTAGACAAAAAAACAATAGGTGATTCTTTTAATCTTAATGATTATGACTTTATCTATTGTGGCTGTGGAACAGAGAATCATTTAAAGATGGCACTTGAAGACTTAAAAAATCATAAGGCAGAATTACTAGAATATGTGAATAATAACAAAGTTGCTTTGTTTACTGGTAGTAGTCTTGAAATGCTTGGAAAAGCAATTATAGATGGCGAAGATAGTGAAGAAGCAATTGGCGTATTTGATTATGAGGTTCAAAGACTTAAAGACAGAAAAACTGATGATGTTATTTTGAATTCCGAAGTTTTTGGGAAAGAAGTTGTTGGTTTTATCAATAAGCAATCTAATTTGAAAAATAATACTAATCATTTGTTTAACGTTAAGTTTGGTATTGGAGAAGATGAAACAAAGCAATATGAGGGAGCATACAAAAATAATTTATATGCTACATATGTAATTGGACCTATACTCGTAAGAAATCCACATGTTTTAAAAATCTTTGTAGAAAAAATAATTCATTCAAAAGATGCTGGCTTTGAAATCAAAGATATTGATTACAAAAACGAACAAGAAGGTTATGAATTAGTTTTAAAAGAACTTAGCGCAAGATAAAGGGTGTATTTTATGAGATTGGATGTTTATTTAGTTACAAATAATTATTTTAAAACCCGCTCGAAGGCGCAACTTGGGATTAAAGATGGTATTGTTTATGTGAATGATAAACAAATTACTAAAACTGGTTTTGAAGTAAGCGATAATGATAGAGTAGAGATTAAAGGCGAGACTTTAAAATATGTTTCTCGTGGGGGATTAAAATTAGAAAAAGCTTTGCAAGAATGGCACATAGATTTAACTAATAAAATAATGATTGATATTGGTTCGTCTACAGGAGGCTTTTCAGATGTAGCTATCCAAAACGGAATAGCAAAGATTTATGCAATTGATGTCGGAACAGATCAATTTGATAAAGACCTTGCGAAAAATCCAATTATCAATTTATATGAGAATACAGATTTTAGAGAAATGGATAAAGAGTTAATAAAAGATGCTACATTTGCTGCTATTGATGTTTCTTTTATATCTGTAACCAAGATAATTCCAAAGTTTTTGGAACTTCCAAATCTAAAAGAAATAGTATGTTTGATTAAGCCACAATTTGAATGTGGTATGGAAATAGCTACTAAGTTTAAAGGTGTTATTAAGGATGAAAATGTAAGACAAGATGCAATTAAAAAAATTGTACTAGCTTTTAACGAAATAGGGTATAATAATGTTGGAGTTTGTGAGTCACCAATAAAAGGTGGCGATGGTAATATCGAATATTTGGCTTTTTTTACGAAGGGATAAAAAATGAAAATTGTAAAAGAAAAGAAGATGGCCCAAACAACTCAATTAGTAATAATTAGTTTTCTACTACTTATTATTGTCGGTGGTTTATTGTTAAACCTTCCTATTAGTAATATGCCTGGAAAACCACATGATTTATTAAACTCAATGTTTACAGCAACAGCATCAGTATGTGTTGCTGGACTTTCTACTGTTGTTGCGGCAGAGCAATACACGTTGTTTGGTAAAATAGTAATGCTGATTTTAATACAAATCGGAGCTTTAGGTTTCATTTTTATAATGTCAGCATTTATCTTAATTACAAAACGAAAACTAACATTTAAAGAACAAATAAATATTGGCACGATTTTACGGTACACCCGAAAAACTGAATAAAATAAAAGTTCTTATAAAGAGAATTATAAAATTCACGTTTTTCTCGGAATTAATTGGGGCAATAATTCTATGCTTTAGATTTGTACCAATGTATGGACCTTGGAAGGGAATGGGACAAGCGTTTTTTACATCGGTATCAAGTTTTTGCAATTGTGGTTATGATTTGCTTCGGACCTAATAGCCTTAAAGATTTTGCGACAGATTATCTTGTGATTGGTGTTTGCGGAATTTTGACTATTATGGGAAGCCTAGGTTTTATTGTTTGGAATGAAATTTTTGAAAAACGTAAGCTTAAAAAAGAAAATAATTTATCTCGTAGAAAAACATGGCTTACTTTTTCTACACATACAAAACTTGTTTTTGTAATGTTAATTGTAATGATTGTTGTTGGAACTTTAGGATTTTTATTATTTGAATATAAGAATCCTTTGACATTAGGAAAATATAATACATTTGATAAAATTTTTATTTCTTTATTCCATGGTGTCTCGGCAAGGACTACTGGTATGGCTGCCGTTGATTTAATGAGCATGACACAATCTGGTAAATTCTTTACCATGATATTAATGCTTATTGGTGGAGCACCTGGTAGCACGGCTGGTGGTATTAAAACTGTTACAATAGCAGTACTTGTAATAACTATGCTTAGTAGAGCATCTAATAATAAAAGAGTTAATGTGTTTAGAAGAGAGATTGCAGATGAAGATATTAAAATGGCAATTACAGTTTTGATTAGTGCTTTAATAATTGTTTCTGTAATGACTATGGTATTATCTGCTTTAAATCCTCAAATTGCTTTTATAGATATGATGTTTGAAGTAATCTCGGCATTGGCTACATGTGGTTATTCTTTGGGAATCACTGCTGGACTTACTACAACAAGTAAGATTTTATTAATAGTTATAATGTACATAGGAAGAGTATCAACTGTTACAATGACTATGGCTGTTGCTGGAAAAAGATTTAAGCAAAGCAATATAGTTAATTATCCTAAAGATGATGTAATAGTCGGATAGTGGAGGGACTAAATATGAAAAAAGAATTAGAACAAATTGCAATTATTGGACTTGGAAAATTTGGTATGACAGTTGCCAAAGGATTATCTAATTATGATTGCGATGTTTTAGCAATTGATAGTGAAGAATCTTTGGTAGAAGAGGCAATGCCATATGTTACTAAAGCGGTTCAAATAAATGCGCTAGATGCAGATGCTTTAGATGCATGTGGAATTAAAGGGTTTAATATAGCAATTATTGGTATTGGAGATAATATAGAGTCTAGCTTAATGGTTGCACTTTCACTTAAGGATTTAGGCGTTCCACATATTGTTGCGAAGGCTAGAGATGAAAAACATGCTAAGCTTCTTGAAATGATTGGCGTAAATAAAATCGTTCAACCAGAAATTGATTCTGCAATGAAATTGGTTAATAGCATTACTACAAAATATGTTGTTGATAGAATTGAACTTGGTAAAGACTTTAGTATGGTTGAAATCCAAGCTCCAAAGTCATGGTTTGGTAAATCTTTTGGAGATTTAGCTTTAAGACAAAAGTATTCTTTTAATATTGTTTGCGTTAAGAGGGGAGAAAACGTTGTATTCCCAACAGCGGCTACAATTGTTGAAGAAAATGATACATTAATGATTATGGCTCCTAACAAGAGCATTGAATCACTAGATCGATTATATGAATAATTTATGATTCCTAAAAGCTGGTTGATATATTACTACGAAAACGTCCTGACTCAACAACTTGTACCATTTGAAGCTCGAATCTATTTCCTCGTTAACTCGGGATTCTTCGCTTCAAATTATACAAGCTGTAATCGTGCGGATTGTTTTCTATTAGTAATATATCAACCAGCTTTTTGTGATTTTGTCTTGTTAATTTACGCTAAAAGATATAAAATAGATGCAAAATTAATGATTAATTGAAAACGGAGTTTTCATTTAAGATTGGGGGTCACATGAATAAAAAATGGGAATCTTATAAAGTAGATGAGTCACTTATTATGCCTCTTGCAGAAAAGCATAATATATCACCATTGTTAGCAAGAATATTAGTTAATCGTGATATTGTTGAAGATGATCGAATTGAAAAATTTCTACATCCTAGATTAGATGATTTAAATGATCCATTTATGTTTAATGATATGGATAAAGCAGTCGATAAAATCATAAATTCTATTGAAGCTGGCGACAAGATTACAATATATGGCGATTATGATGTTGATGGAATTACAAGTACCACTATTTTATATAAATTCTTAGATGAGATTAATGCAAAAGTTGATTACTATTTACCAAATAGAATTCAAGAAGGATATGGGTTAAATAATGAAGCAATAGATGCAATTGCTGAAAGAGGTACTAAACTTTTAATTACAGTTGATTGTGGCATCTCGGGCCATGATGAAGTAGAGTATGCTAAATCAAAAGGACTAGAAGTTATTGTTACAGATCATCATGAATGTCCAGAAAAATTACCAGATTGTGTTGCTGTTATTGATGCTAAAAGACCTGATAGTACATATCCATTTAATAGTTTAGCAGGATGCGGAGTTGCTTTTAAAGTAGTTCAAGCACTTTGCAAAAAGTTAAATAAACAAGATGAAGACTACTTAAAATATTTAGATATAGCTTGCCTTGGAACTGTTGCAGATATTGTTCCTTTAGTTGATGAAAACAGGGTTATTGTTAAGTATGGTCTTAAGGCTATGGCTAAAACAGAGAACTATGGTTTAAGAGCTTTGATTAGTTCATCAATGATAAAAGGAATAGATTCTACATCAATAAGTTTTGGACTTGCTCCAAGAATAAATGCAAGTGGTAGAATGGGTAATGCTGAGTTAGCACTTAAGATGCTTCTTACAGATAATATGAAAGAAGCTATGGATATTGCAAATAGTCTTAATGAAATGAATAGAGAAAGACAAGAAATTGAAAGAGGTATTTTTAACGAAGTGCAAGAAATCATTTCAAAAGAGAAACTTGCAGAAAACAAAATAATTGTTGTTGGTAAAGAAAATTGGCATCATGGAGTTATTGGAATAGTTTCCTCAAAAATAACAGAGAATTATTACAAACCTTCTATACTTATTTCTTTAGAGGATGATGAGTGTAAAGGCTCAGGACGCTCAGTAGATGGCTTTGATTTACATGCTGCATTAACAGCATGCCAAGCAGATCTTCAAAAATTTGGTGGCCATGAAATGGCAATTGGTCTTACATTGAAAAGATCACAATATGATGATTTTAGAAATAGTATTACTAAATATGTTGAAGACAAACTTCCAGACGAAATAATTCCTACAATTAAATATGATGCTGAGATAACTCATAAAGATATAACAGTTCAAACTATACAAGAATTAAAACTATTAGAACCATATGGTGAATCTAATCCAGCACCATTATTTGCATATAAGAATGTTAAAGTAGATAGCATTAGAACACTATCTAATGACAAACATTTAAAACTTAATGTTAAAGAAGATCATAGAATCTTTTCGGCTATTGCGTTTAATATGGGCGAAAAGAAGAATACTATACGTATGGGTGAAAAAGCCGACATACTTTGTGCATTGGAAATTAATTCTTATAATGGTATTGAGATGATTCAGCTTAATATTAAGGATATTAAGAAAAGTATATAATTGGTCGCATCGTTAAAAGGACTCGGTGGATTTTGTACATAAACGTACAAAACCACACTCGTCCTTTGCACGATGCTCGCAAGTGAATTAATTTCATTTACAATTTGGAAAGGGAGGTGAGATGTATGGCAGAGATTCAAGATGTTATTGCAAATGCGAAAAAGTATAATAAAAAATCTAATAGTAAGAAAATTCAAAAAGCATATGACTTTGCGAAAGAAGCACATGGTGATCAACTAAGAATGTCTGGCGAACCATATATTATTCACCCAACTGAAGTTGCTTACATTATTACTACATTAGAATTAGATGACGATGCAATTTGCGCTGCACTTTTGCATGATGTTTTTGAAGATACAGCAGTAACTAGAGAAGAAGTAGTTAAAGAGTTTGGCGAAGATGTTGCAGAGATGGTTGATGGTGTTACAAAATTAGGTTCTCTTGCTGCACAAACTTTTATAGATAAAAGAGAAGAACAAGTTGAAAACTATCGTAAGTTCTTTATGGCTATGGCCAAAGACATTCGTGTTCTAATGATTAAGCTTGCTGATAGACTTCATAATATGCGTACTTTAAAACACCTTCCTGGTGATAGAAGAGTAGCTAATGCAAAAGAAACACGTATGCTTTATGCACCTCTCGCAAATCGTCTTGGTATTTATTCTATTAAATGGGAATTAGAAGATTTAGCATTTATGTATCTTGAAGAGGATGCATATTTTGAACTTGCTAAAGGTGTTAAGACAAAAAGAGAAGAAAGAGAAAAGTTTATAAATGAAATTCTAGATGAGCTTCGTGCAAAAATGAAGGAAGCTAAAATTCAAGCAGAAATATATGGAAGGCCAAAGCATCTTTGGAGTATATATAGAAAGATGCAAAAAGATCATAAAACATTAGATCAGATTTATGATTTATTTGCTTTAAGAATAATTGTTAATTCGGTTAAAGATTGTTATGCTGCACTTGGATTTGTACATGAAATGTACAAGCCAATGCCAGGTAGATTTAAAGATTATATTGCTATGCCTAAACCTAACATGTATCAATCACTTCATACAACACTTTTAGGTAAAAATGGTGTTCCTTTTGAAGTTCAGATACGTACATGGGACATGCATAGAGTTGCTGAATATGGTATTGCTGCTCATTGGGCATATAAAGAAAAAGGTGCATCAGTATCAGTTTCGGATGATAAACTTTCATGGCTTCGTGAGACTATTGAATGGCAAAATGAAACAAATGATGATAAAGAATTTATGAGCAAGCTTAAATTCGATTTGTTTGACGAAGAAGTTTTTGCATTCACACCTGCTGGAGATATCAAGTCTTTGCCAGTTGGTTCGACTACTATAGATTTTGCTTATGCTATTCATGAACAAGTTGGTCATAAGATGGTAGGCGCAAAAATTAATTCTAGAATTGTACCAATTACTACTAAACTTCAAAATGGCGACATAGTAGAGATAATTACTTCGGATAATTCTAGTGGCCCATCAAGAGATTGGCTTAAGATGGTCAAAACAAATGCTGCACGTTCTAAAATTCAAAACTATTTTAAGAAAGCACTTCGAGAGGAAAACACAGCTAAAGGAAAAGAAATGGTTGAAAAAGAAATTAAAAGAATTGGAATCAGTTTTTCTGATTTGTTTAGACCAGAATGGCTTCCTGAAGTATTAGAAAAGTATAAATATAATTCTTTAGATGATGCTTATGCTGCAATCGGATTTGGAGCAATTTCACCACTTAAGATTATTACTAGACTTTTGGAAGAATATAAAAAAGAAAATAAAGATCTCGAGATTGAAAAAACAATTGAAGAGCTTAAAAAAGTCAAACTAGATAATAGACCAAGAAGTTCTAAAAATGGTATTATCGTTAAAGGAATTGAAAACTGTTTAGTAAAACTTGCTAAATGTTGTAACCCACTTCCTGGTGATGAAATCATTGGATATGTTACAAGAGGCAGAGGAGTTTCTGTTCATAGAGCCGACTGCGATAATTGTAGAGACCTAATTAATAATGAACAAAGATTAATAGATGTTTCTTGGGAGAAAGAAGTAAAAGCATCATTTGTTACTGATCTTACTGTTTATGCAAATGATAGAAACGGATTATTGCAAGATATTACAATTGCTATGAATGATGTCAAAGCTACAATGGTTTCTGTTAATGCAAGAACCACTCAAAATAGAGTTGCTATAATTACTATTGGTATTGAGGTTGAAAGCGTAGATAAGCTTAATAAAATAATCAAAGCCTTGAGAAAAGTGGACTCTGTTTATGACGTGCAAAGAAGCAAATAGGTATTTACATATCAATATCTTTTATAGTAAAATGTTAGTATCTTAAGAAGAGGGGGAGTTTTAATTGTATAACAATAACTATCCAAACGGAAATCCACAATACAATGCAGCACCAAACTATGGCCCACAAAATTATGCGCAACCAAATGCATATAATAGTGTTCCGCCATATTACAGACCAATCAAACCATGGGGATATATAGGATATATGCTTCTATATAGTATTCCACTTGTTGGTTTTATTATGCTTATCGTTAATGCATTATCAGAGGATAACATTAACAAGAGAAACTTTGCTAGATCATACTTATGGTTAATGCTTCTAAGCTTTATTATTTGGCTTGTTATATTCATTATTGCAGTTGTTGTTGGCGTTGTAGCTGGCGGAAGTGTAAATTATAATTATTAGAAAAGCTAATAAAAAAGTCTATCACATAGATTGTGATAGACTTTTTTGTGCTTTTGGTACCGGTGGTGGGACTTGAACCCACACGGTTTCCCGCATGATTTTGAGTCATGTGCGTCTGCCATTCCGCCACACCGGCTTTTACAAATACTTGCTCATTATAGCATTATTTATTGTAAATGGCAAGAAAATATGATAAAATGCGACAAAGCGAAAAAAAAGGAGTTGACATATAAATGATTTCAGATAAAGAGTTAGCAGACCTAATATTTCCAGAAATTACTAAAACAGTGGAAGACTATGAAAAGATGTATCCTGAAAGAAATTTACCAGAAACAGCAATCGTTACTAGATATGCTCCAAGTCCAACAGGATATATTCATATAGGTGCTTTATACCAAAGCTTTGTATCTCAAGCTTTTGCTAGACAAACAAATGGTGTATTTTTCTTAAGAGTAGAAGATACTGATACAAAAAGAACAATAGATAATGGAATTCATCATATTATTAATGGCCTTAGAGAATATAATGTTACTTTTGATGAAGGACAAGTTGATGATGACAACTATAAGGGTGATTATGGCCCTTATGTTCAAAGTGAGAGAAAAGAAATCTATCAAGCATTTGTTAAACACTTGCTTGAAAGAGGACTGGCTTATCCATGTTTTTGTTCTCCAGAAGAACTAGATGCAATAAGAGCTAAGCAAGAAAAATTAAAAGCAAGAATAGGTTATTATGGTCCTTGGGCAACCTGTAGAAACTTAAGTAATGATCAAAGAGCAGAGAGAATTAAAAATGGTGATCCATATATCATTAGACTTAAGTCACCAGGTAATTTCAATAATAAGAAAACAGTTATTGATGCTATTAAAGGAAAACTTAGCTTCCCAGAAAATGATATGGATATAGTTATTTGTAAATCAGATGGACTACCAACATATCACTTTGCACATTTAGTAGATGATCACTTGATGCGTACGACACACGTTATTAGAGGAGATGAGTGGGTAGCTTCACTTCCAATTCATACACAATTGTTTGAAGTGTTTGGATTTAAGGCACCTACATATTGTCATATAGCACCAATTGCAAAATTAGATGATGGTAAGGTTAGAAAGATTAGTAAGAGAAAAGATCCAGAAGCTGCAACATCATATTATCATGAACTTGGTGTTCCACTAGAAGCTGTTAAATTATATTTAGGAACCTTAGCAAATTCTGGATTCGAACCATGGTATACATCTAATCCTGCAGTTAAAGCGGAAGAGTATGTATTCGAATTTCCAAAGATGTCAAAGAGCCCTGCTATATTTGATCTAGATAAATTAAACTTTATTTGTAAAGAATACATGGCTAAGATCTCAGCAAAAGAAGTTTATGAAGGAATTGCTGGATACTTAAATGAATTTGATAAAGAATTCTATGATATATTCACAAAAGATCCTGAATATTCAACTGCATTTTTGAATATCGAAAGAGAGCAAAAGAAACCACGTAAAGATTTAGCATATTATTCTGATGCTAAAAAAGAAATGTGGTATATGTTTGATGAATTATTCACAAACAATTGGGAAGATAAAGAGTATAAAGTAGATGTTGAAATGCTTAAAGATTATATTTCAAATTACTATGATGCATCAAAGACTCAACAAGAGTGGTTTGATGATATGGCAGAATTTGGTAAGAAATATAACTATGCAACAACTAAGGAATACAAGGCAAATCCAGAGGCCTATGCTGGTTCAATTGGTAATATTTGCGAAATGCTTAGATATGTTGTTACAACAAAGCATCAATCACCAAGCTTATATGATATCTTAAAACTTCTTGGAAAAGAGAGAATTCTAAAGAGAATAGAGAACTTTAAATAAGATAATTAGACTGTAAAGAAGATATTATGTCTTCTTTACAGTTTTTTTAATTTGATTGTTATTTTTGGAATTGTTCAATATAATAGAAATATATATGGGTAGAAGGAGTGTACATAATATGGAAAACCAATATAATTGTCCAAATTGTAATAATCCACTTTTATATGA
Organism: Clostridia bacterium; assembly: GCA_017539905.1. Classification (GTDB taxonomy): domain Bacteria; phylum Bacillota; class Clostridia; order TANB77; family UBA1234; genus RGIG6105. The sequence goes on along the minus strand of JAFYBZ010000014.1, from coordinate 92,883 downwards.
TCAAGATACAGATAGTTATATGTGTACTAGCTGTGGAGGATTTTTTGCACATGAGGAATTAGCTAGTGATGAAGAAAAGCAGGGGATGGTAAATAATGATTTTACAGACAACTTTGTTGAAATCATTTGCAAACTATGCGGAAAGAAAACGATAGTTAATAATGATTATTCTTATGATGTTTGTCCATTCTGCTTTAATAATCTAATTGAATTAAACCCAAGAATTGTTGATTTCAAACCAGAATTAATAATTGAGTTTAAAGAAGATCCAACTTCATTCTTATCTCATTTAATAGATACTCTTAAAGCTGGCGGATGCCCACAAGAATTATTAAATGGTATTAAGTTTGATTCTTTAAAAGGGCTATATGTTCCGTTTTATAGATATCTTGTAGAGAACTCATATAGATGTTTTTTAGAGACAGTTGAAATTAATAATAGATTTGGCGATGATGGTTTCTACTATCAAGAGATTGATTATGTTGAAAATCTAAATGTATTATGTGATGCTACTAAGACTATTCCAATCAAAGCAGTTGATGCTTTTGCAAACTATGATTATAAAAAGCAAAAGATGTTTTTTGCTAAGATGCTTGGAAAAGGATTCTACACAGTATCTAAATATGAAACACATGATAAAGTTTGGAAAGATTTAAAAGTAATTACTGAAGAATACACAAAAAATCAAATGAATAAGTATGTTGGTAAGACAGAAGAGATAAAGAGAATGCATTTGAATTGTGATATTAAGAATATTGTTAAGAAATTTATTTTGCTACCAGTGTGGGTAATTGAAACAATGTATAATGATGAACTTCATTATATATATGTTAATGGACAAACAAATAGAGTGGCAAGCGATATTGAATTTCCACAACCTCAAAAGAAATCTTTGTTTGGTAAAGAAAAACCACAAAACTTCCAAGTTGAATTTGTTGATGAGATGAAAGTTAAATATAAGAGATTTAATAATGGAATTGATTATCACAATGAAGTAAGAAAGTATGATAGCAATTCAGCTACTAAAGATCAAAGAATAGGTGCACTACGCACAAAATAAAATCGTAATGGAGAAATATATGAGCAAGATTTTAGGAATTGATGGTAATAGTATCATGAACCGTGCCTTTTACGGTATCATGGGCAGAAATATAATGAGGACATCTACGGGCATTTTTACAAATGCCCTTTATGGTTTTTTATCTATTTTAAATAAAACAATAGATGATTATAATCCGGATTATATTTGTGTTGCATTTGACTTAAAAGCTCCAACATTTAGACATCAAAAATATGAAGAATATAAGGGCACACGTAAACCTATGCCTGATGAACTTCGAATGCAAATGCCATTGATTAAAGATGTATTGAATGCAATGAATATAAAAATATTAGAACTTGAAGGATACGAAGCAGACGATATTTTAGGAACAATTGCATTGATTGGAGAAAAAGAAGCAGATTCTATTTTGCTATTAACAGGAGATAGAGATTATCTACAGTTAGTATCTAACAAAGTAACAGTTAGAATTCCTACGACTAAGCAGGGGCAAACAGAATATACTGATTATACTCCAGAAGTTGTTAAAGAAAAATTTAACATTGAACCAAGTCAATTTATAGAGATTAAAGGTTTGATGGGAGATACTTCAGATAATATTCCAGGTATTCCAGGAGTAGGAGAAAAGACAGCTTTTTCATTGATAGAAAAATATCATGATATCGATACTATTTATTCGCTTGTAGAACAAGGCGGAGAAGTTGAGGGGATTAAAGGAAAGCTTCGTGAAAAAGTTGAGGCTAATAAAGATTTAGCGTATTTATCTAAAGATTTAGGAACAATTTTTAGAGAAGTGCCTCTTGATGTAACGATTGATGATTTGAAAAAACAAGAAGTAAATAATGATGATTTATATAATTTGTTTATTAAACTACAATTTAAGAACTATATTGAAAAGTATAAATTGACACAACCTACTGGCGAAAATGCTATTCAAGAAGAATCAGTCGCATCATATGAAGAAAAAGAATATAAAGAAGAAGCATTTGTAGCGGCGATTATCAATCGCCATAACGATACTAAAACTGTATCTACATATTACTATGATAATAATGCTTTAGCGGTTATCATAGACGACACAATTTATTATGCATCAAATCCATCAGTAGATGATTTAAAAGTATATTTCGAATCAGATATTTCAAAGATAAGTTATGATGTTAAACAAACATATATTGAATTAAATAGATTTGGAATTGTACCTAAACATTTAGATTTTGACATCAAAATTGCATCATATATTTTAAATCCATCAAAAAACAAATTTGGATTGGAAGATATAATCCTAGAAGAACTAGGAATACTAGTTGATCAAAATAAGAAAAAAGAGCCTGAACAAATCAGTCTTCTTGGAATGAGCAATGATAATAAAGAAAATGATAAAGAAGAAAAAGAAAAGTCTATAAACTATGCAAAATATATTGAAGCTTGTAAGAATAAACTAGAAGCTAAACTTAAAAGTGAAGAAGAGTATAAATTATTTAAAGACATTGAGATGCCTTTTAGAATCGTTCTTGCAAGAATGCAAATTGCAGGAGTGCTTGTAGATAAATCTACATTGGAAGAGTATCAAAAGACTTTAACAGTAAAAGTAAATGCATTAAATGATGAAATAATGGAAATGGCAGGAGAAAACTTCAATGTTAATTCTCCTAAACAATTAGGCCACATACTATTTGAAGTTTTGGGAATATATGCTCCTAAAAAGACTAAGAGCGGATATTCAACAGATGCTGAGACATTAGATAAAATTCGTGAAGATCATCCAATAGTCGAAAAGATTTTGGAATATAGAACTTTGGCTAAATTAAAATCTACTTATGCAGATGGATTATTGCCACTTGTAAAGGAGGATGGAAGAATACACGCATCATTTAATCAGACGGTTACAGCAACAGGTAGAATTAGTTGCTCTGATCCAAACTTACAAAATATTCCGATACGTACGGAAGTTGGAAGAGAGTTTAGAAAAGTATTTGTTGCGCCAAAAGGATATAAGTTTATTGATGCGGATTATTCGCAAATTGAATTAAGAGTACTAGCACATGTATCTAATGATGACACAATGATAAAAGGTTTCAAAGATGGACAAGATATACACGCGATTACAGCGTCTCAAGTATTTGAGATACCTTTAGATAAAGTTACAAAGCAACAACGTAGTGAAGCAAAGGCAGTTAACTTTGGAATCGTATATGGAATTTCAGATTTTGGACTTGGAGCTAATATTGGTATTTCGAGAAAGAAAGCAAAGATTTATATTCAAAAGTACTTTGAAAAATATCCAGGCATACACAACTTTATGAAAATGGCAGTTGAAGAATGTAGAGTTAAAGGATATTCTGAGACGCTATGGGGAAGAAGAAGATACGTGCCTGAAATAAATGCAAAGAATTTCAATGTTAGACAAGGTGCAGAAAGAATAGCAATGAACACACCAATTCAAGGAAGCGCTGCTGATATTATTAAAATTGCAATGGTAAATGTTCAAAAGAAATTAGATGAAGAGAATTTGAATACAAGGCTTGTTCTTCAAGTTCATGATGAATTAGTTTTAGAATCGCCTGATAGTGAAGTTGAAATAGCTAAAGAAATTTTAGTTAATGAAATGCAAAATGTTGCTAAGTTAAAAGTTCCACTAATTGCTGAGGCTGAAGTGGGAGAGAACTGGTACGAAGCACACTAAGAAATAATATTGCGCTTGGTTTTTTGGGACACTTACAAAATTCCAACTTTTAAGTTGGAATTTTGTAAGTGTCCCAAAAAACCAAGCGCAATTTAATTATATAATAATTATCTTCTTCTTTTTCCAAAGAATCTTAGTAATCTTAAGAATAAATTAATAAAGTCTAGATATAATTGAAGTGCACCCCAGATTGCAATCTTTTGTACTGATTCTTCGTTTCCGCCTTGTACAGCTAAATCTTTTAATCTATTTACATCGTATGCTGTTAAACCAACAAATATTATCACTCCAATAAAGCTAGTAAAAAACTCTAATCCTGAGCTATGTAAAATCATATTAATTGTTCCTGCAATTATTAATCCCCATAATCCCATTACTAGGTATGTACCGATTCCGGATAAATCTTGTTTAGTTACTTTTCCATATATCGCAGCAACAGCAAACATGGATGAAGTAATAAAGAATGTAATATATATAGAACCTATTTCATAAACAAAAAAGATACAAGAAAGTGTTATGCCATTTATAACAGAATATGCGATAAATATAAGTTTGGCTGCCGTGGCACTTAATGTTGTAATCTTTCTAGAAAAAACTAATACTAAAACTAATTCGGCTATAATCAATCCATAAAATACTGGAGCAGTGAATAAAGCCATGCCAAATATCTTAAACGAAGTAAGTGCTGCTATGGCAGATAGACCAAGACCAGCTGTCATCCACAAAAATACCCTTGAAAGTATAGAATCTTTTGAACTTTCAAATGTATCACTATAAAAAGGTTGAGTCTCTCTATCATAATTAATTGTCGTATTTGGGGCATTCCAATCACTACTAAAATCATCATTATTGTAATTATTGTTCATAAAATCCTCCTTTAAAGCTATAATAAATACCTCATACTCCATTATATAAATAATCAAAAATAAATGCAAATTGGTTTACATAAGGCTTATAATTTTGACAAATAGGCTTTTTTGTAATAAAATTATATAGCTTTAAAAAGCAATAGAGAAAGGATGATATTGATGTCAGGACATAGCAAATGGCATAACATTGCTGCTAAAAAAGGTAAAACAGATGCAGCAAGAGGAAAGATTTTTACAAAATTAGGAAGAGAGCTTTTAATAGCTGTTAAAGAGGGTGGACCAGATCCAGCATCTAACTCTAAACTAAGAGATGTAATTGCTAAATGTAAAGCAAATAATATGCCAAATGATAATATAGAAAGAAGTATTAAAAGAGCAGCAGGAGAAGGTTCAAATGCTCATTATGAAGATGTTGTTTATGAAGGATACGGACCAAATGGTGTAGCTATTATTGTTGAAGCTACTACTGATAATAGAAATAGAACTGCTGGAGATGTTCGTCACATTTTTGATAAGTTTGGTGGAAATCTTGGTGCTACAGGATCAGTTTCTTGGATGTTCGATAAAAAAGGCGTAATGATTATTGAAAAAGCATCTTGCAAATTATCTGAAGATGAATTGATGGAAGAAGCTATTGAGCTTGGAGCAGAAAATTTTGAACCAGATGAAGAATTCTATGAAATTACAACAGCACCTAGTGATTTTTCTAGTGTAAGAGAAGGATTAGAAGCAAAAGGAGTAGAATTTATAGAAGCAGAAGTTAAAATGGTTCCTCAAAACTATGTTCAATTAGACGCTGAAGGTGCTAGAAAGATGGGACTTATTATTGACAATTTGGAAGACAATGATGATGTTTCTGAAGTATGGCACAACTGGGATGAACCAGACGAAGAATAATATAATGTAGTAATTAAATTTACCACAAAAAAGGATTGAATAATATGATTATCGATTTTAGTAATCCGTGGATTTTTCTACTATGGTATATCATTACTGTCGGATTATTGTTTGCATCATTCAAACTAAAAAAGTCTAAGATTTGTCTTGGACCAGTTTGTTATTTCATGTTAATACTTTTAATTCACTCAAAGAATCCAGATTGGTTTATGGATATTTATATTCATAGATTTTTCAATTTCCTTGGGCTTGGTGCAGCACTTGCATTCTTTGTAGCAATGGATGAAGTAGAAACAAGAAGACTTGTTATTAGTCAAGTTTTCAAAAACAGATATAAAAAAGACAAGCTTCCTTCAGAGACTGGCGAATTACTTGAAGAAAGTGATGACGAAGATGAGGAAGAGGATGAATAAATTTTTGGCGACAAACTAGTCGCCATTTTTAATAGGAGATGTTTTTATGAGAGCAATTGTTCAAAGAGTAAAAAGTTCAAGTTTAGTAATCGACGGAGAAGAGTACTCAAGTATTAATAAAGGCTTTATGGTTTTACTTGGAGTTACTTATGGCGATACAGAAAAAGATGCTAAAACATTAGCAGAAAAAATTGTTAAGCTTAGAGTTTTTGAAGATGATCAAGGAAAAATGAACTTAAGCTTAAATGACGTAGGGGGAGAACTTCAATTAGTATCTCAATTTACACTTTATGCTAATTGCAAAGATGGAAATAGACCAGCTTTTATAGATGCGGCTAAGCCAGATGTTTCAGTCCCACTTTATGAAAAATTTGTAGAATATTGTAAGGAATTGCTTCCAAATAAGGTAGTTACAGGCGTTTTCGGGGCAGATATGAAGATTAACCTTATAAATGATGGCCCAGTTACTATCATATTGGAGTCAAAAGACGGAAAAATACTATAAAAAATGGTTGACAAAAGGCTTTTTTCGTTGTATATTTGATGAAGTTCAAGAAGAAGTAACCACTTCTCACCGTGCCATAAGGATGAGCATCGGTTAAATATATTGTTTTTTAAATAATATGACTAGTGGTGACTTAAATTCTTCTTTTGACGAATTTAAGTCTTTTTTCTTATAAAAAAGGAGGGTTTTCTATCAAACAAGAACTACGTATTAATGAAGAAATCACTGCAAAAGTAGTGAAAGTTATTTCTGAAGAAGGAGAACAACTTGGCGAAATGGAGCTAGATAAAGCTCTTGATTATGCTGCTTCAAATGATTTAGATCTAGTAGAAGTTGCGCCTGGTCAAGAAATTCCAGTTTGTAAAGTCATGAACTATGGCAAATACAAATATGAACAAGCTCGTAAAGAGAAAGAAGCTAAGAAAAAGCAAAAAATTGTTGATATCAAAGAGATTAGACTTTCATCTACAATCGACACTCACGATTTTGAATTTAAGGCAAAAAATGCTAGAAAGTTCTTAGAAGATGGTGACAAAGTTAAAGCTACTATCAAATTCAAAGGTAGAGAGCTTAACAACACTTCTTTTGGAGTAAATGTTCTAAATAAATTTGCAGAGGCTCTTTCTGAAGTAGGTGTTGCTGAAAAGGCACCTAAGTTAGAGGGAAGAAGCATGATGCTTATTATTAGTCCAAAAAATCAATAATATAGAGGAAGGGGAGTTATTATCATGCCTAAAATGAAAACACACAGAGCTACAGCTAAAAGAGTAAAGCTTACAGGAACAGGAAAAGTTAAAGTAAGCCAAACAAACAAAAGACACTTACTAAATTCTAATGCTAAACCAGCTAAGAGAAAGGTTAGACTTAGAAAATCTAAATTAGTCGATGAGACAATGGCAGCAAACGTTAAGAGAATGCTTCCATACGCTTAATAGAAATTTATTGGAAAGGGGTAATTAAAATGGCAAGAGTTAAAACTGCTAGAATCACAAAGAAAAAACATAAAAAAGTTTTAAAAATGGCTAAAGGCTACTATGGAGCAAAAAGCGTTAGATTTAGAATGGCTAACCAAGCTGTTATGAAGTCTTTAATGTATGCTTACGTTGGTAGAAAAGATAAAAAGAGAGATTTTAGACAATTATGGATTGCTAGAATCAATGCTGGAGCAAGAGCTAATGGAGTTAATTATTCTACATTAATCAATGGAATGAAGAAAAACAACATTACAATCAATAGAAAGATGCTTGCTGAAATGGCAGTAGCTGATCCAGCTGCATTTGCAGAAGTTGTAAAAGCTGCAACAAAATAAATAATTAGAAAAGCTGAGTTTGTTTTAAAACTCAGCTTTTTTGTTTCACTTTTGTTACATTTCTATACAAAAGTTGCTTTTAGGGGTGAAAAATAATAAAATTTTAGTTGGGATATTTTATCCTTTTTGCAGTAATTAAACTTTTACCTAATTAGGGGGATAACTAATGAAAAAGATACTTTTTTTAGTTTTGAGTTTGTTGATGATATTAATGATTTTTAATATTAGCTATGCAAAGGAAAGTTATAAAGTAACTCAAACATATAAACTTACGAATAAAGGAACACGTGCGATAAAAACGTCTTTTGCCACTATAAAGATAGGTCAAAAAGACTTTGTTTCATACGAGGATGATGAGAGTGTTACAATTACTCCAACACCTAACTCAAAGTTCTATGATGACTTTGGCAATTTGTATGTTACATATGATTTGGGCACATATAATCCTGGAAGAAGTATAGATATTACAATTGAAAGAGTTTATACACCTGGATCATATAGTGGTGATATTCCAAATAGAACATCTTCTACAATAGATGCTGATAATAAGATTTATACAAAGCCAGCTACTAGAATTGAAAGCGATAACAGTGAAATTGTATCAAAAGCTAAAGAAGTTACTTATAATGTTACTTCTGACTACAAAAAGGCTATGGCTTTATATGAATTTGTTAATACATATTTATCTTATGATAATAGTGGATCTTATGCTAATAAAGGAGCATATTCAGCATTAATCAATAAAAAAGGTGTTTGTAGCGAATATGCTACATTATACGCAGCACTTTGTAGAGCTGTTGGTATCCCATGTAGAGTAATCAGTGGATATATTGTTGAAAGAAAACTAGTTAAAGAAGAAGATAGAGTATTTGATGATAGTGTAGGAAAATATGTTGATGTTCCTGCTGAATATAAGTATTCAATAACAAATCATGACTGGAACGAAATTTGGATGGATGACTATGGATGGCTTCCTGTTGATACTTGCGTAACATACATCTCACCAAAAGGATCTAAAGTTACATCTTTCAATTCATTCTGTAAGATTGATGGAGCAGAGTATATAGCAGTTAGTGTATTTAATGCAGACAAGATTGATGTGGCAGACCCTAATAATGCAAGCGAAAAAGTTAGTGTAAATAGTACAAGTATTATATATACAGATAATTTTGAAAAATCTGAAGATGTAGAATTTTCATTAAATGGCAATGCAAGAGATATAGAGCACTCTTTTAAAGATGTTGCTGATTTCCCTTGGGCTGAAGATTCTATTAATACACTTTATAACATGGGTGTAGTTAATGGATATAATGAAGATGAATTTGGACCTTCTGGCAACATTACACGTATAGAATTTATATGTATGCTTGCTAGAATTCTAAGAAGCTTAAATTATGCACCAAGATCTACTGGAATGATTTATTATTTCATAGATTATGATGAGAGCCATTATTCTAAATTAGATTATGACTTCTTAATGAGATGTTTAGAAGATGCATATCCAGGACTTGGTAGAGTTGCAGTTGGTATGGAAGGAATTACAAATATATTTGGTAGTTCTCTTCAAATGAATAAGCCTATCACTAGAGGAGAAGTAGTTGCTCTTATGGACGCATTTATTAAGATTAGTGATGGAGAATTATTACCATTGAGCGATATTAGTGGTCACCAATTTGAATCTAGTATAATAAAAGCTATCAAAGGTGGTTTAATAAAAGGATATGATGATGGTACATTTAGACCAGACAATCCAATAAGAAGAGCCGAAATTGCAGTAATACTTGATAGATATATGGGAATTAAAACAGTAGATTTGTTTGACTAATGATTAAAGATGGAGGCTTAGATTTTTTAATCTAACCTCCATTTTAAAAGTTTTACGGAGGAAGAAATGTCACTTTATAAGATGATTGCAGTTGATATAGATGGAACGCTTTTAAACTCTAAAAATGAGCTTTCTGAAAACACTAAAAAAGTGCTTAAAGAAGCTTCTGATAGAGGTATTTTTGTTGTGCTTACATCTGGTAGAATTTCTAAAAATGTCCTAAACTTTTGTAATCAAATTGGTGCAGATAAATATTTGATTTCTGAAAATGGTGCTTCAATTATAAACTTGAAAACAGGGGAATTAGAGTACTCTAAATATATTTCGAAAGAAGTTGCTAATAAAGTAATTGATTTATGTGAAGAAAATAGTATTTATTACATGGTATACACACAAGAAGAATTAATTGTTAAGAATATCAAATACATGTCATTGTTCTTCTATAAACAAAACTATAATCCAAATGCAAGAATTAAACAGGTTGTTGCAGGAAGAGATTATATTAATGCAACTAATTCGAATATTACTAAGCTAATGATTTGTGATGAAGATAGATCGATTTATAGAAGCATTATTAACAAGTTAAAAGATATTGAAGAAATTGATGTTTTACCTGTTCCACATACTTCCGTTAAAAAGATTAAAGTTGATGGAGAAGAGAAGACTCTTAAATATAGTTATGCAGATATCTCAGCTAAAGGAGCTAACAAGTGGACTGCTGTTGAATATCTAGCAAATAAACTTGGAATTAAAAAGAGTGAAATCATAGCAATCGGAGATAATATAAATGATATGCATATGATTTATAATGCTGGCCTTGGAGTTGCAATGAGTAATGGATCTCCTTATGTTAGAAGAATTGCAAATAAAGTTGCTCCATCTAATGATAACGACGGCGTTGCACAAATTGTTGAAAAGTATGTATTAAGATGGAGAGTCTTTTTAAGAGACAATAAGAAAAATAAGTTTAAAATGAAGAAATGAATAAAAAAAGACTACCACTTATAAGTGGTAGTCTTTTAATTAGTTAATTAGTAAGGTAAGCTTGCAAAGCTAGTAGCTTCTAATCCATTAGCATCAATATAATTGTTATCAAGCATATATTTTTGAACCAATGAAGGAGAAACACCTGTTGCTGATGATATAGTAGGGATTGAATCATTTCCCATACCATTATCAAAATATCCTTTCAATATTGTTTTATTGTAATCATAGTTATTAGCGCATGATGAACAGAATTCAGCATCGCTACTAATAAATGCTCCGCAATTTCTACATTTTTTTAATACCATACAAAACACCTCCGTGAATACAGAAAACCCAGTTTCGATATCCAAAAAAATTATATCAATATTACTTTTGAATTACAATAAAATAGGGTATAATGTAACATAGTTGTAAAGAACGGAGGTGAGAACAAGTTAATGAACGAAGAGGTAAAGATTGCACAAGTTATTGTAAACTCATCAGCCAATGACCTAAATAGAATATTCGATTATAAGATTCCAGAAGGCTATGAAATTGGTAAAAATATAGACATTGGGTATAGAGTTTTAGTATCGTTTGCCAACTATAAAAGCCTTGAAATAGGCTATATTATTGGATTTAAGAAAGAATCAGAATACAAGTGTAAGACTATTTCTAGAGTATGTGACAAAACATTTGATGACAATAGATTAGAAATAGCAAAATGGATGGCCAAAAGGTATTTTTGCAACTTTTCTGATGTTCTAAAACTACTTGTTCCGCCAGGTACTAAGACAAAAATAGACAAAGTCAACATAAAGTATGAAAGATTTGTAAAGTTAACAGAACATTTTTTGAATTCACAAGATGAATTTAAGATAAGATCTGATAAACAAAAAAGAATTATAGAGTTTTTGAAAGACAATAAAGAAATTCCTGCTTCAATTTTATATGAAGTAACAGATACTAATTCTGCAGTTGTAAAAACATTAGCGGATAAGAATATTTGTGAATCATTTAAAGTTGAAGTGCTTAGAAATCCTTTTTTTGCAAAACATGTAAAAAGAGATGAAGCTCCAGAACTTTCTGAAGAACAAAAAAGCATTATTAATAGTATATCTATTAATAAATTTAATGAATACTTGATTTATGGTGTTACTGGAAGCGGTAAAACAGAGATTTATTTAAACTTAATTGATCAAGTAATTAAACAAAACAAAACTGCTATAATACTTGTCCCTGAAATATCTTTAACACCACAAATAACAGATAGATTTTTAGCTCGTTTTGGAAGAATAATAGCAATTCTCCATAGCAAACTATCTAATGGAGAAAGATATGATGAATGGAGAAGGATAGATAGTGGTGAAGCAAAGATTGTAATAGGTGCTCGTTCTGCTTTGTTTGCACCAGTTAAAGATTTAGGAATAATTATAATTGATGAAGAACATGATAGTTCTTATAAGTCTGAAACTACGCCTAAATATGATGCTAGAGAAGTTGCAAGAGTAATGGCTCAAAAGGCTGATATACCGCTAGTTTTAGGCAGTGCAACACCTGACATTAGGTCATATTATAAAGCAGAAAACACGGATGATATTAAATTATTAAAGCTTACTAAACGTGTTTCAAGTGCTGGTATGCCTACTGTAAAAACAGTTGATATGCGTAAAGAACTTGCTCAAGGAAATAAGACAGTACTTAGTAAAGAATTGTATGAAGAACTTAAAAAGAATTTAGAGAATAAAGAACAAACCATGTTGTTCTTAAATAGAAGAGGATATTCTACTTTCATCATGTGTAGAGATTGTGGATATGTAGTTAAGTGCGACAAATGTGATGTTGCAATGACATACCACATTACAAAGAATAAACTGCTTTGTCATTATTGTGGTGCAGAAAAACAAAATGTGACAATATGTCCAGTATGTGGAAGCGAGAATATAAGATATTTTGGAACTGGTACTCAAAAAATTGAACAAGCTCTTAATAAGATTTTTCCAGAAGCATCTATCATTAGAATGGATATTGATACAACCAATGTAAAAAATGGACATGAAATCATTTTGAATAGATTTAAAAATGAAAAGATAGATATTCTTTTAGGAACTCAAATGATAACTAAAGGACATGATTTTTCAAATGTTACTTTAGTTGGAGTTTTAGCAGCAGATAGTTCGATGAATATTTCTGATTATCGAGCTTCAGAAAGAACATTCCAATTAATCACTCAAGTATGTGGTAGAGCGGGTAGAGGCGATAAAAAAGGAAGAGCAATAATTCAAACATATATGCCAGACGAATTTGTCATTCAAATGGCTGAAAAACAGGATTATTTAAGCTTTTACAAAAGCGAAATAAAAGTGAGAGAAAAGTTGAATTATCCACCATTTTGCGATATAATGATAGGTGTTTTAATGGGGCCAAATGAGAGCACCGTTAAAAATGATGCAAAACTATTTTATGATATTTTTAAAGAGCATTTTGAGCTGTTTAATCCAATGCCTGCACCCATATCAAAAGTGAATGATAATTTTAGGTGGAGAGTTCTTGGAAAAATGCAAATGAATGACAAAAATATCGATTTGATTAATATATGTCTTGATAATTTTGAACAATTAAAATCAAAAGATACAAGATTAAATTTTGATATTAATCCAAATAATATGAACTAAAGGAGTAACAAATGGCTATTAGGAAGATACGAGAAGTTGGCGATCCTTTGCTTAGAAAGAAATCTCGTCCTTTTGATACTGTCGATGAAAAAGCGAAAGAATTGCTTGAAGATTTATATGAAACATTAAAAGTAACTGATGATGGTGTCGGACTTGCTGCGCCACAAGTAGGTGTATTAAGAAGAGCTATTGTGGTTGATTTAACAATGGAAGAAGAAAATCCACAGGGGCCATACTTCTTAATTAATCCTGTTATTACTAAGAAAAGTGGAGAACAAGTTTGTAGAGAAGGATGTCTTAGTGTTCCTGGAAAATTAGGAGATGTTATTAGACCTGAAAAAGTTACTGTTGAAGCATTAGATAAAGACGGCAAAAAGATTAAAATTAAAGCAGAAGGTTTGCTTGCAGTAGTACTTAGCCACGAGATAGATCATTTAGATGGAATATTATTTATAGATAAAGCAACAGAAATTTTTGATCAAGAAGAGTTAGAAAGATTAGAACAAGAAGAAGCTGAAAGGAACAAATAAATAATGAACATTGTATTTATGGGTACTCCGGATTTTGCTTTGGAGACTTTAAAACAAATTCATAATGGTGGGCATAATATTTTGGCTGTTGTTTGTCAACCGGACAAACAAGTAGGAAGAGGGATGAAAGTTCAAATGCCTCCAACAAAAGAGTATGCTCTTGCAAATAATATTGATGTTCTTCAACCAGAAAAAATTAGAAACAATGAAGAGTTTCTTGAAAAGATAAAAAGCTTAAAGCCTGACATTATAGTTGTAGTTGCATATGGCAAGATTTTACCGCAAGAACTTTTAGACATTCCAAAGTATGGTTCAATGAATGTTCATGGATCATTGCTTCCAAAGTATAGGGGAGCAGCTCCAATTCAATGGGCAATTATTAATGGTGATGAAACAACAGGTGTTACGACAATGAAAATGGATGCTGGTATGGATACAGGAGATATATATCTTACATCAGAAATTCCAATTGAAAAAGATGACACTTATGGAACTTTATATGAAAAACTAAAATTATTGGGAGCAAGATTAGCTGTTAAAACTTTGGATGATATTTTAGATGGAACAATTAAGCCTAAAAAACAAGGTGATGATTTCACTACAGCACCTATGATTTTTAAAGAAAATACTAAAATTGATTTTTATAAATCTGCTTATTCTGCTGTAAACTTAATTCGAGGTGTTAACCCTGCACCAGGAGCATGGTTTGTTTATGAAGACAAGGTGTTCAAGGTTTGGAAGGCAGAAGAATTAAGTGAAGATTATTTAAGCGAAGAAGAGCAAAACAATAATCCTGGAAGTATAGTTGTTTCAAATAGTAAAGAAGGATTGATTATAACTACATCAAGCGGACTACTTAATGTTTTAGAAATACAAGCACCAAACTCTAAGAGAATGCCTATCAAAGATTATCTTAGAGGTAATGAATTAAAAGTTGGAACTATATTAAGTTAGGAGGTTCTTATGGAAGACGAAAATTTAGAGGAGTCTATAATTCCTATTGAGAGTGGAGACATCATTACTGATGAAGACACAAAAGGAATTAGTATTTCAGAAGAAGTTGTTGCAACAATTGCAGGTATTGCTGCACAAGAAGTTAAAGGTGTTGCATCAATGAATGCAAATGGCATAGGCGAAATGCTTGGACGTAAAACTAAAGGTGTTAAGGTTCAAATAGGAGAGAAAGACACTATAATAGATATCAATGTTACAGTTGAATATGGTGCAAGAATTCCTGACATAGCTTGGGAAGTTCAAAATAAAGTCAAGACACAAGTTGAAGCAATGACAGGCTTGAATGTTGTATCAGTTAATGTTCATATTCAAGGTGTTAGTGTTCCAAAAAAGAAACAAGAAGTAAAAGTGGCTACACAAGAAGAAACTATAAAGGATGAATAGGAGGGATTTAGATGAGAGCTTTAGATAAGCTAATTTCATTTATTTTTTCAATTATTATTTTAGTAATTTCAATTGCATTAATTTTAGTAGGTACTAGAATCATTGAGCCTAGAGTTATCTTGGATTTGATTTCTACATATGCATTAAATGATGCTATCGTTAGTGAGAAGTTGTTTAATCCTATCACAATAACTGGACTTGTATTACTTGTTTTATCACTTAAAACAACAGTATTCTTATCATTGTTTAGAGTAAAGGATAGATCACCAATTACTGTTAAGAGTAAGAATGGTGAAGTTCAAATTGCTCAAGATACAATTATAAATACAGCGCGTACTGTTGCTATGTCATATGACAACATTAAAGATGTTCAAGCTAAAATGGCTAAGAAGAGAAATGGTGTTATTATTTACGCAATAGCACAAGTATATGTAGACACGAACATTCGTGAATTGGTTGAAGCTGTTCAACAAGATATTAAAAAGACAATCTATGAAAACATTGGAGTAAATGTTGTAGATGTAAATATTAAAATTAAAAATATCTTTGCTACAAAGAAGAAAGAAGATACTGCTGAATCTAATGTTGAATCAGATACAGATTCTAAAGAAATTGAAGTTGTATCTTTGAAGACTCCTGAAGAAGATATTGAACAAATTGTAAATAAACCTGATAAAAAGGTTTTAACTGAAGCTATCGAAAAATTAGATAGTATTACAGAAGAAGCAAAAGAAGAAACAGAGGATGAAGAGGAAGAGTTAAAGGAGGAAGAGTAATTATGACATTTAAAGATTTTATCGATAAGTATCTTGGCATGATTATTGGTGTCGTTGTTGCTGTTTTAGTAATAGTTATTGGTGGAGATACAATTATTTCTGCATTAATGAAAATTGCTCTTATTGTTGGTTTGGGATTACTTGGCAAATATATTCAAACTAATAAAACATCTGTTAAGGACAAACTTAAAACTTGGATTGACAAAATGTAATGGTGATATATGCACCTAGTAAGGAGAACTAAATGAGTAGAACCGTGGCGAGAAAGATAGCGTTTAAGATTATATTTGAACTTGCTTTTCAAGATGAAGATATAATGGAGTTATATGATAGATATTTTGAGAGTGATGAAGAGCAAGAAGAAATATCTCAAGATGATGAAAAATATATTGAGAATATTCTTTCTCGGAATTTCAAACAATCGTTCAACTATAGATGAAAAAATTAAGTCACATCTTAAAGATTGGGACTTTAATAGAATCAACAAAATTGATTTGGCAATATTAAGACTTGCAATCTATGAAATTTGTTTTGTTGATGACATACCATGCAAGGTTTCTGTTAATGAGGCAGTGGAGTTGTCGAAAGCTTTTGGAGAAGACTCGTCTTCAAGCTTCGTGAACGGTATATTAGCAGAGATTATTAAGGAGAATAAGTAAGTTTGCATGAAAATCATTGTCTTGCTGTGTCAAAATGATTGCTGCGGTGCTCAACGTATACACATACGATTCCGCTCCTCACAATCATTTTTCCTTGCAATACAATAATTTTGATGCAAACTTGAATACATATTATGGAGGATTATAAAGTTTTGGATGGACAATTAGATTTCGACATGTTAATACAGAATAATAGTCCTAAGTTTGAAAGACCAGCTCCTATTTCTGTTAAGGAGCTGAATTTATATATTAAGGATTTAGTAGATAGAGATGAGTTTCTAAACAATGTGTATGTTAAAGGTGAGATTTCAAACCTTAAAAAACATTATACTGGTCATTGGTATTTTACTTTGAAAGATAAGGATGCTCTTATTAAATGTGTTTGCTTTAAATCATATACTCCTAATGTTAGATTTGATCCTGAAGATGGAATGCAAGTTGTAGTTTTTGGTACATGCGCTGTCTATGAAAGAGACGGTATTTATCAGATATATGTTAAGGGTATGGAACAAGAAGGCTTGGGAGATCTTTATAGAAAGTTTGAAGAGCTTAAAGAGAAACTTTCAAAACTAGGTATGTTTGATGAAGAACACAAAAAAGAAATTCCTATGCTTCCAAAATCAATTGGAGTTGTTACTTCTAAAACAGGTTCTGTTATTAGAGATATAATTAATGTAACAACAAGAAGATTTCCAAGTGTAAATTTGAAATTATTTCCTGCTGCAGTTCAGGGAGCAGGAGCAGCTGAAACAATTTGTGATGGTATTAATTATTTTAATAGGGAGAAAAATGTTGATGTAATTATTATTGCTCGTGGTGGAGGTTCGCTTGAGGACCTGTGGCCTTTTAATGAAGAAATCACTGCACATGCAATTTATGATTCTGAACTTCCTATTATTTCTGCAGTAGGGCATGAAACTGATTTTACAATTGCAGATTTTGTTGCTGATTTAAGAGCGCCTACACCATCTGCAGCACGGAGAACTAGCAGTACCTGAATTATCAGAAATTAAATGGAAGTTAAATAATATAAATAGAAATTTATCAATTTCGCTTTCTAAGAAATTAGAAAATTTGAAATTGCAATATAAAAAAGTTATTAACTCAAAAGTATTTAAAGATCCTATTTCAATGTTTGCAAATAGAAGACTGCTATTGGATAAGAATACTAAGAATCTTTGTTTGAATGCAAAGCTAGAATTGAAAAATAAGAAATTGGAATTAGTTAAGATAGCTTCAAATCTTGATGCTTTAAGCCCACTTAAAACACTTACAAGAGGCTATTCTATTGTAGAGAATAAAGAAGGCAAAATAATTAAGAGTACTAAAGATGTTAAAGTAAAAGAGGATTTACTACTTACATTGAGTGATGGAAAAGTGGAGGTTAGTGTTAAATGAAAAAAAGTGAAGAGTTAAGTTTTGAAGAAGCTATGAATAA
Source organism: Clostridia bacterium (assembly GCA_017539905.1). GTDB lineage: Bacteria > Bacillota > Clostridia > TANB77 > UBA1234 > RGIG6105. Next base: position 74,877 of record JAFYBZ010000014.1, on the reverse strand, counting down.
TCTAGAAGAAATTGTTACTAACTTAGAAAAAGGTGAACTTACTTTAGACGAATCTGTAAACAATTTCAAAAAGGGAATGGAATTATCAAATTATTGTAATGAGCTTTTGGATAAAGCAGAAAAGAGTATTACAGTTTTAGTAAAAGATAAAGATGGTGAATACACAGAAGAAACTTTTGAAGAGTAATTTTGAAAAGTTTTAAGGGGGATTAGTATGACCGAATTATTAAAGAATAAGCTTCTTTGGATTCCACTCATAACATGGTTTTTGGTTCAACTATTCAAGTTGATTTATGAAATAATAACTAATAGAAAAAGTAAAATTAATTTTAAAAGAATTATAGGAGCAGGTGGCATGCCAAGTTCGCATACTGCTTGCATTAGTAGTTTAGCTACATCTATTGGCGTTACAGAAGGATTTGGAAGCGCTACTTTTGCATTGGCAGCCGTTTTTACTTTCATAGTTATGTATGATGCTGCTGGTGTTAGAAGAGCAGCTGGAAAGCAAGCTAGAGTATTAAACAAGATTATAGAGACTGATGGAGAAGAGATTAATGTTCAAGAAAAGCTAGTTGAGTTTTTGGGACATTCTCCTATGGAAGTAATCGTAGGATTATTAGTTGGAATATGCATGGGACTACTATTGTGTCATATCTGGGACTTGTAGAATTTGCAAATTACTCTAATTTATGGTATAATACAATTCGTGATGTGTTATTCTAGTTGCTATAACAATATGCGAGGGTGGGCCTAAAAATCCACTGACATGGCATAATCGATGAAGCTTTTGGGTAGATGCTCGCGACGCCCAGTCGAGGGTGCTATCTGAGAGTTAAGAGTTAAGGGCGATCCGTAATGGCATATGGGCGTTGACCCTTTTCTCATGGAGACTTGTATTTTTGTGGCATGTAACCTTTAAAATAACAGCAGAAAATACTTGAAACCTGCGAGGCCTTGGCCATATTTAGGTAGGCTTTAAGGTACACAGTGTAGCCTTCCTTGAGTGATTTTGGTGAATGCATTTTATCTTTGTTGAAACCACTATTGCAAAAGAGGATAAACATGTTTGTTGTAGTTTGAGGAAATCTTCTAGAACATTTACATTTCGTAAGATATACTTAGGATTGAGGTGTGGACTAAGTGGTAATCCAGACTCTAAGCTGGTGACGGCTTTAGATATTTTCTTTAAAGGGGAACCACTAAGATGGCGATATCTTAGTAGAAAATAGGGAAATCCTTCTGGACCTAAGCCATAAAATTAACTAAGTAAATTATCACATTTTTTAATTTTTTAGCCAGTACATTCGTATTGGTTATTTTTATTTTGCTTACTTCATAAGAATAATATATATACGCAAAACAAGTCGCCTCCACCAAAGGTGCGAATTTTAAATGCTAAAGCATTTAAAATTCCTAGGAGCTCCATCTAAATCATATTGTTTTGCTCCACATATATTATTCTTATGAAGTAAGGTAAGAATAAATAAAAGGAGTAGAGATGAAAAAGAATAAAAAAAGTGAAAAGGTGAGTCAGGGAAGATGGCTTCTTTTAATTTTTATAAGTACATTTGCTTTGTCGGCTGTTTTTAATATGCTTTCTACTGAACTTGTTGAAAATGTAAATAATATCATAATCTCAGTTATTGTACTCATAATAGTTGTTCTAGTTGGAGTAGCGTTTGATATGATTGGAACTGCTGTTACTGCTGCTGATGAGGTGCCTTTTCATGCTATGGCATCAGATAAAAAGAAAGGCGCCAAGCAATCACTTATGCTTATAAAAAATGCAGATAGAGTATCTAATGTATGTGCTGATGTAATTGGAGACATTTGCGGAGTATTAAGTGGTGCTACTGCTGCTTTAATTGCCGGAAATGTGGCTAAAATGCTTGGTCAGACAGATATTACAGTGACTACTTTATTAGTTACAGCAACTGTTACTGCTCTTACTGTATGGAGTAAGGGATTATTTAAGCAAGTTGCTATAAACAACAGCACTAAGATAATAACGGGAATAGGTAGATTTTTGGCTATTTTTAGCAAATAAAGATTGAACTTTACATAATATTGTGTTATACTTTTATTGGTATTTGAATACTTTTTAAAGGGGGTTAGCACAAGTGGCAAGTAATCCAATTTTCCGGAAAACGATTGAAGAACTCGCTGAAATGATCATGGAAGATATTCGGCTTCTTGAATCTGACTATCCTGAGTTTGACCTGGATGGCAAGCGTAAGAACATTTACAAAGCTCATGAATTTGCTAATAAACTTCGTGATTTTATGGATTTGGACTACTTCAAAGGTTCACTTTATAAGCATGTTGCAGATATCGTTGGGAATCTCAAGTTTTGGGCAAAAGATTCCAAAGAGCGTATTGAAAAGAACAAAGCTAAAATTAGTGAAGTAAGAAAAATAAAGAAAATCAAAATGGCAAAAGGGCAAATCTCGTTCTTTGATATGTATAAACTGACAGATGATGAGGTGAATAGGGCCTGTGGTGAGTCAGATGCTTTTATTCAGGAGCTCAAAGATGAAAATGAGCAACTTGAGAAAGACAACAAACTTGCTAGGTTTTGCTTATATTATCTCATGAATCACAACAAGTTACTTAGGAGTATCTATAAAGAATAGGGAGGATAAAAAAATGCTTATGATGTCTGTCAAAAACTTTCGAGACTTCCTTTCCAAAAGGATTAAGGAAACAGAGGCTTCTACGAAGCTTCCTGAGGAAAACAAGAATACACGGCTTCAGGTGTTAGACAATATTATGGATTTGGAGATTCTGGATCCTATCTATGATAAGTTTGACACTGTTTGGCTTCTTTCCCAGGCTCAGTATGAATACTCCGTTATCACAAACAAGCTTACAGAAAACTATGAGCGTTTCAATAAGAACTATAAGGAACTCGAAGCTGCTAAGAAAAGAGTAGCAGAGCTTGAGAGGTCTCTGAAGTCATATGAGACGATGGAAGCAAGCAGTGGTGATTTCCAAGAGGACGAAGTCCGAGAGACTATTGCTGAGACAAAAGAGGATATCGAAACTGAGAAGGAGCGGCTTCAAGGGTTTTTCAAGGTTTTGGAAGAGGAGCAAGGTTTAAAGCGAATGCAGAATGCCTTGCACAAACTTGAAGGGATTTTAACCAATCCTGAAAAGTACTTCTGGTACATTGTTTGAGAGGCGGGTGCCTCTCTTTTTTATGTCAATTTTGAATATTTTTCTTGCATTGAGGCATTTAGTGTGTTATCATATTTTATGCTGTGATTTAAGTTAAATAATAAATATATATAGAGTTTTAAGAGAGGTGAAAGTTATGAAAGAAGGATTACATCCAAATTACCAAAAAGCTACTATTAAATGTGGTTGTGGAAACGTTATGGAAGTAGGTTCAACAAAAGAGTCTATGACAGTTGAAACATGTTCAAAATGTCATCCATTCTATACAGGAAGCCAAAAATTCCAAGTTTCTAGCTCAAGAGTTGAAAAATTCAAGGCTAAATATGGTATTAAAGACTAATAAAATCTCGTGTGATTTGTTTCAAATCACACGATTTTTTTGCTTTTTTGGATGCTTTTTGGGGACACTTACAGAAAGTCAGGAAATCCTGACTTTCTGTAAGTGTCCCCAAAAAGCATCCAAAATTCTATGCTAGTTTTGTCCTTTTTTCTATTCATTTTCTTATTAATATAAGGTATAATATTACCGAATATTTTTATTATATTTGAAAGGATTTGAGAGATTTTGAGCGAAATAAAGAAAACATCAATTGGTGGTCAAGCAGTCATCGAAGGAGTAATGATGCGTGGACCATATAAGACAGCTGTTTCAGTTAGAAAACCAGATGGTGAAATAACAATGAAATTAACTGAAAATAAAGTAAAAGGCGGTTTTAGAAAGATACCTATTTTAAGGGGTATATTTGGATTTGTTAATTCTATGGTAATTGGAATTAATGCTTTAATGTATTCGGCACAATTCTATGAAGATGATGGCACACCTAAAAAAGAAGAAGCTGATGAGAAACCATCACCTAGTGAAAACGAAATATCAGAAGAAATAAAAGAGGAGAAGAAAGACAATAAAGATTCATCTGAGTTGTCAGGCTTTGCATTGTTTATTGCATTAGCTAGTTCACTTGCAATTAGTATTGGATTGTTCTTTGTGTTACCAAATTTAATTGCAGGATTAATTATTCCTCAAGAAACAGCTATTGTTGCAACTAGTGGAGATATTGTTTCTGGAGAGATGATTAGTGGAGAAGCAATAAGTGGAGATCAAGTTGTTTTGACGACAACAAATAATAGAAATGTTTTATATAACGTTGTAGAAAGTATAGTTAAAATTGTAATATTCCTTGGATATTTAACATTGGTATCTCAAATGAAAGATATTAAGAGAGTTTTTGAATATCATGGAGCAGAGCATAAAACGATATTCTGTTATGAGCATGGTGAAGAGCTTACTGTTGAAAATGTTAAAAAGTATAAGAGATTCCATCCTAGATGTGGAACAAGTTTCTTATTATTTGTTGTTATTATTAGTATTGTCTTTTATTCAATAGTAGGAAGACATCCAAATGTATTAATTAATATATTAATTAGGCTTGCATTACTTCCATTAATTGCGGGAGTCTCTTATGAGATTATTAAATTTGCTGGAAAGCATTCTGAGAATAAATGTATAGCTTGGCTTAATAAACCAGGCATGTGGCTTCAAAGACTTACTACTCGTGAACCAGATGATTCACAAATTGAAGTTGCTATTCATTCATTAAAGGCAGTTATTCCAGAAGATAAAGATGCAGATTTGTGGTAGAAAATATGAAAATATTAGATTTGTTGACAGCTGGAAAAAAGCTGCTTAAAGAAGAAAATATAGATGAGCGAGAAGCTAGATTATTATTAGCATTTGCACTAGGTATCAAAAGTGATGACTTAGGAAAATACTTCGAAGTAGATGATAGTACAGGTGAAAAATACAATAAAATAATAATCAAAAGAAAAAATCATGTACCATACTCGTATATTACTGGTAATAAAGAATTCATGAAGCTAAATTTTAAAGTAAATGAAAATGTCTTGATTCCAAGAGCGGATACAGAAATTCTTGTTGAAGAAGCCATTAACATTTGTAAAGAATTTGGCGATAGACAAATTAGTGTATTGGATATGTGCACAGGTTCTGGATGTATAGCAGTATCTTTAGCAAAGTATGTTGAAAATGCAAAAGTAATAGCTTCTGATGTAAGTGAAGAAGCATTACAAGTAGCAAGAGAAAATGCTATTAGTAATAATGTGTTTGTTGATTTTATAAAATCTAATTTATTTGAAAATATTAATGATAGATTTGATGTTATAGTATCTAATCCGCCATACATTAAAAAAGCAGTAATTGATACATTAGATAAAGAAGTAAAGGACAATGAACCAATGCTTGCTTTAGATGGTGGAGAAGATGGACTTAGGTTTTATAGAGCAATTTCAAATGAAGCAAAAGAGTATTTGTATGAGAATGGCTATTTGATATTTGAAATTGGATATGATCAAGCAAAAGAAGTTGAAGAGATTTTAAATCAAGTTGGATATAAGAATATTAGGGTAATAAAAGATTATTCGGGAAATGATAGAGTGGTTGTAGCAAATATTTAATTGTTGGAGGATTATATGTCTTTTTCAAGTGATATTAAAGATGAGTTAACCAAAATAGCTGTAAAAGATGATGACCAAAGAATTAGTGAACTTATTGGTTTTATAATTGTTAACGCTTCTGTTACTCGTGAAGATGGAAAATTTTTGCTAAAGATGAGTTCAGAAAGTGAATATACTATTAGACGTATTTTCTCTATTTTGAAAAGTAATTATAATATCATTTCAAAGACTAATGTTGAACGTCCAAAGATACCTGGAGCACAAAATGTGTACCATTTAAAAGTGCAAAACTCTGATGACCTTAAAAAGATTTTTGATGAAAAATTCTTTAATCTAAATGAAAAACTTCAAATTGTTTTAGAAAACAAAGAGTTTATCTTAGACAATGAAGAAAATCAAAAAGCATTTCTAAGAGGAGTATTCTTGGGTAGCGGTAGTTGTATTAATCCTGAGATTAGATATCATTTGGAATTTACCGTAAGTAATCACGAAAATGCATTATTTATTAAAGATGTCATAGAGTCTTTTGATATTTCAGCTAAGATGATCAAACGAAAAAAAGACTATACTATTTATTTAAAGCTAGCTGAGTCTGTATCAACATTTTTGATTGTAATTGGATCAAATAGGGGAACATTAAAATTTGAAGAAACTCGAGTTATTAAAGAAGTAAGAAATAACATTAATAGGAAAAGCAACTTTGAAAATGCAAATTTTGATAAAACACTTGAAGCTAGTCTTGAACAAATTGAAGATATAAAAGTAATTAGAAAAAGTAGAAAATTTGCTAAGCTTCCTGAAAATTTAAAAGAGACAGCCAGATTAAGATTAAATTATAAAGAAGCTACTTTAGAAGAAATAGGCAATATGCTTAATCCACCAATTAGTCGTGCAGGAGTAAATCATAGATTTAAAAAAATTCATGAAATAGCTGAAAGCTTAAGAAAGGAATAATTATGAATAATTTCATTCGTCCTACAGTCATGGAAGTTGATTTAAACGCATTTAAACACAATATTAATCAGATTCAGGATAGAGTCGGCTCTGATATTAAACTAATGCCAGTTGTTAAAGCTAATGCATATGGAACATATATAAATACTAGAATTGATGTGCTAAATGATTTTGATATTGTTGCCGTAGCAATTGTAGATGAGGCAGTTGATTTAAGAGAGTATGGATATGAAAAAGATATTTTCATTTTAAATCAACCATATAAAGAAGAAATACAAAGAATAATAGATAATGAAATTACAATTGGTATTTGTGAGGCGGGCTTTATAAAAGAATTATCAAAGTATGATTATAAATTTAAAGCTCATTTAGAAATTGATACCGGTATGGGTAGAACTGGAATAAAAAGCGGAGAGGTAGAAGAGTTAATAAAAAATCTTCCTAAAAATGTTATCGTAGAAGGAATTTATACACATTTTTCTTCTGCTGATTTTGATGATGATTATACTAAAAAGCAAATAGAAGATTTTAGAGTAGCAGTTAATAAAGCCAAAGAATTAATTCCAGATATAAAATACATTCATGCATCTGCTTCGGATGGATTACTATTCTATCCAGAGAGTAACTTTAATATGGTTAGACCTGGAATTATTATGTATGGTTATTCACCACTACAAGAAGAATTAGGAGATATAGATTTAAAACCGGTTGCCAAATTGAAGTCAAAGATTACATTTTTAAAAACTGTTGAATCAGGAACAAGCATTGGCTATGGAAGAAAATATATTACAGATAAAGAAACAAAGATTGCAACTATACCAATAGGGTACGCGGACGGATTTAGAAGAGCTTTTTCAAATAATGGAAGAGTGCTTATCGATGGAAAGTATGCTCCAATAGTTGGTGTAGTATGTATGGATAGTTTTATGTGTGATGTAACGGATATTGATTGTCAAGTCGGAGATGAAGTTGTCATTTGGGATAACGAAAATATTAAGCTAGAAGAACTATCTAAAACATGTGACACAATTAATTATGAAATAATTTCTAGTATTAGTAGTAGAGTACCAAGAGTTTTTATTTAAAGGAGGTCTTTTATGGCTGAAAAATCAAAAGTGTATTTTACAAGAGAATTAACACCTGAAAAAGTTGTTGAAATGTACAAATTACTTGGTAAAGATTTGCCAGGAAAAGTTGCAACTAAAGTTCATTCTGGAGAAGAAGGAAATCAAAACTATTTAAAGCCTGAGTTTTGGAAACCAATAGTTGAATATGTAAATGGAACTATTGTTGAATGTAATACTGCATATGGTGGAGAAAGAAATACAACTAAAAAGCACTTAAAGACATTAGAAAAACATGGATGGAATAAATACTTTACTGTTGACTTAATGGATGCTGAAGGACCAGATTTATCAATACCTGTAAAAGAAGGCAAGCATCTTAAAGAAGATTTTCTTGGAAAGAATATTGTTAATTATGATTCAATGCTAGTTCTTTCTCATTTTAAAGGACATCCTATGGGTGGATATGGTGGAGCGCTAAAACAACTTTCAATTGGTTGCGCATCCACGGCTGGAAAAGCGTGGATTCATTCTGCTGGTACAAACGATGATCAATATACGGTATGGGATAACATTCCTCCTCAAGATGATTTTCTAGAATCTATGGCAGAGGCAGCTGAAGCAGTTGTAGATTACTTTAATGGTAATATGGCATTCATAAATATTATGGCTAACATGAGTGTTGATTGTGATTGTTGTGCAGTAGCGGAAGATCCTTGTATGAAAGATATTGGAATACTTGCTTCATTAGATCCAGTCGCTATTGATCAAGCTTGCATTGATATAGTAAATGCATCTGATGATCCTGGAAAAGAGCATTTTTTAGAAAGAGTAAACTCAAGACATGGTACACACACAATTGATACAGCAGCTAAACTTGGAGTTGGAAGTAAAGAGTATGAATTAATTGAAGTCTAATTGTAATGGCGACTATCAGTCGCCATTTTCATTTTGTTAGGTGGTGATGATTTGAAATCGTTATATATTCATATACCTTTTTGTAAAAGTAAGTGTTACTACTGTGACTTTAATTCGTATTGTGGTAAAGATGATTTAATAGAAAAATATATTGAGGCTTTAAAAAGTGAATTAAAAGAAATAAATTGCAATTTTAAAACGGTTTACTTTGGTGGTGGTACGCCTTCAAATATTCCATCTAAATACATAATAGATTTAATGAATGAGATTCAATGTGATGGAGAAATAACACTAGAATTAAATCCTGGCACAATTACCAAGGAAAAGTTACAAGATTATAAAGAAGCTGGAATTAATAGATTAAGTATAGGACTTCAAGCAGTACAAGATGATTTATTAAGACGAATTGGTAGAATTCATACTCTAAGACAATTTGAAGAAGCATATAATATGGCACGTAGTGTTGGATTTAATAATATTAGTGTTGATTTAATGTTTGGGCTCCCTGGACAAACAGTTAATGATGTTAAAGAAAGTTTGAATTATTTAATCAAGATTAATCCAGAACACATTTCTTGTTATTCATTAATAGTTCATGATGAATTAGTAGAAAAACATCCAGATGCATTTTCGAACCTTCCAAATGATGAAGATGAAAGAAAAATGTATTATTTGATTTGCGATGAATTAAAAAGTGCGGGATATGTTCAGTATGAGATTTCAAATTTTGCAAAACCTAGTTTTGAGTCAAAGCATAATCTATGTTACTGGAACCAAGATGAGTATTATGGAGTTGGGGCGGGAGCAAGTTCCTATATCAATAATGTAAGATATAAAAATATAGATAGTGTTGAACAATATGTAGCGGCGGTTATCAATAGCCAAAATGATTATCAAGTTGTTGAAGAAACTCAAAATCCAGAATCAAAATTAAAAGAATACATGATTTTAAGGCTAAGATTATTAGATGGTGTTTCAGTAAGTGATGCATATGATAGATTTAAAGTAAATGTTTTGGAAGTATTCCAAAGGGAAATAGATAAGTTAGTTAATTTAGATTTGATAGAAGTGGAGAAGGATGAGCATATAAAACTTACTAAAAAGGGTCTAGATTTAGCAAATATTGTTTGGGAAGAGTTCATCTAAAAATTTTCTTTACTACGGAAGTAAGCATTTCAAGGTTACATAATTGAAATTAACTTGCTAAAATAGTATAATATTAGTGTATTTACTTAAGATAAAGGTGGGATTTTTATGGGTCTAAAATATCGAGAGAATAAAGGTGATGTAGGTTTAATTAAAGATGATGAGAATCATGCTTTAATTGGTGAGCTATCTGATTATGGTATAAGTGGTACTACTGAAGAAATAGTTAAGCAAATACTTAAATCCAAAGATAAAAGAATGGATGATGTATTTATTATTAAAACATCATCAGAGCTTTCTATAGGTGATGACAACCCAGTATTTCCTAGACTTGAAAGTCTTGTTACAAGAAGAGAACTATTTTTGTCTCAAGTAATTGGAAAGCCATACCCAACTTATGTTTTAGATATGGTTAGAAATTTTAGACGAGATACTTATAGAAATAGTCTTAAAGAACCTCATGAAAGGGCTTCTGATTTTGCAGCTATGCGTCAAGGAGATATTGAAAGAACAAAAGAAAAAGCTAAAGAAAGCAATCCAAGTTTAGATAAAAAGAGAAAAGTTAAACTAGGATATACTTTTAGCTCTGATAAAGGTTATGGAGAAAATCATCCTGAGTTAATGGAGGGAGAAATTGAGCTTACAGAAAGAGAACTATTAGAAGCAGGACTTGAACCAAATGACTACCTTGAACCCGAAGTCGAAAAGAAAAGCTGGTTACAGCAAATGAGAGATAAAAGAGATGAGAGAAGAAGAAATCAAGATAATGATAGATAGGTTAACTAAAAACCCTCAGCAAAAGCTGAGGGTTTTCTTTATGACAAATACTTATGTATAGTAACTGAAATTTATTTTTTGTTCGCCTTGTTAGTAAAAATTCTTTATAGTAAAATTATATAGATATTATTTTGGGGGCATTTTTGAGTTGGAGAATAAAGAGTTTAATTGGGGAGAAGTAGTGGATTTCTTCTCTAAAAAATATATATTAACAAGACCTAGTTTTACTGGTAGTAGTGCAGAAATAGTTGGCAACAAATTAAATGTTACTCTTGGCAACAAGGGTAAATTTTTGCTATTACAAAAGAACGTTGACAAGACTGTTAGCGACTTTGTTTTTAACACTACTGGCAATAGATTCGAGGTCGAATTTTTTGAGCCTGACAATATTGATTTTGCAATGAGCAGAGAGCAAATGCAAGATAATCTAATCAAAAACATGATTGATGAAAATGCAAAAAGGGCACAAGAAATACAGTTACAAAAGAATCAGGAAGAGCTTAAGAAAAAAGAGAAAAAGGCAAGAAATAAAATTGAAAAGCAAATTGAAGACGGAAGCATAGATAAGATAGTAGATATACCAGCAAATGTTTCTTTTCCTACTCCTTCTGATGAGGAACTAAATTCACTTTTAGCAAGTGTAGATAATGCACGAGTATGGGAAGTTAATTCTTCTGGCGTAGTAGAAGTGACACCACAAGTTGGAGATGGTACATCTGTAACAAATATTGTAAGTGGTCAAGTTGCTCTTAGTTATCGTCAAAACAATGATAAGCCAAAACAGTTTTCAGGACATCCTGTTAGACGTAAAACTGATGCAAATATTAAAGATCCAGAAAAATTAATTTTTAAGGGATGGAAAGATACACCTAATCCAAAGGGAGTTAAGATTATAGATTTGGCTCAAGATACACCATGTGTAATTATTAGTGGTGAAGTTTCAAACTTTGATAGTCGTGAAACTAAAAATGGAAGCATGATGGTATCATTTGATATTTATGATGGTACTAGCTCAATAAATTGTAAAGCATTTTTAAAGCCTGAAGAATTTGCAGAGGCAAAGCCTAGATTCAAATCAGCCAAAGCATTAAGAGTTGTTGGTACGTATGAATATAACAGTTTTTCTAAAGAGTTTGGTATTAATGCTGATGTTATTGAAGAAGCGGAATATGACAAAGTAGTAAGAATGGATGAAGCCGAAGAAAAAAGAGTAGAGCTTCATATGCATACTCAAATGTCACAAATGGATGGAGTAACATCTGCTACTGATTTAATTAAAAGAGCAATATCATGGGGCCATAAAGCTATAGCAATTACAGACCATGGAGTAGTTCAAGCTTTTCCAGAAGCTAATAAAGCAGCTAAGGGTTCTGATATAAAAGTTATTTATGGAGTAGAAGCCTATTTAGTTCCTGATGGTGTTACTTCAATTTATGATTATAGAGATGATCAAACTTTAAAAGACGAAACATATTGTATTCTAGATATAGAAACAACAGGTATATCAAAACTTACTGAACGAATTACCGAGTTTGGTATTATGAAAGTTAAAGATGGAGAAGTAATAGATACTTTTGAATGCTTTGTAAATCCAGAGATGAGCATACCTGAAAGAGTTGTTGAAATTACAGGTATTACTGATGAGATGGTAAAAGATGCAGAGACTATTGATGTTGTTTTACCTAAAGTAATTGAGTTTTGTAAGGATACAACAATAGTTGCTCATAATGCAAATTTTGATATCGGTTTTATTCGTGAAAATGCAAGAAGACTTGGACTTGAATTTAATTATCCATGGATAGATACTTTAGCTTTAGCAAAAGAATTATTTCCTGAACGTAAAAAATTTAAGCTTGGATTAATTGCTGAAGATTTAGGAATAGAAGTTGATGTTGCACATAGAGCTTTGGCTGATGTTGATACTCTTAAAAAAGTATTTGATGTAATGCTTCAAAAACTAGATGAAAAAGAAATAGTATATTTTAAAGATGTAGATAAGTCTCTTGCAAAAGATGTTAGTTTTAAAACATTACCTGTTTATCATGCAATAGTTTTGGTAACGAATAAAATAGGTTTAAAGAATTTATACAAATTAGTTTCTTTTGCACATTTAAATTATTTTTATAAAAAGCCAAGGACATTAAAAAGCTTACTTAAAAAGTATTCTGAAGGATTATTAATAGGTAGTGCATGCGAGCAAGGTGAATTATATAGAGCAATAGAAGAGGGAAAGTCTGATGAAGAATTAGAAGAGATTGCAGACTTCTATGATTATCTAGAAATTCAACCACTTGGAAACAATTTATTTAAAGCTCGTGAAAATAAAAACATTACTATTGAAACACTTCAAAACTACAACAAGAAAATTGTTGCACTTGGAGAAAAATTAAACAAACCAGTAGTAGCTACTTGTGATGTTCATTTTATGGATCCGGAAGATGAATTATATAGAAGAATTCTAATGGCTGGTCAAGGTTATGATGATGCAGATAATCAAGCACCATTATATTTAAGAACTACAGAAGAGATGCTAAGAGAGTTTGGATACTTAGGTAAAGAAAAAGCTTATGAAGTAGTAGTTACTAATACTAATAAAATTGCAGACATGTGTGAAAAAATTTCACCTATTGCAGATTATAAAGCGGCTCCTCATATTGAAGGCTGTGAAGAAACTATTAGAAATATTACTATGAATAGAGCGCATGAATTATATGGAGAAGTTTTACCAGAAATTGTTGAACAAAGAATAGATAAAGAATTAGATTCTATTATTAAAAATGGATTCTCCGTAATGTATATCATTGCTCAAAAACTAGTTAAGAAATCTAATGAAGATGGATACATCGTTGGATCAAGAGGATCTGTTGGAAGCTCTTTAGTTGCTTACTTAACAGGCATAACTGAAGTTAATTCATTAAGAGCACATTATAGATGTCCTAATTGTAAGTATTCAGATTTTACAGACTATGGAGTTAAAAATGGATTTGACTTACCAGATAAGATTTGTCCTAATTGTGGAAGACCTCTTGCAAAAGATGGTATGGATATTCCATTTGAAACATTCTTAGGATTTGATGGAGACAAAGAACCAGATATAGACTTAAACTTTTCAGGAGAATATCAAGCAAAAGCACATAAATATACTGAAGTTATTTTTGGTAAAGGTACAACGTTTAAAGCAGGTACTGTTGGTACGATAGCAGACAAGACTGCTTTTGGATATGTAAAAAAATATTATGAAGAAAGACACAAAGTAGTTAATAGTGCAGAGATTGTTAGAGAAGCGGCGGGATGTACTGGTGTTAAACGTACAACAGGACAACATCCAGGAGGAATTATAGTTGTTCCTGTTGGACATGAGATTTATGAATTTTGTCCTGCACAACATCCAGCTGATGATCCTGATTCAGATATTATTACTACACACTTTGATTATCACTCAATCGATCAAAACTTACTTAAGTTAGATATTCTTGGTCATGATGATCCTACTGTTATTCGTATGCTTCAAGATTTGACTGGAATTGATCCAAGGACAGTTCCATTAGATGATAAAGAGACGATGTCTATTTTTGAATCTACAAAAGCATTAGGCGTTGAACCAAATCAAATTAAGAGTGAAGTAGGAACTTATGGTGTTCCAGAATTTGGTACAAAATTTGTACGTGGAATGTTAGTAGATACTAAGCCAACAAAGTTTGAAGAGTTACTTAGAATTTCTGGTTTATCACATGGTACTGATGTGTGGCTTAATAATGCACAAACATTAATTCAAGAAGGCACTATAAAATTGGAAGATGCAATATGTACTCGTGATGATATTATGATTTATTTGATTGGTATGGGATTACCACCTAAACCTGCATTTAAAATAATGGAAAGTGTTCGTAAAGGTAAAGGATTAACAGAAGAGCAAGAAGCACTTATGAAAGAACATGATGTACCTGATTGGTATATTTCATCTTGTAAAAAGATTAAGTACATGTTCCCAAAAGCTCATGCTGCGGCATATGTTACGAATGCATTCAGAATAGCATGGTTTAAAGTTCATGTTCCAAGAGCATATTACACTGCATATTTTTCAATTAGAGCAGATGGATTTGATAGCGATATTATGGCTCACGGAAAAGAAAGAGTTATAGAAAAAATGAGGGAGATTGATTCTCTTGGAAAACTTGCACTACCAAAAGATCAAGATATGTATCCTGTTTTAGAAATCGTTTTGGAATTTTATGAAAGAGGATATAATTTCTTAGATATTGATTTATATAAATCAGATGCAATTAAGTTTACGATGGAAGATGAAGGAATTAGACCACCGCTTAATTCTATTCCGGGACTTGGTACTGTGGCAGCACAAAGTATTCAAGCAAGTAGGGAGAAGGATGGAGAATTTATGTCAGTAGAAGAATTAATGCTTCGTGCAGGTATTGGTAAATCTACTGCAGAGATTTTAAAGAATGCAGGTTGTTTAAAAGGAATGACTTGGAGTAATCAAATGAGTTTATTTGCTCTATAAAAAAAGAACGGCTTTAAGCCGTTCTTTTTAAATATATTTTATTCAGGAACTACGATTCCGAAGTCTCCATCAACTCTCTTATATAATACGTGGATTTCTTTTGTATCAAAATCTACATATGTTAAAAACATTGCTGATGAACCAGCAAGCTCTAATTTTGCATCTTCTAATGTAAGAGGTTTCATGCTATAGCCACGAGTAATTGTAACTTCGCCGTTTTTAGGAACTTGAGGTAAGTTAAGTCTACGAGCTGCTTTTTCATCAAATCCTTGAGCTTTAATTCTATCTGCAACTCTTTCTTTAGATTTTCTCATTTGTCTTTCTAGTCTATCAAATGCTAAATCAATAGCTGCATACAAGTCATCATTTTTTTCTTCAATCTTAATGAATTCACCATTGTGAGATAATTGCATTTCAGCAATTTGATCTTCACGCTCAACCTTGCAAACTACTGTAAGTTCTGTATTTGCACCCTCAAACTTTTCTAATCTATCTGCCTTGTCAGTAATGTAGCCACGAATGGCATCTGTAATTTCGATGTTTTTTCCTGTAACTTTAATGTTCATAAAAAATACCTCCTTAAAATTTAAGTAGCGTTAGAGCTAATTAGAGAAACTACTATGTTATAGATTATTAGAATTACTTGTAGGGCAATAATTACAGGGACGCCTATCTTAAATTTAGGTTTTTGAGTTTTATGTCTAAATACATACATTCCGGCTAATACACCTAATGAGCCACCTACAAGTGCATTTAGTAGAAGAGTATTCTCTGAAATACGCTTTCTAAGTAGCTTTTTGACCTCTTTTTCATCCTTATCTTGATTCTTTTCCTTGATTTCAGCGTTACTTTTGGCTATTTTTTTATCTAATTTCATAAGGTAAAAGCCTAGGGAATTAAACAAAATCAGTGCAAAAATGACTGTTGTAGCCTTGCTGTAGAATATAACGCCTATAATGGCTTGAAAAAATACAGTGATAAATTCAACTATTTTTGAAAAGACAGGGTCTAAAAAGCTATCCATAACTAGTTTCCTCCTTTGTACACTCAAATTATATCAAATAAGCGGAAAATAAACAATAAATATGCTAAATATGTAAAAAATGTGTAAATGTTTACATAATTGTTGATTTTTAGCTCAAAATATGTTAACATAAGTAATGTATTATGAAAATTATGTGAACAGCGCGTTTTAACAAAAGAATTTTAAATAAAAACCTAAGAGGAGGAATGAAATTATGACAATGAGAAAATTTTTAATTAGTTTATTGGTGCTTACAACATTGCTTTGTATGGGCACTGTTTTTGCTGCCAGTAAAGAATATGTCAATGTTAATACCACAGTTACTTGTAATGGTAAGACATTGACAAATGGTGATGTAATATCAAATGCTCAACCAGGAGATAAGATCGTAGTAAAGGCTTCTTGTTCTGACTCAAGAGCTATTGCTTGGTCTACAAACATGAACTATTTACAAGAGGAAGGCTATACATACAATAGAGAAGGTATGGCTTTTATTAGTTACTTATTTGATTCAACAGATAAGACTAAATACATTAGAAATACAAAGACTCCAACAGAGATTACAATCACTATACCAAATTTTGACCCAGGATCAGAACACTATGTTGCTGTATGTGCAGTTGCAGCTTGTGATGGACTTGTTGACAATGGAAAAGAAATTCAAGCAACATCAGGATCTATGGTCTTTTATATTGACATGAAAGCAAAAGAAACAGAGTCAATATCTATGACACTTACAAAAGGCAGTGGTAAAGCTACAGCTAAAGCTACTGTTACAGGCGGAACATTTTCAAAATTCGTATATAACTGGGATGGAGCTTCTAACAAAGAATTAACATCAAACCCAGCTGATATTTCTTTCCCAACAGCAGTTGGAAAACACAAATTAACAGTATATGCATTAACAAAGAACAATGTTAAATCAAATGTATGTACATTAGACTATGAAGTTAAAGAACCAGAATCAATTTCTTTAACACTAACAAAAGGAAGTTCAAATGCTACAGCAAAAGCTACTGTTGTTAGCGGAACTTTCTCAAAATTCGTATATAACTGGGATGGAGCAGCAAACAAAGAATTAACAACAAACCCAGCAGATATTTCTTATCCAACAGCAGTTGGAAAACACAAATTAACAGTTTATGCAGTAACAAAGAATAATGTTAAATCTGAAACTAAGACATTAGATTACGAAGTTAAGGATCCTACATTAGATGGCGATATTGTTGCTAAAGTAAATGATAAAGAACTTAGCACAGATAAGAGCAAACCTACAACATTAAATGATGGTGATGCAATTACAGTTGTATATTCACCAGTAGAGAACTTCTCAAAGATTGAATACAATTGGGATGATGGTGCTTGGAAATCACTTCCAGTAACAAGACCAACATTTGATCCAGGTACAACTCATAAACTTACAGTAAAAGGTACTTTAAAAGACGGAAACGTTATAACAAATGTTTACTATGTTTACATTCCAAAGGGAGAAGAACCAATTCCTTTGACTGGAACTGTAACAGTTAAATATGATGGTAAAACATTAAAAGCTGGATCTACTACAAAACTAGACGTAGCTGGATTAGAAGTTGAAATCAGTGGTAGCCCAGTAGAAAACTTCAAAAAGATTGTTTATACATTAAACAATGGTAGAAGCACTGAAGAACTTGGTGCAAAAGGCGGAAGTGTAAAGATTGACTTAGAGTCAGGAGTTACAAAGACTTTACAAGTTAATGGTGTTTTAACAGATGGAACAGAAACAACAAGAACATCTTATAACTTTATCTATAATTATGTTGAAGATGATGATGATTTAGATTTAGAGCCTTGGATGATTGAAAACGATGATGCAGAAGGTTTAATAGTATCATTAAGAAACTCTTCTGAGACAGATAAAGCTAATATGAACTTCTATATGCTAGATGAAGAAGTTATCTACTACGTAGATTACAAGAATGCAGGAAAAGCTATTAAAGATGAAGTTAAGCTTGTATTAAATATTCCATTAAAATTCACAGCATTAAATGCTGCTGGTTCAATTTGTGATCCAGATAAAAAGACAT
This sequence comes from Clostridia bacterium, assembly GCA_017539905.1. Lineage (GTDB taxonomy): Bacteria > Bacillota > Clostridia > TANB77 > UBA1234 > RGIG6105. The sequence goes on along the minus strand of JAFYBZ010000014.1, from coordinate 56,763 downwards.
TTACTTGGACATTTAAAGATGGACTAGATGAAGGACAAGCTGGTACTAAAGTTGTAACACTTAAATATACAGCACTTTCTAAGAAATCACTTTCAAGTGAAGTTATTTACCCAGAAGCAGCTATTTACCAAAAATCAAAAGCAAAAGATTATTCAGCAGTTATCAATCTAATCTATAAAGATGATGATACAGAAATTGATGATGAACATAGCCCATATATGTTTGGTGACAGAGAAAAACCAACATTCAGACCTGATGATGGTATCTCTAGAGCAGAGGGTGCATTAGTACTTATGAGAATCTTCAATGTAAACTATCAAAATGCTAAGATAACAAATAAGTATTCAGACATTGATCAAACTTATGATATTGCACAAAGAGCTATTAGTAAAGCTACAGAACTAGGTGTAATTAAAGGATATACAGATGGTACATATAGACCAAATGAAAAGATGACTAGAGCAGAATTCATGAAGATTATTGCTTCATATGTTGAAGTTCTTGGCGAAGACGAAGATGTAAATGGTCTAGAAGTTAAAGATGAAGAAGCTATTTGGTTATACAAGAATTCTTCTAACAAGAACCATTGGGCTGTACCTTATGTAACATTACTATCTAGATTAAATATGACTTCAGTTAGAAAAGACAAGAATTTAAGATTAGATGACACTATTACTAGAGCAGAAGTAGCTCAACTTTGCAACTTCTACCTATTCAGAGCTCCAGTTAAAGTAACATCTAATACAAAGACTGATTTCTCAGATGTAACAAGATCTCACAAACTATTTGCTGATATCGTTGAAGCTACAAGAGATACTCACGATGTATTAGTAGATGAGGAAGGTAGAGAGACTGGAAAATAGTCTATAAAGGCTAGTATTAGCCACTAAGATAAAAAGACACTAATTATTCAAAATGGCACCTTAGAGGTGCCATTTTGTTGCAAATTAGAGCATTTTAGGGAATGTTTTGGCTATAAAAGCAAATATTACAAAAATATTACAAAAAGTTTACATAAACACTTGATTTTTTAACTAAATTGTGTTATTATATCGTACAGATGGTGTGTGAAAACACAAAAATATATATATAAATACTATTAGGAGGTATTATTAATTATGAGTAACTTTAAATCAAAACTATTAATCGTTTTAGTTATGTTACTAGCTGTTCTTACAGTATCTACAGCATTCGCTGCTACTAAAGAGAACGTTAATGTTAAAACAACAGTTACATATAATGGTAAAACATTAGTAAATGGAGATGTTTTAACAGGAGTTAAAGCTGGTGACAAAATCACAGTTACAGCATCATGCTCAGATTCAAGAGCAATCGCATGGTCAACAAACACAAACTATTTAGCAGAGGAAGGATACACATACAATAGAGAAGGTATGGCATTCATTAGCTATTTATTTGACTCTACAGACAAAACACAATACATCAGAAATACTAAGACTCCTTCATCAATCACAATTACTATTCCAAACTTCAAAGCAGGAACAGAGCACTATGTAGTAATTAATGCTGTTGCAGCTTGTGATGGATTAGTAGATAATGGTAAAGAAATCCAAGCTACATCTGGAACATTAGCATACTATTTCACAATGGATGATGGTACTACACCAGTTCCTCCAGTAACAGAAACAATCACACTTACAAATGGTAAGAGTGGAAACAATGCTACTGTTACAGCTAAAGTTGAAAATGGAACATTCAAGAAATTCACATACAAATGGGATAATGACAAAGAAAAAGATGTAACAACAAATCCATTAGTTACAGCCATCCCAGCTGAAGTAGGTAAACATACACTTACAGTTACAGGTTATACAAACAACAATGTAACTTCTACAAAATCTTGGATTTATGAAATCAAAGAAGAAGTTCCAGAAAATGATGATCTAATCGTTGAAGACTACATGAAAGAAAACAAAGATTTAGATTCATTAGCAGTTTCTTTAAGAAATGATTCTGATGAATATGAAAAAGAAAACAAAAATATCTATGCTTTAGGCGAAGAAGTAGTTTACTATGTAGATTACAAGAATGGTGGAAATGACATTAAGAAAGAAGTTAAAATCGTTCTTCAACTTCCACTTGAATTCAAAGCAGTTAGCACATATGGCGGAAAAGTAGATTCTGACAAGAAGACTATTACTTGGACATTTGAAAATGGTCTTGAAAAAGACGCAGCTGGTACAAAAGTTGTTAAAGTTAAATATACAGCTCTTTCTAGATCAAGCAAAAAAGCAGAGGTTGTATATCCAGTAGCAAAAATTTACAACCAAAACAAAGAAAAAGATGCATCAGCAGTTATCAACTATATCTTCAAGAATGAAGATACAGAAATTGGTGATGAACACTATCCATACATGTATGGTGACAAGAACAAGACAACATTTAGACCAGATGATGGTATTTCTAGAGCAGAAGGTGCTTTAGTTTTAGCTAGAATTTTCGGTATCAACTACACAGGTACAACTGTAGTAGGAGATGAATATGCTGATTTAGCTGATACATACATCGAAGCTCAAAGAGCTATCGTTGCTTGTTCAAAGATCGGTATCATCAATGGTTACACAGATGGTACATACAGACCAAACAACAAAATGACAAGAGCAGAATTCATGAAGATTATTGCTTCTTATGTTGAAGTAAATGCAGAAGATGATGACATTGATGGATTAGAAGTTAAGACAGATAACTTAATCAAAGTTTACAAGAACCCAACAAACGTATATATGACAGGTTCTACAACAACTTCTACACATTGGGCTATCAACTATGTAACATTACTTTGCAGATTAAACATGACATCAGTTTCAGATTCTAACAAGAACCTAAGACTTGATGATGAAATCACAAGAGCAGAAGTTGCACAACTAGTTAACTTCTACTTACTAAGAGCTCCAGCTGAAAGCGGTAAAACACAATTCAGCGATGTAGCTAAGAACCACAAATTATTTGCTGATATTCTTGAAGCTACAAGACCAGCTCACACATACTACCTAACATCAGAAGGAACTGAAGTTGCTGAGTATGATGACTAATTTCTAAATAAAAGAAGACCTAACAGGCTAGCCTGCTAGGTCTTTTTTTGTTGCTTGTTTTGAGGTGCTTTTTTGTAAGTGTCCCAAAAAAGCATCTCAAAACATAAAAAAATACACCCCCATCCATAGAACATGGACGGGGGTGCGGGGAATAAGGGGTGGATTACTGGTTACGAACCGGAAGAGTTATTTCATCTTCCTGGTTGTTGGGCTTACCAGAATCCGAATCATTTCCTCCAGCCGTTACTTCGACCTTGGTCTCGGTGACCGTGGTGGTCGTAGTAGAAGCGCTGGCATCTGTTGTGGGGACAGATCCATTCGCTTTTGGAGGAAGCACTATATCATCTTCGTGCGGATCAGGCTTTGTCTCATCCGGCGCCTTGGTGGGAGTCTCCGTTACCTTAGGCGGGAGGATTATGTCGTCCTCCTCAGGATGAGGCTTGGGCGTCGGGGTGGGATCTTCAGGCTTGGGCGTCGGAGTAGGATCTTCCGGCGTCGGGGTGGGATCCTCAGGCTTGGGCGTCGGAGTAGGATCTTCCGGCGTCGGGGTGGGATCTTCAGGCTTGGGCGTCGGTGTAGGATCTCCACTCGGCTTCGGAGTGACCTTTGATTCCTTCTTTTCGCCCCAGCCTTCGAGTAGGCCATAATGGCGAATAGTGATGAAATCGGTTTGGTCATCCTCGGACGTAACCTGGATAACCTCTTCCACATACGCTACGCGGTACTTAGCACCGCCATATGCCTTGACCTTGTCGGTCACCTTGCATACCTTAGCGGCGTTTTTATACCACAGCTTGTGGAATGTAAATCTCGCACCCTGGGCATACGCCTCGGACGGGGTGAGACCATCCAGTTCAGGCAGCAGCCGTCCAGCTGCATCAGCGTAACCAAATGTTGATTCCAGCGCCTCTTCGGCAGTCTGGAATTCACTCGGATAATCACCAGCCTGGCGCTCAACGATGCTGACAGAATTCAGCATCGTTGGATCAAGTGGGAGCATCACTGCCTTGTCATAGGCGGGGTGCGGATTGTCCAGTTTGTAGGGCGTCTTTATGGTGTTCTCTTTCACAATGGCACCATTCTCAGATGAGAACTGGTTGTTGACAAAGTCAACTTTCACCATTGTTAACCGCCACTTGCGGGCAGCAATGAGAGCATCAGCCATAGCAGAAGAACTTACCAGAAGAATAGCAGCCAACGCGATGATGAATAACCGCTTTTTGATAGACATTTTAAAATTCCTTCCTTTTTTAGTATTCCCCTTGTTTCAGGGGTTTAAAATTTTTTGCCCCTAGGGGCATGAAAAATGCCCCCTCAGCGGGAGCCGTCAAACAGTATGCAATGACGAAATTGTCAAAGCATGCATCTTGGCCCCCCACAAGACCTATGATACAATAAATATTATAATGCATATTGACATAATTTTCAATAGTTTTACATAAAAAAATTACATAATTTTCAATGATTTTCAAGTTTTTTTATGATGAAAAAACAAGTTAAATTTAAATTGATTTTTATTGATAAAAAACAAAAAAATGTCCTCTGCGTGTACACACACAGAGGACGGATATTACTTAGTACTGATTAGTTGAAGGGAAAACCAGCGGGAAGCTTTCCACCAGAAGCCTGATCTTCGTTTTCGTCGACCTCAACGCGGGGGACAAGAACAATCTCATCTTCTTCGGGGGCGGGCTTCTCTTCGGGTTCCTGCTCGGGTTCCTGCTCGGGTTCCTGTTCAGGCTCCTGTTCGGGCTCCTGTTCGGGCTCCTGTTCGGGTTCCTGTTCAGGCTCCTGCTCGGGTTCCTGTTCAGGCTCCTGTTCGGGCTCCTGTTCGGGCTCCTGCTCGGGTTCCTGTTCGGGTTCCTGTTCAGGCTCCTGTTCGGGCTCCTGCTCGGGTTCCTGTTCGGGCTCCTGTTCGGGTTCCTGTTCGGGCTCCTGTTCGGGCTCCTGCTCGGGTTCCTGTTCGGGTTCCTGTTCGGGCTCCTGCTCGGGTTCCTGTTCAGGCTCCTGTTCAGGCTCCTGCTCGGGTTCCTGTTCAGGTTCCTGTTCGGGCTCCTGTTCGGGCTCCTGCTCGGGTTCCTGTTCGGGCTCCTGCTCGGGCTCCTGCTCAGGAGTTTCCTCTTCGGGCTGCTTTTCAGGTTCATCTTCTTCAGTTTCGACAACGGGCTTCTTAGAAGCTTTCCGAGTCGTCGTTACACGAGCGTCGCCATCAACCAGGTAATAATTTACCTGGCCGTCTTTTTCGATGTGGGTGATAGACTGGGTTTCCCCATCAATCACGAACACGAAATCGACGATATCATATTTACGGCCTTCTTTGTCCAGTTTGGCCTGGAACACATAGTAGGCCTCATCGATATTATCGATGCGCTTGCCCTTGTAGTCAAGCCCGCGACGTACCATCACAAAACCTTCAGCCACATTCTCAAGAAGAGTATCATCAGCGCGATACTCAATGTAAACGGGGCGAGTAGTGGTGGTGTAGCTGGAAATGACGGCATAGGGATCACCCTTGTAACGTTCGACATTCCGCAGAATACCTTTTCCCATGTCTTTTGACACGTAGGTGGTTTTCTTGCTTTCACAGGCAGACTTCCGATCTGCTCTGTTTAAAAAAATGCAAATCTCGTGGCCATTGGCCTCGATAAGCTCAACCGTCTCGTCGGCAGCAGCAAAGGCGGAGAAGACAACAGAAAGGACCAGAACCATCATGATGATACCACAAGTAAACCGTTTCATAATAACCTCCTGCGTCAAAAGACGCTTTCCGATGATGACCTTTTTTGGCGGTCAGACCTATTTTTGGAAACCTAATCATCGGTACTCAATAACACCCAAATGGGCCTACAATTGTTAACCCACTAACGTGGTTTGATAAGCTCGAAAGCTATATCGCCACTATACGTGGATTCACAATTGTAGACCCATTTAGATAGATTATAGAGTAATATTATTATACCATAATTTAACATAATTCTCAATATTAGTAGACATAACAAAGCCCGAAATAAGGCTTTCCGTAGCAAAGAAAATTTTTAAAAATTATAGAAAAAAATCTTAAAAAAAATCACACTTTTTTCACTAAATATCTTTATTTTTTACATAATGCGTGATATAATAACCTGGCGTTAAGAAAAGATTAATAATTTTTACTTAAGATAAGCTATTGAAGGCATCCAAAGATGTACCTTCCGTAGCTTTTTTGCATCTTAGGCAATAAATATAATCTAGTTTATTTTTATTGTTCTATTAATTGGATTTTTCAATTTAATTTGTAGGACAAAATTAAGGGAGGATAAAAATGAAAAACTTTAACAAATTACTTCTAGTTTTAGCACTTTGTTTAGTTGCTGTTTTTGCAATTAGCGCAGTTACATATGCTGGTTGTATTACTCACACTTACAAAGCAGCTACATGTACTACACCAAAGACATGTACAAAGTGTGGTGCAACATTAGGTAGTGCATTAGGCCACAATTATTCTGGTGGTAAATGTACAAGATGTGGAAAGACTCAACCAGGTGGTGGTGGAACAACACCTACACCAGAGCCAACACCTACACCAGTTCATACTCACACTTACACAGCAGCTACATGTACAAAACCAAAGACTTGTACATCATGTGGTGCTACATTAGGAAGTGCATTAGGACACAATTTCCAAGTTACATCTACACAAGCTGCAACATGTACAGCTGGTGGTAAGACAACAAGTACTTGTACAAGATGTGGTCAAACACAATCTTCTACAACACCTGCATTAGGACACGATTATGTTAGCACAACTACTGCTGCTACATGTACAAGTCCTGCAAAAGTTACAAAGAGATGCTCAAGATGTGGAGATACTCAAACCACTACTACAGGTAGTGCATTAGGACATAACTTTGTTGTTACATCTAAAGTTGATGCAACATGTACAGCTGGCGGTAAGACAGTTACTACATGTTCAAGATGTGGATTACAACAATCATCTACAACACCAGCATTAGGTCACAACTATGGTAGCTATGTTGTTACAACAGCTGCAACATGTACTTCAAAAGGTGTTAAAACAAGCACATGTTCTAGATGCGGAGACAAAAAGACAGAATCAATCCCAGCATTAGGACATGATTACAAAACAACTACAACATCTGCTACATGTACAAAAGCAGGATTAAAAGTTGAAAAATGTTCAAGATGCGGAGATACAAAGACAACATCAATTCCAGCATTAGGACATGATTACAAGACAACAACAACATCTGCTACATGTACAAAAGCAGGATCAAAAGTTGAGAAGTGTTCAAGATGTGGCGATACAAAGACAACTTCTATCCCAGCATTAGGACACAACTATAAAGTTTCATCAGAGACACCTGCTACTTGTGAAAAGTCAGGATCAAAAGTTGAAAAATGTACAAGATGCGGAGATACAAAGACAACTACTATCCCTGCATTAGGACATGACTACAAGACAACTGAAACAACAGCTACATGTACAGAACCAGGTAGAACTGTTAAGAAATGTACAAGATGTGGTAAAGAAGTTGTTATTACTGGTGAACCTTTAGGACATGATTACCAAGAGTATTCAAGAGTTGAACCAACTTGTGAAAAACCAGGTAAGATTGTTAGAAAATGTTCAAGATGTGGTGCTACTCAAGAAGAGAGTATTCCAGCTTTAGGACATAAATATAGCATCGTATTTGATGAAGATGATCACTGGTATGAGTGTGACAACTGTGGTCACATTTATGGCAAAGAGCCACACGATTTTGATGAAGATGATGTTTGTAGAGTTTGTGGATACCACAAAGGAGCTCCAATTGTAGAAGGATCTATCGTTGCTAAAATTGGAAGCAAGACATTATCAAATGGTTCTACAACAAAGATAACAGATGCAGAAGTTACTGTTACATTAGCAGGTTCTCCAGCATCAAGCTTTATCGAATTAATGTATACTGTTGATGGTGGAGCAGAAAAATCTGCTGACCCAACAGGTCACAATGTATATCTAAAACTTGCTGTAGACGATGTTGTTACAATTAGAGTTTATGGTATCTTAAAAGATGGTACAAAGACAAATACAAACACATATAAAATCACAAGAGTAGACGATGGAGAAGAAGAAGAAACAACTGGTGAATTAATCGTTGAACCTTGGATGAAAGAAAATGATGAATTAAATAAATTAGCAGTATCACTTCGTAGTGAACCATATGATAATCCAGAAGATAGAGGAAATAAGAATATCTATGCTTTAAATGAAAAAGTAGTTTACTATGTAGATTACAAGAATGGAAGCAAAGATACTAATAAGAAAGTTACATTAACTCTTGAATTACCTTTATCATATAAAGTTAATCAAAGAGATGGTGCATCATATAATTCAAGCAAAGGAACATTTACATGGACATTTGCTAATGGATTAAAGAAAGACGAAGCAGGTACAAAAGTTGTTGTAGTTACTTATACTTCACTTGGAAACAAGAGCACAAAGTATAAACAAATTACACCAATGGCTAAGATTGCACTTGATGGTTCTGTAAAAGATAAATCAGGTGTTGTAAATATAATTGTTAAAGATTTTGACGTAGAAATCGGTGATGAACACGATCCATATATGTTCGGTGATAGAGATACAGGTAACTTCCGTCCTGATGATTCAATCTCAAGAGCAGAAGGTGCTTTAGTTCTTACAAGAATATTTGGAATCAACACATCATATGATACAAACTTATATAATTATCCAGACCTAGATGAAACATATTTATCAGCTAGACGTGCTATCAAAGCTGCTACAGCAGCTGGAATTATCTCTGGTTATCCAGATGGTACATATAGACCAAACAAGAAGATGACAAGAGGAGAATTCGTTTCAATCATTGCTCGTCAAGTTGAAGAAGAATATGGTGACGGATTTGAAGTTAAAGATGAAGATTCTTTAATTAAGATCTATAAAGATAAATCAAGAATTTATTATTTAGAAGATAAAGAAGTTTATGATGCTGCATGGACAGCTGAATATGCGACATTACTTTGCAGATTAAATATGGCTCCAGTATCTGAAAAGAAGACAAACTTAAGACTTTCAGAAGAAATCACAAGAGCTGAAGTTGCACAACTTTGCAACCTATACTTATTAAGAGCTCCTGCAAAAGTAACAAAATCTACTACAACTAAATTCCCAGATCTATCTAGAAACCACAAGTTATTCGCTGATATCGTTGAAGCTACAAGACCTTCACATACATACAGCATAACTGAAGATGGAAAAGAGAAAGAAGAAAAATAAACTTTAAATAAAAAGATGTAAGCATTCGCTTACATCTTTTTTTATATAAAAAACCCGCGAGCACGCTCGCGGGAGTGAGGAAACAATACTCTTACCACGCTGATGTAACAATAATGCCACCGGCCGCAGTGACTTCCTCAACTGTCGGCTCATAAGGCGGCTGTGTAGCTGCAGCTTCTTCAGCGGCTTCACGTTCAGCACGCGCTTGCGCTGACTTTTTGCCACTTGCAAAAGCTGATTTCAGCTGATTTTCATCCAAAGTACGGACAAGCCCGTATGTATCTCCACAATGGCCAATTGCCATGTAGAGAGAATGCTTGCCGTTAGGCAGGACGAAAACAACATCAAGCGAGACTTCTTTTCTGGCTTTCTGGTCAAAAATCATAAGACCATAGTAGCCGGGCTGAGAAGAGAGCATAGAAGCATAGAAGGCTTCCTCCAAGGTAGAAAAAGTGCTGGTTAAAAACTGGATGTTTGTGAACTTCTGCTTTGTCATTAATTCGGCTGCGAACTCAACATTGTCCTCAGAGGACTTTGACTGACTAATCACAGCGTTATTGATGGCCTTTTTTACCTTCCGGTTAATGTCTTTCTTGTATACGATGCCTTTACCATTGGTTGGGTTTCCATACTGGTTGATGGTAATTCCAACGAACTTGCCATTGTATTTCGGTACGAGGAATTCCTCGTCAGCAAAAGCGATGGCGGACATAACAACGAGAACGATAGCAGTGATGATGAATACAAACCTCTTCATTTTTAGATACCTTCCTTTCACTTTTGTTCATAATAGTATTTTTTTGTTCCTCATTGTGAGAATTTATGCGTTCCCACTAGCGTGGGATGCAAAAAAATGAATCCCACAATAAGGGTATGATATACCATTATTATAGCATAAAAGAGCATAATTTTACATAATTATATTACATAAAGTCATGTATCAAGTACTTCCGTAAGAAAGAAAATAAAAAAATCGCCCGAATTATCGAGCGATGGTCGTTTTTTAAAGTCATTTCTTTTTTAGGAGGGATTCTTAGCTTTTTTGGGCGGATTCTTAGGTTTTGCTGTCTTTTTAGATTCTTTTTTGGAACCTTCTAGAATTTGGATAATTTCATCTTTGTAAAGAGTTTCTTTCTTTGCAAGGGTTTCAGCCAAATTGATGAGAGTATCTTTGTGCTCACGAAGAATATCAGTTGTTTTACGTTCAAGAGAAATCATAAGCTCTTGTACTTTAATATCTGCAATAGATTTTAAAGCATCAGAGAAGTACTCATCATCATCAACATATACCGGACCGAAGGTTTCATCCATACCGAATTTGCAAACATATCCATCAGCCAGTGCAGTGGCCTGCTGGAGATCCTGCATGACTCCGGATGTACTTGTGCCAAAAATAATCTGTTCAGCACATTTACCACCTAAGCTATGGATGATCTCACCTTTCAAATCTTCCTTAGTAGTAGAAAGTTTCTTTTCATCAACTTCAGGATCAGTAATGCCTAAAGAGTAGGAGCGATATGCAACCTCGACTTTACTAACCTTGTAATCAGGAAGAGCATAGTAACCTGCAATTACATGTCCAGCTTCATGATAAGCAGTGAAGTGAAGTTCTTTCTCGGACATCTTGCTTATTTTTTTACCGAACATATCTGAATACATTGTTTGGTTAATAATTTCGTATGTAAGCTCCTCTTGTTCTTCAACCATTGCCTGAATAAAAGCTTTTTTCAAGAGGCATTTGATATCTCCACCAGAGAAGCCAAAGAAATCACGGGCAAGCTTTGGAATATCAAGGTTTTCGACATAGGGGAGTTCTTCCAAAAACTTCCGAATTAAAGCTTCACGATCTTCAGGGCCAGGAGGATTGAAAGAAATCATCGTATCAAATCCTTCTTCTCCCATGAAGTAGGCAGGATAAGTAGTAGTAACTGATGCAGAAACAAAGAAGAAAGATTCAGGGAAGGCTTCTTTAACATCAAGAATCATATTGTAAATTGAAATGCTGTCTTCAGTTTTCATATTTGCAAAAAACTGAATTTCTTTGAACATTACAACGCATTTTCCAACAGAACGAACGAGCTTGATGATGCCTTCAAACATTTCTTCGGAGTAGTCCTGAACGATTCTTTCGCAGTTGATAGCAATGATAGGCAAATTCATTTCTTTTGCAAAAGCAAAAGTAGTGAGGGTTTTACCGACACCTTGCATTCCCAACATTACGAAAGAGGGGTGATAGGGCACTCCCAAGATTTCAATCTCACTTCCAGAATTGAGCAGGGCAACAATCTCTGTTAACTGCTCAACAATATCCTTATTACCAATAATGTTTTTAAAAAAGTTGTCGTTATCTTCAGGCATAAGAATTTTGGGCCGGAGTTTTTTCTTTACTTGGTCAATTGTATATTCTTTCTTTTTACTAGTACTAGAATTCCGCGAATTAGCCATTTTAGCACCTCCACTTCAAAAGTTTTTTACGGCGTGATTATATAACCGCCAAGGCCTTATGTCAAGCGAATTTGAGATGTTTTTGAGATGGATTTTGGGGACACTTACTTTTTTCCAACTTTTCTTGGAAAAAAGTAAGTGTCCCCAAAATCCATCTCAAAAAATCATTCAAAAAACAAAGCCAAAAAATTTGTCAATAAATGTTACAAAAATGTAATAAAATTCTTGACCTAGAAACCTCTTTTTGGTAGAATTGTAGAGATATTTTGGGGTAGGGGTATTTTGCGCCTTTTATCCCAATACATAAGACAATTTAATATAGCGAAAGTCTTGTAATTCGTAATTTAAGAGCATCTTGAACGTCCTGATGTGAGCGGGGTATAAAATCTTACGAGTAAAAGCTTAAGTGTATTACAATTTTTCAAAAATTTATACTTGAGGTGATTAAATTTGATGCAAGAAGTAAAGAACGAAAAGACAAGTAGAATGACATTCGGCAAACTTGAAGAAGTTGTCGACATGCCAAACCTTATTCAAGTACAAAAAGACTCGTATAATTGGTTCGTTAAGGAAGGCCTTAAGGAAGTATTTAACGAGTGCTTTCCAATAACTGATTATTCTGGAAAGCTTGTACTTGATTTTGTTGACTATCATTTTAATGAGGAGACTAAGTATTCTATTGAAGAAGCAAAAGCTAGAAATACTACATACGCTACTCGTTTGATGGTTAAGGTAAGACTTATCAATCGTGAAACTGGAGAAGTTAAAGAGCAAGAAATCTTTATGGGTGATTTTCCAGTTATGACAGACTATGGTACTTTCGTAATCAATGGAGCAGAAAGAGTTGTTGTATCACAATTAGTTCGTTCTCCAGGATGTTATTACGAGCGTAGCTATGACAAGCTAGGTAAGAAGTTATACGCTGGTACTATTATGCCAAACCGTGGTGCGTGGTTAGAGCTTGAAACAGATTCAAACGATATTTACTACATTCGTATTGATAAAGCTCGTAAAGTTCCAGTTACACTTATGCTAAGAGCAATTGGTCTTTCATCAGACTCAGATATTTTAAATGTATTTGGTGATGATGATAGAATCAACGCAACATTAGCAAAAGACACAATCAAATCACAAGATGAAGCATTAATCGAAATTTATAGAAGACTTCGTCCAGGTGAAATGCCTTCAATCGAGGCAGCTACAAATTTATTTAGTGGACTATTCTATGATCCACGTCGTTACGATTTAACTAAAGTTGGTCGTTATAAGTACAACGATAAATTAGCTTTAGAGAAGAGAATCGCAGAGAGAGTTTCTGCAGAAAAAATTGTTAATCCAGAAACAGGAGAAATCTTAGTTAATAAAGACGAAAAGATTTCTAAAGAAAAAGCTTATGAAATTCAAGAAGCTGGTATTAATTCAGTTACGTTAAAAATTGAAGATAAGCTTGTTAAAGTAGTAGGTAATGGAACAGTATGGATTAATTCATTTGTTGATGTAGATGCTGCTTCACTTGGAATAGAAGAAAGAGTTAACTATAGAGTTTTAAAAGAAATCTTAGATAACACAGATGACAAAGACTTATATAAAGCTCTTGAAGAAAACTATGACAAACTATTACCAAATCATATTACTAACGAAGATATTATTGGTGCATTAAACTATCTTAACAACTTAGACTTTGGTATTGGGCATACAGATGATATCGACCACTTATCAAACAGACGTGTTAGATGCGTTGGTGAATTATTACAAAACCAAGTTAGAATTGGTATCACTCGTCTTGAAAAAGTTGTACGTGAAAGAATGGCTGTACAAGATCTTGATTCGGTTACACCACAAAGTTTAATTAACATTAAACCAATTGTATCTGCAATCAGAGAATTCTTTGGAAGCTCTCAATTATCACAATTCATGGATCAAAACAACCCATTAACAGAGCTTACTCATAAGAGAAGAATTTCTGCATTAGGTCCTGGTGGTTTATCAAGAGAAAGAGCATCTTTCGAAGTTAGAGATATTCACTATTCTCACTATGGAAGACTATGTCCTATTGAAAGCCCAGAAGGTCCTAACATCGGTCTTATCTGTTCACTTTCTGCTTATGCTATTATCAACAAATATGGTTTTGTTGAAACACCATACAGAATAGTAGATAAGAAAACTCACAAAGTTACAGGTGAGATTAAATATTTCACTGCTGCAGAAGAAGATGATTTCATTATTGCCCAAGCAAATGAACCTTTAACTGCAAGTGGTAAATTCCAAAATGCAAAAGTTAAAGTAAGATATAAAGCAGACCTTATGGAAGTTGATCCTGAGATGGTTGACCTTATGGATGTATCTCCACGTCAATTAGTTTCAGTTGCTGCAGGATTAATTCCATTCTTAGAGTCAGATGATGCTAGACGTGCGCTAATGGGATCAAACATGCAACGTCAAGCTGTTCCTCTAATTAGAACAGACCGTCCATTAGTTGGTACTGGTATGGAATTTAGAGCTGCTAAAGATTCAGGCGTTTGCGTTGTTGCAGAAAATGCAGGTGTTGTTACTAAAGTAAATGCAGACGTAATTGAAATTCAAACAAAGACTGGAGTAGATAAATACAACTTAATCAAGTTTAAACGTTCTAACTCTGGTACATGTATAAATCAAAAACCTATCGTTAGAGTAGGTGAAAAAATTAAAGCTAATCAAACAATCGCTGATGGTCCTTCAACAGACCAAGGTGAATTAGCACTTGGTAAAAACATTCTTATCGGTTTCATGAACTGGGAAGGATACAACTACGAGGATGCTATTCTTATCAACGAAAGATTAGTTAAAGAAGACGTATTAACATCTATTCACATTTCAGAATATGATTGTGAATGTAGAGATACAAAATTAGGACCAGAAGATATTACTCGTGATATTCCAAACGTTGGTGAAGATGCACTTAAAGATTTGGATGATAGAGGTATTATCAGAATTGGTGCTGAAGTAAGAAGCGGAGATATCTTAGTAGGTAAAGTTACTCCAAAAGGAGAAACAGAACTTACAGCAGAAGAAAGATTACTTCGTGCAATCTTTGGTGAAAAAGCAAGAGAAGTTAGAGATACTTCTTTAAGATGTCCACATGGTGAATATGGTACTATCGTTGATGTTAAGATATTCACTAAAGAAAATTCAGATGAATTAGGAACAGGCGTTAACGAAGTAATTCGTGTATACATTGCTCAAAAGAGAAAGATATCTGTTGGTGATAAGATGTCTGGACGTCATGGTAACAAGGGTGTTATTTCAAGAATTCTTCCAGAAGAAGATATGCCATTCTTACCAGATGGTACACCACTTGAAATTGTATTAAACCCACTAGGCGTTCCTTCTCGTATGAACATTGGACAGGTGCTTGAAGTTCACTTAGGATATGCTGCAAAACTTCTTGGTCTTCATGTTGCAACACCAGTATTTGATGGTGCTAAAGATGATGACATCAAAGAGTTATTTAAGAAAGCAGGAATTCCAGAAAACGGAAAAACAATTTTATATGATGGTCGTACAGGTGAACCATTCGACAATGAAGTTACAGTTGGTGTAATGTACATGCTTAAACTTCACCACTTAGTTGATGATAAGATTCACGCTCGTTCTACTGGACCATATGCATTAGTTACTCAACAACCATTAGGTGGTAAAGCACAGTTTGGTGGTCAGAGATTTGGTGAAATGGAAGTTTGGGCTTTGGAAGCTTATGGTGCTGCATACACATTACAAGAAATACTTACTGTTAAATCAGATGATGTTGTAGGAAGAGTTAAGACTTACGAAGCAATCGTTAAAGGTGAGAACATTCCAGAACCTGGTATTCCAGAAGCGTTCAAAGTATTAGTAAAAGAATTACAATCTTTAGGATTAGACATCAAGTTGTACAACAATGATGAAACTAAAGAAATTGAAATTAAAGAAGATCTAGAAGATGAAGAAGAAACTTCATCAGATGGATTGTTCAAAGGCAATGAAAGAAAATCTAGAGCAATACTAGATGATATGCTTATTGAAGATGGCAGTGGCGATATAGTAGGTGATACATCAGATGATGATTATGAAGATGATGAAGAATTATCTGAAGATGATTACTTAGATGATAGCTTCGCAGATGTAGATCCTTCAGAAGAAGATCTACTAGAAGACGACTATAATGATTAAGGTGAAAGGGAGGATATTGAAATGGTTGATTTAGAATATTTTGATAGAATTAAAATAGGCCTTGCTTCACCTGAAAAAATTAGAGAGTGGTCAAAAGGTGAAGTTAAAAAGCCAGAAACAATTAACTATAGAACATTAAAACCAGAAAGAGACGGTCTTTTCTGCGAAAGAATTTTTGGGCCAACAAAAGACTGGGAATGTCACTGTGGTAAATATAAGAGAGCAAGATTTAAGGGCATCATTTGTGATAGATGCGGTGTTGAAGTTACTAAAGCAAAAGTAAGACGTGAAAGAATGGGACACATCGAACTTGCTTGTCCAGTTTCACACATTTGGTACTTCAAAGGTATTCCATCTAGAATGGGATTAATGTTAGATATTAGCCCTAAGGCTCTTGAAAAAGTTTTATACTTTGCAGGTTACATCGTAATGGATGGAGGAGATACTGATTTATTAAAATATCAAGTTATCTCTGAAAAAGAATATAAAGAAGCAATCGAGAAATATGGAGAAGATGCATTCAGAGTTGGAATGGGTGCAGAAGCTATTAAAGAATTACTTTCTGAAATCGATGTTGAAAAATTAGCAGCTGATTTAAGAAAAGAATTAGAAAAAGCTACTGGCCAAAAGAAAGCTAAAATTATTAAGAGACTTGAAACAGTTGATAGCTTTAGACTTTCAGGCAACAAACCAGAATGGATGATAATGGATGTTCTTCCAGTTATTCCACCAGATTTAAGACCTATGGTTCAATTAGATGGTGGTAGATTTGCTACATCTGATGTTAATGATTTATATAGAAGAATCATCAACAGAAATAACAGATTAAAAAGATTACTAGAACTTGGAGCTCCAGAAATCATTGTTAGAAATGAAAAGAGAATGCTTCAAGAAGCTGTAGATAGCTTAATAGATAATGGAAGACGTGGCCGTCCAGTTACAGGACCTTCAAACAGATCACTTAAGTCTCTATCTGATATTTTAAAAGGTAAACAAGGTAGATTTAGACAAAACTTACTAGGTAAACGTGTTGACTATTCAGGACGTTCAGTTATCGTAGTTGGTCCAGAACTTAAGATGTATCAATGCGGTCTTCCAAAAGAAATGGCAATTGAATTATTCAAACCATTTGTTATGAAGGAATTAGTTGAAAGAGGACTAGCTCACAATATTAAAAATGCTAAGAGAATGGTAGAAAGACTTCGTCCAGAAGTTTGGGATTGTTTAGAGTATGTAATTAAGGATCATCCAGTACTTCTAAACCGTGCACCAACACTTCACAGACTTGGTATTCAAGCATTCGAGCCAGTATTAGTTGAAGGTAGAGCAATCAAATTACATCCACTTGTATGTAAAGCATTCAACGCTGACTTCGATGGTGACCAGATGGCTGTTCACCTTCCACTTTCACCAGAAGCTCAAGCAGAAGCAAGATTCTTAATGCTTGCTGCAAACAACATCTTAAAACCAGCTGATGGTAAACCAGTTACTCAACCATCACAAGATATGATTCTTGGTTCTTACTATTTAACAGTTGCTTACGATGGTAAGAAGGGCGAGGGCATGGTATTCAAAGACTTCGAAGAAGCTCACATGGCCTATGCAAATCATGATATTGAAATGCATTCAAAGATTAAAGTTAGAGTTGAAAAAGAAGTTGATGGAGTTAAGAAGCACAAGCTTATTGATACAACAATTGGTAGAATAATTTTCAACGAAATTATTCCACAAGATTTAGGATATGTTGATAGAACAGATCCACAAACAATGTTCGACTTAGAAGTTAACTTCGTAGTTGGAAGTAAAAATGTTGGTGATATTATTTCAAGAACAATTGAAAAGCATGACTTATCTCGTACGGCTCAACTTCTTGATGATATCAAGACATTAGGTTACAAATATTCAACACTTGCTGCAATTACATTCTCAGTTGCCGATGTTGTTGTTCCTAATACTAAACCACAACTTCTAAAAGAAGCTGATGAAAAAGTTGATGTTATTACAAAACAATATAGAAGAGGTCTATTATCTGACAAAGAAAGACATGACGCAGTTGAAAAAGTTTGGTTATCTACAACAGAGCAAGTAGGTAATGATATGATTAAGTGCTTTACTGAAGAAAACCCAATTTATATCATGGCTACATCTGGTGCCCGTGGTAACATTAAGCAATTACGTCAGGTTGCAGGTATGAGAGGACTTCTTGCAGATACATCTGGTAAGACAGTTGAAATTCCTATTCGTTCTTCATTTAGAGAAGGTCTAGACGTTTTGGAATATTTCATTTCTGCCCATGGTGCTAGAAAGGGTCTAGTTGATACAGCGCTTCGTACAGCTGACTCTGGTTACTTAACAAGAAGATTAGTTGATATTTCACAAGATATTATCGTAAGAGAAGAAGATTGTGGAACAACTGAAGGTATTTATGTAAGTGAAATTTCTGATGGTAATTCAGTAGTTGAAAGTCTAAAAGACAGACTATATGGAAGATATACAGCAGAAGATGTTAAGAACCCACTTACAGGTGAAATCGTAGTTCCAGTTAATACATTCATTAATGAAGATTACATCAAACAGATTAATGATGCAGGAATTAAACAAGTTAAAATTAGAACACTACTTACATGTAAAGCTGAAAAAGGTGTTTGCTGTAAGTGCTATGGTAATGACTTAGCAGCTCGTGGTAAAGATGTTAACATTGGTGAAGCAGTTGGTATCATTGCAGCTCAATCAATTGGTGAGCCTGGTACACAGCTAACCATGCAGACATTCCACCAAGGTGGTATTGCTGGTGGAGATATCACACAAGGTCTTCCTAGAGTTGAGGAGCTATTCGAAGCTCGTAAACCAAAGGGACTTGCTATTATCTCTGATATCAATGGTACTGTTAAGATTGAAGATACAAAGAGAAAGAGAGAAGTTATTGTTTCAAATGATGAAGGCGAATCAAAGACTTACTTAATTCCATTTGGATCAAGACTTACAGTTCATGAAGGCGATAAACTAGAAGCTGGAGACGTTATCACAGAAGGTTCTATTTATCCACAAGATATTATGCGTATTAAAGGCGCTGATGGAGTTGAAAGATACATCGTTTCTGAAGTACAAAAAGTATATAGAAGCCAAGGTGTTGATATCAACGACCGTCATATCGAAGCAATTGTACGTCAAATGCTTAGAAAAGTTAGAGTTGAAAATGCTGGAGATTCAAGCATGCTTCCAGGTACATTAGTAGACTACAACAGATTCAATAGAGAAAACGAAGACCTAGTTGCTCAAGGATTAAGACCAGCAGAAGGCAAGAGATTACTATTAGGTATCACTAAAGCATCACTTGCTACAGATTCATTCTTATCTGCTGCATCATTCCAAGAAACAACAAGAGTTCTTACAGAAGCAGCTATTAAGGGCAAGGTTGATCCACTTCTTGGTCTTAAAGAGAATGTTATCATTGGTAAGTTAATACCAGCTGGTACAGGACTACTTAAGTATAGACAAATGCAACCATATCTTGCAGATACAGATATAGCTACAAGCACAACAATTCCAGAGCATGTGGAATTCCCTGATGATTATGAAATCCCAGGAGTTGTAACTAAATAATTAAAAAAAGCAGCCGAAAGGCTGCTTTTTTTGTCGTTTTATTGTAACAAATACTTAACTTTACTTAATACCTTTATATTGATAAAATATTGGTAAATTAGGGAAAATGTGGTATAATATAGTTAACATAATATATTGTTAAAATAGATAAATATGTGGTTTTTTAAGTTGTAATTTGTATTAATATTCAAATTTCTAAAGGGGTTGGTTGTTATGATTAAAATCAACGATATTCTAAATATAACTAGAGCTAAAAATAGTAATTTAAGAAGGATTTCTTTAATACTCATTCTTAGCTTTATTTTGATGGTTTTGTTTTCTAATATTTCATTAGCTGTTTCGGAGTGGAATGGAAGACCTTCAGCATTTAATGGAGGAAATCATGGTTCAGGTGTTTTTCTAGATGTTTGCAATGATAGAACTGGATTACATTATGATGGTGTTTACCATAGAAACTTTGAAAGTAATCTAGTAGTTGAAAATGGAGATTTTAAAGCAGGAGACACTTTATCTTGTCACGCTTTTACATGTTATCCATATGGTGAGTATTACGTTTATAAAGGTTCTTCAGTTTCATCACTTTCAGTAGATGAACACTATACATGTCCAAGTCCTCATCCAGAAGACTTATATTGGTCAGTTACAATTACTTCTAAAGTTACAAAGATTTATAGTAGTACAGATGCTAGAAATCCTAAGCAAAGTTGGGTTTCTGTTTTAATTTATTCAACAGCAGATGAAACTCCACCCCAAGTTTCAGTTAATAAGACAAAAGTTTTAAAAGGAACATCAGTAACAATTACAGGTACTGATAATGAAAAAGTAGTTGGATATAAAATTACTACTAGCTCAGTAAAACCAACTAGTGGATTTACAAATTTCTCTGGTGGTACTAATACTAGAAAAACAGCTACAGTTACTTGCAATACAACAGGAACATTTTATGCATGGGTAATTGATGAAACAGGAAATATTAGTAGTTCAGCTTCTTATACCGTAGGTACTGCCCCAGGTGGATATATTACCGCACCGGCTGTAAAAGTAGGAGAATCAGTCACATTTACTTGTGTAGTTAATTCTGGTACCGCTCCATATACTTCATATCAGTGGTATGTAAATGGTGGAATCATATCAGGAGCTACAGGAACTACATATACATATACAGGTAATAAAGCACATAATGGTAAATCAGTAGTTTGTAAAGTTGGTAATGGTTATGCTACAACTGATATTACTGGAACAATAACAGTTTATTATCAACCGGTAGTAAATGCAAAATGTACAGCTGCAACGCAGGTTGTAAGTGATACAGAAGGACATGTCAAGAAATCGGGAAAAGCAACACTAAAGGCTTCTGTTACTACCGCAGGTAATCCAAATACATATACATATCAATGGTATAAATCATCTGTATCATCTCTAGGTGGTACACCAATCGTAGGAGCAACAAGTGCTACATATGATTTTTATCCTACAGAAAATCAAACAACATATTTTTATTGTAAGATAAATAATACACAATATGATACATATACAAATAGTGTATTAATCAAAGCCGATGTCACAGAACCAACTATTACAAAAGGAACACCATTTAATGAAAACATATATGTAAATAGAAATGTTGAAGTTACAATTCCTCTTGTTGTTTCTGATACAGGACATGGATATACAACAAGTAGTTTTAAAGGAAGCCAAGTAGTAGTTAAGGTAAATGGTACTACAGTATCACCTACTAAGACACTTACATACAAATCAAAATCTGGAACAAATTATTATTATGAATTAAAATTATTAGGACTAACTGGAAATGGAAAATTATCATTTGAAATTCCAGCTAACAGTTTTACAGATGACTATGGAAATGGAAATATAGCATATAGCTATGCTACTAATGTAGAAGTAGATAATATTGACCCAGTAATTTATTTTTCAAAAGTAATTAGTGGCCAAAGAGAAGGCTATATAGCTCAAAGACATTCTGATTTAGTTATTGAATTATATATCAATGAAAAAATTGGTATTGATACAAATGAGTTTACTGCATCAGATATTAAATTAAAAGCAATTACAAGTGGTTCACCAGCAAATGCTAGTCCAGTTGCAGACTCATTCTCAAAAACACTACAATATGTACGTAAAGAAGGATCAAATTACTATTATAGATTAACATTATCTCATATTCCTGGTGATGGCCAGCTATATGTATATGTACCAACTAATAGTATTAAGGACTGGGCAACAAATGGCAATGGTGTACAAGATACATCAGCTGATAAGACAGCACAGAATATTAAGATTGTAGGTATTATAATTGATAATACACCACCTACATTCCTAAACCCTTCTGTTACCATGAAACTTGAAAGCGACACAGGAGCAGCTTATCCAGACTCATTAGAAGAATGGAATGAAGGTTGGACAAATAAGTCTGTATATATGACAGTAAATGCAAAAGATGATAATGGTATGATAGATTATTATACTTGTTCTAAAGATAACAAGGTTAACTTCTATAGATTACCAGCTAATAAAGAGCATATAGATAATGATTACAATCAAAATGTTTACTATAGAGTATATGATAAAGCTGAGAACATGTCGGAGACATTTTGCTTAGTTAAAATTGATAAAACAAATCCTGCTCCTACCAAGATACTAATACATGAAGAAAGACCAACGGGAGCTCTATATGTATTTAATAAAGATAAACCAATTAATAAGACTTTATATACAATACCAGATGTTGCTAAAGATCTTGGTCAAACAGAACTTCAATCTGGAGTTAAAGTAGACAAGAACTTTTTATCAGATTATATTTCATACTATATAATTACAAAATATAATAACATTGATGAAAAGGTATTAGATACATCATTTGGTACCAATGGAACAAAGAAAGTTGGTATGGATCTAGAACAAGTTGAGCCAGTTGAGCTAACCGAAGATGGATATTATGAGATTACAAATATTACTTATGATAAAGCTGGAAACTATACTGAAATCAAAGGCGATGACACAATTAAACTTCATATTAGAAAACGTACAAACAATGTTATTAGATTAAAGAACTTAGACGATATAGGTTCTGGACTTGATAGAGCAGTTATTAAAGTTTACCAAGGCTTAACTGCTGATGATGCATATAAGATTAGAGAAGATACAATTACTGATTTATACAAAGAATACACAATGTCTATCACATTAGACAAAGGAAGTTACTTAGTTGAAGTTAAATTGTTTGATAAAGTAGGTAATTCAAAAGTCTTAACAAAATCTGTTGTAAACACGTTATAAAAAATAAAATCCTAAATTTCAGAAATGAAATTTAGGATTTTTTTGTGGTGACCCCTACGGGAATCGAACCCATGATTCGACCTTGAGAGGGTCGCGTCTTAACCGCTTGACCAAGGGGCCACAATCACACGCAAAAGTAAGTATAGCACAAAAATGGTCATAAAACAAGGATTTTTTTAAAATTAAGATATGATTACAATCCTTTATTTTTAGCTGTTTTTCAGGTATAATTATGAGGATATTATAAAAGATGGAGGAAAAAATTGAAAAGTTTTATTATAAGAGTTTTAGTCGTAGTTTTATTTTTAGGAGTGTTTATTTGGCTTATTAACCAGGCTCCTGACTACGATATTGAATATAAATATAACAATGGAGATTTGAGAGTAATAGTAAACGATAGAGAGATTACTAGAGAGACAAATAGACTTCCAGAGATGGCAATTATGCATAATGGTGAAGTTATGCTTTCTCACAATACTATTGATATTTTATTTGATAAAGATCTTTATTTTGAAGAAAAATACAACACTTTTATTACTACATCAAATGATCATAGAGCTGATATTAAAATTGGTGCTGACTCAATAACTATGGATGGTGTAGAAGTGCCAATAAAGACACCAGCAATTAAAACAGAGTATGATTATTCAACTGATGATAGATACGCGGAAAAGACTAACAAGAAAGAGATATATTATCTACCAATTGAAGATTTAAAAGATGTATATGATATTAATGTTGAGTTTAATGACAAATTAATTATTACTACTCATGATAAAGATATAAAAACATTTAATACAGATATAAATGAAAGCGTTGAGCTAAAGTATCTTGAAGATGGTGCTTCAAAAACGATTGAAACAATTAATCCTGGTAGTTTAATATATGTTTTCAATTACGATGAAGAAAAAGCATTTAACAAAGCAAGAAGTAGTAATGGTGAAATTGGATATATTGATACAAATGTAATAAAGGGTTACAACTTGGAAGAATTTGGCAAAGAAAAAGAGAAGAATAATACAGAAAGAATTAATATTGCATGGGATTCAATTAACCCAGAAGCTTATTCTATAGGTGCAAAAGCAGATAGGAATAAGATTTCAAAGTTAGATGCAGTTTGCCCAACCTTGATTTACTTAAAAAATGCTGATGGAGATATTCATTATTATGATAATGCTGTAAGAGAGTATATGTCATGGGCTAAATCATGCAATTATGATGTTTGGCTAACATTTAAGAATGAGAGCATTGGAAATAATATCATGACAATAGATATATTATCTGAGTTTTTAAATGATATGAACTCTAGAAATAATGCAATCAAAAAGCTTGTAAATACTTGTGTTAATTATGGTGCACAAGGAATCAATGTAGATTTTGAACATATATATTACAAAGATAGATTTGCATTTTCACAATTTGTTAGAGAACTTTCAATAGAAGCACATAAAAATAATTTGATTGCATCTGTTTGTGTTAATGTTCCTGATGGAAGTGAAGATTGGTCGTTGTGCTATGAACATAGAAATCTAGCAGAATCTGCTGATTATATTTGTTTAATGGCTTATGATATGTCTTCAAATACTGTAAGCTCATTTGCACCATATAATTGGGTTGCAGACAATGTAGAAAAATTAGTAAATAGAGATAAAGTTGAAGCAAATAAGATATTACTTGGAATAGACTTTGGATCTGCTTTATGGACAGTAAAAGGTGATAGCAAAACACGTACAGTTCTATTTATGACTGGCGCAAAGAAGTATTTAAATGGTGCTGATTGGGATGAAGCAGCAAAGCAATATTACTATGAAAGTACTAATAAAAATGAGTATATTTGGATTGAAGAAAAGTCTTCTATCAAGGAAAAATTGACTCTAATTGATGATTATGATCTAGGCGGAAGCGCATTTTGGTGTTTAGGCCAAGAGACAAGCGATGTTTGGGAAGCTTTAGATTAGGACTAGAACGGATTATGTTATCTACCGGCAAATGTTACTTTTTCATGAATTTAATTGACAAATGGCCAAAAAGTAGTAATATACTTAGAGGAATATTAAAGACTGCTTGTCTTTAATATTTTCTTTATTACAAATCATATTTTTACGAAGGAGTGCTGATGTATTATGCCACAAAACAATGAAGTAATGATGACTTATGAAGGTCTTAAAAAATTAGAGGAAGAATTAGAATATCTTAAAACAGAGAAAAGAAAAGAAATCTCTGAAAGAATAAAGATTGCTTTAGGATATGGAGACTTATCTGAAAATTCAGAATATGATGAAGCAAAAACAGAACAAGCTCAAGTTGAATTAAAGATTTTAGAATTAGAGAATACATTAAGAAATGCAAAAGTTATTGATGAAGAAGAGGTTGATAACAAGATTGTTCAAGTAGGTAATAAGGTTAAAGTTCACGATATGGAATTTGATGAAGATGCAGAGTATATTATCGTTGGACCTACTGAAGTAAATCTTGCAGAAGGTAAAATTTCTAATGAATCTCCAATAGGTAAAGCTTTACTTGGCAAAAAGAGAAATGAAATTGCAGAAGCAGTTTTAGATAATGGAGACACAATAAAGCTTAAAATCTTAAAGATTAGTTTTGGACTATAATTTTTTAAAGGCGACATAATTCATGTCGCCTTTTTTCTTGAATAAAAAAGTAAAATGTGCTATAAATATAAGTAGATTATTTTATGGAGGGACGTATGGAACCTAAATACAAAAGAGTACTTTTAAAGCTAAGTGGAGAAGTTATGTCAGGTGAATCTGGCTTTGGAATCGACAGAGCTATGGTTGATAAAGTTTGTGACCAAATCAAGAAAGTAGTTGATATGGGAGTAGAAGTTGCAATCGTAGTTGGTGGTGGAAACTTCTGGAGAGGAAGAAAAGCATTAGATATGGAAAGAGCAACAGCTGACTATATGGGAATGCTTGCTACTACAATGAATAGTATGGCACTTCAAGATGCACTAGAAGCTAAAGGTGTTCCAACTAGAGTACAGCTTGCGATTGAGATTAAACAAGTTGGTGAACCTTTCATATTGAGAAGAGCTATTAGACATTTAGAAAAAGGAAGAGTTGTAATATTTGGTGGCGGAACAGGAAATCCATATTTTACAACAGATACAGCGGCCGTACTTAGAGCTACTGAGATAGATGCTCAAATAGTATTATTTGGTAAGACTGTTGATGGAGTTTATGATTCTGATCCAGATAATAATCCAAATGCAGTTAAGTTTGATACAATCACATATTCGGAAATATTAAATAAAAATCTAAAAGTAATAGATTCAACAGCAGCTTCTCTTGCGAGGGATAATAAAATGCCAATGGCAGTATTTGAACTTGCAAAAGAAGAAAATATAATAAAAGTTCTATGTGGTGAAAACCCAGGAACGCTTGTAAATGAGTAAGGAGTGAAATTTATGTACGAAGAAATTGAAGAGAGAATGAAAAAAGCAGTTAGTGTTTTTGAAGAGCAACTTGCTGGCGTTAGAGCTGGAAGAGCAAATCCAAAAATACTAGACAAAGTTTTAGTTGAATATTATGGCGTTCCAACTCCAATTAACCAAGTTGCAAATATCATGGTTCCTGAAGCAAGAATGATTGCTATTCAACCATGGGATGCATCAATATTAAAAGATGTTGAGAAAGCTATACTTGAAGCTAATATTGGTATTAATCCTAATAATGATGGAAAAGTAATAAGACTTATTTTCCCAGAACTAACAGAGGAAAGAAGAAAAGAATTAGTTAAAGACATTAAGAAGATGTCAGAAGATTCTAAGATTGCGCTTCGTAATATTAGACGTGATGGAATAGATGATTATAAAGCAAAAGAAAAAGCATCTGAAATCACAGAAGATGATTTAAGAGCAGCTGAAGAAGATATTCAAAAACTTACAGACAAGTATGTAGGTCAAATTGAATCTTTGGTAGATGCTAAAGAGAAGGAAATAATGTCAATTTAATTTGGAGGTATTATGAAAGAAGATTTAATTATTCCACAGCACATAGCCATCATTATGGATGGTAATAGAAGATGGGCTAAGAAAAGACTTCTTCCTACCAATATGGGACATAAAAAGGGCGCAGAAAGACTAGAAGATATAGCAAATTATTGCAAAAAAATAGGAGTAAAATATCTTACTGTTTATGCGTTTTCTACAGAGAATTGGAGACGTAGTGAAGAAGAAGTAAATTATTTAATGGATTTACTTGCTGATTCTATCTCAGATTTTGATAAAAGATTTAAAGGGCAAAAAGGACGAATCAAATTGATAGGTGATATCAATGGACTTCCTCAAAGACTTCAAGATGGTATTAGACATGTAGAAGAGACAACAAAAGATTTTACTGATGGAACTACTGTTAATATAGCTATAAATTATGGCGGACGTCCTGAGCTTGTTTATGCTACAAAACAAATTGCAGAGGATTATAAGAATAGAAAGATTTCTTCTTTAGATGATATAAATGAAGAAATGATTTCAAATTATATTTATACAAAAGGCGAGCCTGATCCAGACTTGATTATTCGTACAGGTGGCGATATTAGAATGAGTAACTTCTTAACATGGCAAGGAGTATATTCAGAATTCTATTTCACAGATTGCTTATGGCCAGACTTTGATGAAGAACAATTAGACAAAGCAATTGAAGATTTTAACAACAGAAAACGTAATTTTGGAAAATAATTAGGAGATTGTTATATGCGGAAAAAGAGTAGCAACAACGATTGTGGGAATATTAATATTTTTGTGCGTATTCTTTTTAGATAGCTTACAACTATTTAATGGACCATTGTTTTTTAATGTAGGCATGGCGATTGTTTCTTTTTTGATGTGTCACGAGTATTATCATGCAATGGAAGAGAAAGGCTTTAAGCCTATAAAAATACTTGGCTATTTATGTACGTTATTTTTGATACCAGTAGGAGTAGTTAAAACTACAACTCTTGCATTAATCTGTGCAAGTATTATGCCACTTGTTATTTTTGTTGGAATGTGTGTATCAATAATGAGTAAGTTAAAGTTTAATGTTGTTGATGTTGCTATTACGTTACTAGGCAACATTTACACAGTATTTATGGTGGCATTTTTGTCTTCAACTCGTGCGATGCCAATGGGAGTATTTCTTATTTTTTATATCCTATGTGGTGCATGGTTTTCAGATGTTTTTGCTTATCTTTTTGGTAAATCGCTTGGAAAGCACAAGTTTTCAAAGATTAGTCCAAAGAAATCAATTGAAGGATGCATTGCAGGTGTAGTTGGAACAGTTATATTCTTCGTGGTATATTCATTGTGTTTAAATAATATGAATATAAAGGAATTTGAACAAACAACAACAGGAATGTCATCAATTGTTCAAATAGAAGAAGTTAAAGAAATAGAGCAAGAAATAAAAGAAGCAAAGAGTAATAAATCATTAATTGCAAGCATATTTACAAGCAATGATCCACAAGCAGATTATGAGATGCAAGAAAAACTAAAGAAATGTTTTTATACTAACATTCCACTATTAATTATTCTTGGTATTATAGTTAGTATTATTTCTCAAATCGGAGACTTCGCAGCAAGTGGAATTAAGAGATATTGTGATATTAAAGATTTTAGCAATTTAATGCCAGGACATGGTGGTATGCTTGATAGATTTGATAGTGTGCTATTTGTTGCTCCATTTGTTTATTTTATTTTCTATATAATCTTAAAATTTATTTAGTACCAGTGGCGCCTAAGAGGGCGCCATATCTTTATAGGAGGAAGAATGCTTAATTTTTTACTGGGCGTCTTGAAGGTAATAGTATTGCTTGGAACATTGATCTTTATTCATGAATTTGGGCACTTTATTGTAGCTAAGTTTTTCAAGATCAAAGTTCATAAGTTTTCTATTGGTTTTGGTCCTAAGATTTTATATAAAAAAGGTAAAGAGACAGAATACTCGTTAAGAGCGATACCGCTTGGAGGCTTTGTTCAATTAGAAGGAGAGGATGTAGAATCAAATGATGAAGGATCTTTTTCTAACAAACCGATTTGGCAAAGAATTCTAGTTTTACTTGCTGGTGTAACCGTTAATATTTCTTTTGCAATTATTATTTATCTTTCGATTTATATGAATGTTAATTATTATATTATTCCAAAGATTGCAAGCAATTCTAATCAAAGTTCATTAACAAAGTATGGATTAGAAGTAGGAGACACGATTTATAAAGTTGATGGAAAAAGAATATATAATGACTATGATTTAAATGCTGTTATATCAGAAACAGATAAAGAGACATTTTTATTTACTTTGATTAAAGCTGATGGAAGTAAACAGTTTAAGAATGTTACGATTGAAAATCAAGAAGTAGGGTATGCGGGAATTGCTTTTAACACTGATGGAACGGTAGCATATACAGTTAAGAACTCTGTTGCAGATACTGCTAAGATAAAACCAAATGACAAGATAATTAGTATTAATGGAATACAATATGAAGAAATTGACGATTTAATTACTGCAATTAAATCAAGTGGAGGAAAAGAACTAAAGCTTATTGTATTAAGCGATGGAGTAGAAGCAGAGAAAACAATTAAGCCTAAGATTGTTAAAAGAAAAACATTTGATATAGAACTAGAAAGCATAAAAGATGCTGAATTCTTTGAGAATATGTCACTTGCTTGGAATGAAACCAAAAGTTATTTAAGAGCAAATGTAGAAGGCATCGTAAACTTAATACGAGGTAATACAGAGAATGTTGAATTAACTGGTATCGTTGGTATAAGTAGTGAAATAACAAAGACAGAAAGTGCATTAGAGTTTTTATACTTAATGTCTGCAATTTCCTTAAGTTTAGGAATAATGAATTTAGTTCCAATACCAGGACTTGATGGAGGAAAGATACTTATTTGCTTGATTGAAGCAGTTAGAGGAAAGCCAATGAGCAAATCAGTAGAAGGAGTACTAACATTAATAAGTTTCTCAGCACTAATGATACTAATGATATATGTAACAATTGGAGATATAAGCAAATTATTTGGATAATAAAAAAGTCGCCTTTCGGCGACTCTTTTTTATTAATTAATCTTTAAATGCTTCTTTTATTGTTCCAAGTGAACCAAGTGTTTTAGTTGTATCAAATGGAATAAATACTTTGTTAGCAGCTCCTTGAGAAGCTTCTTTAAGAGTCTCAAGAGATTTAACTGCAACCATTTTATCATCAAGATTTGCATTTCTTAAAGCTTCATATTGAAGTTCTATATCTTTTGCTTTAGCTTGAGCAATTCTTTCAATAGCTTCGGCTTCACCAGTAGCTTCTAGGATACGAGATTGTCTAACACCTTCAGCTCTCTTAATGTTTGATTCTTTTTCAGCATCAGCTTGTAAAATTTTTGATTCTCTTTGACCTTCAGCAATACGAATTGCAGATTCTTTCTCACCTTCAGCAAGTAGGATAGAAGATCTCTTTGTTCTATCAGCTGTGATAAGTTTTTCCATTGCTTCCTTAACATCACGTGGAGGAACAATGTCTTTAATCTCAACGTTATTTACTTTACATCCCCATGGGTCAGTAGCTATATCAAGTGATTCTCTTAATTGTGAATTGATTGTATCACGAGAAGCTAAGATTTCTTCAAGTTCCATTTTACCAACAATATTTCTTACAGTTGTTTGAGCCATATATTGAATTGAACGTCTTAAATCGTTGATAGCATATACAGCTTTTGTTGGATCTGTAATTCTGTAGAATACAACAGTATCAATTGAAATTGTAACGTTATCTTTTGTAATAACGTTTTGTGGTGGAACGTCCATTGTAAGCTCTTTAATTATTACGGTACGAACCTTATCCCAGATTGGATTAACAAAGTTTAAACCAGCATCAATTGTTCTGTGGTATTTTCCTAATTTTTCAACAATACCAACTTCACCTTGTTTAATAATACGAACACCTTTTATTAAACAAATGATAGCGGCAATGATGACAATTAAAAATAAAATAAATAATACTCCAATTCCTTCCATTTTAAATACCTCCTAAATTTATTTGATAACTTCGACAACGGCTTTGACACCATCGATTTCTAATACTTTAACTTTAGTGTTTTCTGGAATAATCTCGTCTTCTTTAGACTTTGCTGACCACATTTCACCATTGACTGAGACTTGACCAACACCATCTTGATTATTGATTTCTTTAGTAACAATAGCTTCTTTATCTAGTATTGAAAATACTGGATTCTTGTTAGGCTTTTTAGCCTTGTTGCTTAATAGTTTTGTTCCAATCAGTAATAATATCCCAGATACTGAAAAGAAGACTAATAGTTGTAATAAATAATTTGCGGGCTGAAACCATGCAACTACGGCTGCGCAAACAGCTCCAATTGCAAACCATATTTGAAGTATACCTGTACAAGCAACTTCAAGAACGATCATGATCAAGGCAACTGCACCCCAAATATACAAAATGTATTGTTCCATTATGTCACCTACTTTCACTTTTGGAACCTTGAACAAATCCTGGATTTATTATATACCATTTTTGGCCATTTTTAAATATGTAACAGAAATTTTATTTATTCGTAATACTTATTATTTCAATAAGTTTATATAATTGTTAAATTATTGAAAAAATGATAATAAAAAGGTATCATAGTAGTCGGAGGCGTTTATATGAATGAGAACTGGTACAACCAAATAATAGACGATGTCGAAAAGAATCTAGAGACTAATAGCCAAACTGGTCTTACTGATGAACAAGTGGCATCTAAGATAGAAAAATATGGATATAATGAATTAAAGGAAGGCAAGAAGAAAAGCCTTTTTATAAAGTTCTTAGAACAATTTAAAGACTTTATGGTAGTTGTGTTAATAATCGCAGCTATTATATCTGCAATTGTTGGTGTGCAAAATGGAGAAGGCTTTACAGATACAATAATAATTATGGTAGTTATTATATGTAATGCAATTATAGGTGTGGCTCAAGAAAATAAAGCAGAAAAGTCTTTAGAGGCGCTAAAAAAATTAAGCCAACACACTGCTAAGGTTATTAGAAATGGTGAATTATCAGTATTACAATCTAGAGAATTAGTTCCAGGAGATGTTGTAATACTTGAAACTGGTGATTATATACCAGCCGATTGTAGAATTGTTGAGGCTATAAATTTAAAAGTTCAAGAAGCTTCTTTAACTGGTGAGTCAGTTCCAGTTGAAAAAGATAATGGTACTTTAGGAAATAAAGAGGTAGGAATAGGTGATAGAAGTAACATGTTATATTCTTCATCACTTGTTACTTATGGTAGAGGAAGAGCTATTGTTGTTGAAACTGGAATGAAGACAGAAGTTGGAAGAATAGCTGAGAGTTTGACACAAGCAACTGATAATGAAACACCTTTACAACAAAAGCTAGATAAACTTGGTAAAACATTAGGAGTGGCATGTTTAGTTATTTGCGCATTTATATTTGTGTTTAGTGTTATAACTCAAAAAATTAATGGAGTAGAAGTTAATTATTTAAAGATTTTAATGACTGCTGTATCACTTGCAGTTGCTGCTATTCCAGAAGGACTTGCTGCGGTATCTACTATAGTTTTGGCAATTGGTATGCAAAGAATGGTAAAGAAACATGCCATTATAAAGAAGCTTCCTGCAGTAGAAACATTGGGAAGTGCTACAGTTATTTGCTCAGATAAAACGGGTACTCTTACACAAAACAAAATGACTGTTCAAAAAGTATTTGTAAATAATAAAGTTTATGATGCAAACAATGACGTTGAAGAATCAGATGAATTTGATAAGCTTATAAATGTCTGCGTGTTATGTAATGATACTAAGATTGCAGAAGATAATTCTCTACAAGGAGATCCAACCGAGACAGCTCTTACCGCACTTGCAATGAAACAAGGATATAGCATAGACGAATTAGAAGACCATGAAAGAGTAGAAGAAGTTCCTTTTGATAGTGAAAGAAAATTAATGACTACTGTTAATAAATATGACGAAAAATATTTTGTCTATACTAAGGGTGGCATAGATGAATTATTAGAAAGATGCAATAGCTATATTATTAATGGCGAAGTTAAAAATGATATTTCAAATTATAAAACAACATTAGATGAAAAAAATGATGAATTAGCAAGTGAAGCGCTTCGTGTGCTTGCTATGGCGTATAAAGAATTAGATCATATGCCTTCAAAAGAAGAAATGAAAGAAATAGAATGGGATTTAACTTTTGTTGGCATGGTTGGAATGATTGATCCGCCTAGAGTAGAAGTTAAAGCAGCTGTTGATAAATGTAAGACTGCAGGAATCAAAACAGTAATGATTACTGGTGATCACAAAGCAACAGCAGTAGCGATTGCAAGAAGCCTTGGAATTCTTGAGAATGAGAATGAAGCAGTATTAGGCGCAGATGTGGATAAAATGTCTCAAGAAGAACTTGAGAATAGAATTAGAAGTATTAGTGTTTATGCTAGAGTATCTCCAGAGAATAAGGTTAGAATTGTTAAGGCATGGCAAAAGCAAGGAGAAATATCTGCTATGACTGGTGATGGTGTAAATGATGCACCAGCATTAAAACAAGCTGACATTGGCTGTGCAATGGGAATTACTGGTACTGACGTATCAAAAGAAGCAGCTGATGTAATTCTTACTGATGATAACTTTGCAACAATTGTAAGTGCTGTTGAAGAAGGAAGAAGAATTTACGATAACATTTTAAAAGCAATTCAATTTTTACTTTCATCAAATGTTGGTGAGGTAGTGCTATTATTTTTAGCAACAGTATTAGCATCAGTTTTTAGTAAAGCATTTGGAATTGATTTAGGATTAATAGAAGTATTAACACCCGTGCATTTATTGTGGATAAACTTAGTTACAGATTCACTTCCTGCTTTGGCATTAGCAGTTGATCCACCTGAAAAAGACATAATGAATCGTAAGCCTTTAAAAACAAAAGGTATTTTCACAAGAGGAATGACTTGGAGAATTATATATCAAGGTGCTATGATTGGACTTTTAGCTCTGACAGCATTTGTAATAGGAATTTCGACTGATCCAGTTGAAATTAATAATGTAATGAAAAATGATATGTGGTTTGGTGTTGGAGAAGAACATGAAATATATGCTAGGCGCGGAGATGAAACCAACCATTATAAGTATTTTGAACTTGGCGGTTTTGAATCAAAGTATTATGAAAGTGAAATAGATTTATATGGAATTAACGGAGTAAAGGTTGGAAATTATTACGATTCATATGTAAAGTATTTGGACAGTGGAAAGAAAGAATTATCTATAGAACAGATTAAAATTAAAATTGGTCAGGCAATGGCATTTATTGTTTTAGCATTTTCAGAGTTAGTGCATATATTTAATATAAGAAATTCGAAGAAGTCTTTATTTAGAACTGGTATTGGTGGAAACAAATTACTGTTCTTGGCAATTGCAATTGATGCATGTTTAATGTTTGCTGTATTATTAATTCCAGCAATAAGAAATATTTTTGGAATTCCTGTATTGCCATCAAGCAAGATTTGGGAATGTGTAGGTTTAGTGTTCGCACCTGTGCTAATTGTTGAAGTAATGAAATTATTTAAATTAAACGGTACTAGAAGTGAGTAATTATTAATAGAAAGATTCGCATTGCTAAATGAATTCAGCAATGCGAATTTTTATTGCAATTTAACTATGCTTAATTTAAAATAAATGTAGGTGATATGTATGTCTGAAAACGAAAACAAATCAGGCTTATTCAAAAAGGTAAGCCCTAATTCAAAGTCGACTAAAAGACTTAAAAAGATTTTTTCTTTTCTTTTAGTTGCTTATATAATTGCGATAGTTTTGCTATACACAAAAAATAAATATGCTCATTTTAGCGATAATATTTTAGAAAAGATTGGTTCGGGAATAGAAACCAACCTTACCATAGAAAAAACTATTAGAATAAAAGAACTATCTGTAGATAAATATAAAAAATATTTGATCAATCATGATTATGAATCTGCATATAATATGCTAACTGATGAGTATAAAAAGTATTGTGATTATGAAAAATATACAGCTTATGCACAAGCAATTGACTGGTCAAAACTTGAAGTAGAAGATATAAATGCAAAAAATGATTATTGTTATGTAGCGCATGTTATTTTTGAAGAGGATGAACCAATTAGGACAAGATATCTTCTATTTGTAAATAAATATGCACCGGAGAACTTCTTTATTTCTCCTGATGATTATGTTTATTCTTATAGAGACCAAGAATTCAAAAAAGATGACATTTTATTACATATTGACGAATGTGTGATTTCTATAAATGATGTTAAGTTAAATGGATATATTGAGAATATTTCGTGGTTTTCAGATATAACAATTAATGAGGTTAATATAGGCTTGGGAGACTCAATGGAGGTTAATAATGAGCTTAAATCCACTATCAAAAAAGGAGAAAAGCTTCCTTTAAGCATTGAATATGCTATAAAATCTGACTTCTTTATCCCTGATAATGTAAGCATTAAGAAGGAAGATGGCGATAAAACCGTGGAATATAGCTTTTATTTCAAGGAAAACAAATAAAAAAGCTTGATTTTCTTGTCCATAGGTGCTAAAATACACCCTGTACCTAAGCCGTGGATTAAGATTTACCACTTTTTCTAGGACTTATGGCAAATATTTAAATATTTTAAAGGAGGTGCATTTTGATGACAAAACAAGAAATTATTGCTAAGTATCAAACACATGAAGGTGACACAGGTTCTCCAGAAGTACAAATTGCTTTGCTTTCAGAGAGAATTGCTCATCTTACAGAACACTTAAAAGTTCACAAAAAAGACAATCACTCAAGAAGAGGACTTCTTATGATGGTTGGACAAAGAAGAAGCTTACTTAAGTACTTAGAAAGTATCGATATTGAAAGATATCGTTCAATCGTTGAAAGATTAGGCTTAAGAAAATAATTAATTTGCACCTAGGAATTTATTCCTAGGTGCTTTTTTGGGACACTTACAGAAAAGCACCTCAAAATATTAAGATTATGTTACTTTAAGGATTTTTAGCCTATTATAAGGTATAATGTAAAAGGAGTTATTATATCTTAAGGGGAGTATACAAATGACAAAGTCAAAAGCGTATTATGAGGCTTATTTAGTTTTACAATGCCTTTCTGAAGTTGAATACAGCTTAATACCAAAAGATTTGCTTAATGAAATAACTACAAAAATGGAAAAGGATGATTCTATAGTTGTAGATCCTAGTATTCCACTTGAAAAACAAAAATTAAACGATAAAACATATGATATTTTGGATAAGGTTATTACTGCTATTGAAAACGCATATGGTAAAGATGCAATTGATCATCCAGAAGATGTTGTAGTCAAAGAAGAACCTAAGTCTAAGAACAGACCAATGGTTGAAGAAATTGACTTAGATTTAGATGTTAAGCCAGATATTAAACCTTCTAAGTATAATAGCATGCCAGATTCAAGACTAAGAGAAGAAAACATTAGATTACAAAGTATTATAGCAACTCTAAGAGCTGAAAATGCAAAAGTAGGTAAGGCTAAAGACTTAGTATTAGATTATAAAGGACTTGTTGAAAAACAAGAAAAAGAGATTTCAAAATTGAAAGAAGAAGTTACAAAGCTTCAAACTAATAATGCAGAGTTATATGGTCAAATCCAAAAGGTACCGAAACTATTTAGAAAGATATTTATAAAAGACGATATAAAAATGCTTAAATAGCACAAGAAAGGGTTTTTAAATGATAGTTTATGCATTTGTTGGACCAAGCCGGCACAGGTAAAAGTCAGCGTGCTCAAATGGTCGCAAAAATGAAAAAAACTGAATATATAATCGATGATGCTATTCTTATTAAGGGTAATAAGGTTATTTGTGGCGAATCTGCGAAGAAAGCAGCAACTAAGATTGAAGCGGTTAAAAGAGCTTTGTTTTCATTTGATGGGCAAGTAGAGGCAATGCAAAAGGTTTTCGAAGAAGAAAAGCCTGAAAGCATTTTGATACTTGGTACTTCAGATGATATGGTGCAAAAAATAGTTAAAAACCTTAAACTACCAAAGATTACAGAGACAATTTACATAGAAGATGTATCATCACCAGAAGAGATAGCAGCAGCAAGAAGTGCAAGAATGTCAGGTGGAAAGCATGTTATTCCAGTACCTACATTTGAGCTAAAAAAGGACTTTTCGGGTTATTTATTAGATCCACTTCAAATATTTAGATGGAAAGATAGAAACTCGGCTCCAGTAATGATGGAAAAGTCTATTATAAGACCTACTTTTAGTTATTTGGGCAAATATTACATATCTGATAATGTATTTAAGGCTATAATAGAGCACGTTTCAGAGAATGTTGATGCAATTTATAAAGTTCAAAGAGTAAATGTTGAAACGACCACTTATGGAGTAATGATCTATATTGATGTTATTGTTGAATATGGTGTAGTAGTTAAGCCTGCTTTAGCCGATTTTAAGGCAAAATTAAAGAAGGAAATTGATAGACTTACAGCTATGAATGTAATAGATATTAAAATATCGGCAAAAGGCTTGCATGTAGCCAAAAAGTAACATTTTTGTAACACTAAATTAATTTACAATTTATTAACAAATTACTTAACAATTCTTTAAAAATGTTGTATATTATAGTATGCGAAGGCGTGAGCCTTGCAATTATAAATTACGAGGTATTTATTAAATTTAGTAAATATGAAAAACTAATAACTGAATGTTACTACTCTCGCAGTCAGGTGTTATGGATCATAGTTAGTATTTTTATTAATATCTCAAATGAAGGTATGGATTACCACATATCTTTAATGTAATTTATATTGAATGTTTAGTTAAGCATTCGCTTAAACAAAAGAGAGGCCAAGTTTAAAATTACCATTAAACTTTAGCTTCTCTTTTATAATTTATTGGAAATTTTGGAGGCGAATAACATTGAGTAAAATTCTAGTTGTTGATGATGACAAGAATATTTGTGAACTTCTAAATATTTATTTAAAAAACGAAGGCTATGATACATGCTTTGCTTATGATGGAAGCAGCGCAGTTACTGTAGCTAAAAAAGAAAAACCAGATTTAATAGTTCTTGATGTTATGATGCCAATTATAAATGGCTGGGAAGCATGCAAGTTAATTAGACAATTTACAGATGTACCAATAATAATGCTTACAGCTTTAGATGCTTTAGAAAACAAGATTCAAGGACTATCAATCGGAGCTGATGACTATATTGTTAAACCTTTTGAACCTACTGAAGTAATTGCCAGAATAGCAGCTCACTTAAGAAGAGAATCTTCAAAGGTTAAGACACCAGAAGCTACTGTAGTCCAAGAAGTTGAAATAGATAATTTAAAGATTAATATGGACACATATGATATTACATTAAATGGAAAACCAGTTACTGATTTAAAGCCTAAAGAAGTTCAATTATTGTTCTTCTTTATGACTAATAAAAATCAAGTTTTTACTCGTGAACAACTATTAGATAAAGTTTGGGGCTATGAATACTATGGCGGCACACGTACAGTTGATGTACATGTTAAGAGCCTTAGAGAAAAGCTTTCAAATCCAAAGAACAAATGGGAAATAAAAACAATTTGGAATGTTGGATACAAATTTGAAGTTAAATAAAAGGTAAGGAATTATAATGTTTAAGAGTATTTATATGAAATTGTTTGTTTCTTATCTTTCACTATTCTTAATAATTATTCTTATTATCTCATTTTTCATGTTAAACATTGTTTATAGAGAGTTTACTTTGCAAGCAGAACAAAATCTTGAAAATGCAGGTACAAGAACTAATGCTTTGATGGAAAGATATTACAACAACGAAATTACCAGAGTAGAGCTTAACTCATGGATAAATGCTATGAGTTATATCTCGAATATTAAAATATATGTGTTAAATCCAGATACTAGTGAATTGTCTGCTAGCGATGGAGAAAGTGGCGTAGAACTTAATAGTCAAATCATTTCAGATATTACCGAAATCATGAAAGGTGAGACTGTTAAAAGAATGAATCCAATTAAACTATCTTCAGAAGATGAAGTAGTTTATGTAGGAATGCCACTTGAATACAATGGACAAATTTCAGGAGTTATTCTTTTATTTACTCCAATGACAGAATTAAATAGCATTTCTAAAGAAGTGTTAAATACTATGCTAGGTATTATTGCAATAGCTACATTGCTAAGTGCCTTTGCAATTTTAAGAAGTTCAATTAGAATTTCAGAACCAATAGTTGAAATTTCTAATTATGCAATTGATTTAGGTCGTGGGCGTGAAGTTCCAGACATTGAAATTAAATCTAAAGATGAAATTGGAAGACTTGCAAGATCTTTCAATATAATGAAGAAAGAGATTTCTATAGCAGAACAAATGCGTAAAGATATTGTTGCAAATGTTTCTCACGAACTTAGAACACCACTTACTTCTATCATAGGATTCTTGAAAGGTATCTTAGATGGTGTTATTAGACCAGAGGATGAAAAGAAGTATTTGCAAATTGCTTATGATGAAGCAAACAGATTAAAAGGGCTTACTCATGAAATTGTTGAGGTAGCTAAATTAGAATCTGGTTCAACTAAGCTTAACAAAGAAAGATTTAATCTAAACAATCTTTCTAAAGATGTTAAGTTAGAATTAGAACCAATGATAAAAGAAAAGAAAGTTGAATTTATCCTAGAAGAAAAAGTTAAAAATATCGAGCTATATGCAGATAAGGATAAAATTAAACAAGTGCTTATAAATATAATTAACAATTCATATAAATTTACTGACAAAGGTTATATTAAGCTAACGATTAATAAAAAAGACAAAAACGCGATTATAATTATTCAAGATACAGGAAGTGGAATTCAAAAAGACAAAATATCATATTTGTTTAACAAGTTTTACACTGCTAACGAATATGGAGATGCAACTGCGGGTGCCGGACTACGGTCTAAATATTGTGAAGAATATAGTCGATCTACATAAAGGAGAAATAAAAATAGACAGCGAAGTAGGAAAAGGTACAAAGACTACAATTTATATTCCTACTAGTCTTGAAGAAATGAATTAAGAAAGGAGATGAACATGCATGAATAAGAATATTAGAACAATTGCTTCTGTTATGATAGTTGTACTTGCAATTGTATTAATAGTTATATTTGCTTTGTATAATAGCAACCGTGATACTATTCGTAGTAAAAATAACACTAACATGCATGACTCAGGAGAACCTATTCTTAATGATAAAAGTGGAGATATTGAGGAAACAAATAGTGGAGAAGTAATTGAACAAGTTGAAAGCGGAGAAGATATTGTTGTTTCTGGCGAGAATGAAATTGTTGAAGAAATAAGTGGTGAAGTAATTGAAGATAAAAAGCCGCCTAGAAAACCAGAAAGAAAAGAACCACCTAAGCCTGCGGAAAATGATTCACCAGTTATTGTTTCTCGTACTGATACTTCAAACCAAGAAAAACAAGAAATATTAAATGAAATAGATGATGCGCTTAAAGGATTATTAGATGCAGTTGGTAAAGTTAAGACTGTAGATGAATCAAAACTTGATGCCTCACTAGAAAGTGAGGTGGAACCATAATGAAAAAGATTTTATGCTTTATTATTATTCTTAGTTTTGTAATGACAATCTCTGTTTGCTATGCAAATAACACGGATATTCCATCACTTACAATTGAACAGCTTATGGTTCTATCAAAATCAAAGCAGGCAAAAGTAGATATTATCAAAAAGAATAATGTGGAGATTGAAAAATATAAATCTTCGCTTTCAAATGAGATTATTTCTGCAGCTGATAAGATTAACAATTTAAAATTAGAAATTACAACTAATTATTCAGATATTTCTGATGATAGAGTGCAAGAATTAAAAGATCTTTTAGAGTTTATTCAAGAATCAACCAAGACATTAAATGAAGATGCTACAACTGTATCAAAAGAAATTGATGAAATACTAGACTTAATCATTTCGAAAGGAATGAAGCTAGAGCAATATGATCAAATCATTGAAAAGCAAAATACATTAATTGTGAGAATGAAGAATATTCTTGCAAGAGTTGAGAAGATATAGAAAGGAATTACAAATGGGATTTTTTGACAAACTAAAAAGTGGTCTAAGCAAAACAAAAGATGCTTTTAATGACAGAGTAAACGAAGTAATGGCCAACTTTAGAAAAGTTGACGAGGAATTAATGGAACAACTTGAAGAGGTACTTATACTTTCTGATGTTGGAATAGAGGCATCTACAAAAATAATAGACAGATTACGTGATAGAGTTAAATTAGAAAAAATAGAAGATAAAGATGAAGTTCAAAAAGCATTAATAGATGAGATTTCAAAAGAACTATCAAAAAATGATTGTCATGTTCATTTAGATACTAAACCTTCAGTAATGATGATGGTTGGTGTTAATGGAGCTGGCAAAACTACATCAATAGGAAAGATATCTGCTTCATTGAAAGCACAAGGCAAAAAAGTGATGATAGTAGCTGCTGATACTTTTAGAGCTGCAGCTATTGAACAATTAGAAGTATGGGCTCAAAGAGCGGGTGTTACTTTCTTTAGAAAGCCAGAAGGTTCAGATCCAGCATCAGTTGTATTTGATGGTATAAAAATGGCTAAGGAAGAAAATTATGATGTTATAATTATAGATACAGCAGGAAGATTACATACAAAAAAGAATCTAATGGATGAACTTGGTAAAATTCAAAGAATAATTGACAGAGAACTTCCAGAAGCATCACAAGAAATACTTCTTGTATTAGATGGCACTACTGGACAAAATGCTTTAATTCAAGCTAAAGAGTTTTCTGAAGTTACAAAAATAACTGGTTTAGTACTAACGAAGTTAGATGGTACTGCTAAAGGCGGAATTGTTATAGCTCTTTGTTCAGAAATGAATATACCAGTTAAGTTTGTTGGTGTTGGAGAAGGAATAGAAGATTTACAAGAATTTGTTCCTGAAGACTTTGCTAAAGCTTTATTTGAATAGTTTTTGGCATAAAAGAACTCCCGAGGAAATAATTCCTCGGGAGTTGTTTTGGGATTACCGATCGTATTTGTCGAAGTGAAGCTGAATCTTTTCTATGCGATTACCATCGGAGTCGAAGGTTGTTTCAGTAATGGTCTGCTCCTGGAGGGCGGTAAACTTGAAACCTAGCATCTTAAGGATTGTGATTGTCCCAGCAGGACCTTCGCCGCCGTATCCAGCAGATACTCCGTTCACATAGAGTTCAATGCCAGATCCATGGAAATTGAGGGGGTAATGACTGTTCTTGAAGGGGTCGGGATCCGGAAGATGTTTGACGTCATAGCTCAAATAAGCCCAGGTGAAATCGGAAGGCTTAATGAACTTATCGTCAATAAGCTTTTGGACAACGCGGATTGCATTGTCGGTGGAACCTACGTCAACCCGAATTTCTTCGGTACGCATAGAATCGGAATGTTTAATAAAAATAGCCATTTAAAGGACCTCCTGATATATATAGGTCGGTTAGGAAGAGGATAATAATCCTCGAAGTGACGGTGTCCACAGAGTACGTATCAAAGTAAAAATCGTCGCCTCCTTTATAATTATTCATGGACGGCTGCATATTAACATAATGCCAAGAAAAAGTCAACATAATATTGAAAAATATATAAAAAAGTGATAAAATACCCTGTTGAAAAAGGAGGTTCTCAAATGCGTGTTGGATTTGTGAGTTTGGGATGTAGTAAGAACTTAGTAGATACTGAGATGATGATTGGGCTTTTTAAGAAGCATAAATTTGATATAGTTGCCAGTCCAGAGGATGCAGACATCATAATTGTCAACACTTGTGGATTTATAGATAGTGCCAAAAAAGAGGCTATAAATACCCTTCTTGAAATGGCAGAATACAAAGCGTATAATTGCAAGTTGCTAGTGGCAACAGGATGTATGGTACAAAGATATAAAGAAGAATTACAAAAAGAACTTCCAGAAGTAGATCTATTTGTTTCTTTAGATGAATATGATGAATTGTATGAAAAGGTTGAAGCTTTAATAGGACAAGATGCTAAGAATGTTAAAAATACTGAACTTAGTTATTTTGATAGAGAAATAACTACTAATGGTTATTATGCATATTTAAAAATAGCTGAAGGCTGTTCGAATAATTGTACATATTGTGCTATTCCTAAAATAAGAGGACCATATGTTAGCCGAGATTTTGATGAAATAATCAAAGAAGCCAAAGGATTAAGTGATAAAGGCTGCGAAGAAATAATTGTTATTGCACAAGACACAACAAAGTATGGCGTAGATTTATATGGAAAACCTAGACTTGCAGAATTACTAAGAGAACTTTGTAAAATGAATTTTACATGGGTAAGATTTTTATATGCATATCCAGAGAGTGTGACAGATGATTTAATAAAAACAATGAAAGAAGAACCTAAAATTTGTAACTACTTTGATATGCCTATACAACATATATCGGATAGAGTATTAAAAAGAATGGCAAGAAAAACAACTGGAAAGGAAATCAAAGAAAAGATTTCAAAAATTAGAAAAGAGATTCCAGATGTTACTTTAAGAACAACTTTGATAGCAGGATTTCCAGGAGAGACAGAAGAGGAGTTTAAAGAACTAAAAGAATTTGTTCAAGAAGCAAAATTTGATAGACTAGGATGTTTTGCATATTCAAAAGAAGATGGAACACCAGCTGTAAAGTTAGATGGGCATTTACCACAAGCTGTAAAGAATAAAAGAGCAAAAGAAATAATGAAATTACAACAAAAGATTTCAAGAGAGAATAATGAAAAACTAGTTGGTAAGCAATTGAAAGTGCTTATAGAAAATATAACGGAAGATGGAAAATACTATATTGCTAGAAGCTATCGCGAAGTTCCAGAAGATACAGATGGAGTTATTTATATAGAGAATAACAAAGACATTACTATTGGAGACTTTTACATAGTAACTATAATAGAGGCATTAGATTATGATTTGATAGCAACTCTAAATGAGTAAGAATTGTTATGGGTCAAAGAAATAAAAGAGGGTAAGAAAGTTGGAAAAACTAAGTGAATTTATAGTAAAACACAGACATAAGATAGGAATAGTATTTATTATTCTTATCTTTCTTGCTGTCATAGGAATGATAAACTCTAAGATTAATTATGATTTAACAAAGTATGTTCCAGATGATATGCCATCGAAAGTTGCACTTGATTTATCGACAAAAGAATTTGGAATGCAAGGCACGGCAA
Organism: Clostridia bacterium; assembly: GCA_017539905.1. Taxonomy (GTDB): domain Bacteria; phylum Bacillota; class Clostridia; order TANB77; family UBA1234; genus RGIG6105. Next base: position 12,667 of record JAFYBZ010000014.1, on the reverse strand, counting down.
GGTTGATGCTCAATAACGTTACACTTGTTGAAGCTAAAGAATATAAAGAGAAAATTATAAACATTGACGGTGTATATAGAGTCATGTGGTTAGATGACAAGTATGATGTTTATCAACCAATAGAGTTTATAGATAAGGAAGAATTAGAAAAGTATTATAAAGATGGATGCGCTTTGTTTGATATCATGTTTGAGGAAGATGATTATTCAAATGTTACAAATGAAGCTGTAGGAAAGATACAAAAGCTTATCCCAGAAGATGCCTGCTTTATAGGTGCGGCTGTGGACAATAAGTCTACAAGAGACAACATTCAAAGTGAAATGGTTGTTATTATGGCATTTTTAATACCACTTACATTAATTGTTCTACTTTTAACAACTGATTCGTATTTTTCAAGTGTAGTCTTTATTACAGTAATTAGTGTTTCTATACTTCTTAATTTAGGAACCAATATTATATTTGAAAGTGTATCATTTATAACGTTTAGTATCTCGGCAGCTTTGCAATTTGCAGTGTCTATGGACTACTCAGTATTTATGTTACACCAATTTGAAACGGAAAAGCAAAGATTTCCAGATGATAATGAAACGGCAATGAAAAAGGCAGTAAAGCATTCAATATCTTCCGTATTTTCTAGCTCACTTACAACGGTGGCTGGATTTATAGCACTAGCGTTTATGAGTTTTGGCATTGGAAAAGATATTGGATTTGTGTTTGCTAAAGGAATTGTTTTTAGCTTGCTTTGTGTTATATTTTTAATGCCATATTTAATTTTGACATTTAATAAACTAATAGAAAAAACAAAGCATAAAAGAATTCTACCATCATTTGATAGGTTCTCTAGAGCAACATTAAAGGTAGGTCCATTTTTGATTATTGCGGCTTTGATAATTATCGTTCCGTCATATGTTGCCCAAAAGAATAACAATTTCTTATATGGAGCATCATCTTTTAGCGGAGGACCAGGTACAAAGATTTATGAAGATGAGCCAAAGATAATCGAAAAATTTGGGAGATCAAACCCAATTTTACTTATAGTTCCCAATAAAGATTATTATACAGAAAAGCAGTTGGTAGAGGAAATCGAAGATGTAAGAGCGGTAGATAAAATACTTACACTTGTTAACGAGGTCCCAGAAGGAGTTCCTTATGATTTTGTTGATAGAGAAACATATTCAAAGTTTCAAAATGAAAAATACACAAGAATATTAGTATATGTTAAAACATCATCAGAAAGTGAACTTGCAACTAGTACACTAAAAGAAATTACAGACATTACATCAAAGTACTATGGAAATGATTATTATTATACTGGAACAATTCCTGTAACTTTAGATATGCAAAAATCAATAGAAAAAGACTATAACATAGTAAATTGGATTTCAATAATTGCAATAATTATTATTTTGATATTTACTTTTAAATCTTTTGTCACACCAATTCTTTTGACGTTGGTTATAGAAGCGGGAATTTTTATAAATATGGCAATTCCATTTTATGCTGATGAATCGCTTATTTTTATAGGGTATTTAATAGTAAGTTCTATAGAACTTGGTGCAACAATAGATTATGCAATTTTATTGACTAATAATTATATAAAATTTAGAAAACACTATAATAAGAAAATGGCAGCTGCAACCGCTATCAAAGAATCTCTTTCATCTATTATTACTTCTGGTGCAATTCTTATTATTGCAGGTTACATTCTTAAATTTGTGTCTTCTTTGAAAGCCGTTTCAGATATGGGTGAATTAATTGGTAGAGGAGCATTGATTTCTGTAATTTTAGTTGTAGCTGTTCTTCCGCAATTATTGTCTATGTTTGATTTCCTTGTTACTAGAAAGGTGGAAACGTTTGAAAAGAAACAATTAGGAGATAGTTCGGATGGCAAGCAAAATAAATCTAACAAGAAAAAAGATAGGATTAAGGATAAGAAGTATAAAAAGAATAGAATTATAAGTTACTTTGAATGGAGAAAGAGAAATAAGGAATTATTAATTGTTAAACTAATAGAGGATAGAAAGAAGCAAAGACAAAATGAACAAATTAGTATGTTTGAAGATGAAAAGAAAGGAGAAGATGATAATGAAAACAAGTAAGAGAATTGTATCTGGTGTATTAGCTATTACTTTATTGTTGCCAAATTTACCTTCTGCCACTTTTGCTTCAGATGATAAAGTAATACTTAATAAAAAAGAATCTGTATATATAAATAGTGATGTTTATGGCAATCCAACAAAGGTAAATATTTATAATAACTTTGATATATCAAATGTTGATGAAGTAAAAGATTATGGTGTCTATGATAAATATCAAATCCTTACTGGAAACAATACACCGATAATTTCAGGTGATAGTATCTTGTTTAAAGTAGATAAAGGCGATAAGTCATTTTCATATATTGGGTCTTCTTCAATAGAATATGCAAAAAAGGCACCATGGAGTTTTGAAATAAAGTATTATCTTAATGGAAAAGAAACACTCGCACAAGATTTGATTCATCAAAAGGGATTAGTAAAGGTTGAAATTCATGTGATACCTAATGAAGGTGCACCTGAATACTATAAGAATAATTATATGATGGAAATTCAAAGTAATTTTGATATGACAGAGTACATAAGTGTTGAATCAGATGAGGCTATTGAGTCTACAGTCGGTAATACTAAAACTTTGACGTTTATGATTTTGCCTGGACAAGAAAAAACAGTATCAATTGAACTTGGGACTGATGACTTCTATATGGATGGGCTAACAATTGGTATGGTTCCATTAGTTGGAGATATTCAAGAAGTGATTCAAGATTTAGTTGACGATAGAAAGAAAATTAAAGATGCTTTTCAAGAATTAAATAGTAGCTTTGATGTTATATTAAATAGCTTATCAGATTCTGGAAAGAATATAGATGAAGTTATTTCTGGTCTTAATGGATTTGAAGATTCACTTGATTTGATAAACAATGGAAAAGATACTAGAAGCCAAAGTATTGCTGGAATAAGTGAAACACTTGAAAGTATAAGTGGAGATTTTACAAACATAGATAATAATGTGACAACAATAATTAATGAAATTGCTTATTTAAAAACTAGAGTAAATGAAACTAAAACAACTTTAAACAATTTGAACAAAGAGTTGAAAAGTCTTTCAAATAATTTAGAGCAAAATGAAAAAGACTTAGATAGAATTCAAAAACGTTCTGAAGGAGTAAACAAGGATTTAAAGACATTAAAGAATGTTATAGCATCTACAAAGAATAGTATTGGTGGATTAAATAAGCTTTTAGGAAATGTTGACTCTGTTTCTGATATCGATTTAAAGGCTGTAAAAAATGGCTTAACAGATATAGCTAGTGATGCTCAAGAACTTGGAGAAGTTGCTGGAGAGATAGCTGCTGTAGATCCATCGCTTGCTATGGAAGTAGGTGGAATTGCAAAGGATATTGGAAGCAATTTAACAAAAGTATCAAATGAAATGAAGAAGGCTGAAGATTTGATGGGTGATACCAACAAAAATACTTCATCTCTTTCAAAAAGTCTTAAAGATTTACAAGGTGATTTAATAGATTTATACGAAGTTGCTGACAAGTATGAAGACTATTCTAAGAACTTACCTGATACAATTAAAAATGCCAACAATACAATTAAGACTATTAATTCTATGATTGATATTGTAACAAAACAATTAGATGATAAATTAAGTACTGACACTATGGAGCTAAATGAAGCATTAGATAACCTATCTATATTGCTAAACAACATACAAGTATTAGAAAAGAATTTGAAAAAAATATATTCTATTACACAAGACTTGCTAACACTTGCTCAAAATGATTTGAATACAATTTCAAATGATATGCATACTAGTACGAAGGCTACGTTAGATAGTACAAAAGGATTAATGACAACATTAAAGGGAGCAACTAATCAAAGTATCCCATTAAAGAATGCAAAAAATAAGATTTATAATACGATTAAAGAAGAATCAGATGATATTGAAAATGAAACTAATATATTCAATATGGACCCTAATGCAGATCCGGTTTCATTTGCATCTGAGAAAAATGAAAATGTGGAAAGAGTCCAAATCTATGTTCAAACAGAGGCTATAAAAGAGTTCAATTTCAAGGATACAGCTGATTTAGAGCCTGAGCATGAAAAAGTAGGTTTTTGGGACAAATTAGTCCAAGTCTTCCAAAAGATAGGAGATTTCTTTAAGAATTTATTTGGAATTAAGTAATTATCTATGAGGACGTGCTTTTTTGTAAGTGTCCCAAAAAAGCATCCCAAAAAAGCACGTCCTCACACGCAAATTTTTACCATTTTCAGCTAGAAAAAGCTTGCTTTTACTAACTGAAAATGGTAAAATAATCGCCGTGTGTAAACATAAAACACATACCGAGCATCATTTATAGTGCATTGTGACTTTAGTAAAAGTTGCTCTATAAGTGCGGTAGAGGGCACATTTGAGTGCAAATAACAAAAAGGAGGAATTTAAAAATGTCAGTAGTTGCTATGAAACAATTATTGGAAGCTGGTGTTCACTTTGGACACCAAACAAGAAGATGGGATCCAAGAATGGCTCCATACATCTTCACAGCCAGAAATGGTATCTATATTATCGATCTTCAAAAAACAGCAAAGAAGATTGATGAAGCTTATGCAGAGCTAAAGAAAATCTGTGATGAAGGTAAGACAGTTATCTTCGTTGGAACAAAGAAACAAGCTCAAGAATGCGTTAAAGAAGAAGCTGAAAGATGCGGAATGTACTACGTTAACGAGAGATGGCTTGGTGGAATGCTTACAAACTTCAAAACAATTCGTTCAAGAGTTGAAAGAATGAAGGAATTAGAGAGAATGGAACAAGATGGTACATTCGAACGTCTTCCTAAGAAAGAAGTTACAAAGCTTAAACAAGAAATGGAAAAATTACAAAAGAACCTTAATGGTATTAGAGATATGCAAGAGGTTCCAGGAGCTATGTTCGTTGTAGATCCTAAGAAAGAAAGAATAGCTATTTTAGAAGCTAGAAAACTTGGTATTCCAGTATTTGGACTAGTTGATACAAACTGTAATCCAGAAGATGTTGATTATGTTATTCCTGGAAATGATGATGCAATTCGTGCTATCAAACTTATTATCGAAGCTATGGCTAACGCTGTAATCGAATCTAGACAAGGTGAAGATGCAGTTAAGAAAGCTGACGATGAAGATGAAGAAGAAGTTGTACAAGAATAATAACCAAGGAGGAAATAATAAATGATTACTGCAGAACAAGTTAAAGAGTTAAGAGAGTTAACAGGTGCTGGAATTATGGAATGTAAGAAAGTACTTGTTGAGACAGATGGAGATATGCAAAAATCTCAAGATTTACTTCGTGAAAGAGGAATTGTTAAAGCTACTAAAAAAGCAGGAAGAATTGCTGCTGAAGGTTTAGTAGAAAGCTATAAATCAGTAGATAATAAAGATGGTGTATTAGTTGAAGTTAACATCGAAACAGACTTCGCTGCTAAGAATCCAGACTTTAGAAAATTCGTTGCTGATGTTGCTAAACACATTGAAGATAACAGCCCAGCTGATGTTGAAGCTCTTAAAGAACAAAAATTCGAAGGAGATACAACAGTAGCTGAAGCTCTTACAAATCTTGTTGCTAAGATTGGTGAGAATACAACAATTAGAAGATTCACTCATTTCAAAGGAAATGATAATACATATGTTGAGAGCTATATTCATGGCGATGGAAGAATCGGTGTATTAGTTGAATTCACAGCTGATAACATGTCAGATCTTAAAGCTAACGATGAGTTCAAGACAATGGCAAAAGATGTTGCAATGCATGTTGCAGCTGCTAAGCCAGAATATTCTTCAAGAGAAGAAGTTCCAGCTGATGTTATTGAAAAAGAAAAAGAAATCATTAAAGCTCAAGCTGTTAATGAAGGTAAGCCAGAAGCTATCGCTGAAAAGATGGTTGAAGGAAGAATCAACAAATTCTATAAAGATGTTGTTATCACAGAGCAAGAATTTGTTAAAGATCCAGACATTACAGTTGGTAAATTAGTTGAGAACACAGGAGCTTCATTAAATGCTCCATCACTTAAATTTGTTAAGTTTGCTAGACTTGAGAGAGGCGAAGGAATCGAGAAGAAAGAAGAAAACTTTGCTGAAGAAGTTATGAAACAAATTAATGGATAATAAAAAAGGCGGTCGCATTTAACATGCAACCGTCTATTTTTTAATCCTGCTGAGCACGCTTTTCGTTGCTCGGCTTTTTCTTTGTAACAAGGAGTTCATAGGTTTCCAGGCCATTTTCTTCGTACAGCTTTTTAATGGCGAGGAAGTAATACTCATCCTGGTAATAGGAATAGTTACCCAAATTGTATTTATAAATGTCCCTGTGGGTAAACCGTTCCCCAGTATGGTCTCCGATATGATAATTTCCATGCTCGCTCAAAAAGAAGTGGGCATCTTTGATGTCAGTCAGCGGGTTACGAACCATTCTAACATAGACTTCTGCTTCTTCGCCTTTCTGAACCAGCGTGCGGATTGCGCCATCAAACTGGAAGCGAAGCTTGTCTGATTTCATGGCCTCGGGGAATTTTTCTTTTGCAATACTATCTCTAGAACATAAAAATGTGATACGAGCCGGACATTCAGGATATTTTTGGATCTTAGAAAATCTCATTTAATTGCCTCCATGCTGTAATGATATAGTGTTTTTGAGATTACCAATGGATAAGTCTTTTATATATCAATCTCCTCTCATATGGCTCTACAAAGCCAAAAATCGTGCTTTTAGTTAACATAATCATTATAACATCGATTAGGCTCGAAATCAAGCAAAAATAGCCTTAATATTAAGATTTTATTAAGAAATAGCTATTTTTAATGAATTTAAGACCTTTTATCATAAAATATAAGTGAGATAATGGTATTTTGTGCTTGGGAGGTGAGTTATGATACGTAATGATATGGATTTTGAGAATCATCTAAAGAAAAAGTACGATAAAGGTGGCATTACTTATTTAATGCAAGAACTTGATTCTCTTTTCAATGAAAGTAAGACTATTAAGGGCAAAATAATTGAAAAATATATAAAAAAGATAATTAGAGAATATAAGGAAGCTACATATACTGGAAATCCATATCCTAAGCAATCTATTTTTATAAATGGCATGCATCCAGTATTTACCAACCAAGAATTCTCATATTTTGATAGAGCTGTTATCATGACTTACATGAAATATGATACTTTGTTTGCTCAAGGAAGAACAAACTTTTCTGGTCTTGAGATGACAAAGAATAGTATATTAAATGCTTTTGAAAACAATGATGTTAGATTTACTAGAGATGTCGATAGCCAAGACATTTCTGCAAGACAATATATAAATTCTTATGTGCAATCAATGTATAATGTATTAGGGCCAAATTGGAAAAAAGATGTATATGGTCAAATTGTAAATGATGCATCAATTGAATTTGCAAGTCAATTTGAAATAGATAAATCAAAACCAATTATTGTCAAGAAATTTTTCAATAGTAATTTGCTTAAAGCCAAATCGATAATTAAGAGTGGATATGCAAATGGGATTAAACACACATCTGGTAATACATATGGTATGTATTATTGCCAAGATGTTGGAAAAATTCGAAAGAACCAAGAAGATGCTCTTTTAATTATGGAACACCCAAAAGTAAAAAATCTAAGACTTGCAATTGTATCAGATGGTATGGGTGGATTAGAAGCTGGAGAAGAAGCAAGTCACATTGTTGTATCTGCTATGAAAGAGTGGTTCGAAAATAGGGTATTTAATTCTAATATTATAAATACTGTTGAATTATATGCCGAGTTACAAAGTGTAATAACTGGTATTTCTGCTAGTGTGTTTAAAGAATATGGTGGACATACTGGAGCTACGCTCACTGGTGCAATAATTGGAGATAATAAAGCAATTGTTATGAATGTTGGAGATTCACGAACATATACAGTTAAAGATGGTGCTTTAAGGCAAGTAACAGTTGATCACTCAAGCGCACATATAGATTATATGAAAATGTTTAGAGAGTTGAAGCCCGGAATTACTGAAGATGATATGAGATTTTATATGTATTCAAGCACCATAACAAGATATATTGGTTCACCAAATATAGATTCTTGTAGACCAGATTTTTTTGAACTAGATACTAGAGATTTTGATCAATTGGTGTTATGCTCAGATGGTGTATCCGACTGTCTCGGAAATCAAGGTATTTCAACTTGCGTTAAGATAAGCGATCCAAAAAAACTAGCACAAAAACTAGTTGATTGCGCTATCACAACTTTATCTATAAATCCTAGGAAAATGATAGGATTTTGTGATAGAATAGAGGCTGGCAAAGACAATACAACAGCGGTTGTTGTAGATAAATTAGAAAGGTAGGGATTTATAATGGATGAAGACAAACTATTTGTTAAAGATGATAATGGAGATGTTAAAGAGTTTTCACTTTTAAGTGTCGTTAATTTGAATGGAAAAGATGATGACTTTGCAGTTTATACAGATTATTCTTTAAATGCAAATAACGAGATAAATATATTTAGCGGAATTATGGGACAAGATGGATTTATTAAAAAGGTTGAAGACCAAAATGATATTCAAGCTTTAAACTCATATATTTCATCTCTAAATGACGATATCATATTGTAATAAAGGAAGTGTTTTTATGAATTTACCAAATAAACTTACATGTTTGAGAATGTTGTTAGTTCCTGTGCTTGTAGTGGTGGCATATTTGCCGATTGAGGCATTAGATACTACATGTGGTTATATACCTGTGAGATATTTGATTCTTCTTGCTATTTTTTGCATCGCTTCTATTACTGATTATTTTGATGGAAAGATTGCAAGAAAAAAGAATTTGATAACAACATTTGGTAAATTTTTGGATCCAATTGCAGATAAACTTTTAGTTGTTGCTAGTTTATTAGTTTTGGTTGAATTTAGAATGATTCCGGCGTGGATAGTAATAATTACAGAAGCAAGAGAATTATTAGTTGCAGCATCTCGTATGCTACAAGCTAAAAAAGGAAACGTTGTAGCTGCTTCTTGGTATGGAAAAGTTAAGACTGTTTCGCAAATGATTGCTATTATTCTTGCGTTTTTATGCGTTAGTCCATTTTTTGCTTTTATAGGTGGACCAACTACTGAGGCATTTAAAGAAGGCGGAATGATTCAATTTGTGCTTAATATTTTAATGAGCATCGCAATGTGTGTATCATTAATTGCAGCCGTATTCTCAGGATGGGATTATATCAAAGCTAGTAAGGACGAAATTTTGGAGAGTAAATAAATATGTCAAATATTGAAAAGAAATATAATGAATTAAAAGATAAGATAAATTATTATGCTTCTAAGTATTACAATGATGATGAACCTGAAATATCTGACTTTGAGTATGATATGCTTATGGTTGAACTTCGTAATATTGAGAAGGAGCATCCAGAGTTGATTGCTAAAGATTCTCCTACACAAGTTATTGTTGCAACTGGTAAGGTAAATGAAAAATTTAGTGAGGTAACTCATGAAGTACCACTTCAAAGCTTACAAGATGTTTTTAATTTGGAAGATATTAAAGATTTTTTAAATAGAGTTGAAAAAGAAGTAGATAATCCATCATATTGCGTTGAAACAAAAATTGATGGTTTGTCAGTATCTTTAGAGTATGTTGATGGAATCCTAGTTAGAGGTTCTACTCGTGGAAATGGATTGGTTGGAGAAGATGTTACTGAAAACTTGAAAGCAATTAAGACTATTCCATCAAAGCTTACTGAAAGAGTAACTATAACAGCTAGAGGAGAGGTTTATCTTCCACGCGAAGAATTAGATAGAATTAATGAAGAAAGAGAAGCACTTGGTGAGAAGATTTTTGCAAACTGTAGAAATGCTGCTGCAGGCTCACTTCGTCAATTAGATTCTAATGTTACAGCTTCAAGAAATCTTAGCGTATTTGTTTTTAATATGCAAAAGATTGAAGGAAAGAATATAACATCACACCATGAATCAATTGAGTATATGAAAAAACTTGGAATGAATGTGATTCCATATAGTAAAAAATGTAAGACGATAGATGAAATTTATGCTTCTATTCAGGAAATAGGTGATTTAAGACCAACACTTCCATTTGATATAGATGGCGCAGTTATAAAGATTGATGATTTAAAACAAAGAGACGAATTAGGAACTACTGTTAAAGTGCCTAAATGGGCAGTTGCATACAAGTATCCACCGGAGAAAAAAGAAACTTCTGTTTTAGATATTGTTATTCAAGTAGGACGTACTGGTGCATTGACCCCTGTTGCTATACTAGATCCAGTACCTGTAGCAGGTTCAATTATCTCTAAAACTACTCTTCATAACGAAGATTTTATTAAAGAAAAAGATATTAAGATTGGCGATAAAGTATATATTCAAAAAGCAGGAGATGTTATTCCGGAAATTGTAGAAGTTTTAAAGAATAAGAGAACTGGAAACGAGAAGAACTTTAAAATGCCAACCAAGTGCCCTGTATGCGGAGCACCTACCGAAAGAGTGGAAGGTGAAGCAGTTGTTAGATGTACAGGTATTGAGTGCCCAGCCCAGTTGTTTAGAAGCTTAGTTCATTTTGCTTCAAGAGATGCAATGGATATTGAGGGACTTGGCCCTGCTGTAATTGAACAATTGTTAGATGCCGAACTAATCAAAAATGTGGCAGATATATATTCGCTTAAAAAAGAAGATATCGCTTCGCTTGAAAGAATGGGAGACAAATCAGCAGATAATTTAATAAATGCGATTAATAAATCAAAATCTAATTCATTGGATAAATTAATTAATTCGTTTGGAATCAGACATGTTGGTGGTAAGTCTGCCAAACTAATTGCACAGAGTTTCGAAAATCTTGATGCTATTATGAATGCTTCTGTAGAAGAATTAAGTGCTATTAAAGAAGTAGGAGAAATAATGGCAATTAGTATTCATGAGTTCTTTGAAAATGATCAAACCAAAGATTTAATTAAGAAATTAAAGCAAGCCGGATTAAATATGGAAGGCTTAAAGAAAGAAATAAAAGATAATAGGTTTGATGGAATGATTTTTGTTTTGACAGGAACACTTCCAACATTAGGTAGAAAAGAAGCTTCAGATATTATTGAAAGTTATGGCGGAAAAGTATCTGGAAGCGTATCTAAGAAAACAACATATGTTTTAGCTGGAGAAGAAGCCGGATCAAAGCTTACCAAAGCACAAGAATTAGGAATTAAGATAATTGACGAAAAAGAATTCTTGGAGTTGATTAATAATGAAATTTAAAAACATATTTACTCTTATAGTAATTTCACCATTTATAGTATTGTATATTCTTATGAATTATGTGATGTTTTTTAAAACAGATTTTACCAAACAAATGTCAGGAATAATTTTTCTTAATGTATTCTTTCTAGCTATACTACTTTCATTGTTTTTTGTAGTTAGAAAGCATCTAATATTTAATAGTATTGATGATTTAAAACCCAAAAAGCGAGAGTTCAAGAAGATAAAAGAGCTATTAATTAAACATAATAAGACGGATGATTCTAATAAGGAAAGCGTTATAGAAGAAATAATTAACGAGTTTAACAAAAACTCTAGTATATATGTTATTTTTAATCAGGCGTTTTTTGTTGATAGAGTTTTTAAGAAAAATGATGTCGAATATTTTCCTGTTTTTACAAGTAGAAAAGAAATAGTACTTCCAGATAATGAACACTTTGATGTTGTTTCCTATGTTGGAGTTTTTCAAGATTATAAATTGGAGCATCATGATACTAAGGGAGTATTGATTAATCCTTTTTCGGATTCTGTTGTTTTAACCAATGATGATCTTAAAAAAATTCAAGATAAACAATATGAAGAATGGAAGAAAAGTCACAAAAAATAGCTATTTAAAGCATGTTTTTAAAAATTTTTTTAAAAACATGCTTTTTGAATATTTGGCTATAAATTGGCAATCTCAGTATTTATGCACTTTACACCCGGAAATGATTAAAAAAATAATTGTTGCAAAACCTTGAAAACCTTGCTATAATAACAGTTGTGAGGTGTGAAGAACACATCATAAATTCATTATTTTTAATAAAGGGTAGTAAAGAAGTTATTTAAATAAAGCTAGCAAAGCCAATTGTTTAAAGTATTTACTTGAATTTCTCATTAGAGATTTTTAGGTATTTTTTTATGCCCTTTTTTAGAAAAATACGACATTAAATTTTACTTAAAAATATTACAAAAAAGTTAAATTTATTGTTGACATTGAATCTGCTAAATGTTAATATAATATGCGTTGACCGACAAAATAATTATTTCTTATGTAATAAGAAATAAAGTGTTGACAATATGGATTAACGTTAGTATAATTCATAAGCTGCTTGCTTGAAAGTAGCGAAAAGCACATTGAAAAGTAAACAATGAGAGTAAGAGAAAACCAAGCGTTTGCAAGGGTTTAAGAGTAACGATTAGTTACCAAACAAAACCTAAGCAATTAGAAAAAACATCGTACTATAAAGTACAAATAAAACCAAGAGTATGGATACTCAAAAAAGAGCTTAATCGGAGAAATCCGATCGAAAATCAATTTGAGAGTTTGATCCTGGCTCAGGAGAAACGCTGGCGGCGCACATAAGACAT
>JAFYBZ010000042.1 GCA_017539905.1 Clostridia bacterium | reverse complement strand
CGATTAAAATATTCGTCAATTAGTTGGTCATAGAAATTTTTCATATCTATTCCTCCATTTTTTCTTTTATTATAGCATAAAATCTAAAAAAAGTCAAATAAAAAAGAGGGCGCTTACGCGCCCTATTTATATCTAACTTGCTAATTCAGCTATGTCAGATCTTTCTGTTTTTAGTAGTTTTACAGTTCCAAATAATTTGTTGCCACTTAGATTTCGTAGTAGACGTTCAATACCATTATTGGTTTCAAATTTTTTATCATCAGTTTGTAAAATATCACCATTTATCCAAAGCTCGGATCCTTTTCCACAGCGGCTAACTAATAGCTTATAGCCGCCGCCAGTGATATTCTGTCCTTCTGAGACGTATAAAATTACATTGTCCCAACTCATACCACGAATAAAGCCTAAGTTTACCGCTTCAATGTCCCCACGATCTTCAGCCATTCTTAGTCCCTCTTCTCCCAATATACTAGCTATTGGACCAAGACCCCATTCAATTTTCTTTTGTAAGGAGCCTTCAAGGAAGCCAATTTCTGGTGCGTCTTTGAATGGAACTAGGTTTCTAACAAAGATAATTTTATCTTTTTTACCTTTCTTTACTAAGTCCCAAGCGTGTAGGAACATTAGATAATCCTTACCACTACCCGGTACTCCTGTAAAAAGTTTAACAGGTATTTCTGGATTTTGTAATAAATCAAACGCCATTTTCTATTCAATATTTAGTGGCTTTACAGTTGTATTCATAAATTCATTCTTGATTTCTTTATATTTGAGTGGCCTATACATAGAACCATCCCAAAATAATACATCCTTTAATTCTTGTCCTTCATAGATTTCAGCATATTCATTTGTTTTACACTTCAATATATTCATCTATGGGTCACTATATAATAGTGCCATTTCTTTTTCTTCTGGATAATAACGGCCCCACCCAGCCCATTCTTCCATTAGAGGTTTTTCTGCCGGCTTAGCAGCAAGTAGATGCGGCATACGTAGCGCAAATAAATACTACATAGCATCGTTAGTCATAAATATTATATCCGCTCCTAACTCAATGGCGAGTAGTTCGGCGGCGCATAGGATACGATGATCGTTGATATTACTTAGGAAATTATGTTTCTTCAGTAGTTTGTCAATTTTTCTCTAATCCTACATTACAACAGTTACATTGCTAGATCCTAAAATCTTTCGCACGGTTTCACGCGCTTTATACTTTATATCTTCACTTTCGCGTGAAGTTTTTATTTTTTCTAACTCTGTTAATGTTAATGGACTGATATAATAATTAGCATCACTAGGTAAAGTCTAATGTAGTAGTGCGCTAGTATCCAAAAAAGTTTTATTCATAAAATCACTCCTCAGTTACTCCAATAATACGATCAACTAAACCGAGGTCTAGCATTTCTTGCGCCGATAAGAACCATTGGTGGCGCGATTTGGAGTCATACATTTCCTCGGTTATATTAGTGTTGTCTATGAAGAACTGACGAATTTGTTTGTCTATATTGTCATTGAAAGCCATTATATCCTTTGCAGTTTCGGCTTCTGAGGCTGCGAGGGCTACATATCCATCATGAATAAGTCCATATGTACATGGAAAACAACTTCTAACGATATTTTCATTTTTTCCGCCGCTAGCTAGAATAACAGTAGCCATACTCGCGGCATAACCGGTAATAATAATGTCTAACGGCTTAGAATAATGTGCTAAATAATGTGCTAGAAAAAATCCATCTGATATTGAACCGCCGCTACTATTAAGTATAAGTGTCACGGTTTCAGTTGAACTGTCTTTCTCAAAATCTCTAAGAGGTAAAAATACTTTTTCCACAACATCTTCGTGTACATCGTCATTGAATAAAACTGTTCGGTTATCGAACAGTTGATGGAAATACTAGTATGTTGTGGCATCAAAACCATATTTTTCTACATCACCGAATAGTTCTTCTATATCCATATATAACTCCTCAGCACGTGTGTGCTTAACCTAAGATTTTTGAGAGTGTACAATCTTTTGGATCGATATCCCCTTTACGGATAGATTTTAAATAAGGATGTCGCACACTCCAAGAGTCTGTGCCAGTATTGGATAGCATCATTCCGCCGATAGTCACTGGGCAGAGATACCATTCATCAAAGTTTTTGGACATTGACTCTTTCATGTCATCAGTAAGACCAGCAACATTACACAATGGTACTAGCTTACCTTCGTTATTATATACACTGACTTCTATAGCACCGGGCCATTTATTCCAATAATTTTTACTAACTGGAATATATGGTTTTCCATTTTGATATTCACCAAAATATAGCCCTTTTACTAATTCGCCAGTGCGGGTATTTTCCCAAAGTTCCCAATTTCCAATATTATCGCCGTGATAGGTTCTTTCACAAGGAATCAAATTTGTAATCAAACAATCAATGTCGCTACTAATTTCTTGCTTGACTTTACAAGTATCCCAAGCGTGTGGTCCACGTTTCCCTGGGATATAGATAGAATCTTTCTTATAACAAACCGCGCCTTCGCCGCCTTTGGAGAAAATATCTTCCATTTCTTCAAAGAATGTATCGGTCATTTCATAATAATTTACACCCTCTACTAGCGGATCGTTGATCTTTTGAACAACAGTAGGGATATAAGAAATGCGCTTTTCAAATCCAGTATTCATAAGATCTTCGCCTTCATAGCAAAGAACATCAAAAATGCGCCAACGAAGTTTTTCAGTTTTCTGGCGTGCTAGCGCCTTATCATCAAGGCAACGAAGAATACTGCCAATATCTCTATCAATTTTTCCTGGAAGGAATACTTCTCCAAGAATTACTGTGGTATCTTTGAAAGCATTTACAATACTTTCCCAAAAGAAAACTTTAGACTGGATTTCTCCATATGTGCCAGTTTTCTTTGAGATACCGCGTGTCTGTAGCGCGGAACGTTCTGGCGTAATAATCGCGCGAGACCAGTTTCCATCAGTTTTTAGACCATATAGATACTGACCGCTCGTAGCCATACTTTCCAACTTGAGACGCCGCATTTCAGCATTCATGGAGGCTGCTGGGGCAAAATATTTCATTGGTTCACTTTCAAAATAATTCATATATTTACTCCCTTTCTATAATTCCTAAATCTACTAATACCGTAATTGCACTTTCTTTTAGTAAATCAATTCCTTCATCATTATGAATGATATAATCAAATACATAATTATCAAGAGAAGTTTCACTAGGATGTTGCCGCTGTTCCTCTGTCAATTGTTCATTGATCCAAAGTGTTCCATCTGGATTTTCACGCCTTACGCGTACACAAGTAGAATCGGGAATAGTTTCCATTGTAATATCTACTTCATTCTCAAATCTCGCATCGGGAACAAGTGCAACATCAAATAATCCTTCATTGTTAAAGGCTGAGAGTAGTCCAGCCACAATTCCTGTCCAGAAGTTAGGATAATTCTTTCTTAGAACATCTGTGCCAATATACTGTAGCATATGGCGGCCATTCTCATCTTTATTTCCATCCCAATTGAAATAATCACGTAATACCCATTTTACGGCATCGGCATAATGAATTGTAATAACCTTTTTCCCATGGCTTTCTAATGCTTCTCGCATAAATTGTGCAGTGGCATCCTTACCATGTCCTGCTTTACCGGAGATTACTATACACTTCATTCTTTCATCATCTCCATTTGTAAATTAAAATAAAAACGCAAGAAATCTGCTTCATTTTCAAGTCCTTCGTTATCAAATGCCTCGGTTGTAGCATTCATTAATTTTGTGGCACCTTCGGGAGACATTTGTTTAGCTTGTTCCCAAACTAATGCGGCATAATCTCGCATTTGTTGTGATATATCAGGAAATAGTTCAGTCATCTTTTTTCTCCTTTTGTATTTTATTTAGAGCATCAAAGAAAGCTTGGACTTCCTCCTGCGTCTCTAGTTTAATTTGCCGTATTCTTTTTGGCGCGACGCGCTCATTATCTTCTGGCATATTTATTACATAATATTTTTCTGTGCCATCTTGTGAGATAATGCGAGTGCACAGATGTTTGCCAGTATTTTTACTATAAATACTAAGAACGTTAGAGTCATCTTTATAAGCCTGCTTTACATCCATCATCTGCTTATTTAGCTGTCCGATAAATCCAACATAATCATCGCGCTCAACTTCATATATACTATTATCCATCTAGGTTTTGTTCTCCTCTAAAATTATCTTTTAGTGTTTGAGCTTCAATTTGCGCCAATCTATCACATTCATTATTCCAATAGTTTTTGCTATGGCCCTGAACTTTTTCAAAATAATACCAGAAATTATCAAAGTAAGGCACAATATCTACCCATAAGTCTTGATTCTTTACATCTTCGCCCTTCGCATTAACCCAGCCATTATTTTGCCATCCAATATACCATTCCTGCTGATAGCAATTTACAGCATAGGCAGAATCACTATAGATGACTACGCTTTCATTGGGATGCCGGTTCTTTTGCGCGAAATCTAAGGCATTGCGTATCGCCAATAATTCCATACGCTGGTTTGTGGTACCATATTCGCTTCCGGCAGTCTCATAAATGCGTACACCATCACGAAGAGCGATGAAGCTCCAGCCGCCAAATGTTGTTTTGGATCCTAATTTTTTACATGACCCATCTGTATAAATTTCCAACTTGGCCATCTGCGATAGGCTTCTTTTCTCTTGTATCATACCTTTACCTCCTATTCTTTATTATATTATACTATAATTTTAAAGAATAGTCAAGTTATTGGAGGAAGTCATTCTTTTTTAATCGCTCCTAATACAGTTCATCAATATACTTATATTCCGCTTCAAATACACCATTTTTATCCTTTGTTCTTTCTAGTAAAATTTTATATTTATCATTTAATGTTGCTATATGGCGGAATTCTTCTTGTGTATGTTGACGCCCATTACGACAGGAGTTGGCAAAATCCAATACTTCCCACCTGATTCTATCTTTTTCATTTTCGTCTATATCATCACGGATATCATCAATGTTTTCCTACATTGTGGTAATTAGATCACTAAGTTCTTTAGTGAATATTTTTCCTAGCCACTTTGCAAATGTAGTTATAGGGTTCCATTTGATAGGCGTGATTTGAATAAAAATGGAAAAGATAACTATGACTTGTAAGAAGTTCTTTACAAGCCAATCGAGTATTTGCTCAACGCGAGCAGTATCCATATATATTCACCCCCTTTGTGAGGAATGGGATTTATGTTAAAGCATTTAATTTACTAATAAAAGTTTTAAATGCGGATAAAAAAGTAATAGATACTTTAGTATTTAAATTATTTTCAGCTGCGACTTCTTTCCAGATTTCTGGAGTTAAGACCCAAGTTTCAGCTGCATCGCGTGCAGATAGATAACTAGAATATGTTTTATTATTGCTTGGAACTTTAATAGTAGCTTTTGCTGCATAATTTGATTCAATTAAAGCAGAAGTATTATTTACAGCATCGGAAATATATGAAAGTATCATAGAAGCTGGAACGTATATACCGTTTAAGTTATATAAATGTATTTGAGTAATAGCGCCATGCTAATTAGAAGGAACTAATGAGGCAATGGCTTCCTGCGCCATATTAGTTAAGTCATCAAACATTACCATTCCAGCATATAATGATAAATATTTTTCTAAAGGATCTTTATATTCTGCAGCCGCTGCACCAGGCATTAGGTTAATTGTCAAAAAGCCTAATTCATCTCGTGAGACAGGAAAAGAAAAGCTATTAGACATACTGTATAAATCATCGATATATGACATAATAGATATATTTCTGCCACCAAAGCCTCCACCTTCCTTGTTGCGGCCAGTTTCTGCAGAGCTATATAATTTTAAACTTTCATGAAAAATAAATATATCATCTAATTTAAAATCTTTCTATAAAGCAATTTTATTTTCTGCTTCTTTTATTAATGAATCAATTTTATTATTCATCTCTATCATTATCTATCTTGTATCTTTTATTTCTTTATCGTCTTTACTTGGGGTCTATAAAGCAATTGCTTCAGTATAAGTATTACCGATATCTCCCATAAGTTTATTTAATATTGCATTATCTATTTGAACATCGCCATTAAACATAAATGTTATTATATCGGTCGCAGCGTTTCCACTTACTTTAGTGCCATTGCCTAATACACTTAATACAAGTTCATTAATATTACCATGTTTACTATTCTAACTACCAGAAATACTAAATTTAACAAAATCGAGACTTTTATTTAAATTAGTATTTTTTTTAATACTATCACGCATTTTTTTTATTTCTTGATTACGTTTAACTTTATTATTTTTCATTATTCGATTTTCTCTACTTTGAATTTTTTTATGTAATTTTTTTTCATCTTGTGCTAAATCTGAATGAATATTTAATATATCTTTAGCATTATTAATTATACGATTAAATTCAAGACTACTGATATCTGTTAAAGCTTTATCTATAGGAGAAGCAGCTATTCTTTCTTTATTTGCTAACTTATCATATCGTTCTTCAATCTATTCTAAAATAGTGTCAATTCCTTTGTCAATATTTTCTCTAGTTTTAGATAATAAATCTTTATCTACTTCTTTTTGAATTTCAGATTCGATCTAAATTAATAAACTCGCTGCAATTGCAGCAAAATCTTCTCCGGAGGAAATTTTATCTCTTATTCCAAGTTTTTCTAAAATTCTCATAGTTAAACTTTGTACTTTAATAGAAAATTCTTGATTTCCATCTTTTTCAGTGTCTTTTTCTAATTGAACAGTAAAACTGCCAGTTAATCTATGTAAAAATGAAGTAATATCACCGCTTAGACGATAACGATAATCATCTGCTTTATAATTCTATAAAGTACGAGTATTATCATCTATATTTTTTTTTATTCTTTTTAATTCTCGAAGATAATCTTCTGTACCCTTGCGAGCTTTATTAATTTCAGTAGTAAATAGTGTATAAAAACCAGAAGGATCGTCTTGAATTTTTTTAGGATCGCTAAGATATTCCTAAAGCAGGCTAGGAAAAATTTCTTTTGTTTTATTATAGAACGCTTGTATCATTTTTATTTCTTTTGCTCTTTCATTTTCTGCGACAAGCTTTAAAAAATTATTAGCATCCTATATATTCTATAAAGATGTAAGAGAAGTAGCGTAAGATCGTGCTTTTTCTGTGGCGCCTTTCCATAAGCTGCTTTTTAATCCTGCTAAACTAGGATTATAAGTTGGTTCTAATAAATCATCATAATATGTATATAATCCAATAAAATTTGGAATTCCATAAATCCAAGCCATAATATTCCTCCATAAATAAAAATAAAGCCATCCCATTGGGATAGCTTCTCTCATACATATGTCATAAAATTAGAACT
>JAFYBZ010000041.1 GCA_017539905.1 Clostridia bacterium | reverse complement strand
GAGCCAGGTTCGGGTATTCAATTCGAATCTAAGATCGTTGGTGGTGCAGTTCCTAAGGAATACATTAAACCATCTGAAGATGGATTTAGAGAAGCTTGTAACACTGGTATTTTAGCTGGTTATCCAGTAGTAGATGTTAAAGCTACACTAGTAGATGGTTCTTACCACGAAGTTGACTCATCAGAAATGGCATTCAAGATTGCTGCTTCTATGGCTTTCAAAGAATGTTGTAAACAAGCTCATCCAGTTTTACTAGAACCTATTATGAAAGTTGAAATAGTTGTTCCAGAAGAATACATGGGAGATGTTATTGGTGATGTTAACTCAAGAAGAGGTAGACTAGAAGGAATGGAAGCTCAATCAGGATCACAAGTTATCCATGCATTCATTCCACTTTCAGAAATGTTTGGATATGCAACAGACCTTCGTTCTAAGACACAAGGTAGAGGTACATATTCAATGGAACCATCACACAATGAAGAAGTTCCAAAATCAATTCTTGAAGCTATCACTGCTCAAAGAGCTAAAAAAGAATAATTTAATATTGCAATATTACAAATTATTTTGTAATAAAAATGTATTGCAATATTCATAAAAATTTAATAAAATGATTTAGACATTTAAATAAGAAGTAAAAAAATAAAAATATAAGGAGGACATTTAAAATGGCTAAAGAGAAATTTGAAAGAACCAAACCACACGTTAATATTGGTACCATTGGACACGTTGACCATGGTAAGACAACATTAACAGCTGCTATTACAAAAGTATTATCATTAAAAGGACAAGCTGAAGCTAGAGCTTATGATCAAATCGATGGAGCTCCAGAAGAAAAAGCAAGAGGAATCACAATTAACACAGCTCACGTTGAGTATGAAACAGATAAGAGACACTATGCTCACGTTGACTGCCCAGGACACGCTGACTATGTTAAAAACATGATCACAGGTGCTGCTCAAATGGATGGTGCTATCCTAGTTGTATCTGCAGCTGATGGTCCAATGCCTCAAACAAGAGAGCACATCTTACTTGCTCGTCAAGTAGGTGTTCCTTACATTGTTGTATTTATGAATAAATGCGATATGGTTGATGATCCAGAATTATTAGAATTAGTTGAAATGGATATCAGAGATCTACTTTCTAAGTATGATTTCCCAGGAGATGATACTCCAATTATTAAGGGTTCTGCTCTTAAAGTATTAGAGTCTACATCTACAGATCCAAATGCTCCAGAATATGCTTGTATTTTGGAACTTATGAATGCAGTTGATAGCTACATTCCTGAGCCACAAAGACCAATTGACCAACCATTCCTAATGCCAGTAGAAGACGTATTCACAATCACAGGTCGTGGTACAGTTGCTACAGGTAGAGTAGAAAGAGGAACAGTTAAACTTCAAGATGAAGTTGAAATCGTTGGTATTCGTGAGACTAAAAAGACAGTTGTTACAGGTGTTGAAATGTTTAGAAAACTTCTAGACCAAGCTGAAGCTGGTGATAACATCGGTGTTCTTTTAAGAGGTATCAACAGAGATGAAATCGAAAGAGGACAAGTTCTTGCTAAACCAGGAACAATTCACCCACATAAGAAATTTAAAGGTGAAGTATATGTTCTAACTAAAGAAGAAGGTGGAAGACATACACCATTCTTCAATAACTACAGACCTCAATTCTATTTCAGAACAACAGACGTTACAGGTGTTGTTAATCTTCCAGAAGGAACAGAAATGGTAATGCCAGGTGATAACGTTACTATGACAATCGAACTTATTACACCAATCGCTATCGAAAAAGGATTAAAATTCGCTATTCGTGAAGGTGGTAGAACAGTTGGTTCTGGTATCGTTACAGAAGTTATCGAATAATCATTTTTGATAATAAAATGTTTCCCCAAAATTGTGAAATTTTGGGGAATTTTTTTTCTATTTTATTGCTATTACTTGACTTAAATCATTATTTTTTATACTCTATAATATAGTAGTGGATTTAAAATATAGGAGGTTTTTGTGTACAATGAACTTAAAAAGGTTTTTAATCATTGCAGTTGTTGTAATAGCAATTATATTTGTTGCAATAAGATGTAGTGAAAGACATCCTATGTCAGGGGATACATTTACTAAAATAATGGAAAAAAATGATTATAGAGTTATAGATAATCTTCATGTTAAAGAAACTGACATGTTATATGAAAGTAGAATAGAAGACTTAAAGACAGATCATGATCCAATGGAATCATATTCATCAACTAATGTTTCAATGAGAACAGAGTTTGTTTACAAGATTTTTCCAACAGAAGAAGATGCAGTAAGATTAGTTACGAAATATGATAATGCAAAAAAATTAGATGTTACAAGAGATCAAAGAGTTGGAGACTATGGAGTTACTTCTAGTGGAAAAGATGCAATTAATAGAAATGGAGATAATTATCAAATAAGATATTATAAAGAATTTGATGATAGATATTTTTTAGTATCTAGAATAGGTAATACTATTTTATTAGCTTCAATACATTCTGATGATGTATCAGAAGTTAAAAAGATGCTTAGAGAGTACGGCTACATGGCTGAAGTTTAGAGAGGAATAATATGAAAATACTACTTGACGTTATGGGCGGAGATTATGCACCATTGGAGTTTGTTAAGGGTGCAGTTGAATGCTTAAACGAATTAGATAATGATACTGAAATAGAATTAATAGGAAAAGAAACTGAAATTGATGAGGTTACTAACAAATTATATGGTAAAAGTGCCAAAGAAATTTCAAATAGATTAATAATTAAAAATGCAAATGATGTAATCACAAATCACGACACGCCAACAGATGCAATTAAAAACAAAAAAGATTCATCAATGTGCATTGGCTTTCAAATGCTAAAAGATAATGAAGGCGATGCATTGATATCTGCAGGTAATACAGGTGCTTTAATGGCAGGCGGACTTTTAAAAGTTGGTAGAATTAAAGGAATTGATAGACCAGCACTTTGTCCTGTTTTGCCTACAATAGATGGTGTAGGAGTTATGCTTTTGGATGTAGGTGCAAATACAAATTGCAAACCAATTAATTTAGTTCAATTTGCACAAATGGGCAGTATATATATGAAGAAAGTTAAAGGTATAGATAATCCTCCTGTTGGACTTTTGAATATTGGCGCCGAAGAGGAAAAAGGTAGTCAACTAACAAAAGAAACTCATTTGTTATTAAAAGAACAAAAAGATATTAATTTTTGTGGAAATGTTGAAGCACGTGAAATAATGGAAGGTAAAGCTAGAGTTGTAGTTACAGATGGTTTTACAGGAAATATTGCATTAAAAACTATTGAAGGTACAGGTCTTACTGTAAAACATATGCTTACAGAAGAATTAACTAGTTCTTTATTTAGAAAATTAGGTGCAGGAATCTTATCTGCAACTGGAGCAATTAAAAGCCTTAAAAAGAGACTTGACTATTCTGAGTATGGTGGAGCTATACTTTTGGGTATTTCTCACCCTATAATCAAATGTCATGGCAGTGGAAAGGCAAAAGATGTAAGGATAGTACTAAAACAAGCTGAAAAATTCATTAAATCAGGCGTTTTAGAGGCAATTATCGATTCAGTTAAAGAAGATTGAAATTGAGTTGTTGACATTTTTAAAATTATATATTATTGTAAATATGATGGGTAAAAAGCTAATTATTTGTTAGTTTGCATATAAAAGAAAGGAGGATTTTGATGAATCCAGATGCAATTTTTGAAAAAGTAAAAGAAGTAATTGTAGATCAATTAGGAGTTGAAGACGAAGCTGTTACTGCAGAAACATCTTTCATTGATGATTTAGGTGCAGATTCACTAGATATCGTTGAACTTATAATGGCTTTAGAAGAAGAATTTGACCTTCAAATTCCAGATTCAGAAGCTGAAAAGATAGCAACAGTTGGAGACGTTATTGAATATATAAAGAATAATCAATAATTTTTTATGAGTTGTGAGTGCTGGGTGATGAGTTGTGAGTTACATCATAATTCATTCTTAGCACTTTTTTATTCTTATTATTAAGGAGGTGAAAAAATGTCAATTGAAGATAAAATAGGATATCAATTTAAAGATAAAACTCTTATCAAAACAGCTATGTCACACACTTCATATGCAAATGAGGGAAAAGGAAGAACAAGCAATGAAAGATTAGAATTTTTAGGAGATGCAATTTTAGAATTAATAGCAAGTGATTATATTTTTAAGACTTATCCTAAAATGCCAGAAGGAGAAATGACTAAAACTAGAGCTTACGCGGTTTGTGAAGACTCGCTAGCCATTGTTGCAAATAGATTTGGTTTTAGTGATTTTTTACTTGTTGGAAAATGTGAAAACAGAATAAATGAAAAATATAGAAACTCTATATTAGCAGACAGCGTTGAGGCTACCATTGGTGCAATTTATATAGATTCTGGACTTGAAAAAGCAAGAGAATTTATTTTGCCCAATATTATTCCTCAAATCGAAGACTATATTGCACATGGAGGTAAAGACTACAAAACAAGACTTCAAGAAAAGTTGCAAGAACATGGTGATGTAAAAATCGAATATCTATTAATTGGAGAAAGAGGACCAGACCATGCTAAGATATTTGATGTTCAAGTAAAATGTAATGGCAAAGTTCTTGGCCAAGGCGAAGGAAGAAGTAAAAAAGAAGCAGAAATGGATGCAGCAAAAAATGCATTAGGAGTGAAAT
Organism: Clostridia bacterium; assembly: GCA_017539905.1. Taxonomy (GTDB): domain Bacteria; phylum Bacillota; class Clostridia; order TANB77; family UBA1234; genus RGIG6105. Next base: position 107,312 of record JAFYBZ010000041.1, on the reverse strand, counting down.
AATTGAAGAATATTTTGATTTCGGGTTATTATGGATTTAATAATACTGGCGATGAAGCGATGATAGAGACTATGTCTAGTCTACTTGCTAAAAGAGATTGCTCACTTACAGTATTATCCTCAAATCCTGATAGAACAAAAGAATTATATAATGTTGAAGCATATAATAGATTTAAATTATCTGAAGTGAAAAAAGCTATTAAAAAAGCTGACTTAATTATTTCGGGTGGTGGAACATTATTTCAAGATATTACTAGTAAAAAAAGTATTTGGTATTATCTTGGGATTGTTAAACTTGCACAATTGTATAGAAAAAAGATTGTTGTATGCTACCAAGGAATGGGTCCAATAAATACACCTTTTTATAGATGGATGACAAAGCATATTTTAAATAAAAAGAGTGTAAAATTTGTGGGTATGCGAGATAATCATGCGATTGATTATGCAAAAGAAATTGGAATAAAAGAAAATAAAATTATCTTTTCATCAGATATGATATTTATGATGAATCCTCCACCTACTGAAAGAATAGATAAAATTATTAAGGATAATGTACTAAATCTTCAAGAAGGCCAAAAATTAATTGGCTTTTCAGTACGTGAGTGGAAAGATAAAGATAGAACAGATGATTTAGCTCAAGCAGCGGATTTGATTATTGAAAGATATAATGCAAGAATTGTCTTTTTCCCATTCCATAAACCAAAAGATGCTGAAATTAGTAAAATAATAATGCATAAAATGAAACATGAAGAAAAAGCATCAATAATGCCTAATAGATATTTGCCATCAGAAATTCTTGGCGCAATGGGTAGAATGGATGTTAATATTGGCGTAAGACTTCATTCACTTGTTTTTTCTGCAATATGTAATGTCCCTACAATTGGTATTTCATATGATCCAAAGATTGATGGATTTTTAGATATGATTGGCGCTAAGCCTGCTTGTACATATGAAGATATTGATAGTAAAAGAATAGCTGATGAAGTAGGAAATATGCTTCTTAATAAAGATGTTAATTATGTGGAAAAGATTAAAGAATTCAAACAAAAAGGTGAAGAAGCATTAGAAAAAATAATTGCAGAATTATCGTAAGGGAGTGAATGGTTTGTTATCTGAACAAAGAATAAATGAATTAAAACAAACTGCAAAAGAAATTCGAAAAGATATTTTACTTCAAATATATGAAGCACAATCTGGACATCCTGGGGGTGCTTTATCTTGTGCAGATATTATGACAGCGATTTATTTTGAAGAAAAGAAAAATGATGATAGAGTAGTTTTATCTAAAGGCCATGCATCTGCGGTTTTATATGCTGCTCTTGCCGAGCATGGAGATATACCTAAAGAAGAATTAAAAACATTCAGAAAATATGGTAGCAGACTTCAAGGACATCCATCATCACATTCTTTAGATAAAGTTGATGTTTCATCTGGCTCGCTTGGACAAGGATTATCAATAGCAAATGGAATTGCGATGGCAAACAAACTAAATAAAAAAGATGACTATGTATATGTAATACTTGGCGATGGAGAAATTGCAGAAGGACAAGTTTGGGAAGCAGCAATGTCTTCTGCTCATTACAAATTAAATCATATAATTGCATTTTTAGATTATAATAAAATGCAAATTGATGGAACTAATGATGAAGTAATGAAATCAAAACCACTTGATAAAAAAATCAAAGTATTTGGATGGAATGTTCAAGAAATTGATGGACATGATTTTAACCAAATAATAGATGCAATAGAAAATGCAAAAAAATCTAAAAAACCCAATATGATAATTGCCAATACAATTAAAGGAAAAGGTGTAAGCTTCATGGAAAATCAAGTTGGTTGGCACGGAAAAGCTCCTAATGAAGAGCAATATAATCTTGCTGTAAAGGAGTTGAGTTAATGAAAGCCACAAGAGAAAGCTATGGTGAAGCTTTAGAAAAGCTTGGAAAAAAGAATAAAGATATTGTTGTATTAGATGCTGATTTGGCAAATGCAACAATGACAAAAAAGTTTAAAGCCTTATATCCAAAAAGATTTTTTGATATGGGAATTGCAGAGCAAGACTTAATTGGAACTGCAGCTGGATTTGCAATTGGTGGAAAGATTCCTTTCGCCAGTACGTTTGCTATATTTGCGTCAGGCAGAGCATATGAACAAGTAAGAAATGCAGTTGCGTATCCAAATTTAAATGTGAAGATTGTAGCAACTCATGCTGGTTTAACTGTTGGAGAAGATGGCGCATCACACCAAGCAATAGAAGACATTTCTTTAATGCGTACTATTCCTAATATGATTGTAATGTCTCCTTGTGATGACCTGGAGACAAAGTGGGCGATTGATTGGGCATCAAAATACAACGGACCAGTGTATATTAGACTTACTCGTCCAAAGATTGAGAGTATATATGGTGAAAATCCAGAACTAGAAATTCAAGAAAATGATGAAAAACAAAAAGCAAAAGAACAAAAAAGAAATATTAAACCTAAATTTGAAATGGGCAAAATGATTGTTCATGGAAATGGTAAAGACGCAACTATTTTTGCAACTGGAGTTGAAGTTCAGGAAGCCTTAAAAGCAAAGAATGAACTTGCAAAACAAGGTATTAATGTAAGAGTTGTAGATGTTCACACAATTAAGCCAATAGATAAAGAAACAATCATAAAATGTGCAAAAGAAACAGACAAAATAATTACAATTGAAGATCATAGTATAATTGGGGGACTTGGTTCGGCTGTTTGTGAAGTATTATCAGAAGAATATCCTAAAAAAGTAATTAGAATAGGTGTGCAAGATCAATTTGGAACATCTGGAAAATGGCATCAATTATTAGAAGAATATGGACTAACGGCCAAGGATATTATAGAAAAGATCAAATAAAGTATAAAATAGACTGGTTTTAGTATAATCAGTCTTTTTTATTTCTAAAATGTTACAAATGAATAAAATTAGGTTAAAATAGCTGTTTCCGTAGGCAAGTATGATAAAATAATTGTATGTGGACTAAATAGTTAAGGAGGATTTAGTAATGAAAAAAGTTCTTATATTATTAGCGATTTTTTTAATTTTTTCAATTAGTTCTGTTTATGCTTATATAGATTTAAATGGTGAAGAAGCGATTTATAAAACGCCAGCTGAAGTATTAACAGAATTAGGAATCACAGATGGATATATGGATGGAACATATAGGCCATATGAAGATGTGCCAAGAGCTCAATTTGCAAAAATGTTAGTATTATGTATGGGTTTAGGTGATGAAGTAGAAACAGTTGAATTAAATGATTTATATGAAGATGTTCCAGCTAATCATTGGGCTGCTCCATACATACAAATTGTAAAAAACTTAGGTTTAATGAATGATTATGATGATGGTACTACATTTGCGCCAGAACAAAATATTATAACTGCAGAAGTTTTTTATGGGGCTATTAGAGCACTAGGATATGGAGATATGGTAGATAATGAAGGCGTATATCCAACTAACTATATGTTAAAAGCAGTTGAATTAGAATTAAATGAAGGTATGGACCATGTTACCGTTACGAACAATCCTGCAACAAGAGGGGATATTGCTATTGTTTTATGGAATATGCTTAGAACTCCTATGTATAAAGTATATGATGAACAACAAGGCGGTGGAATGTCTATACATGGTATAGATGACACAATTATGCTAAATCTAAAATTCCCAAATTATAGATATATCAGTAGTGGATATGTCTATAATATGGAATTTTTAGAATCGGATATTTCTTTGACTATTGGATATGATACAACAAGTTATACAGCTAGTGCTATAGAAATGGATTTAGTAAAATTAATATCTGGCATGAACGTTGATGCGTTAATAAAAAATTATAGAGATGAAGATAAGGCAAAATATATTTATGTTGGTAATTTAAATACAGTAGTAATGGGAATTATTGATGACTATGATGATTCTGAAAATACTATTGAAGTTGATGGAACAATATATAGTTTTGCTAGTGAAGATGTAGACGATCCAGTCGTTTCACCAGGAGAATATGCTTTATTTGAAGTAAGAGGAACTAAAGTATGTATTTATAATTATGAGTATGTATTAAGAACTCTACCAATCGATGGAACTTATGTTGAAAGCTTATCTGCCATTAATAGAGTAATTGGTGAAGATGATTTTGTTATAATTGATGGTGTTCTTACAACAAGAGATGATATTGAAGTAGGAGATGTTTACACAGAGGTTGATACAGATGATGGAAGTCTTTGGGTTGTATCTAGAGGTGCTATAGATAGTATTTTTGATGGCTATGCTGAAATGGATAATGGCGTTGATGTTATTACTTTAGATGATGAAGATTATCGTGTATCTTCTTCATTTAGAGCATTCCAGGGTGAAGACCTAATAGATATAGATGATTTAAAAGCAAAAGCTAAAGAAAATCAATACTTAGGAAGAGATGTGACGGTTTATACCAATTATTTAAATATGCCAGTTAGAGCTGAATTTGGCGAATATCATGCTTTTTACGACGTAGGAGATATTAATAAAGATGGAATTATAACAGTTGCTGATATTAGATTATTAATTCAAGCTTATGTTAGTCCATCGGAATTAACTGAAGAGCAAATGGAACTTATGGATATGGATGGGGATGGAATAATAACTATTGGTGATATTAGGAGACTAATTCAAGAATATATTAATCCATTTCCTGAAGGAACATTTATTGGTAAAGTTGAATCTATTAGAGTAAGATCTAGTATTCCTTATGTTAAAATTGATGGCGAATGGATTGAATTGGATATAGAAAATGGTGATTCTGTTGTTTCAGCTTCTGAAGAACTACTTGATGAACTATCAGAATTAAATGGAATGATGGTTCTTTATAAATATTCTAAAAAGGACAAAATTGTGATATTTGATACACTAAGTTTTGAGCAGCTAGCAAATGGAAATGCATCAATAGTAACTGCAAAATCAGACTCAATTGTTCAATTCTCTGGTGGAATTTTAAGCGGAGACATTGATTTAGAAGATTTAGATGATTATGAAGATTATGATATATATCAAATTGAAGCAGGTGTCGATAAAGATGACTTTGTAGAATTTTATGGTGGAGACAATTTTGGTGTAGGCATAGATAAAGGACATTTTAGCTTAGGAGATAGAGTTGTAGTAGTTGATGATATTAAAACTATTTTCATTGTTACAATATATGGCGTTTCAGAAGTAGATTCGATAGATGAAGATGGATTCGTAACATATGATGAAGATGATTCATATGAAGAATCATCTATAATGGAATATGCTTTAGTTCAAGCTGCTTCAACTGGATCTAGAGGTACATTTGTTAAGATAGATGGAGAAAGAATATTAGTTGACTTTGAAAACCCTTCTTCTATAGTTGCTTCATATGATGATGTAGAATCTTTAATTGGTGAAATTATTGCATATAGAAGTGTTGTTGATTGTGGTACAGATAAAGTGGTTATTGATGGTTCACTAACTATTTCACAATTAGCAAATGGAAATGCTTCGATAGTAACTGCGAAAGAAGGAAGTATCATTAATTTATCAGGCGGAGTATTAAGTGGAGATGTTGATCTTGAAGATACAAATGATGATGTTAACAGAGAATTTGAAGACTATGCTATAGTAGCTGTTACAGCTAGCGTTGATAAAGACGGATATGTTGAATTTGACGATTGTGAACAACTAGGCACAGGTCTTGCTGCTGGTAAGTTCAGCAAAGGCGACAGAGTTGTAGTTGATGATGAATTAGAAGTTATCTATATCGTTACAGTTGAAGGTGTAGATGATGAAGATGAAATCGATACAAATGGACATGTAACCTACTATGATGATGACGAAGAGGTTGGTGGACTATAATTTTTTAAATAGATTATATTAAGCGGACATTTATGTCCGCTCTTTTTTGTAACATAATTGTAATATGTAACTTTTTTGTGTCTTATTAAGTCAAATTATTGATTAGGGGTAGGATTATTGGTACAATCTTTATGATAATAGGGGTAGTATACGTAATTAGCAGATAATTAGGTACACACTTTATGGAGGAAATAAATGATTGAATTTAGAAATGTAACAAAAGTTTATGAAACAGGTATTGCTGCTGTTAATGACATAAGCTTGTACATAGAAAAAGGAGAATTTGTTTTTATAATTGGTCAAAGTGGTTGTGGAAAATCAACACTAATGAAAATGGTTATGAAAGAAGTTGAACCAACCAAAGGACACATTTTAGTTAATGGAATCGATATTACGAAAATATCTAAAAGACGAATTCCAAATCTTAGAAGAAGTATGGGAATTGTTTTTCAAGATTTTAGATTGTTGCCAGATAAAACAGTTTATGAAAATGTAGCTTATGCTATGAGAGTAATTGAAGCAGATCCAAAGATTATTAAAAAACAAGTTCCAAATGTTTTGGCATTAGTTGGTCTTGCCAATAAAGAAGAATTTTATCCAGATCAATTATCTGGTGGTGAACAACAAAGGGTTGCTATTGCACGTGCAATTGTAAATAATCCATCAGTATTGGTTGCAGATGAGCCTACAGGTAACCTAGACCCTGATACTGCATGGGAAATAATGTCTTTATTAAGTGACATCAATCGCCGTGGAACTACTGTTGTAGTTGCAACTCATGCAAAAGACATAGTAGATAAAATGCAAAAGAGAGTTGTTACAATAGATAAGGGTAATATCTTAAGTGATAACGAAAATAGTGGATATGAACCAAATGTTGAAGAACCTGAACACAATAATTATAAAGACTTTACAGGCCCTAGCTTTCCTTGGAACAAGAGAAAGGCAGGTGTGTAATTATGAGATTTGATACAATTGGCTATTTAATAAAAGATTCTTTTCACGGAATGAAAAAAGATCTTAAGAACACGCTTATTTCTCTTGGAACAATGTTTGCAACCATGCTTCTAATTGCTGTTGCATACTTGGTTTATATGAATGAGAATAAGTTGATTAATGATACTAAAGACAAGGCATCTAATATAGTTGCATATGTAAATGTTGAAGTATCTGATGAAAAAGCAAAAGAAGCAATTTATGATATAGACAATATTGTGGGCGTTGAATCAAGCACTTATAGAGATAAACAATATGCAATTGAGCTTGCAAAAAGCATGAATCCTGTCATGGTTGAAGGCTTTTCAGATGAAGTGCTAAGATCTATCTATCCAGCATACTATGTAATCACATTTAATGATGTTAGATATGTTGAGGGAATTGTTAATCAATTAAGTAAGATTAGTACAATTGAAGAAATATCTGTAAATCAGTATGCTAGAGAAAAAGCAAGAGATGCAGAAATATATAAGGCAGTAGCAATTGTTGCAGTTATTTATATTATTGAATTTTCAGTTTTCTTAATGATGAATACAACAAAATTAATGATGTACTCAAAGAGAAAAGAAATCTCAATTATGAAATATGTAGGAGCTAGAAATAATTTCATAAGAGCACCATTTGCTATTCAAGGTGTTTTTACGGCGCTTTTAGCAGTTCTACTAACAGTAGGAATTATTAATATTGCATATCCAGCATTCGTTAAATCTATGACAACATTAGAAAGTGGATTTAGCTTCTTGTCATTAAATAGTATGGCTACTGAATTAGTAGTTTTATTGGCTATTATTGGCGTGTTTATTGGAATTTTAGGAAGCAGTGCTTCGATGAAAAAATATCTTGATGTATAATTTGGCATCCGTGGAAAAGAGGTGAGAAATTTAAAGTGAGTTTTAAAAGAATTATATGCTTTGTGCTTGCAGTAATATTTTGTTTAAATACATCGCTTGCAATTGCTGACACAAAAGAAGATCAATTAAAAAATAAACAAAATGAAATATCCAATGCACAATCAAAAATAAAACAAAACGAAAAAGAACAAAAAAATGTATTATCTCAAATTAGTTCTTTAGATAGCTCTATTAATACAACTGAACTTCAAATTTCTCAAGCTCAAAAAGAAATTGCAGATTTAGAAGAAGATATTAAAAATACAGAAGAAGACATTAGGATTTCTCAAGCAGAATATGATAAAAATTACGAACTTCGTAAAAATAGAATGGTTGCATATTACAAAAATAGCACCATTTCACTTGAAGAATCACTTACAAAAATCGAAGATGAACCTGATAGAATGTATCTAGAAAAAGCACTTGAAAGAGTAGTTGAATATGATACAGAATTAATAAATGAATTAGAAAGACAAAGAATTGCACTTGAAGAAAAGAAGAAAAAATTAGAAAGACAAAATACAGAACTTGCTCAACTTAAAGCAGATTTAGAGGTTAAACTTGCATCTTTAAATCAGACTAAATCTCAAAGAGAATCATATCTTTCAGTATTAGAAAATGATCATGATGCATTGTCAAAATCTATTGATGCGATGAAACAAGAAGCGGATAGACTTACTGCAGAAATTAGAGCAGCGCAAGAAGCGGCTAGAAAGGCTAATAAAACATCATCAACATATGTTGGTGGTAAAATGACATGGCCACTTCCTGGATCATATACAATTACCTCACCGTTTGGCAATAGACTACACCCAATATTAAAGGTTTATAAACTTCATACAGGTGTTGATATTGCTGGAAATAATTGTAATGGTAAGCCAGTTGTTGCAGCAGCTGATGGTACAGTTATTGTTGCAAAGTATAGTACATCATATGGAAATTATGTTGTTATAGATCATGGCGGTGGAATTACTACTTTATATGCTCATTCAAGTAAGCTAGAAGTTAGCGTTGGACAACAAGTAAAAGCAGGACAAGAAATTATGAAAGTTGGTACTACTGGATATTCGACGGGACCTCACTTACACTTTGAAGTAAGAGAGAATGGAACATACGTAGATCCAATAGGAAAAGGATATATAAAAGCGTGAGAATAATCTCACGCTTTTTTTAGTTTTGCTACTTTTTTTACTTCTTTCATGAATTTTGGTAGAACCATCATTCTGCCTATTCTTGTAGGCTCTTTTATTAATCTCCAACTCCATTCAATATGTAGTTTTATGAATAGTTTTGGAGCTCTTTTAACAGTACCAGATAGGACATCGATAGATCCACCACAGCCAATTGCTATTTTGAAGATGTTTAATGGCATCATTTCATTTATAAGTTTTTCTTGTCTTGGAAAGCCTGTACCTACAAGTAGAACATCTGGCTTTAATTCACTGATTTTTTGGATTATTTCTTTCTTTTTTTCATCATCAAAGTAACCGTTATCTGTGCCGATTATCTTGATATTTGGGTACTTTTCTTCGAGTTTTTGCTTAGCAATATCCGCAATTTCGGGCTTACTCCCCCAAAAATAGAAGGTTTTGTCGCCATTTTTGTGTTTTTCAAGTAGATTACATATCAAATCATAGCCTGCAACCCTCTCTTTAAGTGGGGTTCCAAGGATATTTGCCCCTTTAATGATGCCGATTCCATCTGGTATTACAAGGGAGGCTTCATTTAGTATTTTCTGGTATTCTGGGTCATCTTTAGCTTTCATAACAATTTCAGGATTTGGCGTTACGACAAGGTTTGAAGAGCTTCCTTCAAGCATTTTTTCGCATTTTTCAACGGCTTCAGCCATTGTAACATTGTCAAATCCAACCCCTAAAACATCTATTCTATCCATTTATTCACATCCTTTTTCTATCATAGTCAAATTATACCAAAAAGCCCTAATTTTAACAATTTTATTTCATATTTTGCTTGTTGACATAAACTTTAAAAATATGCTTATTTTGATTGAAAAAAAGGCTATTTTGTGGTATAAATATAAAGATTATGACTACGGATTGAAGACTTACAAATTTCTATAAAAATAGGAGGTTTTTTATGATTGCTATTGGATGTGATCATGGCGGTTTTGAACTCAAGAAATATATTATAAAAAAATTAGGAGAAGAGAACTTTAAAGATTATGGATCTTTTTCAAGTTCATCTTGTGATTATCCTGATATTGCATTTCCTCTTGCAAAAGATGTAAGCAAAGGATTATGCGAAAAAGGAATACTTATTTGTAGAAGTGGAATAGGTGTAGATATGTGTGCTAATAAAGTTGATGGCATAAGATGTGCACTTTGCTTCAACAAAAAAGTTGGTGAGATGGCAAAAAGACATGAAGATGCAAATATAATTGCACTTCCCGCAGACTATATTACGAAAGAAGAAGCCTTGGAAATAATTGATGCTTGGATGCAAACAAAGTTTGAAGGCGAAAGACACCAAAGAAGAATAGATAAGATAAAGGAATTTGAAGAAAGATAGGTGTTTTTCTAAATGTCTGCAATAGAATGGTTAAATATGTTAATGACATTTGTTATTGCTTGCGTAGCTACAGTCATTTTGACTCCGTTTTCAATTAGGCTAGCATATAAAGTAGGAGCAATAGATATTCCCAAGGATGAAAGAAGAGTTCATTCAAAGCCAATGCCTAGAATAGGTGGTTTAAGTTTTATTATTGGATTCTTCATTTCAACTTTGATAATGTTTTTATTATGCAATATCGACAGAACGGTTGAATCTATTGATGTAAATATTTGGGGATTTTATCTAGGTGCTGTTATTATTTCAATAATAGGATTTTTAGATGATATAAATGTTTCGGAAAAAGGATTAAAACCAATTGTTAAACTTGGAGGCCAAATATTAGCTGCAATTTGTATAGTTATTAGTGGCGCAAGAATAATGTATATAAACATTCCATTTTTGGAAATGTATGGATTAAACGATGTTTTATCTATCATTATCACAATTGGATGGGTAGTTGGAGTTACAAATGCAATTAATCTTTTAGATGGATTAGATGGATTAGCTGGTGGCGTTTCTGCTATTTCAGTTTTATCTCTAATTATAATTTTTGTTTTAAATGGTAGTGCTGCTATTCCTCTTATAATGGTTTCAGCACTTCTTGGTGGATTATTAGGATTTTTACCATACAACTTTAATCCTGCCAAAACTTTTATGGGCGATGTAGGGTCTAATTTCTTAGGTTATACGTTGGCAGCAGTATCAATGCTTGGTATGGCCAAAACATATACATTCATGGCAATTATTCTTCCAGTAATAGTTTTAGCGTTACCAATTTTTGATACATTATTTGCAATCATTAGAAGAGTTGTTCATGGTAAATCTATTATGGAAGCAGATAGAGGACATTTGCATCACAGATTAGTAGATTTAGGTCTATCTCAAAGACAAGCAGTTTTAGTTTTATATGCGATTGCTGCTATCTTTGGAATATTTGCAATTGTATTGATGGAAAGTGCTGCTTGGAAGGCAATTGGATTTATTGGAATTATTTGTATACTTGCATTACTTGAAACAAAAAATATTCAAATCAGAAAAAGAAAAGGGCTTCCTAAAGCAACGGTAAAGAACTTTTCTGATGGCGGAAAATTAAGAGTAATGCTTGTGTTTGGTACAAGGCCAGAAGCAATTAAAATGTGTCCTCTAATCAAAGAACTTAAAAAGAGAGACGATATAGTAACAATAGTTTGTCTAACTGCTCAACATAGAGAAATGCTTGATCAAGTAATGGATGCATTCCAAATTAAAGCAGATTACGATTTAAATATTATGAAGAGCAAACAAACACTCACTCATATTACATCATCAGTTTTAAATGGTGTGTATGATATTATTCAAATAGAAAGACCAGATATTGTTTTAGTACATGGTGATACAACTACAACAATGGCTGCGGCTCAAGCTGCTTTTGATAGTAAAGTAAGAGTTGGACATGTTGAGGCAGGACTTCGTACTTACGATAAATATTCTCCTTATCCAGAAGAAATGAATCGTAAAATTGTTACTCAAATTGCAGACATATTTTTTGCCCCAACTGAAAACAATAAGAATAATTTATTAAAAGAAAATATAGATGAGAACTTAATCTATGTTACTGGTAACACGGTTATTGATGCTTTAAAAACAACTGTAAAGGATGATTTTGAATTTGATCATCCTGTACTTCAAGAATTAGATTTCAATAAAAAGATTATTTTTATGACAGCACATAGAAGAGAGAACTTAGGTGAGCCTTTACATCATATTTGCGAAGCAGTTAAAGAAATTGCAGAAGCAAACGATGATGTTGAAGTTGTTTATCCAGTTCACTTGAATCCTGCTGTTCAAGAAGTTGCACATGAAGTATTAGATGGTATTCCTAATGTTCATTTGATTGAACCATTAGAAGTTATTACTACTCACAACTTAATTAACAAATCATACATGGTTATGACTGACTCTGGAGGAATTCAAGAAGAAGCACCTTCGCTTGGAAAACCAGTATTAGTTTTAAGAAATGAAACTGAAAGACCAGAAGCTGTTACAGCTGGTACTGTAAAAGTTGTTGGAACAGATAAAGAAACTATTGTAAGAGAAGCTACAAAACTTCTGACAGATAGTTATGAATATGAAAAGATGAGCAAAGCTACAAATCCTTATGGAGATGGAAATAGCTGTGATCGTATAGTAGAAGCAATAAGATATTATTTCGGAATTACAAAAAAACGTGTTAAAGATTTGAAGTAGTTTAAAGGAGATGGAGTTTTGCAAACAGCACGTGAAGTCGCACTAAATGCTTTATATAAGATAGATGTTGGCGAAGGCTATTCAAATTTAATATTAGACAAAGAACTTAACAAATCAGAACTAACTAGATTAGATAGAGCATTAGCTTCTGAAATTGTTTATGGCGTGCTTACATGGAAGTTGTTTTTAGATGAAACAATAAAAAGATATTCTTTGGTTAAATTCAAAAAAATATCTCCTTGGATTGTCAACATTCTTAGGATGGGCATTTACCAGATTGTATTTTTAAACAAAATTCCTGAAAGCGCAGCTGTAAATGAAAGCGTAAATCTTGCGAAAAAATATGGACATGATGCATCAGCAAGATTTACCAATGCAATTTTAAGAAAAGTTGAAAAAGATGAAAGGGAAAAGTTAATTGATTATCTTCAAAAGAATGATTTTTTAAATGATGAGATTATATCAATTACAACTTCACATCCAAGATGGATGGTGGATAAACTTCTTGATGACTACGATTCTAGATTTGTATTAGAACTTTTAGAGGCTAATAATGAAAATCCAGATACTACGATTAGAGTAAATACATTAAAGACATCACGAGAGGAATTGAGAAATCTATTTGATTTAAAAGATATAGATTCAAGATCAGGTGAGCTTCCTGATGCTTTGATTGTCAAACATTTAACTAATTTTGATGATCCATTATATGTGGTTCAAGATGAAGCCGCTCAGCTTGCAGTTTTAAAATTAGACCCAAAGGAAAATGAAATAGTACTAGACGCATGTAGTAGTCCGGGAGGAAAGACAACATATATTTCTCAATTAATGAATAACACTGGAAGAATTGATGCGTGGGATATACATGAACATAGAGTAGAACTAGTTAAACAATTAGCTAAAAAGTTAGGAGCAACAAATATAAATGCAAGTGTAGCAGATGCTACAGAATATCATACTGAACTAAGAGATAGATATGATAAAGTACTTTTAGATGTACCTTGCTCTGGCTTGGGAGTAATACGAAAGAAACCAGATATTAAGTGGACAAGAAAAGAAGAAGATCTTCCTGAACTCATTGACACTCAAAGAAAGATATTAGAGTGTGGAGCAGAGTATTTAAAAACAGGAGGCACATTAGTATATAGTACATGTACTGTACTAAAGGATGAAAATGAAAGACAAATAGAAAAATTTTTAAAGAAGCATCCAGAATTTAAATTGGAAGAAGAGATTAAATTGTTTCCGCACAAGAATCATACAGATGGTTTTTATATTGCAAAGATGATTAAGATATAAAAGAAAGGAGTCTTCTAAATTGAAAAACATTAAAGATTTTACATTAAGTGAATTAGAAGACGAATTAGTAAGCATTGGTGAAAAGAAGTATAGAGCAAAACAAATTTATGCATGGATATTTAGAAATGTTGATTCTTTTGATGAAATGACAGATTTATCAAAAGAATTAATCCAAAAATTAAAAGAGAATTATTACATCAAGAATTTAGAAGTAGCTAATTTGCTAAAATCAAAAGATGGAACAATCAAGTATTTATTTAGATTAAATGATGGTAATTGCATTGAAAGTGTATTGATGCAATACAAGTTTGGATATTCAGCTTGTGTATCAAATCAAGTTGGATGCAAAATGGGTTGCAACTTTTGCGCATCTGCAAGGATTGGCTTTGTCAGAAGTTTAACTGCTGGAGAAATTGTTTCTCAAATATTGGAAATTCAAAAACAAGCAGATGTTAAAATTTCAAATGTTGTCTTTATGGGAATAGGAGAACCTTTAGATAATTATGAAAATGTTATGAGGGCAATTCATATTATCAACGATCCTAAAGGATTAAATATTGGTGCGAGACATATAAGCATTTCTACTTGTGGACTGGTTCCTAAAATAATTCAACTAGCTGACGAAAATGATTTGCAATGCAATTTGTGCATATCATTACACAGCAGTAGAGATGAAGTCCGTACATCAATGATGCCAATTAATAAAAAATATAGCATTAAAGAAGTGATAGATGCTTGCAGGTATTACATTGAAAAAACAAATAGAAGAATTACTTTTGAATATGCACTTGTTGATGGTGTTAATGATTCATTAGATGATGCAGATCATCTTGCAAAGCTTTTAAAAGGAATGCTATGTCATGTTAATTTAATTCCAATTAATAAAATTAAAGATGGAATTTATGAAAAAAGTTCTACAAAGAAAATATTAGCATTTAGAGATAGATTAAATGATAAAGGAATTGTTGCTACAGTTAGAAGAGAACTTGGGTCAGATATTAGTGCAGCGTGTGGTCAATTAGTAAGAAGTGAAAAGCAAGATAATTTGTAGACAATAAAAAATAATAAATATATAATATATTTGTAATCTTTTTGAAAAAAAATTGATATAATTAAATAGCTTTAAGAAAAAGAGAGGTGATATAATAAATGCTTTTTTATGGGGTCTCTGACATAGGCTTAAAAAGAGAAAAAAATGAAGACTATATTATTATTCCTAACGAAAACGAAGCTATAAAATTGTTTATTTTAGCAGATGGAATGGGCGGAGCAAATGCCGGCGAAGAAGCGAGCAAAATCGCTGCCAAAACTGTTAAAGATTATATAAAAAATAATTTCATTAAAATAGAGCGTAATAAAGTTGAACTTGAAGGCCTTGTTAGAAAAGCAATAGTGGAGGCTAATAAAAAAGTGTTTAGCCTTTCAAGAGAAGTAGATAAATATAAAGGAATGGGTACAACATTAATAGTTGTTTTAATATATAGAGGAAGAATGTACATTGGACATGTTGGTGATAGTAGAGTTTATCGTATAAGACAAAATGTGTTCAGACAAATTACAAAAGATCATTCATATGTACAAACTCTTGTTAAAGAAGGAAGTATTACTTTAGAAGAGGCTAAAGTTCATCCACAAAAGAACATTCTTATTAAGGCGATTGGAGCAGAAGAGAAAATATCACCAGATATTATTACAAAAGGATTTGTAAAAGGAGATATAATTTTAATCTGTAGTGATGGTCTAACAAATATGATTGATGATAAGTATATCTACGAAATAATAATGAAAAATGTTTTTGACATTGGCGTTGCTTGCAACAAATTAATTGAAGCAGCAAATGACAATGGCGGTTTAGATAATGTAAGTGCAATAATAATTTCTAATTAATTTGCTAACGCTGTATTTAAATAGCAAATTAAATTTTGGGGGTCAATTTTTTATGGAATTAGTTGGAAAATTATTGGGAAATAGATATGAGATATTAGAAATGATAGGCAAGGGCGGAATGGCAACAGTATATAAAGCAAAGGACAAAACATTAAATAGAAATGTTGCAGTTAAAGTTTTAAAAGATGAATTTGCTAATGACCAAGAGTTTATTAGGAGATTTCAAATTGAAGCACAAAGCGCTGCTGCACTTTCACATCCTAATATAGTATCTATTTATGATGTTTCTAATGACGGAGATATCCATTATATTGTAATGGAACTTATTGAAGGAAAGACTTTAAAAGATGTAATAAATGAAAAGGGAAAACTTCCTTGGCAAGAAGCGTGCAAGATAGCTTCACAAATTGCATCTGGACTTTCAGTTGCTCATAAAAATCATATTATTCATAGAGATATCAAACCACATAACATAGTAATGACAAAAGACAATTTAGCAAAGATTACGGATTTTGGTATAGCTAAAGCCGCATCATCTTCTACAATTAATGCTAATTCAAATTCACTTGGTAGTGTTCATTACTTTTCACCAGAACATGCGAGAGGCGGATATACAGATGAAAAGTCTGATATTTATTCACTTGGTGTAGTTCTTTATGAGATGGTTACTGGTAAGCTTCCATTTGATGGAGATACTGCGGTATCGATTGCAATGAAACACTTAAAAGATGATCCTGAAGAACCAATCAAGATTGTCCCTGACATTCCAAGAGGATTAAATTATATTATATTAAAAGCAATGCAAAGGGAAGTTGGTAGTAGATATTTAACAGCTAGTGATATGTATAAAGACATACAAAAGATTTTACAGTCTCCAGAATCAACAAGTGTTGGACATGTAAATTCAAAAGATGAAGTTTTTGCTACACAAAAAGTGCCAATTGTTAATAAACAGATGGCTTCAAGGACGGTGAATAGTACGCAAAAAGAGGATACTAATAAAAAGACAATTAAAAAGAAAAAGAGAAAGAGCCCAATTCAAATTATTTTAACCAGACTATTAATAGTAATTATTCTATTTGCAGCAGTAGTTGGAATTACAGTACTACTTATGAATAATATGTTTGGTAATAATAAGGAAATGAAAGTAGTTCCTGGAGTAATTGGTAATTCATATGAATCAGCAAAACAAAAATTAGAGGCTGCAGGATTTCAAGTTGATGAAAATGTTAGAAAAGAAGAAAGTTCTCTTCCAAAAGACTATGTTATAGAGCAGAGTGTTCATTCTGGTGATATGGCCGAAGTAAATAAAAAGATTACACTTACAGTAAGTTCTGGAATGAAGACAATCGAGATGGTCGATTTAACTGGATATTCAGAAACAGCTGCTATCTCAATACTTGTAGAAAAAGGATTAAGAGTAGATACTAAAGAAGAACAAAGTACCGAAGACAATGCTGGTAAAGTTTTAAGACAATCTCCTAAAGCAGGAGAAGTTGTTTACCCAGGAGATACAACTGTTACTATATATGTAGGAGCTGGTGGAGAAACAGATAAAGTTAAAGTCCCAGATTTATCTAGATATAGTGAAGAAGGAGCTATTGAAACATTAGAAGCATTAGAATTAGGATATGAGAAGTTCTATGCAAGCAATTCTGGAGAAACTGAAGGAAAAATTCTATGGCAATCACCAGAAGCTGATAAAGAAGTAGATGTAGGAACAATAGTTAAATTCTATATTAATAAATTTAACATTAAAAATAATACATCTGGTGGAGTAATTGAAATTGCTCCAGAAAACAAACCAGATGAAACAAAACCAAGTACAAGTACTAATACTAATACAAATACAAACGATAACGAAGAATATAAAGTAATGAGCATTATTCTTTCTAATCTTGGTAAAAAAGAAAAATTTACCATAAGAGTAGAATTAGATGGAGATATTAAAGGCAGATCATTGATTTTGCCTGATGAAGAACATACTAGAAGCGAGAAAATTCTAAATGTTAGATATCCTGCTGATGCAACTGGTATGCTTAGAGTATATGTAGATAATGAACTAAGTTCCGAACAGGTTATCGATTAGAAAGAAGTGATTAAAAATCAAAGGAATTGTTATAAAAATTAATTCTGATATATACAAAGTTGATACACCAAATGGAATTAATAATTATAGAGCTAAAGGAGTCTTCAAATTCAAAAAAACAAATATTGTCGTAGGAGACAATGTTGAAATAAATGATGACATAATAGACAAGGTTTATCCAAGAAAAAATGAGTTTGTAAGACCTCCAATAGCAAATATAGATCAACTTATTATAGTAATCTCAACAACAAATCCAAAACCTGATTTAGAGCTTTTAGATAAGCAATTAATAATGGCAGAAAAGAAAGATGTAATGCCAATTATTTGTATAAATAAAATTGATTTAAAAGATGACTATGACGAAATAATTAAGATATACGAAAAAATTGGATATCAAGTTATTACTACAGATGCTAAGAATGGAATTGGAATAGATAAGTTAGCAGTATTATTACAAAATAAAATTACAGCTTTTACAGGTAACTCTGGAGTTGGAAAATCTACACTTACAAATGATATTTTTGGAGAAGATATTTCTGAAGAAGGAGAAACATCAGAAAAGCTTGAAAGAGGAAAACATACTACAAAATTTGTAGAATTGTTCAAAATAGCTACACAATCATATATTGCTGATACACCAGGATTTTCTACTTATGAAATGAGTGATATTTCTTGCAATGAGTTAGACAAGTACTTTGTTGAATTTTCACCTTTTATATCAAAGTGTGAATTTAGAGGGTGCTCTCATATAAAAGAGAAAAAATGTGGTGTACAAAAAGCAGTAGAAGATCGAAAAATTGATCAAGGAAGATATGATAGATATTGTAAATTTTATCAAATCTTAAAAGATAATAAAAAGAGGTAGTTTTTAGTAGGTGGTGAAATATTTGGAAGAATTTAAATATGGAGATATAAAGCTTTCAGGCTCCATACTTAATGTTAATCCACTTGAAGTTCATAGCAAAATAATAGAAGCTGATGGACTTTTAGATTACATTCATATTGATGTAATGGATGGTTTGTTTGTTCCAAACAGGACAAATGGCATTAAAATGTTCAAGGACAATATCAGACTTGAAAATAAGCCGTTTGATGTACATTTAATGGTCGAAGATCCTTTAAGAGAATTATCAAACTATATTGGAGCTAGTATTATTACTTTTCATATTGAAACTTTGATCAATAGTAAGACTATGCAATTAGACATGGACCAATTCTATGATATTAGTAGAGAAATAAAAAGAATGGGAGCAAAAGTAGGAATTGCCATTAAGCCAAATACAACAGTAAGCTTTTTAAGAAACCTATTAAACAAAGTTGATTTGGTTTTAGTTATGACAGTTGAGCCTGGTTTTGGCGGACAAAAGCTAATAGAAAGCACATTAAATAAAATTGAAAAAGTTCGTGAAATGGGCTTTGAAGGTATGCTTGAAGTTGATGGTGGAATTACTCCAGAAAATGCTTTAAGTGTAATTCAAAAGGGTGCAAATGTAATTGTAGCAGGAACATCTTTGTTTGGAGCAGATGATGTCTATGATGCTGCTTGGACAATTAAACAAAAATAGAATTAAGAGGCTTTTAATAGCCTCTTTAACGCGTTTTAAGGAGAATTATGAAAAGAGCAAGATTATTAATTTTTCCAATGTTAATAGTGTTAATTTTATGTGCTTGCACAGATAAAAATGTTAAAAAAGAAGGGAAATTGAATGTTGTTACTTCCTTTTACCCTATGTATATTGCAACAGCAAATATTGTAGATGGTGTTTCGGATATTAATCTTAAAAATCTTACAAGCCAAACTACAGGATGTTTACATGATTATCAAATTACAACACAAGACATGATAAAACTAAGTGATGCAGATGTATTAGTAATTAATGGCGGTGGAATGGAAAATTTCATTGATAAGGCTTTATCAACTTATACAGAACTTAAAATCATTAATGCTAGTCAAAATATTAAAGAAAATCATGAAAATGAATATAAAGAATCGCATGATGAACATCATGATCATGGCGAAAATTCTCACTACTGGGTTTCCATTTCTTTATATATAGAGCAGGTAAAGAATATTAAAGACGAGCTATGTAGAATTGATGTAAAAAATGCATTCTTGTACGAAATGAATGCCAACAATTATATTTCAAAGCTTGAAGAATTAAAAACAAAAATGCATAATTCCTTAGACAATATTGATAATAAAAATATAGTAACATTTCATGAGGCATTTGATTATTTTGCAGAGGAATTTGATTTAGATATAGTTGCTGTCATAGAAAGAGAGCCTGGAACATATCCAAGTAGTAGAGATGTTGCTGAAATAATTGATGAAATAAAAGATAAAAATGTTAATGCTATATTTGTTGAACCACAGTATTCAAGAACTGCAGCAGATACAATTGCGAGAGAAACACATGTGAATGTATATGAGTTGGATCCAATCGTTACTGGCGAATTAAACAAAGATGCATATATTAATACTATGAATAAAAATTTAGATGTTTTAGAAAATGCTTTTAAGGGGTGAGAACATGTCAAATAGTTGTGGCGAATGCTGTACAAAAATAAATAACATTTCATTTACTGCTGGAAAACAGCTAATACTTGATAATATTAGCCTTCACATTCATTGTGGAACAATTACTGCAATAATTGGTAAAAATGGTGCCGGAAAGTCTACTCTTTTAAGAGCCATTCTTGGAGAAATAAAACATGAAGGCAACATCGTTTTCAGAGGTAATGATAAAAAAGAAAAGAAGATAAAAATAGGATATGTTCCTCAAAAAATAAATGTAGAGAATTCTCCTATGTCTGTTTATGATATGGCTGCCTCGTTTTGCTCAAACAAGCCAGTATTTTTAATGAAAGATAAAAAGCTTTATGATGAAATTAAAGAGCACTTAAAAGAGTTTGGAGCGGAAGAACTTATAGATAGTAAGGTTTCAAGATTATCAGGCGGAGAACTTCAAAGAGTAATGATGGGAATTGCTACAATTCCATATCCAGATTTATTGATATTAGATGAGCCTATTTCAGGAATGGATAAAAATGGTAAAGAACAATTTTATAGTAATATTAATCAATTAAAAGAAAACCATGATTTAGCGGTCATTCTTGTATCACATGATTTTGATTATGTTAGAAAATATGCTGATAAAGTAGTAATGATTGATAAAAAAATTGTTGCAGAAGGTACACCGGAAGAAGTATTTAGGTCACAAATCTTTATAGATACATTTGGAAATATTTAAGCAGAGGTGAGAACATTGTTTGATTATGAATTTATGCGTAATGCATTATTTGCTATTTTAATAATTACACCAATATTTGGACTTATTGGTACGCTTATAGTTAATAACAAAATGGCCTTTTTCTCTGAAGCGCTTGGACATAGTGCGTATACAGGAATAGCATTAGGTATGCTTTTAGGTATTTCGAATAATACCATTTCTTTAATTTTGTTTGCAATTTTATTCTCTATCTTACTAAATAAGATTAACGATTCAAGAATTTCTTCTAAAGATACAATTATAAGTGTTTTCTCATCAACATCTATTGCTTTAGGTTTGGTTATTTTAACACAAAATGGAAATTACACTCAAATATCAAATTATCTAATTGGAGATATTTTAAATATAGTACCAAAGGAGATTCTTTTCTTAATTGTAATCGCAGTCTTAATAGTAATCTTTTGGCTAACATGTTTTAATAAGCTTTTGGGAATATCTATTAATACTTCTTTGGCAAAAAGCAAAGGAATAAAGGTTAAACTATTGGAAAATATATTTGTAATTTTGATTGCAACTATAGTTATGTTATCTATTAAATGGGTCGGAATTTTGATAATAAATTCATTGCTTATTCTTCCAGCTGCGTCAAGTAGAAATATATCAAAAAACATGAGACAATATCATTTTTGGGCAGTTTTAATATCATTATTCTCAGGGGTTGTAGGGCTTGTATCCTCTTATGCTCTAGGCATTTCAACTGGGCCAACAATAGTATTAGTCTCTAGTATGATATATTTCTTAACATTTATTTTTAGGAGATTTTCAATTGATTAATATACTGAATATTGGTATAATTAAATGTGACATTTTACAAGATTTTAAGGAGGCATTATGAACAAAAAACATATAGTTATTTTTGTTATAATTGTGATTCTTATATTAGCTTGTACATTTGGTGGTTTTTACTTTCATGATGAGATAGATAAGTTTCTTAATGGTCAAAATTGGAATTATATAAATAGTTATGCTCAAATAGATAATATTCAACCAACTAATTGTTTTGGCAGAAACCTATTAGGTGTTGTTACAAAGGAAGGATTTAACATCTACAACAAAAACACTGCAGTAACCAAAGAAGATCAAACAATTAGTAGTGTTATGTATGCTTCAAGAGGAGCGTTTACAGCTTTATACACAGTAGATTCAAAAACACTTTATTTGATAAAAAACAATGACATAGTTTTCAATGAAGAAATCGATACTATGCCAAAAAGCATTTATATCAATGATGATGGATATGTTGTTGTTTTATATACTCAAGCAGGATATAAAACTGGAATAAAGGTATATAATCCTAATGGAGATGAAGTACTAGCCACATATTTAGCTTCATCTTATGCAACATGCGTGGATATTAGTAAAGATAATCGACTATTATATGTCGGAGAAGTAGATAGCTCTGGAATAAAGATTAAATCAAAAGTTAAAACAATTGATTTTTCAAGCAAAGATACTTCTGAACTTGAATTGCCATTAGGTTGCATTATTACAGAGATTAGTAGTACAAATAACAAGTTAATCGCGAAAACTGATGTTGGAATATTTAATATAGATATGAGTTCTAAAAGTGTTGAAAAATATATAGATTTTAAACAAGAGAGCGTTATAAGCTCATATTTGTATGATAACAATGTTGTGATTATTAAGAATAATGTAGATCCGGCAGATGATGAAGACCTTAGCGAGTATTTGCTAGTTTATCACAATGAGCAATATAGCCATAATCTACCAATTGATAGTGTGCCTCAAGGTGTTGATTTATATAATAATACTATTGCACTTAACTTTGGTAATGAGGTATGGGTAGTTGAAAGCGGATACATTAAGAGTAAGATTGCTATTGATGAAGCATTAATTGGTATGAATATTTTTTCATATGGAAAAGAATTAGCGTTAGTGTATAGAAATAAAATTGAGTTTGTTAAAATCTAATTTAATTAGGAGAATGTAATGTTTAATCTTATTGATGTAATATTGGTAGGCGTTGTTCTAATTGCAGGTTTTATAGGTTATAAAGTTGGTTTTGTTAAAACTGTGATTAGTTTTTTGTCATTGTTTATAGCGTTGGGGTTGGCACTTTTGTTCTATCAACCACTATCTGTTATATTGATTGAAAATACTGAAATAGATAATTGGATAGAAGAAAAGATAATGAATTATGATACTTCAGGAGATACTGTTGTTAATGAAGAAACTACTATAGAGACGACAGAAAAAGAAGAAGATAATTCAATTACGGCTATACTTAGTAATTTACCTGAAATGATTTCAGAGAATTTAAACATTGAATCAGCAAAAAATAGTATAAAACATGAAATTGCTGTTAAAACTTCAGAAATGATAATGAAGTTACTAAGTATTATAATTATTTATGTAGTTGTTAAGGTAACTTTGTTAATTGCTTCTATTGTTTTAGGCGGTATGATGAAATTGCCTGTTTTAAAGCAACTTAATGAGATATTAGGAATGAGCTTAGGAGCAGTAATTGGATTTTTAAATATGTATTTAGCTTTTGCAATAATTACATTTATTTCTTCAATTACAGATATTAGCGTTGTTATAGATGCTATTAAGTCTTCAATGATAGCTAATGCAATGTTTGAAAATAATTTGATAATAAGATTTCTTTTTAAATAGAAGTTCGGAGGGAGTTTACAATGGGTAAGTTCTTTAAAGTGTTGCTACGAGTTATAATTGTTATAGTTGTAATTATGGCCTTGTTGGTAGCAGCTGGCTTTGGCGGTTATGCATATAACAAGTGGTTAAAGGAACAAGATGAAATAATTACATATAGTGGAGATCAAAGAATTATTACAAGTAAGAAAACAGAGTTAGAGCCTAATATTACATGTTTGTTTATGGGCGTAAATGGTGCTCTTACAGACTTTATTATGCTTGGACAATATAACCCAAATACAAGAGAAGTTAATTTGCTTTCTATTCCAAGAGATACTAAAGTAAATGGAACGGTTGATGGCAAAATTAATTCAGCATATGCTGGTGTTGATCCTATGCGTACAGTTAATAAAGTTACAGAATTGACAGGTGTTGAGATAGATTACTATGTACTATTCAAAACTAAAGTGTTAAGAGAACTTGTTGATGAAGTTGATGGAGTATATGTAGATGTTCCAATTAATATGAACTATGATGACCCATATCAAAGTTTGTATATTCATATAAATAAGGGATATCAAAAACTAGATGGTAACCATGCAGAACAATTTGTTAGATTTAGAAAGAACAATAATGGTACTGGCTATGTTAGAGGCGATGAAGACAGAATTAAAGCTCAACAACAATTTATTAAGGCAATGATTTCTAGATGCCTAGAGCCTCAAAATCTTCTTAAAGTAAGTAAGCTTATTGAAATAGCAATATCAAATACAAAAACAAATATTACACAGGATGTTGTTTCACAATACGTAGATGATGTTATGGCATTCCAAGCAGATAGAGTTAGAATGGAAACGTTACCAGGTGGCGGTGGATATGCATCAAATGGGATTTCATATTTCTTTATGGATGAGGAAAAAGCAGAAGAACTTATTAATGAATTATTCTTTGGCGAGACAAATATAAATGATGTTGAGGAACTAAAAAAAGAATTAGAAGAAGCTAAGAAGAATTTAAGAGAAATTCAAAGCGGAGACACAATTAGAGTTGAAGTGTTGAATAACGGAACCAAGTATAATACTTTTGATAAAGTTGTTAACAAATTAAATGAAGAAGGATACAGCGTTGTTAGAGTTGGTAATATAACAAGCGATGAAAAGCTTTCTAAAGTTGTTACATATGTGGCTTCGGAGACTGGATATGAGTATTTGGAAAAGATAGGAGAAGCAGTAGGTATTAAGAAGTTCGAAGTTGCTAAAGAACCTGATGTAGAGGTTGATTTTACCGTTGTTTTAGGGCCAAAATATGCGTTTTAATGGTTGACAAAACGGCGGAAAGGTATTATCATTATTAAAGATTTTTGTGATGAAGATATTTTAGTAGCAAATTAAAAACCTTTTTTAGAGAGGAAGGTTATCAGCTGAAAGCCTTCTAAAGTTAGTTGATTTGTAAATTTCAAATATTTGAGCAAAACGTGAAAGAAGCGTTAATTCTTACAATGAGAGCCAATTATTTGTAATTGGAATTTGGGTGGTACCGCGAATAAAAGTCAATTCGTCCCAATCAAATGTGTTAAACATTTGATTGGGATTTTTATTATATGTTAAAGGAGAAAAGTAAAATGGATGAAAAGCTAAAACAAATCAAAGAAGAGCTTACTAAAAAATTTGAACAAGTAAAAAACATGCAAGAGTTAAATGATTTAAAAGTTGCTTATCAAGGAAAGAAAGGTATTATTACCGAACTTGCAGCAGGTATTAAAGATGTTGCCGCTGAACACAAAAAAGAGTTTGGTATGCAAATGAATGAACTAAAAAATGAATTCAATGAGAAATTTGAAACAGCAAAGGCTAAATTCGAAGAACAAAGAATTCTTGCAAAACTTAAGGAAGATACAATAGATGTTTCTTTACCTTCAGATAAGATTCAAATGGGTTCTAAGCATCCATTTAATAGAATTATTGAAGAAGTTGAAGATTTATTCGTATCAATGGGTTATGATGTTGTAGATGGACCTGAATTAGAAGATGATGAGCATTGCTTTAGATTATTAAATTATTATGTTGGACATCCTGCGAGAGATGCTCAAGATACATTCTATATTGATGAAGAATATTTACTTCGTACACAAACATCTAGTGCTCAATCTAGAATCATGCAAGCTAATAAAGAAAAATCTCCAATAAGAGTTATTTGCCCAGGTAAGACATATAGAAGAGATGATGATGCAACACACTCTCATCAATTTGGACAAGTTGAAGGACTAGTAATAGATAAAGATATTTCACTTGCAGATTTAAAAGGAACACTTGAAATATTTGCAAAGAGACTATTAGGTGATGATACAAAGGTTAGATTTAGACCAAGTTACTTCCCATTTACAACACCATCTTGTGAAGTAGATGTTAGTTGTTTTAAGTGCGGTGGTAAAGGATGTTCACTATGCAAAGGAACAGGCTGGATAGAGCTTTTGGGAGCTGGTATGGTTCATCCAAATGTACTTCGTATGGGTGGATATGATCCAGATAAATTCACAGGATTTGCTTTTGGAACAGGCTTAGATAGACTTGCAATGTTTAGATATAACATTCCAGATATTCGTTTAATATATGGTAATGACATAAGATTTCTTAAACAATTTGATGAAGCAGAGTAAGGAGGTGCACAATAATGAAACTAAGTTTAAATTTCTTAAAAGACTATGTAGATATTCCAGCTGATGTTGATTCAATTAAACTAGGCGAAGATATGACAAACATAGGAAATGAATATGATGAGGCTGGAAAGCTTATCAAAGTAAGTGGTCTTACAATAGGTAAAATTTTAGAATGCGAAATGCATCCAGATTCAGATCACTTACACATCTGTAAAGTTGATGTAGGTCAAGGAGAGCCACTTCAAATAGTTTGTGGTGCTCCTAATGCTAGAGTTGGAATTAAAGTAATAGTTGCCATGATTGGTGCAAAACTTCCTGGTGGAGAAATCAAAAAAGGAAAACTTCGTGGGGTTGAATCATGTGGAATGCTTTGCTCAATTGAAGAATTAGGTTTAGAACATAAATTCCTTAAACCTGCGGATATTGAAGGTATTGCTGAATTAGGAGAAGATGCAGTAGTTGGTGAAGACCCAATTAAATATTTAGGATTAGATGATGAAGTAATTGATTTTGAGCTTACAGCAAATAGAGGTGACTTGCTTTCAATCTTAGGAATGGCTTATGAAGTAGGCGCTTTATATGGTAATAAAGTTAAAGATATTGATTTATCTCATAACGATACTTCAGAAGATTTTTCTAAAGAATTTAATT
The DNA here is from genome assembly GCA_017539905.1 of Clostridia bacterium. Classification (GTDB taxonomy): domain Bacteria; phylum Bacillota; class Clostridia; order TANB77; family UBA1234; genus RGIG6105. The sequence goes on along the minus strand of JAFYBZ010000041.1, from coordinate 80,276 downwards.
TAGATATTCAAACAGAGAATTGTTCATTATTCTATGCTAAGAAAGTAACTGATGTTGTAATTAAAGAAAGTCCAGAATTCATAAAAAATAGACTTATTGCTTCAGGCATAAGACCTATTAATAATGTTGTAGATATTTCAAACTATGTAATGCTTGAAGTTGGTCAACCTTTACATTACTACGATGCAGATAGACTAGGTAATACTTTGATTGTAAGAATGGCAAATGACGGAGAAAAGATTACAACACTTGATGAGCAAGAAAGAGAACTTACATCAAACGATATTGTAATTGCAGATAAAAGAGGACCTATAGGACTTGCAGGCGTTATGGGGGGGTTATCTACTGAAGTTGAACAAGATACAAAGAATATTGTTATTGAAGCTGCTATATTTGATAATGTAAAAATTCGTTTAACATCTAAGAAGATATTAAGATCAGAATCATCAAATAGATTTGAAAAAGGATTAGATCCAAAGCGTACTTTAATGGCAATTGAACGTTCTTGTCATCTTCTAGAAAAATATGCTGATGCCAAAGTAGTTGGTGGAATGTGCGTATATGATAAGAATGAAAAACAAGATAGAGTAATTGAAGTAACATATTCAAAGATTAAACAAGTGCTTGGAATGGATATTCCAAATGAAGATGTTAAAGATATTTTAACAAGACTTGCTTTAGACTTTGAAGAAGATGGCGATACTCTTAAAGTTACTATTCCAACAAGAAGACTTGATATTCAAATTAAAGAAGATATTATTCATGATATTGGAAGATTCTATGGAATGGATAGAATGGAAGGAAAGAAGATGATTCTTCCAGTAGTTCCAGGAAGCTACGATAAATTTAAGAGAAATGCTAGAAATAAGATGGTTTCATTGGGATTAAATGAAACATTAAGTTATGCATTAATACCAGAAGCTGAAGTTCAAAAATTCTCTACAGAAAAATTTGAAACAGTTAAAATTTTAGACCCTATGACAGAGGAAAGAAATGCCCTAAGAAACAGTTTATTGCCTTCACTTATGATGGTATATGAGTACAATAAAAATAGAGGCGCAAGAGACATTTCTATATTTGAAATAGGCAAGAGTTTCCACAAGATAGATGGACAATATGGAGAGCATTTATCACTTTCTTGCTTAATGACAGGAAATTATAAAAAAGCGCTTAACAAAGCAAATGTTGATTTCTATGTAATTAAGGGTGTATTAGAAAACTTATTAGATTATCTTGGATTTAATGGAAGATATGCGCTTAAAGTAGAAGATTTACCTACTGAATTACATCCAGGTCAGGCAGCATCAGTATTTGTTGATGGACACAAAGTAGGTATTATTGGAAAGCTACATCCATTAGTAACAAAAGATAATATATATGTAATGGAATTGAATCTTGAAAAGTTAGCCGAATATAATCATGATACAGCTAAATATAAAGAAATTTCTAAATTCCCTGGTATCGAAAAAGACGTTGCTTTTGTTGTTGCAAATGAGATTAAATCTGAAGACATAGAAGCAATAATTAAATCTGCTGGTGGTAAGATGCTTAAAGCAATTGAAGTATTCGATGTTTATACAGGCGAAAACTTACCAGAAGGCAAAAAGTCTTATGCATACAATCTAAAATTTGAAAATCCTGAAAGAACTCTTTCTGATGAAGAAGTTACAGTAGTATTTGAAAAGATAATGGATAATGTATGTAAAGAGATTGGAGCTGAGATTAGAAAATAGACTAGCGGCGCCCTTTTGGGCGCCACTTTTTTATTGTATAATAGTCCATTTAGTGGTATAATACGATAGATTTGAAATGAGGTGGTTTTATTGCTAACTGATGTTGAAATTAATAAAAATGCAAAATTATTAGATATAAAAGATGTTGCTAAAAAACTAAATATTGATGAAAATGATTTGGAATTGTATGGCAAAAACAAAGCTAAAATTTCAAATGAAGTATTTAATAAGAACTCTTCAAAGCAAGATGGAAAATTAATACTTGTATCATCAATTAATCCTACACCTTTAGGAGAAGGAAAAACAACAATTTCTATTGGCTTAGCTGATGGATTAAGTAGATTAGGGAAAAGGGTTTGTCTTGCTCTTCGTGAGCCTTCAATGGGACCAGTATTTGGTATTAAAGGAGGAGCAACTGGTGGAGGATATGCTCAAGTAGCACCTATGGATGAAATTAATCTTCATTTCACTGGAGATATACATGCAATGACTTCTGCTAATAATCTAATATCTGCTTGCATAGATAACCATATATTCCAAGGAAATGAGTTAAGGATTGATCCTAAACAAGTTACTTGGAAAAGATGCATGGATATGAATGATAGAGCCCTTAGAAGTATAACAATGGATTATAGTTTTAAAGATAGAACATATATAAGAGATGATGGATTTGATATCACAGTTGCTTCTGAAATAATGGCTATTGTATGTTTGTCTAATGATATCAAAGATTTAGAAAATAGAATTTCAAATATTATATTTGGATATGATGTTGATGGAAAGCCACTTAAAGTATCTGATTTGAAAATACAAGGCGCTGTCACAGCACTTCTTAAAGATGCTTTAAAACCAAATTTAGTTCAAACATTAGAAAATACACCTGCAATTATTCATGGTGGCCCATTTGCTAATATCGCTCATGGATGCAATAGTATAGTTGCTACTAAAACAGCATTAAAACTAGCTGACTATGTAGTTACAGAAGCGGGTTTTGGCGCTGACTTAGGTGCAGAAAAATTCATGGATATCAAGTGTAGAAAAGCAGGACTTAAACCAGATATGGTCGTATTGGTTGCAACAATTAAAGCACTAAAATACAATGGTGGAGTTCCAAAAGAAGAAGTTAAAGAAGAAAATCTAGAAGCATTAAGAAGTGGATTTGTTAATCTTCAAAAACATATTGAGAATATTAAAAAATATGGAATCGAGCCAATCGTTGCTCTAAATAGATTTGAATTTGATACTGATTCTGAAATTGAATTATTAAGAAATCTTTGTATGGAAAATGGTTCTAATTTAATAGTAACAGATGTATTTGCAAAAGGTGGAGAAGGAGCTCTAGATTTAGCAAACGAAGTTGTTACTAAGTTAGATAACTATTCTAATGATTTCAAAGTATTATATGATGAGAATTTATCAATTAGAGAAAAGATTGAAATAATAGCAAAGGAAATATATGGTGCAGATGGAGTTGAATATTCTGAAGAGGCAAATGCCTCGATTAAGAAGATAGAAGAAATTGGAAGAGACAAACTTCCAGTATGTATAGCTAAGACACAATATTCACTATCTGATGATCCCAAGCTTTTGGGAAGACCAACAGGATATAACTTAAAAGTAAGAGAAGTGATTCTTAAAAACGGAGCAGAGTTTATTGTTGCTATTGCAGGCTCAATAATGACAATGCCAGGACTTCCAAAAGTTCCTGCTGCCGAAAAGATTCATATGGCAGAAGATGGAGAAACAATACTAGGTTTATTTTAAATAATAAAATTGCGAGGTGCTTTTTTGGGACACTTACTAAAAGTCACAATATTGTGACTTTTAGTAAGTGTCCCAAAAAAGCACCTCGCATTACTTTTACTTCATATGTACATCTAATTGATTGTATGGTATTTCGATATGTTCTTGTTCAAAAGTACGTTTTACTTTCTCAAGCATTCCTAAATATACTGGCCAATAATCTTGATTCTTAACCCATACACGAATAGTATAATCTATTGAACTTTCACCAAAATTTGTTATTCCTATAAATACTTCTTTGTCTAAAGAAACTTCAGGTGTAGCATCTACTACTTTTTGAAGAGCTTCCTTTACTCTATCTACTGTTTCATCATAAGAAGTACCAATTGTAACATCAATTCTTCTTAATGGTTCTCTTGTATAATTTATGATTTTCTCAGAAATAATGCTAGCATTTGGAACATATATATCTTTACCATCGTATGTTTTTAATTTACAAGATGACATTCCAATTCTCATTACTGTACCACTAACGCCACCAGCTTCAATGTAATCATCTACCTCAAATTGTTTTGTGAATAATAGACTAAAGCCAGCCATAACATTAGATAATGTGTTTTGAATAGATAGTGATACCGCAACACCGACAATACTAAATGCTGCTACTAATGAAGTGATATCTACTCCCAATTTGTTACATACAGTAATAACAATTAAAAAGTAAAACAAAAATCTAATTCCTGTTGTTAGAAAAGCCTGAATACTTTTTGGAATTCTCTTAGACTTTTTTATTCTTTTCTTTATTATTTTCATTAAAAAATGAACTATGATAATGGCTATAAGAACTTGAATTAAAACTGGTAAATATTTTGATGCTAAAGTTTGATAGGTATTAAGTTTTCCTTCATTATCTTTAAACCATTCTTGAAATAATTGTTCCATATATAATACTCCTTTTATCGGTTGTATTCGTCACTACGAAAATTTTACCATATTTAGGGGCTAATTTGTATACAAAAATGCAATAAAATGTTACAATACAATGCGAAAAGAAGGTGAAAAGATGGCACTGCTAAGTCTTAGCAACGTAACTAAAAGATTTGGAGATAATTTAATATTTGAGAATGTTTCTTTTAATATAGAAGATGGCCACAAACTTGGGTTTGTTGGAATTAATGGCTCTGGTAAAACAACATTGTTTAAAGTAATATGCGACGAATTGGATTACGATTCAGGAGATATTTTTAAGAACAAATCACTAAGAATAGGATATGTAGAACAATTTACTTTAAGAGGTAGCAATAGAAATGTTTTTGAAGAACTATTAACTATCAAGCAAAGTTTAATAGACATAGAGCAGGATCTAGCAAATCTTCAACAGGAAATTGAAATCAAATCAATAAATGATAATAATAACGAATTGGAAGGACTGATAACAAAAAAGCATTCTTTGGAAGAGCAATATGCTAGAGATGGTGGATACACATATAAAAGCATTGCTCGATCAACTTTGATTGGTTTAGGATTTGAGGAAAAAGAATTAGAGTTGAAAGTTGAGAACCTAAGTGGAGGGCAAAAAACAAAGCTAACACTTGCCAAACTTTTATTTTCTGATTCAAATCTACTTCTTCTAGATGAGCCTACAAATAACTTAGATATTAGCTCTATTGAATGGCTTGAAAATTTCTTGATTAATTATAAGGGAAGTTTTATTGTTATTTCCCATGATAGATATTTTTTAGATAGAGTGACAACAGAAACTCTTGAATTAGAGAGCCATAGAGTGACTTTGTATTCAGGTAATTATTCTAAGTATGTCACATTAAAAGCGGAAAAGAATAAGACTTTAGAGAGACAATATGAACAAACTCAAAAAGAGATTAATAGAATTGAGAAAATAATCGAACAGCAAAAAAGATGGAATCAAGAACGAAACTATGTGACGATTCGTTCAAAACAAAAATCAATTGATAGATTAGAAAGCACTCTTGTAAAGCCTGATGAAGAAATGGAAAAGATGAAGTTTCATTTTAAAGTAATTGCTGGTGGAAATCGAGAAGTATTAATTACAAAAGAATTAGCAAAGAATTTTGATCATAAAGAATTATTCAAAAATGCTAACATTAGTGTATTAAAGCAAGAAAAAGTCTTTATTGTTGGACCTAATGGTTGTGGCAAAACTACTTTATTAAGAATCATTTTAGGAGAAGAGCCGAAATCATCGGGAGAATTTATAATTGGAGGAAATCAAAAGATAGCTTACTTTAGTCAAACAGGTGATGAGATAACAAGTAATCAAACCATATTTGATTATATAAAAGATTTACATCCTCAAATGACTAATACTGAAATAAGATCGGCTTTGGCAATTTTTCTTTTTAAAGGTGAAGATGCATTTAAAGAGATTAAAGATTTAAGTGGTGGAGAAAAAGCTAGAATATCACTTTTAAAAATAATGCTTTCAGAATCTAATTTTTTAATCTTAGATGAGCCTACAAACCATTTAGATATACTATCTCGAGAGGCACTAGAAGACGCTCTAATGGAATATGAAGGAACTATGCTTATTGTATCTCACGATAGATATTTTATTAATAAATTAGCTGACAAAATCTATAAATTGGAAAAAAGTGGAACAAAGGAATTTAAGGGAAATTATGATTTTTATTTAGCGAATGATATTCCAAATGAGGTTCAAAAAGAAGTTAAAGAAAAGAATACTTCATATAAGGAAAGAAAAGAAAAAGAGGCTTTAGAACGCAAAAAGGCTAATAGAATTAAAAAAATTGAGGAAGAAATTGCCAAAAATGATGAAGAAATAGCTAAACTTGAAGAGCAGTCTTTAAGTCCTGAAATTGGGGCTAATTATGAAAAAGCAATGGAGATTTCATCAAAAATAAACAATTTAAAGGCAAAAAATGATGAATTATTTGAAGAATGGTCTAAAATAAACTAGAACATCGCGTTTACATAAGTTGATTTTCCTTAAAAAATGTAGTATAATATAAGTTGGTTATACAAATATAAAAGAAAGGAGAAACTTGTATGCTTAAAGAGGGTACAAATAATTTAAATGCAAATAGCACTACCCTTTTGGAGGATCTGTTATTGGGAGTAGCAGCTTTTTTTCTTTTGGGATTATTCATTATTGCTGCGCTTCTTCCAGTACAACTCATCGCTAATTTTTTTGGCGTAGGAGCGTAACCATTCCTTTCGACACCCCACAAAGGCATCTAACGTGGGGTGCCTTTTTTGTCAAAAAATAGCTGTACTTTAGTACAGCTATTTTTAAATTTAACCTTTTTCACATTCTGAGTATTTTCTAAGCTTTTCATTTACTAGGTAATTTACACTTCCCATTGTATATTTACCATCTTTATTTAATCTTCCAGCAGGTACTCCAGTTAAAATTTCGATTCCTTCATCAATTGTTTTAACAGGATAGATATGGAAATTACCATCTTTAACTGCTTGAATAACTTCATCATTAAGATTTAAGTTCTTGATGTTTTGATATGGGATCATAACACCTTGATCGCCTGTTAATCCTCTCAATTTACAAATGTGATAGAATCCTTCAATCTTATCTGTAACACCACCGATTGGTTGTATTTCACCTTTTTGGTTAACTGAACCTGTAACAGAAATATTTTGTTTAATAGGTAGTTCAGATAGAGAAGATAGAAGAGCATATAATTCAGTAGAAGAAGCACTATCACCATCTACACCATTATATAATTGCTCAAAGCATAATGAAGCGGCAAGAGTAAGTGAAGATTTTTGTGCAAATTTTTCTCCGATGTATGCAGATAAAATCATAACACCTTTTGAGTGCGATGTACCTGACATTGAAACTTCTCTTTCGATATTAACAATACCTGTTTTACCAACATAAGTATTAGCTGTAATTTTAGCAGGCTTACCAAAGCAGAAATCACCAATCTTCATAATTGAAAGTCCATTAATTTGACCAACTTTTTCGCCTTCGGTATCAATCATAATAGTACCGTTTTGAATCATATCTACCAAGTTTTGATCATATTTATTAACTCTTTCAATTCTTTGATTAATTGCTTTTTTAACATAGTCACTTGTGACTACTTTAGCTCCATCCATCTTTGCCCATGTGCAGCTTTCTGAAAGTAATTCACAAATATCTGAAAGTTGTGTTGAAATCTTATTTTGATTTTCAACTTGTCTTGAACAATACTCAATTACTTTACTTACAGCTCCTGGATTAAAGTGAGGAAGCTTTTCATATTCGCAGAAACTATGAATGTATGAAGCAATTGCATTCATATTGCTATCTGTACGATTTGTACTATCTTCAAATTCAACTTTAACTTTAAATAGTTTTCTAAAATCTTCATCAGCATTTAATAATTGTTGATATACCATTTCGTTACCAACTAAGATTACTTTCATCTTAACTGGAATAGGCTCTGGTTTTAAACCAGCAAGTGCAACAGCTTGCATTTGATAATCTTTTAACGTATCAACATATGCCTTCTTAGTACGAAGTACTTTCTTAAATGAATCCCAAATAATAGGATTTGTAAGTAAGTCTCTAATTTGTAATATTAAATAACCACCATTGGCTTTGTGAACAAGACCTGGTTTAATAAGTGTATGGTCTGTGTGCATCATACCAAATTGATTCTCATATTCTAACTTTCCAAATAAATTGTAGAATGAAGGGTTAGAGTCTGAAATTACAGGAGCACCTTGTAATTCTGCATTGTCTACAATCAAGTTAATCTTGTATTTATCCCATGGCTTTTGTCTTTGCATCATAGGATTTTGAGGAGCATTTGGATTAATTGCACCATCAGTAGCGAAAGCATCAATATTTTCTAATACATCTTGTTGAACACTTTTTAAGAATTCTACAATGCAAGGAATCTTTTTATACTTATTCTTTAATTCATTGATTCTCATTGATACGGCAAACATTGCAATATTGTTTTGCCATGAACCAATTTTTTCTGCAGCCTTTTGCTCAATCTCTTTAATCTTCTTCATAATCTCTATTGTTTCTTTTTGAATTTCAATAGAGTTTAATTCGAATTGATCTTTAGTTGGTTTATCTAGGCTATTAAATTCGTTTTCAGAAAGAACTTTGCCATTTATCATTGGAAGGAAGTAAATAGTGTCAGCATTTTTGATTTGGAAACCAAGCTTTGCAGCATCTTTGTTTAGTTTCTCTATGAGTTTGATTTTCTTTTCTTCCAAGTCTTTCTTAATAGCTTCTTTTTCTTTCTCAAATTCTTGGTTATTAAAAGCAGCTTTAACTTCTCTTTGAACTGCTGCTATAAAATCTATCATTTCTCTTTCGAATTCTCTACCTTGACCTGCAGGAAGTGAAACAGCCTTTGGCTCGTTAGGGTTTTCGAAGTTATAAATATAGCACCAGTCATCTGGAGTTGGTCTAGTTTTGGCAAAATCAGCTAAATATCTTTTAGCATAGATAGTTTTGCCAATACCTGTAGAACCTTCGATATAAATGTTGTAGCCTTTAACATCAACATTTACACCAAATTCGAAAGCCTTCATTCCACGAGCTTGACCTATAATACCAGTAAATGGTGCAACTTCTTTAGTCGTTTTGAATTTAAATATAGTTGGGTCACATTCTTTTTTAAGTTGTGTATAACTTAATTCTCTAGTACGTGCCATTATTATTTCTCCTTCGTAAATTAAAAAATCTTTTGTACTGCATTTTGGGCATAAAATCCCATAAAAAATATATCATAAATTATGACTATTTTACAATATTTTAACCAAAACTTAATAAATAAAAAATGGCGACTGATTGTCGCCATTATTTAGTCATTATTATTGCATCTTCATAAGATCCATCAGGGTTTTTATAATAGTGTTTACGTACAACTAATTCTTCAAAGCCAAGTTTTTTGTACAAGTTTTGAGCGGGTACATTTGAAACACGAACCTCTAATAGCAAATTGTTTGTTCCGTGTTCTTTGCAGTCTTCTAAAAGGTTGTTAAGCATCATCGTTGCAATTCCTTGATTTCTATATTCTGGCAAGACTGCAATGTTTCCAATATGGCATTCATCCATAATAAACCAGCACATTGCAAACCCAATTACTTTGTCGCCGTCCTTTGCAACGATAAATTTAGAAAGCATATTATTCATTTCTTCTTCAATTGAATTCTTAGACCATGGTATTGGAACAGATGCTTTATCTATTTCAAATACATCATCTATGTAATCCTTTTTCATTTTTTCAATTGTTATCATTTTTTTCTTCTAATTCTCTTTCTGCCTGTGATTTCTTTAAATATAGAGGAGACACATGTACGCCATCGGTTATGATACCTTGAGAATATAAATCATATCCTGCTTCGGCGATTTTTGATGCATATTCATATGTGTCAGTATCATTAATCATTATATAGGCTTTATCAAGGGAAGATATTCTTTCTTTTAATACTTCAATATTATCTGAAATATAATCTCCTACTTGCTTTAAAATGCCATTCTCATTTTTATAAATGCCTGCATAAACATTATCATTACGCGCATCTATGCATGAAACTATATAACCATCAAATTCTTTTTTATTATATGCAAGACCTAATAGGCTTGGAACCGCTAATACTGGTTTATCTACACCTAAACAAAGTCCTTTAATAGTGGCAACTCCAATTCTAATTCCGGTAAAAGAACCAGGACCTATTGAAACTGCATAAGCATCTATGTCTTGCAATTCAATATTTGTTTCTTTAAGTATTCTATCTATTGCAGGCATTAATGTTTCAGAATGAGTTAAACCATCTGTAATATTTATTTCTTTTATTAAGATCTTATCTTCTGAAATTGCAACAGTACAATTTTTACCAGAAGTTCCAATTGCAAGTATTTTCATGTTATATCCTTTCAATTAATTCTTCATAATGTTTACCATGAGGAATAAAGTTAAAAATTCTAATATTTTCATTATTTGAATCTTTATCAATCTTGATTTCCAAATACTCTTTTGGTAGTGCTGACTTGATAGTGTTACCCCATTCCATAAGGGTAATACCTTTATCAAAGTATTCTTCACCGCCAATTGCATAAAACTCATCTTCATCTTCAAGACGATATACATCGAAGTGAAACAAAGATAAATCATCGTTTAGTACGATTTCGTTAATGATTGTAAAAGTTGGAGATGATACTTCGTTTTCTTTGTTCCAGTAGCTAGCCACCCCAGCAACAAAAGCTGTTTTTCCTGCACCTAAATCTCCATTTAAAACAACAACATCACCTTTATTAAATTTGCTAGCAATTTGCTTGCCAAGTTCTTTAGTCTCTTGTATTGAGTTAGAAATATAAGAATTCATGTTAATTCTCCTTTGCTCGTGTATTTTATCACAAAAATGGCAAAAAATAAACAAAAAATAGCAATTACAGGCTCTAAATTATTGAAAAAAATAACCTGTTTTGATAGCATTGTATATGAATATTTAGAAAATGAGATGATTATTATGTATTTTAATAGATTAATACCTGAGTTATCGGTAAGTAATCTTGAAGAAAGTTTAGATTTTTATAAATGTGCTGGGTTTAAGATTGAATATGAAAGGCCAGAAAATAAATTTGCTTTTATATCGCTTGGCGAAGCTCAGTTTATGTTGCAGGAAAAAACAAAAAATGATAAATGGGAATTAGCACCACTTGAATATCCATTTGGAAATGGCGTCAATTTTCAAATTGAAGTTGATAATGTTGAAACGATATATAATAGTTTAAAAAATTGTGGATACAAAATTGCCTTTGATATTGAAGAAAATTGGTATAGACAAGATGAAAAATTGTTAGGCAATAAAGAATTCTTAATTCAAGATCCCGATGGATACTTGTTGAGATTCTCAGAAGATTTAGGAGAGAAAGGAACAATTTAATAATAAACTGAGTTTTAAATTTAGATTTTTTATGAAGGAGAGAGTGTAATGAAAAAGTTATTGGTTAGTTTTGCTTTAATTTGCGCAATGGTTTTAATGTCAATGGCATTTGCAGATGTTATTTTTCCGGTAGATGATGCTCGTGGAATTAATAATCAGTCGTCAAATGGCTTAGACTTAAAGACATCACCAGAATTATCACAATTAGTTTTGAAAAATGATGAAGCAGGTTCATCATGGTTACAGATGAATGTTAGTTCACCAAAAGAAGTTAGAAGTACCGCTTTTTCTATGGAAGCAGTAGATGGTGAATTAGGAAAGCTTGATGGTTTAGTATTAAATATATCTATAGATGGTAGCGATTGGAAAGAAGTAGACTTTTTCCCTGATGAAGGAACAACCGATAGATTAGAAGGATTATACAAAACAAATAGTATTGAAAATCTTAGTGCAGATTCTCAGATTAAAGCTAGAATTAAATATCGCTGGTCTATCCCTAATGAAGGTATTGTATATAGTGACTGGTCTAATGAAGCATTATTAGATACACACTATGATGATAAAACTTCAGAAAAAGAGTATGACTATCAAATACATGGATGGGCGACAGAAGAAATGTCAAAAGCGGAATTGTTGGAATTGATTCCAGATACATTAAAGAAAGCAGATTTAACAAAAGATGTAACAAGAGAAGAGTTCGCGGCAATATCTGTAAATGCTTATAAAAGAATAACAGGTAAATCAAATTTTGATTTAGAGGTTCCAAAGAATCCTTTTTCAGACACAAATAGTATTGAAGTTTTGTGGGCATATGGGTTAGGAATTACAAAGGGAACTAGTGAAACGGAATTTTCTCCAAATGCTCTTATTACTCGTGAGCAAATGGCAGCTATGATGACAAGAGTATTAAATAAAATTGGAATTGACACAACAATAGGTGCAATTGGTATGTCAGCTAAATTCAATGATCATGAAAGTGTTTCATCTTATGCAATTGAACCGGTTTACTATATGTCTTCAAAAGAGATAATTAAAGGTGTTGGGGATAACACGTTTAATCCAAAAGGAAATGCAACAAGAGAACAAGCGATTATAATTGCGGTTAGAATGGTTGGTAGTGAAATGAATTGAAATCAGAAACATTTTTTGATAATCTAAGAATGAGGTTTAAGTTTAAAATGAGAGGAGTAATATTATGAAAAAGATTTTATTTGGTTTAATTGTAATTTGTATAATGAGTTTTACTTCGGTTGTGTTTGCGGATCTTATTATACCAGACAAGTTATTTAAGGCTCCAAGTGATGCGGACTTAAGAACGGCACCAATTATTTCAAAATTGGAAATTCATAATGATGGCGAAAATAACGTTTGGCTTGAAGTGACAGTTAAAACCCCAGACAATGTTAGGGATGCAATATATTATTACGAAGAGCATGATAATCAACAAGGATATATTGGTGGAATCTTACTTCAATATTCAATTGATGGTAAAGACTGGGAAGATAGTGGATTGAATCATTCTCCAAATTATGATCAAGATGAAGATAATTGGAACGGAATATTTGAAACTGGTTATTTATCTGAATTACATGTTGATTCACAAGTTAAAGCAAGAGCAATGTATACTGGAGCTACAGCTACTGGAATAGAACGTATTAGTGATCCTTCAGATGAAATAGTACTAAATGAAAAATTAGATTTTAAAGCGTCTGAGTGGGCAAGAAGCGAATTAAATGAAGCCAAAGAATTAGAGTTGATTCCAGATATTTTAAAAGTAGCTGACCTTACACAACCAATCACAAGAGCAGAATTTGCTGCAGTTTCTGTTAAAGCATATGAAGCATTAACTGGTGAAATGGCATTTCCAGGCACAGATCCTAATCCTTTTAAAGATACAGAAGATGAAGACGTTCTTACGGCATACAAATTAGGAATTACAAAAGGTACTAGCGATACAGAATTTTCACCAAAAGCTTTAATTACTCGTGAGCAAATGGCAACTATGATGGCAAGAGTTTTAAATAAAATTGGAACTGAGACAACAATAGATGGACCAAAAGAAAAATTTAATGATCATGAAAAAATTTCTTCTTATGCAGTTGAACCTGTTTACTATATGTCTTCAAAAGAGATAATAAAAGGTGTTGGAGAAAATACATTTAATCCAAAAGGAAACGCGACAAGAGAACAAGCAATTATAATTGCTGTTAGAATGGTTAAGAATATGAAATAGGAATTTATTATAAAAGGAGTTTGAAATGAATAAAAAAAGTATCTTAATAATTATTGGTATTGTTTTGGCTGGGATTATTCTTTTTGGTGCCTTTATGGGCTTGTTTGGTGGAATAATTATGATGAATAGAATTAATAGTCTTTCATCATCAGAGCCTGAATTGATAGATGGTACAGATTTGAAAGATATTGAGTTAATTATACCAGAGATGAATGCAGAAGATGCAAGTGAAGAAAATGAAATGGAATCAAGTGAAGATAGTTATAATGAAAATTATAATTATAATCCAAGTAGTAAGCTGATAGAAGGTGCTAAGTTATTATCAGGCTCAAAAGTATATTCTGAACCTACTGAGGAATCGGATGTTGTTTGTTCTACTGAAGGTGATTTAATAGTTATAGCTCAAAGATATGATAATGATTGGACTCAAGTAAAAGTTGATAATGCTTTAGGATGGGTTAAGTCATCTAATGTTTTAGAGCCAAATTAATAGTAAAGAAGTGACCTTCAAAAAGATGCGACTGGTGGAAATTGGAAAAATGGAAAAAGATCAATAATAAATATTGACACTTAACTACTTATGGTATATTATACTATATGTAGGGGGCGGTGTTCATGAATTTAGAGATGGACGCTACAATTTTAGGATTAATGCAAGGATATTTAGCAATGATAAATAAAAGGAGCAACTGGATATTTTATATATTCCAGATGCTCTTTTTAATTGCTTTTTCTGCAATGAATCATCTATATGGAGACGTAGTTAATAATAGCATTTATTTAGTAATGGGAGTGGTTGGATTTATTCTTTGGAACACTAATAATGATTCTAGCAAGATTACTAAGTGTACTACCAAAGAAAGAATTATCTATTTCATGATTATTTTAGTTGGAACTATCCTAGTTGGTAATCAACTAGCTACTACTGATGATCCATTGCCATGGCTAGATGGATTTACAACAATTTCTAGTCTAGTTGCTACTTACTATATGATGAAGAAGAAGCTAGAAACATGGATTATTTGGTTCGTAAATGATATCTTCTATGCTATTGAATATTACATATTACCAAATCAAGCATTCTATTTATTCTTACTTAATATAGTATGGACTATTATGGCAGTTGGTTCATATTACAATTGGAGAAAGATTATGAAAGAAGGCGATAAAGATGATCAAGATGTTTTATTCAGGAACATACCAAAAGAGGCACGAGCTTATTAATAAAGATAATGTATGTGAAATGTTAAAGGATGATGTTCGAAGTAAAATTGTTGGTGATGTAAAAAAGACTGTGTATGCTTCTAAGGGAGTTCAGCTTAAAGATAATCCCAATGTATTATACGTTGGTGGATTTTATTATGAAAAAGAGCATCCGGGTAAAACAGATTGTGAAAACGTTGTAATTGAAGAATTAGGACAAATAGATAGATGCGATTTAATCGTAGTAAACTTAAGAAACTATTCTGCAATTGCTAGTATTACAGAACTACTATATGGTGCTATGA
Organism: Clostridia bacterium; assembly: GCA_017539905.1. GTDB lineage: Bacteria > Bacillota > Clostridia > TANB77 > UBA1234 > RGIG6105. The sequence goes on along the minus strand of JAFYBZ010000041.1, from coordinate 65,148 downwards.
AAAAGAAAAGGATTGTTATTTTTTGTGATCCTAAAATTACAAGCTATAAAATCTCTGGTGAATACTGGTTTCCAATATTAGCAGCCAAAATGTTAAATAAAAATATTGAAGTAAGATTTGTTGAGAGTGATGATGAAGTAGTAGAGTATATAAAAAATCTAAATAAATGATATAATAAATATGGTGATGAAGATGAGTATTAATCTTATATGTTGTTTATTTGTGTTAGACAATGAAAAGAATTTAAATATTAGAAAGAATGATAATAAAAAGCTAAAAGTGTTAGTGGAAAAAGATAATTCACTTGTGAAAATTCCTTTTAAAAAGGAACATATGAAAAGCGACTTAAAAAAAGAAGTAAAGGAAATTATTGGTACAAACAAATTTCATTTAGAGCAAGTTTTTTCACATAATATAAAAGGCGATGTGGATATCATTTATTTGGGACTAACAAATATAGAGTATATTAAGAAAATAGATAAGTCATATAAACTAGTAGATTTTGATGTAGTAGATAACAAGATAATTTTGTTTGATCAAAAGAAATATAGTTATAAAACTAAAGAAATAATCGATGGAAATAATATAGAGTATTATCACGAAATAAAAGAGAAGGATGAGAGAATAAAAAATACTCTGCTTGAAATTATTATAAGCTTTAAAAGACTTAGAAGTAATATAGATAATACAGATATTGTGTTTAAACTTTTAGGTGAAACATATACTTTGGAAGATGTAAGAGCAACTTATGAGCTAGTGACAAAATCAAATGTAGATAAATCCAACTTTAGAAAAAAGATAATTAAGTATTGTTACAAAACATCAGAAAAGGAAGAAAAAACAGGCTTTAGACCTTCTCAAAGGTACAAATTTAAGCCATTAAAGGGCGATTTATGGATATAGTAAAAAGTTTGCGCAATACGAATTATATTGAACGTGAAACAATTATTGTTAGACAAAAAATAAAAAGTAGATAGCTTATGCTATCTACTTTTTTATTGGCTGGGCCGGGAGGATTCGAACCGCCGAAATGCCAGAGTCAAAGTCTGGTGCCTTACCACTTGGCTACGGCCCAATATAAAATGAAATTATGTGGCGTAATTTCAATAAAGTGTTTTGTATGTAGTTTAAATAATGGGGTGAAAGATGGGACTCGAACCCACGGCCTCCAGGGCCACAACCTGGCGCTCTAACCAACTGAGCTACATCCACCATCATCAAACAAGCATATATTAGTATAATAGAATTATGTCATTTTGTCAAATGTTTTTTTGCTTTTTAAACCCCTCAAAAAATAATAAAAAATGCCTATATTTAGGCATTTTTTGATTATTTAGTGTCTATGAATAGTCTCTTTTAGGGCTATATGCTTATCGCATAAGCATAGAATCCAGGCTTCCTTGCTTGTAGGGATTTTAGTGATTGTAAGTGGCCACATATGAGTTTTTATTATCTTTTGCATCTTTTCGGTGGCATTACAGTATTTTTTTGCATTTTCTGCAGCTACTTTTGGATGTGTATATCCATGTAGCTTATGAGTGTCTGATTTTTCATGCCAATCATACATAAAAAAGTCATGCATAAAAGCAGATCTAACTAATGCATCTAAATCTATTTTTTTACTTATCCTCTTTCCAACTTTATATGAGCAAAATGAAACATTTCTACAATGTTTAAAGATTGTTGTTTTTCCATGTTGATAATACTTCTTTAATTCGCTTTTAAGAAATGGATAATAATCTTCATGTACAATGTGATTGAAGAATTCTTTTTTTAGTGAGTACTGTTGTATCATTATGCGGCTCCTTTCCATGAGTATTTAATCATAAAAAGTATTTTTTGTCGATATTATAAAGGTCACATTTATTTGTATATTGAATAATCTAATGGTATAATTTTTAATAGGAGGATTGGAGGAAATATGAATAAGAAATTTGATGCGATAGATTATTTAGTAAAAAAGTATGTTGATGATGGAGAACATGCAACTATTCCAATTATATTAAAAGATAAAAAAGATTTTTATAATCCTTACGATCCAACAGGTACAACGCTATCTAAAGATGTTTATGAATATTTGGATAAATGCTCAGACAATATTCCATTACAATACAAAATTAGAATAAATGTTGTATGTGATAATGTTACTAATGATGATAAAGAGCGAATGGAAAAGGCCTTGAATAACCACTATGGTGTTAGCGTTTTTAATAACAATTTAGATATTAAAGAGAGTAATCGTAAAACTCTTATAATCGCATTACTTGGCTTGATTGTTATTCTGTTTTTATCATGGGGAGATACTATTAATGCCGTTGGAGATTTCTTTAATATCACAAGAGATGTTTTTAGAGAAATTGTTACAATTACTGGATGGGTTTTCATTTGGGCTGCTCTTGAAAACTTAGTGTTTAAGAAAAGAAAAATTATAGAAAAGAAGAATGATAATATTCAAATGTTTAATGCTCAAATGTTATTTGAAACTAAAGAAGAATATTATAATAAAAATAAAGATTTAAGCTATATGAAAGACGAGGAAATAAGAGAATCATTTACTAGACAATAGCATTTAAGGAGATAAAATGAACGAGAAACTAAAGGAAAAGATTAAAGAAGCACTTTCTTCAGTTTTACCAATTACAATAATTGTTGCACTTATTTGTTTCTTTGTTACACCTGTTTCTACTGAGCTTATGATTATGTTCTTGGTGGGCGCATTGTTCTTAACAATTGGAATTGGTTTCTTTTCTCTTGGAGCAGAAATGTCAATGTCGCTTATTGGAGAAAGAATTGGTGCTAATTTAAGTAAGAGTAAAAAAATATGGCTTATTGCTCTTGTTGCATTTATTGTAGGTACAATTACAACAATTGCAGAGCCTGATTTAAATGTGCTTGCTACTCAAATAACAGAAGTTAATAGTGCTATATTGATTTCTTCTGTTGGAATTGGAGTAGGTATTTTTCTCGCAATTGCTATGTGTAGAATTGCGTTTAAAATTAGATTGTCTAGATTATTATTGATTCTATATATAATAGTTTTTATACTTGCATTTTTTGTTCCTCAAAATTTTATGCCACTTAGTTTTGATAGTGGTGGTGTTACAACTGGACCGATGACAGTCCCATTTATTATTGCATTAGGCCTTGGTGCGGCATCAATTAGAAATGATAAGAATTCAGAAAATGACAGCTTTGGACTTGTTGCACTTTGTTCTGTTGGACCTATTATAGCTGTTATGATTCTTGGATTAATTTATAAAATTAATGGTGGAGAATATACACCTTTTATAATTCAAAGTGTAGATAGCTCAAAAGATATTAGTAATATTTTTTTATCTGAGGTGCCAAAATGTGCACTTACAGTAATTAAATCACTATCTCCAATTTTGATTTTTTATTTATTGTATAATGCTTTTTCTTTGAAACTTCCTAAAAAAGAAAATTTAAAAGTATTGGTCGGATTTGTTTATACTTTTATTGGATTAGTAATTTTCTTAGTGGGAGTAGATAAAGGATTCCTGCCAGTTGGTAATACTTTAGGCGAAGCATTAATGCATATACAACATAAAATATTAATCCTTCCTATTATTGCAGTTATAGGATATTTTGTTGTACAAGCAGAACCGGCGGTACAAGTTTTAGTAAAGCAAGTAAGTACTATTACTGATGGAATGGTTTCTGAAAGAATTCTTTTAACAACATTATCTGTTGGTATGAGCATAGCATTAGTTATTTGTTGTTTGAGATCATGGTTTGGAATTCCGTTTTTATGCTTTATATTACCAGGATATGTGTTTGCAATGTTATTAACTATTGTTACACCAGAAATATTTGTTGGTATCGCATTTGATAGTGGTGGTGTTACATCCGGACCGCTTACCGCCAGCTTTTTATTACCACTTATGGTAGGTATATGTGAAGCATCACGGAAGATATAATATAAATGTAATGAAAGATGCTTTTGGATTAGTAGCGATTGTTGCATTGATGCCATTGATAACTATTCAAATAATTGGAGCAGTTTATAAATATAAGAGTATGCTTGTTGAAAACGAAAAACAAGCTGCTATTGATGATGAGATAATTGTTTTCAAAAGAAAGATCTCTAGTGCACAAGTAGAAAGTAATTAAGTTAGGAGGCCTACTATGGAAAACGCGGTAGTAGCCATTACTATTGGTGAAAGAAACAAAAGTGAAAAATATGTAGATTTCTTTAGACAAAATGGTATTACTTTAAGTCTTGGAATGTATGGTCAGGGAACAGCTACTAAAGAAACTCTTGAGTTACTCGGAATAGGTAATAGTGAAAAATTTGTTATTTTTAGTTTTATGACTCTTGACCAATCTAAAGAAGTATTAAAAAAACTAGAAATAATTATGCAGATGAAAAAAATTGGAGTTGGTATTTCTTTTACAGTTCCGATGGAAAGTATAGATGGAATGCATACATTGAAAAAACTGATTAGTGGTATTGATGTTGATAAAGAAGGCGAGGGATACGAATTGGAAACTGAAACTCAATTGTTAGTCATAATTGCTAATAGAGGATATACAGAAACAGTAATGGATGTTGCAAGAAGTGCAGGAGCTCAAGGTGGAACTGTAGTTCATGCAAGAGGAACTAGTACAGAGGATGCTCAAAAGTTTTTTGGAACATTAATTGGTGCAGAAAAAGAAATGATTTTTATTGTTACTAAAAAGGATACAACACAAAACATAATGAAGGCAATTAAAGAACAAGTTGGAGTAAACACACCAAGTGGAGCAATTAGCTTTTCTCTTCCAGTTTGTGATACTGCTGGAATGATAGAGTATTGATAAATAAATATTACAATACAATTACATGCGTTGTAAATTGCTAATAAGTACTATAAAATTTATACGTATTTAGGTAAAAGGAGATTAGTATGAAAAAAATAATTTTTGCAATTATTTTTGTATTTATAATATGTATATCTGCTGCTTTTGCTCTTACAAATATTGTTAATCCTAATGCTGAATTTATTAAATCAAATGAGATAGAAAAGCCACCTTTTTCTGATCTATATATAGAAGTATATGATGAAAGGGGCAAGTTGAAATTAGATTATCAAACAAAAGAGCAAGTGTTTAAATACCATTCTGCTATAAACGAAATTGATAAGGCTACTCGTATTACTATTGATAATAAAGGTACCAAATTGATTTCTGGATATGAAGATGGAACATTTAGACCTAACAATAATATTACAAGAGGAGAATTCATCAAAATTGCAATTGGTGTATCTGTAAATAAGAGTTTTGATTTTACAAGATATGATACACCATTTGAACATTGGGCAGCTCCTTATGTAGCAGTAGCAGAATTACATGGCGTGCTTGATGAAAATCAATTTACAATTGATAACATTAATGAGCCAATTACTAGATTAGAAGCAATTTTGATTTTATCTAAAATACAGGTTAAGATGAAAGATATTCCAAAATTTACAGATGGATACCTACCAAACTTCACAGATATCGATGGAGTTACTGAAGAAGAAAAATCATATATTAAACATGCATGTAGATATGATTTATTCCAAGGAATGCTTCCAACAGATGCAAATATGGAAGTTGAATTAAGACCACATGATAAACTTACAAGAGCCGATGCAACTCGTGCTATCATGAGAGTATATTAGTATGTAAGGCGATTACTTATCGCCATATGATATATTTTGAATACGAATGCAAAATCGACTAAGGTACACAAGATAGATGGCAGTATCATATCAACGAAGTACGAAAGATGACCATTTAAGAGCACATTTAGTGCTCTTTTTTTATTGCCTAAAATCGTTGAAAAAGGGCATTTTTTGTGATATAATGACAGCTAATTTAGAAAAGAAGGAGGAGATATGGCATGAAGATACACAATTCAATGTCAAAAACAAAAGAAGAATTTGAACCACTAAATGCACCAGAGGTAAAAATGTATGCTTGTGGAATTACGGTGTATGATGACTGTCATATCGGTCATGCAAAGCAAGCAGTTACTTTTGATATCATTAGAAGATATTTAGAGTATAAAGGTTATAAAGTTACTTATGTTAGAAACTATACAGATGTTGATGACAAAATTATTGCAAGAGCAAATCAACTTGGAATTAATGCATTAGAGTATTCTCAAGATAGAATTAATGAAGTTGAAAGAGTAATGAATTTACTTGGAGTTAGAGTTCCGGACATAGAACCAAAAGCATCAGAAAATATTCAAAACATTATAGAGTTTGTTTCTAAGTTAATTGAAAAAGGCCACGCTTATCCATCAGAAAGAGGAGACGTTTATTATAGCGTCAAAAGTTTTCCTGGATATGGTAAGCTTTCAAAAAGAAATCCTGATGACATGTTAAATGGTGTTCGTAAAGATGTAGAAGAAGGTAAAAGAGATCCTTTAGATTTTGCTTTATGGAAGTCTGCAAAAGAAGGAGAAATTTCTTGGGACTCACCATGGGGTAAAGGAAGACCTGGCTGGCATATTGAATGCTCTGCAATGAATCTTCGTTATCTCGGTGAGCAAATAGATATTCATGGTGGCGGTAAAGATTTATTATTCCCACATCATGAAAACGAAATTGCACAAACAGAAGCACTTACTGGAAAACAATTTGCTAAGTATTGGATTCATAATGGTTTAATTACAATTAATGGTCAAAAAATGAGTAAGTCATTAGGTAATTCTCTTACTGTAAAAGATGCACTTGCTAAATATAATAAAGAAGTAATTAAATATATGTTAATGCAAAAGCATTATGCAAGTACAGTAGATATTAATGATCAAGAATTTTTACTTGCAGAAAAACATATGTATTATTTCTATAATACATTCAATGAAATCAATAGGATATTGGCAAATGTTCCTGCAAATGGTGAAGTGGTAAATGATGAAGTGTTTGAAAAAATAGAGCCTGATTTTGTTGAAGCAATGGATGATGATTTTAACACAGCATCTGCATATGCAAATCTATTTGCTGTAATGAAATATTTAAATACAATAATTGCAGATAAAAAAATGGATGCTCAAACTAAATCAAATCTATTAAAACAAATCAAAGATAAAGTGATTGAACTTTATAACATTCTAGCTATCTTTGAAGAAGAGCCTGAAGAATTTCTAAATGATTTGAAGAACAAATATCTTGGTAAGCTTAGTATTACTTCTGATGAAATTGAAAAACTAATTGATGAAAGAAAAGAAGCAAAGGCAAATAAAGACTACGCTAGAGCAGATGAAATTAGAAACGGTTTGGACGAAAAAGGCATAGTATTATTAGATGGCAAAGATGGAACAACATGGAATATTAAAGAATTACAATAATCATATCGGCGACCATTGGTCGCCATTTTATTTGTAGTAGTGATTATCAATCGCCAAGGAGGAACAAATGATTATTTCTAATATTAAAGTATATGATAATCTTTCAAACGAAGATGTTTTTAATCTGGCTTGTAAAAAGAATAAAATAGATATTTCAAAAGTTGTCGAATGGCACATTCTTAAAAAATCTGTTGATGCTCGTAAAAAAGATGATATACATTTTTCATATTCATTAGATTTGTTAATGCAAGGTGAAAAAAGAGAAGAGAAAAAGAATCTTTTGTTAGTAGATAATAAGAAGATTTTAGATAAAAGACCAGTTGTAGTTGGTGCTGGTCCTGCCGGATTATTTGCTGCATACACACTTGCATTAAATGGATATAACCCAATATTGCTAGAGCAAGGAAAATCTATTGAAGAAAGAGAAAAAGATGTTGAGGAGTTTATAAACAATCGAAAATTAAATCCAAATTCAAATATTCAATTTGGCGAGGGTGGTGCAGGCACTTTTTCTGATGGAAAACTAACAACAAATATAAATTCCGATTTAAACAAAACTGTATTAGAGACTTTCGTTAAATTTGGTGCACCAGAAGAAATAATGTATTTATCTAAGCCACACATTGGAACGGATAATTTAAGAAAACTAGTTAAAAGCATGAGGGAAGAAATCATTAGACTTGGTGGAGAAGTAAGATTTAATACTAAAGTAGTTGACTTTGAATGTAGTGGCGATCACCAATCGTCACAAACAATACAAGCTGTAATTACAAATACTGGCGATAGAATAGAAACTAATACTACTATACTTGCTATTGGTCATAGTGCACGTTCAACATTTGAAAAGCTAAAAGAACTAGGTGTTAGAATGGAACCTAAACCTTTCTCTGTTGGAGTTAGAATTGAACACTTGCAAAGTGATATAAATAATGCACAATATGGCAGTCAAACAAAGCTTAACCTTCCACCTGCAGAGTACAAAATGGCATACCATGGGGAAGATGGCAGATCTTGTTATACATTTTGCATGTGTCCAGGAGGATTTGTTATGGCTTCTTCTTCGGATGAGGGCGAAATAGTTACAAATGGAATGAGTTATTTTGATAGAAGCGGAGAGAATGCAAACTCTGCCTTGCTAGTAAACATTACTCCAGAAGACTATATGAAAGACGATAACCCACTAAATGGTGTATATTTTCAAAAAGAACTTGAACAAAAGGCGTTTAAAATGGCTGGAAGCAATTATAATGCGCCAGTACAAAGAGTAGGAGACTATATAGGCAATGGTAGCGATGACTATCAGTCGCCACAACCGACCTATAAACCAGGTATTACCTATTGTAATCTTAATGATCTATTCCCTGATTATATAAACAAGACTCTTAAAAATGGAATAAAATACTTCGGCGCCAAACTAAACGGATTTGATAAAAACGATGCATTGCTTACAGCTGTAGAGTCTAGAAGTTCATCACCTGTTAGAATAATTAGAGGTGATGCCATGAACGCTAGTATTTCAGGCGTTTTCCCGTGTGGTGAAGGTGCAGGATATGCAGGTGGAATAATGACATCTGCAATTGATGGAATAAAAGTTGCAAAAAAAATCATAAAAAATCACTAAATTTTACAAACCCGAAAGTATTGATTTCCCTAGCTTTTTAAATTTCCAATAATTTTGCTGTGAGCCGTAACATATAGGGATATCAAGTGTTTAAAGAATTATTACAACAATATTACAAGTGTTTGTATTTTTTGTTACATGCTAATTGATATTAAAAGCTAAAGGTATGTATTTCCGTAATTATATAAAAAATGATATTAATAAAAACTTTGCAAAAGCCCGAAAAATAGGGCTTGCAAAGTTTTTTTTATTTATGTAGTATTTTTTAGAATACAATTGATATTTTTATGAAAAGTAAAAAGGAGAGGTATCTATGAAAGTTATTTCATCAATTAAGAAATTGACAGCGATTGCATTATTGATAGTTGTTTTAGTTGTAGGACTAGCAACAACATCATTTGCAGCCAAAAGTGGTGACTCTGGAAATGAAGGTACGACATCATCAGGAGGCTACTTATTGACTACACCAAGTCATGTCAATATAAGAGGAGGCACATCAAAGAATGTAATAACTAAAGCTGTTGGTACACCTATTAAATATGGTAGTTCAGCTGAATTATCATTTTCAGGTTCATCTATTACAGCAGCAAAGGTTAGTGCAACAACATCTGCTTCTATAGCAATAGGAATAAGACAATCACCAGGACTTGTTAGAAGTATAAGTGTTACTATATATCCTGAAGGAGTAGATATGCCTGCTGGAAATGATGCTCCATCGACACCACCTCCACCATATATAATAATGAAACCAACTACTGTACAAGTTCATGAAGGAGAACTAAGTGGTTCAATTCAAGGTGTTTTAAAGAATGCTACAGGAAGTCTTTCATGGAGTATAGGAGATAGTTCAGTTGCTTCAATTAAAACAAGCGGTGGAACAACTAAGGTTCAAGGTATAAAAGAAGGTACTACAACATTAACTTGTAGACTTAATAATTATAAAGGCGATCCAGTAAAAGCAACATGTACTGTAAAAGTATTAAAGAAGGAAGAAGAAGAAGAACAAATTATCGAAGTACAAAGTGTATCACTTCCAACATATAAAGATATGGTTGTTGGAACAACAGCTACATTAGTTGCAACTGTATCACCAAGTAATGCTACAGATAAAACAGTAGAATGGAGATCATCAAACTCTGATATCGTTTCTGTTAGCAATGGTAGATTAACTGCTAAAAAGACAGGATATGCAGGAATATCTGCAATTGCAAATAATGGAAAGATGGCAACTTGTACAGTTTTTGTTAAAGAAGAAAATCTTGCTGTTGAGGAAGTAGAAAGTGTTTCTATAGGTGGACCAACAGAAGTTGAAAAAGGAAAGAGAATTTCCTTAACAGCAACTGTTTTACCAACTACTGTTGCAAATAGATCTGTTACTTGGGAATCTTCTGATCCTAGTATAGCAAGAGTAAGCTTTACAGGAATGGTACAAGCATATGAAAAAGGAACAGTTACTATAACTGCAACTTCAAAAGCAGATACTACAAAGAAAGCATCACATACAGTTAAAGTAACAGATAGTGGAACTAACTTTTATATTTCACCAAGTTCTTTGACATTAGATTTAGATGGAAAGAAAGAAGTAAGTAGTTCTTCTTGGGGCCTTGTAGATAAAAATGGACATGAATTAAATAAAGGTAACTTTACTTTTACTATTTCAGGTTCAGACAGAAGCAAGATATTCCTTCAAGGAGGAAGTTCAATTGTTGCAAAAGGAGAAGGTTCGGTTACCTTAGTTGCAACACCAAAAGCGTCTTCTAGTTATTCTGGAACAGCAAGTATGTCTATAACAGTTAAAAATGGAGATGTTCCAGAAGGAGAAGTATTAAGTAGATCTTATGAATTCTATGCAGGTGCAAGAAATCATGGTATTAGTTCTACAAGAATTAAAGATACTGGAGATACAACAGCATATATTTGGGATCCATCAAGTGCAATGGGTAGCAAGGGAGAGGTTAAACTTCAAAACTTAACTGCCGGAGCAGTAACAAATATTAAAGGATACTATAAAGATGATGCTAAAGATGGCTCATATAAGAAAGGTCAATTAAGATATAGTATTAACGTTAAAGTATATACTGTATCTGGAAAAGATATAGTAGCTAAACCAGGACAAACACTTTCTATAAGTGATGTAGCAAGCTTTAGTCCAATGCCAAGTGCAAACGAGATTTCTAAGTATTGGAAGATAGGCTTATCTAAAGGAAGCGCTGGAAGCACAGTTAAATTAGATGATAAAGAAGTAGGTAAGTTTACGATTCATATTTACTTCAACGGAGCAAGCGTAGCTACTTCTACAGTAACAGTAGATGATGGAAATGTTAGAGCAACTAAATTAGAATTTTCACCAAAATCTGCAACAGTAATATTTACAAATGATGAAGTATTTGATAATCAAATTGTTCCATATGACTTGGGTAATTTGAAAGTTACACCACAAAATGCAAATGTTGATATTTCATATTCAGCAAGCAACGGAAACGTTGAGATACTAGATGGTCTAGTATATGGTGTAAAAGAAGGACAAGCAACAGTAACAGCTACTGATAGTATTTCTGGTCTATCTGCTAAAGTAACTTTAACAGTTGAAGAGTTAAAACAATCATACGCGGTTGCAAGTGCTCTAACTAAGAAGTTCGGTGAAACAATTACTCTTGAAGAAGTATTAATTAGTGGAAATCCAGAAGGCTTAACAATTAAAGGACCAAAGACTTTAGTTACAAATAACGGAACAAGTATTATTTGTAACAAGTGGCCAAAAGATAAAGAAGACAAAGAATCATTAACAGCAGTAATTAATCTATATAAGAATGGTAAGATTGTTAAGAATAGTAAAGGCAATGCATTAGCTACAACAGTTACAATTCTTAGAGATGAAACAAAACTATCTAAGTTAGAATTTAAACCAAATTCAGCTACAGTTATCTTTACAAATGATGAAGTATTTGATAACCAAATTGTTCCATATGATTTAGGTAATTTGGTAATTACACCAGAGACAGCAGTAGTAGACATTTCATATTCAGCAAGCAATGGAAATGTTGAGATTCTAGATGGTCTAGTATATGGTGTTAAAGAAGGTAGTGCAACTGTAACAGCTAAAGATAGTATTTCAGGTAAGACTGCAAAAGTATCTTTAACAGTTAAAGAATTAAAAGAATCATATTCAATGGTTGCTTCATTAACTAAGAAATATGGAGAAACAATTAGTTTATCTGAAGTATTAGCTAGTGGTAGCTCAGAAGGATTAACAATTAAAGGACCAGTTGAGTTCTGTACAAATAATGGAACAAGCATTAGCTTAAACAAGTGGCCAAAAGATAAAGAAGATAAAGATAAATTAACAGCAGTTGTTAATCTATATAAGAACGGAAGCATCGTAAAGAACAGTAAAGGCAATGCATTAAAGACAGTTGTAACTATTGAAAGAGCAGAAAAGAGAGCTAAGAAATTAGAATTCTCACCAAAATCTGCAACAGTAATATTTACAAATGATGAAGTGTTTGATAATCAAATTGTTCCATATAGCCTAAGTAATCTAAAAGTTACTCCAGAAGATGCAGATGTAGATATTTCATACTCTGCAAGCAATGGAAATGTTGAGATCTTAGATGGCTTAGTATATGGTGTTAAAGAAGGTAGTGCAACAGTAACTGCAACTGATAGTATTTCAGGAAAAACTGCAAAAGTATCTTTAACAGTAAAAGAACTTAAAGAATCATATTCAATGGTTGGATCATTATCTAAGAAATTTGGAGAAACAATTAGTTTATCTGAAGTATTAGCTAGTGGTAGTTCAGAAGGATTAACTATTAAAGGACCAGTTGATTACTGCACAAATAATGGAACAAGTATTACTTGCAACAAGTGGCCAAAAGATAAAGAAGATAAAGACAAAGTTACAGTAACAATTAATCTATATAAGAATGGAAAGATTGTAAAAAATAGTAAAGGAAATGCATTAAGCACTCTAGTTACTATTACAAGTGATGAGACTAAGTTAAAGAAATTAGAATTCTCACCAAAATCTGCAACTGTTACATTTACTAACGATGAAGCATTTGATAACCAAAATGATCCATATAGCTTAAGCAATCTAAAGATTACTCCAGAAGGAGCAAAAGTAGATATATCATATAGCTTAAGTAATGGAAATGCACAAATTATAGATGGTTTAGTATATGGTGTTAAAGAAGGTTCAGTTACATTAACTGCAAAAGACAAGATATCAGGAAAAACTGCAACAGCATCTTTAACAGTAAAAGAATTAAAACAAAAGCTAGCCATGGTTAGTGCATTAACAGTAACATTTGGAGATACAATTACAGTAGGAGATGTTCTTGCAAGCGGAAATGATGATGGATTAACAATCAGAGGACCAGTTGACTTCGTTACAAATTCTGGCGGAAGCGTAATTTGTAATAAGTGGCCTGAAGATAAAAAAGCCAAGAGTACATTAACAGCTGTTATTAATCTATATAAGAATGGAAGCATTGTAAAGAACAGTAAAGGTAATGCATTAAAGACAACCGTAACAATCAAGAGCGATAAAAACAAAGCTACTAAGATAGCATTCTCACCAAAGAGTGCAACAATTAGATTTTCAAAAGATGAGTCTTTTGAAGCGGATTGGACAGTATATGATTTATCTAACTTGAAGATTACACCAGAAAATGCAGATGTAGATATTACATACAGCCTAAGCAATGGTAACGCTGAAATCATTGATGGATTAGTATATGGAAAGAAAGCTGGTTCAGTAACAGTTACTGCAACTGATAAGATTTCTGGACATCAATCTACAGCTACACTTACTGTAAAAGAACTTAAAGGATAATCAGGTTTTACAAAATAGATTACTATACTAATGAAAAAGAATTAATTTACTAAAGATAAAATTATTAAGATACTAAAGATAAAAAGAAAAACCCTCAGTTTTAACTGAGGGTTTTTCATGCATCAAAAGATTTCGGGGGTTTTCGGGAAATAATCGTATTCATCGCCGAAATATGCTTTGCAGAGCTGGTAGATGCTTTCTTCCAGGACAAAATGGTCGCCGCCGTGCGTCTTTACACAGTCCAGGAAGTAGCGCTCATTGTTGCTTAGGGTAATAACCATAGCGTCTCTGTCCATAATGGGCATAATCTCAAAGCTGGTAACGGGTACTCCTCTCAAAGAGAGATTTTTGAAGGTGTCATCCGGGGAGAAGATTTTCTGCAGGCAGTCATTGTCGATGAGGGGATTCAGGGTGATGAAGTAGTAAACAGTGCCGTCTTTTCCGTCATCGGCAGCGATCTGAATATCGTTGAGATTATCAAATCCGTCTGCCAGGGCCAGGGTGGAAATCATCATAATTGCGAGGAAGATAGTGAGAAACCGTTTCATAGCATATGCCTCCTTATTGATGTGGATATCTTTCAAGATATCAGTATTTGTGTTTGAACCACGCCAATAATATCACACTTTACATAATTTGTCAACATAATTCAAAGAAAATAGCATAAATCTCATGAAATAATCCTGAAATATAAGGGATTTTGTGCTGATTTTATTACACCAGATTTAATTTTATATTTCAGGTTTTTAGACTAAAAGCTATAAAGTATCGTATCCGTAAAGGCTTTTTTGTTACAGTACAAAAATGGCTGAAAGCCTTGCAAAAACTTAACTTGAACTTTTTTTAATATATATTTATTATTATATTAGATAAGCAAATTCTTGATTTGCATTTTACAAAAGATAAAATATTTAATTAACTAAAGATGAGGGCGGGCGGCACTATTATTAGTGTCGCCTTAATACTATCTAAAACATGTATTTAGCAGTTTTAAGCATAAAATGGGAGGAGATATTTAGATGTATACTTCTATTGTTAAAAAGATCAGTTTAATACTACTGATACTGATTCTGTTTGCTACTGGAAGCGTATTTGCGGCAAAAGCAAATAGTGGTGACTCTGGAAATGATGGAACAACATCATCAGGAGGCTACTTATTATCTACACCAAGCCATGTAAATATTAGAGGAGGCACATCGAAAAATGTTATTTTGAAGGCTATAGGAACACCTATCAAATATGGTAGTTCAGCTGAATTATCATTTTCAGGTTCATCTATTACAGCGGCGAAGGTTAGTGCAACAACATCTGCTTCTATAGCAATAGGAATAAAACAATCACCAGGACTTGTTAGAAGTATAAGCGTTACTATATATCCTGAAGGAGCCGAAATGCCTGCTGGAAATGATGCACCTTCAACACCTCCACCACCATATATAATAATGAAACCAACTACTGTACAAGTTCATGAAGGAGAGCTAAGTGGTTCAATACAAGGTGTTTTAAAGAATGCTACAGGAAGTCTTTCATGGAGTATAGGAGATAGCTCTGTTGCTACTATTAAAACAAGCGGTGGAACTACTAAGATTCAAGGAATTAAAGAAGGTACTACAACATTAACTTGTAGATTAAATAATTATAAGGGCGACCCTGTAAAAGCGACATGTAATGTTAAAGTATTAAAGAAAGAGGAACAAGAAGAAGAAATTGTGGAAGTACAAAATGTGTCACTTCCAACATATAAAGATATGATTATTGGATCATCAGCTACCATAGTTGCAACTGTATCACCAAGTAATGCTACAGATAAAACAGTAGAATGGAGATCATCGGATTCATCAAAAGTTTCAGTAAATGGTAACGGACAATTACAAGCAAAAGCTTTAACAGGATCTAGTCCAGTTGGAATATCTGCAATTGCTAGCAACGGAAAAATGGCTACATGTTATGTGTTTGTTAGAGATGAAATAAATGCAGTTGAAGATATAGATATGGTTACAATATCTGGACCTGTTTTACTTGAAACAGGAAGAGTTGAAAGTTATAAAGCAACAGTTTTACCAACAACTGCAAAAGATAGATCAGTTACTTGGTCAATAAGTCCAACAGAAGTTGCACGTATTAGTTCTTGGACAGGACTTGCAACTGGAGTAAAGCCAGGCATTGCGACAATTACGGCAACGTCAAAAGCAGATGCAAATAAATATGGCGTTTATCAAATAAAAGTTGAAGATAGAGGAACTAATTTTAAATTTAGTCCAGACATTCTTAGAGCTAATTATGAAGGAGAAAGTGAAACAAGATTTTCAAATTGGTCATTAAAAGATGATTCTGGTAAAACAATTGATAAAAGCAATTTCAGATATAGTATATCTGGTACTGATAGATCATCGATTTTTATTAGTGGTGGAGATATTGTAGCAAAAGATGCAGGAACGGTAACAATAACAGCAACACCTAAATCGGGTTCTAAATATACTGGTAGCGCTACGATGCAAGTTGTAGTAAGTAGTGCAATTCAATTTGAAGTTCAAAATAAGAGTGCAAATATTGAAGTTGCAGATTTAGATCTATGCAAAGATAAATATGCAGAACGAAATGCATCTTTTGATTTGAATATTATTAATCCAAAGAATTATAACAGATTACCATTAAGTGATTTTAATATCGAATCTAGTAATAGTGCAATTAAATATGATGGCTCAATAATTTCGATTGGCCCTAGTGTTAAATATAGTACAGATGTTACATTTACTATTACACCAAAAGAAAAGAATAAGTACAAAACAAAAAGTCAAACATTAAAAATAAAAGTAAATGTAAATGATAATCCATATTTTGTTTTAAATAGAAATGGTTCACTTTATCCGGATGGAATAATTGATTTTACAGAGTATGATGAAAACCACAAATCAGAAGGTATTATAAGTGGTGCATTATTTAGTATTACAGATCAATATGGAAATAAGTTAGACGAAACTAAATTTTCTTTTAAAACAGATAACAGTAGAGTATCAATCAGCTCAAGTGGAACGGTTTCTATTAATCTAAAAGGATTAGAAGGCGCTGAAACAGTTGTAATAACAGCAACACACAAAAACAGATCGAATAGCATAGTTTATTACTTAAAGAATAATGCTGGTGGTATAACATTTAAAATGTTTAATACTGGACTTGTTGATTTGGGTGGAGAAATGACTTATCAATCAGCAAGAGATTTAGCATATGGTAATGAATGGGGAATAATAGATGTATTAACGAATACTCAATTACCAATGAGTGACTTTAATATTAGTGTTAATGGTAATGGAATAGCAAGCTTAAATGGACAATATATTCGTGTTAACAAAACATTTAGAGGAAGCAAAGAAATAACTATAACAGCAAGACCTAAAAAGCCAGAAATATATGATAATAAGAGTGCATCGACAACTATAACAGTAAATAATTTTGTTGATAAACATGATAAAGTTAAAACTGATACAATATGTTGTTTGGATCAAATCAATTTAGGATCATCATATGATTGGGAGATAAATAGTGGTGGAGGAAGCATCTCAAATAATGTTTATACTCCTCCTTCAACAGGAGAATCATTCTATACAGTAGTAATATATGGTTACGATTTAAAAAACGGAGCAGTATTAAAATATATTTATACACTTATAATTTATTATCCAACAAGTAGAGGTACGATAGAAAAGAAAGTAAACGAAGTATTTAGCATTAGCGAAGGACTATATGGTGTTCCAAATGATAAATTTGGAAAATGGAAAATGAGAATATCAGATTATAATAATACTGTTGTTTCTAGTGTTAAGATAAAGAATTCTTTGAAGAATGCTACAGTAGAATTTTACTATAATAATAAGAGTACGGGAATAACGGCATCACTTAATGTAACTTCTGATACTACTTGGACTGCAAGTCATGTTTTATGGTGTGGAGTTAATAATGAAAAATTAAGTAGTTTCCATTTTACTCCATCAGGTATTCCATATGATTATACAGACATGTATTTAGGTGGAACTTCAATTAGTCCATCAACAGGCATTGTTGGATATAATAGACTAACAGATACTTTTGGAACCGGAACTACATTTAGTGCAATCTCTCCAGGTGAAGCAATTATCTCTGCCGATTTCAACTCAAGTAGTGAAAGAGGCTCTGGTGTTGCAGCTCAATTAAGAATTGTTGTAAAAGAGTTAGTAGTACATGGAAATAAAACAGTTGGTGTTGGAGATACAGTATCATTATCAAGCTTGGTTCAAAATACAGATGGACTAGTAGCATTAGAAAGCTCTGATTTAATACCTCAATTCACAAACGGAAGTGCAAGATTTGATGAACCAGGAACATATACATATAATATAACTGTTAAACAAGGCGGTAGTTACATAGATACAGGAAAAACAGTTTCTGTAACAGTTTATTTGCTTAATGAAGAAGAATTAGACATGGAAGAATTAATGCCAGATCCTGTACAAGTAGATAGTCAATCAACAGTTGAATTAGATGAAGAAGAGCTAAGCATCGAAGATCTTATAGGATAGAATTTATTAAAAGGTTGCAAATATTTTGCAACCTTTTTAATTTACTTTAAATATAAAAGATGTTACAATTACGATTAACAAGTCAAAAAGTGAGGTAATTATTTTGAGTAATGGAACTGGCGATATAGCCACTCAAATAAAAGCTCTTTTTAATAGAAGATATGATTTAATAAAAGAGAAGAAAAGAAAAAGAATAATATTAATAATTGCTATTATCATTTTTATTGTTGCTGTTATATTTGGAATTAGAGCAGTAGTATTAAGGATAATGAACGATAAAAAAGATTTAGAGCTTGCAGAGCTTCAATTAGAACTTCAAAGTCAAAAGTCACAAATTGAAAGTCAAATTAAAGAAATCGAAGAAGCAAAATCAAAAGCATCAGATGATGTTTTAGAAAGGCTAGAACAAGCCGAAATAATAGCACAGAATAATTTATACTTAGTTGAGCAAAATATTAAACTTCAAAATCAAATAAAAGAAGCGGCTAAAGCGGGCGTAAAGCCGCAAAATTATGGTAAGACGGAAGAAGTTACTGAGGCGGTAGATTATTCTAAGCTTGAGTATGTAGGAGAATTTGAAGGCACAGCCTATACTCCTTCTGTTCAAGAATGTGGCAATAATCTAGGATATACAGCATCTGGAAAACCTATTATTGCTGGTGTTTCTATAGCAGTAGACACTGCATATTGGAAATTAGGCACAGAATTCTATATAGAAGGACTTGGCTATGTAATAGCTATGGATACTGGTGGGGCAATCAAGGGTAAGTATAGATTTGATTATGCCGTATTTGATAGAGATTATGCTAAACAAATAGGTAGAAGAAAATATAATGTATATTTAGTCAAAAACGAAGAGTAAAAAATGCAAATATTAGTTTGACATTTTTGTCTCCATATGATAACATTTTAGTGAAAATGGAAACAAACATTTGTAATTTTGATATAAAGGAGTTTGAAATATGGAACAAAAAAAGGCTACCGACAAACAATTAAGAGTACTTACATATGTTAAAGATCAAATCAAAAAGAATGGCTATGCTCCATCTGTTAGAGAGATATGCCAAGCTTTAGGTCTTCGTTCAACATCTACAGTTCATGGATATTTGGCAAGACTTCAAAAGAAAGGTTTGATTCAAAAAGCGGCTTTGAAGCCACGTACTATTCGTATCACAGACCCAAATGGAAAAGAAGAGCCTGCATATTTTGCTTCAAAAGAAATGGTTGATGTTCCTATAGTTGGAAGAGTTACTGCTGGACAACCAATATTAGCAGTTGAAAATATAGAAGAAAACTTCCCACTTCCAGTAGATTTTGTTGGTGGAAAAGAAAGCTTTATGCTTAAAGTTACTGGTGATAGTATGATAGAAGCTGGTATCTTAAGTGGAGACTTAGTTCTTGTAAATAGACAAAGTACTGCTGAAAATGGAGATATTGTAGTTGCATTGATAGGAGATGAAGCTACAGTTAAATCATTCTATAAAGAAAAAGATCATATTAGATTACAACCACAAAATAGTTTCATGCAACCAATCATTGTTCCTGAATGTATAATTTTAGGTAAAGTTGCAGGTGTATTTAGAAAGTTATAATTAGAAGCCTTTAAGGCTTCTTTTTTTATCTTTTTTTAGATAATATAAATGTAGACAATTATTTACTACTGCAATATAATGAGAAAAAATCAGGAGGGCTGATATGGATAATATTACAGATGAAGAATTATTTTGTGATGTTTGTGGACTTACATATAAAGAGTTTTTAGAGACAGGCGAAGTTAGATGCCCAAATTGTCTTAATGTTTTTAAGCCACATGTTGTTAAGCTACTTAAAGAAAAGATTGAAGAAGATATTAGTAATAAAAAAGTAGTTATGACAAAGAATGTACAAACAAAAGTTGAAAACTCAAAAGAAACTATTAAGGAAAAAATCATAGAATTAGAAAAACTATTAGTTATATGTAAAAAACTAAACGAAAATGATAAAGCAGAAATAATAGAGCAAGAAATAAAAAGACAAAAGGAATTATTAGAATTCGAAAAATAAAAGGAGAGTAAATCATTGAATCCAGTTTATACACAATTAGTTCAAACAATAATTGAAAAAGCAAAAGAACATGCAAAAGAAATTGGTTCAAGTTTTGTTGGTACAGAAGATATTCTTTATAGTATGTGCGAAAACAAGACTGGAGTGGCATATAAGATTTTAAATGATTTTGGAATAAAAGTTGAAATTTTAGAAAAATATTTTACAAAGGCTGATGATAAGGAAACATCTGAAGCTTTTATTAGTCCAAAATTAGAGGAAGTATTTAATAATGCTATTGAAAGCGCTAAAGAATTAAAGATTGAAAAGATTGGCAGTGAGCTTTTATTGTTTGCGATTATTAATCAAGATAATAATTTAGCAAATAATATTTTGAAAAAAGAAATTAAAAATTATGATGATTTCTTTTCAGCGGTTGGAAAGTCTATTACAAGTGTAGAAAACAATGATAATGAAGAAGGATTATCTTTCTTAACACAATTTGGTAGAAATCTTAATGAACTTGCACAAAACGGAAAGATTGAAAATGTAATTGGCAGAGATGAAGAAATTCAAAGAGTAATTAATATTCTATCTAGAAAGCAAAAGAATAATCCATGTATTGTTGGTGAAGCTGGTGTTGGAAAAAGTGCAATAGTTGAATATTTAGCTAAAAAGATTGTTGAAAATGATGTTCCAGATTTTATGAAAGACAAAATCATAATTGCTTTAGACGTTTCAATGATTGTTGCAGGTAGTAAGTATAGAGGAGAGTTTGAAGATAGATTAAAGAATATTTTCAAAGAAGCATTAGATAATCCAAATATAATATTATTCATTGATGAACTACATACTATAGTCGGGGCTGGTTCTTCGGAAGGTTCTTTAGATGCTGCAAATATTTTAAAGCCAAGCTTAGCAAGAGGCGATATTCAAATCATTGGTGCTACAACGATTGATGAATACACAAAGTATATAGAAAAAGATCAAGCTTTGGAAAGAAGATTTCAAAAAGTAATTGTTGAAGAACCAAGTGAAGAAGAAACATTTTTGATTCTAAAGGGAATTAAATCAAATTATGAGAAATTTCACAATATTTCGATTTCAGACAGTATTATAAAGAGTATAGTATCATATTCTAAAAGATATATTTGGGATAGATATTTTCCAGATAAAGCAATAGATGTTTTGGATGAAGCATGTGCTTTTGCAAAGTCAAAGCAATCAAATTCTGAGAATTTGAAAGATGATTCTACTAAAAGGGAAGAAGCAATTAAATCCGGAAATGTTAAATTAGCCATAAAGCTAGAAAATGAGAAAAAAGATGCATCAAATAAGAAAGATGATAAGAAAACTGTTTTAGAATTAGAAGATGTTAAAAAGACTATTTCACTTATGACTAACATCCCAATTAGTAACCTGTTTGATAAAGATTATGATGATTTAAATAATTTAGAAAAGTGCTTAAGTAGTAAGATTATTGGTCAAGATGAGGCTATTAAAGAGATCTCAATGACAATTAAAAAATCTAGTCTTGGTATTGGCAATCAAAGTAGACCAATTGGAAGCTTTATGTTTTTAGGTCCAACTGGTTGCGGAAAGACTTATTTAAGTACTGAGATAGCCAAAGCGTTATATGGTACAAAAGATGCTATTATAAAGATAGATATGTCAGAATATATGGAAAAGCACACTGTTTCTAAGCTTATAGGAGCACCTCCGGGATATGTTGGATTTGAAGATGGAGGATTTTTAACAGATAGAGTTAGAAAAAGACCTTATTCTGTTATAGTATTTGATGAAATTGAAAAGGCTCATCCAGATGTATTCAACATTCTTCTACAAATTCTTGATGAAGGAATATTAACAGACTCCAAAGGAAGAAAGATTAATTTTAGAAATTCCATTATTATTCTTACTTCGAATGTTGGCGCTAAAGATATTTCACAAGCTAAAAGCCTAGGGTTTGGCAGTGTTAACGGCGAAAGCAATAATAAAAAAGATTTTCTTTCTATTGCAAAGAAGCAGTTTAATCCAGAGTTTCTAAATAGATTAGATGGAATAATTGTTTTCAACAAATTAACTATGGAGGATTGTAAAAAGATAGTAGATTTAGAAATTAACGAATCACTTGAAAGACTTGAGAATGCTGGATTTAAGGCTGATGTGACTGACAACTTCAAAGACTACATTCTTGAAAAAGGATATAGTAATGAATATGGTGCAAGGAATATAAAAAGAGAAATTGCAAACGAATTTGAGAACGAATTTGCAAATTATATACTTCAAAATCCTAAAAATAAGACTCAAAAAATAAAAATCGACTATGATAAACAAAAAAAATTAAAAAAATTTTCAGCGTGTAAGTCGTAGGAAATAGCGGATTTTTAAGGTTCGAGACTTAACATATCTGTAACCTAAAAGTAATCGACATGTAATTGTATTTAGCGGTTTTAGAGTTTAGAATGTAATTGTTAGACGAAAGAAGATGGGGTGAGCAGTATGGATTTTGAACTTAAAAATTTTGAAGATAAGATCAATGACATTACTAATCAGTTTATGTCATTACTTGATTCAAATGATGTTATTGGAGATACCATAACGGATAAGTTCGAGGAAAAATCAAAAGAATTTGGTTATAGTATGGACGGAATAAGTGCTGGTGAACCAACACCAACACAAGATACGCATGCTATTCCATTCGAAAATGATGATTCTCAAGATCTAAACAAACGTTTAGAGGACTTATACCAAGCTAGAAAATTTGATTCAGGCATCTCATATGGTGCAGGAACAACAAATTATCTAGGCGCAAATGTAGGTGTTTTCAATGATAAAGCAGCTAATAATAGAGTAAGTTATACGAATGATAAAACGAGCTCTGAACAAAATAAGGAGGGCTATACAATGGCTAATTATGGATTTAATACTGAAGAAGGAAACTCTTTATTTAGCTTTGCTACTGTGCCAGAAGAGAGAGCTCTTGTGGCAAAGAAAAGCTTCACAGATGTACTATTTATGGATATCCCTTGGGATACAAAAATAGACATTATGGGAGGAATTAAGAGTCTATTCAATGTAGATGTTAAATTTACATTCTAAAATTTAAATCATAACAAAGAAGATGTGTTTATCACATCTTCTTTTTCTTTTGCTTTTTTGTTGCAATATCCATAAAACATGATATAATCAAAAAACATTTACAAATCTTGAAGTTTGGAGGTTTTTAAAGTAATTATATGAAAAAGATTGCTATTTTAACGCTTTCTTTTGTAGTTATTCTAATGATAACTTCAAATGCTAAAGCCAGTCTTACAAAAGAGCAATCTGAAGATGTTGCAAATTTTGCGACTACTTTTATTGAAAAAGGGAACGAAAGAAGAGATGAAAATGGTTATCCGCTTTTAGTGTATGCATTAAGCAATAACTGGAAAACATGCATAGAAATACGTTCTAAAGGCTATAACGAGCAATTATATAATGTAAGTAATAATAGATATCATGGTAATAGAAATCTTGGTTATAAATGGTGTATGGACTGCGGAGACTTTATGGCATATGTGTACAAGACTACACTAGGTTTTGACTTGGCAGACCCTAATACAGGCGATCCTTGGCATATTACAGATTTTAGAGATGATGCAAATAAAGGTGAAAACAGTAAGTATTTTGAATATGTTTATAAAAATGTTTCTATTGCTAGTATCGACGAAAGCAAGCTAATGCCAGGCGATTTGGTGTTACGCTTTGGTTCAAAAGACAATCATGGACTAGTTTATATAGGTCAAGGTTGGAAGCAAGCACATGCAAGTTATAATGCTATAAGATATGACAAAAACCCTCCAATTACTGGATTTCAGGTAGTTAATGGGTTCTATAAAAAAACAACAATAATAAGTGTTATTAGAGTAAAAGACGGTGTGGTTCCAGAAGATCAAATAGTTAATTCATTCATTACATGGCCTGATACAGGCGAGGTTGAGGCGATTTTAAGTAGAGAAAATATTGACTATTTTGTAGAATCATCAGGTGATGAAGAGTTGGTTGAAACCGAGCAAACCGTTGTGGTTACTAATGTTGAGACGGATGATGAATATGAAAAAGATGTAAGTTTTGTTCAAAGTATTACTAATAATACTGTTGTTGAAGATAATGTTTATGACTGGGTTACAGGAAAAATCAAGAAAATCCTTGAAAATGCAGCAAAAGAAGATGAAAATACGGGAGAAGTCTAGGGCTATAAAGCTTCTAGGCTTTTTTTATTGTAATTTTGGTATCAAGTGTGCTAGACTTTTAATAGAAGGACGAAAAATTTTCTTTTCTACGGAAATAAGGTTACATAAGTCAAAGGCGGTATTATGGCTTGAAATCAAGGAAAATCATGCTATAATAGAATTATGTTACGTTTACATATTTATATAACATAATTCAAAAGAAAAAATAGGAGGTGTTCCTATGAATAAAATACTAAAGATTGTATTATGCATGGTTTTCATTGTTTTGTGTACATTTTCAGCTTGTTTCGCAGCTATAACACAGCAACAAGGTGAAGATGTTGCAGAATTTGCTAAGAAGTTTATTGAAGAAGGAAACTCTAAGAAGGATGAGAATGGATTTCCGCTACTTACATATGCGCTTACAGGTAGTTGGAACAAGAACGTAGCATTGAGAACTGCTGGATATAATGCTCAGATGACTAATATAAAGAATAATGGCTATTATATTTCAGGAGGAAGATATTTGAATTTAGGCGACAAATGGGCTATGGATTGTGGAACTACAGTATTATTCTTACTTAAGAATACACTAGGACTGGAACTTCTTACAAAAGATGGTGAACCGTGGCATGTAGTTGATATATACAGAGATGCATGTAAGGGTGAGAATAGTGAGGTATTTGAGTTTGTATATAAAGATGTACGTGTAGGTAGTATAGATTATGATAAGTTACAAAAAGGTGATGTTATAGGGTATTATACTAGTCATGGTAATCATGGTATGCTCTATGTAGGTGATGGATATATAGCCCATGCTAATAGAGATATGATAAAGAGTTGGGGTAATGATAAAGTATCAGGATTCCAAGTAAATAAGCTAAATCATTATTTCTTATCAGGAACTCATGTAAGAGTATATAGAATTAAAGATGGGGTTATTCCAGAGGACTTAGTAGTAAATGGTGAGGTTACTTGGCCAGATACTGGTGAAACGGTTGATTTGCTAGGCAGAGTGCCTGAAGTAAGCGAAGAAGATCAATTCATTCAAGATGATATAAATGCATTAAATGAGGAAATTGCTCAAATGGAGAGTATTCCATTTGAAGAGCAAACCGATGAAGTTCTATTAGAAACAGCTGCTAAAAAGGAAATACTAGATAGATTAACGAGCCTAATATCAACGAAATTCGTTGCTCATGGCCCAGCATATACACAAGATCAGTATGTAAGGCTGCAAGAACGAAATATCATATAAAATACTTAAAACGAGCCAATATGGCTCGTTTTTTTTGCTTTTTTGCTTGACAAAAGAGTTATTTGAGTGTAAACTACTGAAGGTTTACAGACAGACATCTTATTAGGGAGGAAAGCTTATGGACAAAAACGTCAAAATGGCAATGCTTCTTGATATATATGGTAAGCTTTTAACTGCTAAGCAACAAGATATGCTTGATTTATATTACAATCAAAACTTATCTTTAAGTGAAATTGCAGAAGAAGCAAATATCACAAGACAAGGTGTTAGAAAGATTTTAGTTGATGGTGAAAAAAGATTATTAAACTATGAAGATCTTTTAGGCATTCTAGATAAGAAGATTACCAATACTAAAATTATTGAAGAATTAATTAAAGAAACAAAAGATTTGAGTTTTAAAGATAGATTGAAAAAACTTCTTTAAAATATTTGAGAGGAGTTAAGAAATGGCATTTGAAGGCTTAAGTGATAAATTTCAAGGAGTAATTGCTAAGCTAAGAGGTAAGAGCAGAATTACCGAAGACGATGTAAAAGAAATTACTCGTGAAATTAAACTTGCTTTGTTGGAGGCAGATGTTAACTATAAAGTAGTTAAAGAATTTACTTCATCAATTGCAGATAAAGCAGTTGGTCAAGATGTAATAAAAAGTATCACACCTGGTCAACAAATTGTTAAAATCGTTCATGATGAATTAGTAAAATTGTTTGGTAGTGAGGATGCAAATATAAATATTTCACCAAATCCTCCAACAATTATAATGCTAGTTGGTCTTCAAGGATCAGGTAAAACAACAATGGCTGGTAAGCTAGCAAACTTACTTAGAAAACAAGGAAAGAAACCTTTACTTGTTGCATGTGATGTTTATAGACCAGCAGCTATTGAACAATTAAAAGTAGTTGGAAAACAATTAGATATTCCAGTTTATTCAAAAGATGATACTAAAGATGTTATAGACATTGCAAAAGAAGGATTAAGAGAAGCTAATTCAAAATTAAATGATGTAGTTATTATAGATACTGCAGGACGTCTTCAAATTGATGAAGTGTTAATGCAAGAGCTTAAAAACTTAAAATCTGCAACACATCCAAATGAAATTTTACTTGTTGTTGATTCTATGACTGGACAAGTTGCAGTTGATGTTTCTCAAAAGTTTAATGAAGAATTAGATATCTCTGGTGTAATTCTTACAAAGCTTGATGGTGACACTCGTGGTGGTGCTGCATTATCAGTTAAAACTGTTACTGGTAAATCAATTAAGTTTATCGGTACTGGTGAAAAGATGAGTGACATCGAAGTGTTCCATCCAGATAGAATGGCTACTCGTATTTTAGGTATGGGTGATGTTGTTTCTCTTGTTGAAAAAGCAGAAGAGAACATTGAGATGGAAGAAGCAATTGCACTTGAGAAAAAACTTCGTCGCTCTGAATTTACAATGCAAGACTACTTAGAGCAAATTGAAAAAATAAATAAGATGGGTTCTTTTAAATCTATTTTAGAGATGCTAGGAATAAATAAAATGACAGCAGAGCAAGAACAAGAAGCAGAGAAGAAGATTAAAAGAACAAAAGCAATAATTCAATCAATGACAACTGCAGAAAAAAAAGATGTAAGTATATTAAATGCAAGTCGTAGAAGAAGAATTGCTGAAGGCTCAGGAACTTCGGTTCAAGATGTAAATATTCTTGTTAAAGAATACGAAGCAATGAAGAGTCAAATGAAAATGCTTATGAATAACAAAGGCGCACTTATGAAAGCAGCAAAGAGTATGGGCAAAAATATTAATCCAGATGATTTAAAAAATTTAAAATTTTAATATATGAATTCTTGAGAGGTGGTGAAAAGATGGTAAAAATCAGACTAAGAAGAGATGGTGCAAAAGGCGCTCCATATTACAAAATCGTTGTTGCAGATGCAAGATATCCAAGAGATGGTAGATTTATCGAAGTAATTGGTGCTTATGATCCAATGAAAGAACCTGCTATGATCAAATTAGACACTGAAAAATATGAACAATGGGTAAAGAATGGTGCTAGACCAACAGACACTGTTAAAGCACTATTTGGAAAAGCTTCAAAGAAATAATTTATATTTTTAGGAGGTGTTTTTCATGGAAGAGATGCTTAAACTTCTTGTTAAAGAATTAGTAAGCAACCCAGATCAAATATCAATTAATAAAAGAGAAGAAGGTAACACTACAACTCTTGAATTAAAGGTAGCACCTGAAGATATGGGTAAAGTAATTGGTCGTCAAGGTAAGATTGCAAAGTCAATTCGTATTTTGATGAAAGCATATGGTGCAAAAAATAATCAAAAGATTAATGTAGATATTTTAGACTAAGGAGTTTGATTATGGTTGATTATTTTGAAATTGGTCATATAGATAACACTCATGGTTTAAAAGGTGAACTTAAAGTTAGAAGCTATTCATCTACTAATAAAAGATTTGAAGAACTTGATTCTATACTTGTTGGAGATTCATATGAAAAATATGATATTGAAAAAGTAAGATATCAAAATGATATAGTTCTTTTAAAACTTAAGAATGTAGACATTATAGAAGATGCAGAAAAACTTAAAGGAAAAAGTATATACATTAAAAGAGAAGATGCCAAATCACTTGATGATGGTGAATATTTCATTGCAGATTTGATTGGCTGTGAAGTATACGAAGAAGATACTTTGTTAGGTACTTTAGATGATATTTTTACTGCCGGTGCTGCTGATGTTTATGTTGTTAAGTGTAAAGGCAAAGATGATTTATTACTTCCAGCATTGAAGTCTGTTATTTTAGAAACAGACGTAGCAAATAAAAAGATTAGAGTAAAAATTCCTGAAGGACTAAAATAAGAAAGGTGATGGCAAAAATGAAAATAGATATTTTAACACTATTTCCTGAAATGTTTTTGCCACTCAAAACTAGTATCATAGGAAGAGCGCAAGACAATGGCTTAATAAATATTAATTTAATTAATTATCGTGACTATTCACAAGATAGATTAAAACATGTTGATGATACACCTTATGGTGGAGGCGCAGGTATGGTTATTAAACCAGAACCAATCTATGATGCATATAAAGACATTAAAGATCATGAATCTGCAAAAGTTATTTATATGTCTCCAAAGGGAAAATTATTTAATCAAGAAAAAGCTAAAGAACTTTCAAAAGAAGATCATTTAATAATTTTATGTGGTCATTATGAAGGTGTTGATGAAAGAATAATTGAAGAGATTGTTGATGAGGAAATTTCAATTGGTGATTACGTGCTTACAGGTGGAGAACTTCCTGCTATGTGCATTGTAGATGCTATAGCAAGAAATATTCCAAATGTATTAAGTGATGATTCGACAATTGATGAATCATTTTCAAATGGTTTGTTAGAATATCCTCAATATACAAGACCTGAAATTTTTGATGGACGAAAAGTTCCAGAAATTCTTTTATCACGGAGATCATGCTAAAGTAGATAAATGGCGTTTAGATAAATCTATTGAGATTACCAAAGAACGCCGACCAGATTTGTACGATGAGTACATTAAAAAAGAAAAAAATAATTAATATAAATATTTTTGAATTTTAATTCAAAAAGAAAGGAGAACAAAATGGATAAGGTTAAAGCTATTGAAAACGAACAACTTAGAAAAGATGAACTTGAACTTAACATTGGTGATACAGTTAAAGTTTATAACAGAATTAAAGAAGGAAACAAAGAAAGAGTTCAAGTATTTGAAGGAACAATTATCAAAAAACAACGTGGTGGTTCTAACGAAACATTTACAGTTAGAAGAATTGCTTATGGTACAGGAGTTGAAAAAACTTTCCCAGTACATTCACCAAGAGTTGAAAAAGTTGAAGTTGTTAGACATGGTAAAGTTAGAAGAGCTAAACTTTACTATCTAAGAGATAGAGTTGGTAAAGCTACAAGAGTTAAAGAAGACATCGTTGCTATGAACGCAGCTGCAGCTAAAGCTAACGAAGAAAAGAAATCTGGAAACGTTTCTAACGAAGAAAACGAAGCAGAATAATAATCAAAACCTGGGGTAAAAAATACCTCAGGTTTTTTTATTCTTTTGTTGAATACAAACTATCCATATGATATAATTTAATTAACCCTACAAGGTACGAGTCGCTTAAGTTTTATTTAGAACCAACAGTCTAAGAATTGGGAGTTTACTATATTTGCGTGGCGTGCAAGCTTACCAATTATCGTAGTAAGAAGCCCAGGAGCGTGAATGAAAACACCCACCTGCGAGAGCAGGCTCTTAAATTCACTTAAGTAAACGGCCATTGTGGGGGCTTTTAATGAACAAATTAACCAAAAGAGACCTTTTTTAGGTCTCTTTTTGATGTTCGCTGTTGATATTATGTAAATTTCGTGATATAATCCATGTCGATAAATAAATCTTAAGGAGGTTTCTTGTTATGGCTGAAACTAAAGGTGTCGGTCGGCTTTTGCCCTATGAACAGACGGATTATGAAGAAAAAATTACTTCTTTCAAGCAGCGTGTTATGGAACAGGTTGAAGTACTGAAAGTCGGAATCAAAAATGGGAGTGTAAATGATCCTAAAATCTCGGAACGGTATATTAAAAAAATTGAGCTGTTTTTCCTTTCTCCTTTTTTCGGGGTTGCCGAAAACTTCAATAAGAGGGTCAAGGATCTGAAAAAGTATTTGAAGGTTGCGGTAGCTGAAGAGAAAGAAATTCAGGCAATCATTGAAAAGTGGCTTCTGAGAAAACGCAACAATAAGATTTTGGTTGCCAACAGTTATTCTATCAAAGATGATTCCTATGGAAATTTCTTCTACAAGTATGAAATCGAAAAGTTCTACGACCAGGATTTGGAATTCCTGTATGGTATTTTGCCGACTTATAAATCGGAACTCATTCTTCTTAACAAGATAAAAGGACTTTTGGCTGATAAGAAATTCCTTGAAAGTCTTGGTGCCAAGAATTCATGGAAGGTAAATACTCTAAAGTCTGCTTTGAGTGAATGGGCACTTGATTTTCCTTTTGGTGTTGAATTTGAACTCAAAGAACTGTATGAACTTCCTTTCTTCAAGAGCAAGAAGTATCTTGATATGGATCTGAGAGATTTCAAAGAAGTAATCGATAACCGGACTAAGACATTGGAAAACATTATCAAGTGGATTGAAACTCAGATTAAAGAGACAAGTGCTGCGAAAAATGAGCTTGAAGGCAAACAGTTCTACAACAACAATATCTATGATCTCTTCAAAGTGTTTGATGAATTCATCGAAAAGTATTCTGGTATAAAAGAGGTGTACCGGGAACTTTATAGTCTTCATAGGTTCGGCCAGGGCTTGATTGAAAACGATATATTTGAGACACTGTATAAATAAAAATGATAAAAGGCGGATTACAATAATCCGCCTTTTAAATTTTCATTACAATTATGTTAAAATTAACATAATTTGTTAATTTGTTGATATAATAGTTTCGATTGAAGGTGAGAGCCTTCCACAGGCGTTAAAGGGAAATATAATTATTATTAAGATTCCCTTGATTAGTTACATATAACTCTTAGGTAACATACTTTTCGTGCATTGAAAAGTAAAAATGACTGCTCTGAGAGCAGACATAGAAGGCTTTAAATGGAAATTATTACGCTTTCTAAAATGGAATGGATATGCTTGATTTAGTAAAAGTAGTTATGAGAGTCTTCTGGTTTAAGAGCAAATTATCCCCCAAGGATGAATTGACTTTTAAAAGAAGTGTCAAAGAATAATACTTAAGTAATATATGGTAGTCTAACCCATATTTGCTCACCCAAGCATTGATTACTTAACAAACATTATTCGAAAACATATGATTAGAGTATGGGCGATTGTACAAAAAAGTACAATAAACATATTTTAATTATGAAGATGATTTTTTGATAAGACCGTTTGTTGAAAAAGCACAAGGGGATCTAAATCGGAGAATTAGTATATGAGATTAGCTATCTAAGCTAACATAGAAAATTCTTTAAACAAAATGAACGGCAAGATAATATCCAAAGTAGTTTAGGGAAAGGTATTACCAGTACATTAAAGTGCTATCGAACAATATCTTGGCAGTGTATGGAAAAGTGCATTTTATAATGACACTGTTATTATAAAGTGTAAGAGAGCTTAGAAGACCGGATGGCATCGACTATTAATGAAGATAAGCTATCTTTGCTTCCAAAGATAAATATAAATTAGACGTGAATTTCTATAAATTTAGAAAGTCACGTCTTGTTTAATTTTATTCAATTGTTATACCATCTAAAAAATCAATTAATTCTTCTTTTGGAATCATTCCTATGCATCGATTTATTTCAATACCATTTTCAAAAAGCACAATCGTAGGATAAGACATTATTTGATTTGTGTCTGCAATGTTTAACTCTTCTTCAGCATTAACTCTATAATATTTTATATCATCTTTTTCTAATGAAACTTCTTCAATTATTGGTGAGAATAATTCGCAATAATAACACCAATCTGTATAAAAATCTATTAATACTTTTCCTTGATAATTTAATACTTTTTCGTCGTACTCTTCATCAGTTAAATAAGGAATCTTTTCTTCTGGTTCAGCTTCATTACTCAAATCTAAATCCAAGTTTTCTTCAACTAATTCTACAGAAGTATTATTAGTAGTGCTATTAGTATATGGTTTAGTTATAAAAATGAAAGCAGCTATCAATGCGACTATAAAAATTATAACTATTAGAATGTAAGTAAACTTTTGCATTTTAACCTCCTAAAAAATAATTAAATATAATCCAGTAAGTATTAATAAAATTCCAGCGATTATTTTCACAACTCTAAAATGTTTTTTAATAAAATCAAAAACAGTTTTCATTTTTTGTACTAATAAAGCAGAAATAATAAATGGAATTCCTATACCAATAGAGTAGGTAATCATTAATAAAATCCCTTGAAGCATATCTTGCTCTTTTGTGACAAGCATTAAAGCAGATCCTAAAAATGCTCCTGTGCATGGAACATGACTAACTGAAAATAGTATCCCAAAAACAAATGAGCGAAAGACATTTAAATTAGTAACATCAAATTTAAAATTCAAAGACTTACCAAGCATTTTGAATTTGAAAATATCCATATAAAGAATTCCAAACAAAATGCATATAATACCGAATACAATTTTTATGATATTTATATGCTGATTAATAATAACACCTAAACTAGAAGCAAAGACAGCCATCAAAATGAAAATCAAAGTGAATCCTAAACAAAACAAGATAGCATTTGCTAATGTCTTTTTAGTATTATCTTTTTCGCTTCTAGAAAAATACGATATATACATTGGAATTAAAGGTAGTATGCAAGGTGAAATGAAACTTGCAAATCCTTCGAGAAAAGTCATAAGATAATTCATAAATTTATCCTTTCGTAGTTGTGATTATCAATTGTCATCAAAAGTATTATATCATAAATATATTGAAAATCCTTTGAAAATGCGTATAATAAATATATGTGCCACCATAGCTCAGCTGGCAGAGTGCATCCTTGGTAAGGATGAGGTCACGGGTCCGACTCCCGTTGGTGGCTCCAAAATAGAGCTTATTATTGAATAGTAAAAAGTGGAGATTTTCTCCACTTTTTTGTTATTTTTGGGCTTTTTAATGATAAAATGTAAAACTTTATGTAAATTTTACATTTAAAAAATTTGTCAACGCAATATGTAACCCTTGATATAAAAGCGAAATGTTTTTAACAAAAAATTAAAAACATTTGCAAAATCGGTTGACAATTTGCATTATGTGTGATAAATTACAACCTGTATAAATAAAGTATTGTTTCTCTAAATTGTGTACAATTTTAAAAGTAAAAGGAGGATACTGTATGAGGCTTAGGAGCTATCAAGAAATCATGGCTGCTAACCGGCCCGAGGAAATCTTTTCTATGAACCCAAATACTTTACAAGAAGAATACGATGCTTACTGTGAACAGTACAAACCTGATCAACAATTTCATGAGATTCGAAATTTTGTCACATCTCAGCAGCTGAAATTTCTTTTGAAAAAAGCCAAAGAAGTTTTGAGCTCTGAAGGAAAAAGTTCTACTGATAATAATTCTACTGTATTGTTGTATTCAAGAACTGGAGAAAAAATTCGGTTCGAGTATGATGAACATTTCAATCAGAGAGTATGTGATACATATATCAATGACTCTGAAATTTTGATGGTTGTTGACTCAGCACTTGAAGAAAAAGGATTGTTTTCTAACTACATAGATAAAGTTAGGGAATTCATTTCTTTTTGGGAAAGCGAAATGCCCAATTGGAAAGATTTTCAGTATTCGATTCCACAAATTGTTAAATCCTTCAAGACACAGGATAAATCAAAGTATGTGTTACTGTTAAAGAAACCGTGCAAGATTTATCCATTGAGAGAAGTTCTTAATTTCTTTGATGGAAGAATGAACGTAAAACATGTCATATCTATCATCAAGCGACTCTATAGTTATGCATGTTGGATTGATGTTGCAGGTATGACTCATAATGCAATTTGTATTGATAATATTTATTTCTCTCCAGGTAATGAAGTTATGCCGGGTGAAAAATATTCGGTAAATGATATTCGTATCGTTGGACTTTATGGTGGATGGTATTTCACTACGAGTAAGGACGAAAAGATTACGGTATTACCGAGAGAGATAAGAGATGTTATACCAGATTGTGTTGAAAAAACTCGTTACTCTTCTTTCGAAGTTGATATGCTTTCTATTAAAAAGGTTGCAAGAGAACTCTTAGGCGATGTAACCGGAAAAAATTTGTATGGTGTTCATAGCATGCTTTGTGAATGGTTCAACAGAACTACTTGCGAAAAGAATGCATATGAAGAATATTCTGAATTTGAAAGAATCTGCAAAGAGGTTTTCGGTAAAGCTAGATTCGTCGATATCGACGTTTCTATATAAAACATCATAAGGAGGCATGACAAATGGGAGGCAGTCCTACCACATCCGAACATGTTAGCTCGTATTATCAGGCTAACAGGAGCATTACCCGCGCAACCAGTGCAAGAGAGGTATTCAAATCAAGTTCGTTGAATGACCTTCTCGATCCGGCCAAGCTCAAGAATGGCTTCAGAGAATCCTGCGATTCTGTTGACAGCCCGAATTCCAGAGCTGTAGCAATCGGATTCGACGACACCGGCTCCATGGGACGGATTCCGTTCTCTTTCATCCAGGAAGGATTCCCCAGGTTTATCAAGATGATTCAGGGGGGCGCATTAGGATATGATCCGCACATTCTCTTCGCCGCAATTGGCGATGCGTATTGTGACGACGCTCCGCTGGAGGTTTCCCAGTTTGAGGCAGACACACGTATGCTCGATCAACTGCGCCTTTTCTATCTTGAAGGCGGCGGTGGAGGAAACGATGGCGAAAGCTATGAGATTCCGTGGTATTTCCTGGCAAAGCATACCAAGATCGATTGCTTCAACAAGAGGGGCGAAAAAGGAATCTATATTTCGGTCGGAGATGACAAACCGCATGATGGAATTAATACTTCTACTGCGAAGAAAATCTTCGGCCGGAATGAGAGTATCGAACGGTCCTACAAGACGACTGAGCTCAGAGACATGGCTCTGGAAAAATGGAATCTGTTCCATATTATTCTTCCCGAGGATGGATATGGAAGCGATCGTGTTCCGGAAACATGGAGAAAATATCTGGGCACGCATGTTATCAGCCTGGAGGATCATCGGTATGTGGCCGAAGCTTTGGCTACAATCCTTAAACTGCAGAATGGATTCGATCGTGACGAAGTCTTCGACATGATTGAAGATGCGAGGGCGAAAAAAGTTATTCGCCAGGCATTCAAAGGATTCGAAATCTACAAAGATGGAGAAGCTATCAAGAGTGGCAAGGCCGCCGGCGTGGAATTCATTTGATCACATTTTTACCAAAGAGGAGATGGCTAAGCTTAGCCATCTCCTTTTATTCTTCTTTTTGATTTCTCCGAGAAAGGAGGATTTAAGAAATGGCAAAATCTTGCTCTATTGTAATTGGTGCTGGTCTTGGTGATGAAGGTAAAGGACATTATACAGATATTCTTTGCAATAAACCTAAGACACTTAACATTCGGTTTAATGGTGGACCGCAAGCAGCACATACAGTAGTTACTCCTGATGGAAGAAGACATGTTTTTAGACATTTAGGAGCAGGTACTTTTACAGGTGCTGCAACATATCTTGGTTCTGATTTCTTAATTAATCCAGTTGAACTTGTTATTGAGAAAGCAGAATTTAAAAAAGATTTCGGAATTAATCCAGCTGTTTTTGTCAATTTAAATTCTCCTGTGACAACTTTATATGATGTATATATTAATCAAGCAGTGGAAGAATACCGTAGTAAAGACCGTCATGGAAGTTGTGGAATGGGAATTTGGGAGACTGTAGAAAGAACAAAAGACCCGCAGTATAAAATTACAGTTAGAGATCTTGTGTTTCGTGATAGTCTCAAAGAAAAATTGAAAAAGATAAGAGATGAATATGTTCCTAAAAGATTGAAAGAAGAATATGGAATCAGCCTTTCAGAACTGAAAAATCTTTCTGAAGACTTTAGTTCTATGATTTCTAGTGAAGAAACATTAGATATGCTCTTATTCTATGCAGAAGAATTTTTATCTTTTGTAACTGTAAGAAGTGATTCAATTATTGATTGCTATGATAACTTGGTGTTTGAAGGTGCGCAAGGACTTGGACTCGACGAGAATAATCCTGATTGCAGTGTAGATTTTCTTACACCTTCAACTACTGGTGTTACAAATGCAATGAAAATTTTGAAAAATGCAAATTACAAAGGTAGTAGACCAGGTATTTATTATATTAGTCGTCCATATGCAACAAGACATGGTATGGGGCCACTTAGTCATGAAGTTGACATGGCACCTTATAGAAATGTTGAAGATAAAACTAATATAAAAAATAAATATCAAGGTGATTTGCGATTTGCATATATTGATTTTGATGAACTCACAAGAAGAATCTATAGAGACTTAAAAAATATAAGTATTCCTTCTACTATTAATATTGGTTTTACTTGTCTTGACCAACTTGATGAACCATTTGGAATTGGAAGTTCAGAAGGCATTACAAAATATCATGCAAGTGATTTTATTAGTAAAGCAAAAACATATTTTAAAAACGCAATTCCGATGATTAATGGTTTTTCTGGAACATTTGGTTTGACAAGAGATGAATTTGAAGAATTTTAAATTTAAACATAAAAATACCGCTATGCAAATATTTGCATAGCGGTAATTTTTTATTTTGTTGAATAGGAGATACCGTTTCCCAGTGACATAGTCATGCCTCTTTTTGAGTTGATAGTAACACCATTAGGGAGAACGTAGCTAAATGAAGTTAATCCTCTTTTGCTGTAGTTTGCAAAAATTTGAGTTTTCATAGCTTTAAGCTTTGCGCCACATTCTGTGCAATATGCACAATCACGGGAGAAAACTTTTTTGCAACTTTCACAGTTCATAAGGACTTGCTCATTTAGGAGTTTACGTCCTCTAAAATTGAGGCCGCCCATAGTCAGTTCGGAACGGCTTCCGCGCCGGCGTCAGCCTTCTTGGCAGTAGTCTTTTTGCTGCGTGTAGGTTTCGCAGGGGCAGGCGGTTTTCCGTTCACATCTTCACCGCAGTAGGGGCAGAACTTCGCGCCCTCAGGAATTTCCTTGCCACACGCCTTACACACGTCGGCTCCGATCTTGGCTCCGCACTTGTGACAGAACTTGGCGCCTTCCTTCAGGACTTCTCCGCACTTGGGGCATACAGTGCCGGCAGCTTCAACCTTTCCACCGCATTCGGTGCAGAAGCGCACTTCGGGATCATCGAATTCCTTACCGCATATAGTGCAGGCATAGTGTCCAGCACCCGCGGCAGCAGGAGCGATGCCGGGAACGACAGTAGAAATTCCGCTCATAATGTCGCCCAGAGGATTGGCATTGTTGCCACCGCCCAGAAGATTGGAGAGCAGGGAGAACTTCATGAAGTCATTCATTCCGCCTTCACCACCGTCACCCATCAGCATCATCATCATCATGATGTTGGGGGTGCCGTCAGGATTGGTAATGCCCAAGTTCCCATCTTTGGAAGCCATAAGCATCGGCAAAAACATACCCAGGCCGTTGAAGCTGTCATCATTGATGTCATCCAGACTGAACTCGGCCTTGTCGCTGTTCATCATCTGCATCATGAGCATTGCGCCCAGGACATTGCCGCCCATGTTCTGTTTGGAGCTCGGATCCAGCAGTGTCTTGCCGTCGAACGCAACAACTTCAGTGTAGAAGTTGAAACCGGGAATCAGGCTGTCATTGTTGACGAATGTTTCCACAGCACCAGTCATGGCATTCACGCCGGTGAAGGTGTTGTCATCATTGATGCTCTGCACCCAGTAATACTTGCCATCACGCTTGGTCATCTTACCAACAGTGAGGTTCTTTACCGGGACCAGGACGATGGGGAAATTGCCGAGCTTCAGGTTCAGCATATCCTTCCGGGTTCGCGTTGCGGGATCGAAAGCGTAATACTTACCGTTGTCAGGATTCTGAACAACGATACCGGTCAGAGTCGACTTGATGCGGGGATCTCGATTTATTCCCATTTCCATACCAGAGAAGAGTTTGCCGAAAGATCCTTTCATTGTAAAACCTCCTTTATTATCCTCAATGCCGTGATAGACGGCAAGAGCTTCTTTAACCTCGTTGAGTTTGAACTGGACAACGCATGTCACGGAACCTTTAATGAATAAAGATGAACTGGTAGGAGAAAGTTGATTAATACTTTTACAAATAGAACGCTTCATACAATTTTGGAATGAACTACAATCCTCTGCATTAAGCCAATCGGTAGATACATTAACATCAAAGCTAATGTAATCTGACTTACGATCAAGTATTTTTTCAAGCTGTGTAATGAATTCTCTTAAAGTAAAAGTAACAGTCTCGAAGTAAACATGTTGACAGGGACAAAAGCTTGAAAAATTGATACGTAGTACATTTGGCTCACCAGTTGGAATAGTAGTATTAATAGTACCGGACTTGAAACGAACAGATGCATTGCTGAAGAATGGACTTGTGCAGGGGCTTCTGCTGTTTCGTTCTACTTGATTCGCATAGCCACTCGTGTATAGATCGAACATCCATTTAATAGGCACGAGTTTGCGAATCAGAGAAGTGTCGCCTTTGCTCAAAGCAATCCCTCCTATTTTATTTTTTTCTCTTTACAAAGAGAAGGAACCCAACCTTGAATACGGTATATTTATATCATGAATTTGTGGTTATGTCAATTGTTTTTGAAAAATTATTTTTGAAAAAATGCCGAAATTTCAATATTTTGAAACTTATTAACAAAATGTTAAAAACAGCTTGACAAATTTTATGTTTCTTTGATAATATAGAAATGTTACTATCATTTTTGAAATAACAGATTAGTATAAAAATAGCAATAAAATGTGGTTAACATACTTACTTACCATTTGAAACAAATATTTAAAAATATGTTCTCTTGAGATGTAATATTTTAGAATTTATAATGAAATTATACAAAAGATAAAAGAAAGTGGAGGCCTTGTTTATGGACGAATTAAGAGTATTAATTAAACAAAACGTTGAAGGAGATTCAAGTAACACATTAAAGCAAGTTAAGAGTATTTTAGATGACAACATCGAAATAAATTCATTGATTACTTGGATAAAGATAAATTCTGTGGCTAGAAATTTAAAGCCAGAAGAGGTTTTAAGTATGGCTATAAAATTTAAGAGAATGCATGCAAATGCTACAGTATGAAGACTTAGGCACTACTTAGGTAGTGCCTTAATTTGACTTTAAAATTGCTTTGTGATATAATACATACATCGATTGTGAACGGATAATTTTAATAATGTTTTAGCCACTTTTTAGGTGGTAGTTTTTTGGTGCGAAAAAATATTATATAAAATTATAAATTAGACTAGTCGAGGTCTAATTTTTTTGTGTGCGGAAAATTTAATACTAATGAAAGGAGAATGATCAATGGCAGAAGAAAACAAAAAGAACAACAATAAAAAAAGATTCTTTGGAAATAAAAAGAATTCTTCAAAAGAACAACAAGTAAAAAAAGAAAATAAAAGTTTATTAACAAAAAATCATGAAGTTAAATTAGATAATAAAAAAGTTGTTAAGAATAATAAAGCTAGCGAAGACAAATTAGCAAGTATAGTTGCAAATCCAATTCGCTCAAAATTTAATACAAAAAATAATGTTGCAAAAGCAAGTACACAAACACAAGTGAAAAAAGAAGTAAAAAAAGTTGAACCAGTGGTTCAAAAAGCTTCTCAAAAACCTGCTCAGATGAAAGCAGTTGTCGAGAACAAATCAAACAAACCAAAAACAACTGCAAGTTTAAAAAGAGAAAGATTAAAAATAATTCCACTAGGTGGTTTAGAAGAAGTTGGAAAAAACATCACAGTATTTGAATATGGCAATTATATGATTATCGTAGATTGTGGTGTATCTTTTCCTGAAGAAGATATGTTAGGTGTTGACTTAGTTACACCAGATATTACTTATCTAGAAAAGAATAAAGAAAAGATAAGAGGAATGTGTATTACACATGGACACGAAGATCACATAGGTTCAATTCCATATGTTTTAAAACAAATTAACATGCCAGTATATGCTTCAAAATTAACTTGTGGAATTATTAAAACAAAACTTGAAGAACACAAATTAGTAAGAAGTACTCAAATGCATGAAGTAAAAGCAGGCGAGACAGTTACACTTGGATGTTTCAAAGTTGAGTTTATTCAATCTACTCACTCAATTGCAGATAGCATGGCGTTTGCTATTCATACACCAGTTGGAATTATCGTTCACACAGGAGATTTTAAAGTAGATTATACTCCTATCGATGGCAAAGTTATGGACTTTGCAAGACTTGCAGAACTTGGCAAGCAAGGAGTTCTAGCATTAATGTCAGACAGTACTAACTCTGAAAGAGAAGGTTTTACGATGTCTGAGAAAACTGTTGGAAAAGTATTTGAAAAAATATTCAATGGTTGTCAAAAGAGAATTATAGTTGCAACATTTGCATCAAATGTTCATAGGGTACAACAAATTATTAATTGTGCAGTTGAAACAAATAGAAAAGTAGCTATTGCTGGAAGAAGTATGGAAAATGTAATGAAGGTTGCAAAAGATCTTGGTTACTTAGATGTTCCAGATGGAATACTTATTAACGTAGATAATGTTGATAGTTATCCACCACAAAGATTAGTTATTCTTACAACAGGAAGCCAAGGTGAAAGCATGGCAGGACTTTCTAGAATGGCGCAAGGAAGTCATAAGAAAGTTTCAATTGGAAAAGATGATTTAGTAATTATTTCTGCAAATCCAATACCAGGAAATGAAAAAATGGTATCAGATGTAATTGATGATTTAATTAAAATTGGTGCTGAAGTTATTTATCATTCTATAGCAGATGTTCATGTATCTGGACACGCTTGTAAAGAAGAACAAAAATTAATGCTTTGCTTAACTAAACCAAAATATTTTATACCTGTTCATGGTGAATATAAGCACTTAAGAGCGCATGCTGATACTGCAATTTCAGTAGGTGTAAACGAAGATAATATAGTAATTCTTCATAATGGCGCAGTATTAGAATTAGATAATGGCTATTGTAAGATTACAGGAAATGTTCCTCATGGAGAAATTCTAGTTGATGGACTTGGCGTCGGTGATGTTGGAAATATTGTTTTAAGAGATAGACAACACTTAGCTGAAGAAGGTATTATTATTGTTGTAATGGTAATGGATAAAAAGACAGGTAAAATTGTTACAGATCCAGATATAGTTTCAAGAGGATTTGTTTATGTAAGAGAGTCAGAAGACTTGATGGAAGAAATAAAAAAAGTAATCAAAAAAGAATTGGAAAAAATAAATGCAAATGATACAAAAGATTGGGCAACAATTAAGAACAATGTTAGGGATTCATTACATGATTATTTATTCCAAAAGACTAAACGTAATCCGATGTTGATTCCAATAATTACAGAGATATAAGGAGATCATATGAAAGAATTTATTCTAGATGTTGTTAAAGGAATGTTAATAGGTGTTGCAAATGTTATTCCTGGTGTTAGTGGAGGAACAATAGCAGTATCAACAGGTGTATATGAAAAAATAATAGATGCAATTAATAATATTCGTAAAGAATTCAAACAAAGTGTTAAAACATTATTTCCATTCGTTGTTGGAATAATCATAGGAATAATTGCTCTTGCATTTGTTATAACATTTTTATTGAATAACGAAATTGCAAAGGTTCCTACTACTGCATGCTTTATTGGACTAGTACTTGGCGGAGTCCCAATGCTTCATAATAAGATAAAAGATGAAAAATTAAAATGGACTCACATAGTAGCATTTATAATTACACTTGCAATCATAATTGTTCCGGCAGCAGTTGCTGTAAACACAAAGCCAATAGATAATATGGAATTAAATGCTATTAATGTAATCATTTTGGGAATGTTAGGAGTAATTAGTGCTGCTGCAATGGTAGTTCCTGGCGTAAGTGGTTCTATGATTCTAATGATGCTTGGATACTATGACTATGTAATTGGAACAATAAAAAATACAATTTCTGAGTTAGTACATTTTAATTTTACTGATTCATTAAATGGTATTATAGTTATGATTCCTTTTGCAATTGGTGTTTTACTTGGAATAATTATTATTACTAAAATAATATCTACAATTCTAAAAAGATGGCCAAATGCATCTACATGGGGAATACTTGGATTAGTAGTTGCTTCACCATTTGCAATTATCGTTAAAATAGGTACGGTAACAATTAATCCGCTTATAGTAATTCTAAGTGTTATAACATTCATTGTTGGATATTTCATTTCTAACAAATTAGGCGAAAAATAAATAAACATAATATGGTGAAATTTTAGTGAAAAAAGCATATACTTTATTGAAGTATATGCTTTTTAGTTATAAAATAACTAGGATATCGATTTAAAGGATGGATTAAAATGAAAAAGACATTATTATATTTATTAATAATCTGTATTTGTGTGATTGCACTTACTGCATGTGAAGATGAGAATAAGCCTTCTGCAAGTGTCACAGGTAACAATACACAATTAGTAGAAAATACTATCGATTCTGGTGAAGAGAAAAAAGAAGCAGCATCAAGCGGAGAGAAAGTTGAAGAAGTAAAAGAAGAAAATATAGAAGAAGTCAAAGATGAAGTTAAAGAAGATGAAAAAGTAGAGCCAGAATCTAACAATGGTTATACTATCATTAAATTTTCGGACATGTATGAAACTAAAGGAAAAGTTAAAAATGTTTCAACAGTGCTTAAAAATCTTAATGGTAAAAAAGTTGAAATAAAAGGTTACCCAGCAGTTCAAAGCCCATTAGATGAAAGCTTTGTTTATCTTAACAATCAACCATATGTAACATGTCCGTTCTGTGCAATTGGTGATATTACAAAACTAGAAGTTATTCCTATTCTTATGGCTGACGGAAGCAAGATTAAATACACAGAAAATGCTATAAAGGTACAAGGAAAACTAGAAGTTGCACCTAAACTTGATTCTGAAGGCTATACAACACAATTTAGAGTATATGCAGATAGGGTAGAAGAATTGCAAGATTCAAATGCTAACAAAGCAGTAAATAGTTATTATTCAGTTTTATCTAAAGCTGGTATGATATATGATATTCAAACTCTACAAATGAACGTAGAATATGCAACTAATCCAGAGTATATGACATATTATGATGAAAAACTACAAACAGGAAAGAGCAAAGTTTTAGATAAGGTTGCAGTTTTAAAAGCAATTGCTGATGAGTACCTTGGATTTGATGATGAGTATGGAACTGGATTTGGTAGTGGCTATGTTTATTTAGATTATATTAAAGAATGCCCAGATATTGTTAAGACTTGCGAACCAACTGATGAAAGATTGATTAAGCTAAACAATGAATTAGTTAAATTGTATACAGATGAAATTGTAATATTAGAAAAATATCAAAATATTTGCTATAAGATTCATGCATTAGGTGATAAATTAACAGAAAAAGAAGCAGAAGGATTTGCAAACGAACTTAAAGCACTAAATGCTCCTAATATGAAGCAATATGAAATATTTACCGCTTGGAATAATAAATTAAGAGAGTAATCGTAGCGGCGCCGAAATGGCGCCATTACTATGGTATAGTTTGGGAGGTAAAAAATGATTGATCTTAAGAATATCGAAATGATATATGATGACAATGGTACAAAGATTAATGCTTTAAAAGTTAAAGACTTAAAAGTTGAAGATGGAGAAAAAGTTGCATTTATTGGTTCGTCTGGTTGCGGAAAAACAACACTATTTAATCTTATTTCTGGAATGATTACTCCAACAAAAGGAAATGTTATAGTTGAAGACATAGATATTACCACTCTTAAAGAAAATGAGAGAGATTTATTTAGAGCAAATCATATTGGATATATTTTCCAAGATTTTAATTTGTTCCCTGATTTTACAGTTCTTCAAAATGTAGTTCTACCAATGTCTTTTTCTAAAAGATATGAAAAAGGCGAAATGGAAAAAGAAGCTATAGCGATGATTAAAAGAGTTGGGCTTGAAAAGAAATTAGATCAAAAAGTTAAGACATTATCTGGCGGTGAAAAACAAAGGGTTGCAATTGCAAGAAGTATAGTAAATAAACCCAATATTATTCTT
Source organism: Clostridia bacterium (assembly GCA_017539905.1). Classification (GTDB taxonomy): domain Bacteria; phylum Bacillota; class Clostridia; order TANB77; family UBA1234; genus RGIG6105. The sequence continues at coordinate 20,556 of JAFYBZ010000041.1, read as the reverse complement.
GCAGATGAACCAACAGGAAATCTTGATTATAAAAATGGTGCTAAAATAATGGAATTAATTTTGCAAATTGCTAAAGAAGAAAAAGCAACATTATTAGTAATTACTCATAATAATTCTCAACTTGATATGTTTGATAGAAGCATAAATATTGAAGAGTTGAATGAAGCAATTAAATAGGGGGTGCTAATAATGATATTTCAATTTGTAAAAACTAATATACTATCCAAAAAGCTAAAAAACTTTTTAACAATATTTGCAATCATGATAAGCTTGCTTCTTATCATATGCATACAAAATATTTCTAATCAATTAGTTAATAATGTTGAAAACCAAACTAAAGAATACGATTTAATTGTTGGTAAAACCGGTTCTGGGATTGGTCTTGCGCTTAATTCAATTTTCTTTTATGGTGTTCCAGAAGGAAATATAGATATTTCATATTATGAGGATTTACAACATAATAAATATATTAAGAAAATTGTTCCAATTGGAATGGGTGACTCATATAGAAATCATAAAATAATTGGAACAACATCAGATTATTTTAGTGGAGACTTATTTAATTTAGCAGAAGGAAAAATATTTGGAGATGAATTCGAAGTAGTATTAGGATCAACAATTGCAAAACAAGGTGGCTTAAAAATAGGAGACAAGTTTAAGAGTACACATGGCTTTTCTGAACAAGTTGATTTAGATGAAGACGGGGAAGAAGAACATCATCACCATGATATTGATTATACTGTTGTAGGCATTTTAGAGCCAACTAATACTCCAAACGATACAGTGTTATTTACTTCTATAGAAACTCTATGGCATGTACATGGACTTCACCATGATGAGGATGAAAGCGGAGAACATATTCATGATGAAGATGAGGAACACGAGCATGAAGAAGAACCCGAGGAAGAGCAAAAGGAAGAAGTTCATTCACATGGTCAAGGAAGTTCATCATCAAGTGAAGAAATGAATAGCACAGAATTAATTACTGCTTTATTAATTAGAGCTCAAGATATGTCCTCACAAACAATGCTTTATAACAATTTATCTAAAGATGAACATATCCAAACAATTATACCTAACCAAGCATTAAGAGAGTTTTTAAACTATATTAAAATATTCACAGTTGTAATTACATTAATTGCTTCTGTATCTGTTATTATTTCTATAATAATGTTATTTATAACAATGCTAACATCTTCAATTGAACAAAGAAAAGATACATCAATTTTAAGGGCATTAGGAGCAAGCAGAGGAGTAGTGTTTAAGATAAATATTGTACAAATGCTTATTTTAGCTGTAATTGGCGTAATTCTAGGTTGTATTTTAGCTCATATAGTAATTGGAGCGATAGGAAGCTATATTGTTACTGAATATGGTCTATATATGTCAGGATTAGTATTCCAAAAAGAAGAACTTATAGCTATGGGAATTACTATCTTACTTGCACTTATAGCGGGCATTATTCCGGCTATGATGGTATATAAGACAGATGCTACAAAGTATTTAAAATAAAATGAAAAAGAGCCATTCTAGGCTCTTTTTTTATGCATTTGAAAATTTTTTATTGACAACTTTACATAACCTTGCTAAACTAGAATTGCAGGAAAATAACCTGTAATAAGTCTAGTGTACTAGACGTAAAAATGGGAGGAGAAAATGGAACCTCGGATATCAGCAAAGCCCTACAGGATAGACCGTCAAGTGGTCGATCACGCTGCCCAAAGAGTTGGACTTGTTGAAACTGCTCCATGCGAAGAAGAACGGACCTATATACAAAATAAAGGTCTTACTATTTTTCAGTGGAGACTGCTCAAGCTGTTCAAATTCATGTTTGATCAGGAACTTCAAAGGTGCCGGCAGGTTCAAGAATTACAGGGCTGGATCAGCATGAAGGATCGTGTAAGGTATACCGGAATGACATTTGCCCAGAGGATGACCTACAATGAAGAGATTGCGGAGCATATCTTCAAAGAATGGGCCAATATGCTGGGAATTGATTCCCTGTACAGGAGCTCACGAAAAGCTGACAAGGATGATATCGAAGATCGTACGCACATTATCGATGTTTGCATCGATAATACGTATGGTAATGAGCTGAAAAAAGTCAAAAATCGCAAAAAGTACAGAGTGGTGGAACCTGATGACATGACAGGTACCCTCGTTTCTGTATCGATTCAGGGTGTGCGCAATTCTTCTGGTAAGACCGTTTATCAGAGATTTGTGCAGGTTCTGATGATGCTTGCTTGATATAAGCTGCGGCGCCCCCGAGATTTCGGGGGTGCTTTTTTTACCTTTCTATTTATTTTAAAAAATCAGTATGCTAGAATTTTATTATATAAATTGAAGTGGCGATTAATAATCGCCGCTACGAAAATGAAAGGATTAAAAATATGGGAAAATATTTTGAAACAGATGGCTTTAGAGGAGAGGCAAATGTTAGATTAACCTCTGATCATGCGTACAAAATAGGTAGATTTTTAGGATGGTATTACGGCCTAAAAAATGAAAAACCAAGAATAGTAATTGGTAAAGATACAAGACGTTCTAGCTATATGTTTGAATATTCTTTGGTTGCTGGTCTTGTTTCATCAGGAGCAGAAGCATATATGCTTCATGTTACAACTACTCCATCGGTTGCTTATATTACAAGAGTAGATGAGTTTGATTGTGGAATAATGGTTTCAGCAAGTCATAATCCTTTTTATGATAATGGAATTAAATTGATTAATTCTAATGGCGAAAAGATGGAAGATGAAGTATGTGATTTGTGTGAAGCATACTTAGATGATAGGTTAAGCGAAGTAGAAATTTTTGGAAAACATTATGATGAAATTCCGTTTGCTACTGGAGATAAAATAGGTGCAACAGTAGATTATATTTCTGGAAGAAATAGATATATTGGTTATTTAATATCAAATGGAATATATTCTTTTAAAGATTATAAGATAGCATTAGATTGTGCAAATGGTGCTTCATGGAGTATTGCGAAAGCAGTGTTCGACGCGTTAGGTGCAACAACATATGTTATAAATGCAGAACCAAATGGAACAAATATAAATAACAATGCAGGATCAACTCATATAGAAGGACTTCAAAAATATGTTGTTGATAATGGATTAGATGTTGGATTTGCATATGATGGTGATGCTGATAGATGTTTTGCAGTAGATGAAAATGGAAATGTAGTTAAAGGCGATAACATTTTATATATGGCTGGAAAATATCTTAAAAAGCATGGAGAACTTTTGAATGATACAGTAGTAGCTACAATAATGTCTAACTATGGTTTGTTTAAATCTCTTGAAAAAGAAGGAATAAAATGCGCTCAAACAAAAGTTGGAGACAGATTTGTTTATGAGTGTATGAAACAAAATAATTATTCTTTAGGTGGAGAAGACTCAGGCCATATAATTTTTTCAAAGCTTGCATCAACTGGTGATGGAATTCTAACATCAATTAAACTGATGGAAATAATGATAGCTGAGAAGAAAAAGATGAGTGAACTTTCTGAAGGATTAGAAATATATCCACAAGAATTAATTAATGTTAGAGTTCAAGATAAAGATAAAGCAATGAATGATGAAAATGTATTAAATGCAAAGAAGACAATAGAAGAAGAATTAGAAAAAGTTGGTGGAAGAATAGTACTTAGAAAATCTGGTACAGAACCAGTAATAAGAGTATTAGTCGAAGCAAAAGAAAAAGAGATTTGTACTAAATATGCAAATCAATTAGCAGATATTATTTTTAAATTAGGAGTATAAAATATGTGTGGAATTGTTGGATACATTGGTAAAAATGAAGCGGCACCTATTTTGCTTGATGGACTTACTAAACTAGAGTATAGAGGATATGATTCAGCAGGTATTGCTGTTGAAGATGAAAACAACGTTGTTAATGTTGTAAGAGCAAAAGGTAGGCTTCAAATTTTAAAAGATAAAACTAATAATGGAGAGAACATTAAAGGACACTTAGGAATTGGACATACAAGATGGGCAACACATGGTGAACCATCTGAAGAAAATGCTCATCCACATATTAGTAATGATAATAGCGTTATTGGAGTTCATAATGGTATTATCGAAAATTATCAAGAATTAAAAGAAAAACTTCAAAAAAATGGATATAAGTTTTTTTCACAAACAGATACAGAAGTTGCAATTAATTTGATAGATTATTATCTAAAAAAATATAAGATAGGTCCTGTTGATGCTATAAATAGATGCTTAGTTAGAATAAGAGGGTCTTATGCATTAGAAGTAATATTTAAAGATTATCCAGGAAAGATTTATGTTGCAAGAAAAGATAGCCCAATGATAATCGGTATAAAAGGTGATGAATCTTTTATCGCCTCTGATGTTCCTGCAATCTTAAAACACACAAATGAAGTCTATTATATCGATAACTTAGAGATGGCGTGCGTTGAAGGTGGCAAAGTCGAATTCTATGACTTAAATGGTGATGTAGTAAAAAGAGAACCAGTTAAAGTAGAACTTGATCCACAAAGCGCAGAAAAAGGTGGCTATGAACATTTCATGATGAAAGAGATTCATGAGCAGCCTAAAGTTATTAAAGACACAATTAATAGCATAGTAAAAGACGATCATATAGATTTATCTAATGTTGGACTTACACAAGATGCAATAAAAAATATAAATCAAATTATTTTTGTTGCTTGTGGAAGCGCTTATCATGTTGGAGTGGTAGGACAATATTTGGTTGAAGACTTAGCAAGAATTCCATCAAGAGTTGAACTTGCATCTGAATTTAGATATAGAAATCCAATACTAGACAAAAAAGATTTAGTGGTAATAATTAGCCAATCGGGAGAAACAGCAGATAGCTTAGCAGCACTACGTATGGCAAAAGAAAGAGGAGCAAAAACCTTAGGAATTGTAAATGTGGTTGGAAGCTCTATCGCAAGAGAAGCAGATAATGTATTGTATACACTTGCTGGTCCTGAGATTGCAGTAGCAACTACAAAAGCATATAGCACACAATTAATCGCAGTATATTGTCTAGCAATTGAATTTGGTGCAGTTAGAGGATTAGTTGAGAGAGAAAAGTATTTTGGACTAATTGAGGAAATGAAAACAATTCCAGATAAAGTTGAAAAGATACTAGAAGACAAAGAAAGAATTCAATGGTTTGCTTCTAAATTTTCACATATTAAAGATGCATTCTTTATTGGACGTGGAATAGATTATGCTATCTCATTAGAGGGTAGCCTTAAGATGAAAGAAATAAGCTATGTTCATTCAGAAGCATATGCAGCGGGAGAACTTAAACATGGAACAATTAGCTTGATAGAAGATGGTACTTTAGTAATTGGCATTTTAACTCAACCTGATATAGTTGAGAAAACAATTAGTAATTTAGTAGAAGTAAAAAGTAGAGGAGCTTACACAGTAGGCCTTACTACAATAGGTAATTTCAATATTGAAGACACTGTTAATTTTACAATTTATACACCAAAAATAGATTCACATTTTGCAACATCACTTGCAGTAGTTCCTTTACAACTACTTGGATATTACATCTCGTGTGCAAAAGGATTAGATGTAGATAAGCCGAGAAATTTAGCAAAAAGCGTAACAGTTGAATAAAAAATGATTCTTGGGACACACCCAAGAATCATTTTTTTAAAGGGGAGAATTTATTATTCGATTGTGATGTATTTCTTTTCTGGTAATGCTTTCTTTTCTTCCTTCTTTGGAACATCAATCATTAATGTACCATTTTTAAATGATGCTTTAATGTCTTCCTCTGTAACATCTTCACCAACATAGAAGCTTCTTGAACATTCACCATAGAATCTTTCTTTTCTAACGAATTTACCTTCTTCTTTTTCTTCGTTTTCTTTATTCATCTTAGCATGAACTGTTAAATAGCCATCTTCAATAGACATATCTAAGTTTTCTTTTTCATATCCAGGTAAATCAATTGTAATTTCATATTTGTCTTTTAATTCTTTTACATCAGTTTTCATGATGCTTGCTTCTTGTCTTCTAAATGGAGCTGGCTCTCTAAAGAATGGATCATCAAAAATGTCCTCCCATAAATCGTGATTTCTTCTAGGTATCATAAACATATAAATCATCCTTTCTTTTAAATAATTTATGATGCCATTTAAGCCTTAAATGCTTAAATAGTATGTTCTTAAATGGTTTGTAAGCAGCTTTCTTTCTTAACTTACAACTATATTTTACATCATTTTTTAGCACTGTCAACAGGCGAGTGCTAAAATTCACATAAAGTTCACAATTGAAAAATAATGCCTATTAATATATAATTTTGTTGTTTAAAAACAAAAAAATAAGGAGAAAACAAATGAAAAAATTTATAACTGCACTTTTAGCTGATCCAATATGTAATGCGATAATGTCTGTATTTACGTATGCATTTTACGGAGCTGTAATTGGATTATCTTTAACACCATCTGCTTTGTTTTTATATAAGATGTTAGAGCTTCTTCCACTTATAAATCTTCTTAATGTATTTTTATTTACATTATGTGTTGGATGCTCAATTTATATGTTCTTTGTTGTTTCGCTTATAGTATTTGGAATAGTTGAAAGAATCCTTACAATTGGATTTAAACCAGGAAGATATGCAACATCTTCATTCACTTTTGGAAGATGGATACTTTATTCTGGCTTACATGTAATTTTAATGAATATGGTTCTTCCATATGTATCGGGAACAGTATGGAACAAGTTGTTTTATAAAATCCTTGGTGCAAAAATTGGAAAGAATGTATTTATTAATACGCCTAAACTAAGTGATGCCTATTTATTAGAAATAGGTGATGATGTTGTAATAGGTGGAGATGCAAGTATTACATGTCATATTTTTGAAGGAAATAGTTTGATACTTGGGAATATCAAAATTGGAAGTAATTCTTTAATAGGTGCGGAAACGTATATAATGCCTGGAGTAACAATAGGAAATCACTGCAACATAGGAGTAAAAGCAATGATTAGAAAGAATAAGACAATTGCTGATAATTCTATGATACTAGCTTTCCCTGGAACTCCTGCCAAAAAAGTTGCAGAGCTTATACGTGATAATAAGGAATAATGTTGAAAGGAAATAATAATGGAGAAAAAGAATGTATTTATAGGAAATGGCATAATGCTTCATTTAATGCCAACAGATAGATTTAAAACAAATTATATAGTTTTTACATTGAAAACAAAATTAACTAGAGAAAATGTTACTAAGAATGCGCTTCTTCCTCTTGTATTAAGAAGAGGAAGTAAAAACTATCCTACTATGCATGATATAGCAATTAAGTTAGAAGATATGTATGGTGCTTCTTTTGATGCTAACGCAGATAAAATAGGAGATTATTCTGTTATTCAATTTTTGATGGATACAATATCTGATGAATATACATTGGATAATAGTTTTATAACTAGTGAAGCAATAGATTTGTTTAATGATATTTTGTTTAATCCTTTAATCGAAAATAACGCTTTTAAAGAAGAATATGTTGAACAAGAAAAGGAAACATTAAAAGAAGTAATAAATTCTAGAATTAATGACAAGGCTTCATATGCATTATCTAGAACAGTTGAAGAAATGTATAAAGATAGGCCATATGGCTTGTATAAATATGGATATGTAGAAGATTTAGAAAAGATTAGTGCAAAAGAATTGTATGATCATTATTTGAACTTACTTAAGACTGCAGAAATAGATATTTATTGTTCAGGAAAAATAAATGAACCTGCAATTGCCGAAAGATATAATATTATTTTTGGAAAAATAAATAGAAATTATATAGATGATAGAGAAGAAAAGAAATACTTAATAAGTGAGTCACTCGATGACAATTCTAAAGATGTCTTTGAAAATCAAAAAGTTACACAAGGAAAAATTGTTTTAGGATATAACCTAAAAAGTGAAAATCTAAAAGATGACTTTTATAAAATGACAGTATATAGTGCAATATTAGGCGGAACAGCAAGCTCAAAATTATTCTGCAATGTTAGAGAAAAGAAGAGCTTGGCATATACAATTTCTTCGCAGTATATTAAGCATAAAGGAGCAATGTTTGTAGCAGCTGGAATCGAACTTGAAAATTTTGAAATTGCGAAAGAAAGCATTTTAAAAGAAATCAACGATATGAAAATAGGAGAAATAACAGACGAGGAAATACACGATGCAAAGGTTAATCTAATAACAAGATTTAAATCTTTTAACGATTCTCAACCAGCATTAATAGGATGGGCTGTAGGACAAGAAATATTAGATGGAGATATGGATTTAGATGTTGTTATAAATAAAATAGATGCAATTACAAAAGAAGACGTTTTAGATGTTGCAAATAGATTAAACTTAGCAATTACATATTATTTAAAATCGTAATGAAAGGGATAAATAATGGTACTAGAAAGACTTAATGAAAAAATTTATTTTGAACATTTAGAAAATGGACTTGATGTAATTATTGTTCCTAAAAAGGGAGCAACAAATTATTATGCAACATTTGCTACACATTTTGGCTCTTTAAATTACAAATTTAAAGCTCCTGGAAGTGATGAGATAACTGAAGTTCCAGATGGCGTAGCCCATTTTCTAGAACATAAATTATTTGAAGAAGCAGATGGCATTAATGCACTAGATAAATTATCTAAAATCGGTGCTAACGCAAATGCTTATACAACTTTTAATCACACTGCTTATTTATTTAGTTGTAATTCTAGATTTGATGAAGCGTTTGATATTCTTCTAAAATTTGTTCAAAGTCCTTATTTGACAGAAGAAAATGTAGAAAAAGAAAAAGGAATAATTGGACAAGAAATTGGAATGTATGATGATGATCCTGACTGGCAAGTATATTTTCAAGTTCTTACAGCATTATTTGGAAATAAACATGCTGTATCTAAAGATATTGCAGGTACAGTAGAAAGCATAAGCCATATTACTCCTGAAATACTATACAATTGTTACAATACTTTTTATGATCCATCAAACATGGTTATTGCAGTAGCTGGAGATGTAGATCCTGAAAAAATTTTAGAAAAAATAAAATCTTCTGTAAAAAATCAAGAAGAAAAACCAGAAATCGAAAGGTATTATGGTGAGATATATCCTTGTGTATATAAGACAAGAGTAGAAAAGAAAATGGATGTAAGTATTCCAATGGCTGTGTTAGCATTCAAGGATGGCAAAGCTCAAAAGCTAAGAAAATCAGGGTATTCAGAAGACAATAGTGATTTGGTAAAAAGAGCAGTTGCAATTGAAATTCTTCTTGCAATAATTTCTGGAGATAGTTCAAAAGTTTTTGAAGAATTATATAATGATGGAACAATTACAAAATCAATTGGAAACGAGTTTACGTTTGAAGAAGATTATGCATTTAGTGCATTCTCATTTGAAAGTAATGATATCGATAAGGTTCAAAAAAGAATTTTAAAAGAAATAGAAACACTTAATAAAGACGGAATAAATGAAGAAGTGTTTAATAGAACTAAAAAGATGCTTTATGGTGGCCTTGTTAGAACATTTAATGATCCAACAAATACAGCTAGGGCTTTTGTAATGGATTATTTTAAGGGAATAAATTCATTTGAATTTTTGGATGCATATCAAAAAATTGACAAAGCATATGTTGAAGAAGTGTTAAAAGAGCATTTTGATGATGAGAACATGGCGATATCAATAGTAATGCCAAATAATAAATAAAAGGTGATTGTATGAATAAAATAACATTTCCAAATTTAAATTTGGATTTTACGATTGACCCGGTGGCCTTTAAGGTAGGTGATAAGCCTATATATTGGTACGGAATAATAATTGTATCACGGAATAATACTTGCACTAGTGTTGGGATATCTAAAACTAAAAAAGATGTCAGATGTTGACAAACTATCAAGAAAATTTGATTGGAATGATGTAATGGACTTAGTAATGTTCATGGTTCCAATTGGTATTATTTGCGCAAGACTTTATTATTGTGCTTTTAAATGGGATTATTATTCGGCAAATCCATGGGAAATATTGAAAATTTGGAATGGTGGTATTGCAATATATGGTGCTGTAATTGGTGGCATAATAACAGGATATATTTATTGCAAAATCAAAAAAATACAGTTTTTAGATATGGCAGATTTTTGTATTCCTTATTTAGCACTATGCCAGTCAATTGGTAGATGGGGTAATTTCGTAAATGCAGAAGCCCATGGAACTATTACTGATTCGTTTTTAAAGATGGGAATCTATAATGCCGAGACACATACTACAGCATATTATCATCCAACATTTTTATATGAATCAATTTGCACTTTTATAATTTTTATAATTCTTTCAATTGTAGATAAAAAAAAGAAGTTTGTAGGACAAGCATTTTACCTTTATTTTATTCTATATGGAATAGCAAGATTCTTTATAGAAGGTCTAAGAACAGACTCATTATACATTGCTAATACAGACATTAGAGTATCTCAACTATTGTCATTAATTCTAGTATTTATATTCGCTATATTGTATGTATTAAAGAGAACCGGCTTTAGAGCGACTATTATAAAAGCTATGAGAAAATAATTTGATTTTTCTATTTAAATTTGGTCGTTTTTGTGATATTATCACAATATAAAAATTCGATATAGGAGGTTTCGTTATGGAGACAAGAATTTCAGGTGACTCACTTCCAGTAGTTATTTGCAAATTAAACAAAGGAGAACAAGTTATCACTGAAAAAGGTGGTATGAGTTGGATGTCAAATGGATTCAACATGGAGACGTCTACAAATGGTGGTTTACTAAAAGGATTAGGTAGAGCTTTATCTGGCGAATCAATTTTCATGAATACTTATACTGCTACAGAAGATGGAGCAGAAATCGCATTTGCATCATCTTTCCCAGGTAGAATTTTAGAATTCAATCTAGCTCAAGGTCAAAGCATTATTGCTCAAAAGAGTGCTTTCCTATGTTCAGAAAAAGGTGTTAGCTTATCAATGCACTTCCAAAAGAAATTTGGAGCTGGTATGTTTGGTGGAGAAGGCTTCATCATGCAAAAGATTGATGGACCAGGAAAAGTATTCTTAGAAATTGATGGAGATGTTGTAGAAAAAACACTTGCTCCAGGCGAAGTTCTAAAAGTAGATAATGGATATGTTGCAGCTATGGATGCAACAGTACAAATGAACATTGAAACAGTTAAAGGAATGAAGAATATATTACTAGGTGGCGAAGGATTATTCTTGACAACACTTACAGGACCTGGTAAAGTATACCTACAAACAATGCCAGTATCTAATTTGGTTGGCATGGTTGCAGCAAGAATACCTGCAAGAGGTTAATTGTTGTATTAAATTGAATATAGATTATCTAGAGTGGACGAGAGATTCGGCTTTATGACTCCACAGCAACCTATTTAAGTTAGGTGCTAATACCGACAAAGCATTAAGTGCTTTGGCTGATGATTTTAAAAATAAAATTATGCCTCGGCACTTAAATAGTGCCGAGGTTTTTTGTTGTAATGGTGATTGTCAATTGCCAAAATGAAAGGAGAAATTTTTATGAAGAAGTTCTTTACATCAGAAAGTGTTACTGAAGGACATCCAGATAAACTATGTGATTTAATATCAGATAGTTTATTAGATGCTTATCTAACAAAAGATGAAAATTCTAGAGTCGCTATTGAAAGTGTAGCTAGCAAGGGAAAAATATTTATTACAGGAGAAGTATCATCAAATGCAAATTATACGAATGATGAATTAGAAAATATTGTTAGAAACACCATTAAAGAAATAGGATATCTTGGAGATAAAGATATTGACTATAAAACATGCAAAATTGAATTCTTAATATCTAAGCAATCACAAGATATAGCTCTTGGCGTGGATAAATCATTAGAATCTAAAAATGGTGCTGATGAACAAGAAGGCGCTGGAGATCAAGGTATGATGTTTGGATTTGCTTGTGACGAAACAGAAGATTATATGCCTTTTGCTATTTCATATGCACATAAGCTTTCAAAAAGACTTACTGAAGTTCGTAAGAATAATGAAATCGAAGGATTGGGTCCTGATGGTAAAACTCAAATAACAGTTGAATACGATGATGACAAAGTTTTTAGAATAGACACTGTTGTCGTATCTACAGAGCATGAAGAAGATAAAGATATTGAAGAATTAAGAAAAGAGATAAAAGAAAAAGTGATACTTGAAGTATTACCAAATGAATTATTAGACGAAGCCACAAAATATTATATTAATCCAACTGGAAGATTTGTAATTGGAGGACCTTTGGGAGATAGTGGACTTACTGGAAGAAAAATAATCGTAGATACTTATGGTGGCTATGCTAGACATGGTGGTGGAGCTTTTTCTGGAAAGGACCCTACTAAAGTAGATAGAAGCGGGGCTTATATGGCTCGTCATATTGCAAAAAATGTTGTCGCTAATGGATATGCAAGAAAATGTGAAATACAAATTTCATATGCAATTGGAGTTGCCCATCCAACATCTATTTTTATTGATACATTTGGAACTAATACTATATCAGAGGAAGAAATTGTTGCAAAAATAGAAAAAACATTTACATTAACTCCAAGAGGAATAATAAATTACCTTAATTTACAAAAACCTATCTACAAAAAGACCACAAACTATGGACATTTCGGCAAAAATGATTTACCATGGGAACATATTATTACATTTTAATGATAAATTCAAATAATGTTTGAAAAGCCATTAATAAAATGTGATAATAGTATTATAGGAATATTGTAGTAAGGAGAGAAAATTTATGGATATTAATTATGAACTTTATAAAATGTTTAATAAGGTTGCAAAGGCTGGTTCATTCACAAAAGTTGCAGAGGAATGCTTTATTTCGCAATCTGCTGTAACACAAGCGATGAAAAAATTGGAGAATCAACTAGGTGGAACCCTTTTCGTTAGATCTAAGCAAGGTGTTACATTAACACCAGGAGGAAAAACATTATATGAATATATTAATGGAAGCTTAGAAACATTAAATAGTGCTGAAAACTTATTTGCAAAATATCAAAACCTTGAAAAGGGTGAGCTTAGAATTTGTTGTGGTTCTACACTTGTTGATGTTATTCTTATGAAACCACTTATAAAGTTTTCTAAAGATTATCCAAATGTAAGTATAACTGTATATAATGATAAATCAATCGATAGTTTAGGAAAAATTGCTAATGGAAACTTAGATTTATCAATCTTTAATCTTCCAATTAAAAATGAATATGATACTGTAAAAATCGAAGAAATATCTGATGCAGATATGTGCTTCTTTACAAATAAAAAATATCATAAAAAGCTTGAGAAGGAAAAATTTAGTATGAAAAAGATTAATAATTTTAATCTAGCGTTTCCTTCAAAAGGTTCTAATCCAAGGGTTTGGCTTGATTCAAACTTTGAAGAGTATGATATAGATGTAGCACCTAAATACGAGTTTTCTAGCGGAAAAGTACTAGTAGATTTTGTTAAACAAACAGAAGTAATAGGGTACGCTAACAAGGATCTTGTATTAAAAGAGATGGGTGATGATGCAGTTATTCTTGCAAATGACTTCAAGGTTGAAAGAAAAGAAGTTGGTATTGCTTACTTAAATGAAAAGATTACAAGTTCTGCTGTTAAGAAATTTGTAGAGTATATAAAAGAAGAAATTAAGTAAGAAAGGTAATAAAGATGGACGAAGAAGAAAGAATTATTTGTCCTGGTTTTTCTAATGAAGATAATGAAATTGAAAATAGTTTAAGACCTAGAAAATTAGAAGACTATGTTGGACAAGAAAAGATAAAAGAAAATTTAAAAATATATATTGAAGCTGCGAAGCAAAGAGGAGAACCATTAGACCATGTTCTACTATATGGCCCTCCAGGACTTGGTAAAACTACTCTTTCTGCAATTATTGCAAATGAAATGGGGGCAAACATTAGAATAACATCAGGACCTGCAATTGAAAAGCAAGGTGATTTAGCAGCGCTTTTGACAAACTTAAATCCAGGTGATGTATTATTCATTGATGAGATTCATAGATTAAATAGAAGTGTAGAAGAAATATTATATCCTGCTATGGAAGATTTTTCTTTGGATATTATTATTGGTAAAGGACCAAGTGCGCGTTCGATTAGACTTGATTTGCCTAAATTTACTTTAATTGGTGCAACTACAAAAGCAGGAAGTTTGTCATCTCCTTTAAGAGATAGATTTGGAATTATAAATAGACTTGAAATGTATTCAAACGAACAATTGGAATCAATTGTAAAAAGATCAGCATCAATCTTAAATATTGAAATAACAGATAAAGGAGCAAAAGAAATCGCATCTCGTAGCCGTGGTACACCAAGAATTGCTAATAGACTACTAAAGAGAGTAAGAGATTTTGCACAAGTTAAAAATGATGGCGTAATTACAGATGAGATAGCTGATATGGCATTAAATAGTTTAGAAGTAGATAAGATAGGATTAGACAATAACGATATTCGTTATCTCGAAAATATCATTAAGAAGTTTGCAGGTGGTCCTGTAGGACTAGATACAATTGCATCAGTAATTGGTGAAGACGTAGATACAGTTGAAGATGTAATAGAACCATACTTAATGCAAATAGGATATATTAATCGTACTCCGCGTGGAAGAAGCGTAACACCAGCCGCATATAACCATTTGAATATTCCATTTGTGGAAAATAAAAAGACAACAAATGATAATCAGGAAACAATGTTTTAGATACTATTAATATACAAAAGAAGGAGGATTTCTCCATGAAAATGGCATGCCCTAATTGTGGTGGAAATATAGTATATATAATAAATAGTGAATACGTTTATTGTGAACACTGTGGACAAAAGGTTGAAGTGTCTAGAGTTAATGTTTCGGAATTTTCTAAGTATGTTGAAGAGATAGTAGAGAAAAGAAAACAAGAGATAACCGGATCAGACTCGTATATTAAAAAACTATTAGATAGTGATGGATCACAAGAAATTCCTAGCAAGGAGCAATTTGTATATTCATGTCTTTCTTGCAAAAGTGAATTTGTTCACAATGTTAATGTAAAAAACAATAGTTGTCCGTTTTGCTTTAGGGAAAGTAAAAAAAGAATTGGAGAGGCTAAAGGATATAAGGTTTCCAAAATAATTCCTTTTGCAATCACTAGAAATAGTATTTCAAATATTATATGTAATTGTATAGATTCCTATGATTTCACACCAAATAATGTATTTGCAACTTTTGTTCCTTATTTAGTTTCATATGATAATGTAGAGGCATCTGGATATATGAATGGTAAATGGAACAAAAAGAAATTTTCAGTAAATGAAAAAATCATAACCTTTAGATATATAGGAAAATCAATTAATAGAAATTTAGCAGAGAGATGTTTAGATTTTGATTTTTCAACAATACAAAACTTTAAAAGCGCGCAATATAGCAATGATATTATACTAGATAACATTGATTCGTATAGTAGGGATGAGGCTGAAGTTAAAGATAGAATTGTTAGAAGTATTAATCATGATTTGTATGTTAAAGAAGATTTAAATGCTCAAAATGTTTGCTACGAAGAATTGAAAATTGAGAATATTAAAGAAGAAGTATGGCTATTGCCAGTATATATTTATAAAGACTATTGCCAAGGAAAGTATCACACAATGCTTATCAACGGTCAGAATGGAAGGATAGTTGGAAAAAGTGTAAGTCACAATGATCGTTCAGCACAAAAATCTTCTGCGTTTTTGACATTTTTACTTATACTTATGGTTCTTTTTAACAAACCGATTTTAGATTTGTTTTTTGGGGAAAGCGCATTTTTAATTGCTTTGGTAGGAGCGATTGTTGTTGGCGTTTTTGTTTATTTAGTTAGATTTAAAACAATTAATGATTTTGAAAGCAAAGGTTTTGCATTTTATGGAATAACATGGAATAAAGACATAAAAATCGACTAATGGAGGATGATTCTCTTGAACGAAGAAAATAGCATTTTGCGTTGTAGTAGTTGTGGAGCTGAGTTAAAAGCAAATTCTTTGGTAAATGTTAAATGCGCTTATTGTGGTAGTGTTCATTTTATAAAAGAAAAATTTAATGAAGAGTTTGTCCCGGAAGCTATTGTTGAATTTAAAAATTCTAATAATGCAGCAGAAAAACTATTAAAAGGTTTTATGAAATTAAATGGATTAATAAAAAATGATTCGGATTGCCAGATTACTTCTCTAACCCCTATATATGTTCCATGTACAATTTTCAATTATGGCGTTGATTTGTATGAAAAAATTTCTTTTCATGAACGCTCTGGCGATGAAGAAGTAGAACGCAGCATGGAAAAAAGAAGAAAAGAATTATATTCTATCGTGCAGGATGGAAGCAAAAATGTAGATGACAATTTTATTTGTTCAATAGAACCTTTCAATTATTCAAATATGAAAGAGTTTAATCCAATCTATTTGAGCGGAACTTATACAGAATTATATAATGATAAATATATATTAACCAAATCACTAAAGAAGATAGAAAAGGCAGTATTTGAAAAGATTAAACTTGAAAATGGAATAGTAGATTGCAATATATATACTGTTGATAAAGTTCAAGCATATTTACCAATTTGGCTTGCAAAAGTATCATTAAATAATGGAAACTTTAATTTTGTTATGAATGATACAACAGGAAAATGGGTTACAAATGCTGTAAAATCAAATAGTTATTCACCTTCAAAATTAAAGAGCGTCGTAAAGATTATTCTTCTAATTGGGTTATTAATATCAATGGGATTTTTTATATATTCTGTTTTTGGACATATTGATTCAATTGGAATATCAGCAATTTCGCTTTACCTTTTTGCTTTAGCACTATTAGTATTAACAATTCCAAGACGCTATAGAAACCAGGCTCTTAGAATAAACTTTATAAGAGATGTATCGGAGATTACATATAGGCCTTTAGAATCTAAAGTGATTTTAGATAGATCTATTAGTAAGAGCGATGTAATTCAAGGAAAAAGAATTAGATTTTATTTGGATGGTAAGCAAATATGAGTAAGAAAATTTTAATGCACACATGTTGTGCACCATGTAGCACATATGTAATTAAGAGACTTCGAGAAGAAGGATATAATGATATAACTAGCTATTGGTATAATCCCAATATTCAACCATTTGATGAATATAAACACAGATTAGAAACGCTAAAAGAATATACCAAAATGGTAAATATACCACTATTAATACATGATCATTATAACTTAAATGAATTTTTACAAGCGGTTGCAAACTATAATGGCATAAGATGTGAATATTGTTACCGAATGAGATTAGAAATGTCAGTAAAGTATGCAAAAGAAAACGGATATGATTGTTTTACAACTACTTTACTAGTAAGTCCTTATCAAAAACATGATTTGTTAAAGAAAGTATGTGAAGAATTGTGTAGGGAATACGGAATAGAATTTGTATATTATGATTTTAGAGAAGGATATTACGAAGGGCAACAAATGGCTAAGGATGCAGGTTTATATAGACAAAAATATTGTGGATGTATTTTTAGCAGAGATGAAGCCGAGTTTCAAAGAGATAATTTCAAAAAGCAAGAAGAAGAAAGACATAGAAAAAATAGAGAAGAGCAAGAAAGAAATAAAAGACAAAAAAATAAACCTCTCAAAGAATAACTTTGAGAGGTTTTAATATTTAATTATGCATTAATTTCTGCAACTACAGCACTAACTTCTTCTTGAGAATGTCCTTCTGCATAGTTAATAGAATGTGAATAAGCACCATCATTCCATGTAACTAAAGTAATAGAATCTTCAGAATCACCATTGATTGTAACATCATTTCCACCTACTTGGATTGTGTTAGTATAAGCAAATTCTGTATAAACTCCACTAATATCTCCAGAAGGTCTAGCTTCTTCACGAATTCTAAGAACTTCACCTTGATCATCTGTATAAATGATTTCGATTAAAGAATTAGAAATAACTTGTGCTTTTTTGTTGTATCTTTCATAAATTGTTGGAAGAGGGCATAAGTGACCAACTTGCATTACAGCATCCTCAACAGAATCATATTCAACGATTGGATTTGGCATACCATCGATAATATCATTTTCTGTTTCTTCAACTGTCTCAACAACTTCTTCTACAACTTGCTCTTGAACTTCAGATTCTTTTTTATCTTCACATGCTGCGAATGCAAAAACAACAACTACTAAAGCAAGAACTAAACATAATAATTTAATAGCATTCATTTCATAAGCTCCTTTCTTGAATTTAAATATATTTTAGTATTGATTAGGTTTTAAGTAAATAATTGTAACGAAAAGGTAACAAATGATTTTGGGACACACCCAGAAATCATGAAAAAATGATTCTTGGGTGTGTCCCAAGAATCAAGTTAGCTAAATTTAAGGTACTTACTTGCTGAACCTATGTTTGCGTACTATTATGGGATTTCTCTTCACCATTTAATTGTATTCTATTAAAATTGTTTAAATTTTTTGTTTATTAATAAAATGATTACTAAAATAATGATAATTGGTACAATGCATAATGCGATTGTTAAAGTATTATTATTTGAATTATCAATTATTATTTTTTTGCTATCAATATCTTTATTAAGCTCTGTAGTATTTTCATTTTTTAATTCTGAAGATGATACATATCCATAATTTCTATCATTTGTTTTTATTCCATCGTAATAAATTGAACCATCTTTCCAATATGATCCTTCTTCTAGAATTATAAATCCTTCTGTGTCACCAACCCTTGCATAAACTTTTAAATTGTCAATTGGATTTGTTGATTTAGATATAAAATTATCGTTACCATATATGTATAAAATATCAACTTTTTCTTCGTATTCAATTGACTTTATTACATCACTTTCCGATGGCTCTTGAAAAGTTCCCGATTTGCTGAGCGTAATTTGTTTATATAATTTTAAATCTTTATCAAGATTAATAAATGATGAAATCTTTGTATCATCAAAATGATAATAATCTATATTAATATCATCTTCTCGATACACATCTGGTTCAAACATTATTCTATGAATAATAGTTAAATCTCCATAATCAAGTGAAGTTGAATTATGATAACACGCAACAGGAGTATATGAGTTGTTTTTTGAATTGGCGACCTTTCTTAATTCGATATCAACGAATTCACCACTAGGAATGGAAATATCGTACAATTCAATTGGACTGTAAACAAAGCCTTTAATGGTTTTTTCCTCTTTATCCAAATATACTTTATAACTCTCATTTCCTTCAAAAACAGTTATATAATCACCTGAAGACTCTTCAGATGCCAAAGCGACCGAGAACATCATAATAATTGTTAGTATAATAAGTAATTTTTTCATTCGTACTCTCCTTTCTATTCATGATTATATCATATCAGAAAGTGATCGGGAATTATAACTGAAAATTTTATGTTTCTTCAATCCATCTCCAAAGTTCTATTTCTCTGTGTATTTTTTTTTAAGTGTTTTGAATAAGGTTTTTCTTTTTTTTATATATAATGTGATACATTGTATTTACATATAAATAAAAATGTGATACAATAGTATAAAGAGGTGATTAATATGCCAAAAACTAGTACATTACATGTTAGGATGGAACCAGCTATAAGGAAAAAAGCAGAGAAGGTATTAAAAGATCTTGGCTTAACTAGCTCAGAAGCAATAAATATGTTTTATACTCAAATATGCATTCAATCAGCAATTCCATTTGAAATAAAAAATAATAAAAAAGAAGTAAAAAAAGAGAAGAAAATCAAAAGTCTTTCGGGTTATCTTTCTCAATATGCAAATAAAGATTTAATTAGCAAAGAAAGTGGAATTTGGGAAATGGAGGCGCACGAGTAGATGGTAATTGTGGACACAAATATAATATTAAGATATCTATTAAATGATGATGAAAAACTAAATAAAAAAGCAAGAGAGATAATAGATAATAACGATATCCTAATTCCAAATGAAGTTATAATTGAGGCTTGCTATGTACTTAAGAAGCTTTATAAAGTTGAAAAGGAAATTATATATACATTAGTAATAGAATTAATGGCTCAAAATAACATCTATTTTGTAGATAGAGCGTTGATATATGAAACATTTAAAGTATATTCAAAAACTAATATTGATCTAGTAGATTGTATTTTATATGCGTATGGTAAAATAGAAGGCCAGGAAGTAAAGACATTTGATAAAAAACTAGAGAATTTAATAAAAAAGTTAGGCTAAAGGGCCTAACTTTTTTAATACATAATAACTTCTTTATATCTTTTCAATAATTTAAAAAATGTACCTCTTGAGATTTCCAAAAGTTCAAGTGCATTTGCACAAGATAAATCATTACATAAATAACCATAAAAAATCTCTAAATGATTTTCTGGAAGTTTAGCTCTTGGTCTTCCAAATTTAATTCCTTTTTCCATGGCAATTTTTATTCCTTCAGCTTGTCTTTGTTTAATTGCCATTCTTTCGTTTTCGGCAACAAATGAAAGAATCTGAAGAACAATATCTGAAATAAATTTTCCAATTAAATCATTTCCATTACTAGTATCGAGTAGGGGCATATCTAAAACT
>JAFYBZ010000013.1 GCA_017539905.1 Clostridia bacterium | reverse complement strand
GAAGGACAAGAGTCTGGAAATGAAGGACAAGAGTCTGGAAACGAAGGACAAGAGTCAGGAAATGAAGGTCAAGAATCTGGAAATGAAGGACAAGAGTCTGGAAACGAAGGACAAGAGTCTGGAAACGAAGGACAAGAGTCTGGAAATGAAGGACAAGAGTCTGGAAATGAAGGACAAGAGTCTGGAAACGAAGGAACAGAGTCTGGAAATGAAGGACAAGAGTCTGGAAATGAAGGACAAGAGTCAGGAAATGAAGGACAAGAGTCTGGAAATGAAGGACAAGAGTCAGGAAATGAAGGACAAGAGTCAGGAAACGAAGGACAAGAGTCTGGAAATGAAGGCGAAGAATCAGGTAATGAAGGCGAAGGATCTGGTGAAGAAGAAAAACCACACAACAATCCAATTAAACCTTCAGGAAGCGGTTCAGGCGGAAGCAGTGCATCTGCTGGTTACAAGATAACAACTAAACCATCAGAAGGTGGTAAGATTACTCCATCAAATCCAAGCGTTGGAAAAGGTAAAGATAAAGAATTTAAGTTTACTCCAAATGCAGGATATGTTGTTGAAGACGTTCTTGTAGATGGAAAATCAGTTGGTAACGTTGATACATATAAATTAGAAAATGTTACAGAGAAACATACAATCGAAGTTAAATTTACAAAAGCTCCAACATCAGAATGGGCTGACCCAGAAGTTGATGAAGCTAATAAGTTAGGATTAATCCCAGAAACAATTAATAATGTTTCACTAAAGGGTGCAATCAATAGAACACAATTTGCTGCAATTGCTGTTAAACTATATGAAGCAATTACAGGTAATACATTAGTAGCCGGTGCAAATCCATTTGAAGATACAAGTGATCCATATGTATTAAAAGCATATGCTGCTGGTATCACAATTGGTACATCAGAAACAACATTCTCACCTGATAGAAATATCAAGAGAGAAGAGTTAGCAACAATGTTCATGAGACTTCTTAAAGCTGCAGGTATCGAAAAAGATTTCGATATGGATGCATTCCAAAGATTCTTAGATGATGATGAAATTGATGATTGGGCTAGAGAAGCTGTATACTTTATGGCTGGACACGACATCGTTAAAGGTGTTGGTGGAAACACATTTGGACCAGCAAGCAGTAGTACAATTGAACAAGCAATTGCTATGGCATTAAGATGCTATAAAACATTTGCTACAAAATAATTAAATAAAATTTTTGACGAGAAAGAATAATCTTTCTCGTCTTTTTTTTTCTTTTTAACCCTATATTCGTTGACTTTAAAATGTAACATTGGTAACATATTAGTAACAATATTTTATATGAAGGGGAGCGAATTTTTTTATGAAAAAAAATAGTATTATAGCTGTTTTAGTTTTAGTAATTAGTTTATTAATTATCCCAAGCATTTGTTTTGCTGATGTTGCAGGTAGTTATAGTTTAACAAGTGTGTATGTTACTATGATAGACCCTACAATTAATAGTGCACCTTCTTATGATTTAAAAGCTGGAAGCAACATAAATGTTACTAATGTAGTTTGGAAAGACTATAATGGCAAAACATTGACATCATCAGACAAGTTTTCAACAGGAGCTTATACACTTTCATTTGACTTAGAAAGAACTAGAGGAGATGTGTTTGCAAGTCGTACTACAGTTTATATTAATAATTCTTCTAATAGTGTGGAAAAAACTCTTGTAAATAGTAGTAAATTAAGTGTTACTAAGACATTTGCATTTAGAAGTACATCTGCTGGAACAAGACCATCAACAACTTCTTCAACTGAAACTTCAACTGAAACAAGACAAACATCTAGCGGAAGACTAAGTGATGCTCATGGTAAAGCGGATTATTTTGAAGATGGACCAGCATCAACAACCACAACAGATGATGGAAAAAAAGTTGTAAGTAATATTAATGTTATAGTTGATGGAAATGTTGAAGAAGGAAAAGCTTTACCAACAAAATTCCAAGCAAATTCAGATATACAAAAGACTTTTGTTACATATAATATATCTAAAACTACACCTAGTGATACAACTAAGCCTTATGGTGTATGGCAACAATATGATGAAACAGCACAAGCTGGCAAATCATATACTGTAAGAATTGTAATTCCACTTTCAAGTGATATTACTCTTTCAGATGATTTTAGATTTACATTAAATGGAACACCTGTTTCAAATCCAAAAGCTGGATTAATGGGAAATTTATTCCAAGATTATACATACAAAGTTGGAGAGACAAAACCAGCTGCATCTATTATTAATTATATTACTAAAGTAGAATTTGAAGATTATACTTTCCCTGTAGCAGGTCAAGAGTATAATGCACAAGATGTTAAACTTAAGAGCACAGTTCCAGGTGAAATAACAAAAGCAAGATTTGTAATGTTCAATAAAGATTTAACAGGACAAGCCACATTAGGTGATAATACTGGAATTGAAGTTACTGTTAAAGCAAATAGTTCATATGAATTTTCTTCTGATGTTACTTCAACGTTAGCTGGAGTGGAAGCTCAAATAGAGAAAGTAAGTGCAACAGAATATAAATTTAGTTTTTCATACAAAGTAGTAGAAGGAACAACAATTAAGATAGAAGATCAATCACCAGAGACTTTAGAATTTAAAGAAGGTGAAGATGTTAAGCTATTTGTTAAAGCAACTGGAGTTGAGAGCTATCAATGGAATAAAATTGAAGTAACAACTGGTGGAGGAGCAAAGGCAAAATACACTCCAAGTAAAATTGATGGTGCAACAAGTAGTGAGTATATTATTGAAAAAGCATCTAAAGATTTAGATGGTGCACAATATAGATGTACTTTAACTGCAAAAGATAAGTCAGTAGCATATACTAAAGAAATATCATTAAAATTAGTAGAAAAGTCGGAAGAAACAAAACCAGAAGAGAAGAAGGAAGAAGAAAAAGTTCAAGAAATTACATGGGCTAAAGCTTCTTCATGGGCAATTGATGAGTTAGATAAAGCAAATAAAGCCGGTTTAATTCCAGCAATATTTGATAAAGAAGATTTAACAAAGAACGTTACAAGAAAAGAATTTGCACATATAGCAGTTAAACTATATGAAAAGGTTTCTGGAAAGAAAGCAGAAAAAGCTTCTAAGAATCCTTTCACAGATACAAAGGATGAAGAAGTATTAAAAGCATACAATGTTGGTATTACACAAGGTACATCAGAGACCACATTTGCACCAGATAACGAAATTACTCGTGAGCAAATGGCTACAATGATGACTAGAGCATTGTCTGAAGCAGGTATCGATACAAAAGTAGATTTAGCAAAAGTTGAAGAATTTGTTGACGACAATGAAATGCATAATTGGAGTAGAAGTGCTATTTACTTCATGTCTGATGCGGGAATTATTAAAGGAGTGAGTACAACTGAAAATAGATATGGCGTTAAAGGAACAGCTACAAGAGAGCAATCACTATTAGTATCAATTAGAAGTGCAGAAAAATTTACTAAATAATAATGGCTAATCGTAGCGGCGGCCTTTGGCCGCCACAGCGATTTATTTATAAACACAGTATTTTAAAGGGGGAAATATTTAATGAAAAAGCTGCTATTGATTACAAGTTTATTAATATTAGCCTTGACACTATCTACTGTTTGTTTTGCAGCAGGTCGTGACACTAGTAATTATGTTATGAGTGTTTCATTTGTAATTGATGAACCATATCCAGGTAGGTCTTTAGACTTTACTGCAGATTCATCAAGTGGTGTAGTAGTTGAAAGTGTTATATGGCAAAAAGAAGGCGAAATAAATGATGCTGGAACCAATACTCAAGTAACAGCAGGAAAATGGAATCTTAGAATAACTTTTTCTTTAGCTTCTGGTAAAACAGGTATAAGCACGAATAATATTGTATCAATTAATGATAAATCTGGCCTAAACTGGAGTAAAGATGAAAATGGAAAATACTATGTAGAAACTTCTTATGACATTACAGCTAGTACAGGATCTAGACCTTCAACTTCAACAGGTACTTTTACTAGACCATCAACTGGTTCTGGCGTTACTAGACCAACATCTACGACTATTTCGACAGTTGAATTTACAATTCCAGAATTGAAAGTTGGAGAAAAACAAATAGAAAAAGATGCAATTACTACTACAACAGGAATTAGCATTACTAATATGTCATGGACTAATGTTACTGGAAAAGCTTTCATGACTACTAATGAAACATATAGAGAAAACTATAAATATAGTATTAGAGTTTATTTTACAGTATTAAGCGGATACAAACTTGCTGATAGTTTTGAAGTTAAAGTTAACGGAGATAAAGTAAATGTTACAAGTTTGGATGATGGTTCTGGCAAATATTTATTTGATAAAGAATTTACTTGTGGTAAGAAGGAAACAGCACCAGAGCTAGAAACTAAAGAATCAATTTCTAAAGTGGAAATTACGGTTCCTGATGTTGTTCAAGGCAACACTATAATTTTAGAAAAAGATATCAAACTTTCTAAAGGCGCTAAATATGGTGGACATACTTGGTCTAACGGAACTACATTTATGTCTGATGATGAAAAGTATGAAGAAGGAAAAAAATATACATTAAAATATTTCTTCGATGCAGATACTGGATATGAGTTTAAAAATTTAAAAGTTATTCTTAATGGTGAAGAAATTGCGCCAACATTAGTTACTGCTCCAAATTATTATTCAATTGAAAAAACTTTTGAAGCAAAGAAAGCTACTGTAGAGACACCAGTTCTTAAGACTATTGATATCACAGTTGCTGAACCAGAAGTTGGAAAAGCTCTTCCTGGTACATATAAAGTATCTTCAAATCTTGTTGAAAAAGCATCAGAATATAAGATTGGTGAGAAAAAAGAAGATAATTTGGGAGAATGGACTCCAAATGATAAAGAAGTTAAAGCAGGAACAGAATATGTATTTAAGCTTGATATTGAATTAAAAAATAGTATGGCTGAAATATCTAAAGATTTAAAAATAACACTTAACAAAAAAGTTGTTAAACCAACAATTAAGGATGGTGTATATACAGTAGAGTATCCATTTGAAACTGCTGAAGAAAAACAAGAAATGATTAATCATTTTGCATTTGAAATTGCAGCTCCAAAGATTGGCGAAAAACCAGCAACAACAGCTAAAGAGACAGAAGAAGGATACAAAGTTAAGAAAGTTGAATGGCTTACAAAAGACGAAAAATTCGTTGAAGGTGAGACATATAAAGTTCAAATCTATTTTGATTTAATTAATAAAAATGTTCGTAGCGATTATTTTGCTACAGTTAATGGAAATGATGCAGATCTTCCAGATGGTGATGCAAATTATGCAAAGAACACAATGTATGCAGAATTTACATTCCCAACATTAAGAGACACATCTAAGAAAGCAACTTGGTCAAATGCATCAACATGGGCGATTGATGAATTAGCAAAAGCAGCTGAAGAGGGATTGATTCCTGATTCATTAAATAAAGAAGATTTAACAAAGAACATTACTAGAAAAGAATTTGCTCATATAGCAGTAAGATTATATGAAGCTATTACAGGAAAGGGAATATTCGTTACAAACGCGCCATTTAGTGATACAGATGACGTAGAGGTTGCAAAAGCTTATACAGTAGGAATTACTGAAGGCACAGATAAAGAAAAAGGATTATTCTCGCCAGACAAAGAAATCACACGTGAGCAAATGGCTACAATGATGACTAGAGCTTTAGATAAAGCTTATATAGATACATTTGTTGATTTAGATAAAGTATCTAAATTTGTTGATGATGGCGATTTACATGATTGGAGTAGAAGCGCTGTTTACTTTATGAATAGTAAAGACATTATTAAAGGCGTAAGCACAAC
Organism: Clostridia bacterium; assembly: GCA_017539905.1. GTDB lineage: Bacteria > Bacillota > Clostridia > TANB77 > UBA1234 > RGIG6105. The sequence continues at coordinate 50,818 of JAFYBZ010000013.1, read as the reverse complement.
TGAAAACAAATTTGGAGCTAAAGGTACAGCATCTAGAGAGCAAGCATTATTAATAGCAATAAGAAGTGTAGAGAAGTTTGCAAAATAAATATGTTTGAAGGTGGCCATATGGCCGCCTTTTTTTATTGACAAATATGGTATATGCATATAAAATACAAGAGATTTCATTTTTTAAGTAGCAAAGGAGAGTTCTATGAGCAAGATACGAGAATTGTTAAATGATCCCAATAGTGTACTTGTTTTTGATGTCGATGGCGTTCTTGCTGTAATGGAATGGGGAGAATACAACCATTATGGCGAAGATGATGAGACATGGGCAAATTCACATGGAGAAGGAATATTCTTATATACTGAGTCAAAAGTTGTTGCAAAAATGCAAAAGTTTTTGAAAGACAGGAATATGGATCATGTTTATGTTATTTCAAAGGTTTTTACTGATCATGAATTAGCAGATAAACAACAATTTCTTGAGAAGTATTATGGCATTAAAAGAGAAAATGTTTTTGCTGTTAGAAGCAATCAAGACAAAGTTGATGTGCTTAACCAGATTAAACAAAGATATCTTGAACTTGATGATCATCATCTTATTATGATTGATGATACAACAGAAGTTTTAACTATGGTTATGGATAATACTCCATTTTCAACCGCGCATGTAAGTTCTTTCTTGGACATGTAAAGTTACATACGAAAGGAGAAAACAACATGGGAATGCAACAAAATAACGCAGGTGATGATTGGATACGACGAGACTTTGATCCTGGAGTAACAATTTTTCACGGGTGTACTTTCGCAAATGTAGAAAGACGGAAATTTCAAGTTGTAATTTACAAGCTATTGAAAGATTCTACGGATATATCCAAGGTTGGTAAAAATGGTGGCCAATATATTAATGCTTATGAGTGGATGCTTGCAAATGTTTATCGTATTGTTGGCATTCAGCTTTATAGTGACTTTGATATTCGCCTTAATGTGTTACCTGAAGAACCGGATAATAAAAACAGATGCGTTTTCTTAACTGATGTTACAATTATTCATCCCGAATTGAACAACATGTTATATTCAAATTTGATGGAATTCGTTTATGGAAAAGTGAGCCAGAGCGTGTGCTAAATAGCACACGCTTTTTTTGGTGCAATTTTGGAGGTGTCCCAAAAAAGCATGTTCAGTAAAAAACTCTTTTATTTTAAAACTCAATATTATATAATATATGTGATAATTTTAGTTGTACGAAAGAGGAGAAGTATAAATGGCAAAAGAAGTAGTGCAATACCCACCAGAGCTCGTAGATAAAGAATTAGAAATAGCTTATTGTGGACTTATGCATTTAAATCCAAAATCTATTTCAAGATTTTATATCGAGAATCATGAGTGTTGCTTTAGTGTACCAAATTTATTAGATATATATAAATTAGTTATCTTTAGAGAAGGTCAAGCATATGTTGCCGAGGCTGTTAAAGGTCCATTCTCTTTCCCTAAAGTTACTGATGAAACTCCAAAGAATATAGAGATATGTAAAAAATATGCTCTTTCTATAAATGCAGATATAGAAGTAATCTATCCTAAGATTAAAAAGTTATTCATGCTTAAGAGAGCATATATGATTGCTCCAACAGAACTTATTCAAAAGAAGATTCTTCAAATTAGAAGTTATGCTCGTTATGAAGAGATGACTATTGAAGAAATAAAGAGCAGAATAGATAACCTAGACTTTTTAAGTAGTATTAAAGAGTCTGTTATGAACGAGTATGTTACTGGATTCTTAAAGACAGGTCAAAACAACTTGACCACAGGTATTTCACTTCCATATCCAATTTTGACCAAGACTTTTAAAGGCTTTAGAAAAGGTGAAACAGCTGCCTTTGCTATGCCATCTAACTCAGGTAAATCACGTTTTGTTGTTTCACTTCTTTGTCATATTGCTTTTATTGAGCATAAAAAAGTTTTGCTTATATCAAACGAAATGACAGAAGATAAAATGAAACTATGTTTAATTACTACAATTGTTAATACTCCTGAGATTCAAGAATTGCATGGCCAAAAGCTTCATAAAAAAGAAGCAGAATTATTAGGATTTAAATTTAGACCAGATCAAGATAAATTAGATCAAGTTGAAGTTGATAAAGATGGATTCATAATTCAACATGAAGATGAATCTAGAGAAGATTTTATTAAGAGATTAGAAGCAACTTCTCAAGAATATAAGAGTACATGCATAGCAACTGACTGGGTTGAAACTCAAATGGATAATTCAATCTTCATGGTTTATACATCAGATCATACAAACCAAGAGTTAAGAGATATCATCATGGACTATTACTACAAAGAAGGAATAGAGTATTTCTTCTATGATACTTTGAAGACAGATATCGATAACATTGGTAATGTCGAAGAGATCAAAAAGACAGCAACTGTTTTATCAACAATTGCTCAGAAGTTTGAAGTGTTTATTGGTGCAACATTACAGCTTGCAGAAAGTGCAACGCCACCACTTAGTATGAATATAAACGATATTGCCACTTCTCGTACAGTAAAAGAAGTATTAGATAATCTTTGCTTGATTAAAGAGATAAACAATTCAACTTATGATCAATACGAAGTTACTGATGAATTAGATTTTGATGATGAGAGAGAAGCAAGATTTAGAGATTTTGAAAAACCTAAAGTATTCAATGAGAGATATTATGCATGCGTAGTAGATAAAAACAGAGCAGGTGCTAAGCCAAGAGTAGCATTTAGACTTGACCTAGACTACAACCATTGGGAAGAGTATGGATATCTACGTTTAAAACAAAAACCTTTAGTATAGATTATAAAAAGAGGACGGTTACGCAACTGGGGGACGGTTCTAAAGTTGCACGATGCAACTTTGGGACAGGGCTCAGATTGCATAGACTTGTCCTTTTTTATGTCGTGCAACTTTAGAACCGTCCCCCAGTTGCGTAACCGTCCCCTTTTTTAAGGATATAAGGTTGAAAATTGGGCGATTTTGAGATAAAATAACCATAGTTTATGAATATTAGTTTACATAAAGAAAGGATGCTTATAGAATGGAAATTACAAGAAAAGATATTGAGCATATTGCAACATTAAGTATGCTTAATTTAAGTGAAGAGGAAATAGAAGGTTATACAAAAGATATGCAAAATATTGTATCATTTGCTGAGCAAATTCAGGAAGTTGATACAGAAAATGTAGCTGAGTCTGCTTTTGCACTTGATGCATATAATGTGTTTAGAAAAGATGAGGTAAGGGAGTCTTTTGATAGAGATCTTCTTTTAAGCAATGCTCCTTCATCAAATGGAGTTCAGTATCAATTACCTCCAGTAATCGTAGACTAATTATTTCCGAAGGGATGAATATAAATGGATATTTGTAAATTGACTGCTCACGAAATTCGTGACGGATATAAAAATAAAGAATTTACTGTTAAAGAAGTAGTGGATGCTTTTTATAAAAATATCGAAGAAAAAGATGGCGATATTAAAGCTTATATTACTCTTTGCAAAGAAGAGGCTTTAAAGGAAGCTGAAGAAAAACAAATTAAGATAGATGAAGCAATTTCAAATGGAACTTTTGATGAGTTACCATTCCTTTTTGCTGTTCCAATTGCTATTAAAGATAACATGAATACTTTTGGAGTTAAGACTACTTGTGCATCAAAAATGCTAGAAAATTTTGTAAGCCCTTATGATGCTACAGTAATTAAAAAGATAAAAGCTGAAGGAGCAATCATCTTAGGAAAAGTTAATATGGATGAATTTGCAATGGGAGGTTCTTGCGAGAATTCAGGCTTCTTTGCAACTAAAAATCCACATGACTTAACTAGAGTACCAGGTGGTAGTTCAGGTGGAAGCTCGGCTGCAGTTGCTGGAGATTTAGCACCAATTGCTCTTGGATCTGATACAGGTGGATCTATTAGAGAACCTGCTTCGCTTTGCGGAATAGTTGGATTAAAACCAACATATGGATTAGTTTCTCGTTATGGTTTAGTTGCTTTCGCATCTTCGCTTGATCAAATTGGACCAATGACTAAAGATGTTAAAGATGCAGCAGTTTTATTAAATGCAATTGCTGGTCATGACGAAATGGATTCAACATCTGCTGATATCGAAAAGAAAGATTATACAAAATCATTAATAAATGATGTTAAAGGAATTAAAATTGGTATCCCAAAAGAATTCTATGGAGAAGGATTACAACAAGAAGTAAGAGATGCATTAGAAAAAGCAAAAGAAAAATATAGAGAGTTAGGAGCAGAAATTGTAGAAGTATCACTTCCATTTACAAAGTATGCACTTCCAACATACTATGTTTTAGCTTGCGCTGAAGCATCATCAAACCTAGGAAGATTTGATGGAATTCGTTACGGATATAGAACAGAAAATTTCGAAAGTCTAAAAGATATTTATAGAAATTCTCGTAGCGAAGGATTTGGAAAAGAAGTTAAAAGAAGAATATTGTTAGGAACCTATGTATTATCTGCTGGGTATTATGATGCTTATTATAAAAAAGCACAAAGAGTAAGAACAGCAATCAAAGAAGGATTTGATAGAGTATTTACTGAATGTGATGTTATTCTTACACCTACATGTCCAACAACAGCTTGGAAGATTGGCGAAAAAACAGAGAATCCTTTGGAAATGTATTTGATGGACTTATACACAGTTCCTGTAAATATAGCTGGTATTCCAGGTATATCTATTCCTTGCGGAAAAGACAATGATGGAATGCCAATAGGTATGCAGCTTTTAGCAAAACATTTTAATGAAGAGACACTTTTAAGAACGGCATATACTTACGAAATGAATAGGGAGGTGTAACTATGGAATACGAAGTAATTATAGGCTTAGAAGTTCACGCCGAACTTTCAACAAAAACAAAAATTTATTGTGGTTGTACTACTGAGTTTGGCGGCGATCCTAATACACATTGCTGTCCAGTATGTACAGGTATGCCAGGTGCACTTCCAGTATTAAATGAAAAAGTAGTTGAGTATGCAGTTAAAGCAGGTCTTGCTACTGATTGTGAAATTACTAGAAATTCAAAACAAGATAGAAAGAATTATTTCTATCCAGACACACCAAGAGCATATCAGATTTCACAATTTGATTTACCTTTATGTGTTAATGGTGGATTTGATGTAACACTTAAAGATGGCTCAACAAAGCATATTGGTATTACAAGAATTCATATTGAAGATGATGCAGGTAAATTAAATCATGATACATATACTGGTGGTACACTTGTTGACTTAAACAGAGCTGGTGTTCCATTAATAGAAATAGTTTCTGAACCAGACATGAGAAGTGCTGAAGAAGCAGTAGCTTATGTTGAAAAATTAAAGGGAATACTTGAGTATATCGGAGTTTCTGATTGTAAGATGCAAGAAGGTTCTTTAAGAGCAGATGTTAACTTATCTTTAAGACCAGTTGGTCAAGAAAAATTTGGTACTCGTACAGAGACTAAAAACTTAAACTCATTTAGAGCAATTGAGCATTCAATCAATTATGAAATTCAAAGACAAAAAGAAGTGCTAGAAGCTGGTGGAGAAATATTCCAAGAGACAAGAAGATGGGATGAAATAGAAGGCAAAGGTTTTGTAATGCGTACTAAAGAAGACGCGGATGATTATAGATATTTCCCAGAACCTGACTTAATGCCTATCAAACTTTCTGATGAATACATTAATAATATTAAAGAAAACTTACCAGAGTTACCTGAAGTTAGAAAACAAAGATATATGAGTGAGTTAAACTTACCAGAGTATGATAGTGGAATTATCACATCATCAAAAGCGCTTTCTGATTTCTTTGAAGAAGCTTCAAAAGAATGTGGCAATCCTAAAGCAGTTAGTAACTGGATTATGACTGATATAATTAGAATAGCTAGAGAAAATGATTTGGAGTATTCAGATCTACCATTTACAGCTAAAAGATTTGCTGCCCTTATAAAGTTAATTGATTGTGGTACAATTTCAAATTCAATAGGTAAAAAAGTATTTGAGGAAATGATTTCTGAAAATAAAGAACCAGAAGAAATTGTTAAGGAAAATGGACTAATGCAAATAAGTGATGAAGGTGCTATTAAGGAAGTGGTAGATAGAGTAGTAGCTGCAAATCCACAATCAATTGAAGATTATAAAGCAGGTAAGGATAGAGCCCTAGGCTTCTTAGTTGGACAATGTATGAAAGAATTGAAAGGAAAAGGCAATCCACAAATTATTAATAAATTAGTAATGGAACATTTAAAATAGGAGGATAATATGAAAAGAATAATTTCTATTATTGCTGTATTATTAGTTTTAACATTAGCTTTAACAGGATGCTTTGAGAAACCTACTAAACCAAGTGGAGATAATATCGAAAACGGAGAAGTTGTAATTAGTAAAGTTAAAGATATGAGTGCATATTTTACGGATAAAGTATGCTTAGGAATTGCTTCTATAACTACCGAAAATGAAACTGCAACAGCAAATAAGTACTGCACTGACTATGAGCATATTACAAGATTAAATTTAAACAATGGTACTGAATATATAGATAAGTTTTTAATCATTCCAAAAGATAATACTATTTCTTACGATATTTATAGTGTTAAATTGACTGATGAAGGAAATATCGAGCCAGAATTCGAAATCGATTTAGACAATAAAGAACCAATGATCTTAACTTGTGATGATTATGAATCTACAATGCCACAATATGGTATAAAGATTTATTCAAATGGTGGATATAAAGATTTCATACCACTTTCTTTCAGTGGATATGATGGCTCTCTAAACATATTTAGTCATGAAGCAAATGTAGTAGATTTAACAATATATGAATAAATAATGATTTTTACAAATTAGCACTCGTCACTTGACAGTGCTAATTTTTATGTTAAAATATATTTTAGACAATAAAATGAAAGGAAGTAAGTTTAAATGTCAAAGAAACAATTTAAAGCTGAGAGTAAGAGATTACTTGATTTAATGATTAATTCTATCTATACAAACAAAGAGATTTTCTTAAGAGAATTAATATCTAATGCAAGTGATGCAATTGATAAAGTTTATTTTCGCTCGCTTACAGAGGACAAGTTAAAAGACATTAAGCAATCTGACTTACAAATAAACATTATAAGAGATAAGGATAATAGAACACTTACCATTAAAGATAATGGTATAGGAATGAATGAAGAAGAACTAGAAAAAAATCTAGGTACAATTGCACAAAGTGGCACACTAAAGTTTAAAGAAGAAATGACAGGCGTTGATGATAAGCAAAATGATCAAGATCAAACTTCTTTAATTGGTCAATTTGGTGTTGGATTTTATTCTTGCTTTATGGTTGCTGACAGAGTAACAGTTATTTCAAAATCAGTAGATAACGATAAAGCGTATAAGTGGGAGTCATCAGGTGCAGATGGATACTCGATTGAAGAAGCTTCAAAAGAGAATAGAGGCACAGAAATCATTCTTCATTTAAAGGAAGATAGTGAAGATGAAAAATATAGCAAATACTTAGAACAATATACAATTGAGTCTTTAATCAAAAAGTATTCAGACTATATTAGATATCCAATCAAGATGGATTGCGAAAGAAGCGTGCCAAAAGAGAAAAAGGATAAAGATGAAAAAACTGAATACGAAACAATAGTTGAAGAGAAAACATTAAATAGTATGATTCCGATATGGAAAAAAGCAAAGAAAGATGTAACTGATGAAGAATATAAGAATTTTTATATGCAAAAATTCTTCGATTTTGAAGAACCATTAAAATGGATACATACTAAAGTAGAGGGACAATACTCATATACTACACTTTTATATATTCCTTCTCATGTTCCATATGATTATTTTGGAAAAGACTTCAAAAAAGGGTTAGCACTTTATTCAAATGGTGTAATGATAATGGAGCATTGTGAAGATTTGCTTCCAGATTATTTAGGATTTGTTAAAGGACTTGTTGATTCAGAAGATTTATCTTTAAATATTTCAAGAGAAATTTTGCAACAAGATAAGCAATTAAGAGTAATTGCTAAAAATATAGAAAGTAAAATTCGTTCCGAATTAGAAAGCATGCTTCAAAATGATAGGGTAGCTTATGAAAAACTATTTAAGGCATTTGGTATGCCTCTAAAAATCGGTGCTTATGATGGTTATGGAATGAACAAAGATAAATTAAAAGATTTATTATTGTTCCATTCATCGTATGAAAATGAGAATAAATCTGATTATACTACTATAAAAGAATATGTTTCTCGTATGAAAGATGATCAAAAAGAAATTTATTATGCTTCTTCAGAAACAATTGATAAAATCAAGATGATGCCTCAAGTTGAGAATGTATTAGATAAAGGATTTGAAGTATTATACCTTGATGAAAGTGTTGATGAATTCGTTCTTCAAATAATGGAAAACTATGATGGTAAAAAGTTTGTTAATGTTAGTGCAAACAATATAGATTTGGATACTGAAGAAGAAAAGAAAGAACTTCAAAAGAGTAACGAAGAAAATAAAGATATGTTTGCTTTTATGAAAGAATCTTTGGGTGAAGCAACAATTAAAGATGTTAGATTTACTCATAGATTAAAGAATCATCCTGTATGTCTTTCTTCAGAAGGTGTTGTATCTGTTGAAATGCAAAAGGTTTTAAATGCAATGCCTGATCAAGGAAATAGAGATATCAAGGCTGAAACGGTACTTGAGATTAATGAAAAACATCCAATTGCAGAAAAACTAAAAGCACTTTATAAGGATGATAAAAAGGATGAACTTAAAAAGTACACTAAAGTATTGTTGGATACAGCAAAATTAATTGAGGGTTTGCCAATAGACAATCCAACAGAACTTTCTAACTTAATTTGTGATCTAATTATTAAATAATCCGTAGCGGCGACTATTGGTCGCCATGAAAAGGAGAGTGAGATTTGATGAATGCAGAAAGACTTACAAAAAATTCTATGGAAGTTATAAAAAATGCTCAAAGTATGGCAGAAGAATATGGTTCACAAGAAATAAAACAAGAGCATTTACTATATTCACTTCTTACAATTGATGGTAGCCTAATTAGCGAACTTATTAAAAAGATGAATGGCTTTGAAAATTCTATTAAAGAAGAGCTTTTGAAGCAGATAGAAAATATGCCTAAAGTATATGGCGCAGATGGCCAAAGTGCAGGACAAGTATATGTTTCTCGTGATACAAATGATGCTTTAAATGAAGCGGAAAAACAAGCCAAACATATGAAAGACGATTATGTTAGTGTTGAACATATATTTCTAGGATTGCTAGAAAAAGCAAACACATCTTTAAAAGAATTATTTAAAAAGTATAATATTAACAAAGATGATTTTTTGAAAGCACTTGCTAGTGTACGAGGCAATACTAGAGTAACAACAGATAATCCTGAAGGTACATATAATGCATTGGAAAAATATGGACAAGATTTGACTAAAATGGCAAGAGAACAAAAACTAGATCCGGTTATAGGTAGAGATGAAGAGATAAGAAATGTTATTAGAATTTTATCTCGTAAAACTAAAAACAATCCATGTTTAATTGGTGAACCTGGTGTTGGTAAAACAGCAATTGCAGAAGGTCTTGCTTTAAGAATTATTAGGGGAGATGTTCCTGAGAATATTAAAGATGCAACAATTTTTTCTCTTGATATGGGCGCTTTAGTTGCTGGTGCTAAATATAGAGGAGAATTTGAAGAAAGATTAAAAGCAGTTCTTCAAGAAATTAAAAAATCGGATGGTAGAATTATTCTATTTATAGATGAAATTCATACTATAGTTGGTGCTGGTAAAACAGAAGGCTCTATGGATGCTGGTAATTTATTAAAACCAATGCTTGCTAGAGGAGAACTTCATTGTATAGGTGCTACAACTTTAAACGAATATAGAAAATATATTGAAAAAGACCCGGCATTAGAAAGAAGATTCCAACATGTTTTGGTTGATGAGCCATCAGTAGAAGATACAATTTCTATTTTAAGAGGAATTCAAGAAAGATATGAAGTATATCATGGCGTTGAGATAGCTGACTCCGCAATTATTGCTGCTGCAACTTTATCTCATAGATATATTTCAGATAGATTTTTGCCAGATAAGGCGATTGATTTAATTGATGAGGCTTGTTCTCAAATTAAAACAGAAATGAACTCAATGCCAGTTGAATTAGATGATATTTCTCATAAGATAATGCAACTTCAAATCGAAGAAACTGCATTAAAGAAAGAAAAAGATGAACTTTCACAAAAACATTTAGAAGAAATCAGAAAAGAGATTTCAGAAAATCAAACAAAATTTGATAGTATGAAGGCTAAATGGGAAAATGAGAAAGATGCAATTTATAAAGCACAAAGAATTCGTGAGGAAATAGAAAGCATTAATTCTCAAATAGAAAAAGCAGAAAGAGAATATGACTTAGAAACAGTTGCTAAATTAAGATATGGTAAGCTTCCAGAACTTCAACAAGAACTAGCCAAGGAAGAGGAGTTAGCAAAAGAAAATGAAGAAAATTCATATTTAAGAACAAAAGTTACTGATGAAGAGATAACAAAAATTATTTCTAAATGGACAGGTATTCCTGTAGCTAAACTTCAAGAATCTGAAAGAGAAAAAATCTTAAACTTAGCTGATATTCTTCATAAGAGAGTAATTGGACAAGATGAAGCAGTTCAAAAAGTTACTGATAGCATAATTCGTTCAAGAGCTGGTATTAAGGATGAAAGAAGACCTATTGGTTCATTCATGTTTTTGGGACCTACTGGTGTTGGTAAGACGGAACTTGCTAAAGCACTAGCAGAGTGTTTGTTTGATGATGAACACAATATTGTTAGAATAGACATGTCTGAATACATGGAAAAATTTAGTGTATCTAGATTAATCGGAGCACCTCCAGGATATGTTGGATATGACGAAGGAGGTCAACTTACTGAAGCGGTTCGTAGAAAACCATATTCAGTTGTTCTGTTTGATGAAATTGAAAAAGCACATCCAGATGTATTTAATGTATTACTTCAAGTATTAGATGATGGAAGAATAACAGATTCTCAAGGAAGAACCGTAGACTTTAAAAATACTATTATAATATTAACTTCAAATTTAGGATCAGAGTATATTTTGGAAGATGTTTCTGAAAACAGTGATATATCTGAAAAGACTAGAGAAAAAGTTAATTCTTTATTAAAACAGTCATTTAGACCAGAATTTTTAAACAGACTAGATGAAATTATAATGTTTAAGCCTTTGGCTAAGGCAGAAATTGCTAAGATACTTGATTTATTAATTGTAGATTTGAATAAGAGAGTAGAAGATAAGCAAATTACGTTTGAATTAACAGATAAAGCTAAGGAATATCTAATAGATAACGGCTATGATCCAGTATTTGGAGCAAGACCTCTTAAGAGATTTGTACAAAAATCACTAGAAACACTAGTGGCAAGAGAAATAATTGAACAAAAGATACTTCCTAAATCAAATGTTACAATAGACCTTAAAGATGGTAATTTAGTATGTAAATCATAAAGCACTAAATAACGTTACAGAATAATTAAGTTTCTGTAACGTTATTTTTTATTTAAAGGAAATTGCCATAGGCTGTGATAGACTATAGATTGAATAATTAGGTGGATTATGCCTTTTTATTAGAACAATTACTGAATTTTCGAAAGTTGAGATTTTTTATGAATATGTATAAGGATTTAGAATTAGTTAATAATTCTGACGAAAATTTAAGTAAATATTTGAAAGATAAGTTCGAAAAGCTTATTGATAGTAGAGCGTTAGGTTCGTATCCAGCATCCGTTAAGGAAAATGCTAGAGAAATTCTAATGCTTTATGTTCATGCCAAAATTGACGAAGAAGAAGGGTTAAACTTTAGTGAATTTTCTAAGACAAAGTTTGAAGAATTATTAAAAAAATGGGATACATTGATCCCAGAATTAAAAGCTTTGATTCTTGAAGACTGCTTCACTAATCCAAATGGAAATTCGGAACAATTCTTGTTTATGAGAGATAGAAAGATTGGAGATTCTCATGGACAAGCCAGCTATTCTCATTGCAATTCTTCTAAGTATAGAGAGCATTTAATATTATCCGATGAAGTAGAAACGGCAAAAGAGTACTTAGCTATAAAACGTCTTGCAGAATTTGGATTTAATAATGAAGACTTAGAGAATCTATTAGAAAGAGATGCAAGAATAAATAGAAATAAATATGGGCTAAATAAAGACCTTCCTAATGGTGAAAGAGAAAGAAGAAAAGAAAAATTAAACATTGAAGGAATTTTTAGAATAGCGACAAATTTAGAAGCTTTGCAATATTTTTCTGAACAAGAAATAATGAACGACTTTGATATGTGCTATTTTGATAAAGATACAATTATAGAAAATATAAGAGAATCAGCATCAGATAAACCTAACGTTAAGTCACTTTTATCTACAGATATTAAGCAAATACTAGCAAGAGCAAACTTTATTAGATGGCAAGATGAACAAACTAAAGAGGGTGGATTGTTCCAAGACGAGAGAACTTTGTTTAGTAGTCGTGGATTTGTTGAAGCTCTTACATTATCTACAAACAATTTCTTATATGATTTTGATAGAGAATTATATATGGCTCAGAAAACATATGCATACATGGGCAAGGAAAAGAGAATTCTTACTTTTAGACAAATATATGAAGTTGCAATACAAGATATAAAGACAAAAGAAGATAGAGACAAGTTTAAAAAAGATTTTAATATACTATTCTTAGGCTACAACTTTGGTGATTTAACAGATGTTCAAGAAGATAGACTACATGATTTGTATAAAGAAGCGGTAAATTATCACCAAGCTTTATTAAATGAATTGAAACGTGCAAGAAGAGTGGATGAGCAAATAGAGAATGATGTTTTGGTTAAGTCTGTTAGAGAATCGGAACATGAGGGTAAAGGTGGACCTGCGAGAAATCATAGAAATCCTACTCATGATGTTGATAAAGTTGATAGCTTTATTGAAAATGTTGCTCAAAGTGGAATTAGATTAATAAAAATTATTAATGTTGGAAGAATCGGTACACCTGATGTTGGACAAGATGGATTAATTTATTATGTGTTTGAGAAGTCTAATAATTCAGATGAAAGGGTACTTGTGTGGGAACCAATTGGCCAGCCTAACAATAGTACATTGATTTTTAAAACAACAAAAGATATTGATGAATTAGCAAAAGAAATTAGAGATAAAGATACAAGTATAGATGAACTTGTTGCTCAAAAAGAAGCATATAGAATGTGGCATAGAGAAGGATCAACATATAATGCTAATAGATTAAAACTAATTTTTGAAGTGTTGGATGAGAATAATGAAGACAAGCCAATCACTTCAATTATGAGAGACGTATTGATTAAGAATTTAGAAAGAGAACATGTTTCTTTAGAGTACTTTAGAAGAAGGGCAATTAAAGAGATTCCTAAAGAAGATCTTGGACAAGCTAAAGATTATATTCAAAGCACAATTGAACTTAGAAAGCCACACTTAGAAGAAACATTTGATATGTCTACGCAGACACTTCTTAATTTGAAAAAAGGAATTAAGGCGTTGAAAAAATCTAAAAAAGAAGAAGATAAGAATGAAGTAAGCATATAATTTTGGAGGGTAAAATGCCAGCTGAGGGAGATATTTTGGAAGAAGATAGAATAGCAATGGCAGAAGCTTATAGAGCTTTTGAAATGCTAGATGAAAACGAAAAAGAAAGAGTGCCAGCAGATTTTGTGGACACTCTACTTAGCGAGGGCGATTTTACCAAGGTAAAACGCTTCCGTTCAAAAGAGGAAGTAGATAATTATCAATTCTCACGCAAAGCGTGGTATTTAATAATGTATATGTGTACTTTCGGATAAATTTATAAATGGATTGCGGTGGGGTTTTGGGGACACTTACTTTTTTCCAACTTTCAAGTTGGAAAAAAGTAAGTGTCCCCAAAACCCCACCGCACTTCATTTTAAATTTTTAAACATTAAATCTAAATAGTATTACGTCCCCATCTTGTACAACATAGTCTTTTCCTTCAATTCTAATTAAGCCTTTTTCTTTTGCTTTAGCACTTGAACCGCATTCTAGTAATTCATTGTAAGGAATAACTTCTGCTTTAATAAATCCTCTTTCAAAATCTGTATGAATCTTACCTGCTGCTTGAGGAGCTTTTGTTCCTTTAGTAATAGTCCAAGCTCTACATTCATCTTCACCTGAAGTTAAGAATGAAATTAATCCTAATAAATCATAACTCTCAGTAATCAATCTATCTAGTCCAGATTTTTCAAGCCCATAAAGTTCTAACATCTCTTTTTCTTCATCTTCATCTAAGCTAGCTAATTCTTCTTCAACTTTTACACATAGAGGGATTACTTTACTTCCGTGAGCTTTTGCATATTCTTCTAATTTTTTAACGTTCTCGTTATTATTAATATCTTTTAAATCATCCTCAGAAACATTTGCTACATACATCATAGGCTTATCTGTTAATAAGAATAAATCATTAATTGATTCTTTTTCTTCATCAGTAAGTTCAACAGTAGAAGCTAATTTTCCGTCCATTAAAGCAGCTCTAATTTTATCTAAAGCATCTACTTGTGGTTGATTCTTTTTGTCTGTACGAGCAAGTTTAATTGCTTTTTCACGACGTTTATCAACTGCTTCTAAGTCAGATAGTATTAATTCTAAATTTATAGTTTCAACATCTCTTATTGGATCAATTGTAGCTTCAACATGTACGATGTTTGAATTTTCAAAGCATCTAACAACTTGAACAATAGCATCAACTTCACGAATATGAGATAAGAATTTATTTCCTAAACCTTCACCTTTTGAAGCACCCTTAACGAGTCCCGCAATATCTACGAATTTAACAATTGCATGAGTTGTTTTTTGAGGATGATAAAGTTCAGATAATTTTTCTAATCTATCATCAGGAACTGCAACAATTCCTATATTTGGTTCTATAGTACAGAATGGATAATTTGCACATTCAGCACCAGCTTTTGTTATTGCATTAAATAATGTACTTTTACCTACATTTGGTAATCCAACGATTCCGATTTCCATAAAAACGCCTTCCTTTACTTAACATAATATGTATTAAAAATACTTTACAATTCTTGGAAAAATATAGCATAAAATTGTATAAAAATCAATTATGTGATAAAATGTACAAGGAATAATGTGCTCTACACATTATGTAAATTACACTGTACGGGGTATTGCTTCCGTAGAGAAGGAGATTAAGTTGGAAGTTGCAAATATCGAAAAGTATATGCCGACTGTTTACCAAGCTGAGATTTTGGTAAGAAACAATTTAGAGATGAATAGGGCCAAAGGGCTTAAAGTATTCAAAATCATTCACGGCTATGGTTCAACTGGTAAAGGCGGAGCTTTAAGAACTGGCATTAGGCATTACCTAGATCAGCTTAAAGGCGCAAAGATAATTGCTGACTACATACCTCGGAGAAAACTGGACTGCCTTTGATGAAACTACTCGTAAAGTTTTAGATTTAGATGATAGTTTTAGAAAAGACAAAGATTTACGGACAAATGAATTCAGGAATTACGATTATAGTAATTAAGTGGTAATAATGTACAAAGGAGAAAATTATGAAAAAGGTTTTGTTAGTTTTTATTGTTAGTATACTAACGATGATTACAGCTTCAATAGCATATGCTGTGGAAGTACCAAACGATATTCGAGTTGGGCTGTTCTATAGCTCTTCAGCAAAGAGTAGCGTTACGCTATCTTCGCCAGGAGGTATTGAAGTTGGCACAATCAATAATGGAGTTTTTACTCTAGGATTTAAAGTAAAAGCAAATGAACAAATTGTTGTTAGAAAGAATCCAAATAGCAAATATGGAGTGTTTGTTGGAGAATTCAATGTGGCAATTGGTTCGGCTGATAATTATCCATACTTTAAAAGCTTAGAAAAAGATGGTGTTTCTTTAATTGTTGTAGATGGTAAAAAGTATAGAGGCAATATTGAGATTAAAAGACTTTCTGATAGTGATATGACAATCATTAATCACTTATCTATGCAAGAATATCTATATGGTGTTGTTCCAAGAGAAATCGGAGGAGCTTCTCCACTTGAAGCAGTTAAAGCACAAGCAATAATAGCTAGAACATATGCCGCTAAGAATATGGGAAGAAGAGATGGACTTGGATTTGATCTTTATCCAACTGCAACTGACCAAGCATATGGTGGCTATGAATGGGAACATGAAAATTCAAATAAAGCAGTTGATTTAACTTATGGTGAAGTTGCAACATATAAGGGTGAATTAATTGGCGGTAATTATTTTTCAACAAGTGGAGGATATACTGAAGATTCAGAAAATGTTTGGGGCGGAAAAGTTGATTATCTAAGAGCTGTTCCAGATACATATGAGCCTGAGGTTGAAGGCAACACATCATGGGAAACTACAATGACTAAAGAACAAGTTAAAGCATCACTTAGTAAGAATGGAATTAATGTTGGCGATATCGTTGATTTGGTTCCAATAGAATACACAGATGCTGGTAGAGTTTTAAAGCTAAAAATTGTAGGTACAGCTGGAGAAAAAATAATTGAGAAAGATAAAGTTAGAACATATTTAGGACTTAAGAGTATGTGGTACACAATTAATGATGCAGCACCTACTGTCAAAGGTACTAGCAATGTTCCAACTCCATCTAATTCAACTAACAACAATGAAAAAGAAATACCTGATAAAATATCAATTGTTGTTGATGAAAATGTAGATGATACTGAGGAAGAAGAGAAAGAAGTATCGCTAAATGTAGTAAAAAATGAAAGTGAATCAAATGATAGCAAAGAATTGATTATCCTAGTTGATGAAAATGGAAAGAAAATAATTACAAAAGGAGATAATGGTCAAGCTATCATAATTGAAGATAATACAGTTCAACAAACAGAAACTAAAGAAACAAAGAAAGATGAAAGAACAGCAGAAGAATTAGAAAAGAAAACTTTGCTTCAAGGAATTCTTTCAATAATTAACACAGGATTATTTACAACACCAAAACTAAATGTTGTTGCACCAGAGTATAAATCTTATGCTAGTAGCACAAAAGAAGTATTTACATTTAGAGGAAGAGGATGGGGACATGCTGTAGGCATGAGCCAAAATGGTGCCAAAGGTATGGCTAACAATGGTTTCTCTGCTGAAGAAATTATAAAGTGGTATTATTCAGGAGTTAGTATTGAAGGCTAAATTTTATAGGTGGTGAATATTATTAATATTGGAATTGATATAGGTGGCAGACATATAGGTATGGCGCTTATAGATGAAAAGGGAAAGGTTCATAACAAAGTAATTGTTGATTATCCAAATGACAAGTCTGCAAAGTATATTTTGTCGCAAATTAATGATTATGTGAAAAAATATGAAGACAGAGCTAAAGCTATTGGAATTGGTGTTCCAGGGATAATTAAGAATAACAAGATTGCTTATACATGTAATCTTTCTATAGAAGATCCATATTTTGTTAAAAAAATTCATACGAATCTTCCGGTATATTTAGCGAATGATGCACTATGTGCAATGCTTGCTGAATATAAAGTAATAGATGATTGCAAATATGAAAACTATGCATTAGTTACAATTGGGACTGGAATTGGTGCTGGATTTATATTTAATGGCAAAATCTACGAAGGAAGAAATGGATATAGCGGTGAAGTTGGACATATGGTAATTAAAAAAGATGGAATCCAATGTAACTGCGGAAGAAAAGGATGCTTTGAAAAATATGCATCAGTTTCAAGATTATTAGAAATATCAAAGAGTAAATCGCTTGGCGAATTTTTTGGAAAAGTTGAAAAAGATGCTAGCCTTGCGAAAGTATTTGATAGTTATTTAGATGATTTGGCAGATGGAATCGCTAATGTGATTATGATAAATGATTTTGATATGCTTGTAATTGGTGGTAGCTTAGCATGGTTTGGAAAAAACTTTTATTATGTACTTAGAGCAAAAATTGCAAGTAGACTTTTTAATAGAAATGAAAAAGATGTTAGAATAAAATTTGCTAAATTGGGAAATGATGCAGGATTAATCGGCGCAGGGTTAATCGCAGATTGTTAAAGAAGGTGAACTTTTTGAATGATTTAGAATCTTTTCTTGTATCTACATTTGGAAAAGAAAATGTTTTGATAAATGAACCGATGTCTAAACATACTACTTTTAAAACAGGTGGTAATGCAGATTTCTATGTTGTTCCAAATCAAAACGATGATGGAAAGATAATTGATACGATTAAATATTGCAAAGATAACAATATAAATTTTATTGTTTTGGGAAATGGAAGCAATGTTTTAGTTAGAGATGAAGGTATAAGAGGAGTGGTTTTATCATTAAAGAATTTTGATTATTTTGAAATCGAAGATGACTTTATAAATGTTGGTGCAGGTCTTTCTATTGCAAAAGCATCAAAGCTATTTGCAGAAAATGGGTTTGCTGGACTTGAATTTGCATGCGGAATTCCAGGTACTATAGGCGGAGCTGTGTTTATGAATGCAGGTGCTTATGGCGGAGAAACTAAAGATGTAGTTGAAACAGTTACATATTTAGATTTGGATGATTTGAAAGTATATACAATCTCAAATGAAGAATGTCATTTTGAATATAGACATAGTATATTCCATGAATTAAATGCAATAATTCTTTCTTGTACTTTAAGAATTATTATTGGCGAAAAAGACGACATCAAAAACAAGATAGAAGAAAATATTACTTCAAGAAATGCAAAACAACCAGTAACTATGCCATGTGCTGGCAGCATTTTTAGAAGAGAAGAGGGAGTAATTGTTGCAAAGCTTATTGATGATGCTGGCCTTAAAGGCTACAGAATAGGTGGAGCAGAGGTGTCTACTCTTCACGCTGGATTTATAGTAAATGTGGGTGGGGCAACATCCCAAGATATACTTGATTTAATTGAGTACATTAAAACAATTGTCAAAGAAAAATACAACGTAGAACTTCATGAAGAAGTTCGTATAATATAATAAACAATTTATTGTTGCAAAAGGAGTTCTTATTTTATGAATATTATAGAGTGGTTTGGTTCTAACTTAAAAGTTAAACGATGGTTATTCTTCATATTAGCAGGTGTAATAATGCTATCATGGGGATTTAGCAAACTTTTACAAAATGATTCAGTAGATGTTGGCTATGTAATTAAATATGGTGCACTTACTGTTTTTGGAGTTGCTTTGATTGTTTGGGCATATATAATGTCTCAAAAAGCATTAATTCAAACAATTGCAGAAGCAACAGTTAAAACCAACAAAAACATAAATATTAAAAAGTTAGTTTATGATAAAAAAGCATTAGATAAAGGAATAAAGATTGTTGTTGTAGGTGGTGGATCAGGACTAGCACCAGTACTTAAAGGACTAAAAGCATATTCTGAAAATATCACTGCAATAGTTAACACAGCAATGGGTGGTAGTGTAGATGATGCACTTACAAATGAGCTTGGAATATTGCCACCAAATGATGTTAGACAATCAATTATCGCATTATCAAGTTCAGAAGAAAAAATGCAAAACTTGATGAAATATAGATTTAAAGTTGGAAAACTTAAAGGACAAAATTTTGCAAATATTCTTCTAGCTGCAATGAATGACATTTGCGATAACAATTTTGCAAAAGCAATTCAAGATACATCAGAAGTTTTATCTGTTACTGGTAAAGTTCTTCCTGTTACTTTAGAGAGAGTTAAAATCGGAGCTGTTTTAAAAGATGGCACTAGAGTGATTGGTGATGACAATATAACAGACAAAGTAATTGAAAGAAAATCTGGTATCGAAAAAATATACATGCAACCAGCTGTTATTGAACCTTGTCCTGGTGTTATTAAATCTATAAAAGAAGCAGATCTAATTGTTATAGGACCAGGTAGCTTATATACAGGTATATTGCCAGACTTATTATTAAAAGAAGTATCAGACAACATTAGAGGAAGCAAAGCACTTAAGATATTTGTTTCAAATATCATGACAGAACCTGGTCAAACAGATGGATACAAAGTTTCTGATTTAGTAAATAGTATTCATGAACATGTAGGTAAGGGAATAATAGATATTGTATTAGCAAGTGATAGCGTTATTATGCCAGAATACGTTAGAAGATATAATGAAGAAGGACAAGAAATCTTAGAAATAGATAAATCTGAAATTAAAGATACAGGTGTTAAACTTTGCATCGATGATTTTGTTTATACTGATGAACAAGGATTTATTAGACATGATCCTAAAAAGTTATCTGCTGCAATTATGACTTTGGCATATAACAATATGGATATGAAACACAGTAAAGAAGCGTATGAAGCACATAAAATAAAGGCAAAACTTGAAAAGAATAAGAAGAAAAAGAAGAGTATTCTATTCCAAGATACAAAGATTATTTCTTCATCAAAAATCAAGAAAGAAAGTAGTAGTAAAGATAAATAATCAAAATACATAAGAGGAGAACAATATGTTTACTAAAGATATTTCAAGTACTTTCGATAAAAACATTCAAAATGAATGGCTGGTTACAAATGGTATTGGAGGATATGCTAGCTCAACAATAATTGGAGCTAATACTAGAAAATATCATGGCTTACTTGTAGCTTCAGTAGGTAATAATTTAGATAGATATATGGTTCTTTCAAAACTAAATGAATATGTCATTGTAAGTGGTCAAAAATATTCAATATCATCTAATGAATGTAGAGACTACATTGAAAAAGGATATATTTACGAAGAAGATTTTGAAAGAAAAATGCTTCCTGAATTTCTATATGGAGTACAAGGCGTTGAAATATCTAAGAAGATAGCAATGCTGCATGGTGAAAACAAAGTATGCGTAAAATATAACGTTGTAAATACTACGGATGATGTTGCATACTTTACAATCGTTCCATTTGTAAACTATAGAAATTTCCATATGGTAAAAAATGCAGAAGAATATGTTGAACATTTTGAAGATGATATTCTTTGCATTGAAGTTAGTAAAGACAACAACTTATACATGAAATTTGATGATTCTGAATTCACAAGGTACAATAGCACATTCTATAACAACATGTACTATAGAGTTGAAAAAGAACGTGGATTTGATGCTTTTGAATCTCATTATATGCCTGGCGAATTTAGAGTTGAGATTAATGGTAATTCTAAAAAAGAATTATTCTTCGTTGCCGAATTAAATAAACAATGCACAATTAATGATAAAGAAACTAAATCAATAGTTAGAGGCGAAGAAGTTAGATTAGAAAAGATTTGCAAAATGGCATCAGTTGATGATGAAGTTACAAAAGAGCTTGTAGTTGCTGCTGATAGCTTTATAGTTGATAAACCACTTGGTAAAAGCATCGTAGCAGGTTATCCTTGGTTTTCTGACTGGGGAAGAGATGCATTTATAAGTTTAGAGGGCTTGTTACTTAAGACAAATAGATTTACAGATGCAAAAGCAGTTTTAAAATATTTTGCTAATTACATTAGAAGAGGTTTAGTACCAAATTATATCGATGAAAAAGGTGGAGGCAGTTACAACACGGTTGATGCATCGCTTTGGTATATAGAAGCAGTTTATAAGTACTTCGCATACACATCAGATTATTCTACATTAAAAGAGTTGTTTCCGAAACTATTAGAAATAATGTATTCATATATGTCAGGAACAGATTTTAATATTTATATGTGTGATGATGGCCTAATCTATGCTGGCTCAGAGGAAACACAACTTACATGGATGGATGCTAAAGTAGGAGACTATATACCAACACCAAGATTTGGAAAAGCGGTAGAAGTAAATGCGCTTTGGTATAATGCAATTCGCGCCGTTGAAGAGCTGAATAAAAGGCTTGTTAACAAATTCTGTGACAAGATAGATGATAAAACAGATGCAAAAGAAGTAATAAAAACAATATACTTTGTTAATGAAAAAGAAAGTAGAGATAGAAAGAGCGTAGAAAGATCTACTAAGAACTTGTTCTTATCTGAAGAAGTTTTAAATTACTATCAAAGCTTAGCAATTATTTTTGATGGAAGACTGGAGAAAAAAGTAAAAGAATCATTCAAAAAATTCTATGCAGATTTTGGATTGTTTGACACAATTGATCCTTATAATGAACAAGTAAGACCAAATCAAATAATTACTCTTTCACTTTCTTTCCCTGTTGTTACAGGAGAAAAAGCGAAAGAAATAGTAGATTTTGTTAAAGAAAAGTTGCTTGCTCCACAAGGATTAAAAACATTAGCAAATGAAGATTCGGCTTACAAAGCAAGATACGAAGGAGACAGCTATAATAGAGATATTGCATATCATCAAGGTACAATTTGGGTTTGGCTAATTGGAGAATATGCAAAAGCATATAAGAGTGTATATAAAAAGAGCTTTACTATTAACAATGCACTTGAAATGCTTAATGACGGTATAGTGGGAAATGTTGCAGAAATTTATGATGCTGATGAACCACGTTATGCCAAGGGAGCGCTCGCTCAAGCTTGGAGCGTTGCAGCATTATTGCTCATTATGAAATAATTGGAGTACAGTATGATAATATTAGGAATAGACCCAGGATATGCGATTACGGGTTATGGTGTAATTGAATATAGCGGAAATCATTTTAAATTAATTACTTGTGGTGCCATTGAAACTAAAAAAGGTGTACCATTTCCAAAAAGAATTGAAAAAATTTATGATGATATGATGATGCTAATTGATACATACAAACCAGATGCAATTGCTGTTGAAGAATTGTTTTTCAATACTAATATTACAACGGGTATTCAAGTTGCACATGGTAGAGGAGCAGTAGTTATATCTGCTGCAAAAACTGAAACACCCATTTATGAGTACACACCACTTCAAGTAAAACAAGCAGTTGTAGGCTATGGTAGAGCAGATAAAAAACAAGTTCAAATGATGGTTAAAGCAATTTTGAATTTAGAAAAAATACCAAAACTTGATGATACGACTGATGCTATTGCAATAGCAATTTGTCATGCACATTCATCAAAATTTGCAAAAACAATAGAATAAGAGGTATAAATGGATAATTTATTTTTGATCTGTGGAGATGATGAATTCCTTGTCTCACAGGAAGTAGAAAAAATAAAATCTAAATATGACAACTTAGAAAAAGGCATCAACTTTTTAACATTTGATAAAGACAATATGCAATACTTAGGTAGCGAATTAACGACATATTCTTTTTTTAGTACACCTAAATTAATTGTTGTTAAGATTCCGAAAGCAACTAAGAAAGAAAATGATGATGCTAAAGAAAACGAAACAGAAGAAGAAAAAGAAGAAAGAGAAGCAAAGGAAGCTAAAGCGCTTGCATGGTTTTCTGATGAGTTAAAAGAACAAATAGTAAATAGGATAGACAACATTGAATTAGTCTTTGTTGAAAATGGCAAGCCTAGAGCTGCTGTTCAAAAGTTTTTCTCGGAAAACGGAAAGATTATTAACATAGAAAAAGGTAAATTACCGATTGTAATTAAAAGTATTATAGATTATGCAAATTCTAAGTCTTTGAAAATTTCAAAAGAGGATGCAAATTATTTATCACAACTAGTGACCGGAGATCTTAGAAGCGCATACAATACGATAGATATTTTGCAAGATTACGTTGAAAGTGGTATAATAACGCGAAAAGACATTGACACCATGGGCATTAAAACACCAGATGTTATTATCTTTAATCTTACAGATAATTTGGGAATTAGAAACAGAGCAGAGGCTCTTCAAAATCTAGATGAGTTATTAAAGATTAATGAACCTATGCAAAAGATTTTAATAATGATTACAAGACATTTCAAAAATCTTTTACTTACAAAAGAATGTATTGAGAATAAGTGTAATGTTCAAAAGGAATTGTCATTAAAACATCCTTTTCAGGCTCAAAACTATTCTAATCAATGCAAAAATTTTACTAAAGATGAATTAACTAGAATATTTAATGAATTATATGAGTTGGACATTGATATTAAAACAAACCCTGTAGATGTAAAAATCGCATTGCAGAGAATCATCATGCTATAATTAAGGAGTTTAAAATGGCAAAGAAAAAATTTAAAGATTTACGTGAAGTACTATCCAAGATTGAAAAGCAGTTTAAAGACGAAGTTGGTTTTTTATTTAAAGTTAAAGGCGACATCGTTTCTATTAAGTACTCTCAATTTGTTAAAGATGTAAAAAGTTTAGGTGAATATTTCTTAAGTCTTGGGCTTAAAAATAATAGAATTGCTTTTATTTCACCAAATAGATATGAATGGGAAGTTACATATATGGCTACTGCATGTAGCGACTTGATTTGTGTTCCGCTTGACCGCTCACTTCCTGAAATCGAATTTAAAACATTACTTATTCGTTCAGATGCAGAAGTCTTAATATATGATAAAAAATATAGTGAGTATGTTGATAAATTTAAAGAAGATGAAAATGTTCATGTAAAACATTACATTTGCATGGACACAGATTTTGTTGGCGTATTAGAAAAAGGTTATGAATTATTTTTAAACAAAAATAATAAATTTAATAGAGTAAGAATTAACAACGATAAAATGAGATTTATGCTATTCACATCAGGAACAACACAAGCTGCTAAGTGTGTTATGCTTACTCATAAAAATCTTTGCCAACAATTATATGGAATATCTTTTTTATATCCAATTACTAAAGATGATATTTACTTATCGTTCCTGCCGTTACATCATACCTTTGAATGTAGTACAGGATTCTTATATGGTATAAGCGTTGGTGCTAAGAGAGCATATTGCGAAGGCTTAAGACATTTCGTAGATAATATTAAAGATTTTAATGTTACTTGTTTTGTTAGCGTTCCAGCTTTGATGGAAGGTGTTTATAAAACCATCATGAAGAACGTTGAAAAGAACAAGAAGATGATGCAATTAAAAGTTGCTCTTAAAGCAAGTGAAGCACTTAAGAAAATTGGAATAGATGTTAGAACAAAACTATTTAAGGATGTTCATGAAAGAATAGGAGAGAACCTAAGATTTGTTATTTGTGGTGGAGCTCCTTTCAATCCAGAAGTATGTAAGGCTTTAAATGATTTGGGTATTGTTGTTTATCAAGGTTATGGCCTTACTGAGACATCACCAGTTATTTGTGCAGAGTATGGAGGACATACAAGATTAGGAAGTGTAGGAAGACCATTAGAAGGTATTAGAGTTAAGATTGATAATCCAAATGAAGATGGTATTGGAGAAATCATTACTAAGTCAGATAGCGTAATGTTAGGCTATTACGACGATAAAGAAGAAACCAAAAAAGTTCTTAAGAATGGTTGGCTTCATACAGGCGATTTAGGTAAAATTGATAGCGATGGCTACTTGTATATTACAGGTAGAAAGAAAGATGTTATTATTCTTAAGAATGGTAAAAATGTATTTCCAGATGAGCTTGAAATGCTAGTAAATGAACTTCCTGGAGTTGCTGAATGTATTGTATATGGAGCACCTCAAGAGGATGGAGACATTAATCTACATTGTAAGATTGTATATAACAAGAATGAGATTAAGGAAAAAGTTGGAGATAAGCAAGGCGAAGCCTTAAGAGAGTATTATTGGAACTTGATTAAGACTTCAATTAACAAGAAAATGCCTACTTACAAGTACATTAAAAACGTTACAATTACAGAAGAACCATTAATAAAAACAACAACTAATAAGGTTAAGAGACACGAAGAAATAGCCAAAATACTAGGCAATAAATAGTTGTATGGATAGAAGCACTGCTATGTATGCATAGCAGTGCTTTTTGCTGTTAACAGTGTTTTGTAATGCCGTATTTTGGCTATTTATGTAACTTTAGTGTAACAAAAATTTAAACGCGGTGTAATTGTAAACTATTTGTAAAAACGATATAATTTTTACTGTATAGGAAATTGATTTTTCTTACGGCGCTTTTATTTTTACTAAGTTAACTATTAAAATATAATGTTTTAATTTATATACTTTTACTAAAGATGAAGCATCACCATTTTTAAATTTTCCTTTGGTGATTGTTTGGTTAAACAATATACTTAAGAGAAAAAGGAGGTATGGCTTAAGTATCCTTACTTAGCCTAATAAATTAATGAACAATATAAATAATGAAGGTGTTTCTTCTCAAGAGCCACTTAAAATTGATTTTAGTAAAATAATTGTTCCTGAGAGCCCTGCTGATACTGGCGCTAATTTTGGAATCGTTAACAATATATCTGAAGGCAAAATCAACTTCGGTTCTATTGCAACTGCTTACCAAAAAGAAGCAGAAGCAGTTAATGTTACACCTACTTATACTGTTAAAGATAATATTACTTATTTAAACAATTATAGTTATGCAAATCAAGAAAACGCTACTTCAGGTAATATTTTTGCCAATACACCAGATGCTACAGCTACTAAGCCAAGCGTTGCAGAACTTCAAAGAATAGTTCAGAAATTAGACAAGTTAGAGAAGATGATTAATCCTAACAGTAAAAAGTCACTTATTCTTTGGGAAGAAGATAACAGTTTTAAGAATCTAATTAATTCAATTGTTACTTATGCAACTAACTGCAATACAGAGGAAGAATTCCCTATTGAATTATACGATAGAATTAAAGCTCTTTCAGCTGATGTTGATCATCAAATTACTGATGGTAAAGCTAGAATTGAAGAATTACAATCACAAGCTAAATATAATGTTGAGCTAAGTGAAATTCTTTCAAATGCTTATATCAGTGCTACAGCAGGACTTCCTGCAGATCAATATGAAGCTAAAATGGATTTCCCTGAGTTGCAAGAATACAAAGCATATCTTGCTAACATTGCAACAACTTCACCAGAAAGTGATGAATATAAAAATGCTGAAAAGCTTATTAAATCTAAGATTACAAACTTAGAAAATTGTGTACACGTTACTATTGATCTTGAAAGAACTACAAGTAAAGGTGGAGCACTTGAATATATTAAACAAGAGATTTCTCCAGCACTTGCTAGACTTGAAGATGCATATAATAAACAATATGCTAGTAGTGTTGCTACTACAATTGATGGTGAAGAAGCAATTACTGCACTTGCCGTTAAGAAATCATTTGCAGAGAAGGTTTATGATGTATTCGTAAGACCAATTGCAAACCTATTCAAGAAAAAGAATAAAGTTAAATAATTAGTTAAAAATGAAAATCCAAAGGAATAATTCCTTTGGATTTTTTTATCCAAATTATATACTTTTTTACTCTGTTTTATAGTATAATGATTGCGATATGGGTTAAGTTTTTATGGATGGAAGGTGTTATTTTGAAGAAGTTTTTTAAAGTCTTATTAAAGATTATTATGGCGATTGTGCTTGCATTATTCACCATTACTATATTTATGATTAGTTTAAATAGTGAGAAGATTCCAGATGTTAGCGTTACAAGTACTCAATCTTCAGCTGTTTTGATTAGAGGAAATCATAATTGGAAAGCTTTTACACAAGTATTAAAAGAGAATAATTTCAATTATAACTTTAAATCTGAAAATACAATTATTGCTTCACCTGGTGAGACAGTTACAATTGAGGTTTCGAGTCAAGCAGGAACTAGAAGAGTATTTGAAGTTAAGAGTATCAATTATTTTGATAGCGATGGAAATCAGTATATTAGTAGCTCTATTCCACAAGAGAATCCAATTGATTCTTATTCGAACAGATATGTTGAGCAGATTATAATGCCAGACAAAGAAGACACATATTACTACTACATAAAATTGAGTTATTATGAGAAAGGTGAAGTAGAGTATGCATTCAAGGTAGTAGTATCAACAGAACCAAATTATGATATTGCTGAACTAATCAAATTGAAGAAGACTTCACTGATGGATTATGAGGGCATTCAAAATATCATTAATCTTTTACCATATTCTAAGAATATCACGAATGTAACTATTAGGTCTTCTTCAAAACCAACAAGACTAGTTATTAATTATTCAGAATTTATAGTAGATAGAAACCAATACAATAACAATGTTATAGCTTTATTTGCTCTTATTCCTGAGCTAGACAATGTTGAATATGTTTCTCCAGATGGATATTACTATTTCACAAGAGATGAAATGGAATTCATTCAAGGAAGAAATCTAGAAGAGTACACATTAGATGCAGAATTATGGGAAAACGAGGTACTTTATAAGGAAAAAGTGTCTAATGATGAGATTAAGCTTAGCAATGCAATCACGAATCTTATTGTGAATAGTTTGCAACTTAATTCAGGAGATATGATTGACATAATGTCGATTGATGAGAACTCTTTCAATATGCTTATAGAGAAAGACCCATCAAATATTGCAATGAGAAAAATATATAGTGAGCTTGCTCATTATGCAAAAAACATCATAAACACAGATTATAATACATACAAATCTCAAAATCATAGCGAACCATTCATTATGTTAAGCGAAATGTCATCTTTTGAATACGTTTCTGGAGATAATACAATAAGCGAAGATGACAAATTGAAAAACAATTTACATAATTTAGATGTTTTAGTAGTAAATGGAAGAAAAGAGACTAAGAAAAAATTCGAACTTTATACACAAAATGATCAATGGATAATAAGCGAAGTTGACTAGACAAATGGCGCAAAATCGTATAGAATATCAGTGTTAGAAAGCTAGATTTTTTACGTAAGATAAGGTTAATTAATAAACAATTTTTTTGTATTTTTTTCTGAAAGAAAGAGAGATATTATGGTTATTCAAAATATTGTGTATTGGGTTTTAAATGCCTTATTTATTTACTATATCGTTAAGAAGTATATTAAATCTCACAATCAAACTTATTTATTCATTAGTGTTTTGCAAGTTGTAAATACAATTATTCAAATAGTTGCATTGATTATGGGACTTAATATTAATTGGTATATGCAAATATACTTCTTAATCTTAAACTTCATTGTTCCTAGTTTGATACTATGGGCAGACTTTTCTAATGTTGATTTAGATGAATTTGTAAGAATTAAATTGGGCGATTTTTACGCTAGTAAAGAAAACTATACAAGAGCAATAGACTTTTATAAACAAGCACTTACCAAAAATCCTAACAATAGTAAAACTTATTCAAAGATTGGTAAGATGTATAAATATAGCGGAGATAGAAGAACTGCGTTCGATAGATATGCAAAAGCTATCGAGCTTAATAGAGATGACTTCAAGTCATATTACGAAATTGGTTTAATCTTTAAAGATATGGGCAAGTTAAATGATGCATGCCTTGTATTAGATAATAGTTTAAGAATCAAACCAGACTTTACACCTGCTTCAGAATTGCTTGGCGAGATACTTATGAAAGAGGGTAAGTTTGATGAAGCGGCTACGGTTTATCAAAATGCTACTAAGTATGATGCAAACAATTATGATTTATATTACAGCATGGGTGTTGCAAAATCAGAATTAGAAAAATTTGATGAAGCAGAAATATGTTATAGAAAAGCAATCGAGATTAATCCAACTATGTTTAATAGTTTCTTTAATCTTGGACAAATCTATTTATTGAAAAACGAACTTTCAAAAGCTGAAGAGATGTTCAAGAAATCTGCACCAGATAGTGATTGCATGGCTAAGTCTTATTACCAATTAGCGAAGATTAACGTTCTTCGTGGAGATAATGAAACAGCAATCAATTATATTGGTTATGCAATTGATGTAGATGATTCATTTGAAGAAAAAGCTCTTGAAGAGCCGGTGTTTGCTAATATAAGACAATATATCAAAGGTGCAGTTGCAGCAAAAGAATTTAATAAAGCAGATGATGCATCTGTATATGAAAGACCTAAATTTGAAAAACCAAAATATACAGCACCAAGCAAAAAAGTTTATGACATCGAAGATGAAGAAATAGAAGAAGCTGAAGAAGAACCAAAAGAGTTAAAAGAAGCTGATGAGTACGTTGAAGAAGTTGAAGAGAAGGTAGAAGAAAAAGAGGATATTCCAGAAGAAGATGATCATGAACTAACTTTTGAAGAAAAAATTAGAAGACTAGGTTATGAAATCGAAGACGATACCACATCTTCAGATGAACAAGATGAAACTGAGTACGAAGAAGTAGAAGATGAGGAAGAGTACGAAGAAGAACCAAAAGAAAAACATGGCTTCTTAGGATTCTTTAAAAAACTTATCGGTGCTGATGAAGAATATGAAGATGACGATGATGAAGATGAATATGAAGATGAAGAGTACGAAGCTCCATCTAAAGTAAGAGTAGTTGAGGATTATAGTGAGCAACCAGAGTATGAAGAGATAGAAGAAGATTCTCAAGACGAAGAATATGAGGAAGAGCCAAAAGAAGATTACTCTTATTCTAAAAAGGAATCTTTCATTAGTGATGATGAAGAAGAACTAGACATCTTCGAAAAGTTTAAAAAGCTTAAGAAAGAAGAAGACGAAAAAGCAGTTAGACTTAAGAACCAAGAAAAAATTAGAAAGAGCGAAGAAGAAAAAGAAAAGAATAGAACTCATAAAAGAATTTATGATGTTGAACTAGATGACGATGAAGGTTTTGATTTTCTAAATAGATACAATAGATAATAGCAAAGAGAGGATTAAAATTAATGGATATAAATATTATTAGAGCAGTTTTACTTGGACTAATCCAAGGCCTTACAGAGTTTTTACCAATTTCGAGCTCTGCACATGTTGAATTTTTTGGATGGTTATTTAATTGGTTTAATCCTGTAGCGGAGTATGATTTTATCTCTGAGCTTGTAGACTTGCTTAATGTTGGAACACTAATAGCTATGTGTGTATATTTCTTTAAAGAAGGCATTGAGCTTATTAAATGTGGATTCATGAGACTATCTAAAAAAGGTAAAGAAGAAGCAAGTGATGATCAAAAACAAAAAGGCAAAATATTTTGGTATATCATAGCAGCTACAATTCCAACAGGAATTTTGTACATAGTTCTAAACAAGATTTCTGAAAAAATAATCGGCGATAGTCAAAGTTTGCATGTTTTACTAATAGCAATTGCTTCAATTATCATGGGTATATTGCTTTATGTAGTTGATAGAATTTGTGAAGCTAAAAAAACATTTGATAATCTTTCATTAAAAGATACTTTGATTGTTGGGTTATCACAAGCAGTAGCTGCAGTATTTCCTGGAGTATCAAGATCGGGAATTACAATATCAACATCAAGAACATTAAAGTATGATAGAACTACAAGTGCGAAGTTATCGTTCTTTTTATCAATACCATTGATTGCAGCAGGAATGATAGTTAAGGTTGCAGGATTTATTAAAGATATTGGATCTGATTCTACATATTGGATACCAGTTCTTTTAGGAAATCTTGTAAGCTTTGTAGTAGGATTTTTAGCAATAAAAGTATTTATGGCATATCTTAAAAAAGGCAAGTATTCAATATTTGCAATTTATAGAGTTGGCTTTGGAATACTTTTAATTGTACTTTTGTTTATACGTGGATTTTAATAATTATATTGGCGCCCTATGGGCGCCATAACCATAATATGAGAGGTGATAGTTTTGAATCTAATTGACGGCAAAATGATTTCATCAAAATTAAAAGAACAGTATAAAGAAAGAATTGCATCATTACCTAAAAAACCAAATCTTGTAATGATAAGAATTGGTGATGATGCTGCAGCTGAGATATATACTAGACTTAAAGGAAAGACTTGCTTAGAACTTGGAATTCCATATTCTGAGTTAGTACTCGATAAAGAAATTACACAAGAAGCATTGTTAAAACAAATTGATGAACTAAATGCAAATGATGAGGTTACTGCAATTTTGATTGAAAGTCCAATTCCACATCACTTAAATATTTTGGAAGCGTTCGATAGAATCTTACCAAAAAAAGATGTAGATGGATTAAATAGTATTAACCTTGGAAATTTGGCAGCAGGTCATCCAATATTTACACCAGCTACGCCACTAGGTATCATGAAACTTCTTAGCGAATACAAAGTATCAATTGATGGTAAACGATGTGTAGTTGTTGGGAGAAGTAATCTAGTAGGTAGGCCGATGGCACTATCACTTTTAAACAGCAATGGTACAGTTACGATATGTCATTCTCGTACAAAAAATCTTGGAGAGATTACAAGAGAAGCAGACATATTAGTAGTTGCAATTGGCAAGCCAAGATACATTACTGCTGATATGATTAAAGAGGGAGCAGTAGTAATTGATGTTGGCATCAATCGATTATCTGAAGAAAAGAAGATTGTTGGAGATGTAGATTTTGAAAATGTTAAAGATAAGTGTGAATTGATTACACCGGTTCCTGGAGGAGTGGGTCCGATGACGATTATAAGTCTTATCGATAACTTAATTAAAACGGTAGAGTAAATAACAGGGGCAAATGATTTATCATTTGCCCCTATTTTGTTGGGAGGTTTTTATGAACGTTATTAGAATTAATCAAAGCGATGCTTTTTACCCTGTTAAGCTTAAGGAGATTTGTGATCCACCCGAGGAGATCTATTGTGTTGGTGATATTAGATTATTAAATGAACCTTCAATTGCAATTGTCGGCGCAAGAGATGCATCTGATTATGGTCGAAGAATTTCAAAAAAGCTTTCAAGTGATTTGTCGAAAAGAGGAGTCACTATAATTAGTGGCCTTGCAAAAGGAATAGATAGCTGTGCCCACGAGGGAGCGTATGACAAGATTGGAAAGACTATTGCAGTGCTTGGATGTGGGATAGACATTATTTATCCAAAAGAGAATGAGGAGCTTTATAAAAATATAATTAGAAGTGGTGGCCTTATAATCTCGGAATTTCCATTAGGTACAAAACCAGAAAAAGATAATTTTCCAAAAAGAAATAGATTAATTAGCGGATTATCTAATGGAGTAGTTGTGGTCGAGGCCAAAGCAAAAAGCGGAGCATTAATCACAGTTGATTGTGCATTGGAGCAAGGGAAAAATGTATTTGCTGTGCCGGGCAATATCGGTAGCATTTATTCTGAAGGAACAAATAATTTGATTAAAGATGGTGCAATACCAGTAACATCATATGAGGACATATTATTGCACATAAAAATACAAAATGGTATCATTAATTAAACGGAGGAAGTAAGATGTTTGATTTTAAAGAAGAGGCGAGTGGATGCCTTAATTGTCCAAATGCACAATGTTCATCAGCATGTCCACTTAATGTTAGAATTCCAGAAATTAATAGATTGATTAGCGAAGATAAATTGGAAGAGGCTTTTGAGGTAGCATTTGAAGATAATCCATTAGGACTTATTTGCGGTATTGTTTGCCCACATGAAAGACAATGTGAAGGCTCTTGCATTAAGGGTATTATAGATACTCATTTAGAAATTGGTAAGATTGAAGAAGCATTATGGAAATGGAAATTGGCAGATACAAATTTAGAGGAAAATACAACTAGTAAGGAAAAATCATCAAATAAGAAAGTGGCAATTGTTGGTGGTGGCCCTGCAGGAATTGCTTGCGCAAGTTTTCTACTTCGAAATGGAATTGATGTAACTATCTATGAGAAAGAATCTTTTCTTGGTGGAATTTTGATATATGGAATTCCTGATTTTAGATTAGATAGTGAATTAGTAAAAAAGAATATAAACTATGCACTGACTAAAAATGTTAAAGGCCATCTTGACATTAAGTATAATAGCTTATTAGTTTCAGATGATACAAAAGTTGAAGGGTATGATGTAGTTACATTAGCTTCTTTAGAAAAAGAATATGATTATGTATTTATTTCAATTGGCCATTCGAGCTCTAAAACACTTGGCTTAATTAATGACAGCAACAAAGAGTATATAATCAATGCAAATGATTTCTTACGAAATGATTATGATGTTGAAGGTAAAAAAGTTGTCGTTATTGGTGGCGGTAACGTAGCTATTGATAGCAGTAGAAAGGCCAATAAAAACGGCGCAGATACAACTATCATATATAGACGCCGCAAAGAAGATATGCCAGCTAACAAGAAGGAAATAGAGGAGGCTATCGAGGAAGGAGTTAAGTTTATTTTCACCACAAAGGTACTTGAGGCAAATGTAGACGATGGATTAGTACTTACACTAGACGATAATTCTAATTTTAAAACAGATTATATGATTGAAGCGATTGGATCATCAGTTGACAAAAAGTTCTTTGGTGAAGATATAGAGTTTACGGAAGATAATTATGTTAAAGTTGATGAGAATTATAAAATTGAAAATAGAAATATTTTTGTTGGTGGAGATTTAACAAATAAAAATCAAACTGTTGCAAATGCTGTATTTACAGGTTTGAAAGTTGCAAAGAGAATAATAAGCGACGATAAATAATTACTGCAACGAAAATATTTACGTAAATTTTAATGTGTAAACTTCACATAAACGAACTTATGAAAACGTTGAGGCTCTAAGTGTATATTGATTCAAAATATTTTGACAAAGTAACAAATTAGTGCTATACTTTTCATGTAGTTTAGATAGTGGAGGGGTAAGTATGATTGAGAAAAGTAATATTAACGAAGTTAAAAAGAATATAGAAGATGTTGTTGGACAAAAAGTTATTCTTCGTGGAAGTCTTGGAAGAAACAAATCTTTTGAGAAAGAAGGCACTCTTGTCAATGCTTATCCAAACATGTTTTTAGTTAAAACAACAAATGGCCTTGAAAAAATAAGTTATAGATATGTTGATGTTCTTACCAAAACAGTTGAACTTAGTATCAACGATGGAGGACAATACAACTCAATTCTTGATGTAATTAATAACCAAAATCAAGGTTTAACATTATAAATCATTTGGAAGCTTACACTTAAATGTAAGCTTCTTTTTTTGCGCCAAATACTCGTTTTTGCTATATTTTACAATCAATTTACATTATTATTACACTTTAGGTATATTGGTTGATAAACCATATAAATATGAATAAAATAATTTTAGATTTTATAGTGTGAAAAATATAGGGAAGTGCGCGATTCAAGCTTTCTTATTTAGAATAAAGACGAAAAGGTGTGAAGATATGAAACATTTTAACAAAATACTAGTGATGTCAATAATACTTTGCCTTGCTATAGGAATAGGCACTACTGCCTTTGCAGCATGGTGGGGTACTCCTGGATATGAGTGGGCTGTTAAAACTGGTCTTACAGGAATAAAGACAAAAGCACAATTAGATAGAGAAGTTGAATTGGATGATTTATATACAACAATTCTAGCATACATGAATATTAAAGGTATCAGAGCGAGAGGTGTAAATGTTCATCATGAAGATAAGCTAAATGAATTAGACAATGTTGCAAGAGGCATTGTTGATATCATTAATGGTTATACTTCACGTGAGAGCTTAAACATCCAACAATACTATGTAGTTGAAAACTATTGCAAAAAAGGCTATGAACTTTTAGAAAAGTATAAAGGATATTCACAATATCTTACTCGTGAACAATTACAAAACTTAGATATATACTTAAAACTTTCTAAGTACAAAGCAGCTACACTTATTGAGAAGAGATCTGATAGAGATTACGCTCTTTCAAGAGTAGGCTGGGTTAAGAATTCAAAAATCATTAATTATGGTATGATGCCATACTCAGAGAAGATTACAAGAAAAGAATTCTTATTAGTAATATTTGATTTAATTACTGAAGGCGGAGCTGATTGGGCTGACGAAGCTAAGCTTAAGTCTTTCGAAGATGCATATGTACTTATCGGATATGACATTGGATTAGAACTTGACAAAAACATTAATTACACAGAAATGTATGCTTTCTTATATAGATTAGAAGATTATGACTTTGATACACATTCACTTAAGACAGAACTTTCTGAATTAGAAACATACATCAATAGAGCAGTTGCTAATGATATTAGCAAATCAGAATTGATTAACTACTTAAATGATTTGTACTACAATACAAATTCACAAGTAGATATCCTTTCAACAATTGAAAATGAAGTAGGAAGCAGTTGGACTGTAAAAGAAGCAGGCGACTTAATGTCAACAATTTATAGAACAACAGGATTTTCTTACAAAGATGGAAGTAGTACCGTTAAAGTTGGCGGTTCAAAATAGTATAAAGATAAAGGAGTAAAGACTATGGCAAGTTGCTTGGGAATAAGTGTTGGTAAGAATCTTATAAAATATGCCAAGATGTCTAAAGACAAAGCTTCTAATTCGTTTAAGATTGAAGCTTATGGTGTAAAGTTTTATGATATTCTTTCTCAAACAATTCAAGAAATAATTCAAGAAACAAAAAGCTCAGACAGTGCAATTAGTGTTGCTATTACTTCAGATGACTATGATAAAACAGAGGTTTATAAAAACCTTAAAGCAAAAGACAGAGAAGCTTTTTTACAATCTGAATTTGAGGACTTATGTGCTAAGAAAGGAAAGAGTGCTTCATCATTAGATGCGGTATTTCTACTTACAGATAGTCCTGAAAGTATGGATCAATATAAAGTTCTTTGTGCTGAAGCAAGTAAAGTAGAGCTTTCAAATCTATGGCAAGCGCTTTCTACAACAAAGTTCGAAGGAATCACTGCAATTGGTTCTACAATTACAAACCTTCTACAAGACAAAGGTGCTGGTCAGAATTGTTTGATTGTTAATATCGAAGACAATACAAAGCTTACTATTATTAAGAATGGTAGTCCATATGAAATAATTAACATTCCAATAGGTATGGATGAAGTTATTTCAAGTCTTGCTGAAAAATACAATTCTTATGCAAAGGCATATGAAGCATGTAAAGGCGTAGATGCTTATGCAGATGTTGATGTTTTAGGCGCAGATAGTGATGGTCAAAGCGTTAGAGAAATCTTAATGCCAACATTATATGAATTAAAGCAAAGAATAATGATAGAACTTCAACCATATTATGGTGAATTTGGAGATGTATATATAACAGGTACAGGTATTATAGTTAATAACATTGACTTATACCTATCAGAAGCTTTCCCAGGCAAAAGGGTAGAGATGTTAGTACCATTCTTTGTTAATAAAGAAAGAAACAGCTTAAAAGACGTGCTTGAAGTTAATAGTGCTCTTGCTGCTTCAACAATTTGTTTGAATGGTATTAAGAAAGAAGAAGATTTCCTTGCTTCTGGAAGTTTATTAAAGAAGGAAGTAAGTAAAAAGAATGCTAGTCCAAAGGTTCTTTTGGCTAAGTTTAATGAAAAGATTAACGAAATCAACCAAAAGACACTTAAAGCTAAAAAGACTGGTAAGAAGAAGAAAAAGAATATTCAAGTTGATGGTGGAGTTGAAAGTTTAGGACAACTTGGTGGTTCTGGAGAATATGCACCATCATTTGAAGAAGAAGTTGAATATTATGACCCAATTGCAGAATGGCTTACAAGACTTGCTATCGCATTGTTCGCAGCATGGGTTGTTTATACAGCGTTTGCACACGTTCTAGAAAGCAGTATCCTTTCGAAGACACAAGAGGTCAACAACAATATTGCTAAAACAGAACAAGCTATTAAATATGTTCAAGATGATAAGAAGACAATTGATATTCAAGCAAGAGCATATGATGATAAGAAGAGCAAACTTCAACAAATTATACAAACTGTTAGACTTAGAAGAGAAGCTACATATCAAGTTCCAAACTTCTTAAGTCAATTAATGTTCATTATTCCTACTGACGTTAAAGTTACAGCTATTACAGTAGGTGATAATAATGCTATTAGAGTGGAGGCTGAGTCTCCAAAATATGCACAATTAGGTTACTTTGTATCAAGACTTAAATTAGCAGGTATTATTAAAGATGTTGACATGGAAGTAAAAGAAATGTCTTCAGATATTAAAATTATCGTGAAAGGTGTATTGCCATGATTAAAAAGATATTACTTTTGGCGCTTGTAATTGTTTTATTGATAGGATTAGTTAGTTCTTTCTTACATGGTGTCAATATTTCATTGTTCGGCCAACAATTTTCAAATGGTTCTTATTCTACAATAATTAAAGAATCACAAGATTTGGTTGAACAAAGAAAGAAACTAGAAAAACTTAACTCATCTGATTTTGAATACGAAAAGAAATTGTTAGCGGCATCTGAATCAAGATTCCAAACTTCAAAGGCTCAATATGATGAAGTTGCTAATAATGCTTCTGTAGAAGAAATTAGAAAAGCTAACCAAGAGGAGAAGTACTTACTTGATTACTTATGGATGAAGATAGGTACTTATGCAAATGATAGCGATATTAAAGTTAAGATTGAACCAGTACCATCTAAGAAAATAATTAACTTTGATGTAAGCGGTCAATATATTGCTATTATCAACTTCATTTATGATCTTGAAAATGATTCGGAGCTTAAATTTAATGTTGATAATATTGTAATGCAAGGTGGAAGCACAAGCGAAATAACTAAAGCATCATTTACAGTTGGCAACGTTGCAGTTGTTACTTCTGATGCTGAAGCAGAATAGATAGAAAGGATGGAAGCTAATGCAAGTAGTTAAGAGAATACTAAAAGAAGTATTTATAGCTTTTATTATGGTTGGATTAATTGTACTTATTGGTTTTCTACTTTTTAGAAATCACTTCACTTTCTTAAGTACATCTGTACCAAATGCTGTAAAGTATGATAGAATCAATTTGGCTGATTATGGTGTAGTAAGTGAAGAAACTTCACTAGAAAACCAAAAAGATCCTACAAAGAAATATGAAGCTACAAATAAGAGCTTACGTACAATGACAGATGAGAGAAGAGTTTCTACTGGTGCTCCTAATCCTTTTGTTACTTCAGACGAAGTAGAGACAGATATTCCAACAGAGGTTGTTACAATCGCTAATGAATTATCAGCTGAACGTATGGCTTTGAATTCTGGGGATTCAGCAACAAATTAATAATTTTTGGGAACAAATAATATAATATGTAATACTTGAATATCATATTATATTATTTTTCTACAATAAGGGGTAATACTTATTGTTATAAAGCTTAAGGTAATTTAAGCAAATTTAATTAATTAAATTTACTGTTTTTATTTATTTTTACTAAGGAGGATTTTAGAATGAAAAATTCAAGAGGTGTTTCTTTGATAGCACTTATTATAACAATCATCGTTATAATCATCTTAGCTGCTATCGTAATGAATGCATCTACATCAACAGTAGGTAATGCACAATATGCTAGATTCGCACAAGAATTTGGTGAATTTACAGACCAAGTTGCTCTAGATGCAGCAAATGTTAAATCTAATACAGGTATTAGAGGACAAATCATTAATGATGCTCAAATGTTTTACATGACGGCAAACGGATTTACAACAGTTAATGCTTCAGGTGAAGGTGTACATGGCTTCACTATCCCAGTAGGATATGTTTTAACAAACAGAAATACAAATGATACAGCAGAACAAAAATATCAATATGTTCTTCAATACATTTTAAATGTAGGTGGAGCAAGTGGAGATGGAGAATTCATTGGTGATAAAGGCGACAAACAAGTTGATTCAGTTGTTGCATACGTAATCAATGATGGTGTTATTACAAACTATTCACAATATGGTGATAACTTAGCAAATGGTAGTGCTTCTCATGAATTCTATGGTGATTCAAACGGTGAAGAATACCACTTTGTTACATCAAATGGACAAATCTTCACATTACCAGGATACCCTGTTCAACAATCAGATGGTTCTATTGAATACCACATCGACTCTAAGAACGGACATTACTATGTTGTTGCTGGTAACTCTGGTCTTTCTATTGGAGACAAGAACGTTAATGGAAACACAGTTACAAATAAACAACCTATCTTAGCTAAATACCTAAGTGAAATTTCTGGTAAAGTAGCTGAAACAGGTGATACAGTTGGAACAGTTGCAACAGGACTTCCATCTGTTGTTACAGTTAAAACTGGTGAAGTAGCTGAGAAATCACAAAAGATTTCTTAATTATAGTTTTAAGTTGAAATTTTACGACTCTCGTTTACGAGAGTCGTTTTTTGTTACAAATATATTATATTTTGGCCATTTTCTACTAATAAATAAGCATTATTGGTATAATATATAAAGAATTATTATGCGATAATTATAGCTTGTTGGGGATTATTTATGGATATAATCAATGTAATAATATATGTAACAATATTCATATCTGGTACTGTTTTTGGAAGCTTTTTCACATTAGCTGTGTATCGTATTCCAAGACATGAAGATATTACTCACGAGAGAAGTTATTGCCCTAAGTGTGGCCATAAGCTTCAACTTGCAGATCTTATACCAGTATGGAGTTATATATTTTTAGGTGGCAAATGTAGATATTGTAAAGAAAAAATAAGACCTAGATACTTGATACTTGAAATATGCTCAGGAGTAGTATTTTTGCTTTTAGCATATAGTATGAAAATAAGTTTTGAAAGCTCATTAATTGATTTCGCTAAGTTTGCTATCAATGTTTTATTTATAGTTTCTATGTTTATAATAGCAGGCATTGATAAAGAAAAATTCATTATTCCTAATGGAGTTTTAATCTATGGCCTTGTAATTTCTTTTTTAAAGATAGCTGTTTTAATATATGAAAAAAGTGATTTAATTATTCACATGGCTGGATTTGCAATAATTGCCTTGTTCTTATTTATTGTAAGATTTGCTTACATAAGAATGTCTAAAAAAGACGATTTTGCAGTAGGAGAGGGAGATATTAAGTATATTGCTCTTCTAGGATTGTTCTTTGGACTTGGTTCTCAATTATTAGGACTATTTGTTAGCTTGCTAGCAACTTTGATTGGAACAGGCATCAAGTTACTAACTAAAAAGAAATCAGACGACGATTTAATACCATTTGGCTTTTATTTATCAATTGGTTTTACAATAATTATGATATTTGAGCCATATTTTGCGGATTTTATTGATACATGTAATATGATGATAAAAATTTGAGGTGAGTATATGTTTTTAAAATCAAACAAAGGATATTCTTTAGTTGAAATCGGTGTTGGTATTATTATTCTTACCATATTCTTAATCGTAAGTTTAGGTATGTTTAATGGTGCTTACAACAACTATAGAAGACTTAAACAAAGAAACTCAGCTGTTAACACTGCAGTTATTCAAATTGAAAATATGCTTCAAACAGATGCTAATGAGCTTACTGGTTTCTTAACAAGAGAACTAGATACTTCGACTAACAGATATGTCCTTAAGCCATGTGCTAAGCTTGTTGCACATGTTTCAAGCCATTTTGATACTGACGATGTTGAAAAATACATAGAGGACCATACTTCAGAATGTATCAATTCATATATTAAAGAAGCTATCCAAAACAATCATCCAACAGCTGAGCAATTAGCAAATGGTGAGTATGGCTTTATAGTAAATGGTTTAGATTCAAATGTTAATATGATAGATATATTTAATGGTCAAGTTATGCCATCAGGAGCTGAACCTGAATATGTTATTTCTAACAATCAAGCTTTAAGAATTATAAAGACTGTTAGAAGACTATCTGCTGAAGATGGCGTTGCCTATGGAAATGAAGTTTTAAAGCTAAGAGTAGAGGTTTTCTATTCAGCTAAGTTTGGTAATGATATTAGCGAAGATGACATGGAAAGCATAGTTCTTGAAACTATTAAAGTCACAAATACAGCAGATTAAGGCTTTATATTGATTATTTTGTTTAAAGGAGTAAATGATTATGTTGAAAAAACAAAAAGGATCTATTACTATAATGGCTTTCGTAATTATGCTATTTATAGCTCTATATGGAGCTTTAATACTTGGAAATTCTACAAGAAAGTATAGAATTCAAACAAATGACATAAATACAATCATTAGTGCATACAAATCTGACCTAACTGAACAAGATTTGAGAAGACTATACGAAAACTCAGGTGGACAAGCGATAAATTATTAAATTTATATAACATTTTAATGGCTTTAATTGACTAATTTATAGGGTATTATACAATATTTATTGGGTAATTTTAATTAATGAGAAGTACGAAAGATTAGATTTTTAAGGAGGATATATTAATGGCAGA
Source organism: Clostridia bacterium (assembly GCA_017539905.1). Lineage (GTDB taxonomy): Bacteria > Bacillota > Clostridia > TANB77 > UBA1234 > RGIG6105. Next base: position 8,860 of record JAFYBZ010000013.1, on the reverse strand, counting down.
TTTATTTGGTAATTCAAATAAAAAAAATGTTCCTTTAGGTGTTTATTTAATTAGAAAAAACCTTATTACTGAAAGAGACATAGATACAGCTCTAGCTTATCAAAAAGAGCATCCAGAAAAGAGAATTGGTGAAATTTTCCATACTCTTAATCTATGTAGCGACGAGGAACTTCTTAAGGCAATAGGAGAGCGCTTAGGTTGTAAGCATGCCTTAATACCAAAAAATATATTTGAAAAATTCAATTGTTCAGAATATATTCCTTTTGATACTATGAGACAACACAAAGTTATTCCATTTGGATTTGCTGATAAGAATCGTTCTACTATGATGGTTGCATTTGCCGACCCTGAGAATCAAGCAGTTAGAAAAAGAGTAGAGCTTATTCTTATGAATAAAGGTCTTAAGATGGAAGTATGTGTTACTTTCGCAACTTATATAGATGCAGCATTCGATGAGCTAGATAAGAAATCTGGGAAGACTACAGAGTATGTTGTTGAAGGACAAGATACTACACAGCTTGTTGATAACATTATTCGTAGTGCTATGAACAAGAGAGCATCAGATATCCACTTTGAGCCTATGGACAACAGAATGCGTATTAGATTCAGAATTGATGGTGACTTAATTGAAGTTACTAATATAGATTTAAGTAAGAGAGATTACATCATAGGAAGACTTAAAGCTATCTCTGGTATGCACCAAGAGAAGAAAGGTATGCAAGATGGTGAAATCAATTCTTATCCAGAATTCAATATCCGTGTATCTTCACAAGAAAACATTTATGGTGAGAAATTCGTTCTAAGATTACTTAGAAAGAATGCAAATATTAAGAGTTTATTTGATTTAGGTTTCCCTAATGATGAAGAAATCATTAAGAAATCATTTGATAGACGTAACTGTATAGCAATGGTTGCGGCCCCTACTGGTGAAGGTAAAACAACTACTTTGTACTCAGTAATTCAATTCTTAAACAAACCTTCAATCAACATTACTACAATTGAAGACCCAGTAGAAATTCGTGTTCCTGGTATTAACCAAGTTCAAGTTGGTGCCAATAGTACATTTGCTAGTAACTTACGTACTATTCTTCGTCAAGACCCTGATATTATTCTTGTCGGAGAAATTCGTGACCAGGAGACAGCAGAAATTGCTATCCAAGCTGGTCAAACAGGACACTTCGTTTTATCTACTATCCACACAGTTGATGCTGTTGAAGCAATCACTCGTCTTAAGAAACTTGGTATTTCTGCATACGACGTTGGATCAGTTTTAGCTACAGTTATTGCACAAAGACTTGTTAGAAGACTTTGTCCAAAATGTAAAGAAGAAAGAGATTTCAACGAAGCAGAGATTAAAGAGTTTGAAGAAATTGGTAATAGATTTGGCGTTGAGTTCGATTACAAAGGTCATAAGACATATACAGCAAAAGGTTGTGAGTATTGTAACAATACAGGTTACTACGAAAGAATTGCTGCTGTTGAAATTTTGAACATCAATGATGAACTAAAAGATAAAATTATTGAAGATGAGCCATCATCAGAAATTAGAAAAGCCGCATTCAAGTGTGGATATAAACCACTTGTTGTTGATGCATTTAAGAAAGTAATTGATGGTGTTACTACTATAGAAGAAGTTAAGAAGAAATTAGCTTACTAAGATTTGAGGTGATATTTAGTGCCTACGTTTGAGTACAAGGCGATGACTAAGCAAGGTCGTATGATTACTAACAAAATAGATTTTGATGGATCTATGTCGACACTTAGAAATTCGCTTGCTGCTGAGGGCCTAAAAGTTGTCAGTATTAAAGAAAAGAAGTTTGATATTGAAAAACTTTTCGGAACAAAACAAAAATCAAAAATGAATAAGAGAGCTGCTATCGGTTTAAATGAAGCTGTTCTTACTCAGGACAAGTATTTTGCAGATAATGTAGCCAGCGTTAAAAAGAAAAAATCTATTGAGGAAATTCTTAAAGGTGATGTAGATTTTGGCGCAATCTTTAAAAAGATTTCTCAAACTTTAGGTGTTGTTTCTAGAGTAAAGATTGATGAAGTAATATCATTTACTGAAATGTTTTTACTTCTTAAGAAATCAAACTTCACAAACATTAGAGCAATTCAAACATTGTATGATAATGCTGAAAATATTTCTATGAAGAATATTTTAGGCGATATGATAGATGGTATGGAAACTGGTGGATATATTTATTCAACAATGGAATACTATAACAAAACATTCCCAGAGATTTATACCAACCTTATTAAAGTTGGTGAGACAACAGGATCACTTGTTAGCTCGCTTGAACAAGCACTTAAATATTTACAAGATAGTGTTAAGGTTAAAAGAGCAGTTAGAAAAGCTATGCTTGGACCATTACTTCAAAGTGCTGCCTTAGTCATTGGTGGTGTTCTTTGTATTATATTTGGTCTTCCAGTAATGCAAGACATGTATGCAAGCTATGGTCTAACAGACCAAATCCCTGAAGAGACAATAGCTGCTGCTAATGTGGTTTATTGGTGTGGAGATCATTGGTATATTATTTTAGCAGTAATTGTAGCATTGATTGTTGCATTTAGAGTTTGGAAGAGTACTCCAGGTGGAAAATTTGCTTGGGATAAATTTAAAATTAATTTCCCAATTTTTGGTCCACTTATACTTAGATTACAAATACAAAAATTCTTCGTTGCTGTTAATATCAACTTGAAGAATAATGCAAGACTTCAAGATGCTATTGCAGAGTGTAAGCAAGTTGTTACTAACGATGTTTTAAGAGCTGCCATAGAGGCTGCCGAGGCTAACTTGATTGTCGGTGATTCATGGATTGAACCATTTGAAAATATGAAAGAGTTCCCTCCAATGCTTCAAGAGATGCTTAAGATAGGTATGGAAACAAACATGGCAGAAATGATAGACAATATTTTAAGATTTATTGATGAAGATATAAGAATTACAATAGAGAGAATTACTAAGACTCTTCCACAAGTTTCTATGGCTTTTATGGGTATAATTTTGATTGGTTTCGTAATCATCATTCTAAAGCCAATTATGGAAGTTTACATGGGATCATTCTTATTCGAAGCAAGTGGAATTTAACATTTTTTGTTTACAAAATGACACCTAAAAAAGGTGTCATTTTTTATTGCTTTTATAAAACGGTATGGTACAATTAAAAAGAAGTGGAGGATATTATATGAAGAAAATTATGTTAATCATAATACTAGTTTTAGTATTAATTGCTTTATTTGTAACGATATTCCTTCTTGGAAAGAATAATTCAAGTCCAGTTGTTTCTGGAGATAATCTTTCTGGAGATGTTGAGTACGGCTCGGGAGATGCCTTTATACCAATTATTGATAAAACTTATGGAAATGGTACATCATATGTATCATATAAAGGAAATATTTATTATATAGAATTAATAAATAGTGATTTTGAGAATTCAACTAAAACATATGATTTTAGAAAAGAAGAACTTTCTTCTAGTTCTCAAAGATTTATGAATGTAATTCATCCAAATGGAACAGTTAGTAACTTGTTCAGAGTTTCAGGTGTTACAGAATTTTACATTTTTGAAGATAGATTTTATTTCCAAAAGAGTAATGGTATGATTCATACCACAAATATGAAGGGTGAAGATGATAGAGAGCTTGGTCGTGGAAAATTCTTATACTTTGACCAAGATGAACATAGAGCATATTACACACTTGCTAAGATTGATGACAAAATGTGGTATATGGATATGAATACGTTGGAAATAGGTTCAAAAGAATATACTACAAGCTATAATGACGATTCTTACGTGTTTTTAGGCTATTATGATGGTTCATTATTCTATTACAAAATAGATTCTTCTTACGACAATATAATGTTTACTAAGCACGATTTAAAAGAGAACAAAGACTATATTGTTACTAACGAGCAAATAATTAAGAGTAGAGATGAAAAATCTTATGCTACTGAGACACTTAGATATATCAATAGATTAAATGATTCTCATGAACAATTAAAATACATTTCTATTGGATACTTAGATGGCTCTGGTTTCTTTTTCTCATATGGTAAATTATATGAATTCGATATGGATTCAGGAGCTGTTACTTTAATTTCTGATTCTTTAGCTGATGAAAGAGTTACTGTAATAGATAACAAATTATACTATGAAAATGGAAATTTAGAGACAGCAAATGTTATTGAATATGATATGGATCTTCAAACAAAGACCCCATTAAAATATGACGAAAGTATTTTAGGTCATAAAGCACTTGTTTATTTCGATGGTGTATATAGCTACATCAAGCAACCATATTCAAAGGAGTTGCTAGATATAGCCAAAGGCTATGGTTTATATGAATCTGCTTTTAAAGAATTTTATTCTGGTGATTTAGTAGATAATTATCCATACATTATGGGATATAGTGATTATAATTTCTTTGAAAGTGATATTAAAGTAATTGGAAGAAATATTTTCTATACAATTAATATTGCAAAATTAGATCCAACAGTTGAGGAACATTACAGAGGTACTGTCGTACCAGTTTATGTTAGAAGAGCTGTCGAAGTATATTTATACAATTTAGACTCAGGTAATAACACACTTGTTTATAAGATTTCAAATAATAATTTTGCAAGTGAAGTAAAAGAAATTGAAGACAAGATTTCAAAAGGTGTTGGATCTCATAAAGTTGAAATAGAAGAAGATAGTGGAGATGTAAAAGTTCCAGACTATGTTCTAGGTGATGATGAACAATTTTTAGACATCAGCTTTTCAAATATCATGAAATCAGAATTTGATGTTAAAGTTGAAGAAGAGGGCGGTACAATATTTGGTACTAGAGTGGAATATGAAGGTCATCACATGAAATCTGAAGGAAAAATTCGAATTAAGATTAAGAAAGAACCTGGTGCAAGGCTGGTTGTATACGTAGATAATAAAGTGGTTTCTGAAACAGTAATGGATTAGATAAATTATGTTAGGAGGAAATATTTTGAAAAAGTTAAGTTTATTATTAGGTTTAATTGCAATTATAATGATAACAACATCAATTTGTTTCGCAGCAGAGTTTTCTGACATTAAGGGAACAAAATTTGAAAAATCTGTTAAAATATTAGTTGATTTATCAATAGTTAACGGATATGAAGATGGTACATATAGACCAAATAAGGATGTTACTCGTGCTGAGATGGCAAAACTTATTATTGTCACATTAGGTAAAGAAACATCAGCTAATTCTCTTAAAGGAAAGACTCAATTTCCTGACGTAGTTGAAGGCGGATGGGCTTCAGGATATATCAATTGTGCAGTATCACAAGGTATAATTAAAGGATATCCAGATGGAAACTTTAAGCCAAATAACAACGTTACATATGCAGAAGCTGCTACAATGCTTTTAAGAGCTTTGAATTATACAAAAGAGCTTGAGAGCAAAGAGTATCCTACAGGCTATATGACAGTAGCAAATGATGCAGGTATTCTAAAGGATGTTCAAGCTACAAAGTCTTCTGATAATGCAACTCGTGGATATATTGCTAATATGATATATAATGCATTAAAAGCTGGAACAAGAAAGATCGTATCTACAACTTCTGATGGTAAAGTTAATTATGGCGATGGAGTATCGCTTGTTGAACAAAGCTTTAGCCACATTAAGTGCATTAAAGATGGCGAAGTACTAAGTGTTGACTTTGATGAAAGAGAAATAGTAGTTAGAGATAAGACAAATAATAGAAAACTTACTATTGGAATCGAAGATGAGAAAGAAATTAGAAAGCTTTATGGTCGTAAAGTTGATTTAATTTATGACACAGAAGAAAAAGAACTAATCGATTTTGAAATTACAGATTCATATACTATTAAAGAAGTTGAAGTAGATAGAATTAAGAAAGACACAATTTATGATAAGAACGATAACGAATATGAATTACCAGATGATGACGATGCAATATTGTTCCAATACATTACTAATTATGATGAAGCTGAAATGGCATATATAACATATGACGAAAAGAAAAATGTTATAAGCGTTGTATTACAAGGTACACCTAAGGTAAATGCTGGTATCGTTTCAGATAATGATATTACAGTTAGCAAGTCAAAAGGAATAGAATTGTTTGAAGTAGATGATGATTATCATGAATACAAATTATCAAATTCTTCACAAAAAACTAAAGTTGGCGAAGTTGTATTGTATTCTTTAGATAATAATGATGACATTATTATTAGAGATAGAATATCGAAGACTGATGCTGGCTCTGTACAAGAATTAACAAGTAAAACAATTAAGGTAAAAATAAATAAGAAGATTTATGAAATGCCTGAAAATTCAGAGTACTATGTTTACTTAGTTGCATCAGAAAACTCAATTAAAGAAGGAAAACTTTCAGACATTGAGAAGGAATTCGATACAGTTTATATTACAAGTATTGCAGAAATATACTTTATCGTTGACTTCGAGGATAGTGTTGATGCAGACGATATAGTTTCAACATTGTCTGTTTCAGAAGCTAAAGATCAATTAGAAGATACATTAGACTCTGCTAAGAAGAAGATTAAGAAAGAGTCGAGCTATTCAGTCGAAACATTTGAACCATTTAAAAAGGCATATAATGAAGCTTTAACAGCATTTAATGGTACAAGTAGTGCTGCTAAACTTGAAATCCTAAATAGAAAATTAAAACAAACAATGAGCGAATTAAAAGATTCTGATAAAGACGATAAGAATCTTAGAAATGCTTATGATGAATTACAATCTGTAATTAAAGAAGCAGAAAAGAAAAAGGCTGCTGATTATACAACAGATTCATTCAAGACATTAACTACTGAATTAAAGAATGCAAAAGCGGTTTCAATTACAAATACTACATTATCTAAGATTGAAACTAGAACTAGTGCTTTAAATAAAGCTATTAATATGTTAGTAACAATTGCTGCTGACAACGAACTTAAAGCAGCTATTAGCAAGTTAAAGAACCTTATTTCTACTGCTGAAACTAAGTTAAAGTCTCAATCAGAGTATACATCTGATTCTGTAAGCAAACTTAATACTGCTTTAACTAATGCTAAGAAGCTAAATACTGGTTCAGCATCACTTTCTGAAATCAAGACACAATCAAGCAACTTAGAAGCTGCTATTGATGGCCTTGTATCAAAGACAATAGGTAATTACGAAGCATTAAGAAAAACATTAAAATCAAACTATGATGGTATAATGTCAATTTCAAATTCTGATGGAACATATACTGCAGATAGCTATAGTAAATTTACTGAACAAAGAGATACTATTCACTCTGAATATACAGCACTTCCTTCTATTGATGAAGTAAGTAGCATGTCATCATCTCAAATCTCATCAGAGACTACAAAGGTTAATAATTTAATTACTAAGATTAGTAATGCTAAGAAATTATTAGTATCAAGCAAACTAGAAGCTGCTAGAGAAAACCTAAGAACAGCTCTTGATAAAGCTAAAGCTATAAAAGAAGCAGATTGGCATGTTGATGATGTTTCTTATTCTGCATTACAATCAAAGATCACAAGCTATGAGAAATTACTTGCTAACACAAGTGCTACAGTTGATCAATTAGATTCAGCTACTACTGATTTAGCAGTATTGTTAATGAAGAATTAGTTAATAAACAAATAAAAAGATGAAACTTTTTTAAGTTTCATCTTTTTTGATTGGTGCTACATTTTTAATATGTTTTCTATATATTTTGTTCTATTTGGATATTTTTCTTTAAACTTTGCTTCATCTATTAGATAAAAAGCAAATCCATCTGCAAAGTCTTCACTAAGCTTACCATTATTACTCTTATAAAACTCTTTAGAATAACTACTTACATAGTTATTATCTGCATCTACGTATTTTTTATAAGCGGTATATTCTGAATCTATTTTTTTCTCATCAATTAGTTTATTTGCATATGTATGAGTTGCCTCGTGGAATAATATATTTTTTTGAGTCTTCTCATCATATTTTGCAAAGTTATAAAGTGTAATACGAGTATCTTTTGTACTACCAGCTATACAAGATGTATTTGAATATGGAATCATTAATATTTGCTTTAGATTTACCAACATTTTAGCCGGCATCATATCCAAATATTTCTTTAATGATTTCATTGATTCTTCTTGTGTATCTGTGTATACAATTTGTACACCTTTATAAGTTGTTACATATACATTTAAATCTTTACCAGTTACTAATTCGTAGTCATTAATCTTTCCTTTACTATCTGAAAGGTAATATGTATATTTTAACTCGTTTTGTCTTGAATCTTTAATAATGATGTTTTGCGTACCAGTAAGTGATGCTATTGAAACCGCATATCTATTTCCATGGAGCTTATTTACTTTTAGGTTACAATAAACAAGCTTCCTGCTATCTGTATACTTAAAATGAACAAATCGGGTAGAGCGGGTGTCTATTATAGAATTGTTCTTATAATCCGATACAATAGGATTATCGAGCATATTCTTAGCAAAGGCAAAATTGCATAGTGATACTATGAAAACCACTATTAATATTATCATTTGTTTCTTCATAAGCATCACCACCTTTTTGCTTATCTTTATCATAAGTAAATGTAACTGATTACATATTTAATTATAGCACATAGTTTATGTTAAGTAAACAATAAAGTTGACGTAAGCCTTGAAAATAAAGGGGTTTGTGGCAAATTAGTTTACGTTTTTAGGGGTAAAAAAATGTGATTATGTTAAATATCTTTTACGGAAATAGGGAGTTTGGCGTCTTAAGCCAGATTGACATAATATAGAAATTATAATATAATATGCTTGTCCAATAAAACAAAAAGGCACAGAAAATAGAGTGCCAAAAACAAAAGGAGGATATGGACTATGTT
>JAFYBZ010000040.1 GCA_017539905.1 Clostridia bacterium | reverse complement strand
GGGACACTTGACAAAAAAACAATTCAAACATAAAATAAAAAAAGTTAGATATAATAAACTATATATATTCAAAGGAGGAAATAATATGCCATTAGTAACAACTAAAGAAATGTTTGAAAAATCAATGAAAGAAGGATTTGCCATAGGTGCATTTAATGTAAATAACATGGAAATTATACAAGGAATTGTAGATGGTGCAGCAAAAGAAAATTCACCAGTAATCTTGCAAGCATCATCAGGTGCAATTAAATATGCAAGAATACCATATTTAAAGAAAATGATTGAAGCAGCACTAGAGGAACATGATATTCCAATTGCACTTCATTTAGATCATGGACCAGATTTTGAAACTTGTAAAATGTGTATTGATAATGGATTTACATCTGTAATGATAGATGGTTCTAAATATGATTTTGAAGAAAATGTTGCATTAACAAAAAAAGTTGTAGATTACGCTCATAGCAAAGGAGTTGTAGTTGAAGCAGAATTAGGAAAATTAGCAGGAATTGAAGATGATGTAAACGTTGCAGAATCAGATGCTATGTATACAGACCCAGAACAGGCAAAAGAATTCGTTGAAAGAACAGGATGCGATTCTTTAGCAATTGCAATTGGAACAAGCCACGGAGCATATAAATTTAAAGGAGAAGCAAAATTAAGATTTGATATATTACACAAAATTAAAGAATTAATTCCAAATACTCCAATAGTATTACATGGAGCATCTACAGTTATTCCAGAATTAGTAGAAATGTGTAATAGCAATGGGGGAGATATACCAGGTGCTAAAGGTGTTCCAGACGAAATGTTACATCAAGCAAGTATAGAAGGGGTATCAAAAATTAATGTAGACACCGATTTAAGATTAGCAATGACAGGAGCTATTAGAAAAGTATTTAACGACGATAAAGCAGTATTTGATCCAAGAAAATATATGGGAGCTGCAAGAGATTTAATAGAAGAAACAGTTAGTCATAAGATTAGAAATGTTTTTGGAAGTAGTAATAAAGCATAATTATAAAAAAAAACTAGTGGTAAGACAGATACCACTAGTTTTATTTTACAACCATAATTGACTTTTGTATACATAATATGGTATAATAACTGCATACACAATATCACCAAGGAAAGGTTTTCCTTTCCACATACTTTTTAAGGGAGGTATTACAATGGCAAGTGCAACATATCAAGAGCGGTTAAACTATTATAGACGCCTGATGGAAAAACTGCAAAATGAGCACATTCTGACAGACATTTCTGAACACGACAAAGTATTAAACGTATATCCACTGCAAAAGATTCATGCTGAAGACATTGAAATGATAAGAGCTTCTGGAATACCTAGCTTTATCTTAAAGCAGACAATTATTCCTGGTCACCCAGAATATTGGTATTCACCAGTAAGTGAAAAGTTTTCTCTTGTCGCTAAAAAATGGTTCACACACAATTGCGGCGATTGTTCTATTTTAGGAACAAAGGAAGGATCAAACCTTAATCGCTGTGCATGGGCGAACACAATCAGACAGGCTATACATATTGAAAAGTTTGACTACATTGAAAACGCAGTTATAACATTTGGCTTTCAGGGAAAGTTAGATGTTTTGAAAATTAGCGTTTGTACTCATTTTACGCCATATGATGATGAGCCAAAATGGCTCAGTGACCTCAGAGCCCAGCCTTGATTATCAAGACTGGGCTTCATCTTTTACAAACTATCTATTATTCTTTTCATGTCATTAAATAAAGGAGCTTCAATTATCATCTGCTTATGAGTAATTGGATGAATAAATGAAACTTTTGAACTATGTAATGCTTGTCTAGAAATTAATTCAGAAGGGTGACCATATAGAGTATCCCCAATTATTGAATTGCCAATATAAGACATATGTACTCGTATTTGATGTGTTCGCCCGGTTTCAAGAACAAGATGAACAATAGAAACTATTCCATTAGTTTTCAAAACATTATAATGGGTAATTGCTGTATCACCAGATTCATTAATACATCTTTCTATAATACTATTTTCTTTTCTTGCAATTGGTGCATCTACAGTACCAGAATTAGGAGTTAATAATCCATCACAAATTGCAATATACTCTTTTTTAAATCTACCATCTTTCATCTGTTTAACCAAACATTCTTGTATATACTCATTTTTAGCAAAAATAACAATTCCTGAAGTATCTTTATCTAAACGATTAACAGGTCTTGTTTTTTTATTAAGTCCAGTACTATCAAAGTAATATCGTACTCCATTGGAAATGCTATCTTCAAAATGCAGCATAGATGGATGAATAGGGTAACCTGCTGGTTTATTAACAACTAACATACAATCATCTTCAAAAAGGATTTCTAGATTAATTTTAGTTGGAACAACATTAGTTATGTCTTCGTCATAATCTAACGAAATTTCGACAACGTCGTTCGATTTAACAGGCACTTTGACATTGCAAGGACTTCCATTTAAAAATATCAAATTTAATTTTTTCAGTTTTAATAAAAGTCTATCTGAAATTTCAAACTTAGTTTTTAAAACTTCTTTTATATTATCAAAATGATCAATATCTTTAACTATATAAGATAATTTCATATTTTACCTCCAGTATAATTTGTAATATGTATTTTACAATATAATTTAAAATAAATCAAATTAAGCAGAAAGCTATGTTTGACAAATCGCTCAAAAAAAGGTACAATAGAGAATAGAGTAAATTAAATAGTCGCGTATAGCAATTCCGAAAGGAAGCGTACGAGGAAAGTCCGGGCTCCATAGAGCAATGATGCTGGATAACGTCCAGTGAGGGAAACCTTAAGGAAAGTGCAACAGAAAATAACCGCTTATCTAGTTCCTTTATGAAATTAGATAAGTAAGGATGAAAAGGCGAGGTAAGAGCTCACCGCTGGTATGGTGACATACTGGGTCAATGTAAACCCCATCTGGAGCAACACCCGAATAGAAGGCTAAGACTGCTCGTCATCTTCTAACTGAGGTGGCTTGAGACATAT
>JAFYBZ010000039.1 GCA_017539905.1 Clostridia bacterium | reverse complement strand
CAATATCTAGAACGAGATAATCCCCAGTCAATAACATTCTCTAAGAAGTTACCAAATCTACCTTCTTTAATATTATCTGGCATCCAATTAACTGTATTATTATTCTTAACTAATCTATCTCTTAAAGCAGACATCTTAATAAACCATGTATCAATTGCATAGTATAGAAGTGGTGTATCACATCTCCAGCAGAATGGATATGAGTGTTCAAATGGAATTGCTTCAAACAATAATCCTCTATCTTCTAAATCTTTTAATACAAGTTTATCTGCATCTTTTACAAAAGTACCAGCCCACTCGCCAGTCTCTTTGCTAAAGTTTCCTTGTTCATCTACTAATTGAACAAATGGTAACTCATTTTCTCTACCTACTCTAGCATCATCTTCACCAAATGCAGGAGCTATATGAACTATACCAGTACCATCAGTAAGTGTTACATAGTTATCTGCAACAACATACCAAGCTTTTTCTTTTACAGTATCTTTAGCGAATGAATATAATGGCTCATATTCTGTTTTGCAGAATTCAGTACCAACCATCTTTTTAACTACTTCAAATTTTTCTTTTAAAACAGAATCTGCTAAAGCTTCTGCTAAGATATAATGAGTACCATCTTCCATTTCAACTTCAACGTACATCTCATTAGGATTTACACAAAGAGCAACATTTGAAGGGAGTGTCCATGGTGTAGTTGTCCATGCTAAGATATATTTATTTTCTTCACCTTTTACTTTGAATTTGGCAATACAAGAAACTTCCTTAACATCTTTATAGCCTTGTGCAACTTCATGTGAAGATAAAGATGTACCACATCTTGGACAATAAGGAACTACTTTGTGGCCTTTATATAATAGGCCTTTATCGTTTATTGTTTTTAATGCCCACCAGACTGATTCAATATAATTGTTTTCGTATGTAACATATGGATCGTCCATGTCAGCCCAGAATCCAACTCTATCTGACATTTCTTCCCATTCATGTTTATACTTCCAAACACTTTCTTTACATTTTTTGATAAATGGTTCAACACCATATTTTTCAATTTGTGGCTTGCCATTTATTCCTAGCATTTTTTCTACTTCAAGCTCAACAGGAAGACCATGTGTATCCCAACCAGCTTTTCTAGGAACTTCGTAGCCTTTCATTGTAAAGAATCTTGGAACAACATCTTTAAACACACGCGTTTCAATGTGACCTATGTGTGGTTTTCCATTTGCTGTTGGAGGTCCATCATAAAACATAAATGTCTTATGACCTTCTCTTGTTTTCATACTCTTTTTGAAGATGTCATTTTTCTTCCAAAATTCGATGATTTCTTTTTCTCTGTCAACAAAGTTTAAATCTGTTGAAACTTTTTTGTACAAACTCATCTCAAATCATACCTTTCTTTTTATTTGTTTTAATTTTTTTGTATAAAAAACGTCCTAGACCAAATTAGTCTAGGACGAAACAATCTTATTTTCGCTATACCACCTACATACTAACATATGAGACCTCTATAACGTGAGGATACGTTGAAAGTTTAGCTTTCAAAACTCCAAGGTGATATCTTTAAATCTACTTAACTACCAGGCTTTCACCATCCCTAGCTCGCTAAAAGTATGTTCAAAATAAAGCATGTCCTTTTCATAGTTTCTATTAAACTATGGAGTATTTTAACACCAATTTGTGTAAAAATCAACCTGTTTTTTATAAATTTTCTAACTCTGAAAGTGAAATATTATAAGCATCAGCGAGTATTCTAGTGGTTAATCTTGTGTCATTTGTCTCACCAACGACAATTGCATTATTAGCATTATCAATAATGCAAATAACCAATCTGCTACTAGATGTATTTCCATCCAAATCCTTTAAATAAGCATATCTAGCATTTAAATCATTAAGTGTGTGATCAATATCTGCCAATACATTATTATGTCTTGCTGTTTCACTATCTATTTTATCTTGAGTTATACCTGGTCCTAATGGATTCTCTGTTATCCATTTATTATACTCACCATTTTCTTTAATAATAGCATTATTAATGGCATTTCTTTGATCTATATATGATTTAATTTCTGTTTTTAATTCATTAATTAAATCTTTACCTTTTCCATCCATCAAGAAGTAGTCCAAGTTAGTACGAGCATCCTTGTTAGGATCTACAGAGGTTGCTCCTGTTGCTTCTTCCTTGTTTGAAATATAATTGTCTAATGTCTTATATCTAATCTCTCTAATTCCTGTTTCATTATCTACAGCTAAAAACTTATTGCCTCCATTTGAGAATTCATATTTAGGTTTAATATCATCAATCATACTTACATTTATATTCTTAAGAGTAACATTCCCAATATTACCATCTCTATCTGGCTCTTTGATATAAAAAGTATAAGTTCCATTTGTTCTAACAGTAATCATATCACCATAATCAAATTTGATTATATTAGTAACATCTAATCTTTCACCTGATTCATATGCTATATCATATTTATATCTAACAACTTTAGCATTGGGATTTTCCATTTCTTCTTGCGATTTTGGACCTATTGAAAATCTAAAATCCCAGTCATTCCAATTGCTTTCAGAAAGAGAACGTTTTGGCAAAACCATTCTTAAATCAGCTTTTGTACTCCAGCTAATTGGATTACCAACAATCTCAATATCTTCTTCTACAGAAGCATAAACATCTTTTCCATTAATCAAATCGCCTGTCAAAGTATAATAATTTCTAGGAGCACTCTCATCACTCTTTTTATACTCTAAAGGAGTAGTAACATATACATTTTGAGAACCTCTATTAACAATATAGCCTCTTGTTGCATCTTTTATTGCTATTCCTTGCAATTGACTTAAATCAATATAATAGTATACCTCATCATCTTCGTTTGATAACTGTGAAAGCATATCTACTTTATTTCCTGTAGCGATACTATATATATCTATTACTTCATTTGATGCTGTAGGCAAAGTTCCTTTGCTTGTGTAAAAGTTTCTTACTGCTTCTTCAACCGCTCTTAAATCATATATAAAGTTAGTTGCTTCAGTTTTCTCTCTTGATGTTCTAAGACTTACAACCGAAACCATAGCAAGCAATAAAATCACAATAATAGCAATAATCAATACTATTAAAGAATATCCCTTATTGTTTTTTGAATACATTTTAAAATTTTTCATTAGACAATCACCTTTTTATTATTTATAAATTGTAATAAGCTTTATATAACTTTCTTGCTGTTTCAGGGCTATCTGCGCCCTCTGCATTTTTTATAGGTGCAAAACATTCTTCTCTTTTATACCTAAGTACTCCAAGCTTTGGCAATCTTTCAAATGCATCAAATATAAATGTCTCAAATTTATATGCATTTGGTTTGTCAGGTTTTATTACATTTCCTTCTTCATCTATTATATCACACTTTTTATGTGCAACATGATAAGGAAGTTCTTTCTTTGATATATCCTCAATAACACTAGTACTAAACAAATTCATCATAATATGCGATTCTGAGAATAGTAACTCACCGCTCTCTTTTTTTGCATATTTCAAATCATCAGTAAGCTCTGTATACTCAACAACAGATGGTTTATCATCCTTGTAACAAAGAACTCCAACTTTTTCTTCTGGATAGTCTTTTATACAAGAAACTGATGTTGCTTTATAATTATTATCTATCGCATATCCTAATAATAGAGGATCAACAAGTTTTGCTAATACGTTGTCTACACCACAAGTAAAAATCCATTCTATTCCCATAGATTTTAATTGATCTAATACCATATTCGAAACAAGTGCATCAAATACACCACCATGTCCGTTTGCTGCTTCTTTTACAAGTCCATCTTCACTTATTATAAGTTTTCCATTCTCATCTAACATTGGTAATTCATTTTGACTAAAAAATGTTCTTATTCCGTCTTCATAATCAAAATAATTGTGCTCTAGGAAGAATGTAATAGTATCTCTTACATTTTCTCTGCTTGTCATTATATACCAAGGAACAATTACTCCAAACTCTTTCTCAGCATCTTTAAACTTATCAGCAAAAACTTCAAATATTGATTTGTGACTCTCAAGTCCAAAATCAAATGTTCCTTTTGGACCAGAGTGCCCAAGACGAGTGCCTTGACCTCCAGCCATCATTACTACTGCCAGTTTTCCCTGTTGAATCGCTTCAATTCCAATAGCCCTTAGTCTAGCCTTTTCCTCATCTGATAGATTATTGGCATCACACGCATCTATTGGCTTTATATTAACATTATTGAACTCTTTTTTCTCCTTTGTTAATGAATATAAATAATCAATCTTATTAAAATCAATTCTTGAAACTTGATCTAATAGTTTTTTTCTTTTTGCATCATCTAGCCTTTCATAAAGCTTAACAAGATGACCTTGTCCGTTTTCGGTAACGATTTTTTTAAACTCATCATACTCCATAAAATAATCACACTCCACTTAAATCAAATTTTGGAACATATTCTTCTTCATGAGTACCGTAATTCTTGCATATATCCATTTTCAAAATTTTGCACTAATTCTTCAACAATTTCATATTCTCTTTGTGATATTTTCCTATTGATTGTGTCATCTTCTTTTGCTTTATATGTTGGAAAGTACTGTGCCATAACGCTTATATACGTATCCTTGTCTAAATTATCTTTTATCCAACTTAGCACTTTCTTAGTTTGAATTATATTGCCAGGAAGAATCAAATGTCTGATTATCAACCCTTTTTTTATTATTCCATTTTCATCAAATACGCATTTTCCAACTTGCTTTTGCATTTCTTTAATTGCATTACTTGCTGTTTCAAAATAATGTGGAATTTTGCTATACTTCATTGCAATTTCATCATCGAAATACTTTAAATCCGGTAAATAAATATCAATATATCCAGCAAGCATTTTAATTGTTTCAACATCATCATATCCATTTGTGTTATATACTATTGGTATTTTTAATCCATTATTTTTTGCTATCTTAATTGCTTCAATAATTGACGGAACAAAAATCGTAGGTGAAACAAGATTGATATTATGAACTCCCCTATCTTGTTGTTCAATCATTATCTCTGCAAGCCTTTCAATAGATACTTCCTTGCCAAACTCATTTTGACTTATTTCATGATTTTGACAAAAAACACATGAAAAATTGCATCCGCTAAAGAAAATAGTTCCCGAGCCGTTAGTTCCTGATATACATGGCTCTTCCCACATATGCTTAGACACTAATGCAATCTTAGGCTTTGTCTTTGCTCGACATACGCCAACATTTTGAGTTCTATCTACATTACAACCAAATCCACACAAATGACATTTATTATATTTTTCTTCCAAACAAACTCACATTCCATTCTTCTTTTCGTGTTATTAAGCTCTTTGCCTCTTTGCATTGTTTTTTTAGAGTAACAATTTCATCTTGTGTATCTTTGATAACTTGTATTAATTTTTCTATTTTTTTATTTGTTTTCGCCAACAAATTTGTATTAGTTGATAAATCATATCCCGCAGGCAATTCATATTTTTTCAATTTCTTAGCTAGAGACTCACTATATCCCCTATCATAGATTTGTTTATAGATTTTATCTAAATCTTTTAAATCAACTAAATGGTCTTGAGTTTCTTTTAATTCTTTAATGTTTCCTTTATTCTTATCTTCGTATTCATCAATTACACATAGTAGTAAATAGTATAAATACTTAGAACCTGTTTTACCCTTTTTAATGTCTCCTAATAAAATATCTGCTGCTTTACTTGGTTTAAAGCCTTCTTTATATTGACGTCTTTGAGTAAGAGCATCCCAAATATCTGCTATCTTAATAAGTTTTGCCTCTTCTGGGATTTCATCATCAGTTAAATGATCCGGATATCCACTTCCATCTAAATTTTCATGATGATATCTAGCAATTGGTGCCAAGTATTTGAACTGCTCATAAGACATACAGATTTCATAGCCATATACTGTATGTAATTTCATTATTTCAAATTCTTCATCAGTAAGTTTTCCATTTTTTTGCAAAATGTTTGAAGGAATTTTAATCTTTCCGACATCGTGCATATATGCGCCCAAAATACATTGCTTAGACAAAGCATGATCAAATCCCATAGCCTCACAAATTTTAGACGTGTTGTTTGCTACGCCCAAAACGTGCGCGTTTGTGAAGATGTCAAGTCCACCTAAGACTGCAAGTTCAACCTTAAGCTCTTTATCTATTTCAGCATAACTAATTTTACTACGCTCAAATATGTTTAATTGTTTAGCTTTCGCAAACATCACTTTCTCCTTTGTCATTATAAGAATTTATAATTACGATTTTTTAAATCAAAATCAACATACATATTTCCGTTTTTAAGTATTAAATGAAATTCTGTTTTGTCAAAATTTGTATCAAGATGTGATACATAATAGTTTATCTCATTACTTAAATCACCATAGGATTCTATTTGCTTATATCCCGTATAAACAATTTCTGCAAAAATATAATTAACATCATATTTTTGATAATCATCTAATTGTTTTCTAATCTTTTCAAATATTTTATTTTTGATTTGAACTATTTCTTCTTGTTCATAGCATTTGTCCTTAACTGCTGTTACTTTAACTCTATCATTATTATCGTATGCATTTATACGATCTTGATATCTTGAATTTGAAATATATTCTTTAAACTTCTTTCCCGTTAAACTATTGGCAACAATTTCATTATGAAATTTCTCTGCGACCCAATCATTACCAGTATAAAGTCTTGTAACTTCTATTCCGTAAGAAACTCCATTTTTTGATAATTCAAAATCTGGCCTTTCTATTTTTCTAATGTATCCTTGTTTAATTCCAATTTTATCGAAAAATCTAAAAAGCAGATTAAATTCTCTAATTTCTTTGTACAAGTTAGAATTTTTCTTGATTTCTGTCAAAATCTTGGAATTATAATAATTTATGTTAAAACTTGATGCATTAATCCTCTTTATTCTTAAACTATATCTATTATATTTAACTAAATAATTATCGATAATAGTAACACACGTAGCCTCTTCGAGCATTCCTTTGCTTTTGTGATTACTGATGATCTCTTTTACATAATTATCAGACAAATCATTCACCTATCTTTTGTTAAAATCTCAATACTATCATAATGCTTTTTAGGGCTATTTTCAAGCGAAAAATAGAAATAACACGGCTTTGTAATATTCACAAAACATTCACAAAAGCGGCCATTTTTTGTCACATTTTAAACTTAGAATTAATTATGGAAATCATGAAATTGATTTTTTAGGTTTTTATATATATAATTTGTTTTTGACAAAAAGGAGGAAGGCAAAATGTCTTTAGACAATCATGAAATTTATAGCGAAATGGAAAACGGAAAAGAAAGCAAGAAATCATCTGGTGCAGGAATAGTAGCAAAAATTGTTACAAGTATTCTACTTTTATCTATAGGATTTGCTGTTGGAAATATTTATAAGGTATCTACCTCACCTACAGAGTCGAAGATTTCAACAAATGGAATAATCTCTACGGTATCTACTAACGCTCCTGCAACAATTGTTAATAAGGGCGATGCCCTATCAATCAAAGAAGTAGCAGATATGAATGAGGATTCTATAGTTGAAATAGAAATAGAAGTCCAAGGAAAAAGCTTTTTCTATGGTAACTACACTACTACAGGTTCTGGAAGTGGAATAATCATCTCTTCTGATGGATATATTCTTACAAATAATCACGTAATTAAGAGTGCTAAAAAGATAAAAGTTCGTCTACATGATGGAACAGAATATGATGCAAAAGTAATTGGATCAGATAGCAAGACTGATGTTGGTGTTATTAAAATTGATGCAAACAATCTAAAACCAGTAACAATTGGAGATTCTAAGAAGCTTTCTGTTGGAGATACCGCAGTTGTAATAGGTAACCCTCTTGGACAACTTGGTGGAACAGTTACTGATGGAATTATCTCAGCTTTAGAAAGAGAAATGAATATTGAAGGTAAAAAGATGAATCTGATTCAAACAAATGCCGCAATAAATCCTGGAAATTCAGGCGGTGGATTGTTTAATTCAAACGGCGAATTAGTAGGAATAGTAGTTGCTAAATCTTCTGGTCTAGATGTTGAAGGATTAGGATTTGCAATTCCAATAAATGATGTAACAAGCATTATCAATGATATCTTAAAACTAGGATATGTATCTGGAAGGCCTTACTTAGGAGTTTCTCTTGCAGATTCAAAACAAGTTGAAAGTGAATCTACTGGCAATTCAATATTTGACTATTTTTATGGAATTAATGGTGGAACAGTCACAACAACATCATATGGAGCATATGTTAAAGAAGTATTCAAAGGAAGTGCTGCTGAGGAAGCTGGAATTCAATCTGGCGACAAAATCATTTCAATTGATGATGAGATGTGTAATTCATCAGATGATGTAACGAGCGCAATTGCAGAGCATAGCATTGGAGATCAAGTCAAAATTGTAATCGTTAGAGATAACAAAATGAAAACAGTAACTGCAACTTTAAAAGAATATACAAAGAGTGAAGAAAAAGAAGAAAAAGAGTCATAAGAAAAAAAGACACTACTATTCAAGTAGTGTCTTTTTTAGTTTTATATAGGTGAAACTTCCCCTGATTTTTCTTTTTGTATTACTTTGTATAATTCGTCTAAATTGTAAATATTCTTTGCTGTGAAGTATTGTAATAAAAACGAGGCCGCTATACAAATCAAAGCAAAGGCAAAAACACCAACAAATAATAATAACATTCCAATTGCAGCAGCACCATTTCCAGCTGTAGATATTAAATATGCAAATAATCCAATCAATATTGCAAGGCCAATTATAGTAATAAACATTACTATAAAGAATATAAACATATAAAAATAGTTCATTCTAGTCCATTGCCACAAATGACCTCTAAGAGTCTCTCTTGCTTTAACAAGAATATCTTTTGCACTAGATGTCTCATCATATATCAATTCATATGGGATTGTTTGATACAATAAAGAAACTATTAAAAAATAAATCCATCCGGCAAAAATAATTGCCAAGCCGGTTAAAGCAATTACAATAGATATTATCTCATTTCCTGAAATAAATCCCCCTACAACTGTTATAATAGCGCCAACAAAAATTATTATTAATGCTGGCAAGTATTTAAGCCATAATCTTAGGTAAGTTTGAACTATTCTTTTCCAGTCGCTCCAACCAAGTTTAAAAAAATCAACCGGTGATACATCATCATTATCATTAACACTCATTAACATTTCTTTTGTATATCCTATTGCAAAAACAGAAGTAAACAATGAAATAACAATCGAGCATATTGATGATAAACTTTGAGAAATTAACTGGTTTAGCGAAGAAGCGTCACTTTCCGCAAGGTTAAGGATTGCCGTAATAGGCAAGGTAATTAACGAACCTATAATACCTGCAGCAAAGCCCAAAACGCTACCTATTGTACCTGTTATAAGTCCAATCAAAATTCCAAATACTATTGCGTATCCAAAGACTTTCAATCTAAATGGTTTTATTCTTTCAGTTACATACTTCCTAATCGTTCCATTACTTATCATCTGTACTCCCCCTATATTCTCATTATAATATTTTATCACTTAATTCTTTTCCTGCAAGTAGGTGAAAATGCAAATGCATTACTGTCTGTCCTGCATCTTTACCACAGTTAGAGATTATTCTATATCCTGATTCAGAAACACCTTTTAGCTTAGCAACTTCTTTAATAGCTTTAAAAATCTCTACTACATATTTTTCATCTTCACTTTCAAGTGCTTCAATGTTCTCAATATGTTTCTTAGGAACTATTAAAGAATGAACTGGTGCTTGAGGATTTAAATCATCAAAAGCTGCCACATATTCATTTTCATAAATTAAACTTCCTATCTCTCCATTAGCAATTTTACAAAAAATACAATCTTCCATAATAACACCTCTCTAATTAAATTTTACTACAAAACAAGTTTCTCCATTTTCATTTTTTATTCTTGCATAATTGTCACCATAAGAAACTATTATATTCTCTTTGTACTTTATTTGCTTTTTATATGCGCACTCAAATTCATGAACCTCATAGTCTTCCGGTAGCACTTCTAAAATATAATCAAAGTATCTTGCATTATTCAAATGATGATTTGTGTCTATATCCCTTTTACCTATTTCAAATTCTTTTTCAATTTCTACAACATCATTGTCTCTAAGGTGTTTTTTCTCTTCCCCTTCAAAAACATCTTTTTCAAGTTTGTCATAAGCTTTTTGCATTTCATCAGTTACTCTAGTAAGCTTTTGCTCTTTTAAATCAAATAAAGCCCATTGCGAATCAGCAAGTATTAATATATTTCCATCTGTATCTAGTATTTCATAATCACGTTGAGCAAGAACTCCTTTTAAGCCTCTACTCCATGTTCTACATTCAACTTCCCTGTCTGCTATTGGATATTTTATAATTCTCACTTTCATAGATGTTACTAGCCATGCTAGATTTCTATCCATCATTCCTTTTGTTCCATATCCAAGCCCATCCGAGTGAATTGTAGCCACATTTTGACATAAGTCTAAAATTCTAGATAATCTGCATTTATCTTGTGAATCCACATCACTATAGCCCACATAAAATCTCTTACTACATTGGTATTCCATGATAATTCCTCTTTCTTTTTGTATAATTCTATATGTATTTAACTGCCTATCATTTTACAATATAAACCTTAAAAAATAAAGCAATTTGTGACTATTAATTGCCTAACTATTACATATAATTCACAAAAAATTCACAAAAAGCTATTAAAATGGAGTTAGTGATTGTATAATTTACATGAAACTTTAATGAATTTATGAGGTGATTTAATGAATAGTTATAGAATACTTGTTGTAGATGATGAATCTAGAATGAGAAAAATAATAAAAGATTATTTGGTGGCCAAAGAATATAGTGTTGTTGAGGCTTCAAATGGTCAAGAAGCATTAGATTTATTTAGTATAGATAGTACTATTAATCTTATTATATTAGACGTTATGATGCCAATTCTTGATGGTTGGGCTACACTAAGAGAAATCCGAAAAACATCTAATATTCCTGTAATTATGCTTACTGCAAGAGGTGAAGAAAGAGATGAATTATTTGGATTTGAGCTTGGTGTTGATGAATACATCTCAAAGCCATTTAGTCCGAAAATATTAGTTGCACGTGTTGAAGCACTTTTAAAAAGAGCATTTCCAAATCAAGAAGATATTAAAGATCTAGATGGAATTGTAATTGATAAAGTTGCTCATAAAGTATTAGTCGATGGAAAAGATGTTGATATGAGTATGAAAGAGTTTGAACTTTTGGTATACCTTACAGATAATGCTGGAGTTGCTCTTTCTCGTGAAAAAATCTTAAATAGTGTTTGGAATTATGATTATTTTGGAGACTCTAGAACCATAGATTCTCACATTAAAAAAGTTAGAAAGAAACTTGGTAAGAAGGGGTCTCACATTCAAACTGTTAGAGGTCTTGGATATAAATTTGAAGTATAGAATCGAGATGATTAATTATGAAAATGTCATTAGATCTTAAATTGTTCTTAACAGTAAGTTTGCTGCTAACATTAATAATACTAACCGTTATTCTTTTGAATACAACAGTACTAGAATCATATTATAAATCTCAAAAAGAACAAACATTAATTGATATTTATAATCAAGCCGTTGAATACTACTCAAAAAATGAAATTGATTCTACTTCAGAATTTTTGACAGAACTTCAAAGAATTGATTCAACAAAGAATATCGAAGTTGAAGTATGTGATTTAGAAAACAATGTATTTTTTACTAGTTCAAACAACTTCTTAAAAAACGGATTTTTCTTGCCACCTGGAATAGAAAATGGTGGTTCTGAGTTTTCCTTTAATACAATTAATGAATCGCTCACAGATGAAAATCCATATTTTATCAGGACTTTTTCTGATAGAAGAATGCAATCTGATTATGCAACATTATATGGAAAAATGACATCAGGATATCTTATATTTTTAAGAACACCAATAGAATCAATAAAAGAAAGTGTTAATATATCTAACAAGTTTCTAGCAATCGTGGGTGTTATTTGTATTGTTATAAGTAGTGTTATAACTTATTTCTTATCTAAAGCTTTTACGAAGCCAGTGTTAGAGCTAAGCGACATTGCAAATAAAATGTCAAATTTGGATTTTTCTAAAAAGTATAATGTCGAAACAAATGATGAAATCGGCACATTAGGTGAAAGTATTAATAAACTATCTGATAATCTAGAAACAACTATTAAAGATCTTCAAAAAGCTAATATGGAGTTAGAAAAAGATGTTGAAGAAACATCAAAAATTTCTGAAATGCGTAATCAATTTATATCTGATGTTTCTCACGAATTAAAAACCCCTATCGCCCTTATACAAGGCTATGCGGAGGGATTAAATGATGGTATTGTTCAAGATGAAGAAAGCAAAAAGTATTATGCTGAAGTAATTTTAGATGAAGCAAATAAAATGGCAAATCTTACAAAAGATTTACTAGATCTATCTAGACTTGAATATGGCAAAGAAGAACTTCATATTGATGACTTTAATATAACAGAATTAATTAAAACAACTATTAAGAAAAACGAAGTAATATTTAAAGAAAAGAATATAACATGTACTCTAGAAAATGATGAAGACTTTATAGTAAAAGGTGATTCTCCTAGAATTGAACAAGTATTAACTAATTACATTTCAAATGCTATTAAGCATGTATGCAATGAAAATATTATTAAGTGTTCGATTACACCAAGTGATAATAATACAGTAAAGATTACAGTGTTTAATTCTGGAAATAACATTGCAGAAGAAGACATTCCTAGATTATGGACAAGATTTTATAAAGTTGATACTTCTAGAAACAGAGAAGTTGGTGGAACTGGAATCGGCTTATCGCTTGTAAAAGCGATTATTACCCAACATGGCAACAGATATGGAGCCAATAATGTTGAAGGCGGAGTTGAATTTTGGTTTGAATTAAATAAAGCATAAAAAAGGGGGAGGATGCTTAGCACCCTCCCTTTTAATATATATAAAATACTATTCTATAAGCATCATCCTTTCTTTTAATCAATTTAAACTACCAAATTCATTTTTCCTATCACCTCTTCTTTTAAAATTTGCATGCATGTCAAATCTTCATTTTGACAATTTTATTTTACATTTGAATTGTGACCATTTTATGACCATAAAGAAAAATTTTTAAGAATAAAACAGGTGCCCTATAAAAGGGCACCTGCTTTATTTTTACTTAAAACGAATTAATCAAACTGGGATTCATCTGTGCAATCGCTTCAAAGGCAACCTCGTTCGAAAGCAGCCTATATGCTTCTGCGAATGTATAAGGATTCAGCGGAATTTCTAAGCCGTTTCCGAAATATACAAACAAGCAAATCACACTGGACGCAATATACTCTTCAACATCATCTTGCGGAATTTTAATAGTATTGATTAAGAAATCAGAAAATAGTCCTAAAGAAATGCCTGAGAATTCAGAAATAATCTGACCTAAGAACCATTCCCAAGAGCTGCTGAAATACTCAGTGAAATCTTCACTTCTATACTCCTGATAGTCAGACATAATTTTTATAATCTCTTGCAAGCTTTCATCAATATCCGTTATTTCATCAACCATATTTTCTGCTTTTGCAACTTGAATATCATAAATAATACTATTAAACCTGTTTATATAGCTGGCTACCAGAAGATCCGGATAGTGCCTAGAAATTGCCAAAGCAACATCCTTTCCAATAAATACTCTTGGCTCAAAATAACCATCTTCTTTATCATGTAGTCCATCCACGATGGCTTCTGCCAAAAGCTTGGAAAAGTCTGTGTCAATAAGCTCTTCATTCTGAATAGAGAATTTATATATCGCATCTATATCATCAGGTTCTGCATTTTCCAGGAATTCATCAAAGAAAGAACACATAACATCTTCATAAACACGAATATGGTCTTCTCTATTATCAAGTAAGAACTTCGATTTAGAATTTTCCCAGAGTTTAGAAAAATATCTAAATGAATACTTGAAATAATGCTCTATAGTCATTCCATCTTTTCTTTCATAATAAACAGGTACATTTTTGATAGCAAGGAACAGCGCATAAAAATCTATTCCAAAAATAGTACATACATCCGCAAGCGATTGAATCAGTATCATCATAAACTTTTTCAATATTGGATCTCGCTTTTCGTCACTTAATCCAGCAATACTATTATGCATACAATACTGATTCAAAATAACGCTCATCATATATTTGAGAAAACTTATTTTAAGGGTTTCCGTTTTTAGATTCCTAATACAATTAGTAGCATTACGAATAAGAAGAGTGAGTTCTTCTACGGTCGGATTTGACCAGTCAAATGCCCTAATTGCATCAGAAATATCTCCATCAAAAAGTGCAGTACTCCATTGTTCGACAGCATATTCCGGAATACTTATTTCTCTTCTAACTCTTTCTACCTTTGTAGCTGGAGCCTGAGAAGTAGATTCCGCTTCTGGATGGGTTTCTTCTACCAGTACTTCTTCTTTCTTCCGGTTGAACAGGTCCCTGATTCCCATTTTGATACCTCCTTAATATGTGGTAGGTCGGCATAGAACTATTGATGTAGAGATTATACTCTCACCCCTTAGAAAAATCAATATTTCTTAGATTATGAGCACCAAAAGCAGTGGTTTAATTGACATATTATGTAAATCAATGTATAATTACGTTGTCGTTATTCCATATCTCGGTATTAAAGCATTATGCTATTAATATAATAAAAAATGGAGGAATCAGTATGAAAATCAGGGTAAGAAAAGGTGCTAACATCTCGCTCTACATCCAAGGAGACAACAGATATTGCTTCGAAGGCGTTGTGGTGTCTCTTGACGACAACGAGATTGTTTTACAGCCCCAGCGGTATGTAGCAATCAAAGGAGCATCCCCTTCCACCGACCGGTACATATCAGCAAGTGAGCTCGATCAGACCAGGACCGTTGATGGACCCTATCCCGAAATGCACATCGCTAGGTCAATTATCATCGGATGGTCTTTTTGTATGATACCGAATAAGCAGTCAACTCCCAACACCACTTTCTCCGGATACTGCCGCGCGGAAGATGTCGACCCGACAAAACTTCACTTCTATGAAAATGGCATCTGCATCGGCGAAGGAGAACTCCTCGAATAAAACATCGCACCATAATGCTGTAGCATTATGGTGCTTTTATTTATGTATGAACATATTCTTGTAAAAGTCTTCTTATATCTTCAACAGTAATTACTCCATCACCATCCATATCAATAAAAAATAATTCTTCGAGAGTATACTCTTTATTTGAACTTACATATTCTTGTATTAATAGTCTTATATCTGCAACGGTTATAGAATTGCTATTATCTAAATCTCCTTTAATTCCAGGTGCTTCAAGTACTGTAAATGTAAAGAAAGATTCATAACTATCATAATAATTGATGCCTCTATCTATTTCTCCACTATCACCACTCGAATCAACTTCAACTTCCACCATATCCATATTACTAAATACTATAAATGATTCTCCTTCGTGTAGCTTTCCATCGTATTTTCTATTCCAATCGACCCAAGCTTCTCCAAACATTTCTTCCATTTCACTATATGTCTTTAAATAAACTTTTCTTCCATCGGAATATGTAACTTCTAATTCTCCACCTGATATATTAAAAGGATCCCCCTCAAAATATACTTGCTTTGTTTGACTACTTACTAATCTTACTTTTCGCGGACTGGCTATTACTTCAATTTCAAACTCTACTGTTTTTTCGTGATATTCTAATCTTACTGTATGACTTCCTAATGAGTAATTAGCCCAATAAAACCATTGTTTTGCTCCACCTTTATATACATCATCTAAATAAACATGTACTAGTGGATTAGTAAATTCAACTTCTGAAGTATCTCCACTTGAAAATGATACTTCTAAAACTCCATCATCACACAAATAAGTGCTTGTATTATCTGCATACTGTATCTTAGTAGGCATTGTCTTAATTCTAATACTTTCAACTTCGCCAATAACAATATTAAACGATGCTTGCTTTTCTTTATATGAAACAACAATAGGAATTGTTCCTGTCATAGAACTATTCTCTGTATATCCATAACAAGATACTTCTTCATCTGTCATATCTATTATTTCAAAAGCATCGCCGGATATATCACCTGAATAATATACTATAATCTTACCACCTGTTAAATCTACAGCATCACCAGCATTATATACTAACTTGTCTGGTCTTTGTTCAATAGCTATTCTACTAACTGAGGTAGCATTTATTTTTTCAGGATTTGTTGTCTCTATGTACATAGGAAATTCATAACTATATTTATTCCAATAATTTTGATTCTTTAAAGTATTGCTTGAATAATATGTCGATCTTTCAGTTTCATTGAACATATAAATTGTTTCGCCAGGCTCTGATTCAACTATTATAACAAACTTGTTTCCTTCTAGCTTTATTGGCTCTTTTAGAACCAATCTATCGCTGTATAATCCATAGTCTTCTATAACGCCAAGATAAATATAGTCATTGATATTATTTCCAGTATAATTATTGACTAAATACACTCTTCTATCATAATCTCCACCTTTTGTTGGAACATTAATTGCAGTTAAATAATTGTTGTTTTCATCAACATCAAATGGAATATAGAAAAATGTTTTGTTTTGAATATTAACAAATTTTTCATTTTTATAAAATGCTTCATCGCAGTTTGTTTGATATCTTGGATTTTCATTTAATAATTCTGTATCTAAAACACCCATAAAATCGAAAGACCTTGGATCCCAATATGAAAGATATAATTTTCCATTATCTCCCCATGACTCTCCCCATGAATTTAGTACTATCCAAGTTCCATCCTCATCTGGAGTAGTATCTTTATCGCCTTTAAAATTATTTTTTGAATAATTATCATCCCAACCTATAATAGAAATTGCATGTCCACCAAATCCTGGATTGTTGTACCAGTTTATGCCCCATGAAGTTGATCCAACAGCTATTTTAACACTTCCATATTGCATAATATGTCTTTTAACCATTTCTATTGTTTTTTCTCTAGCTATTTTCCATTCTTCTTCAATTGGTTCTTCGTTAATAGGATCATATGAACATGAAAAATTGAAAGTAACATACTTACTTGCTCTAGCAACTATATCAGCATTCTTAATAATACTCATATCTGAATAATCTTCATATGGAATATCTTCTTCCGTTGCATATCCATATACCATAGCATGGTGAATTGTATCTTCATTTGAAAACGCATCACCCTCAATACTATTATTAATGCTTCCTACTGTTCTAGTACCACCAATTTGTTTAGACATTAAATAATCTGCATGTCTTTCTGAAAAATCATAATCTACTCCTTTTAACATCATTGTATTCGTCTCTGATGACTTTGTTGGAGCAAAAAGATTACATAGACCTAATGATCCTTGATTTTCAACTTTTATATCAATAATATCTTCTAGTGTAAATTTAGATGGTAAATCTTCTGGTTTATATTTATATAATGCTTCAATTTCTTCATTTCTATAATTATCATTCGTAATGCTTAATATTGAATTACTTGCAAGTGCTTCTTCTGAATGATTTAATTCTTTTGAATAGTCAACAACTCTTGCATAAAATTCAACAAATGATCCAGCAGCTAAAACTACTCTTACTCTAATATTTCCTGCTTTAGTTCCATCATATTGAATTTCTTTTATTGTTTCATCATTTAATTCAATTGTATCAACTGTATCATCTTCGTAAATGACAACCGCTGTTGCATCTTCTACTGTTATTTCTTCACCTAGTCCAAACACCTTTTTAGATGGATAGTCTTTCATATACGCTTCTTTAATTACAATATCGCCAGAAGCTTCTTTTATAGTTATTGGAACATATACAACTTCGTATTGCCCGCCATATGCATTGCTATAGTATTTATCACCATATTGATCTACATAATTCCATTCTAATCTTGCATTTTGTGTACCAACTAAATCATAATCAAAATAAAACTCTGTATCTATAAAAGTAAAGTGCTCTGTATCATATTCTATTTCTTCGGTTTCTTCGTCTTCTTCACCGCCAAATAGTTTAAACTTGAATTTTAATCCAGAAAAATCTATATTTCTATCTCCTAAAAGGTATGTTGTTTTTGTTGGCATTTGAGTTATTTCTGCATACCACAATTGTTTTTTGCCTTCATTATTAGTGCCTCTTAAAGGAATAGATCCTTTTAATGCTATTTTTCTTTTAGCAATCTCTATTAACAAACTTCCTAATCTATAATTGCTTTCATTTCTAAATAAATAAAAATCAACATTTTGAATTCCTTCTCTATCTCTATCGAATTCATCTACAGATAATCTAGAATCTGTAAAATCTATCTCTTCAGTCATACTATCTTCATAAGTTAATCTTAGCTTTAAACCATAAAGATTTATATTCTCATCCTGATAGTACTTATTATTGGTAATATCACTAATTATATCTATTTTAGTTATTTCTTTTTTCTCATTTAAAAGCCTTTGCTCTTCTTCAGAATGAACTTGATTATAAATCGCATTATAATCTTCAAATGTGAAATCAGTACCTGCAAATGCAAAACCTGAAAACAAAATCAAATATATGAAAATAGATGTTATTAGAATTTTTTTAGAATTCATTATATGTCCTCCTACAACCTTAAATAAGAGTAAAATTTCATAGTAATCCATAATAATTATATTATAAAAAGAATTATAATAATCTCTTTGTTATTCTTTTATAATATAAAAGAGATAAACATGTAATACATAAAAAAACGATATGATTATTATTCTCATATCGTTTAATATTATAAAACAAAAAAGCATCCGATTAGGATGCTTTTTTGATATAAAAAAATCTGGCGAAAACCTATTTTCACAGGGGGCGACCCCCAACTATCGTCGGCAATGTCGAGCTTAACTTCTGTGTTCGGTATGGGAACAGGTGGAACCTCGCATTCATCTTCACCAGAAATGTTATGT
This sequence comes from Clostridia bacterium, assembly GCA_017539905.1. GTDB lineage: Bacteria > Bacillota > Clostridia > TANB77 > UBA1234 > RGIG6105. The sequence continues at coordinate 144 of JAFYBZ010000039.1, read as the reverse complement.
GTCACGCATATTGTATCAACAATTTCTTGTTTTTTCAATATGTCTTGCACATTGAAAAATATATAGTGAAAAAAGTAATACAAATTAATTGTGATTAAGCCCTCGACCTATTAGTACTGGTCATCTCAATACATTACTGTACTT
>JAFYBZ010000012.1 GCA_017539905.1 Clostridia bacterium | reverse complement strand
TTATTGATTATTCAACCTCTTCGCCAGTAACAACTTCAGCAACATCTTCGCCAAGGTTTTCTAAACCTTCGTTTACATTTTCAACGCCTTCTTCAACGCCTTCAACAACTTGATCATTGATATCTGTTACTGTATCACTAATTTCTGTAACTCCAGCTTCGATTTGATTGTTCATCTCATCAATTCCTTCTGAAATTAAACCGTTTAACCAGTCTGAACCAGTTTTAATATCGCCTGATTGTGTGATAACAATGTCTTCACCAGAGTAGCTCTTTAAACCTTCTTCAATAGCATTTCCAAGTAATGAGTTCATTCCATTAGCTACAATCCATCCGATAACACTTAGTACGATACCTATGATTGCAAGTACTCTACCATTGTCTTTAATAGCAGCTATAATACCCATAATAATTGCTATTATAAAGAATGGGTATGATAATAGATTTAATACTGGAATCCAGCAACCAATTAAACCAACAATAGCAATAATAAGAGTTGCAATACCTAAACCTTTCTTCTTTTCCATAATAAAAATCTCCTTTTAATAATAAATTTTTTGATGTTTCACATCATTGTCCAAGTATAATGATATAAGATATTATATCTAAAATCAATAAAAATTTGCATTTTTTGTAAGCTTTTGCCGATATTATGTAACCAAAACACATTATTTATTTAAATAATTGTAAAGAATTGTAGCAACTTCTGCTCTTGATAATGTCTTGTTTGGTTTAAATGTTAGATCCTCATATCCTTTAATGTATCCTTTTGCAACGCAATGTGAAAGCATAGCAAAAGTTTCATCATCTAAATCATCAATATCATATAATTCCATTTGAGCTCCATCTTGTGGCTCATTTGCAATCATAATATCGCATTTTCCAAGAATATTAACTACTTCTCCTCTAGTTATTTCATCATTTACTGTTGATTCATCAACAAAATCTATATCAATAACACCTTTTTGCATTGCAGTCTCTATATAGATACTTGCCCAATGGCTATATGCAACATTTTCTTGTGTCCAATCAAAGTCAGGCATAAATGTTGTCATTACTAATTTTAAGAATTCTCCTTTTTTGATTGTTCCGTTTGGTTTAAATGTTCCATCTGTATATCCATTAATAATACCTTTATCTGCTAGGCTATTAATATATTGTTCTCCCCAGTGACCACTTACATCACTGAAATTTGCAGCTAAGCATACGCTTAAAACAAGTACTGCACATACTACACTCAAAAATAATAATTTTTTCATAATAAATAATCCTCCATAAATTTATTTATATTTTGTAGTGGAGATTTTCATCTCCACTACAATGATATACATTAGTGTGTTCCGGCTATTTGATAGAAATCATTTATACTAAATCCGGCTTCATATATTGCTACAGGATAGTAGCCGTCTGATACATCAATTGATTTATATTTAACACTATTTTGTCCACTAATTATTGGGAAATTAACATTTATATTTCTATTATTAGTAGAAGTCAATGTCTTGTTTTCTGCAGTCCATTGGCTATTTAGAATAGTTCCTGATGCATCTCTACCTTTCCAGTAAGTTAAGTATTCTTTATCTCCTGTCGTTTCTCCACCTATTGGATTTCTTAAAGTTCTAATCTTAAACTTAACAACTATGAATCCATGATCTATTTCTTTACCACTTGAATCATATACTTTTAATGAAGCAGGTAAGTTATACTCTGCATACCAATGACCCAACGAATTAATAATTGCATCTTGATTCATTCCAACGTTAGCTGACTTAATGTTATAATCTCCAATATTTGTAGAATTAATATAGTTAAGTCTATCGGTTACTCTTGAATCCATGTCATAGTATAAGTCATTATTAAATCTATTACCTATTTTTTGTGCTTCATTATATCTTATATTATTTGTGTTTGCAGGTTCTGCATAATAATTTACAAATGGCAATCTTAATTTATTTGGAATAATTAATTTATTATAGTCTCCAAATTTTACATTATCTGCTTGTGCGAATGTGCTATATGCATTCATAACATTTGCATAATCTTGTTTTGCACTGCCTAATAGATTAACGTTTCCTTTTTGTCTTAGTTGATTTGCTTTTTCAACTTCTTTCTTAACCTCTGTTGTATATCTTAGATTATTAGTTAGTTTTGTTTCAAAATTACCTGCATTTGCCACAACAATACCATTTGAATTTGTAAATTCAACATAGCCCTGTGCATTTTGATATACAAATCTTGCATTACTAACTATATTTCCATTTGTATCATAAAACTCTAATTTTGGTTCTATACTAATCTTATTTGACATCAAGCCTTTAGTATTAATACTAAATAAGAATGGTGTACCTATAGCCATTCCACGAGGCCATGCAGGATTTTGTGTTTTAAACGGAGTATTAACTTTATATGTACTTACATTACTCTTTACATTGTTTTGTCCTATAGGAAGTGTATCGGCTTTATACTCATTATCTTTATTATCGCCATTTGCATATCCTAATTTACCAAATAATGATAGAGTCCATTTTGCTTGATTTTCAGAAACACCTTCATCAATTGCAGTAACTGTAAAGTCATATAGTCTTCCAATTACTGTTATTGAATGTGGCTCATCCGAAAGCGGATCATCTTCTCCATCCGGATAAGGAACATCACTATACCTTAAAATTAAATGTGTATCTCCGGTATAGTCTCTTTCGATTACCCATGATGGAAGTCTAAAGTATATTGTACCTTCATAAGTTCTAATACTATGATCTATTACATTTGGATCAAAAGTTTCAATTAATGCTTTTTCTCCAGCATTATAGAATTTATCGTTATAATATACATCAAACGGGAATGTTAAATACAATTCTGCATTATAAGCAATCTTATCATAATTATTTATTGTATATTTCATTCCAAATACATCATCAAGAACAATCAGTTTCTTATTATAGAATGGACTACCAGGATTATATGGGCTTGATGGATCTGTTGGATCAACAGGTAGTGGTACATCTTCAGTTGGGATTATCTCACCTGTTGCAGCTGGAACTCTTACATAGTAGAAAGTAAATCCTGTTTCTTGATTAATTATCTTTGTTAATTCTTTTTCTTTGTTTGTATCATTTTCAACAAACTTGTAATTCAAATATTTAAGATCTTTATATCTTTCTGTATGGCTTGCTCCATCCTTATCCTCTGTATCAAAATCAAAAACGTTTCCATTTTCATCTTTAATAGATTCGTGTGTATCATAGTCTTTAAAATAAACATGTATTGGCCAATATTTTTGATACTTAAATACTACATTTACAGAATCTTCTGTATATGAGCCATCGTGCTTAATTGTTGCTATAGAATTATTATTCTTTGTCTCTTTAAGAGCTGCACTTGGACTAACTGAATAATCATCAGTTGTACATTCGTAATGATAATAAGAACTATCACTAGTGTATGTAGCATATACTTTATCTCCTTTTGGAGGATTACCAGTTACACCCTTATCTCCTATTCTCGCTCTTGCATCTATTGTCGAATTATATACAAGTACTTGATCAGGTTCTTGTTCCAAAACAATACTTGTGTTGTTTTTATCAACATGTTTTATTTTTAATGTCTTTGCTTTGAAGTAATATAGTCTGACTATTTCATCAACATTTACTGGACCAACTACAATTGTCGATTGATTGTTAGTAATTATTGGGGTTCCATTTACTGCTACTGTATATTCAGGAGCATAATAATACTTTTTAGCTTCTAAGTTGAATCCTGTATATGTTACATTTCCACCTTTTTCAACAGCAATCTTTTTATCTTCAATTAGTCTTGCAGGAAGCTTTGCACCTGTTTCTTTATCATAGTGTTCAAATACTACTTCTTTATCACAAGAGTAATAAATAGTAATCGTAATTAGATTATCATTTGTAACACCATTAGGAAGAATCGTTTTGTTTTCTACTTTTGCTTTAACATCATCAAATGATGGCATAACTTGTGTATTACCCAAATCTACACTTGAAACAATAGCAGCTGAACTCTTCTTACTCTTAATATCAATTCTTTCGTTTTCTGGAAGAAGATGATATTTCTTCATGCTTTCAGGCTTTAAGCTAAGTGATTTTAAGCCAGGAAGATTTGTTCCATCCCATTTTGGTTTTATAAACTTTTCTAATACACTTGCAATCTTTTGATTATCATTTAAGCTTGAATCACTTACAATTTTATTATATTCCTTTATAACTTCACTTTTGTTATTTACATTACCATACAGTTGAACCATTATGTCTGCAATATCATTCCAACTAACTGTAATTCCCCTTGGTGCACTCATTGCAACTCCATTTGTTTTATCATAATGCAACACATTAAGTCCAACCTTTATAGGTTCGAACGACTCATCTACATAAGCAAAAGTAATTGTATATGATGTTTTCGATGCAGTAAGTTTAACCTTCACTGTATTTCCATTTGTAAATGTTGAATCAAGATTGTAATTTAGAGTTGCAATTAATCCATCATTTACTGCATATCCTAAGTATCTATAATTGTTATTTGAATATGCTTTAGTAGCTGAAAAATCTCCTAATGAAACATTATTCTTTGTATAGTTATATGTTGTATTATTCGGCTCTATTACTTTTGCAACATTTGCTGATGTAATAACTACGTGTCTTACTTTTACTGTTCCCTTTATTTCTTCATAAACAAAATGAATTGTTTTATTCTTATTTGAAGCATCAATTGTAGCTTGTGCTGTACCCGATGTGTTTAATGTTCCAATAGAAGCCTTTGATGCATCAATATTTCCATTTTGAACACAATAACCTTTATATGTATAATTTGTTGCCGATCGTCCGCCAACATTATTTTTAACTTTATATGTTCCAAAATCTTTATTCTTATCTTCATACCTAGATATTCCCGATATCGCTTTGTATGAATTTCCATTCTTCACCAGCCAGTTAGCATAAATGTTTCCTTTTTCTGGCTCTTTCTCTTCAAAGACAAAATGAATTGTTTTGTTTGGTTTATTCTTACTAATTTCTACTGTAACAGATGTATCTGTTTTTAAAGTACCAATTGATGCACTACTTGCTGGAATATTTCCGTCTTGTACGTAGTATCCCTTATATTCATAAGTGGTTGTTCTTCCACCTTCATTATTTTTTACTGTATATTTACCAAAGTTTTGTTTTAAGTTTTCATACCTTGAAATTCCTGATATTGCTGAGTATGAATTTCCATTCTTTACTAACCAGTTAGCATATATATTTCCTTTGTCTGTTTTTCTTTGGCCCCACCATAGATAATCCCAGCCTTCAAAAATAAATGCTTTATTTATAATTGCTGAACTTCCACTAACCATGCTATGGTCTTTCATGAAGTCCCAGCCTTTACATTCTGCTTGCATATGTGTGCCTTTTGCTGAATTTCCATCAACATAAAAGTCTGAAGAAACGGGATCATTAGAACCACCTTTTCTAAGTCCCATTGAATAGTAAGAACCTCCTGCTTTTACGCTACACATATTAGGCAAAACAGCATCGGAAACATTTGTACCACCTATTGGTTTATCCCAACTACTTAGAGAACCACCTGAGAACTTCAAATATTTTCCATCTAATGTTGCAGTGTATCCATATTTATTAGTCAGCATATTACATTTGCAATTAACTGAATTTCCAACTAATGCATATTCTTGATCTTTTTCATAAAGCTTTGTTGCAATTATATCTAAAGAACCACCATCTGCTTTATACCAAGAAACATTTCCTCCTCCACGCATATATCTAATACCACCTCTGTGGTTTCCATCATCTGCGTAGGCACGAACTTCATTATATGTTAAAAACAAACTTTTTCTAGTATTTCCCGTTAAAGCCTTAGGTGGAAAAACATAGAATAGTATCTCTGCTTTAACAGCCAATTTTGCTGAAATGCTATCATCTATTATACTTTGCATTTGATTAGCTGTAGTAGTATCGCCCGCATCTTTTGCTGCTAGCATAATACATCCAGCAATAAATTTTATTCTTTCAAACTCTGCACTTTCTGTGCCAGGATTAAAGTTTGAACTATTTGGATTTGCTGTTAACCAATTTGTGAACCAATACTTTGCACTTGCTCCATCTGGATTAGCGGGCAAGCCAGATACAGTATAAAAACCATTATAGTTCAAAGAGCCTGCATAAAAATCAGAAGAATAATTATAGTTAGTTCCCATATAAAGATGCGTTACATTATTACCTGTAGTAATATGATTAACATAGTAGTCTAAATGGTTACCCCCGCCTACTTCTTCATCATCTATCTCTAGAACATATCTTGTACCACAACGGTTTCTACTATATCCCCAAGAGTCTGCAGTAGCCGATCCGTTGGAATCACCTATGATACCTGTTGAAACATCAAATTGCGTTTTACTAGCAAAAGTGACTCCTGTGAATAGTATTGTAAAAATTAAGATTAATATCAAACCAAAGATATTTTTTTTCATTTGTCCACCTCAAATTTTTTGTTTATAAAAGCTTCAAATCAAACTTTCCCTAAGATATTTTACCATATTTTCTTCTTATTAATTATATAGATTTCTTAATGTAATATTTATTTAATTATTCTGTAATTCTAGTTTTTGGACACAAAAAAGAGATAGATCTCTCTATCTCTTTTTATTAATTATTTTGCATACTCAATTGCTCTGTTTTCTCTAACAATAGTAACTTTAATTTGTCCTGGATATTCCATTTCATCTTCAATACGTTTTGCAACATCATGAGACATAACAACCATCTGATCATCAGTGATTTGTTCTGGTTTAACCATGATACGAACTTCACGACCAGCTTGGATTGCATAAGACTTTTCAACCCCGTCAAAGCTATCTGCAATTTCTTCAAGCTTTTCTAAACGCTTGATATATGTCTCTAAAGTCTCACGTCTTGCTCCTGGACGAGATGCAGAAATAGCATCAGCTGCTTGAACAACAACAGCTTCTAATGATGCTGGCTCAACATCACCATGATGAGCATGAACAGCATTGATAACTAATTCATTTTCTTTATATCTCTTTAGAATATCAACACCAATTTCAACGTGAGTTCCTTCTATCTCGTGGTCAATTGATTTACCAATGTCATGAAGTAATCCTGCTCTTTTAGCAAGCTTACTATCAAGTCCTAACTCATCGGCAATAATACCACAAAGTTGTGAAACTTCAATTGAGTGATTAAGAACATTTTGACCATAACTAGTTCTATATTTTAGCTTACCAATTAACTTAATGATGTCAGGATGAAGACCCATAACTCCGGTCTCCATAGAAGCTCTTTCTCCTTCTTCTTTGATGATTTCTTCAAGCTCATCTTTGGCTTTTTCAACCATTTCTTCAATACGAGCAGGATGAATTCTACCATCAACAACAAGTTTTTCAATAGCAATACGAGCAACTTCTCTTCTAATTGGATCAAAACCAGAAAGTACAATTGCTTCTGGAGTATCATCAATTATTAGATCAATACCTGTAAGTGATTCTAATGCTTTGATGTTACGACCCTCTCTACCAATGATACGACCTTTCATATCATCACTTGGAAGTGGAACTACTGAAACAGTAGTCTCTTGAGTGTGATCAGCTGCACATTTTTGAATAGCAAAAGTGATAAGATTCTTTGCTTTTTTGTCAGATTCTTCTTTTGCTTTATTCTCAGCTTCTTTAATCTCAACTGCAAGCTCATGAGAAAGTGTTTCTCTAACATTTTTAATAAGATAATCCTTAGCTTCTTCGATAGAAAGTCCAGATATACGAACTAATTCTTCGTTTTGTTTTTGTTTGAACGTTTCTAATTCTGCTTTAATTGTGTCTAATTCTGCCATTTTCTTTTGAAGAGCCTCTTCTTTAGATTCTAAATTATCTATTTTCTTATCTAAAGACTCTTCTTTTTGAACTAATCTTTTTTCTTGTTTTTGAACTTCAGCTCTTCTCTCTTTAATCTCTTTATCTAGCTCTGCCTTTTCAGCCTGAATTTCTTCTTTTGCAGAAAATATCTTTTCTTTTCTTTCATTTTCCGCATTTTTCTTGGCGTCTTCAATAATTTTTTCTGCTTTTTCATTTGCATTTTTTACTATTGATTCACCTTTTTTCTCTTTAGATTTTTCTAAACTTTTATAAACTAAAAAGAAAATAAGTGCTGAAACTGCTAAAGTTACAATAATCGCAATTAAGAGAGGAACTATCAAATTTTCCATGTTCTTTCCTCCTTAATATTAAATTGTCAATGTTCAAATATATTATATAAGTAAATTTTTATATATTATATCCACTACGTTGTTTATTTTATAATTTTAGGGCCTTTTTGTCAATTGGAACATTAGTTAAGTTGAATTATTGCCGCACTTAGGCTAAAATCGTCTCCTTCAGCCCTTTTTGAGTGAACTTTAGAGCTTTCACAATAGCTACAAATGCCTGAATCTACTATATTTTCTTCTAAAATGCCCTCTTCTAGCAATAAAAGCTTATTTGGCAGTACCAAGTCTAAATAATACTTTTGCTCTCCCTCTTTAATATCACCTTTTGAAGCAATTTCGTCCATTTTTCCTGTATATTCAAAGGCTTCTTGGCATCTAGCGTAAACTTCTTCGCCCACTTCATAGTGGCATTTTCTAATAGATGGGCAGAAAAAACATAAAATGTCCTCTGGATTTGAACCAAACTCTTCTTTCATCTTAATTACAGCGTTCTTTGCAATCTTATCAAATGTACCTCTCCAGCCCGCATGAACATTAGCAATTACCTTATTTACAGGGTCAAACATAAATATCAAGTTACAATCAGCATTAGTAGTTGCCAAAGGGACACCTCTTAAATTGGTAATAAGTCCATCTGTATCCATAAACCTAAGTCCTGATAAATCCGGTCTTTCCTCTATACTAACATTTTCATTGAAGCTAGCTTCAACTATTGAAACATTATTAGTATGCATTTGATATGGTCTTGCAATCCCTTTAAAATCAAGGCCTATCGCCTCACATGCCTTTTCAAAATTTGCCCTTGCAATAGTCATTTTTACTCTATTTGGGCCAAGTTCAAAATTCATATCATTTGTTTTTAAAACGTAAGCATGTTTAACCTCTGGAAACTCCAAAAGCCTATTGAATGTAAGATATTCAACACCTTTATTCTCATTTATTGTATATATTTCGTTACTTTTTAACATATTTTCACCTTTTTCAAATATTTTAATGGCGTCCAATAGGCCACCAACGCAAATTATATCATACTTTTTTAATGTCTTATAGTAATCAATTATAAATATAATTATTGTTAACGTAAAGTGTTGACAATAACTGCTTAGGGGTATATAATTCTATCATAAAATTTTTACAGGAGGTGGTCCCAGTATATGGGTATAATTACTATGGACCAGACTGGTTATGATCGGCTCTCGCAGGAAATTGAACTAGCAAAGGCTGAACTTCAACGGATTCAACGGACTCGTACGGAAACGATGCGGAGCTTGCACTCAAGTGATGCTATTATGGATGTTTGTGACTTTGTTACTGCAGAAAGACAGGCAACCAAAAAGCTCAACGACTTGCTGGCAAAACAGCGTAATGCAAAAATTGTTGATTCTGCTCACACCGCTGGAACGATCGGTTTCGGCTCTATTGTGAAAGTTCTTTTCCTTGAAGACTCTTCTGATTCAACAATGGAACTGAAAGTAGTATCTGTTGCTCCTCGCGAGGGTGAAGTATCTATACAGAGCCCTATCGGTGCTGCATTGTATGGACATCGTGTCGGAGACGTTGTTGGCTATAGCGTTGGCAGCAGCTTCTTCCAGGCAAAAGTCATCAGTATTGATTAGTCAAAAAGACTGACCCTTTAATTAGGGTCAGTCCTTTTTTATACTGAAGCTTGATAAATCATATCAATTGCACTCTTAAGTGCTTCATCATATTCTTCATCACTTAAATTAACATTTAAATCTTCAAGCAAAGCTCTTGAAAAGCTTGCTATCATTTTATCATTTTGTGCTAAGTAATCACATGCGACTTGCACTGTGTATCCACCAGATAGCGCAACAATTCTAACAACGCAAGGATAATCATATAAACTTAGATACTTATTTGCAATTGTAGGAATTGTGAATTTAAACATTATTAAATCATTTTGATCCCATGAATTTAATCTTTCTTCAATCTTTGCTTTTAAAATATCTTCGCATAATGCTTTATCTTCCGCATTTATATCAACTTCTGGTTCTATTATAGGAACAAGTCCTGCATCACAAATTACTTTTGCAAATTCAAATTGTTGATTTACAATATCCTCTATTCCCTTTTCATCAGCTTTATAAATTACGCTTCTCATCTTTGTTCCAAAAACATTTTTTGCTCTTGCTTCTTTTAGTTGATCATCTAGATCAGGAATGTCTTTCATTAACTTGCATCCGTTTTCTTCATCTCTTAGTCCTTTATCAACTTTAAGGAAAGAAACTATATGTTTTTTGTTCCATAGATAATCTGCAGTATACTCGTCATCAACTTTTGACATCATTGTTTTATAGAATAGTATTGCACCAAGAATTTTTTCAGAAGTGAATTCTTTACTAGTGAATACTCTTTTTCTCATTTCATGAATTAAATCAAACATTTCATCCTCAGAAGAATAACTACTTTCTGGGATTCCATATTTTGCTAAGGTCTTAGCTGTAGATCCACCACTTTGGTCTAGTGCAGCAATAAAACCATCTCTAAATTTAACTGCTTCTAATTTTTTCTCGTCCATTTTTATCCTCCGTACACTCGCTCTACTTAAAGAGTTTTATTAATAAATATCACCCTATATTATACATCACTTATTGTTACCATTCAAATATAGTTGTGTTAAATTTGGGTTTCAATAATTGGTAACACTTCATCCCACATTTCTATTAAATCATCATAAGATAGTATATTTCTTACATCTTTTATATCAAACCATTCACTAATTTCTTTATCTTCTTCTTTTATTTCGCCTTGGTATTCTCCTAAATCTTCAGCTAGATAAAAATATACCTCAACGTCTTCGCCTTGTGGAGTTGTATACTTATTAATATAAATAGGTTCTTCCATAATCAATTTTATATCCCTTGCTGTCTCTTCGATTGTCTCTCTAATTGCACACTCTTTTAAATTTTCTCCTTCTTCAATATGACCTTTTGGAAAAGAATAATCATTTTTCTTTGGTCTAAAAATCAAAGCAATTTGTTTAGTTTCCCTATTAATTAAAAAACATCCACCCTTTTTAGTAGCCATATTTATACCTCCTAAAAAAATAATAAAAAAAGAGTCACTTACAAAGCCATAAGCAACTCTTGGTGCGGGTGAGAGGACTTGAACCCCCACGTCAAAGACACTAGATCCTAAGTCTAGCGCGTCTGCCAGTTCCGCCACACCCGCATGTCTAAACGACAAGGATTATGATAGCACGAATATAGCCTATTGTCAACAGCTTTTAATAAATTGAAATATCAAGTTTTCTTTACAAATTGTATTCATTTGGGCGTTTTTATTGACAATTTTTAACCCCTAGAATATTATAAACTTGAACAGATTTTAATAAAATAAAGTCTAAAATTTTTAGATTTTTGGAGGTGGAATATTGGTAAATCTTATACACCTATGCGAACTCATGACATTGAAGTATCATGATGTGTCCTCCATTCGGGTGCCAATCGAAGTCCTTACCAAATTCGCTGAACGGAACAACTTTAGAGTAGTTCGCAAGTACTCTCGTGGGAAAAACCGTATTCGACTCGTAAGAAAACAAGTCCCTATTTGCTTTATCTCCGGTAGTGATTCTCCTGATTTTTGCTTTATGGATATTGCTGATCTCCACATTGGTAATCCGTCCTTTGATGAAGCACTCCTAAGAAGTAAGCTCCAGTACACTGTAGATAATGGCATCAAACTTGTTTTCATCGCAGGAGACTTATTCGAAGGTGTTTCTTCTGAGCAGGAAAATTCACATTTTTGCGAACAACTTTCACAAGCATTTGACATCTTTAAAGATTACCCTCTTACCTATCACGCTATCAATGGTAATCACGACTATTCTTTTGAACAGTTGGATCTTCCAAATCCGATTTACACTCTGGCGTCTCGTCTCAGAGCTGTTGGGATAGATTTCAACTATCATGATTGTTACCTTATGGATTTTGTGATTAGTGGCGTAATTAAGAGAGTAATGCACGTTGAAAGGGCAGACTACAATCTCAAGCGAGTTTTCTCTATACTGAAGCTTCGGCATTTTGAGTACGAAGGCTGGAGTTTTAATACATACAATGGTGAGGTTTTACCAATTCGTTTCTTTGAAGTTGGGCACATTCATATGAATATCCAAATATATTATGCGAAGAAAAGAGTATTTATTTCTCATCCGGGTTCTTTCATTAGAGACTATAGTGAAGACGATGATTGTTGCAATGTTATTTCTGGGCGTATTATTGATCAAAAAGTGTTTTTGAATTAGCCTTTACAAAAAAAATAAAGTGGGGAGTTATTCCCCACTTTTTATTTTTTCAGATTTTCTAATTCATTGTTAATTTCTATTAGTGTTTCTTGATTCGTTTCTAATAATTTTGTTTTTTCATTTATTTCTTTTTCATGTTCATTTATTTCATCTGCAAACTGATTTCTATACTCTTCTAAATAATAATTATAGATTGAATCGTAAACCAAATTTGCATATGCATTTATTCCATCACCTTTTACGTGAATACCATCCGCATAAAAATATTCTGGATGCTCCTTAGAATAATCTTCCCAATCTATAATATGAAGATTTGAATAACCTTCTGCAAACTCCTTAAATAAATCATTAAACTCCGGAATATCTGCAAGCACTGCATTTACCCAGAATACTTGCCTATCTCCTACTACTTCCATCATAGCTTCATTTCTTTTAGTTATATAATCACCATTATTAGCCAGTGCTAAAATAATCGTATCTCCAACTTTACCTTCCTCGATTAATTCCGAAAGAAGTTCTCGACCACCAACTATAGTACGAGATACCTTGCCATCAAAGTACCCATTTGGAAAAACTTTATAAAGTCCAGGTGAAGCAGCAAGTAAAACAGAATCGCCTATTCCAACAACAGGTAAATTTGTTACCATTTCTTTGATTTTGCTTTCACCGCTTTCCATATCAGCCAGTATTTTATTCCATTCTTCTTTTTCTTTATCTATTACATTTAGATATTCTGCGTTCTTGTTTTCTATTTCTTTTAAATTATCATTAAGCCTTTGCTCCAACTCTTTCATTTCTTGTGTATGATCTTCTTCTTTTATGAATAAAAAGCCACCCCACGCTATAATCGCACCAAATATCAAAATTGAGATTACCTTAACAGCATTGTTTTTACAATTCAAAAGAAAATGAATTATAAAAGAAATAACTATTGTTATCAAAACAGCTAGTATTGTTTTGGCCAATGCTTCAACCGAAATATAATTCATAAAAAATATAACTGGATATTGTACCAAGTATATTTCATATGTACTTTTTGAAATAAAATCAATAACTTTAGATTTCTTATCACTTTTATTTTTTGAGTATTCAATTAATCTTATACTTAGGATTGTTGTTAAAATCATATAAATTGCATAATTCTCTGTTGAAGCAAATATGCATAATCCAATTAATATAACTATATATATTATAAAAGGGATTATATTATACTTTTTAATTGTTCTAATAATCTTTAGATTATACTTGTTATGAATTAAAGCTAATAAAACTCCAAACAAAATTGAAAAGCATCTTGCAAAAGTATTGTAGTAAACAGCCATAATGTCTTGCGTCATGCTCATATAAACAAACAACGCTGTACTAATAATTGTAAATAGCAAAACAATAATTGTTGAAAAATGCTTATTTGTTTTTTCGCTGATTTTTTTCAAAATAACAAACGCAATAGGAAATACAACTTCAAATTGTAAGAGAATTGCTATATACCAAAAATGCATAAATGGTGAGTTTATGTGTCTTGTAAAATAATCTAGGTTTGCATCTAATTGCCAAAAATTATTGTATCCAAAGATTACTGACATAGATTCTGGTTTCAGATTTGTCCACCTTATATCCGGAATCACTTTTGCCAAAACAATTGTAGACAAAACAACTATCAATAGTGGTAAATATATCTTCTTTAATCTATTTAAATAATATTTTTTTATAGAAAAATCGTTATTCTTTAAAGCCGATGTGCAACTTAAATATCCACTCAATGTAAAAAAAGTACATACTGCTAAAAATCCACCCGGTAATAAGTTTAAGTGATATAGCAAAATTAGAATACATGAAATAATTCTAAGAATATCTAGTCTTCTATAATAGACTTTTTCATCGCTCATACTCTATCCTCCACGATATTTATGATTATACCATACTTCTTAAAAAAGGGGACGGTTCTAATTTTTAAATATTTAAAAATTAGAACCGTCCCTATTTTTAATTCAGGTACTTTTTCGCGATATAACCATATTTTCCTTCAGCATAGAAGCAGACATATGCATATTTCGCATCAGAGTCATCAACGATAATCACATAGTGTCCATTTTTTACCTTGCCAACAACCTTTGATTTATAGTTGGCATTTTCGTAAATCTTGGCGTAGCTTGCGCATTTAACTTTCTTGTAGTCACCTTCGGCAGGTATATTTGGTCTAGAGAACTCAACAAACTGAGATCGGACATAGCCAAGTTCTTTGTTTTCCCAGATGATTCTATACCAATACTTATCAATTTGCCTGATATAGACTTCATCACCAGCCTTATAAGATCCAATGACCTTTCCGTTAGCCGTCTTGTAGACTTTACAGTCCTCCAGGATTGTACCGATAGCAAAAGCATCCAGATTGGTTAATCTAATGCCGTTTTTAACTCGGTTTTCCCAATCTTCGATTTCCTCTGCGTGGGCTATATGTAGGTTTTCCTTGTAGCAATAGCCCATCTCTCCATTATCAAGCCGGTATCCTACCCAGAAACTGTCTTCATAAACCACTCGGATAATGTCACCTTTTCGAAGGCTTGTAACAATTTTTTTCTCCTTGTTCCGAACATTGACACCAGAAAGAGCATCAACCATCCAAAGATAGCCTCCTGCAGCCAGCGATGTCTTAGGTATTGCCGCAGTAATGCAAATAATCACCAGAGCCAGACAACACACGCGTACCCTTTTCACCTTGGAATTCCTCCTTTTTATTTGGTTGTTTGTAGTTATAGGGAACGGCTCAATTATATAACATTTTTTGAATTATGTCAACCTTTCGCTTGCATTTTGAGGCTTTCGATGTTATTATACTACCAAATAATTCTTTACTGGAACTACCTTACATTTAAGGGGGTATACCATGGATTTCAACATTTTATTAGTATCTATTTTATCTATTCTTTTCTTCTTTTGTCTTGAAGCAGTTATATTTATTTTGATTTTTCGAAAAAGAAATAAGCTTGCTACTAAAATTGTCAAAAGACTTATGAAAACGCAAATGATTCCTTATCGTAAAACAATGGCACAAATTGATGAAGAATTAACAAAGATGCTTGATGAATAAGGGGGAATAGTAATGATTTATGAACTTAAAAAACGGTTTAACAACTTGAGATCCATTGAAAGAGTCGTTGCTCTTATTATTTCGATTTTGGTCTTTGCTGGTTTTGCAAATTATTACTTAAACAATGTCGATATTACTCCGGCAGAGCAAATGTATGTTGATGAAATAGTTGAAAGACTTAATAAAGTTTCATCCGACCCCAACATATTGTTAAAAAACCCAGGCAAAGTTACTATAAAAAAGGATTCAATTACCTACTCTATCGAAAACGCTCAATGTAAGGCAACCGGAAAGTATGATAAAGAATACAAATTAATCGATTATAAAGTTGATGATTCTGCTTCACCATTGGGTATTGCTATTTTAACTGCCTTCTTCGCTGGATTTGTATTAAGTATTTTTACCTACTTTGCTGTTGCTATTATAATGTCTATCCTATGTGGTATTTATTTCGCATTATTCAAAGATTATTTGTATGAATAAAAAACAAAGGTGAGGAAATTTTCCTCGCCTATTTTTTATTTATTATGAATATCTAGTTGATTATATGGAACTTGAATTCCATTCTTCTCCATCACATCTAAAACTGTTCTTAAAATAATCTTTCTTGTTT
This sequence comes from Clostridia bacterium, assembly GCA_017539905.1. GTDB lineage: Bacteria > Bacillota > Clostridia > TANB77 > UBA1234 > RGIG6105. Next base: position 39,512 of record JAFYBZ010000012.1, on the reverse strand, counting down.
TTAATCTATTTAAAGGATCAACACTTATTTTTAATCTATAACTCACACTTGAATCATTTAAATTATAAACACCTGTATAGATACAATCTTCAACATGTTCTAATTTCTTAATAGCTTCCATTATATGATCAATTGTAGCTTCAGCTTTACTAAGTGGTAATTCATAAGACATTGGTACATTGACCAATAAAACATGTGAAATTATTTCTACTTCTTCAATATTTCTATTCGCAATTGTAATAATATTATCATTATCTAAATCTTGAATTCTTGTAGATTTAAGACCAATAACTAAAACTTTTCCAATAGAATCATGATATTTAATAACATCCCCTACCGAAAAATAATTATCAGTAATAATACTTCCACCTCTAATAATATCTTTAAACCAATCTTGAAGTGCAAAACCCAGTATTACTCCAGCGATTCCAACTCCAGTTAATGCCGAGTTAACATCTACTCCATAGATGTCAAGAATTATAAGTATTGTAATTATTATAAACAAATTTCTGATAATACTTTTAGTTAGTTTCAAGTATGTTTTACTTCTTTTACCAGAAAATAATTTTGAATCTAATCTTTTCTCGCTCTTTTTGAAAATAAAATTAATAGCACTATATAGAAGGATGCTTCCCAAAACTACTACTAAAGAAGCAAATAGTTGCTCTGTTAAAATTTTATCTAATGAAACATTAAACTTATTCATATCCGCACCTCGTATATCTTTTGGAGACCACTCCAAAAAAGCAACATTTTATATATTTATATCATAAAAAAAACTTTATCTCAATAAAAACAGTTGCTACTCTTATAAAGATATTACTATTCATATATTTTTAAGATCCATTATATTTGACTTTATAATTAAAACATGATATTATGTCTACTTGGTAACAAAATTATTTTAAGGAGGAATCCACTTATGAAAAATTCCTGTCTCGCTATCTGCTATGTCCTGACCCTGATCATTGCCCTTATTTGCATCGTTGCAATTGCTGTCGCCGAGGAACCCAAGACCGACTACATGGTCCTGGTTAACAAACAACACCTTCTCCCCGATAACTGGCCTGAGACCGTTGAACTGGAAACTGCTCATAATTCTTTCGATGACCGTGAATTCCTGGTTGAAAAAGAAGCACTCAAGGCATTCAATGCCCTTCGAGAAGAACTGCTTACCGAAGGTATTGATATTGAGCTCGATTCAACTTATCGCACCGTTGAGTACCAGCAAGAGCTCATGGAAAGATTCAAAAAAGAATATGGCGAAGAATATGCTTTGGCCACAGTCGCCACTCCCGGAGCATCAGAGCATCACACCGGCCTTGCTATTGATGTTTGCCTCATAAAAGACGGCGTCGTTATTGACGAAAATGAAGACATGATTGCAGAAAGAGAAATCTTTGCAAAAGTCCATGAAAAACTTCCCAAGTACGGCTTTATCCTCCGCTACCCTGAAGGAAGCGAAGAGATTACCGGCTATGGTTTTGAGCCTTGGCATTTCCGATTCATCAATAATGTGGACATCGCAACTGAAATCTATGAAAAGCAAATCACCTTTGAAGAATATCTTGGTGAAGTGTAAAATCAAAAAGACGATTTGGAGTATTTCCAAATCGTCTCTTTTTTATCTTTTCTTTTTACTTTTTTTATTTTTCTTCAACAAAAAGACCATCATAAACAGTATAGTAATAATCGCAACCAAGTTGTATAACCAATATGGTTGTTTTTCAACGGCATGACTTGCAATTAAATTTGTACTATAAACCAAACCATCTACATCATAGGATATACTTCCTAGCACCTGATTTTGTTCAATTGGGGCAACAATTCCTTCATCTAAAGTAATTGTTGTTTTTATATCTTCTTTATTAATGCTATTTGGAACAATAGTTGAAATTGTATTATCAACAATTAAATCTAGAGATGCAGTATCGCTGGTTGCTTTTTCAACTTCTATAGTTTCAACCACATCACCATAATTAACTATTTCAATCATCGAATAGTTATCATAAGTAAACTCCATTAATTGCTTTGTGTCATAGAACCTTTCGTTCATTCCTTTTCCATTATCTTCTCTACCGCCCATAACAACCGAAATCAGTTCCAAACCATCTTTTAAGCTACTTCCAACAAAGCACTCTCCTGCTTGGCTTGTGTGACCTGTTTTAATTCCAGTACAATTCTCGTAATAGTATTTTTTATCTGATCGAATCATCTCATTTGTACTTTTTAATTCTCTATCAGTGTTTGAATATTTATTTGTTGCTGGCAAAGTAAATTTTTCAGTCTTTACTATTTCATTAAATATATCATGCTTACAACACTCTTTTGCAATTAAATATAAATCATAAGCTGAACAATAGTGATTTTCATCATGAATACCATTTGGACTTGTAAAGTGTAGTATTTCACATCCAAGTTCATTTGCCCTATCATTGCACATTTTAACAAAAGTATCTATATCTCCACCAACATATTCTGCTAAAACGTTAGCTGCTTCATTAGCACTTGGAATTAATAAACAATATAGTAGTGTCTTAATATCTAGTTCTTCACCTGCTAGGAGTTTGGCATTTGTATATCCATCAGGTACTAAATCTAAAGCATGTTGAGAAACCGTTGTCTTCTCATTTAAGTCACAATTTTCCATTACAACTAGGGCTGTTAAAATTTTAGTAGTACTTGCCGGATACATCTTTTCATGTGCATTTTTTTCATATATTATCTTTCCTGATGTAGGTTCTGCTATATACACTGCTTTACACCCTATTTCAGGATAATTGTCTAAAACTAATTGATTTTCTTTAGCATATTCTAAAGTGATATTAGAATCGATTGCATAACAATATGTCGATAATACTACTAATGTTATTATTGTCAAAAAAACTATATTTTTATGTTTAATCATTTAGTCCCCCACATGTTATTTTCTATTAGAATTTTACCTTAATTAAGGCAAAATAACAATAAAAAACCCTTCGAAAATTTCGAAGGGTTATCAATTTTCTATAATAAAATCCTTTAGCAATTGCTAAAGGATTCTTTTTTATTAAAATCCAACAATTTCTGAATTTGGAATATACTTATCAAATACATCAGCCATAGAATTATAATCTAATTTATCACCTGTTTCTGCGTTTCTATACTCTGCTACTTCGTTTCCATCGACATATTCTTCTTCGATTTTTTCTAATGATTCAAAGCCTAAACCATCAGATGAAATTCTTCCAAATTCGTAATAATGTAGGGCTGCACCGCCAGCGCCTTCTGAATTGATTATTCCATTATCATAAATATTTAAGCTTCCTCTTTCAATTGTTTCTAGGAAACAAATCTTAACTGGAGCCTTGCTTGATTTATCATAAGAATAAATCGCAGCAGGTGCCCCGCTTACCCCAACGATAAGTTCATCAATTTCGTTTTTATCGATATCGTAGAAATCAAAAGTTAATTCGGCTCCTGTATCTTGATATCTAGCAATATGCATAATTAGAGCAGGATTTACATATCCAAATTCATTTAATAATTTTTCTTCTGCATCAAGATCTTCTAAATCATATGATGCAAGACTTATTTTATATTCATCAATTACTTCTTTATACATTTCATCATTTTGTAAAGCTGGTAAATTTTCTGGTTCAGGAGTTACCTCACCACTCTCGATAACAACTGTTGTAACCTCTGGCTCTTTCTTATCCTCACAGGCAGCTAAACCAATGGCAGCTATAACAATTAATATTCCTATTAATACTCTTTTCATTTTATATATACCTTCTTCCCTTTAAAACATTCTCAAATATTTTATTCTAAAAAGTTATATTTTTCAATCAAATGCCAATAAAAAACTCTAGCATTATCTGCTAGAGTTTTTTATTATCTTGTTCTGCGTTCCATCAAATTATGCGTAGCATAGAAATGTCTTTTATCTTCGCTGAGATTTGCATCCGCTGTTTTGTAGAACTCTTCCGCCGAAATTTCAGCTGTTTTGCCATAGTGATAGCCAGAATTAATATAGAAAACCTCTTTTGTCTTTTTGATTGTTCGCTTCATGATTTTTCCAAGTTCATCATTTGCGATTTTCATTTTCTTTTCTATATCAACTTTTCCCGGTGCTATGATGATAAATTCGTCTCCACCAAGCTTATAAATGCATTTGGGAAATTGCTTTTCCAAGCATTTTGCTGCATGTTTCAGATAAGTATCACCAACCGGATGCCCATAGTTATCGTTAATCCGTTTCAGAGAAAGAAGATCACAAACAGCAAATGTGACATCTGGAGAAAGCTTTGTGAGATTTCTACTTACTTTTTTATAAACGAATCTGCTCTTCACACCAGTTAAAGCATCATAATCCGAGTATGATTTCAGCTGTTTAATGAGCTCAAAATGATCAAAGATTGTGTAAAAAGCAATTCTGCTAGATTCGATAACGTCACTTTTGAACTCCTTATCTAAAATATCATAATCTAGAACGACAATATAATAAGTATGTTTATCGGTAACTACATCGTAAATAAGAACACGCCGCTGCCTACCGGCAAACACCTTGTCAAATTCATCAATAAAATCAGTCTTGTTAAGCTTTTTCACATGTGCTTTGACAATATTGGTAAGTGGAGTTGGATACTTTTGATAGCTTGCTATAGACTTGAAATCCTGGTTATATACGACAATATTTTCAGACATATAGCAAATGCTTAAAGCTTCCAATGCAGTGTGAAAGCCATCCTTTGATATAAGTGCGGAAACCATCATTTTTATGCAAACAACAAAAGGATTATCCAGGTGCTCATCCTTGTCAAATCTTTTCATAAACTCCTGGTAAGTCCGTTCTTTAACAGTCATCCGATTATCCCTCCATCTTCTACTATCCTTTATTCATCCTCACAGGAAACGGAATTCCATTTTCACTGATTACCTTGCGAACAAAAACATTAATAGCATCTGAGGCATTCAATCCAATTGCTTTGCATATAGATTCAAACTGTTCTTTCTTGTCCTTGTCAATCCGAACAGAAATGGTGATTTTTTCTTTAGGCATTGTTGTCACTCCTTATTATTTAATCATCATATTCTGGAATTACATAGTCTGTTTCTTCAGGATCAGGATTTGTAAAGACTCTGCCTCTATGTGACGAGCCACTATTTTTTAGCAGTAAGTAAATGCAAAGCAAAATAAGAATGAGTTCCATAAGAATTCCTCCTTATGTTTTAGACAAGTCCTTCATCCATAAAAAACGGACACATTTTATCAGAATTTTTATTGATATTGCATTCTCCAGGGCATAAGAAATAGGATGATCTATGACAATCATTATCACATTTCCATGTATCAGGAACAGTATCATTTTGTACAAAAGCAAATGCCATTAAAACTTTTACAGCCTCTACGAATTCATTTGCGCTGACACAAGAAAGCGGAGCATGAAGCTGATTACCAGGATTGATTATATGTGAAATATATTCTCTCGCTTTTACACAAGCTTCTCTAGTTCCACCTTTTAAATAGTGAAAATCCTCGAGAACAAGGTCCATTTCTTTCCGTTCCATCTTGCTGTCCTCCTTAATTATGGAATCAAATTCCAGCCAGCCTTATGAACTGTTTCAAGCGTTAATCCGTTTTTGTCGGCAAATTCTTGTAGCAATTCATCAGTCACATGAATACCTTCAACATCGACACTCCTGGTAAACCAAACCTTTTTTTCTCTTTTTTCGATGGCCTCATTTATCCTTTTTTCAATTGCTTCAAATAAAACCTCTTTATCAGTTTTTTTCTTCAGCTCTTCCCGCCATCTTTCTCCGATAGTCATTTTTCAGTCCTCCTCATTAATTGTTAAGGTTATTTTAATAAATTCACTTGCGTGGGGATTATATCACAAATTTACATAATTTTCAATCAAAAGGCACAAAAATAGAAGCAAATCACAATGATTTGCTTCTGAGTAGCGGGGATGCCGGGAATCGAACCAGCTCCTCTAGAGTAACACTTTAGTAATTCTTATTCATTTAGAATAATAAATTTTTGCTTAATCTCCATGATAAGATTTAAGTGTTTTCATCTTGTAGAACTTTTTCCTTCACAATAGCAAGTCTCATCATATTAATACCTCTCTTATTTTTCTTGTCAAAAGTATTACTGCTATCGCTATAGATTCAACAACAAAAATAACAAACCATATTACTATAGCTGAGATAAGCCAGAAAATAATTCCCATTCCTACAACACAAATAATAGTCCAAAACCACGAAGCTGCTTTATCCTTTTGAGAGTAATCAATTAGTTGATAGTCAAGAGTATACTTTCCCTTTAACTCACATTCTTTGTTTTCAATTTCATATATAATCTCATCATTATATATAATGATTTTACCCTTATGTTTCATAAATTCTTCGGGGTTATTTTCTACCATTAGAAGTTGTTCATGAAGTTCTTCATAATCTTCAGGTGTTGCTGGAGTACGATCTAAATTGATGAATACATAAACTCCAACAACTATTGCAATAATAATTGAAATCGTTAAAATAATTATTCTTTCTGGAGAATTACGTTTATCAATTAACCGGTATAAAAGACGATTGTACATTGATATTTCCTCCTTAATTTTTTATATTTCTTCACCTGACAAAATCTTTAATAAATCAAGTCCTGAATTAGAAAGTGAATAAAATTCATATTTACCGACTTTACTGGTATAAACATACCCTTGCTCAATCATAATCGCAATGCGCTTTTTAAGAGTATCTGAAGAAATCTTTAACAACTTGCACAAATCTTGATGACGAAAACTAGGATTCTCATAAATTAACTTAATAAGCTTATATTGTCTTTTAAACCTTTCAGAATCTTCCTTTACTTTTTCACTATATTTATTATTGGCAACAAATACTCTGTACATATTCATTATCTGATAAACCCGAACATACGAAAAAGATGCTTCTTTATTATCATCTTTAAAGGCAGAGTAAAACCAATAACTATCAACTTTTTCAGCCATTATATTAAATGATTTTGGAAGTTCAATAGATTCATTATTTTTAATCAAATCTACAATAGAAAGACTAAGGTCAGAAATCATCTTTTCAGAAATAACTTTCTTTTTGGAAATCTTATCGATAATACTCTCGCAAAGATAAACTAATCGATTTAACATAGACATAAGTCCCCCTCATTACTTATATCAATCAGTCCCATCACAAAAAACTATGTGTCTAGTAAATTCAAATACTTCCCTTATACTTAATGCATATGCTACATCACAGCCACTAAAGTCGAAAGAAAAATAAGGACATAATTTTATTCTGTACTGAGTCATTCCACCTTCATATAACTTATCAATATATGCAATTCTTTTCACGAATGCCCTCCTTATTAATTACTAAGGTCGTTTAAACAGATTCACTTGCTGGGGCATTATATCACGGATTTACATAAAATTCAAGTAAAAGGCAGCCGAAAGTTGGCTGTCTTTATGGCAATTTTATATATTATGGCATAAAAGAAGGCAGGGATTTCCCTGCCTTTTATAACAAAATAAATAGTAATTACTATCTACATATAAATATCGAAAATCAGTCCATGATGATATCTATTTTCTTTTCATTATACTTACTGAAGATTTCATAGTCTGATTCATCAAAAAGATAAATTTTCTCATACCCCTCAAGCTCTTTCATAAATTGTTCGACAAGTCCCATATCACTTTCAGCTAGATTGGCAATTGCTTTTTTAATGCACAAACAATGGATGTCCCCATGTTCATGTTTTAATTTTGTTATCAGTGGACAGTGCTACTTTTAAAGCACGTACCAACTTACACCACCGAAGTAGTCGTAATCTTGATAGTAGTAGAGACCTAGGTCGGCCAGCGGATTGTTATAGCTAAGATTATCGTAGTTACCGGAAGCCAGCCAGAACCCGCCGGCTTCATCATCCCATGCCAAAATTTTGAATGTATTGGCAAGGTCGAAGAAACCGCAAACTTCTCGAGAGCCAGTATCTTCGAAAGCATGCTTTGCATTTTCTGAGTTCCAGTAATGTCCTAGCATCTTCGAATCATCGCAAACTGCATGCCACGCATCCGCAACACTCCATCCTCTTGCGATGAGTTTCTTGATAAGCACCCCCAAGAATGCCACATACTCATTCTTAGTGCCAAGCCTGATTTTACGGTCGCTTACGTACTTCTTGGCAGCTTCTACACACCAGTTGTAAGAATGTCCAACCGCAGGCTCTTTGCCAGCCACAAATACGATGTTTCCATTTTCATCAACGGAAGAATCATATTTCGGTCGGTAAAAATCCGACAGTCCACTCTTGATTGCAGTTGTCAAGTACTCTTTGAGCGTCTCCTGATTATACGTCAGAGGCTCATACTGCAAGAAATCATCTTCCAGCGACAATTTGGAAGCCTCAATCAAAACAAAAGAATCATCTTTGATATCACTTTTAGTAACATTAATATCTTTAAAGTCCATTAAATCACCTTCAGGTTCACATACTCTTCTAGCTTCATTCTGTAACTCTTCTTCTATTGCTGGACAATATGTTGGGCGAAGTTTACTATCTTTATAATATCCTGGTAACATTGGCATTTCACATTTACCCGCATGACACCGTACAAAAGTAGTTTCTCTATCCGTACCATACCATTCTTTTAGAATGTCACATTTGAGACAGTTTTCAGGCATTGGGATGTATACCTTTGCCATCTTTTCCATTTTGATGTCCTCCATATTTGCAAATCTTATTTTTTTAATCGGAACAAAATTTGTTAAACTGTTCTGCAAATGATTCAATATCTGCTACTAAAAATGCCTTTTCTTTTTGTAAAACATTATTGTAATGCGCTATAGCAGTAATAAAAAGGTCTTTCTTCTTAAAATTATAAATCAATCGTCCTACTTGAATTTGATTATCTATTTTTGAAAATGTGTATAGGTTAAAGTAAAACAAATCATCTTTTTGAAAATCAAAAATAATTCCTATTGACCGATTATCGCTAAAATCTAAACTTTCGTAAAAGTTAAGCATTTTCTCTCCTCCTTATATGATTTTGAACAAATATTCCCTCGCTTTTAATCATTTATTTAGATTAATGAGTTCCATCACAAAAAACTATGTGTCTAGTAAATTCAAATACTTCCCTTATGCTTAACGCATATGCTACATCGCAGCCACTAAAATCAAAAGAATAGAAACGACACAATTGCATCCTGTACTGAATCATTCCACCTTCATAAACCTTTTGAATAAAGTCAATCCTTTTTAATGCCGTCTTCTGTAATGCTTCCATTTTTACCATTCTCCTCGGACTCTTTTTCTTTTATCGACATTACTATTTGAATAGCAGCCCACAACGTTCTTTTACTATGATCTACATGGCCAATAGTTCCAATATTTACATGTGGCTTATCCTCTTCTCGAGAAATATCCTTGTTCAAGAGAATCCCTCCCTCATAATTATAAAGGTTATATAAAACGATTTAATTGGCTAAAGTATATTATCATGAATTTACATAAAATTCAATATGAGTAACAAAAAAAATAGGCGGGGAATTTTTCCCTACCTATAAGCCATTTTGATATATTATGACATAAGAAAAGTTTCATCTTCCCTGCCTTTAATAACAAAATAAATAGTAATTACTACTTAAAAACACTGAAAATTAAGCCAGAACTAATTCAAGATTTTTCGTATTGTACTTTTTGAAGGCTTCATAGTCTTGATTATAAAATAGATAAATCTTTTGATAACCATCAAGTTCTTTCATAAACTGTTCAACCAGCCCCATATCACTTTCAGCAAGAATAGCAATTGCTTTTTCATTATCAAACATAGCAAGTGCCATACCACCAACTTCATAATCACTGGCTGTATTGGGATTTGTCTTTGTGAGAGTACAAGTGCCTATCCAATTGTATTTTTTGTCTTTTAAAACTTCACTTTCTTTAATCTCTGCTTCCAACCGAGATACCATGTCCAAATGAACAACAAACATTGGCTTATGATATAACCTTACCTTTTCCATGGAACATTTTTTGTCTTCCGATTGCATTGTCGTTGTCTTTTTCATGATTTCTTCCTCTCTTTTCATAGCTTCATCTGCGAGAAATCTGCAGTCTACCATGACACGATTGAAAAGTCCTTTTGCTTCGTTAGGTTTATTGCACTGCTCCATTTTGATGTCCTCCTTTATTTTTTTAATCATAGTGCATCAAATTCTTCTTTTGAAAGTTTAAACATATCAAAAAACAAGAACCTATCTAGAACGATATGTTACTAAAAACTCATCATGCTTACTAGCATTATCTACATGATCTTGATACCCATAAGAAATATCTACTATTTCAAATTTAGTATCATCAAAACTTTCTAAAAATTTAAGATACCTATTAGCGTCATCTGTCTTATATAAATGATAACTACCAAATTCAAAATTCTCTTCGAGATATTCTGGATTATTTTGATTAGCACATCCTGAAAGAAGTATAGAGCAAATGATAAAAATAATTACAAATACGATTATTTTAAGTTCCCGTTTCATACACTACTTTCCTCCTTATTAATTACTAAGGTTATTTTAAAAAGATTCACTTGCTGGGTAATCATATCATGATTTTGAACAAATATTCCCTCGCTTTTAATCATTTATTTAGATTAATCAGTTCCATCACAAAAAACTATGTGTCTAGTAAATTCAAATACTTCCCTTATGCTTAACGCATATGCGACATCACAACCACTAAAGTCGAAAGAAAAATAAGGACATAATTTTATTCTGTACTGAGTCATTCCACCTTCATATAACTTATCAATATATGCAATTCTTTTCACGAATGCCCTCCTTATTAATTACTAAGGTCGTTTATAACAGATTCACTTGCTGGGTAATCATATCATGATTTTGAAGAAATATCAACGAAAAATAGCTTATTTTAAGCTGTCTATGAGGCAATTTGACATAACAAAAAGAACCTCGTATGAGGTTCTTTTTGCATTTTCTTATGAAATTTCCATTTCCTTTATTTTCAGACCAAAATATTCATTTAGTTTGCGATGAGTTTCTTTTTCAGACCATTCTTCCTCTTCTGGATACTCTTTGTAAGACTCTTCCAAGCATTCTTCACGAGTATTCCCAATGGATTGGATTCGGGCATAGCACGGATCTTCTGCATCATAGCTAAAAAGAACCCAAACCTTTGGCCCTGTGATTTTTACATCACTTTCAAAACGCTTAATTTCATTATCTTGTGTAGATTCTATTTCTGCGTCCTTCAAAGCATTTTTCACTTTTCCCTTATCTCGACTTATAAATTCAACATCAGTCACCCAACAACAGTCATGAGGTTCACTTGAGGGAAAATGAATCCAATAGAAAAAGACATCTTTTAAGTTTGGCATAAAAAATACCTCCACCTTTCTTCGTTAATAAAATATTAATACCGATTTATAAAGTTTTACCTATGGAAACCAAGTATATTATAGCATAAGTTAACATAATTTTCAATCAAAAAAATCCATATTTTAATCTATCTTTGAGGCAATTTAACAAGAAATAACAACAAAAAAGCAGGGAATTTTCCCCGCCTTAAAAATCAAGAATCAGATTTTTTTTCTTCATCAGCCATACTCTTTTTTTTATTTTTAAAATTATCCACTATATTGTGGAAAGCATCATATGATATTTCTACAACATCATCTGCTATTTCTACTACATCAACACATTCACCTTCAAGAATATCTATAAATGGATGAAGAATCATACAAGCTACAATAATTGCGATTCTTATCCAAATTGAAATTGGAAGCAACAGAGTTATTGTAATAAAAATAGCAAGCCAAAATGTATGACATAGTAGAATTCCCGCTACATTATTATTTCCACAATCAAGATCATATCCTTTGGGTGGACGCATAAAAATGTTATATCCCATATCATCTGGTGCAATTAAGCATGCAACAACCACGACTGCAGAAGTTATAAGTGCCCATTGCCAACTGAAAATCATACATACAATAAACAATATAAGATGAATTACAAAATATAATATTGAATACATTAAGCATCTTTTATTTGCTAAAAAATCTACTAAATCATTAAGACCATAAATAACAGTCATCGCAAAATGAATAACAGCACAAATGGTAAATAAAGCTCCTAATTCCGGTTTAAGCCACCATATGAGCATACAATTCATTATGAGTGCAAGAGTATAATACCATTGTCTATTTCCTTCTTTTTCAAAACCAGTAGGATACCCGACAATGAGTTGCAAAATCTTTTTCATGTTGCTATCCTCCTATTTAATCAATTGCGTTGAGTATCAGGTTTTCAGTCTTTTCATTCTTGAATCTTTTTGCAGTATTTTCTCTACGCCCGTATACTGTCCTCCTTATTTCTTTTTATGGTCAGGTTGTGGTTAAAACTACGCTAATATCAATCCCGTTTTCAGCAGCCCAGTTTTCGAGCCACTTTTTAATGTCGGATTTTTCATAATTGTTGGCATCTTCTGCTTTCATGTCTTCCCTGAAGAAAGTATGTCCGACAATGTCATCGCACAATGCTAATTCGTCAGAAATGACTGTCCATGCATGCCAAGCAAGTTCGATTTTATCTTCAATAATCAAACCGGAAGATTTGAGATTTCGGATTTTCAAAGCGGGTCGCACTCCGTAGATATCAGGCACATAAGAACTGTCTAATTTACCAACTTTGCTAACAAGATAGGTGGCAATCGGCTCAAAGAATTCAATGGGTGACCGTAGCCACCACCGGTCATCTCGTACTGGAATAATGTTTTTTGCTGCTTCATACTCTTCTTCAGACAGAAGCGTAATCTTAGCAATGTCGAGATCAATTTCTTGTTTTATAATCTTTTTTGCTTTCATCTTTGTTATCCTCCTTATTGTGCTCATTTTTACTCAAGTCCTAAATCTTCTAATGAAAGTGAATATATTTCTTTCTCATCCAAACTTGTACCCGAATCTTTAATGCCATATACTCTTCTAATTGTATTAATATCACTTGTTCCAAATTTTCTGTAAAGTTCTTCTTCTTTAATGATTTTATTATTTGTTTTAATAGCCATGAGTGCTAACCAAGAAACAAATAAAATAAAAACTATAACGAATATCCACCATTCAAAAGTCATAGATACTTCCTCCTTTTTAATTGTAAAGGTAATTTATAAAAAATTCACTTGCGAGGCTATCATATCATGAATTGACATAAAATGCAACTTAAAAAAGCCTATTTTAAGCTGTCTTTGAGGCAATTTAGTGTAAAACTGCAACAAAAAAGCAGGGAATTTTCCCTGCAAATTGAAATTGGTAAAATGAAGTAATTATACTTTAGTCAATGTATAGTGAATAGGCTCACACTTTGTAAAATCAAAACTAAAGTTCAGTCGATATGTTCCCGCACTTCTAGACATTAAAACGCCATCATTATTATCCATGATATGTATAGTTAGTCCTTCATTATTTACCTTGCATTGCACTATATTAAAACCATCCTGCAGAATATCAGCATCGTTAATATATATATAATGATCCATATCGAGCGTAGCCAAAATATCTTTATTCGTATAAAAAACAAGTACCCCTTCAGGTGATACAACAAGTTCAGGCTTTCGAAATAAGAAAGAAATAAGTTCTCTTTGTTCAATCATTTTACGGTTTCCATAGTTATCTTCATAGTAAGCAACGACACTTTCATTAACATAGTTTGAATCAAAAGAATCTTCTTTCTTTATGCACCATTCTTTACCTGCATCTGCAATAGACAAGTGAATAGACCGAACAAAAGCATTCAGCCTATATTCTGGATCAATTTCATAACAAGCGCTTTCATCACATTTGTAAACAGCAATTGGATATTCATCCAAAAAATGAGTTATTGTTTGTCCTCTTGAAATAAGCAATGATTTTGAAATAAGTTCCTCAAATTCTTCCTCAGAAAGACCTGAAGTATCATATCCGCCATAGCTACTATTTTTGATATTACTATTTGCGGGAAATATGGTACGCCTTTCTGCGATGGGAATTATCTTCTTTTCTTTTTCCATGATGCTTTCCTCCCTTTTCATTGCCTCATCTGCAAGAAATCTGCAATCCTCATTTACCCGTAAAAACGGCTCTGTTCTGGTGTTTGCCTCATCGTTTTTCATTTTGATGTCCTCCTAATTAATTACGATAAACATAAGAAATCACATGAAGTTTGCTTCGATGTTCTGTAAATTTATCACAGATTGCATCATAAAAAAGTTCTCCAATAGTTGAATATTCTCCTTCAGCTTGGCCAACCCAGTCTAAAGGACAGTACTCTCCTACAAATTCAGCAAATGAGTTGTTTGTAACATCTCTAATACCTTCTATAAAAATGGTTAACGAACGAAGACTATAAACCGAGCCTTCTTCATATTCATCGCATTGGAATAAATATCTAATATCAATATGTGCCAGGATAGAAAACAAAAAGAAACTAAAAGGATCAATTACATTTATATCAAATACATATATTCCATTTTCTTCATCTGGATCAGGACCAAAGATTTCTCCTTCACTGAACTTTTTAAATTCAGCTTCAAGTTTATCATGTTCTTTTTGATATTCTCTAAGTTCAGGTGTAAGACCATATTCTTCCCTAAACTCTTTAATAAGTTTTATAATCTTTTCTTCATCGAGCTTCTCTTTGGCGATTTCTCCTATGATTCCTTTTCCACAAAGACCATAGATTAAATCTCCACCTTCTCCAAGTAATTTATGGAGTTTGCCCCAGTTTTCATCAGTATCACCAATCATTTCATTATAATTATATCCAAACACAACAATTTCATCATAAAGATCTTTGCATTCATAAGGAATCTTTTCGAATTTACGATCAATAAAAGAATAATCTTTATGTTTTTTGGCATATAATATTAGATCAAGAAACTGATTTGGAATACCTGTTGCTTTCAGCTTATTTGTAAGCCGAACTATACCTTCATAGATTTCCTTTTTAGTCATGGAAATTTCCTCCTTATTTCTTATTAAAGTCTCTAACAGGGAACGGAATACCATTTTCAATGATTACTTTTCTCACAAAGATATTAATTGCATCTGAACTATTAAGTCCAATAGCTTTACAAATCTGTTCAAATTTTTCTTTTACATCTTTGTCAATCCGAACTGAAATAGTTGCTTTTTCGGACATGATTATTCCTCCTCATCTTTCTTTTCAAGAAATGGCAAGCTATCCATTATTTTATGATACTTTTCAATTACCCTTTGCAAATAAGGAAATGGTTCCTCCTCTGGATTTTCAAATTGGTCATAAAATGGCATATATGGTTGACCTATGTTATCATCCATTACTGTAACATGTTTATAATCATTCCATTTTTCCAAATCATTCGGAAAAGCGATGTCCACATTAATGTCATCATTTAATACAATAAACATACAATGTTCGGCATCTTTAGATATCCATGTACCACCTGTGCTAAAAACATATTTTTTCTTTTTGGCAAAATTTTCAATATCAGAGATAGTAGTTCCAGGTTTCATCTTATACCGATTCATTCTTCGCTCCTCCTCATTTATTTAGAATAATAGCTTTTTGCAAAATTCATACTTTCTTCCATTCTTCTTTCATGCTGGATTCTATCTGAATGCATATCATCAAATAAATCTTTAAGCATTTGTTGTTCTTCTTCATCAGAAATATTTTGCGCAGGTTTATTGATTATAAATGGTTTAGGATTACATTTTTTATCATCTTTTTTCAAGTCATCTCTAGATAAGACTTTAACACGTTGACGCATCGTGTTATCCTCCTTTTTAATCTTTTTCATTGAGTATTCGGTTTTCATACTTCTCATTCCTAAATCTTTTTGCAGTTTGCTCTTTACGCCAATATACAGTGATATCATGAAAAGTACCCAAAAACTGTCTCTTGGATAGTTCATAATGATCTCCCAAGAACTCATTAAAATTAATTTTTCCAATGTATGATCTATATAAAAGAATTGTTGCAATAGTATCATAATATACCAATGTTTTAGATATGTTACCTTCAATATTGAAAAAAATTTTAAGGTTTTTTCCTTTATAAACTCTATATGCATGTACAGTTGTTGAATCACCTTTATACCATGTTGCAGCATCATAAGGTCTTACATTTAGTGCAACATATCCTTCTTTCTGACCAACAACTTTACAATTACGAAGAATTAATAATCTACCTTTGTCCATAACAGTTTCTGCATTAACAGAAAAAGTATGTCTTATAAAACCTCTCATAGCCTCGTATTTATCGCTAATTAGTTTATTTGCTTCAGTAGAATCATTTTCTTTAGCAGAATCAAGATAATTAATAATTTCATCTTCACTTACACATGGAAGTGTAAGTAAAGTCATTCCGTTTCCAATATTATTAACTTTAAACAAAATACGATCCATATTATCTGTATCTTTTAAAACTATCAAAACGTTTTTATTTAAATGATTTCTAAATTCATGATAATAGGGAATAATTTGTTTTCTAATATACTTTCGGACATTTCTAGATTGAGCTCTATCTTTTCTTAGTTTTTTATCTGCTTTCTTAGCTCTTTGCTTTTTTTGATACCGACTTTTATCAATATTTCTTGCTCTTAGTTTCTCTCGCATTTAGTTTCACTCCTTATTTATTGTTAAGGTTATTTCAAAAATTCACTTGCGTGAGGATTATATCACAGATTTACATAAAGCTCAACAAAAAAAGGAGCAATTTTTTAATTACTCCTTAGAATTCCAATACTTTTAGACTTTTTCTAACTCTTTCTTCTTTTTGTCGATTTGCTTTTTATTATTTTTTAATGGTACAACCTTTATAGTATATCCCATAGGATATAATAGCTTAATTAGCGTAGTTGCTTGAGGTGAATGTGCAAAGCTTTCAATTTTAGCAATGCTTGGCTGTTTTACCCCAGTTTTGTCACTCAATTCCCTTTGTGTAAGTTTTGATTTTTTACGAGCTTCTATTGTCGCTCTAATAAGATCCATTTCTAATTCCATTTGGGCATCCTCTTCTGGAGTAAAGTTGAATCCTTTTTCTATATCTTCCCATCTCTTTAATTTACTCATGCAAATCGCCTCTTTTCTTATATTCTTCTAATAGTCTTTTCGCTTTTTCAATTTCATTTTTTGGTGTTTTTTGAGTTTGTTTAACAAAATGATTTAAAATTATAAATGTTTTACCTGTCCAATATGCAAATAAAAATCTGTCCTTTAATGGGCGTAACTCCCAAATTTCTTCATCTAATTTCTTTATGAATGGTTCTTTAAGCGATAGCCCATATTCTTTTAGTAATTTCATATACAATCTTATTTTATTAGCTTTTATTCTATCATCTTTACTTTTACTCTTTTGTAGTTTTTCTAAATACTCAATCGTATCACTATAACCGATTTATGTCTGAATAAAACTCTATTTCATACATAATATAGATTCATCCTTTCTATAATTATAACTTAAATGCTATCAAAAATCAATGTTATTTACGATTTTTTTATTGCATTTTTTGTATAGATTGGGAATAGCAAGCAATGAATTTGTATTGCAAAATTCAAAGTATGGGAATTCCCAATCCCTTTTTTAGTTAACCCATCTACTCCTAACATCTTCTAAATAATTAACAACATAATCACATATTTCTTGTAGTTTCTTTTTATCTATATAATTATATATTTGTGCTTTTCTATTAAGAGTTGCTAATTCACTAGTCACTCCACTTAATCCCTGTAAAGCCATTATAGTATCATATGGCATACCCTCACGTGGAGGTTTATCTAATAGTGTTAATCTAACAAATGTACTTAAAGGTAATCCACAATCTTTTGCTCTGTCACGAATTAATTCACATTCTTTTTGAGTAAATCTAATTGTTATTCTTTCTATTCTTGTAGGATCCTTACTCTTTCCTCTTTTTCTTCTCCATTTTTTGTAAGCATAAAACTTAGCTACATCTTTTTCTTCTTTCATACTTTTTCCTTTCAAGATTTTTTAAAGGGGATTGGGGATTTCCCCATATTTTGAATTTTGTCGGACAAATTCAGTGCTTGCTATACTATTTTTAGTTAAAAAACGTCTGACAATTTGATACCATCTAACATGGAATTAATACTTCATCTTTTTCATTTTCTTGTTTCTTTTTTTTAATAGGTACTTCTTGCTTAATGTAATAATTAATTTTATTTTCATTTGAGACTTCTTTTTCACTATATGATATTAAGTTGTATTTACCCCTTAATAGCCCATTCTTATCCAAAGGTGGGAACTTTATCGCATTATCTACTAAAAAGCTTCTAATAAGCTTTTCTTTGCCTTTCTGCCTTGGATAACTATGTCTGCCTACATATTCATTTACTTCTTCAGAGTTTGCCCAATAATATGGATCTTCATATACCTTAACATCATATTTTTCTTTCAAGTATTCTAAGTATTCATCTCTTTCTTTTTCTGTCACTCTCTTTGTACTCTTTAATACTTCAATATCCGTAAAATCTGCATTCGGTTTTGCAAGTTCTATTGCATCAACTTTTCGTAGCTTTTCTAGTTCCTCTAAATATCTACTTCTGAAATTTATACTTTGAATTGTATATGTTTGATTGTCTTTGCTTTTTTCGAGTACCATAGATTCTATAAACCTTGATATAAATTCCTGTTTTTCGTTCTTTGTCATTGATTCCCATTTATGCTTTATATCTTCTATGTAAGTACCACTATTTAATCTTTCTTCGATTTCTATATCCCTATCTGCCATCATTTTCATCATTGAAAACTTTGATGTATCTATTTCAACACAATCTAATTTTTGCTGTTCTAATTTGTTTAGCTTTTCATCAATTAGTTTTAAATCTTCTCCAAAGTCTTCCATTTCAACAATTCCTGCCATATAAGCTTTTTTAATTCGTTCTTTTTGTTTAGTTAAACTATCTATTTGTTCATTTAGCTTAACGAGTTGGTCATCCTCCTTCTCTGATAAGATAGGATAAAAATACTTATTAACCACATAATCATATTCAATTAAACTGAAAATGAAACTAAGCATTGATTCTTCAACTAAATCTTCTCTGTAATAAAGTCGACATGAGTGACAATGATAATACATATAGTTTTTCTTTTTTCCACCTGAACCTTTACAAGTCATTATTGCTCCACATTTAGGACATTTTAATTTTTGAAAGAAAACATATACTCTATCTCTACAATAACTTTGCATATTCTTTTCTTTTTGTAACTGAACTTCTTCCCATTCTGCTCTCGTTATGATTGGTGCCACAACATCTTGATAAACTATCTCTTTAGTTTCATCTTTTAGTGTTTTATTTCTAACAATATCCCCAACATAAATTCTATTTGTTAGAATATTTCTCACAGTTGACTCTATCCACTTTTTTCTTTCAGGGTATAGAACGCCCTCTTGATCTAATATACAAGCTATTTGATAATAACTTTTGCCTTCTAAATACATTGAAAAAATTCTCTTAACAACATCTTTTGTACTATCATCAATTCTTAATTTTTTATCTTTATCTCTGTAATATCCCAACGGACAAAGTCCAGGAAGATGACCTGCTTTATAAGCTCCACTCATACCAAATTTCGTTCTTTCTGATACAACTTCAATTTCTAACTGAGATAATACAGTTAGCATTCTAATAAAGAACCTACCATTTGCAGTTGAAGTGTTAACATCATCTCTATCGCATACAAGATAGCAATCATAATGCTCTAATTCAGCAATTAATTGCTCTAAATCTCTTATAGAACGAGTAACTCTATCTAATTTGTATGCAACTATGTAATTAATCTTTCCTTGTTTCATGTCTTCCATCATTTGTATAAAGCCTGGTCTATGTTCCATATCTTTTGCACTTATTCCAGCATCTTGGTATATTTTATAAATCTTAAATTCTTTATACATACAAAGTTGCCTTAATTTTTCTTCTTGTTCACCTAAAGAGAATCCTTCTCTTGCTTGATCTTCTGTACTTACACGGATATATATTCCGGCTATCTTTGGTCTTTCACAACTACTCTTTGAATCCATAATTTCCTCCTTTCTATAGATATAAAAAGAGCATCAATTTATGCATTCTGATATGCTAAACTAATGCTCATTACTATCTATAGTTATTCTGATGTTGGGGATACAATTAGACACAAATAGAACTAGTTTATCATATCTTTTAATTTTGATATTGGAAATTTGTTTGTGAGATTATTGATGTAGAAATAATCATGATCGTTGAAAAATAAGAAGAGCTTTCCTTTAATAATCACTCTATGTGGTTCTACATACGCTAGATTTGTATGTTTTATGACTCGAAAACAACCACATATTATCTTTGGAACACAATTTTTAAAGTTGCAAGCCCATTTGATTTTTGAATACAAATTTTCTGAGATTTCAATATCTTTTTTAATTGTCGAAATCATATCATGTAACCCTCCTTTTTGACAATAAATTTTTCAAAATTTATAGAGAATTACACTACAGTTGACATAAAAATAGGTAGCTTAGAATTAAACTAAGCTACCTTAATGTGTAATTTTATCGGTTCGACGAAATTACAATATGGTGCCTACTCTCGGAATCGAACCAAGGACACAGGGATTTTCAGTCCCTTGCTCTACCAACTGAGCTAAGTAGGCGAATATAAAAATAATGGCGACCCTAGGTCACCTAAATAATAAAAAAATGGCGACCCGAAAGGGGCTCGAACCCTCGACCTCTAGCGTGACAGGCTAGCGCTCTAACCAACTGAGCTATCGGGCCAAAAAAATAAAAGTGGTGGGCACTATAGGGCTCGAACCTATGACCCCCTGCTTGTAAGGCAGATGCTCTCCCAGCTGAGCTAAGCGCCCACTTTTATTTGTCTTGCGACTTATTTAGTATACGATATACAAATAGGTTTGTCAACAAAAATAAACTAAAAATTCCTAAGTTTTTTTAGGCAAAAAAATGGCGGTCAAAGGCCGCCATTTCACCGTTTTGCATCATTAATTGTAGATAATAAGCTATATGAGTCTGTAGTATCATAATTGATTGCCCAAATAAATACACCACCGCAATTTGCTTTAGCAAATTTCACCTTTTTTCTAACCAAATTCCGCCCATTGTAAGAATCCTCACCACAAAAATCATTATCTGCATTCTTATTATTCTTATAAACCAATGTCGAATATGGTGTAAGTGAAGGTTTAGCATAAAAAGGAATTCCAATCAAGATTTTTTCTTTCCGAATCTTTCTAAAGTTAACCCAATAATTAACGCATTTTTTTGCAAGGTTAATTGAAGAATGATTTTTTTCATCATGACAGTCATATGTCATAACATTTACGAAATCAAGATTTGAAATTGCGTAATCAGATATTGCAATTATTCTATCGTACCTTGCTTCCCCATCAACTGAATGATAAATTGCAATTGAAAATTCCTTTCTCATATTATGAAGTTTGGTACTCAACCTAAGAATCAAAAACTCAAAAACAGATTTTTTCTCATATGTTGGATATTCCCAATCAAGATCTACTCCATCGAATCCATACTCCTCAACGACAGAAGCAATGTTATCAACAAAACATTGTATAATTTCATAATCGGTGCAAATTTTCTCAAAAATCGGATACAAAGGCTTATCCTTTTCATTACACCAACCACCGACTGATACAAATACCTTGATACCTCGTGAATGACAAACACTTATAACTTTTTTTGCATTTTCTTTATTGATGAAATAGACTTGTCCATTTGACCGTGGTAACAAAAAAGCATAGTTTACATGAGTAAGGGCTTTAAGATTTAGCTGTTCCAAAATATCAGTATTACTAAAAGAATTATAATATCCAACCACTCTCATATTCTCATCTCCTCCTATTTCTTAGGAAACGTACAAATTATTGTTATAGACGGGATATTATCACAATTTGCAAAGCTTTTCAATAAACAATTGTTTATTGCCTGAAATGATTTCAAAAACACATTCTAGTTTTTTATCACTTAAAATTTTATTAACATTTTTACTATCTTTTGATGATTCATACAATTTCGGAATCTCTTTTTCAAGTTCCGAGACAATCACGGAATTTATTATCTCTTCATCATTGGATAAATAAACTCTACCGCAAAAGTGTTAGGATATTTCGAATATAACCCAGTTTTGCTTCTTTTATAAGCTCTGGCGTTTTTTCTAACAAGAAATCATATCTTTCTTTTATTGCCAAATAATTATCATTTAAATTCTTCATTGTATATTTTTTAGTTGTTATACTATTTTCTCTACCAACCAAGTAATAATAATATGGAAATTTTAAAATAACCGATTTATCCACGTTATAATAAATTCTAAAAACAGTAGCAGAATCTTCATATACTCTATTAGTTGGAAACTCTATGTTCTCAAGTGATTTTTTCGAATATAATTTAGCAACTGGATAATTATAAAAATCTCCATCTGCAATCATATTAAATAATGTCTCAACTTTGTTTGCTGATTTTCTTTCAAGATTCAAATCATGCTCACTTAAATCCACAGGAGTATCTTCATGAACAATTTTAGCTGGACACATTACTATATCTGCGTCATCTTCGTTCATTACTTTTAGCATGTCTTCTAACATGTATTTTGAAATTGTGTCATCACTATCAACAAACATTAAGTACTTTCCTTTAGCTTCACTTAATAGTTCATTTCTAGTAATAGCAATTCCTTTATTCTCTCTTAAGATTAGTCTAATTCGATCATCTTTTGAAGCATAGTCTTTCATTATTTCATTGCTTCCATCGGTTGAGCCATCACTAATTATTATTAATTCAAAATTTGTATATGTTTGATTTAGAATTGAATTTAAACAACTTGATAAGTATTTTCTTGTATTATAGCAAGGCACTAAAACACTTATTAAAGGATTATCCATTTACATCTCTCCTTTTTATAATTCAACATAGTTTACAAACTCTGGTTTTGACATACCTTCCCTAACATCTCTTTCAACATATCTTCTCATTTCACCAATTATATTTGATACGCCAACTGCATTTTCATATTCTCCATTATGAATCATATTAAACACACAATTTAGACTCTTTTGACATGGTTCTATTTCAAGTGTATCTCTTAAATCGAAGAACCAGCTAAGTTCTTTTAGTGCTTCTCCTTTTTCTTTATCATTCATAATAGTTGTATCTGTGATTTTGTAATAAACTGATGTTAAAGTTTTAGAGTAAAAGTATCTAAACAAACTAATTCTATCTTTCTCAACAAATAGTTCATATATTCTCTTGTACGCATAGCTAATATTCATAAAGTATTTTAGGCTTCTATCCCATGAAACAGATAGCGTACCCATTTTATTTCTTCTTCTATAATAATGGATTGTATCACTCAAATAATATGCAGATCTTGCAGAAAGCAATGCAGCATATGTAAAATAAGCGTCTTCAGCTGGTACTCCAACCAAAAATTCAATATTGTTGTCTTTAATTAGTTTGCTAGAAAAGATCTTATTACAAGAACCTGAATTCCAAACAAAGAAAGAATCACTAAAATTATCTTCATTGAATTTAAAGCTCTTAAATCTTTCTCCATCAAATACACTTTTTGCCCAAAGTGTACCATCTTCATTAGCATACTTATAATTAGCTGTTACTATTTCAACTTCTTGTTCTTTTGCAACATTATACATTTTTTCTAGTGCTTCTTTATCATAAAAATCATCAGGATCTAGAAACATCATATACTCTGCTTCAACTTGTTTGATTCCTTCGTTTCTTGGCTTTCCTGCAGCACCACTCTTTTGCTTCAAATTAATAATCTTTATATTGCTATGTTTTTTTCCATATTCTTCCATGATTTTGAGACTATTATCTGTTGAACCATCATTAACTAAGATTAATTGAATGTTTTCGAATCCCATTGTTTGATTAATTACTGAATCGATAGCTTCACCAAGATACATTTCCATATTATAAATTGGTACTATAACTGCAACCTTATACATATTTTTTCCCCCTTGTTTGTGTGCGAGCAATCTTGTTTATAAAACAAAAAAGTCGCAAAGAACCCCTTTGCGACTTTAACTTTTCGTAAAAAAAGATTCTCTCTAAAGCTTACCAAGTTAGCTGACGGGTTAGGAATAGAAAGTTTCCCGCTAATTACTTAGCTACACCCCATAAATTGGTTCCTCGGCTTTCCTATTTAATAGGAAACTCAGCTTTTTATTAAACTTCTTGTATTATACCACAGTAAACATAATTAGTCAATTTTCATTTTTAACATTCTAAGAGCATTTAATATGGCAATTAGTGTAACTCCAACGTCTGCAAAGACTGCAAGCCACATAGGCGCATACCCAAAACTTGCCAAAATTAGCACTGCTACTTTAATAACAATTGCAAAAATAATGTTTTCTTTTGCAATAGCCACTGTTTTTTTTGAAATTTTAATTGTATCTACTATTCTTCTAACTTTATCATCCATAAGCACAATATCTGCCGCTTCGATTGCAGTATCACTACCTAATGCTCCCATCGCAATTCCAACATCAGCTCCTGCTAAAACTGGTGCATCATTTGCTCCATCGCCAACAAATATTGTTCTTTCATTTTTACCTTCTTTTTCTTTTATTTCTTCTAATAGTTTTAATTTATCTTGTGGTAATAGTTCTGCTTTATAATCGCCTACTCCAAGTTCTGCTGCAATTTCTTTTGCAATTGCTTCATGATCTCCGGTAAGCATCATAGTTTTAATTTTCATTTTTTCTAATTTACTTAACGATTCAACTGCATCATCTTTTATCTTATCTGAAATAACTATATGACCAACATATTGATTATTTAATGCTACATGGACAATAGTTCCTTTGTGCTCACAATCTTTATGCTCAACTCCAACTCTTTCCATTAGCTTTTTATTTCCAACAGCAACTTTATTATCATTTACTTTTGCAATTATTCCCTCACCACTTAAATCTTCAATATCTGTAACTTTACATCCATCATCCTCGTTTCTAAATGCTTGTTTTAGCGAGATTGCAATTGGATGATTTGAAAATCTCTCAACATGCGCTGCTAAATGTAATAATTTTTCTTCATCAATTATTTCAGGATGAATTGCAACTACTTCAAAAGAACCTTTCGTTAATGTTCCTGTTTTATCAAATACAATATTTTTTGCTTTCGCCATTTGATCTATATAGTTAGATCCTTTTATTAAAATACCATTCTTGGATGCAATTCCAATTCCGCCAAAAAAGCTTAATGGTACTGAAATGACTAAAGCGCATGGGCAAGAAATTACTAAGAAAGTAAGTCCTCTAACTAGCCATATAGAAAGGTTTCCAGCATAATCTGCAGTAAATAGTGGTGGAACAAATGAAATAATTAAAGCTAAAATTACTACAATTGGCGTATATATTTTTGCAAATTTTGTTATGAAATTCTCACTCTTTGATTTTCCTTCTTCAGCATTTTTTACCAATTCAATAATCTTAGATGCTGTTGATTCTTCAAATAATTTTGTGACTCTAACTTTCAAATTTGAAGTTAAATTAATTGTTCCAGAAATTATTTCTTCATTTTCTTTTATCTTTCGAGGAATACTCTCACCTGTAATCGCTTTAGTGTCTAATGATGACTCTCCCTCAACAACAATTCCATCTAATGGAACTTTTTCATTCGGAGTAATTAGTATTATATCTCCTACTTTTACATCATTTGGATCAACTTTTTCAAAAGTATCTCCTTTAAATAGATTTGCGTAATCTGGTCTAATCTTCATCAATTCTTCAATTGATTTTTCTGTTTTACCATCCGCAATTTCTTCTAGTAATTCACCTATTTTAAATAATAGCATTACTAGTACTGCTTCATGAAACATTGGCTCTGTATTTGGTAAGAATCCAATTAACATAGCACCTATTGTTGCAATGCTCATTAAGAAATCTTCATCAAAAATATGTCCATGAAATATTTCTTCTATTGCTTCTTTTACAACTTCAAAGCCAACAATCAAATATGGAATTAAAAATACAATTAATAACTGCCATACTTGTAAATTGAATGTATGCTCAATAAAAATGGCAACAGCAAGTAATACTGCTGACAAAATAATTTGAGCAATATCTTTTGTGTTTTCTTTTAACATTTCTCCTCCTATTTAGTTTAGTAAAATATTTTCGTAGATATTTTATCACAACAATAGTGAAATGTTATTAATGTCATAAATTCTTAAACTATCAGAAGTAAGGTTTTGTCCTAAAAAATGAATATCATAAGCAATGCTAATATTGGAACCATTGTATTAACATAAAATCTGTGATATAATGTTTATGTACACCTAAACTTTGGGCCTAATGCTACTTCTCGTCTTATTGCTGAGATTTGAAGGATGCATTCGCCCGCTGGACAGAAAGGAGAGCTCGTAATGAGCAAAAGCTTTCTCACAATGTCACTGCTCATCATCTTTGGATGGATAGTGATTGGGGTGTTCGAGGTTATCACCCGTGAGAAGTATGAGCAGCGGTCAAGCAAAATGCCGTTGGTGTACGCCATTTCGGCTATTGTGACGGCCGTAATCTACTTTATCACGTAACCCCATTCAAAAAGACCGGACTATCATTGTGCTTGAAAGCAAGATATACAGCACTTTGACTCCGGTCTTTCTTATTTACCTTTAGGCGACCATTAGTCGCCATAAAATTAATGCTTATCATAAGTAATACTAATGTATAGTATATTGCGTAATTGTTCAACTTATGTTATAATATACTTGTATCACTAATCAATGGGGCCTTATGCCAATACTTCTTTTCTTATTACTGAGTTTAGAAGCATGCATTAGCCCTTTCGACAGGAAGGAGAATCATTAATGTTAAACTTTCTTTTTTGGCT
The DNA here is from genome assembly GCA_017539905.1 of Clostridia bacterium. Classification (GTDB taxonomy): domain Bacteria; phylum Bacillota; class Clostridia; order TANB77; family UBA1234; genus RGIG6105. Next base: position 12,589 of record JAFYBZ010000012.1, on the reverse strand, counting down.
TTGGCTTGGTTTCTCCAGAGGAGCACGGCCCATCCGTAGCATGTTTTGGAATTTTGTCGGCTTCGTGTTCAGGTTGTTGTTCTGGGGTTTGGTCATAATTTGGCTGATTTCTAGGCACTAACTAAAAAGAGTGTGACTATCGCCGCCGAAGGTAATATAAGGCGGAATGACTCACACTCTTCTTTTTTTGCATAAAAAAGACGCCTTAATGAGGCGCCAATCTTTAATCACTTATATCTGTATCCAGTACAATATAACACTTATATTCTGGATATTTTTCTTTAAGCTTTTCTAATAATTCTTTCTTTATTTCTTCTTTATCCTTACAATTAAAATCTAATATTAAATCAAAAGCAACACTCTTTGCTTCTTCATCAACATAGAATCCGTGTAATTGCAAAATCTCACATTTTTCCTTTATTAAATCTTTAACAAAATTTTTAATCTCCCCTGCTTTACCACTATCATTCGATGCGTAAATTCCAAGTGTGAAAACAATTCCATATTCGTTAAATATTTTTCCTGTAATTCTTCTAGTTAAAACATCAATTTCTTTAGCAGATAAATCATCATCAATTTCAATATGTGCAGAACCAACCAGACTATTTGGACCATAACTATGAAGCATCAAGTCATACACGCCTAATACTTCTTCGTACTTGCCAATTGTAGCTTTTATTTTTTTAGTTAGTTCTGAATCTGGTCTTTCACCTATCATTGTATCAATTGTTTCTCTAATAATTCCATATGCTGACTTCATAATCATAAAAGAAATAAGAACACCTAGATAACCCTCAATACTTATTTCAAAATAATAACTAATAATTGCACCGACTAAAGTTGAGAAAGCAATAGCCGCATCAGTATAAGCATCAAGTCCTGTTGCAATTAAACTTTGAGAGTTAACCTTTTTACCTATTTTTTTACAATGACCTGCGAAGAAAAATTTAACAAAGATTGCAGTTATAATAACGATTATTGTATACCAAGAATAATCTGCTTTAACAGGTTCAATTATTTTTACAATAGATTCTTTAAGTGATGAAATACCAGCAAGGAAAATAATTACTGCAATTAAAATTGCAGCAATGTACTCTATTCTACCATGTCCATAAGGATGTTCTCTATCAGGAGCCTTATTAGAAAGCTTTGCTCCAACTATTGTAACAAGAGCAGAAAGCATATCACTTAAATTATTAAGTGCATCCAATATTATTGCTATTGAATTTGCTAAGAATCCTACTAAACCTTTGAATATAACCAAAAATAGGTTCATTATGATTCCTTGGATGCTAACTTTAACTATTTTCTTTTGTCTATCCAAATAAATACACCACCATTATTTATTAGCGTCTTTATACATTTGTCTACATTGTTCAATTATTTGAAAAGCCTCTACCTTACCATGATAATCTTCAACTTTTACTTCGAAGCCTTCTAGTTTTTTATACTCTTCAAAGAAATTTCTAATTTCTTTAAGAGTAAAATCTGCAACATCATCTAACTTGTTTACATCATCATATCTTGGATCACAAGCAGTTACAGCTATTACTTTGTAGTCATATTGGCCTTTATCTATCATAGTTAAATAACCAATTACCCTTGCTGGAACTTCACATCCAGGATAAGATGATTCTGTTGCTAATACAAGGATATCTAAAGCATCTCCATCTGGAGACAATGTTTCTTCAATATAGCCATACTCTGCAGGATAACCCATTGCTGAATATAACACTCTATCTAGTCTCATTCTTCCAGTAGCTTTATCAATTTCATATTTATTTCTAGATCTAAAAGGAATTTCAATTATTGCTCTTACAACATCTTCATCGTTTCTCATGATATAACCTCCAAATATCTTAAATCATAAGAATATTATACTATAATAAAAAAGTAGGTCAAGCACTAAGCTTGACCTACTTCCTTTCAATTATACTTTAAAAAATTTGAAAGATTTATATTATAGAAAATAAGTCAGAGGGGAGATTTTTATCAATCACTTCCAAACTTTTTAAAGTATAATCGACTTATTTTCTCTATAGCTAAGTAAAAAAGCTAAAACAAAATCTTTCTATAGCTTACCAAGTTAGCTGTCGGGCTAGGAATAGAAAGTTTCCTGCACACAAATAGTACTTAGCCCCAGTAAGTAAAACTTACGATTGGTTCCTCGGCTCTCTTTTCATAAAAAAAGATTAAGCTTTTCTATTTAGCTAGGCTCATTATATCATATCTATCCAAAAAGTAAAGTGTTAAGCATAAAATTCATCTTGAGTCACTCTTATTTGGGCTTCTCTATTAGATAAATCACTAATTTGTTGTTCAAAAGCAAGCGATAGCTCATTTTTTACAGCAATATATAAAACAGCATTCTCTTCATACTTTGTATCAACAATTTCATAATCATTATTCTTGCAAAAATACACTATTTTGTCATTATATGAGTATGGCACCTCTACTTCATACTTCTTTTGAAGCACTTTCTCAATTACTTGAGCGTTTTTCAAAGCTTCTTTTGTTGAATCGGTATATGCTTTTACTAGACCACCAGTACCTAAAAGAATCCCTCCAAAATATCTAGTAACTACTACTAAAACATTTTGAAGCTTGCTTCCTCTTAGAATATCTAAAATTGGTACTCCTGCTGTGCCTGAAGGTTCTCCATCATCAGAAGCCCTCTCTGGGCCATTTGCTATTCTATATGAAAACACGTTGTGTCTAGCATCCCTGTTTTCCTTTTTTATTGCTTCTAATTTCTCAAAAGCATCTTCTTCAGAAATGACAGGAATAATTTGAGCTATGAATTTTGACTTTTTTTCTACAATTTCTGCAGAAACTGGTTCTTTAATGGTTAAAAAATCATTTAACATGTTATCAAATCCTTTATGATGATTAATAATTACCGCTACATTAATTGACCTGCAACATATCCAGTGCTAAATGCAATTTGTAGGTTAAATCCTCCTGTATATGCATCTACATCTATTATTTCACCTGCAAAATATAAACCACTCACTAGTTTTGACTCCATAGTTTGAGGATTAATTTCTTTTGTTGAAACTCCTCCCGCCGTAATTATTGCTTCGTCTATTGGTCTAAACTTCTTTATAGTAATAGGAAATTCTTTCAAAGCTTTTACTAGGTTTTCCCTTTCTTCTTTTGTGATGTCGTCTGCTCTTTTTTCAGGATTAATTTTAGATAATTTTACAATTTCCTGTATCATTTTTGCCGGTAGCAAATCCGATAAAGAGTTTTTAAATTGTTTTTTTGTATATTTTTCAAAATCTCTTTGAATTCTTTGAGATAATTTTTCATTACTTAGTGCCGGTTTTAAGTCTAGAATAATTTTTATGTTTTTACTTTTAAGTTTTTCTTCTATGCTTTTTACTCTCAAAATATGAGCACTTGCACTTAAAATAATTGGTCCTGATACGCCAAAATGAGTAAATAACATTTCTCCAAAATCATTATATATTTCTTTATTACCATCTAATACTTTTATCGAAACATTCTTAAGAGATAATCCTTGCAAATCATATCTTTCATATGTCTCCATAGGAATCAAAGATCCCTTTGGCCCAACAATCGTGTGTCCTAATTCTTGCGCTAGTTTATATCCTGTTCCATCAGAGCCAGTTGCTGAATAGCTTTTTCCGCCAGTTGCAAGTATTATTCTATCACATTCAAATACATCTCCGTCTTCTAATTCAACAGAGCATACCTGATTATTATCTACATTTATTTTTCTTACCAAACTATTTACTTTTATTTTAACATTATACTTTTGCAATTCTTTTTTTAAAGCGTTTACAAAGCTCATTGCTGTATCTGAAACAGGAAATACCCTTTCTCCTCTTTCAACTTTTGTATCTACACCTAGCGAATTAAAGTATGCAATTAAGTCTTTGTTTGTATATTTGTTAAATGCACTATACAAGAATTTTCCATTACCAGGAACATTTTTTATAAATTCAGATATATCTACATTATTAGTAAGATTTCCTCTTCCTTTACCAGTAATTGCCAACTTTCTACCAGTAGTTCTCATTCTCTCTAATAATGTAACTTTATTGCCATTTTTGCTTGCCTCAATTGCAGCCATCATGCCTGCAGGCCCGCCACCAATTACAACTACTTGCATACTTTCTCACCACCTTTAAATAATATAGCGCCTAATTGGGGCGCTACTATATACTCTTATTGAAACATTTCATTTTCTTTTTTAGCTTCTATCCATTGATCACATTTTGTTCTAGTTAGTTTTATCTCATCTGGAGTTAAAACAGTATCAATAATGTCTTTTAATGGAACTGAACCTTCTAAAACTTTAGTTGCTAACAAGTTGTTCATTTTAGCATCTATTCCATATTTCTTTGCTGTTTCATCATCGATATTCATTTCTTCTTTTTCTAATTTGTAATACGTGTTTTCAACTCTATTTCCTCTTTCAGCTAATATTCCTGAAATTATTTCACGCATAACTTTATTAGGTACATTACTATCCATCATAACCTCCAAATATTTATAAGCTCATTATAGCATTAACTACTGCTATTTTTCCACTTTGGTATGTTAATCCCCCTTGTTGATATGCAACATAAGGAGGTCTTATCGGCCCATCGCAACTAATCTCAATTGATGAACCTGATACAAATGAACCAGATGCCATAACCACTTGATCTGTATAGCCAGGCATATCCCAAGGCATAGGCTTAACATGACTGTCTACTGGAGACATTGCTTGAATTCCTTGGCAATATTTTACTAGCTTATCTGGATCTTGAAACTTTATCATTTGAACAATATCAGAACGTTTTGCATCATATCTTGGCGAAGCTTCAAAGCCTAATTTTTCTAAACAGTATGCCGAAAAAACAGCTATCTTTAATGCTTGATTAACAGTGTGAGGAGACATGAAGAATCCTTGCAAAATTTCTCTATTATGATTAAATGATGCTCCTCCTTCTTTACCTAATCCAGGAGCACTATATCTATCTGATATTAAATCAATTAATTCTTTTTTACCTACAATATATCCACCAGTTTTTGCGATTCCAGCACCAGGATTTTTTATCAACGAACCAACTATTACATCTGCACCAACTTCTAAAGGCTCTTTTATATCTGTAAATTCTCCATAGCAGTTATCTACCATTATGTACGCGGTTTTATTTACTTTACGAATTTCTTTAAATACTTCTTCATAGTCTTCAATTGTAAATGCATCTCTATATAAATATCCTCTTGAACGTTGAGAGATAATAAGCTTAATATCATTCTTAGATACTCTATCTACAATTGCTGGTATATCTAATTTGCCATCTTTCAATTCAACTTGCTCATAATTAACGCCCCATGCCTTTAAAGAGCTAGGATTATCAACTATCCCAATTACCTCATCCAAAGTATCATATGGCTTGCCATTAATACTAAGCACTGTATCACCAGGACGAAGTATTCCAAATAAACAAGTAGATATTGTATGGGTTCCAGAAATGAACTGAGAACGTACTATAGCATCTTCACCTTTAAAAACTCTTGCAAAAATATTTTCGATTGCTTCTCTTCCAATATCACCATAACCATATCCCGTGGTTCCATTCAAATGTGCTTCAGAAATTTTGCTTTCTTTAAAGGCATCTAATACTTTGCTTGTATTCTTATATTCAATTTGATCTAGATTATCAAATATTGGTTTTAAATCAATATCTGATTGTTTAATTATTTCGTCTATACTATGCATTCTACTCACCATTTAAAATTGATTATCAATCGAGCATTGCGCAAAGGATGAGTGTAGTTTTGTTCGTTGCGAATAAAATCCACCGAATCCGTTTAGCAATGGGACCGTATTCATTATATTACATTTAAAAATGGTGAGTAGTATCTTCACTCACCATTTTTCTCAACGTACATTAATTAATCTTCAAAATTGTATTCGTCTTTTGCTCTTTCTTTAAATATTTCAAATACTTTTGAAGCTTCTTCTGCAGAATCAACTCCAACGAAAGTTTCGTCATCGCCTTCGCCTTCAATTCTAAATACTACAACTTCACCATCTTCAAGTTTTTCAACTGGAAGTAAAATAACATATTCTTTGCCATCTACTTCAACAACATCTAAAAACTTGAATTCGTTTTCAACACCATCTTCGTCTGTTAATACAACTCTGTCATCATCAAACTCTTCTCCATCTTCTGGAACGTTGTTTAGATTTTCCTCGTCCATACTAATCCTCCTCTTTATTATGTTTTTTATCGAGATATATCTGCAAAATTAGTACTGCAGACATCATATCCACTATACTTTTCTTTTTTTCTTTCTTAACTCCAAGTTCTGTCATAGTATGATGTGATGACACAGTTGTGAGCCTTTCATCAATAGGTAAAACATCAAGACCAAATGCTTCTTTTAATTTGTGTATGAATCTCTTTGTTTTTCTTACCCTATCTCCTTTTGTGCCATTCATATTAATGGGCATACCTATAACAATTAGTTTTGGATTATACTCATCTATATATTTTTGAAGTTTCTCAAGTAACTCTTTATCACTTTTGTGTTCTATGGATGTAACTCCTTGTGCTGTAATATCCAACGGGTCGGATACTGCAACTCCGGTACGAGCTTCACCATAGTCTAGAGCTATTGTTCTTTTTCCCATTCATTAACTCCTATATAATCTTTTACAAGTTCTTCTAAAAGCTCATCTCTTTCAACTTGACGTATCAATCCTCTAGCATTCTTTTCACTTGTGATGTATGTAGGATCTCCTGAAAGAATATAACCAACTATTTGGCTGATTGGATCATATCCTTTATCAGATTTTGCCATTGCATCATATACTTGTCTTAAGATTTGCTTAAAGTTTTCGTTTTTTTCCTTTTCTACTTTAAAAAATATTGTACTTTCAGAGTCCATAAATTACCTCCTATTAACCAAATAAACCTTTTTTCTTAGTAGTAATTCCATATACTATTGTACTCAAATCTTCAATGACTTTTTGGAACTCAGGTGTGAATTTTTCAAAATACAATTTTCCTGATTCCATTCCATCAATGTAATTAGCATAGTTTTGTGGATCCAATGGAACTTCTATGCAAGTCTTAATTGTTTCAAATTCTTCAGTATATGTATAACTTGGATCTTGATAATATGTAAGTGCATTCTTCCTAATCTTTTTAGCTGTAACATTGCACTTAACACTATTATTAATAATAAGTCTAAGCTTAGACCAGTCTGTATGTCTATTCTTTAAATCCTTAAAGAATTCTTTTGTATCAGCAACTTTAACCAAGTCTAAATCTTGAACAACATATATTTCTTGTGCTTGTTCTAAGTATTCGCTAGGTGTAGTGAAGTCACAATCTATAATTAATAGATTTGTATTTCTTCTAGCTGTTTCCATTACAGTCTTGTGTCTATATCCCTTACGATTATCCTCTTTTCCTTTTGGAATAGTAGTATATAACGAAAGGTTCTTTGATCTACCTACTTGAATAGGTGTAGATTGTCCATTAGATAGATTAGACATACAAGAAGCTACGATATCATACTTCTTATCTGTTTCATCACTATAGAACCAATATAATCCTCTACTCTTAGTCATATCAAGAATAGTTGTCTTAATACCTTTCATAGCTAATAATGTACCAATACAATTTGCCATAAAGCTTGTTCCTGCTTTACTTGGGCCAACAAATGCAACAACCTTTTTATAATCTGATGGAACATATTGTGGTGTAATAGTACTTGCAAAATCATCATTATCTTGTGTTCCACTCGGCGTTGATGCAACTATTGGTGTAGGAATTTGATTTATAGTTGATGTATCAGGAGCAGGATTATAATAACTATTATAAGAATCTTGGCTAGGAGTAGTAGCATAACTATTCATTTGTTGTTGTGCTAATTCTCTTTGTCTAGCAAGTTCTTCTTGTTGTCTTCTTAATTGTTCTTCTTGCTCTCTCATAAGAGCTTCTCTTCTTAAAGCTTCTTGTTGCGCTTCTTGTTGTTTTCTTAAATTCTCAGCTTCTAATCTAGCTCTTTGTTCTTCTTGTTGTTTTCTCAATTGCTCTTCTTGTGCTTTACGTTGTGCTTCCTGTTGAGCTTTAAGTTGTGCTTCTTGTTGAGCCCTTAGCAATGCTTCCTGTTGAGCTTTTAGTTGAGCCTCTTGTTGTTGTCTTAGCAACTCATCTTGTTGCTTCTTAAGCATTTCCTCTTGTTGCTTTTTAAGTATCTCTTCTTGTTGCTTCTTAATTAACTCCTCTTGTTGTGCTTTTAACAAAGCCTCTTGTTGTGCAAGAGCAGCCTCTTCTTGTTGTTTTCTAATAAGTTCCTCTTGTTGAGCTTTTAATTGAGCTTCTTGTTGTTGTCTTAATAGTTCTTCTTGTTGTTTTTTAACTAATTCTTCTTGTTGCTTTTTAAGCATCTCTTCTTGCTGCTTCTTAAGCAATTCTTCTTGCTGTCTTCTAATCAATTCTTCTTGTTGCTTTTTAAGTAGTTCTTCTTGTTGAGCCCTATTGTCAAATGCAGTAGCAACTCCACCAACAACAGCTGCAACCGGATTAATGGTTGTTTGTTGATAATCGCTAATTGGATTAACATCATTTCTACCATATTGATTTTTTTGTTGTGCTCTCATTTGTGCTTCTTGATCTAATCTTTGCTCGTCTTCGCTAACAACATGAGACATAACATTTTCTTTTTTTCTTCTATTTTCAACAAGATTCTTAAAACCTTCATTGTCATTCGCTTTTGATTTCTTCTTAGAAAAGATATTCAATAGTGATGGCTTCTTAGGTGTAGGATCTGGTTCTTGATTTTCTATTGCTATTCTATCTTGCCATGCACAATATTTACTAAATGTAGGATGTGATTTTAGAGTATTGAAAATATCTTGTCCTCTTTTAAGATTTCTAGTAAGAGCAGCTACAATTGTTGACAAATCATCATCAGAATACTGCTCCGCAACATTTGCAAATGCGCTAATATATTCCTCAGGTGTTTTAAGTCTATCAAAATAATTGCATATGCTAATCAATTCTCTTTCATCAACGCCATCATCTTGTTTATCATCTAGACTTAATTCCGCAGGATTAATATTGATATATGCCTTGGCTTCTTTTTTGTTTCTTGGATTCTTAATAAGCTTACAAAGTGGTCCTTCTTGCCTATCATCACCAATCAAGAAGTTATAGATACCCATATTAAACAATCTGCTTATGAAAGAATCAGACTTAGTTCTATTTTGTGAACAAATAAATATAATTGGACTATCATCTATTTCATCTGTAATACTATCTAAATTATTAAGTAACATTTGATTAATTGCATCCACAACATTAGTTTGCATTGGCTCTAACTCTTCTGCAATAACAATTCTATCATATGTTTTATCTCTCTTAACTTCTTCAAGTATTGCCTTAAAATAAAAGACGTCTTTATATTCTAATTTTTCACCATATGTTTGATAATAAAGATTAGCCAATCTTTCTGATGTAACGGCACTTCCAATTGCAAAAAGTACTTTCATTGTAAATCACCTTCCTACTATAAAAGAATAGTAAAATTAATGGTAAAACTCGTAAAATAAGAAACCGGAAAACAATTATATTTTCCGTATTTCTAAAATCTTAAATGCCACAATTAGTAGCAATTTCTTACATAATTAACTTACGATTACTGCAAATAATAGTGGTAGTATTTGGAATACTATTAATCCAACTATTAAAGTAACCAACATTCTAAATCCATTTTCTTTTTTCTCTAATTTTTTGTTACCAATAATGAAATAATTCAAACTTGCGATAACCATTAAAACGAATATTATTGGATAACTATATACTCTTGCAAGCTTTAAATAATATAAAACAGTTCCATTTGTTTTATTACCCTTTAAAGCTTTTGTATATTCTTCTATCTCTTTATCCTTTTGTGTTAAATTGTTTATTGTTGTACTAGAAGCATTACCAATTTCACCACTTATTTCGATTTTTGATGTTTCAACAGATTTTGCATCATTTTCTTCTATTTTTTCACCACTAGCAAAAGCGATGCTAAATGATAAAATCGCAATAATTAGTACACCCAATATAGTAAATAATCTCTTCAAATTAACTCCTCCATATCATAGGTATAATCATATTAATTTAACATACCTATCATACTACAATTCAATAAAAATATCAACTTTTTTAGTAAACCTTTTTCATATTTAAAAGAAGTGTAATAATATCCCAAAAAAGCGCAAAAAATGGCTCTATACGAGCCATTTTAGTGTTATTTATTATAAAACTGGAGCCTTTATTTGATAAGTATAATCTAAATCCTTATATTCTGTTTGAATATTTACGTCTAAATCAAGGTTTTCAAACGATTGAGCAGAATCTAGCTTTAGGATAAATTCTAGCTTTTCTGCTGCTATTTTATAGTCTTTTATGGTGATATCCATAATCAATTCTAGTGCAGAAATAGGCATTTCACTAGTTGATCCGCCTGCTTTTCTTATTATATCAACCATATCTATATCAATCTTTATGCCATCATTAGTAACCTTAAAAGTATCATCATTAATAAAGAACTTCATCATAGATATTATACCTTCAAGTTTTTCATATGTTTGTAGGTTTGTTTCGCCAACAAATGATTTTATATAGTCTAAAGTCTCTTTATAGCTTGTAAGTTTATTTATGGTACTTGGTACAGTTGGCAATTGATTACTGTTCATACTTTCACTTACATCTGTCCATTTATATTGATCATTTTCTTTTATTCCAATATATATTTTTCCAGCTTTTAGTATTATTTTGGCATCAAAATTGTCATATTTTTGTTCTTTTAATGATGCCATAATTTTGCCATCATTGCCATTAATTGTAAAGTTAATAGCTGCTTCCATTTCATCTTCGCCATTTACTTTAATATCTGATGATCCAACAAGTGCAATTGTTTCAGAATAATTATTATTCTCAGTATCTATATAAGATAATCTACCTTGAATGCTTGAAGCAGAAGCATATAAGCTTGCATCTCCTAAATTTAAAGTAAATAGTTTTTGTAATACAGGAACATTTTCTTTTAATTCATTTAAGAATATTTCGTTGTCTATTATAATAACCGCTCTTTGATCGTTATCCCATGCTACTTCCTTATTTAATCCTTCAGCAATAAATCTAATTGGTACTAAAGTACGATTTTCGCTAATTACTGGAGATTGATCTAAAATTGTTGTCTCAACCACTTGTGTATTAAGGTCCTTAATAGAAGCCTTATCATCACCTATTGTAAGAGTGATTTCTTTATTATCTACTTTAGCAACTACTGTCTTTGTATCTTCATTCCAATCAACACTAGCATTGAAAGTTTCAAAAATCTTTCTCATTGGAACCATGGTTCTATTGTTTATAATTTTAGGATTAGAAACATTTCCTTGAGCATCTTTAAAATCAAGTATATTTCCATTTAATTGAACTCTAATAACAGCATCTTTTGAAACTGGTATAGAAGTTTGTGTTGACTCTGTCGAAGTATTAAAATTTAATAAACTTGATAGGTCAATTTCTTGAGCAAATGCTATGCTTCCTACTAGTGTTAAAATAGCAACAAGCATAATAATCAATGATTTCTTCATAATTATCTCCTCTCAATTTCGCATATTTAAAACCAGTATATATTGTACCATTAATACAACTATTAATTATATTTTGCACATTTTCTTAATACAAACTTAATAAATCTATTTGATAATGATGATATAATCATCTCTTTCTTTGTAATCATTCTTTAAATTTATAGTTATTTTTATGCCGTTTTGATCATTAGAAAAGCTGTAATTTACGCTTATAAACTCTTCAAAAATATCTTCTGGCTCTACAGAAAATCTAAATGCCATTTGATTTAAAAGCATTGCTCCACTAATTGCATCAGATGTTCTTGCCTTCAAAATATTATTAAAATCTATGTGATTAAACGCAAAACTACTTACATTTAAAACATTAGATCCACTTAAAAACGTATTTGAAAGTTTTGTTAAATCTTCCTTTAATTCCTTATAAGTATTGATATTAATTGACGAAGAATCAACATTTGTAATAGCTTTTACATATTCAGCCATCGTAGAATTCTTGTTCTTAGAAAGTCCATAATTTTCAAAATTCCAATTTACTCTTTCATTTTTCTTAATACCAAGCATGCTAGAAAATACATAGTTATCTGTTACAAAAGTTCCATCATTATTTAATGTAAATTTGACTTTATTCCATTCTTCACTAGCAAAATCCTTTGCCATCTCGGAATTTCCAGCAACATCCATGTCTACTTGATAGCCATCAGATGTTGTTTTTCCTGTAAATGTATATGTTGAAACACTATTATTTGCTGGAGTAGCATCATCATAATAGCAATGAGAAATCTCAAATACGCTAGCATTTATTAAACTACTACATTTATCCTGAATTATTTTTGCTAATTCATCATAATCAATAATAATAGCTGTCTTATTTCCAGCATCCCAAGCTACTGTTTTTCCAAGGCTTTCGCCAATGAATCTTAATGGAACCAAGGTTCTATTTTCAAATATTATTGGTTCACTATC
>JAFYBZ010000038.1 GCA_017539905.1 Clostridia bacterium | reverse complement strand
TGGAGAATTTCAGCAGAATAATTTATAATGGAATTATTTATTTCATTAATGTAAAAACAAATAAAAAAAAGGAAGAAAAAGAAAATGAGAGCACCTACAGAACGGATTGTCAAGAAGAACAGATACATCTCTCCAATGGAAGAGATAAGAATTCTTGCACGAAACACCAGAAACGAAGAAACACTTGATGACCTGGCAAAAAAGTATTCCAATGATTTTGATACCTGTAAGTATCTAATCAATAATGGAAGTCTGCCAGAAAGTGCAAAGTATGTTCTTGCTTGTAGTGAGAATATTGATGTCAAGCGCCTGCTTGCACAATCTGGTGAAAACATCTTGTCAACCCAAACGCAGCTTAGACTTGTTTTATGTGAGGACAAAATCGTAAAGGAGCATTTAGCCAGGACTACTACTAAAGAGGAAATAAAAGAGCTTTTGTTTAAGAGTAATCCTGAGAACTATGCTAATGAGAAGATTCGAGGTTATTGCCTCAAGAGGATGCATAATATGGATCTTATAGAAAGATTCATTCTTACATCTACTCAAGATATATTGGATAAATATTCAGACATGATATTATCCAACAGACATCTTAGTATACGAGTATTGAACTTTTTCGTACTCATCAACACAAACCTCACAGACAAAGAGAAAAAACTTATCCAGGATCATCCATGCTTTGATCCAAGAAAAATTGATCTTCCTTAAAAAATTCAAGAAATACGTTGGCGAACATGTCAGTTAAGTATTTCTGGAAATGTAAATTATGCGGACAAGCATAGTTTATAACCAATCACATCTTTTTATATAATTACGCACAAGTAATAATATATAAAATAGATGTGATTTTTCTTTTATAAAAAAATTTATAAAAACTATATCAATTAGAAAAACATTGTGCTAAAATACATATAAATAAATTTGTAAAAGGAGCGTGAAGAAATGTTATTAGAATTAGAAGATAATAATCACCTACTGAAACAACTAAATGAGAAACTTACAGAAATAGGTGAATCTCTTTGACATTTCAAGTTTGGAAAATGAATTAACGGAATTAGAAAAGGAAACTATGCAAGATGGCTTTTGGAATGATTCAAAAAAGTCTAGTATAATTTTGCAAAAAATAAAAACAATAAAAAACAAAGTTGAAAAATATAACAAAATTAATAATGAATTATCTAACTTAATAGAGATGTCTGACTTAATTATTGAAGAGGCAAATATTAGCAACCAGGATGCTCATATAGATGAAAATAATAATGAGATGACAAATGATATATTAAGAAGTACAAAAACGCTACAAAACGAAATTGACGATTTAGAAATAGAAACATTATTATCAGGTAAATATGATATAAATAACGCGATTGTTACAATACATCCAGGAGCCGGAGGAACAGAGTCTCAAGACTGGGCAGAAATGCTATACAGAATGTATACAAGATGGGCTAACGCGAACAACTTTTCTATACAAGAATTAGACTATCTAGATGGTGATGAAGCAGGTTTAAAAAGTGTTACTTTTCTAATATCTGGAGATTATGCCTATGGATATATGAAATCTGAAAAAGGTGTACATAGATTAGTCAGAATTTCACCATTTGATAGTGGAGGTAGAAGACATACATCATTTGCATCTGTAGAAGTATTACCAGAAATAACAGAAGATATAGAAATTGAAATTAATCCTGACGATTTAAGAATAGATACATATAGAGCATCAGGAGCCGGAGGACAACACATTAATAAAACATCATCTGCTATAAGAATTACACATATACCAACAAACATTGTAGTAGCTTGTCAGACTGAAAGGTCTCAAATACAAAACAAAGAAACTGCAATGAAAATGCTAAAATCAAAACTATTAGATCTTAAAGAAAGAGAACACAAAGAAAAAATTGAAGATTTAAAAGGTGAACAAAAAGATATAGCATGGGGAAGTCAAATAAGATCATATGTATTTTGCCCATACACTCTCGTTAAAGACCATAGAACAAACTATGAAGTTGGAAATGTTGACGGAGTTATGGATGGCGATTTAAATGGGTTTATGAAAGAATATTTAAAAAATTATAAAGATGAGGTGTGATTTATATGGAACAAAAGAAATTAAAATGGAAAAATATCTACAATGAAAACAAACAAAGAAAGTATTGTCAAATTACTGGAATAAAACAGTATG
>JAFYBZ010000037.1 GCA_017539905.1 Clostridia bacterium | reverse complement strand
TCTTTAATAACTTCAATAGGAATTTCTTTAATTACTTCTACAATTTTATCAACAGGGACTTCTTTTACCACTTCTACAATGCGATCAACATAAACCTATTTTTCAATTTCAATTTCAGTTTCAACTGAATGGTCAAAAATATAAGTAAATGTTACATCAAGGTCATCATCAATCATTATGAAGTTTTCAAGTTCTCCGCCTGCCTATACATTATCACCACTGCGGTATACAGAACTCATGCGGTAAAAGTTATTTCCAACCTAAACTAAATTATCGCCAGCATATGTAGCGCCAGGAGGGTTCTGATATAAATCATTTAAATCAAGTTCTGTGCCCGATACTGCGGGGAATGATGTTGTGCCGGCCACAAAGGCATTGTCGGCATGCCCGTCAACCATATTACCGCCAGCTTCTTGGCAATATTCCCAAGTAATATAGACCATATGTTCATTACCTTCTGTAATTGGCTCTGGTTCTGGCATAGTCTATACAGAGAGTTGATTATAATAGGTATTATTTTCATCAAAATCAACAGGCCAAGTTGAATCATTAAATGTATATTCCCAAGTATATGAAATATCAAGATTTGTTAAAGTTAATATTCCATCTTCTGGAAAAACATATGTGTCTTCAATGGTATTTACACCTTTTGTCCCTTTTAAGAAAATAGAATAATTAGTGGGAGTATCATTATCATTAACTGCGAGGTCTAACATAAGAGTTCCATAGGTAATTTCTTCCTATGGAGTATCTTCTTCTACTGCTGGATAATAAATACTAATTTCTACATTATCTCCAACTTCTGGTGACATATAAGAAGATGTAAGATAAGTAATAGAATCTGGTAAAGCCCAAGCAAATACAATACCAGGTGTTCCATTAATTAATACACTTGCTCTTTGCGGTTCGCCATATACTTCATTTAAAGTATATAGCATAAGATCTTCACCAGGAAATGCCTACATGCTAGTTGTTCCAGCAAGAACATCCCCTTGGTAAACATTAATCTAAATTGTAAGTTCATCAAAGTCTGCTGATGCCTGCATTGGTATAAACATAAATAAAGCAAATACCATAGCTACAAACAACAGCATTAAAACAAGATCTTTCATTTTTAATCCCCTTCTTTACAGAAATAAAAAGCCTTTGGATAAAAAATTTCCAAAGGCTTTTTTTGTTTTGCGTTGCGATCAGACGTTCATGTCCGGCCGGCTCTGCTTATGTTCCTCGCTTATCTAAGAATGGTTGGATAGATAGTAAGTTTCTGATTAATCTGAATTTGATCAGGATTCTTAATATTATTCCACTGACAAATTTGCTGAACGGTTACGCCAAAACGAATTGCGATACCAGAAAGTACATCGCCGCCAACAACAGTATAAACAATATACTGTCCATAATTCACATAGCTCCCTTTTGCGTACTGTTGCCAATTACCAACGCCGCCTACTACTTCATTGAGTTCATTAATATCCATGATGATTTCTCCTTTATATATAAAAAATTTTTAAAAAGTTTCTTTACTTTCTATTCTATATAAAAATTAAGATTTGTTTTTTATTTTTTTGTACCCACGTTCATAAAAAGTTTACTATGTGTTAAAATTTTATTCATTCTGCGTTCAAAAATTATTCATAATTAAAGAGTTTCTGGATGTTCCTCAAAAAATTCATAAAAGAATCCTTCATCAGTAATATCAGAACAATATAACTCTAATTCATTACAACAATTTTTAATCATTGCGGCAATTGCTACATAGCAAGAAAGTGTAGATTTTAAATTATATCTATCTCCATATTTAGATTCAAGCCAAACTTCACCTTTGGTTTTTTTAACAGCATCTAAAAAGTCTGTAATTTCAATTTCTTTTCTAAGTCTCATGTTATTTCTCTTTCCTTTAGAAATGGCGGCATATGCACCGTGGCCTTTGGCATCATCACCGCTACTGTTGAAACAATCATAGAGATCGTTCCGCGAGAGGCTTCCCTTTTCAAGCATATTTTAAGAATCACTTACATTGGAGTGGAATACCAGATTCGAACTGGCACCAGATGCTTGGAAGGCACCGATGCTACCATTAACACCAATTCCACATCGTGCGGCGACTCGGCACGGTAATATTACGTCCCGCAAAGCTGTATTTCATACGCTGGTTTCGCCTAAACGCCGCCGCAACTACTATGACCTACTTGACGCATCTACAATACGCCCAGGTTAAGAGCGTAGATTTCTACTACACCTCCTAGTTCCACACTAAGCATGCTTACATATTTTGTAATGTTTGCAACCATTACTGATACTGATAGGCTTTCAATAGCCGCGGCTGCTTTCTCTAATACCTATCTTTTACACCAACTCTTATGGAGCAAGTAGCGGGACTCGAACCCGCCCCTCGTGCTTGGCAAGCACACGTGCTAACCACTAACACCATACCTGCATTTTAGCTAGGTGGTTGATTTATCAGCGTTTCCACTGTCTTGATGGGTGGCCAAGAAGAATATCTTTATCTATAATAAAGCTCCCGTTCTCAACACTTTGCTTTCACGTTTACCTATGTATGGTACTGGATATGAGACTTGCACTCATACGTCTTTCGACACCACTTTTTGAGAGTGGCGCGTCTGCTGATTCCGCCAATCCAGCATAAAAACAGATTTGATTATGGACTTCATATATACACTTAAACGGCATCCAAAGTTCATTGAGAGCCTTGTCCTCCCAAATCTGTTATGGAGCTCTCAGAGGGATTCGAACCCACGACCCCATAATTACTAATCAAGTGCTCTGGCCAACTAAGCTATGAGAGCAGGTGGATACTTATAGCCGAGGCCGTACCTGACCCCTATTATGGCACTAGCTATAAGCCCTTGGAGCTGCCGGAGGGAATCGAACCCACAACCTATCGCTTACAAGGCGATTGCACTACCCTTGTGCTACGACAGCATATGGCGCCGGCGGTAGGACTTGAACCCACATAGCCATCTCTGACTACTCTCCGATTTCTAGTCGGGGCCGCTACCATTACGGTACGCCGGCATGTTGGCGACAGTGGAGGGACTCGAACCCCCAAAGGCTATCAAACCTCGACGGTTTTCAAGACCGTTTCCTCATCCAGCCGGGTCACTGCCAAATATTAAAGGTTCATAGCTGAAGTTTCATGCCCTTGTTTAGCGCTATTTAAGGGGTCACCCAAGACCTGGCTATGTTTAACTGGGTACTAACCTTTAATTTATTTAAATACGGCAACCAACCTTCGCTCCGTATATGAGGACATTTAACTTTCACAGCCCTAACCATCCAGATATTATAAGAGTGTCTGGACACCCCAATGCTATATAGCATGGCGGACGGGGGGAGGCTCGAACTCCCGCACGATTTTTACACCGCCTACAGACTTAGCAGGTCCGCCTCGTCACCAACTTGAGTACCCGTCCAAATATTATTACTTTTTTCTATCTTTCTTTTTAAGAGAATGATTATTGGAGACTGACATAAAGTCCCAAGCATTATCCATCTTTTCTTTACAGCAAGGACAATATTTTGATTTTTTTACTTGAATAAATTTACTATGACAATTAGAACATCTAACTTCATATTCATTTCCATAAATCCAGTAAGCCATAAATATCTCCTTCCTTACTTTCTATATATATTATACCATAATTTTTAAAAAAAGTCAAAAAAAACTTGCGGCAAGAAAAACAAACCCAAAGGCCGAGATGTAAAAGAAGCCGCAAATTAATTCTTTTGTTTCTCATACATTTAAATATATGAGAAAGGTAGTGAAATTCTTGTCAGCCATATTCACCCCCGATGCTTTTTCGTCAGCACCAGTTATATGGTTCCCTATTGACAAGTCTTTAAACGAAACAGAAAGGAGCAAAACAATGAGATTAATGGTAGCGCGAGTGGGATTTGAACCCACGTCTCAGCCTTATGAGGGCCACAAGGAAACCTCTCCTCCATCGCGCAATATATAGGGCAGTTTACGCTCATACCCAGGAGCCTGTCTAGCCCTTAGGACTATCCTCGTTTTGGAGTTTTGCATGATTATTTCTTTTCATACGCTGTTATCTCCTTTCAGGTTTTCTTTTACGACCGCCCTTTACCGGCCCCAACTGTTTCTACTCTTGGTAGATCAGTTAATAGCAGATTGATTATCCAGGTTGCTAACCCTGACTTTAAATTCACTTACTTCGCTTGTATTTTATTATAGTGTCTATCTAAACCGCTTGTGTTGCCGCATATCGCCATTTGAAACGCCAGCGGTAGTTTAGTGAGAATCCGTGCTTTCTTTGACACTTAAAGCTATTTTTTCACCCGCTTTATAGGATAGAAGATTTTTATAATCAAGTTATACGGATTCTCTTCAACCTGAATGGTAGTCCCAGCGGGAGTCGAACCCAGCATTTCCAGCTTGAAGGGCTGACGACCTAAGCCTATTAGTCGATGGGACCAAATAGCGCCCTTTGAGCTTAACCTCCGGACGGGCGCACGTCCTACTTCACTTCGTATTGCGAACTTGCCCGAAGCCATTTAGGCGACTCATTTAATTTCTCCTCACTTTTGGTGGGATATGTCGCAGTGCCATAACTGCGAAATTATTCGACAGGTACTAACCACTATCGGTTATGAAGAACTGTCTTAAAAGGATTACTTATATACCGTTACCAGCGCACGGTTCGATGATACTCTAACTTCCACGGCTCGCTCTTAAATTATAGCCGAAATTCTATGACGTCTTATAGCTACTGTTGCATCAGGTCTTATTGCCCTTGCCTGACCTCTATACTTGAGGCGTTAGAACTATGAGGTTGACAGTGGTTAGAATGTCATTTGCCTTATCATCTGACAGCTTTCGCTAGCGGCTCTAACTCAACCGCTACCCACGGGCCACCACTTGGCGGTACTGTTTTTGCGACCCGCTAAGTAGAATCGGGGTGGCGTCCCTTCTTCTACCTTCTTATTGGACTTACGATACTTGCTTCCGCCACAGAAACTTTCTCTTGCACCAATTGATATTCTTCGTCGTTTTCGGCCTCTTAAACTACTCGCCCACCCGAAGGGGGCAAGGTTGGATTCGAACCAACATCACTTCATATAGAAATTACAATGTGTGGAATTTATTCTTTCTACACCGCTTCTAGAATGCTGCACACAAGCGATAGCTCAATGTGTTCTTTTACTTGTTGTAGAGCTTCAACATTTTTATCGGTTATCAGACTCGAACTCAATACCTCCGCGTTTCTCCGCAGCGTGCTGCCACTTACACCAAACCAATATATATATTATAGTTCATATTCATCAAGTGTTTCAACATCCTCCACTTGATCCCATTCATCAATAATTTCTGTTTTTAGCTTATCATATGCTTCATCAATATTTTCAGCAGCAACATAATGATAAGTTACAACCTTAAATAAAAATTCTTTCATTTTATATCCTCTTTAAAAACCATCACATTTACCATTCCATATGCCCTTATGTTCTGGTGATTGGGAATTAGTGACATTTACCCAATTCTTCCCGCCTGAACGGCCGCGGAGTCCGGCGCTCTCATTAACGTAGTTGCTCACGTTTTGGGCCTTGCGGAAGCCCGCACTATTCTACCGCAAACTTTGAATAGATGGCAAGAATGACACCCCTATGCGACACTTGGGTTTCCTACTAAATGTAGTGAGGACATCGCGCTCTTAAGTTTTCCTCCCTGTCATTTTCTATATATATTATATCAAATTTTTTTTAAAAAATCAAGTATGATATAATTTTTAGTTAAACTTTTTGCCATTCTTCATCAGTATATTTTTTAATCTCTGATACCTTACTTGGTAAATTATATAATTTACACCATTTACGAATGGCATTATCAGAAATATTAAATTTTTTTCCAATTTGAACAAAAGGAGTAGTTCTAATTAATTGTTTAAGCTCTTCACGATTTATAGGTTTATTAGATATAGCTTCATTATGTCTATATTTATTTGCACAATCAACACATCGTGTAATATGTTTAGCAGAAACTTCTTTACCACAATCTATACAATAATATTTTACATACTCTTTAATTGGATGATATGCTTTATTTTTACTACCAGTTGTATCTAATTGATAATTACAATTAGGACAAACCCAATGTAAATTTTCTAATCTATTATCTTTATTATTACCATTAATATGATCCAAAATTAAAGGTAATTCTTTATTATTCCAAAAAGGTTCTTGCCCACAAATTGAACATTTATATTGTGTATAATTACCTTTTTTATATCGTTCTCTTAAATTATTTTGACTAATACCTGAATTTAATTCAAATGGATTTTCTATATCCCAATTATGTTTTTGTTTTGAAGAAAAATGTGATATATCAATATTTAAATATTTAATACGTTCTTTAATTTGATTTGCTACATGTCCAGAATAAGAATTATATCCTAATTTTTCTTCTATTTCTTTAATAGAATGACTATTTTTTACTAATTGAATAAAGTCTTCATCTACACATTTATTTAATAAACTAATCATAATAGTTCTCCTTAATTTATTCTATATAATATAGAAATTTGAACTATTACTTTAATAATTTTTGTCCTAAAAAATAAATAGTAGTTCAATTTGGTCACGATGAAGGTATTCGAAACCTTAATCTCCTGCTTGAGAGGCAGGCGTGTTAGCCAATTCCACTACATCGCGTGATATAATAGTTGCTATTTATATAGGTACATAGGGCAACTACTCCTATGCGAAGAATCACAACTGACCCTGTCGTGTGTAGTAGCTTGTTGATTCAAGCGCTTACTCCCCTCAAATGGCGACCTCACGGGGAGTTGAACCCCGATCTACGGAGAGACAGTCCGTCATAATAAGCCGTTATACCATGAGGCCATATATTACTGATAACAAGACCGCATATAATCATCATGCTCTTCTAGCACTTCGACTTCCTCAGCCATAAGTGCGCCAAAATACATTTCATAATCATACCAATCTTTAATTTCATCGCACTGAATCTGAGTATCAAAATCATCAAAAGCCATAATTGTTATCTCCTTCTTAAAAAATATGTAGGTGAGAGAGTGATGGTCAAATGACAGATCCAACTTTCTATTCTGTTTTTATCTCTCTCAACCTTACATATATATTATAGCAAATTTTTTTTAAAAAATCAAGTAAGAGATTAACTAAGATTTACTGAAATTCCGTATCTTTTCTGTACTTCCTGTTCGATATATCGCATATCTCCTGCGCTCATATCGTCATCACATTCAATACCACCAGTATAACCATTTCCAATCATACTGATAATATCTTCTACTTCCTGAGTATGCTTCGCATAAGGAGAAAACGCACGGTTTTCAATAGCAGTATGATAAGGAGTATCTTCCCATACGCCATATCCATACTGATTTCTATCAGCATTTTCATCAAATGAATTATTAGTCTTATAAGTTGTCTCGGACGACCAAAGATCAAATTCACAACGATTAGAATCATGATAACCAAACATATTTATATCTCCTTAATAAGAATCATAAAATACAAGATATACATCAGGATTTTCACGCATAAAAGCATGAATTAGCGCAAGATTAATAATATTTTGGATAAGATTAGGACGCTCTTCTTTATAAGACCAAATTGAATTTCCTTCATCTTCCCATCTTTCTTCATCAAGAAATGAAGCAATAATTTCAATAAATTTAAGTACCTGTGAAGGAGTTTCAATGTTAAAATAATATTGATCTACAGAAGAACTACGCCATCCAAAGTGATTCATCACAGCATTGCGAAGTCCCCAGTTTTTACGCCAATAAAGAATTTCAATTCCATTATAATCTTCATCAAAAGGAAACACAATACCCTGTGGCATATCTTCACGAGTAAGATTTCTACGATTAGATTTTACATAAATGCCATTATCAAGACCCATTACATTTACTTCCTTTCCTTATTTTCTATATATATTATACCAAATTTTTTTTAAAAAATCAAGTAAATAATTTTTTTAGGAAAGTTTTAAGAATTCTTTATCAAAGATTAAATCACAAATAGTTCTATATTGCCTTTTTGCGTAAAGATATTTATAATTTTCATTTATGAATTTATTATAATATTTTAAGCGGGCTTTTTCCCATAATTCTTTTTCGACAATATCATTAGCATACCATTTATCAGTGGTATAAATAAGTTTCCCGCAACATGGAGTATAAATATCATAAAATGCTTCGCCATTATCTACAGTAATATCACAAATATCGAAATCATTTTTTACATCATTACTGGTTAATAATTTATTACAACCAGGGCATCTATTATTATTACTATCTGTATAATAATGAATTATCTACTAAAATTTTTCCCAAGGTGTTTTATCAGGATTAGCGCAAATTTCTTCACACTCTTGGAACATTTCATCAGTGCTCATATTTTATCCCCTTCTGCGCGACCAAATTTTTGGTATAAAACTTTATGGGGAAAATGGAAACTTTTCCCAGTGGCGGCCGCATTTCTCATATTATTATAATATTTGCGCTCTGGCAGAGGGACCGGCCTTACCAGTAGGGCGAGCGCGCATGATGTTCATTTCTATTTATCTTCCTATTGGAATTAATAGATAATCATGTTTTATTATTCCGGATGCTTAACCTCCGAGGGCCGCACCGTAGTGTCGGTATTTCATTTCAGATTGTCCGAACCTATCTCTTTTCCGTTCGTGTCGGGAGGCGCGCACTAGCTGCCTTTCACAGCCCTACTTCCTTAATAAATAAGAAGGTATCTCACCTTCTAAGCTAGTTTATTTATACTCGCCGCTACGAGTGCGCCATATTTATTTTAGAAGGACTTTCAACCTTCGGCGTCTAAGTGGGTTTTCTATACTTCCACGCATTTCCATATATGGTCCTTACCGTTTTGAGCTAATGCCATATGCCTTACTCAGACCCACTAAACCCTTACGTTCTAAGGCGGTTTTCTTCTGACTACCGCAAACCATCCAGAGGACTTTACGATTTTAAATAATGTTTCCATTATTTAGAATCTTTTTACTTCGTTGCTACTGGCCTCGAAGGTACTTCTCCCATATGGCTAGGATAATAATGGTGGGTGAAGATAGGATTCGCACCTATCCATGCTATATAGCGCCGGATTTTACGTCCGTAGCTGTTAGCAAATCTTTATCAAGACTCAATTATGGGTCCGGTCCCTTAACTACTTGGATATTCACCCTGGTGGGCAGTGATCGAGTTGAACGATCCTATCCGGTGCTTCAAACCGGCGCACTCACCCTTTATGCTAACTGCCCAAATATAGGAATTAAATTAATTCCCAATCTTTATCAGAAATTTTATTTATATCATTTTTACGATATGGAAGATTATATCCTTTACACCATTTACGAATAGAATTATCAGTAACATTATATTGTTTTCCAATTTGAGTAAATGGTATAGTCCTTATTAATTTTTTTAATTCATTACGAGAAATCGGATATTTGTGTAAAGTTTTTTTATAACAAGATGAACATATTTTTGCTTCTTTATCTTTTTTCCCTCCACAAATGGGACATATCCAAATAGTAGAAGTTTTTCCTGTTTTTCTTAATGGATAATCTAATGAATTATCATACCAAATTTTACCAGTATTTATTTCTGATATTCTACCAGTTGATATATTATATTTTTGATGTAATTCATCATATGTTAATTTATTATTAAGTAATTCTTGTTTAATAATTAATGATAATTCTTCATTAATTTTATAACAAATATCTGCTAACTATTCTCCTCCATCAGTTTGATTATATCCATCCTAATGAGAATTATATTTTTTAATCCAATATTTTTCTCGTTCATTTAATTTTTCTTTTGAACATTCTTCTAAAATTTCAAAAGAAAAATTTTTTATTCCATACTTTTGAATAGCTTTATGTAATAATGAAGATTTTTCTTGTTTAGAATTATTTTTTGCTCGGCTTAAATGGTCTTTATATCTCTATTCAATATTAATAGACTAACCAATATAACAATGATGATTAATTTTATTTTCAAATTTATAAATTCCACAAATCATTTTTTTCATACTACCTCCATAAGTTCTTTCATTATTTAATAAAAGAACTTATGAAGAGATGAATTATTTATGTCCAAAGTTCGATTTTTTAAAAGTATATTTTAAGAACTTGATTTACAAGAATATCATTAGGGTTTTCAATATTATTCCATTTACAAATGTCTTCTACTGTACATCTAAATTTCTTTGCCAAATCTCCCAAAGTATCGCCTTTCTGTACGATATATGGAATTTTAGTTCCCGCAGTTACAGTATTAAGTTCATTTTCATTCATTTGTTTCATCTTTTATACCTCTTTCAACAATAATTTTACTGTCATAGAGACATTCTACGATTTCATGTATAGCATACATACAAGCAACAATTATACCAATAAGAAGCATATCCATTTTTTATAATCCCCTTCAAAAAAAGATAGCCCAGTATAGATATACTGGGCTAATGATATTTTAACAATACTTATTCAAGGTTGTGCCTAACAACCGCAATTAGCCCAGTATATTTGCCTGTGAAATTAAAAAACATTATGTTAGACACTTCCTTTACGAATAATCCTGGCTATCTTTCACGCCAGCCTTGATGACGCTACACGCATCTACTGGTGGACCCTAAGGGAATCGAACCCTTCTGATTTCCGCATTGCAAGTGCGGTGACCACCCCTTGCAGTCCCAGGGCCCATATAGCCCGCACCAGAATAGCATCCTATCCCAATGAAGGCGTCCGTGTTCTTCACACGTCGTGCTTTATAGACATTTTACTATCTATAAATCCTATTGGCAACTCGTAAGTTTCAATAGACTTTAATTAAAAGAACTAAATCTTCTACTTTCCCCATGGCGCATTACGGCTCGTGCATTTTCCAATACTAGAATGGTGAGGACATTACTCCGTTTCCTCCCCTCATGGTCGGCTTTCACTTAAAGATTCATTAAGTCCTAAAATATAAATACATTCAGTTTGATGGGCCTTCACCCTACTTCAATTACCTTCAATCTTCTTCGATCACAAGCTGCCATCGGTCTGAGCTTCTACCCGTCGATAGAACGCTTCCTATGACATTAGCTTACAGCTAACTTTCGTCTTGGTGAGATTGTTTACTCACAACTTTCAGGGGACTTTCAGAAGTTTTGAATTAAAGATGTTCATATAATATCTTCCAGTCAATATTCCGTTAAGCCTTTGTAGATTTCCCCTACTCGCACCCTGGTTGGACGTTATTTGGGAAATTTCTCTCCCATCAACTACATTCAATGGATTATTTGGCATTTCCAGACTCTCACGCCTTGCCACAGGTCGCGGTTTTCTGGATTCGGGCTACGCTTTTAACGCTTGCCTTCTATTGCTCCACCCGTCCTTGGGTATCTTAGATTGCGATAACCTTAGCACAATACCTTTCCTTTCCCCATCATGGGTTCGCCCTTTCAGTCACCATCAGGGTGCGGTCCACTATCCACAAGTATCCTTGTTTCGTTCCGTGCCGAGCCTCACTTCGGTATTTCTCAGCAAGCAAGTCGCTTGC
>JAFYBZ010000036.1 GCA_017539905.1 Clostridia bacterium | reverse complement strand
CAATGCATAAAAAATTGATACATCTAAGGAATCACTGAAATTAATCATACTTTTTCTTATTGTTAAATTTTTACTACTTTAAAATTTTTGTCATATATAAGAAAATCGGCTTTATTCAAGTGCAAATTATCAATTATCTCTCCCCAAATTAACTTCAATTATATATCCACAGTTTCTAAAAAAGGAAGAGCGGATTAGGTCAGTAATTTTGCGCGCCAACTAACATAATCGCTCTTCACACAAAACAAAAAAGCTATGGAAACTTTATCACATATTAGGCATTAAGCCCAGATTTAGCGCATTTTATTGATTTGGAAAATAAAAAAGAAAGGAGTTAGTAACTTAATACTAACTCACTTTCCCACTCTTTTTTTTATTAACATCAAATACTCACAACACTTTCTTTTTTCTCTGGATCAAAGTCAACCGTAAACTTTGTTGCATCAACATTTTCCAACATTGACTTACTTATAGGAGCTACTACAAATTTTGTAATACCTCTTTGTAGATCTCTTGCACCATAAGACTTATCACAAATTTCTATGATATAATTCTTTAGCTCCTGAGATACTTTAATGCTAATTTTTGTTTTGCTTAACTTCTTCTTGATTTTCTCCAACTCAATATTGAATATTTTATCCATTTCCTTTTTCCCTAATGAATTAAATACTACAATATTGCTAAGTCGATTTATAAACTCTGGTCGAAATTGCTTTTCAATACTCTTCATTACAATAGACTGATCTTTTTTCTTTTGATCTTCTATTGATGTAGCACCAAAACCAATACTAAGACTATTCTTAAGCTCTTTAGTTCCGATATTTCCTGTAAATATTATAATACAGTTTGTAAAGTCTACAACTTCTCCGTCTGCAAGCTTACATTTGCCCGTATCCATGATCGAAAGCCAAATATCAAACAGATTTTTGTTCATTTTTTCGATTTCATCAACTAATACGAGCGATCGGGGTGCCCTACGAATCGCCAGTAATAAAGGCTCTGTACTATCGTGCCCGACATACCCTGCCGGAGCTCCTATTAATTTAGATAGTGAATGTTCTTCTTTGAATTCTCCGCCGTCTATCTTAATAAGATTTCTTTCAGATCCAAAGAATATATCAGCAACCTCTTGTGATATTAGAGTTTTTCCTACACCGCTAGGACCAACTGCTAATAAACTACATAATGGCTTCTTCTGGTCTCTAAGGCCAAGAACATTGAGCTGAATTGCCTGCACCAAAACATCAATTGCTTCCTGCTGACCAATAACTCGTTTCTCTAGCTCTTTCTTCATTCTGGAGATTTTCTCATTATCAGTCTGATTAATCTTGTCAATAGGTATTTTAGACAATTTACTAATAGCAGTTGCTACGTCTATTACTTCAACTTCTGGCCAATTCTTCTTATTATTAGCAACCTTCTCACCAGCCTTTTCTTCTTTCTCTAATTCTGACCTTAGCTTTTCTTCCTCAGCCTTCAGATTTTCTCCAAGCTCATAATCACAATCTTCAGTTACTGCTTTTATTTTTCTT
>JAFYBZ010000011.1 GCA_017539905.1 Clostridia bacterium | reverse complement strand
TTCTTTATTAGTAGCCCATTCAAAAATAGAAATCCATATACAGATTCAGAATACTTCCATAAAGGAATAGATATTATAGCTGAAAAAGGAACAGAAGTTTTAGCAGTAAGTGATGGAATAGTAGAAGGTGCAGAATTCAATGCTCAATATGGAAATCATATTACTATTAAGCATGAGGATGGATATGAAACAATATATGCTCATTTACAAGATATGAGTGTAACGGAAGGACAAAAAGTGTCAGTAGGAGATGTAATTGGTACTGTGGGAGCAACAGGAATGGCAACAGGTCCTCATCTACATTTTGAGCTACGATATAATGGAGAACCAGTAAATCCTATGGATTATATTAAAGAATAAAAAAATAACATAATAACATAACAAAATATGGAAGTGCCGAAAAATTTGGATTTTCGACACTTTTTTTGTTCAAAAAATTTCTTTTTTAGTATATAATGTCTATTAGAGAAAATTTGTCAAGTATAAAGGTTAAAAATGATTGTTAGGAGTTGAAATAGATGGCTAAAAAAGAGTCTAGTACTGTTTTAGGGTACGAAGATAAATTATGGAAAGCAGCTGATAAATTAAGAGGTAGTATGGATGCTGCTGAATATAAACATATAGCATTAGGTTTGATTTTTTTGAAGTATGTTTCAGATGCTTTTGAAGTAAGACAACAACAAATATTAAAGGATGAATATGCTGATCCAGAGGATAAAGATGAATATTTATCAGAAAATGTGTTCTGGATTCCTAAAGAAGCTAGATGGGATGAAATAATTAAATATACCAATAGTCCAGAAATAGGACAGGTAATTGATAAGGCTATGGATTTAATTGAAAAAGAAAATCCTAGATTAAAAAATGTCCTAAATAAAAACTATTCTAGACCTGAGATTGATAAAACAAGATTAGGAGAACTTGTAACTTTATTTACTAACATTGAAATTGGTACAGATAGAGCCAAAGAAGTAGATATGCTTGGAAGAGTATATGAATACTTTTTAAGTCAATTTGCTTCTGCTGAAGGAAAAAATGGTGGAGAATTCTATACACCTTCTTGCATTGTTAGAACTTTAGTTTCAATGATAGAACCATTTAGTGGTAAGGTATATGATCCTTGCTGTGGTTCTGGTGGTATGTTTGTTCAATCTTATAATTTTGTTAAAGAACATCAAGGAAATTCAAGAGAAGTGTCTGTTTATGGACAAGAAATGAATCCTACTACTTGGAAACTTGCAAAAATGAATTTAGCTATTAGACAAATAGAAGGAAATCTTGGAGAAAAAAATGCAGATACATTTCATAATGATTTACACAAAACATTAAAGGCTAACTACATATTAGCTAATCCTCCGTTTAATATTTCAGATTGGGGAGGAGATAAATTAAAAGATGATATTAGATGGCAATACGGAATTCCACCAACAGGTAATGCTAATTATGCGTGGTTACAGCATATGATTCATCACTTAAATCCAGAAAATGGAGTTGCTGGAACTGTTTTAGCAAATGGTGCTTTAGCAAGTGATTCAAGTGGAGAGGGAGAAATAAGAAAGAATATGATAGAAGGTAGAGTGATTGAATGTATTGTCGCTATGCCTAGTCAGTTATTCTATGCTACTGGAATTCCTTGTTCGCTTTGGATTATGAGAAGAAATAGAGATGAAAGCACAAGAAACAAGATTTTGTTTATAGATGCAAGAAATTTAGGCTCAATGATAGATAGAAAGGTTAGAGAGCTTTCAGAAGAAGATATTTCAAAAATTGCTGATACTTATCATAATTGGAGAAAAGGTAAAGATTATGAGGACATAGTTGGTTTTTGTAAGTCTGCAGGTATTGAAGAAGTTAAATCAAATGACTATGCATTGACTCCAGGTAGATATGTGGGAACTCCAGAAGATGAGGGAGATGGTATTCCGTTTGAAGAAAAAATGAAAAAACTTACTACTGAATTATCAGAGCAATTAAAAGAAGAAGAAGCTCTTAATAAAGAGTTAAGAAAAGTGTTAGGAGCGATAGGATATGAAATTTAACAATTATTATTTGGAAGATGTAATCGAATGTTATGATAACAAAAGGAGACCACTCTCTGCAATGCAAAGGCAATGTAGAAAAGGTATTTATCCGTATTATGGAGCACAAGAGATTATAGATGAAATAGATGACTATATATTTGACGGAAATTATATTCTTTTAGCGGAAGATGGAGAAAATTTAAGAAGTAATGCTAAACCAATTGCAAATTTAGTAAGTGGAAAGTTTTGGCTTAATAATCATGCTCACATTTTTCAAACAAATGAAAAATGTTTGTTAGAATATTTGTATTATTTATTGTTAAAGACTGATATTAAGCCATATGTTACTGGTACTACTCAGCCTAAGCTTAATCAAGCAAATATGATGAAAATTGCTATTAAAGTACCTGAAATTGAATATCAAAGTAGAGTAGTAAAATTGTTACAGAACATTGATAAAACAATTTATTCAAATATTCATACAAATAATAATTTGTTAGTCGCTTAAATTGATTAAAGTTTCATATAAATAATAATTTGTATGAAATAG
>JAFYBZ010000035.1 GCA_017539905.1 Clostridia bacterium | reverse complement strand
TAAAAGTCACAACATTGTGACTTTTAGTAAGTGTCCCCAAAATGCACCTCTCTAATTTAAACTACAAAATATTCTCTTTTCCAATTATTTTTTCAATTAATCCTAACATCTTATCATCGATATTTAACATCATATCTTTTGAAACATCCTTATTAATAATTGTTGTCTTTGTTTTTCCCGGTGTACTTCCAGCTAGTTTAATTAATCCTCTTAGCTTCTTTAAATCATCTTCGCTCAAACTCTCTGGAATTTTGATTGTAACTTTATCTATTTTTTTGCTAGAATTAATTATTTCTTTATTTGCCATTCCTTGTTTGTTATTTGCTAATATTTGTTTTATAGTATCTTCTCCATCAATCAAAGTAATCTTAGTTCCAATAATGTTTGGTTCTTCTCCTTCCTTTATATTTGCTCTACCTTCAACATAAACTATGGCATCTTCAAAAATTAGGTTTTTATATAAAGAAAAGGCTTTAGGAAATACAATCATATCAATTGTGCCTTCTAAATCTTCCAGTGTGACAAAGCACATTGCATCTCCATTTCGAGTTATCTTTGTTCTAAAAGATGAAACAAGCGCTAGCAATCTTACGTACTTACCATCTTCTATGTTAGATGCACTTGTGCCATAATCAATTTCTATTTCACCATCTTCATCACTTTGATACTCAAAATCACGACTTGATATATTAGAGATAAAATTTATATATCCTTTATACTCATCAAGAGGATGCCCAGAAACATAAAAACCAAGCATCTCTTTTTCTTGAGATAAAAGCTCTGTCTTAGATAACTCTGGAACTTCTATATAAGTATATGTTCCAGTTCCAAAAGAAGCATTTTCATCATTTCCATTTGCCATTTGGAACATATTAATCTGTCCTGACATGTTTCTTCTTTTGTCACTTGCAATATTATCTAATATACTTTCGTATGACACAAGACAAGTATTTCTATTAGCACCCAAACCATCAAATGCACCAGATTTAATTAAGCTCTCAATACATTTTTTATTAACAGATTCAGACTCGATTCTTTCGCAAAAATCAATTAAGCCTCTATATTCCCCTGCTCTTTCTCTTTCTTCTATTATTTGTAAGCTAGCACCATAGCCAACATTTTTTATTGCAGTTAATCCAAATACAATATCGCCATCTTCATCAACAGTAAATCTATCATTACTCTTGTTAATATCTGGTCTTAGAACTTTTATATCATGTAAATTACATTCGCTAATGTAATAAGTAACTTTATTTTGATTTCCAATAATGGAATTTAATAAGCTTGCATAAAACTCAGCGGGATAATATGCTTTTAAATATGCTGTCTTATATGCTACTACTGCATAGCAAGCAGCATGTGACTTATTGAATGCATATTTTGCAAATTCAGACATTTCATCGAAAATCTTATTGGCAGAAATCTCATCTACTCCATTTCGAATGCATCCTGGAATTATAACTTTTCCATTCTCATCTTCTTGGCCATATATGAAGTTTTTACGTTCTTCTTCCATTACTGCAATTTTCTTTTTACTCATTGCACGTCTAACTAAATCTGCACGTCCTAAAGAGTATCCAGCTAGGTCCCTAACTATTTGCATTACTTGTTCTTGATAAACCATACATCCATATGTAACATTTAGTATCGGCTCCAATTTAGAATGTGTATAAGTAATAGTTGAAGAATCGTTTTTCGCTTTAATATATCTTGGTATTTGATCCATTGGTCCAGGTCTATACAATGAAACACCAGCGATTAAATCCTCAATGCAGTCTGGTTTTAATTGTCTCATTACTTCAGTAATACCAGCACTTTCAAATTGGAAGATTCCACTAGTATCACCTTGCAAAAACAAATCAAACACTTTTGGATCATTCATATCCTTATCATATTCAACTTTTATACCTTTAGTTCTTAATACTTCTTTTTCGGTATCATTAATTACTGTCAAAGTACGAAGTCCTAAAAAGTCCATTTTAAGTAGACCCAATTCTTCAAGAATTGTCATAGTATATTGGCAAGAAATTGTTTCATCACCTTTATATAATGGCACATAACTATCCACACTTTCTTTTGTAATTACTACTCCAGCTGCATGTGTAGATGCATGTCTCGGAAGGCCTTCTAATCTTTTTCCAATATCAATTACTTTTCTTACTTCAGCATCTTCTTCATATAATTCTTTTAATTCTGGAACTTCATTTAAAGCGCCATCTAATGTCATTCCTATTGACCATGGAATTAGTTTTGCTGTTTTATCAATTGTTGGTCTTGAAACATCTAACACTCTTCCAACATCACGAATTACTTCTTTTGCTTTTAATGTTCCAAATGTAATAATTTGCGCAACATGATCCATACCATATTTTCTTTGAACATAATCAATTACTTCGCCACGTCTTTCATAGCAAAAATCTACGTCAAAATCTGGCATACTTACTCTTTCAGGATTTAAGAATCTTTCAAAGATTAAATTATATTTTAAAGGATCAATATCTGTTATACCAATCAAGTAAGCAACTAAACTTCCTGCTCCGCTTCCTCTACCAGGACCTACAGGTATACCTTGTGATTTAGCATAGTGAATAAAATCCCAAACAATTAAAAAGTAATCGGTGTATCCCATTTTATTAATTGTTTCAAGTTCATAATTTAAGCGTGATGCAATTTCTTCATTTTCTTTTCCATATCTTTTTTCAACGCCTTCGTTTGCAAGCATTTTTAAATATTCAAAGTGATCCATATTGTCTGGCGTATCAAAATTAGGAAGTATAGTATGTCCAAATTCAAAATCTAAATTACACTTATTTGCAATTTCAACTGTGTTTGAAATTGCATCTGGAAAGTTTTTAAAATTATTTATCATTTCTTGTTTAGATTTTACGTAGAATTCATCAGTCGCAAATTTAAATCTATCTAAGTCTTGCATCTTCTTTCCAGTACCGATACAAAGCAATACTTCATGTGGATAACTATCTTCTTTATTTAAGTAATGACAATCGTTTGTGGCAATTAGTTTAAGACCTAGTTTTCTTGCAAGCTTGACTAGGCCTCTATTTGCTACTACTTGATCTTCAATTCCGTTTGATTGAAGTTCAATATAAAAATCATCTTTGCCGAAAATATCTATATATTCATTAGCTAACTTTTCTGCTTTATCATAATCGCCTTCTAAAATTGCTTTTGGAATAAATCCAAATAAGCATGCTGATGTAGCAATTAATCCTTCACTATGTTTTCTTAATAATTCAACATCAACACGTGGCTTATAATAATATCCATCAATAAATGATTTAGATACCATCTTAATCAGGTTTTTATATCCAGTCATATTTTTGCATAGTAAAATCATATGACCATAATTATCATCAATTCCAGCCTCTTTATTATTTAAGCTTCTTGGTGCAACATATACTTCACAACCAATAATAGGTTTTATTCCTTGCTTTTTACATTCTTTGTAAAACTCAATTGCTCCATACATAACACCATGGTCTGTAATGGCGCACGCCGACATGCCAAGATCTTTGACCTTGGCTACTAAGTCTTTTATTCTATTGGCACCATCTAACAAACTGTACTCTGTATGTACATGTAGATGAACAAAATCTAAATTATCCATATGTTACCCCAAACATTTTGTGGCGATGTCATCATCGCCCTATATGTTAGTATTATTCTATCATACATCCTAAATGATGCAATAAAAAAGGGCATTTTGGAAGTAACCCAAAACACCAAAAAATGGCGCCCAATGGGCGCCTGTATATAATTACACTTTGTAGAACTGATAGTAGTATTCCTTTGCATTAATAACGCTCAAGAACTGCCGCGGTGTGGGGTTATGCTTTTTGAGGAATATAGTAAAGATATTCTTTGTCAGATATGTCCCATCCTTCACGATTTTATTCCCATCTGCATCAATCAAAAAGAAGTTTGTCTTACTCCTATCCATAAAGATGCGACAGAAAATAGTCCATGAAGAACCAGGCAAAAGCTTGTATTCCAGAAAAGCAGCAAAGTCAGGGCAAAGCTCATCATCACTGAAAAACTTAAAAGCATCTTTCTCACTATACCCTCTCAACCAACGATCTGCCATGCTCCTTTTGTATGTTACCCGCCATTCTACCTTGTAATCCATATCACTCATCCTTTCTCGTTAATTGCCGAAAATGGCTGAAAATTCAATTTCATTGGCTATTTTACCATCTTTTTGAGATTATGTCAACTTTATATGCTCGTTTGCTTGATTGTTTATGTAAACCGTGCTATAATTATAGTGTTCATTAAAAAGCTTGTTTTATTCCCTTGGCTAGGCAACAAGCAAATACTACATTTAGGAGGGAAATTCATGGAACCTAAGTACAAACGGGTATTTCAGCAAGGTGAATCTGTTCAGCCCCAGACAAGAGCAATCGCAAACGCTGGAGAAGTGATTCTCAGGGTACCTGGTGAAAGATATCTTCCCAAGCAGACTCTTGCTCAGGCGTTGTGTATCAGCCCTTTTACCAAAGTCGAGGTTGTTGGTTCTACTCCTCGTAAATTTGGTAATGGCAATCTGAATACCATGTACCGCATCCTCGGGACTTATGACATGGCCGTTGTAAGTCACCAGAAAGATCCTTTTAACCGGGACAGAGATGTAGTTGAACTTCATAGGAATGAATTCAATTACAAAAAGTCTCATGCTGAGAAAACAAAACGCCTTTCCGGTATTTATGGCCTTCCGATGGACCTTTGTTCCGCGCTTGGAGAAAACGAGGATGTCTATCCCGTTTTTATCCAGCTGATCATCGGCATCAAGCACTACCTGGATGAAAAAACAAAGAAAGCCCTCGAGTCGAGTACGATTGGCATCAAAAAAAGAGGTCTTTACAATTTCCTGGGTTCTGATGTTTGCCGGTTGATTGGCCTTGAAAGGATGAGTGAATTTTCTACTCAGAGAATTGCAAACTACATCCTTTTGGCCAGCGCAAAATAATGCGAAAAATCCCTGCCATAATCAATATGGCAGGGCATTTTTATTTTATATAACCATCTTCTCCAAATTCTACATTACTATATTTATTAATCTTATTTAATATTCTAATATATTCTTCACCTTCAGCAAGCGTAGGTTTGTAATCATTTCTATTATTAACACTTGATACTCTTGCAGGATAAACACGTGGTGTCATTTTAATTAATTCGCCATCTTCAAATTCAAAGTCTGTATTAAATACAAAAGTATCTTTATCAGGAGGATTTGTATTTCCTCCAAAGCAGAAATTCGAAAGACTATACACAATATATTTTCCATTGTACTCTTCTATATCTTGAATAACATGTGAATGATGTCCAACTACTAAGTCAGCACCTTTATCAATAGCATATCTACCAACTCTTTGTTGATTTACATTATGCTGATAAACTCTTTCATTGCCCCAATGGAAAGTAATGATTTCTGCATCACAATTGTTTTCTTCAAAGTATAACATCGCATAATCAATCCTTTTATTTATAGTGCTATCACCGATAGAAGTCATTCCTGCAAATCCAATTTTAATTCCATCTTTTTCATAAATATAATAATTATCATAACCAAAGAAAGGAATATTATAATCCTTTAAAGTTTGAATTGTATCGTCATAACCTTTTTGACCATAATCTCTTGTATGATTATTAGCTATATTAACTACATCAATATCTCCTGAAAGAAGTATATTAGCATATTCAGGAGATGCTCTAAAATTATATAATTTTGGAGTTTTAACCATATAATCTGTAAAGGTTCCTTCCAAATTAACAACTGTTAAATCATCATTTGCAAAAAGACTTTGCATATTTGAGAAGAAATAATCATATGAATTATTATCGAACGCTTCAAAAAATGTAGTTTTATAACCAAAATTTGAATCAGCACCCAAAGTGCAATCACCAGCAAAATTCATCACAACATGAGTTTTTATAGGTTTTTCTATCTCTTCTATATATTCAACTATTTCTCCACTATCAATTGCCTGGGCAAGTTCTTCTTTATTGGTCATAACTTCAACATATTCATTCATTGTATAACTTTTTATAATAGTTTCTTTGGCATTCGTACTATTAGTAATAAACAAAAATGTTGAAGCAGTGACTAGTAAAATACAAATAACAATTATAGTTACTAATCTTTTATTCACAAAAAAACCCCACTTTTTCTTTAGAATTAGTATCTCCCTATATTTTACCAATTCTATGAAGGAAATAGTGATTAAGTTTAAGTTACAATTATGACAAATAATTAGACTAAGGTGCTTTTTGGGGACACTTACAAAAAGTCACAAAATTATGACTTTTTGTAAGTGTCCCCAAAAAGCACCTTAGTCTAAATTTCTTCTCCAACAGTAGTTTCTTCTGAATGGCCTGGATATAAAATCATATTCTTATCAAGTTTAAATATCTTCCTTAGTGACTCTTGCATTGCCTCTTCGCTACTTCCTGGCAAGTCTGTTCTACCATGTGTTCCCTTAAATATTGTGTCGCCGACAAATGCAATGTTTTCTTTCTCATTAAAATAAATAACTGAATCAGCAGTATGTCCCGGTGTCTCCATTAGTTTTAAATATAAATCTTGATTTGCTTCAAGGCACACCTTTTCGCCTTCTGCGAGCGTAATATAATCACTAATGATTATTTCTTTTTCATAATAATAGCCCAAATTATATCGTGGATTTTCTAAATACAAATAAGCTTTTTCTCCAGCATATACTTTGCATTTCAAAACCTCTCTAATCTCTTCAATCGCTCCAATATGATCAAAGTGTCCATGAGTAATTAGTATCGCTTCAATCACCCATTTGTTTTCTTCGACTACTTTTAGTAATTTGTCTGCTTCAAATCCTGGATCAATTAAAAAGCCATGGTTTGTTTTATCATCAATATAAAAATATGCATTTTCACTATTATATCCAACAACTGTAACTTTTTTAATCATCATTTTGCTCCATTTTCATAGTTGTATTATCTACTGCTACTACATCCCCATTACCCATCTCAAGTAAAAATTTCTTTTCTTTCATTCTTAGCATGTCTTCATCAATCTTTGCATCTTTAATCTTTCCCTGTTCATCATAATCATCTAAGAAATGATGAAACTCATCTCCACGTCTATAAGAAATAATAGTATCCAAATTGACATTCTCAACACTTCTAAAAATATTTATATCTACTTTTGGATTAATCTTGCGAAGATTTGCTATTAAATCTTTTACTTCTTTACGCTTCGACTCGCCTTCTTTATTATTTGTCCTTGTGTACTCTTCTGTAAATTTACAAGCACATCTTAAAAATTCAAGTTCATTTTTATTTGCCCATGAGATAACATCAGCCTCATTCACAAAATACATTGGGCGAATCAATTCCATTCCCTTATGAAATGTACTATGAAGCTTTGGCATCATTGTTTGAACTTGTGAGCCATAAAGCATACCCATTAAAATTGTCTCAATTACATCATCAAAATGATGGCCAAGTGCAATTTTGTTGCATCCTAAATCTCTAGCATAATTATATAAATATCCTCTTCTCATTCTTGCACAAATATAGCAAGGATTGTTTTCGATGCGAGTCACAACATTAAAGATGTTGGTATCAAAGAATTTTATAGGCACATTTAATAGTTTAGCGTTCTCTTCAATCTTTTTTCTGTTTGCTTCATTATATCCAGGATTCATGCAAATATATTCAACTTCAAAATTGTCTTTGCCATGTCTTTTCAATTCTTGAAAGCATTTTGCCATAAGCATAGAATCTTTTCCACCAGAAATGCAAACCGCAATCTTGTCACCATCTTCTATTAAGTTGTATTCATTAATCGCTTGAATAAATCTGCTCCAAATTGGTTTTCTATATGTAGTTATAATACTTTGTTCAACTTCTTGATATTTTTCAAGTTTTCTTTTTGGTTTTGCTTCTTCCATTTTGAATACTCCCATTTCAAATTTCCTGCATATATTAACACTTTTTTTACAATATCTCAACAAATATATGTCAAGAAAGCAAAAATATTGTATTAAAATCGCATTATTTGTATAATGATAGCAAGGTGATTTTAAATGTATATATTATTAGTGTGTGCCGCATTATATCTAGTAGTGATGGGATTTATTAGAAAAAGGCCTGGATATTTCTTAGGTGCCTTCCTTTCCATTTACCTCGGTGCATATCTCATACCTCTCATCACAAGTGAATACATCTCTTTTAGTATTCCAAACCCATTTGAATATGCAAGGATAACATCTATTGACTATAAAGCAACATTGCACGACTCAGAAGAAGAAGGAAATTTTGTAGATGTTGTCGAAACGCTAGATTTTGACATCCGCTCTTTCTCAAAAGATAAATTATGTGTTGAACTTTGGAGAGGTATGTCAGAAGATAGAGCTGATGGACTTACAACAAAATATAAAGTTAAGTCTGTTAAGCAAATAATGCCTAATGGTACAAAAGTAGAATATGATAAAGCTTTGAGAGTTTATACTACTGACGAGGACTATACTTCTTCAGAGTTAGGGCCAAAGAAATGGGTTCATAGTGGAGGTCCGTATAATCCAAAAATAAACAATTATGAATGTGTACTAATATATCCAGAACCTGTATATAGAGACCATCTTAAATTTGAAATCGAATATGAAATATATAATATTACTTTTAGATACAAAGATTGTAGCGAACTATATATGCAAATATATAATGGTGATGAGACAAAATATCTGAAATCTTTCAATGCAGAAATTCTTATTCCTAATGATTTAATGCCAGCAGATGATAATTATTATGCTCGTGCATATGGTACAAATACTACGATTATAGATTATCAAGTTGATAAAGAAAAAAATCCTGGTTATTGCACATTCTACTTTAATTTGAGTGGAAAAACTCTTTCTTTTAAGCCATACAATAAGTTCATAGAGTTTTTAATTGTATCGTATAATAAAGATTATCATATTTTCTCAGAGCATGCCGAAAAGAATCGCTATACAAACGATAATGCATTAAGAGAGTTAAGAAACGAACGAAACGATTATGAATCATTAAGATATTTTTCAATTCTCAAGATAATTGTATTTTTTATATGTGTATTTATTGGAGTACTTACTTTAATTTCAACAATTAAACTTATAAGAAAACATGCAAAAGAAAAAATACCAATTGAAGAAACTAATTTGGATTATGATTATTATGCAACGATACCTGAAAGGCTAGATTTACATTTTGTCTCTGCTCTATTTCATTGCAAAGACAAAAAACAAGACAATATAATTGAATATTCTTTCCCTGCAAATTTACTTAGTCTTATGAACAAAGGTGTTATTAGCATTGAGAATAATATTATAAAGATAGAAAAAAATTATGTTCAAGATAACAATCCAACATTGCAAAACGAGTTAGATTTAGAATTAACTCCATCTGAAAACAAGGTTTATTTCTTAATAAAAAGGCATACTATTAACAACCAAGTGTCATGGAACACATTATTAACAAGAATCAAAAACGATTATGATGCTACATGTAATTTTGAATTTAGCCTTCAGAGTTTTGTTAAAGAATATGGATATATTAATGGATATTTTAGTTCTCCTTCATATAACGAAGGTCAACAAGCAATGGTAGAACGTGGAACAACAAAAATTATAACAGGTATAGAATTTCTAATTGCACTAAATACATTTTCATATTTCACATACCTAGATTTCGCATATGGCGGATATACTCTGTTAGGAATAATATTTATCATCTGCGGAATATATTTATTAATACGTTCGAAAAATTCTACTCTTCTTACAGCTAAAGGAGAATTAGAATATAAAAGATGGCATGCATATTACAAATATTTATCAAAAGAAAACTTATATCACGAGACTGATCAAGAAGGCTATGAAAATTTTGAGGAATGTTTATTATATGCTATAGCACTTGGTCTTCCTGTTAAGAAAATCAAGAAATTGAAAGTAAAATTCCCTAAGCTTAATAGTTTATCTCAAGATATAGAAAGACGAATTTTAAGACATAGATGTATCTATTTTAGAAGTTACAGACATAGAATTTATCGTTCAACACGTTCTGCAAGTCGAGCACATTTTGCAAGTATATATTCCGGCAGCTCTTATTCTAGAGGTGGCCGTGGCGGTGGTGGCGGATTCTAATCATAAAAAACTCCCTTTTAAAAGGGAGTTTTAATTTTTGTATAATAATGGTTTTCTAATCCTTACTTTCTTTATATCATTTTGATTATTTGCTTGAAAAATCTTTATTCCTTTCTTTTGATAATCCGACAAAATCATTCTCATATCATTTTGAAACTTATCTGTCCTAACAATTACTTTATCAATGCCACTATCTAACAAAGCTTTTGCTGTCGGAAAGTCTTGTGCATACATATCATAACTATTATCAAAAACTGATACATTAACTTTATATCTATTTTGTCTAGATAAATCTACTAAAAATACTGGTGGAGCATCACTTTCGAATTTCATATCCTTAATAATATTTGCTCCCCATGCAAGTGGGCGCTCTAAAGCTCGATTGTCTGTAGTTGGTGTAGAATTAATCGGTTCAATCGTTCCATTAAATAAAGGAATTGGTCTATATCCATATTTGGCTATCGCAAGCCCTTCCTCTATTGAATTTTCACTTGGCAAATCTACAATATATGCACACTTCTTATCATACTTATCTATATATTTAATTGGTGGAACAAAAAAGTGTTTATATTGTTCATCTTTAAATTCAGGCATATCACAAAAAGCAACTGGTCTTGCATATTTTGTCCATGATGCTCCATATGGTGCCCAAATATTATATGCGTCTCGATTAGTCATTTTATATCCTTTCTATTGTTCAATTAAAACAGGAATATCTTGTGCATTAGAATCTATTCTTGGTAGTCTACTTAATCTTGCATAATATCCTGCATGCTTCCCATCTACACTATAAGAACCTAAGCAAACATGAAACTCTTCTCCATCATCTGATTTAATAGGCCTACTCTTAAACATCTTTTGTGCTAAGTATTGCTTAGGATGTCTTTTAACATCTTTAAGAATTTTAGAATACTCTTCTTTTGAACATGCTTCCTTAATTGAAATGTTTTCTCCTACTCTTCCACAAGCTGGTTTAAAAATATATCCTTCTTTTCCTTTGACATCTTTTACTTCAATTGTGTCTGGAAGAAGTTTTCTCCATGTTTGCATTGAAATACCATTTTTTTCTAATTCATCCCATACTAGTGGAAATCTTTTTGTTTGTGCATAGATTGCAATAGGATGATTACAAGATGTTGTTGTCGTATAGAAATATCCACCCCAACGTTTAGGCTTCATCCCAATCATCCACTCTAATGGTGTAAATCTAATAATTGCATCCAACTTGCATTCATTTCCAGATAAAATACTATATGCTTCATTGTCTTTAAATACAACATGATCTCCAGCACCATATAAAATATGGAATCCAAGTTTTTCTAATTTATCACCCAAAAATTGCATTACTTGTCTATCATCACTATATGAAGTGCAGTGAACTAGCATTATATTTCCATTGGCTTTTGTCTTGCTTACTATTGCATTGATTAATGATTCACTAAAGTCGATATTAGTATAATTATTCTCGCCTATTGTATTTTTAGCTAATACTGGAAGCAGTGAACTTTCTGCAAATCCTCCAGGGACATCGCTATTTACTTCACTTAAAGCAAAGTCTCCATTTTCAACTGGATGGAAATCATATCTCATAAGTCTAATATTTTTTTGTGGATCATAATTGGTAATATTATTAATATCTTTTCTGATTCCTCTAGGAAGAGCAAGTGGTTTTATGTACTCCTTGTGAGCATTTAAAAACACTTCTCCATTTCTGGTCTCCTCATCCAGCTCTTCAGTATACTTTTTTAGCAATTCATGTTCTTCTTTTGTAAGTATTAAAACATGTTGCGCAATTGTATTATTATCTAAAAAATATGGGTCCCACTTATAGCAATCAAACATTGCATCTAATCTGTACTTAGGATATTTGTCATCATTTATCTTAATGAGTTTAATAATAGTCACCTCTTTTAAAAAGCATCATATAATTATTCTCCAATGCCGTTTTCTTCTCTCCATTTTTTGTATTCTTCCAAATCATCATGAATTAGTTTAACACATGCAGCAATTACAGCGGCATCATCTGCAAAACCTATGCCTGCAAAAAAGTCTGGTATTAAGTCTATTGGAGCTAAAAAATATATTAGTGCACTAACTATTGCAACTATAGTTCCAATCGGTGCTTCTGTATATTCTTTTTTAATATAATTCTTTATCATAGAAATCATAATAGGAATGTTCGATAATGCAGAGCCAGCAATAGGTATTACTTTTAATTTCTTTTCTAGCTTTCGTAAAAATTTCTCCATTTTATCATCATTATTAATTAATACTTCAGCCTTGCCGTATCTTTTTTCTAGCTCTTTATTAGCCTCTTCCTCATTAACTTCTTTCATATTTACCTCCGACATCTAAACTATCTTTTATTATACTATAAACAGCTTTTTTGTTCAAAAAACTAACAAAATCCCCAATTTCTTTGTTTACATTATGTAAATCTCGTGATATAATACGCGTTGAAATTCAGATTTTGGACTGATACCAAATAATGGAGGTGTCGATAAGGCTTGATTTCTTTTCACGTCATAGAATTGCATCTTTACTCTTGATATTTGTCGCTTTAATTGGAATTGCTGCTGCAATTATTCTCACTTCTCCTATGTCAGCAAATGTTGGACCAGATTGGACACAGATTAATTGTGATGTTAAACTTCTTCGGTTTAATACAAATGTGAATGTTTATAAAAACAATGATCAAATTGGAGTTGTCAAAGGAAACATTATAAGATTTCTTACTGATCCACTTACATATTACGATACATCTGGTAACAAACTCGCATATGCTGGTGACACTTATCACCTAATTGCACAAGATTCTCATTCAATAGTTGTTGATGGTGTTG
Source organism: Clostridia bacterium (assembly GCA_017539905.1). Lineage (GTDB taxonomy): Bacteria > Bacillota > Clostridia > TANB77 > UBA1234 > RGIG6105. The sequence goes on along the minus strand of JAFYBZ010000035.1, from coordinate 7,052 downwards.
TAACATGTGAGATGGTAGGTAAAGTTAAACTGATTGGTGAAGCATATGACATCTATGACACTAGTGGTCATTTGATGGCTACTGCTGAATTCGATTTTTTAAATTTGAATGGAAAGATAACAAACGTGAATGGAACACCTATAGTTGTTTATAGAGCAACTCCAGTATTGAAAGACTATACAATTTATATTTCACCAGACTGCATTCTTGATGAAAGTACAGTTGTTATGATTTGTTCCAGTTACTACAGTGATCATGCAGCTGATAGTAGTGATTCAAGTAGTTCATCCGACTAAAAATAAAAAGGACAAGATAATATCTTGTCCTTTTTATTATAATTATAAATTAAATCTCTATATTATTTTCTCTCATTCTTCTAAAAGGAGATGGTTGATGTTGAACACCTTTTTTATAATCTTCTTCAGAAATAACTATTGAGCCTCTATCTGGATCACTAGAATCTGGATAAAACATTGTTTTATCTTTTCCAATAATAATTCTTGGCTTCATATTTTCAAGTTGACCTATTAATGGTAAATCATACTCCAGATTTTTAATTGTTACTTTTTTAAATTCAATTTTTTGACTTAATGCAGAATCAAATGAATAATCCTCTATACCTGTTAATCTTCGCAACTCATCACAAAGCTTATCAAATTGAGGATTAACGCTACCATGATCATTCAACAATAAATCCATTCCACCATTTTCAATACCTTGATCTACTAATACGTATAAAGCTTTTATTATCTTCTCAAGATTTTCTTTACTTGGTGAACTTTGCCAACAACTGGTACCATTAGATATCGGTTCAAGAATTGCCATTTGGTCTAGCAATAACGTAACTATAGCTCCTTTATATGGACTATATTCACTACCATCTTTTAAAGAATCTTTTATTGTTTTTTGAATACCATAATGAGCACTTTTAGCAGCTTCTTCAGTAGAAATATGAACACATGGTGTTAACTCTTCACCAGTTTTTTTACTAAAGGCTCCGTAAAAACCGCCTTTCCAAACTACAATTGTATCAGGATCATGTGTACGACTTCTGCAAATTGTATAACCATCATTTTTCAATTTTTCAAGTATATCGTCCATATATATTCCTCCTTAATCATTCGCATATCATAAAACTACATATATATTATAACATTTTAAGTCGCTGTTTACAATAATTAACATTATGTAATCTTTGCAATGCTTACTTCCGTAAGGAAGAAAATTTGAAAAAAACTAAAAAATGAGCCTTTTGGTAAGTGTCCCAAAAAGGCTCATTATTTATTTAAGATTATTTCTCTTCTGCGATAGCGGCTTGTGTTACTGCAAGGCTGGGGTGCAAAGCAATTTTTAGATAATTTGGGAAATTACACCTTATATTAATATGAAAAGGGGACCGTCCCCAAGTTTATACTTAAGTTCTACCCGCTCTTTGACCAATTTTTACTACTTCTCCATTCTCTCTTTGAATATCATAGTCTATGAACCAGCCATGCCCTTCAGGTCCTTCAAATTCTTCTTTATATTCATTTAAAATGGTTATTTTCTCTCCATACTCTAAATCGTCTTTGCTAGAATCTAAAACACCATACCATCCTTGATGAACTTCATTGGCTGCTTTTTCATTATAAAAATATGTATTTCCTACCTTAATCGTATTATTAATCTTTGCGTCAAGAAACATCTCATAAGCCCATAAATTTTCATACTCTACATTTTTTACATTAGCAGTATCTCTATATACTTTCTTTTGATAAATTTTCATTTTGTTAAGTTCATCTATTTTTTTGATATATGTATCTTTATCGCATTTATTTCCATCAACATAAAAACTTTCACTATTCTTTCCATCCTTGTCATTATCATTTTGATTACCCTCAATAATATGTCTAAGAACTTCTTTGCAAGATAACTGCATTCCTCGCAACTCTAATTTAACTATTACCTTTTCATCAATAGGTCCATCGCTCTGATTTTCATATGCATAGACACCACTTTCAGTTACATAAATAATAAAAGTGTTATTAAGTAGATTTGCTTTATGTGATACTGTTATTACCTCATTATTATTCATTGTGTATACTTGAAAATTAATATCCCCAATAGGTTTATCTCCAAATTCAATAATCTCTGGCGTTTCATTATTATCGATATCAATTATAAAAGTTCTAGTAGATACTCCATCAAAGGTTGAACCATCACGAGAAACTTTTTCATAAGGTCCACTTCCATTACCGCCATAAACATAAGAAACAAGCTCATTTACCATGCTATCATAATCTAATGTATTCATTACATTTGAATCTATTCCATTCAATCTAGCTGTATTTGTAGTACTATCATAATCAACTTTAAGTCCAGATAGTTGTGCTACATTTCTAAGTGGCAAATATGTTCTATTATGATAAGTAATAGGATATTGAACTTCTCCCGTAGTTTCATCTTTAAACTCTTGTACTTGTCCGTTTAAACTTACCTTAATCTCCGTATTTTGTATTGCTTGAATTGCTTGATTGGCTCCAACTATAGTTGCACTACCAATTAAAATCCCCGCTATAAGGCCACCTATAAGTTTAAAATTCCTGTTTTTTCTCATTATATACAATTCCTCCTATTTATATTTTAAGTATAGTATATCTTATTCTTCTTTATCAACCAAAGCCAATTTATAAAACACTTTAAGTACTTTTGAATAATGTTTAACACATTATTTAGAATTAATTGCTTTTTTGCCAGAATCATTTGCAGGTAAATTTTTTCCATTACATGATGAAAGCATAACAATAGTTAGTAACCAAAAAAGAATTTTATTTATACATTTTCTCCTTTAAATTAGTTCTTCAATTTTTCCTTCGATATCTTCTGGTTTATATGTAGGTGAATATCTTTCAACAACATTTCCTTCTCTATCCACTAAAAATTTTGTGAAATTCCATTTAATGTCTCCCTCTTTAGTGCAAGTAGTACTTATTTTATCTATTGCGGCCATTGCCATTTTATTCTTTAGTCCATCTATTACGTCCTCTTTTATCTCATTTTTTAAGAAACTAAATAATGGATGCTCATTTTCTCCATTAACATCAATTTTTGCAAATTGATCAAACGAAGTATTATATTTTAATGTACAAAAATTGTGTATTTCATCATCACTTCCAGGAGCTTGGCTTCCAAATTGATTACATGGAAAATCTAATATTTCAAGTCCTTTATCGTGGTATTCTTTATATAACTTTTCTAATCCTTCATACTGAGGTGTAAATCCACATCCAGTAGCTGTATTAACAATAAGTAATACTTTTCCTTTGTATTCTGAAGTAGATATTTCTTTCCCATCTCTTGCCTTTATTTTACAATCATAAATTGACATATAGTTACCTCCTATTATTTTTAATCAATTTCGATTTTATCATACTATTTTAAAAGTGAATAGCAATTTATTTATACTCAATTAATTCTTTAATATTATTACCATCTAAATGATATAAGAAAGCGGAAAATTTTTCTAAAAAAAAATTTATCCATCTTTCGACCCTCGTAAGTTTGCGACTATAAGGAGCAAATCTCACGCATTAAATAAAAAATGGCAACCCTTTCAAAGGATTGCCACCTAACTTCAGCGATAGAAATATTGATATAGCTTCACGGTTGGGACATGTTCCAAGTTGCCAGTCTGATTATCCAAATATGAATACTTTAGAACCATCTGACCTTTATTTCGAGCGCCATATGACTTAAAAACATAATAATCACGACAAGCATCTTTGAAAATATAAATCAGTTGTTTTTCATCAACGGCTTTCAGCCACTCTTTAGAAGGTTGTTCATATACTAGTTTTTGGCTGTTAAAAAAGCTTTCAAGTTCTCTTATTGAATCATCATTGAGCAACTCTTCTCCGTACCGCTTTAATAAGAGCAACAAATTATCCATTGCGTCCTCCTCATAAAAAATAATATCAGCAAATCTTATGTTAACATATTGCTGTTAATTTGTCAACTAAAATTACTTTAAAAGCCTTAAAATACTTATATTTGGATTATTATTTGCTTGTTGCAATGCATTTAATGCTATTTATAATAAATTGTACTTTAGATGATTTATATAGTTCTTCTATAGTCATACCATTTGTATTTGATGAATCATAGAAATCTAAAAGCATAGTTGCATAAACTCTTCCTTCTGGATTACTTTCATCAATAATTACTCTGATTGTCTTTGTTCCGATTGGATCAGTAGATGTGTAAGCAGTGAATTCTCCAAATTTTTCTTCTTTCCAATCTGAATTATTCTTCTCATTTTCCATAGTTATGTCATATTCAGCTTGTGATAATTCATCGATTTGAATGCTAAACATATAATTGCCATTTTCGTTTGTAATTTGAGCATAGTCTGGATATTGTGTATTAGTAGTCATTTCGTTATCTTCAGAATTAGATTCAAAAGTAATATTATAAATTTTATTATTTAATTCAGAATCATGTATCATTGTCATAGATTCAGAGCTAACTACTACTGTACCATTATCTAATCCTTCATCTTCTGTATTTATATCTGTGTTTTCTACAACATCAACACTTGTTTTATCTAGATTATTTACTTCCTCATTATTGCCACAACCAGATAATACTAATGTACCTACTACTAAAGTAAGAACAACCAATAAATGAAAAATAAGTTTCTTCATATAAATCTCCTTTTATTTATAAAAACTAGATTTGTACCCTACGAGTACTTTAATACCTTATCATAAATTTACAATAGTTTAAATAGTTTTATTTAATTTTGGTCCATTCTTCGAAGCCATTAGTGTCTCTTTTATAATCATGAGAAAAACATGATTCCAATATTTGAAAATATCCCCAATGCTCTTCAATATCTGCAAAAGGATTAACACCAAAATGGTTGTTATCTATATGCTTGCTTTGAAGTGAACTCCATTTAGTGTCCACTAAATGGAGTTCACTTCAAAACTATCACTTTATTTATCGAGTTGCTTATTCATTTTACTGTTCTTTAATACTCTTCTAATTTTAACAATACTAGCTACTATATAAATAATTCCAAACAAAATAATACCAATCAGTAAAATACCACCTATTATGTCTGCATTAGCAATATTAGGATTATCTGCAAAATAGCCAACAAGACTAATTAATGCATCCCAAGATCCATGTATAAAGAAAATCATAAATGTTGCTAAAAATAGCTCTCGTTTAGCCTTTTTATTGTCATTTATATCTTTGGCATTCTTATATTTATAAAAATGTCTTCCTTGATTCATTTGCCATATGATATGCATTGGAAAAATAATTCCTAAAATAACTGCCATCGCATTACCAGCTGCAACTTTTTCTATTATTCCATATGCTAGTCCAATCATTCCAGCACCAAGCATGAATTCTTTTTCATTACTAAAGTGATATTTTTTATTTGCCTTTATAAAACCAAAAAATTTAAATGCTTCTTCTATTAGTGCTGCTCTAAAAAAAGATGCAATTAATTCTCTTAAAAGACCATCACCAAGGCCTATCATATTAAAAATGGCATCCCATGTTATTTCTAAAATAATAATTGGGATTGTAGCATATACTATTCCATACAAAAAGAATATTTTTAAATAATCTTTTGCTTTTAATGATTTATCCATAACCTATTTATACCTCTATATCATAAATATTTTCAATTACTTAATAATGAAAGATATACTTTGCCTATTTTCTTATTTATCTCATTTTCTATTACAAATTCATCCATCTCGCTACTATTTACATCTCCCACACCATCTACAACCATTACAGCTATCTCTTCTTTTGCAAGTTTTACATCTAGGTTGAATTTTTATATCTTCTTGCTTATAAATTAACGGATTTTGTAGCTCGGATTTTAGTGCCATAACTTTTTGATATGCTTTTGGAATATTATATATTTTGCCGTCTCTTATAAATACATTTCCTGTGCCGCAAAAATCAAAGTTTACATTATACTTTACACATTCTTCATAGAGCTTTTTTACCCAATCATAATATAAAGGTCTATGTCCATCATAGTTTTCTCCATCTACTAAAACAGTTTCAAAACAATTGTCTTTAAGATATTTATCAAGTGTAATTTCACCTATCATTGGTGCACACATGATTGCTTTATGCTTAAAAGGTAAGTTTAAAAGTATTGGTATTCTTTCATCTGCTCTTTCTTGATTTTCTGCTGTAAAGCAAATTATTACATTTTCGTACCCCTCGCCCCAATCAGCAGGAAGACTATCTTTTACTCTCTCAGCTCTTTTGGTTTGAAGCCAAAAAGTTACATCTTGTCGTGTCTTAATCATATTCCATACTTCTTGTCGCCACTCATCCGCTTCTTCTAAAAAGAAATCACTTGTCATACATACCATTAAAGTAGTGCCACTTGGAACTTTATAATTTCCATCTCTAGTTTTCTTTATTGGCAAATTAAAATTAGTCTTTACTTTATATATTTCACTTCCATCTTTATCTCTTTGGCTATCCAGATAATACATATAGCAATGTTCACAACCCTCGCTATATTTTTTGCATCCGTGCCACGGATTCCAAATATTCATATCTAAACCTCTCTTCATTTGCATTATATCACAACTTGTCAAATTTAGATAAAAAAATTGGACAAGTATCATTACCTGTCCAATTAAGTTTTCTATATTATATTTTTTTCTAGCTATGCTTATACATAAAACGACAAATGTTTGCTTCGTTTTCTTCACTTATAAGCTTAAATTCATAGTAATTATCTCCATTTATTTGTATTTCTCCAGCTTTAGCTTTATATGAGCTATCATATACATTATTATAAACTTCTTGTACTCCAAACTTATCTTGTGTTGTATCTGTTATAATCTCAAAAGTTCCATTAGAACTATTATATCTAACATCTTTAATTATTGGATCTCCTTCAATAGTATATTGAATTATTTTTATTTCATCATCAATGCCACGTTTTGTATTCTCAACAAATTTACCTATTCTAATCTTATGTTGTAATACTTTTTCGTTTTTTCCATTAGGAATAATAATGGTAT
>JAFYBZ010000034.1 GCA_017539905.1 Clostridia bacterium | reverse complement strand
TAACTGCGGGTCTTAGAAATAACAATGCGACAGACGATTTGATCATTTCTGAAACTAGTGCTACAGTTGATGCTTTCTTAAAACAATCTATTAGTGATAATAATTGGGAATTATATATAAATGGAAATCAATTATCAAAAGGAAAATATTGGATAGCAACAAGTTTCATAATAGATGATGAAGAATATGCTATTAGTGAATATTATGGCAAAAATGCCAAAATATGCTCTGGAAGTGGAACAGGTTCTAGTAGTGAGGATGCTTCCGCTGGTAATGGTGGCAAGAGTGATAATGGTAAGAATAATGGTGCTGGTGGTTCTAGTAGTGCTGGTGGTAATTATGGTGCAGCATATTATTCTAGAAAAGAAAGTTATCAAGTGTTTGACCATGAGGCAGAGTATCAAGTTGAGATTACATCGGACAAATATGATGTTCAAAAAAGCATTCCAACAAGTGAGAAAATTAAAACAGAAGGTTGGATAGATAATGCAGATTATTATATTAAAGCTCGTACCACTACATATGAAGCAGGTGTAAAGAATGTGAGTATAAAAGTTTCTGTTTCATACAATTGGGGACAATATGAAAAAGTTGATGGAGTTAATACATGGGTACAAAAAGGCAGTAGAACAGAAGACTCAGTAAAAGATCTTGACTTTAGTGTGTCAATCGCTCCAGCAATTTATTATGATGTTCCTGTTTCAGATACAGCTGTTTTAACTGGTGGAATAGTGAATGCAGCTGATGTTGATGGAAAATATAAAATTGGAGCATGTAGCATTCCTTCATCAGGCATTATGGGTAAAGGATCATCTGCTATTAATTTTGTGGAAAATTTTGTAAGTATAGATAAGGAATATCAATTAACAGGTTCGGTTGGAGGTACAGGAAAATACACTTCTGAATCCGCCGCTAAAAGTGCTGCAAAATCAATGGCACAATCTCTTTTAAATGAAAAGAAGAATGCAATCATTCAAACTCTCTTAAAAGGATTAAGAGGCGATAAAGAATCAATCAATTATAATTTTTGTGGTCTAAAAGTAAACTCTGGAGGAATTTCAGGAACACCAAATCCTGGAAAAACAAGTTTTTCAAATACTAGTATTATTCCGTCTTATGTAGAAAATGGAACATATATTGGAAATGGAAATGCAACATTTTCAAATAATGGTGTTGAAGTACTTTTATTTAATGATGTAATAGTTCATACACCAGTTGTTGCACAAAATGTTCAATTAAAAGTTCAAGACTTTATTAATCAAAAGGATACTATAGATCCAAACCGTATTTATTTACAATTAGATGGTGAATTTGAAATATTAATTCCGGATGATGGATCTCACATTAATGAGAAGAATTATGGTTCAAGAAGTTATAATACAAAACAAGGTGAGAATGGTAATATAACAACTTGGGGTTCTATAAAAGATGTTAAACTTCCATTTGATGCATATATTACTAGTGATGATGGTAATAAAAAATATTTTATAGCTAAAAACACATGGTTAAGTGATGTAGATAATATTGATCTTAAATCTGTTGTTGATTTATCTGCTAGTAGAGCAACAAAAGGATATAAATTTACAATTCCTGTTTGGGTTGATGAAAAATTATATCAAAATGATGAAGCAATTGAAGTTAGAGTTATTGCAGAAAATGCTTTAGATAGAAATGGAAATAAAGTTAGACAAAACATAAAAGAAGAAAATGCAAATTTAGATATAACAAATTATGCGGCTTATAAAAAGATACCAGTAGAAGTATTAGGTGAGATTTATGATTTACAAGTAACTCATACAAATGATATGGATTGGAATGGTATTCAAAGTGGCTTGTATAAAAAAGACTATGTTTTAGCTAATGAATTTCCTTTTGGAAATACATACAAATCTGGACAACAATTATCTCAAAATGTTAATGCTTCTTATCCATATGCACCGAAATTAGGATATAGTGCAACTATTTCAATGAAGATAAAAGGAAGAAAGAGTAATGGATTAGAACTAGCTACAAAGAAATTTAGTTTTGTTTCTAAGAATGGTGGAAGCAGTCAAGAAGTTGATTTATGGTATAAGTCTCAAGTAGGTGGTTCATATATTAAAATAGTTCCTGGAGCTAATAATATTGGCAAAATAAATTTAGTTCCATCTAGTGGCTATATTAACGCAAGTAGTTTAGATTATGTAATATCATCGCAACTTTACTCAAAGGAATTTAGAAGTGAATTATATAATAAGTACTACTATAGTCATTTACCATATAATTACTCTCAAGGAGTAGAAGTTGGCGGATTTGGTAAAATAGAACTTCCTCAACAATTTAGATTTGTTTATAACAATTTGGATGAATATGATGATTCAGATGGTAAGTATATGAATGAAAATTATAAAATTGTTGATGATGCTCACATTGGTATTTCGGATATGAGCGAAGGTGGCTTTGAAAGAATTTTGGGTAGCGTTGGTACATGGTATGGTAGTTTTGGGCTTCCTAATACGACGGTTGCAACTCCTAAAGGAGCTAATCCAAATTCTAATGCTTCTTCTGTATTAAAGAATGGATATATATTAGTTTCGTTTGATATAACATCTAAATATAATGTTGGTGATGGTAGAAATATTTATCCATACTTAAATTACAAAGGTTCAGAAGCAAGATATAAGAAGAGTGAATCAGCTGATAAAGCAGGTGATAGAAAAGGTCCTTCTAAAGAACCTGAGTATAGTTTTAGCGCAAATAAAACTATTAAATTAGGAAATGGTAAAACTGCTACTGTCCCTGCAGATGCAATTTTAATGTTTGAAAGTGATATGAAGTCAAATGTAGATTATTCAGCTGGTGGAATGAATTAAAATAGCTAAAAATATTGGAAAGCTAGGCTTTTAGCCTAGCTTTCCTTGTTTACATAATTGCAAAAATGTGGTATAATATATCTGTTACAGCACCAAGCTTTGAAGGGATGGTTCTTTAATAAGACCAAAAAACAGCCCTTCAATTAAAGAAAGGAGAGTGTGTAACGTGAAACGGGTACTTTCTTTGGTAATCTCTCTGGTACTTCTGATGTCTGTGTCTTACTGTGTGGCCGATGGTTTGGGTGAAAAATTCCGGTTTGAAAGTCATTTTGTTGAGCTTCTTGAGCCGGAATGGAACCATTCTTTTATTGAGATCGATGGGTATTTGCTCAAGCTTTCTGAGCTACTGGGGTATTATCCCAAAGATTTCGATATTAATGAAAGTGATTTTTGCGTAACTATCTACCTGTACCAGGATGCCCTTGTTTTGCCATGCTTGATCGCTCAGAATGGTAGGACTTTGGTCCCTGATGTTTGGCCGGATGATGATGTGATCGAAGCAAATGAGCTGTATTCTAAGTTTCAGGATGAGGAATACAACCTTTACTCTCTGCAAAATGATGATTATAAGATTCTGGAAGCAGAAGGTATGCACGAGAACCGGCCCCTTCGTATCACAGTTGAAAGTGAGATAGAGGGTGAAGAGGGAAAAACCTTCGAAGTATCGGCGTTCTCCTGGGATATTCAAGCGGGAGAATTCATTTTCGACCAAGAAACGTATCGCCAGCTTTGGTACGAGATTCATGGTCGTTTCTAACCCTTTCTTTTGTCGCAGTCGCCATGGTTGGCACTGCGACTTTTTTATTGAGATTTTTAGCCCAATATGGTAGAATTTCTTGTAGCGGCGATTATCATTCGCCATATACCAAAAGGAGAAGATATATTTTGAGCAAAGAATTATTACATATAGGATTAGACATAGGGTCTACTACAATAAAAACAGTTGTTTTTGACAAAGATTTTAATGTCATTCACCAATTGTATAGAAGACATTTTAGCGATGCTCGTGGAACAATGGTTTTAGTCCTAAATGAGTTAATAGAAAAATTTCCGGAAAATGAAATGACAATTGCCTTGACAGGTAGTGGAGCTTTAAAGGTTGCTGAAGTTTTAAATGTTCCATTTATACAAGAGGTTGTAGCTTGTAAAAGGGCAGTTGAAAAATATATTCCTAAAACAGATGTTGTAATAGAACTTGGCGGAGAAGATGCAAAAATCATCTACTTTGGCAAGTCTATTGAGCAGCGTATGAATGGTACATGCGCTGGAGGTACAGGTGCATTTCTAGATCAAATGGCATCACTTTTAAGCACAGATACAATGGGACTTAATGAATATGCTAAAAACTTCAAAACAATATATCCAATTGCATCTCGTTGTGGAGTTTTTGCAAAGACAGATATTCAGCCACTTTTAAATGAAGGCGCAGCAAAAGAAGATATTTCTGTTTCAATATTCCAAGCTGTAGTAAATCAAACAATCTCAGGTCTAGCATGTGGAAGACCAATTCGTGGTAATGTTGCATTCTTGGGTGGCCCTTTAAATTATTTACCAGAGCTTCGTAAAAGATTTATTGAGACATTAAATCTAACACCAGATGAAGTTATTGTTCCAGAGGATGCACATCTACTAGTTGCTAAAGGTGCAGCGATTGATTCTTGTGATATGGAACCAATTACATCGAATGATTTAGCAAAGAGAGTGGGAGATTTAAAGAATTATAAAGAAGACATGTCTGAGTCAATCGAAGTTTTATTTAAGGATGAAAAAGAATACAAAGAATTCAAAGAAAGACATGAAAAAGATAAAGTAGAAAAAGGAACCCTAGAAGGTTATGAAGGAGACTGCTACTTAGGTATTGATGCAGGCTCTACAACTACTAAAGTAGTATTGATAGATAGAGATGGAAAACTACTATATTCACAATACGGAAGTAACGAGGGAAATCCACTTCGTAGTGTTATGAATATGCTTAAAGATTTATATCGCATGATGCCACCTAAAGCAAAGCTAAGATATTCAGGTGTAACTGGTTATGGTGAAAAATTAATTCAAACAGCATTAAATGTTGACCTAAATGAAATTGAAACAATTGCACACTATACAGCTGCAAAATATTTTGAGCCCGAATGTACTGCTATTGTCGACATTGGCGGACAAGATATGAAGTATATAAAAATAAAAGATGGTGCAATAGATAATATCATGCTTAACGAAGCATGTTCATCTGGTTGTGGATCTTTTATTGAAACATATGCTAAGTCACTTAATATATCAATTCAAGATTTCGTAAAAGAAGCTTTAGCATCAAAGAGACCAGTTGATTTAGGCTCAAGATGTACAGTGTTTATGAATTCAAAAATTAAACAAGCACAAAAGGAAGGCTTCACTGTTGGAGATATTTCTGCGGGTCTTTCATACTCAGTAATAAAAAATGCAATTCAAAAAGTTATGAAAGTAAGAAATACAGAAGTGCTTGGTGACCATATAGTAGTTCAAGGTGGAACTTTCTATAACGATGCAGTACTTCGTGCATTTGAAAAAATAGTTGGTAAAAATGTAATTAGACCTGACATAGCAGGACTAATGGGTGCATATGGAATGGCGTTACTTTCAAAGGAGCAATATGAAAGTAATCTAGATATGGAATACCATTCAACAATTTCAAATGCAGAACAAATAGATAATCTTACTATTAAAACTTCACATGCAAGATGTGGAAGATGTGAAAATAATTGCTTGCTAACAATAAATATTTTTGAAAATGGTAAGAGATTTATTTCTGGTAATAGATGTGAAAAAGGAAGCGGAGAAGCAACAAAAGCTGGCGAGCTTCCTAATATGTATAAATATAAAAACGAAAGACTATTTAATTACTATAAGCCATTAGAAGAATCTGAAGCAAAACGTGGAGTAATTGGAATACCAAGAGTACTTAATATGTATGAAGATTATCCTTTCTGGTTCACATTCTTAACTAAACTTGGATTTAGAGTAATTGTTTCTGAAAAATCTACACGTAAGACTTATGAAAAAGGTATGGAAAGTATGCCATCAGAAAGTGTATGCTATCCAGCAAAACTTGCTCATGGTCATATAGAAAGTTTGATTGCAAATGGAATTCAAACAATATTTTATCCTTGCGTACAATACTCTAGAAAAGAAGAAGAAAAGGCAGAAAACCATTATAACTGCCCAATAGTTATTTCTTATTCAGAAGTATTGAAAAACAATGTTGAAAATTTAAAGAAAGTTAAATATATTAATCCGTTCTTGCCTTTAGATGATTTAAAGAATTTAGTTAAAGTTGTATTAGAAAATGACTTGTTTAAAGAATACAAGCTTTCTAAAAAAGAAGTAGAAGAGGCTGCACAAGCTGCTGAGGAAGAATATCAAAAGTATAAAGAAGATGTAAGAAATAAAGGTAAAGAATACTTAAAGTATATTGATGATAATGATTTAAAAGGAATCGTTTTAGCTGGTCGTCCTTATCATGTTGATCCAGAAATAAATCACGGAATTGATACATTGATTAATTCACTTGGACTTTGTGTTCTTTCAGAAGATTCAATCGCAGATATGGGTGAATTAAAAGACTCAATAAGAGTTGTAAATCAATGGGTATTCCATTCAAGACTATATTCTGCAGCAGACTTTGTTGGTAAGCATGATAACCTAGAAATGATTCAACTAAATTCATTTGGCTGTGGTGTTGATGCTGTTACAACAGACCAAGTTGAAGAAATATTAAAGAGTTACAACAACATGTATACTCTAATTAAAATTGATGAAGTAAACAACTTAGGTGCGATTAGAATTAGAATTCGTTCACTACTTGCTTCAATGAATAAGAGAATAGAACTTAAAAAGCAAGAAGCAAAAGGCGACTACGCAATTAACAAGATTAGATATACAAAACAAATGAAAGAAGAAGGATATACAATACTATGTCCTCAAATGATTCCAATTCATTTTGAACTTTTAGAAGCTGGAATGAATGCTGCTGGTTATAATTTCAAAGTTCTTGATGATTGCACAGAACACACAGTTGAAATTGGACTTAAGTATGTTAATAATGATGCTTGTTATCCATCAATATTAACAGTAGGCCAAATGATAGAAGCATTAGAAAGTGGAAAATATGATCCTAATAAAACAGCTTTAATAATGTCACAAACAGGTGGTGGCTGTAGAGCAACTAACTATATTGGATTTATACGTAAAGCTCTTCGTGATGCAGGATATCCTAATGTACCGGTTATTTCATTTAATGTAGTTGGACTTGAAAAGAATGATGGATTTAAATTTGATATAAAACTTTTAGAAGTACTTTTAAAATGTGTAATGATGGGTGACTTAATTCAAAAGGTTACTTTAAGAAATAGAGCTTATGAAGTACATAAAGGCGATACACAAAAGAAGTATGAAAAGTGGATGGAAAAATGTAAAGACATCATGAGAAAAGGAACATATAAGGACTTTAAGAGAACAGTTCATGAATTAGTTGAAGATTTTGAAACAATCGAAGTAGATTTTAGCGAAGAAAAACCAAGAGTAGGAATTGTTGGTGAAGTACTTATTAAATATCATCCATATGGAAACAACCATATTGTTGAGAAATTGGAAGAAGAAGGCGCTGAAGTAGTAAATCCTGACTTCATGGGATTTTTAAAATTCATTTGTACACACAAGATTACAAATAATACATTGTTAAATAGAGATAGAAAATTATCTAGTATATTTAGAATAGTAATCAAGTTGATGGACATTTTAGAAAGACCTATTAATAAAGCATTAGCTGAATCTAAAAAAGGCTATATGCAAACACCAAATATTTGGGAACTAGAAAAGAAAGTAAAAGACATCCTATCTATTGGTAACCAAACAGGTGAAGGTTGGTTCTTAACAGCAGAAATGTGCGAATACATTGAGCATGGAATTCCAAATATAGTTTGCGTTCAACCATTTGCATGTCTTCCAAATCACGTAGTTGGTAAAGGAGTAATCAAAACAATTCGTGCTAAGTATCCTGATGCAAACATATCACCAATTGATTATGATCCAGGTGCATCAGAGACAAACCAATTCAATAGAATTAAATTAATGATGGCACAAGCTAAGGATAATATGAAAAAGTAATTTAAACGCGAAGTTCATTCGAACTTCGCGTTTTTTGTACGAAAAAAGCTAAATTATTATATAAAAAGATTGCTTAATTGTTGAAGTTTACATAAGAATTTGGTATAATATAAGAGCAGGTTAATGAAAAGGAGGTAATCCAGTGTTTTCTGGTTATAACAAAACATAAAAACCAATCATGAAAGGAAGGTTATAATTATGAAACGGTTTGTATTAATTCTCGTTCTGGTCTCTGTTGTTTGTTTGCTGGCTGGATGTTCGGACTCTCTGGAGTATAAGAATCCTTACAATTATCTTACTGAATTTGTCCATGTTGGTTATGCGGACGGTCCGTTGGGACAGCAAAAGATTTTCGCAAATAAGGATACCAAGGTGGAGTATCTGTATTGTACTGGACATTGGAAAGAGGCAATAACCGTTCTGGTTGATGATGATGGAAAACCTCTTGTTTATGAAGGTGAGTTTCCTGGGGAAAACGACCCGAAAGAAATCCTTATGA
Source organism: Clostridia bacterium (assembly GCA_017539905.1). Taxonomy (GTDB): domain Bacteria; phylum Bacillota; class Clostridia; order TANB77; family UBA1234; genus RGIG6105. Next base: position 49,473 of record JAFYBZ010000034.1, on the reverse strand, counting down.
GTTTCAAAAAGGTTGGAGATTCAAAAGGCCCTATGGGAGTGGAAAGCATTTATGTGGACACAAAATACAGAGTCGAGTATCTGTATGTGTCTGGGCATAAAACTGCTGGCATAACAGTACTTCTGGACAGGGACGCAAAACCTACCATATACAATGGGGAAGAATTTGATGTGAATTGAAAGCTGGGCGTATGCCCGGCTTTTTTACGTTCCAGAATTGTTATAATTTGATTAAGAATTAGTTACAATCACTTATGATTTTGGAAATTATTATAAAATATATATTGAATTAGTATGGAAATATTATACGAATGAGAAGGAGATTTAGATGAATAGAGAGAAGATTCTTCAAAAAGCAAATGAATTAGAATATAGAATTAATCTAAATAAATCAGGTCTTGAGAAGGCAAAGTATAATCTTAAAAACTCTTCAAAGCTTAATCTAACGATTAAGCAAATTAATAATTTTACAAGAAGTAAAATTTATTATGAAGACAAGATTAAACAAGACATTGGTACTTATAATGGACTTGTATCATTTTTGAATGATAATGCTCCAAGTTTAAGTTCGGATTATATGTTTAAATGTACTTTCCCATACAATAAAGTAGATAATCTTTCTGGTTATCAAACATCAATTGTTGTAGATGATAGTGTTGTTGGATTGTTTGCTAATGGAGTTAATTACAAAGATGTTATTTCTTGCCTTGATGAAAATGACGTTCATGGAATTGAAAGCAAATTCATGTCGTTTTCACCTACAAAGAAAGACAAGAATGTTACAGTTGAAGTAATTGATGATAATGATACATTTAGTAAAAAAGATGCAGTAATTGCGTTTAACAATTCTACAAAAGACATTGGAATTGTTTCACTAGATAATATTTCAGAATGTTATTCAGATTATAAAAAGTATTCATTTAAAAATCTAAATGGTGAAGCCTATACACCATGTGTTCCATCATTAGATGATATTCTTGCAAAACAAAATGCATCTAATCAAAAAGCAGATGAATATAAAAACTATAAAGCATTAGAAAATAAAGTTGTTGAAAAAATAAATTTAGCATCAGATAAGATGACTAGAGTGTTAAATAAATATGAGAATATGTAATAGGAGGTTAATATGAACAACTATTATGATAGAGAAAAAGTATTTGAACTTGGAAGAAATTTTGATCAAGGTTTAGTTTCTTTTGATAGCCTTTCAGATTTTGATAAATGCATGCTTTCAAAATACTATTCTATAAAAAATGAAGAATTAGAAGGCAACATAAATGCAGTTAAAGACACCTTAACAAGCATAGATAATAGACTTGACGAAGTTTATAAATCTTTGTTGTAATATTCTTGTATTTTATTTGTAATATTGTTATAATAAAAAAGGTTTTAATAAAGTATTCTTTATTAAAACCTTTTTGTTCGTTTTATAGTCTTATTTATAGACTAAAATACAAAAATATTTCATTTTTACAGGGGGATAATTTTATGAAAAAGCTTATTGCAATTTTTAGCATTTTACTAATTGTTATGCTTGTTTCAAGTGCATTTGCTGTATCAAAGTTTCCAGATACTGTTGGAACAAAATATGATGCAGCGGTTGAAAAACTTACAAACAAGAAAATCGTAGATGGATATGATGATGGCACATTTAAGCCAGCAAATCCTGTTACACGTGCTCAAATGTGTAAATTAATTGTTGAAGGACTTAAACTTCAAAATGTTACTAATGTTGTTTTAACAAAATTCCCAGATGTTGATCAAACAAAATGGTTCTATTCATATGTTAAAACAGCTTCAGATAATGCTATTGTTGTTGGTTATCCTGATGGAACATTTAAACCAGATAAAAGTGTTTCTTATGCTGAAGTTATGAAAATGATTCTTTGCGCAATGGGCAAAGAAAAAACAATGACAGATAAGACATGGCCTACAGGTTATATGACAGAAGCACAAGTTCAAGGCTTATTAAAGGATGTTACTTATACAGATGTTAATAGCCCAGCACCTCGTGGAGAAGTTGCTATAGCTTTATATAACATGGTTGTTAAACAAGAAAATGAGCAAGCTGCAGCTGATGCTGAAAAGAAGGCTCAAGAAGAAAAAGCTCAAAAAGAAGCTGCTGAAAAAACACCAAAGAATTTTGGCATAGTAGATTTGGTTGATGACGACGATGAAGATTACTATGTAAAAATTAGTGGGGTTAAGAAAGAGCAATTAGTTGTTTCTTTATTAGGCTCTAAGACTTTTAAGTTATCAAAATTAGAAGAGTATGAAGATAGAGTTATTGGATATAATGACACTAAGAAAGATGATGAAATCGAAATTGCTTTAAGCTATTCAGCAAGTGATTTAGACTCAGCTAAAGTTATTTCTAAAGTTGATGGTAATGTTATTACATATAAAGACAACACAACATTTGATGTTAGCAATTCTACAAATGTTTCAAAATATAAATATTATACTTTCATCAAAGTTAATTGTGATGTTGATGACGATGATGGTACAATCACATTCGATAAAGTTACTAAAGAGGGTCAAGGTTTAGATAGTGTTAAATTTGTAAAAGCTGATAGAATTATTATAGATAGTACAAATTGTGTATTTGCTATATTTAAGGATATTGATATAGACGATACAATCAAAAAGGGCAAAGCATCTTCATCAAGTTCTTCTGGTTCAAGCAGTGACAACTTGTTTGGAATCGTAGATGATATTACATCTTCAAGCAAAGTTGACTATGTATATTTTGGAAAGAAGAAATATGAAGTAAGTTCTAAATCTAAAGACTTTACTGAAGGTACACTTGCTGCTTATACTAAAGATGATGATGTAGTTAAACTAGTTAAGAGCTATGCAACATCAATGCTAGATGGTAGTGTTAATGTAATAGTTGCAGTTGACGGTACTAAAGCGGGAGATCAAACAGTTAAATATGCTGATGATTCAAAATATACAGATTACTTTACAAGTGCAAATGAGAAGACATACAAAGAATATTCAATAGTAGTTGTTGATGTAAGTGAAGATAAAAATGGCGCTGTTAAATTTGATGAAGTTACTGTAGAAAGCAAATTATCTGATGTTAAATTTGCAAAAGGTGATAGAACTTATATTGATAAAACAAATAAAGCATTCATTATATTCCAAGGATTATCTCACAATAGTGAATATAAGAATGGAAAGAATATAGACAATCAAGAAACAACAAAATATTCAATTTCGTATACATGGAGTGGAACAAATCCAGGTGTAACTACACCATCTAAAACAACAGTTGAATCAGGCGCTTCATACACAATACCTACATCTTTAAAACTTGATGGATATACAATTAAGATTACACGTGGAAGCACATCTTATACTGCAGGACAAAAAATTAGTAAAGTTACAAGTGATATGATATTTACTTTATCTGCTACACAGAATCCAACACAACAATTTACTGTTCATTATGCATGGAAAGATGGAAATGCACTTGATGGAGTTACTTTACAATCTGATGTTAAAGTAAATGATGGAACAACATATAATGTAGTATTACCATCAAAATCTGGATACACATTCTCTTCTAGCGAAGGAAGTTCATTTAAAGTAACTATGGATATAACGGTATGGATTTCTTGGGAAGCTGATGAGCCAGCTGAACAATTTACTATTACATATGTATGGCAAGATGATGCATTAAGCGGTGTTAATTTACCAGGACCAGAAAAAGTTGATGCTGGAACTAAATATACAGTTAAAACATTTGATAAAGACGGATATGATATAGCTACTTCGGAAAATGGTAAAATAACAATAGAATCAGATGTTGAAATAGTAGTAAGCTATTCAATTATACAATGTACAATTAAGTACGAATGGGATGGTGAAGCTTTATCTGGTATAACCCTACCTAAAACTGAAACCGTTGATTATGGAACTGAATACACTGTAGAAAAGTTTGAAGATGATGATTATATAATAGCTACTAGTCCAAAAGGAAAGATAACAGTTAAGAAAGATATTGAAATTGTAGTTAGTTATGAAAAAATAGAAGCCGGTTCAGGAGATAATGGCTAAAAATAATTAACATAATATTGCAATTTTACATAAAATGTCGTATAATATATGTTGTACGGCATTTTATTTTGCTCTATTTGGGGATAAATCCGCAAATATATCAAAAATTGCCGTTTTGTTTATGTCCAGCCTATGGCTTTTTTAATATTATTGCACAATACACTTAAATTAAAAGGAGGACAAGGAAATGAAACGGGTTATTACTATTTTGATGGCTTTAATGATGATGATGTCTCTGCTGCCTGCCGCGGCTCAGGTCGATGGCTACCAGACCGCTGCGTTCGTCAAGGTGACGAACTGCACTCTCCGCAAACAGCCGATTGCCGATACCGGCAAAGACAACAAGCTGGCTGCCCTGGAAAATGGTTATACCATGTACATTGTGGGTGAATCCAATGGATATTACTGCATTCAGCCTTCCTCAGTTTGCAACCGAGATGGCGTATCTCTGGGACTTTTGGATTATGATGATACCGGCGCTCAGCAATGGGGATTTGTAAAGAAAGGACATGTGAAGATCGGCGAGAAACAGTACGTTGAGCTGTCACAATATGCCATTCTTTACGATGAAATGATTCCTGACGATGAACATGAAATCGGAGAAAAGTCCAAAGGTTCGGTCCATATTTTGCTTAAGATAAAGCAGGATGAATATGGAAGACGCTGGTATTTGGTTCAGCTCAATGAAAAGACTGCCGGCGCTGCCTATGTTTTGGCCGATTATGCATTTATCCGTCAGGAAGGACAGGCTGTAGGGCAGACATATCAGCAGCCAGTGACTTACCAGCAACAGCAAACTCAGCAGCAACAGGCTGTAGTTGTTCAACCGGTTGTGACACAGGCTCCGGTAGTTCAGACTGGGGAGTATGAAATCCAGGAGAATGGTCATTCCAAGCTTTTCAACGAGCGTGCACTTTCAGTAGGAAGCTATGCAACTGCTGATTCATATGGGGTTGCAGTATTCAGAGGACCTGGTGAACAGAATGGAAGGTTCGGCTTCATGATTGAAGAGCAGGAATACAAAGTTCTTGGTGAAGAAGGAAGGTTTACTATTATATCCTATCCGTTCAACGGAAAAAACTATAAAGGATATGTGTATACCCACCTGATTTCAGCATCAAATGGTTAATAAAAAAGGGTGTTTCCAGTATTGGAGACACCCTCTTTTTATGCCCTTTTTATATTTACTTTTTAATATTGTTAATGTATAATTTTTGTGTATGTTTAACAATATGATATTGGCTCAAAATGGGCTAGAAAGGGTGTAATTAATGTCTGAAAATGACAATAAAAACATTAATAAATCAAAAAATGATGAAGACTTTGATTTTGCTAAGAGATATAGAGAAAATTTCACTCCTTCATCTAGAAGTGGAAGTTCACCAATAGTTCAAAGCAAAATAGTTAATAAAACAACTAAAAAGCCATCTCAAGCTAGCACTAAATCAAGTGATAGTTCAGATGTTAAGAAGAAAAAGAAGAAGCGGATTTAGAAATATTAGATCTTTTGGAGATTTTGTTCTTTGGCTAATTGGTTTTTGCCTAAAATTAGTTATTTATGGAATTCTTTTCGCATTATTAGTTGTTGTTGGCTGCGTTACTGGTGTTATGATTGCTATGAACAATGGTGTTGGAGTATATCCAAAAGAGATGTTCGAGATAAGTAACTTTACAACTATTGTTTATGATATTAATGGTAATGAATATACAAAGCTAGATGGTGCAGAAAATCGTACTTATGCAACAATTAATGAAGTATCGCCATACTTGCCAAAAGCATTCGTTGCCATAGAGGACGAGCGTTTTTATGAGCATAGTGGTGTAGATATCAAGCGTACTGCAGCAGCTACATTTAAATATATCTTAAGTAAATTTGGTGCAGGCGATTCAGACTTTGGTGGTAGTACAATTACGCAACAGGTTATCAAAAAGGTTACTGGTGATGATGACCGTACTTCACTTCGTAAAGCCAAAGAAATAATTAGTGCTTTCCAAGTAGAAAAATGGAAAACTAAAGACGAGATTCTAGAATTATATATGAACCTTATTTACTTAGGACAAGGTTCATATGGTGTTGAGACAGCAGCATTTAATTATTTTGGTAAGAGCGCAAAAGATTTAACTATTGCACAAAGTGCTTTGATTGCAGGACTTGCTCAAGCACCAGAAGGATACAATCCATATAACTACCCAGATAAAGCAAAAGATAGACAACGTCTTGTTCTAATGAAAATGAACGAGTTAGGATTTATTACTGACGAAGAATATGAACAAGCGAAGGAAGAAGAGCTTGTATACACTAAAGGCAGTGTTGATTTAGCTTCAAGTAATTCATACTTTATTGATGCTTTGGCAGAACAATGTATCAAAGACGTTATGGAAGAAAAAGGCGTTACTAAGCAAATGGCTACTACTATTGTTTATAATGGTGGTCTAAAGATTTATTCAACACTAGATCCAAAAGTTCAAGATGCAATAGATAAAGTTTACATGGATCAAAAGTATTTCAAAACAAGACAAGGTTATGATGCAGATTTACAATCAGCAATTGTTATAATTGATTATAAAACAGGTAATGTTGTTGGTCTTCGTGGAGGCGCTGGTGAAAAAACAGTTCTTCGTGGATTAAATAGAGCAACAGGAATGACAAGACAAATTGGTTCTAACATGAAACCAATTGGTGTATATGGACCAGGATTAGAAGCAGGGGTATTAACAGCTGCTACTACATTTGATGACGTTCCAACAACATTTAGAGCTAATGGAATTAAGTGGAGTGTTAAAAACTACGATAGAGGCTATAGAGGATTAATGAGTATTCGTAAAGCTATTGAGCTTTCTGAAAACGTTGTTGCTGCAAAAGCAATGATGGAAAAAGTTGGTACTGAATATTCATATAGCTTTCTTGAAAAGCTAGGAATCTCTACTCTAACTGAAGTTGATAGAAAGAGTGCTGCCGCACTTGCACTTGGTGGTATGTACAAAGGTGTTAGCCCATTAGAGCTTGCAGCTGCTTATGGTACAATTGCAAATAAAGGTACATATATTGAGCCAAGATTGTATACAAAAATTGATGATAGAAATGATCAATTGTATCTTAAAAAGACACAAGAAGTACGTGATGTAATGTCTCCAGAGAATGCATATATTCTTACAGATATGATGGTTAATGTTACTGAGGGTTCACAAGGTACAGGTAGACTTGCACAATTAAGAGGAATTCAAGTTGCTGCTAAGACAGGTACTACATCAGATGATAAAGATAGATGGTTCAGCGCATTCACTCCATACTACGTAGGAAGTGTTTGGTTTGGCTATGATACACCTAAGTATTTGAATATCGCAACAAACCCAGGTACTACAGTATGGCACGATATAATGGCAGAGATCCACAAAGATTTACCTAATGCAAAATTTAGTGATGAAAAACCAAGTGGTGTAGTAAGTGTTGCAGTATGTAGAGATTCTGGTCTATTAGCTACAGACGCTTGTAAGAATGATGCAAGAGGAAGTAGAGTATATACAGAAATATTCAATAGTAGAAATGGAACAATTCCAAAGACTTCATGTACTATCCATGAATATGTTGAAGTATGTCCAGATACATTATTACTACCTACTGATTCTTGTAGAGCACAAGCTGGAACAATTACTATTTCAAGAATTAATAGACATTACAAAGATGGAGAACCAACAGTTAAACCATCAGACTATGCTTATGAAACTCCATCAACATATTGTGAATTCCATAAAGGTGGCGCTGTAAGTACATCACCAAATAGTGGAAAGTATGAAGAAGAAATAAATAAAGTAAATGAAGCAATAATAAATCCAAATGCAAATACAAACACTAATACACAAAGTAACACAAATACAAGTACTACAAATAACAATAGTAGTACGCAAGAAGAAGAGGTTCATTACGAACCATTCTGGTGGACAAGAGAGTAAATAAAAAATGTACTAAAGAAAGGAAAAAAACTAATGGTTAAAAAAGTTGGAATACTTACAGCCGGTGGTGACTGTCCTGGATTAAATGCAGTTATTAGAGGTGCAGTTAAAACAGCACTTTATAATGATGTAGAGGTTTATGGATTTTTAGAAGGATATCAAGGCTTACTAAAAAACAATTACATTAAATTAGGAATTAATGAAGTGAGTGGAATCATTCACAAAGGTGGTACAATACTTAAATCTAACAATGGTACAAACTGCTTTGCAGTACCTGAAGTAAATGCAAAAGGAGAAAAAGTATTTGTAGATAAATCCGAAGAAGTAGCAGAAATGCTTAAAAAAGAAGGCTTCGATTGCTTGATAGTAGTCGGAGGAGACGGATCGCTAAAATCTGCACGTGACTTTATGCTTCGTGGAGTAAATGTAATTGGAGTACCTAAAACAATTGATAATGATGTTCCATTTACAGATGTTACGTTCGGATATAATACAGCTGTTGATGTTGCTACAGAGGCAGTTGATAGATTAAGAACAACTGCAGAATCACATGGAAGAATAATGGTTCTTGAAGTAATGGGGCGTTATGCAGGATGGATTGCATTATCTGCAGCCATAGCTGGTGGAGCAGACAACTGTTTGATACCAGAAATACCGTATGATTTAAACAAAGTAGTTGAAAAAATAAATAGAAGAAATGAAGCAGGAAGAAACTATAGCATTATAGTTGTTGCAGAAGGAGCAAAACCTAAAGAGGGAACAATTTCAATTAGAGAAGTTGAAGGTAATCCTGAGAACGCTGGATTAGATAGTGTTAAATTAGGTGGTGCTGGTGCATATGTTGCAAAAGAAATAGAAAGACTTACAGGTCAGACAGCAAGATCTACAACACTTGGATATATACAAAGAGGTGGAAATACTTGTGCATATGACAGAGTACTTTCTACAGAGTACGGAAGCTTAGCAATGGAACTTGCTATAGAAGGAAAATTTGGAAGAATGGTTACGATGCTTAATGGAAAATTACAAAGTATTTCATTAAACGAAGTAGCTGGAACAGATACACAAATTGGAGCAAAGTCTTCTAACTTGAAGCTTGTAGATTTAAATGGAGATTTAGTTAAAACTGCAAGAAGAGTTGGAATTTGTTTCGGAGATTAAAATTTGTAGCGGCGCCCATTGGGCGCCATACTCACCTATAAAGGAGATTTTAAAATGTATGTAAATGAAAAGTTCGAAGCATTTCGAACTAGAATGATTGGCAAAAAAGTTGCCGTCATTGGAATGGGCGTAAGTAATACACCTTTAATTAGATACCTAATCAATTTAAAATCTGAAATCACAGTTTTTGACAAACGTGAAGAAGATAAATTGGATCCAGTCACATATGAAGAATTCAAAAGCAAAGGTGTAAATTTTTCTTTGGGTGTTGGATATTTAGACGCATTAGAAGGATTCGATTATATTTTTAGAAGCCCAAGTATGAGACCTGATTTAGAAGAAGTTCAAAAAGAAGTTAGTAGAGGTGCAATCCTTACTTCTGAAATTGAAATGGTATTAAAATTATGTCCTGGAACAATTATTGGTGTTACAGGTAGTGATGGTAAGACCACTACTACAACACTTATTTATAAAATGCTTTGTGAAGAAGGATATAATTGCTATTTAGGTGGAAACATTGGTACACCTTTGTTTGCGGACATTGATAAAATGAAACCAGATGATTTCGTTGTATTAGAACTTAGTTCATTCCAATTAATGACAGCAAGAGTTAGCCCTCAAATTGCAGTGATTACTAACATTGCGCCAAATCATTTGGACATACATAAAGATTATGAAGAGTATATTAATGCGAAAAAGAATATTTTTTTGTATCAAAAAGAGGATGGACTTTTAGTTTTAAATTATGATAATGAAATAACAAAACCTTTTGAAGAAGAAGCAAAAGGAAAAGTTAGATTTTTTAGTACTCATTCAGAATTGTCGAATGGTGTTATCTTAGGGGATGACGATAGTAAAATTTATATTTGTGAGAATGGAGATAAAAGAGAAGTAATTAAAGCAGATGAGGTTAAACTATTAGGAAGACACAATTTAGAAAATGTCTGCACAGCTATCGCGGCTATTAAAGAATTAGTATCTGTTAACTCAATTAGAAATGTTTTAACAACATTTAATGGTGTTGAACATAGAAATGAACTAGTAAGAGTGGTCGACGAAGTTGAATGGAGAAATGATTCAATAGGAAGCAGTCCATCACGTACTATTGCAGGATTGCTTAGTTATAAAGATAAGGTTATTCTTATTGCAGGCGGATATGATAAGCATTTAGACTATACAGAATTAGGAATATATATAGTATCGCATGTAAAATCGCTTATTTTGATAGGCCAAACAGCAGAAGCCATTAAGGAAGCCACATTAAAGGCTATGAAGGAGCAGAATATAGCTGAAGAAGAGCTTAAAATCTTTGATTGTACAACGCTAGAAGAGGCAGTAAGTGTAGCAAGGGAATTATCAGTAAATGGCGATGTAGTGCTATTTTCACCAGCCTCAGCAAGCTTTGACATGTTCAAAAACTTCGAAGAAAGAGGTAATAAATTCAAGGAATTAGTGAATGCGCTATAGAATTAGACTTGGGTATATATTAAGTTTTTGTTACATTATGTAATTTCGTTGAATTTTGTCTCAATTTTTGTCATAATATTAATAGATATGATTAGATACTAAAGAGGAGATGAAATTAGTGGGATTATTTGATAGATTCTCAATGCCAAAGCCTCAAAATGAATATAAACCTAAACAATATAGACTTAATAGTCCTAAAACTTCTCCTATAATGGGTGAAGCAAGTACGTTTAAAACACTTGCATCTTTCGATTTAGAAGTAGGAGCTCCAAGATTTGCTGGAGATATACCATATGCAAGAATTAATTCTTATGAGGATTTTAAATAAAATAGAAAAGACCCGTTTTAACGGGTCTTTTTTTATTTCAATTCTGCAATTGTAACACCAGTATCACCTTCGCCATAAACACCTAATCTATAAGTCCTTACATTTGGATGGTTCTTCAAAAATTCGTGAACGGCTCTTTTTAAAATGCCAGCACCTTTTCCATGAACAATTCTTACACTTCCTACATTAGATAAATATGCATCATCAATATACTTTTCTAAAGCTGGAATTGCCTCGTCTTTTGTCATTCCAATAAGATTTATTTCAGTACTCAAGTCTTTAGATTTATTAAATGCAGTTGCTTGATTTACAGTTCGATTTTTATCTTCTTTCTTTTTGATTTCTTCTAATTGAGATATATGACATTTTAGTTTAATGATTCCACTTTGAACCATAACATTATCGTTTTTGTCTGGAGCTGTACAAATAACACCTTCTTGTTCTAAATCAGTAATTAGTACATTCATACCAATAACAACGTTTTCTTTTTTAAGAGCATTCTTAGATTCTATTTTGCTTGGAGCAACTAAGTCTTTTTGCATCTCGGAAATATTCTTTTTAAGTTTTGTACGATGCTCTTCAATTTGCTTATTGTTTGCTTTGTTTGAATTCTTCATCTTGTTCAAATCTTTAATGATGTTTTTTGCAGTATCTTCAGCATCTAATAATATGTCTCTTGCTTGTTGTTTTGCTTTATTTAATATTTCAGTTTTTCTCTTTTCAATTTTTTGTTCTTCATCTTTAATTCTGTTTCGAGCATCTTGTGCTTCTTTTAACATCTTCTTAGAAAGCTCACGTTCTTCTTCAGCTTTTCTCTTATCATATTCCATAGTTGTAATTACATCTTCAAACTTGATACTTTCATCAGATAAGAAATCATTTGCTCGAGTTAATATATCATCTTTTAATCCTAGCTTTTTAGAAATGGCAAAAGCATTACTTTTACCAGGAATTCCAATTAACAATTTGTAAGTAGGTCTTAAAGTATCGATATCAAACTCACATGATGCGTTTTCAACACCTTGTGTGTTAATAGCATATGATTTTAATTCGCTATAGTGAGTAGTTGCTAGGCAAATACAATTTTGTTTAAATAAATACTCTAAAATTGCCATAGCAATTGCAGCGCCTTCAACTGGATCGGTTCCAGCTCCGATTTCATCTATAATTACCAAATCATCTGATGTTACATTGTTTAAAATGTTTACAATATTTGTCATGTGAGCTGAGAAAGTAGATAGGTTTTGTTCGATACTTTGCTCGTCTCCAATATCACAAAAGATGTTACTAAATATTTTTAAAGTTGATCCTTCGTTAGCTGGAATATGAAGACCAGATTGTGCCATTAAGCATAGTAGACCAACTGTTTTTAATGTAACTGTTTTACCGCCAGTGTTTGGACCGGTTATAATTAATTCTTTGATATCATCACCAAAATAAATATCAATTGGTACAACAGACTCTTGTGGTATTAAAGGATGTCTTGCTTTTTTAAGATTACATTTTACTGCATCAAATACAGGAGGATATGCGTTTAAGCATCCTGCATATTTTCCTTTTGCAAAAGCAAAATCTATTTTACCTATTAAATCAATTGAGATTCTTATATTTTCGCAAATCGGAGCAATCATTTGAGATAAAAGAGCAAGTATTCTTTGAATTTCTTGAAATTCTTTTAATTTTAATTCTTTTATTTCATTATTTAGGTTAAATACTGCTGTTGGCTCTATAAATATAGTTCCACCAGTTGCTGACTGATTGTGAATTAATCCAGGGACTTCATTTTTATACTCAGCTTTAACCGGAATAACATATCTATCATCTCTAAATGTAACTAATGTGTCTTGTAAAAATTTTGCTTTAGAGTGAATTAGCGAATTTAATTTTTCTTTAATTTGTGACTCTTGGTCTTTGATAGATTTTCTAATCTTATATAATTCGGTGCTTGCCCTATCATCTAACTCAACTTCGTTTTTAATACATCTTGAAATTTCTTCTTCAACTCTTTGATTAGTATAAATATTTTCAAAGTATTCTGATAAAATTGGAAATTCATTTTCGTCAATGCTTCCATTTGTAAAAGAATTTTTTAGTCTTCTTGCAATGAATAATGTGTTTGAAACTTTTAATAATTCTTCTATAGATAAGATGCCACCGATAGATGTCTTGTTTAATATTTCATCTATATTAGAAATGGGAGATAGTGGAATATCATGTTGCTTTAGATAATATGATAAAGCTTCTTCGGTTTCATTTTGCCATTTTTCTATTTCTAAAGAGTTTGTCGAAGGCAATAAAGAATCACAACGCTCTCTACCCAAATAAGTAACTGCATAATTCTTTAAAATCTCCTTAACCTTATTAAATTCGAGAATTTTGTATATACGTTCGTTCATTTGATAGAACTCCTTTTGTATTAATTTTTGGTATTTGTATTATCAATCGAGCATCGCGCGTAGTAAATGTGTGGGTTTGTCCGCCCAGAACAAAATCCACCGAATTCGTCTAGCAATGCGACCTATTGGCATTTTATCACGAATTTAATGTAAAATCTATATTGCTATATGCATAATTCCGTGATAAAATGCACAAGAACTTAATAAGTTCACGGGTCCCAAAACTTAATAGAGAGGGTGAAAATATGGACATCTTTAAAACTGATGGCGGTGAAGTCCGGATATCCATGAGTTTTCTTGGTGCCAACGATGGTATCGTCACGGGTAGTGGTACCTTAGTTAAGGTTACTCGTGGTGAGGATGTGAGAAACATCTTAGTAGACTATGGCTATTTTCAGGGCGAAGATGAAGAATTGAACTATGATCGGACTCTTCAGGGTGATGATATTGACTGTATTCTGCTTACACACGCTCATCTTGACCACTGTGGAGCTATTCCTACTCTTTTTAAGCCTATTGGTGATAATGTTCCGTATTCCGGAAAAATCTATGCTAGTCAGGAGACTTGTGCTGAGGCAGCGCATATTCTGATGGATGCGGCGTATATCAATGAAAAGAAGACACTCATTTTTAGTAATGAAATCAAAAAAGTAAAAAATGAGATTACTAAAAAGCATCTTAAGGCTGAAAAAGAAGGGTCAAAGCCCCAGAATATTGCATCTTTGGATTCTTGTATGGGTGCGATTGAAGAGCAGGAGCAGAGATGCCTTTATACATCTATTGAGGCGCAAGAAGCAATTAGAAGCTTTGAGCCTGTAAAAGTGCATGCTAGAATCGAAGACAATGATTTTATTCCTCTTTTTGAAGGAATTGATGCTAGATTTATTCCAAATTCACATATCAATGGTGCTACAATGGTTGAGCTTGTTGTAAGATATGGAGAAAAGCATTTTACTATTGTTTTCTCTGGAGATATTGGAAATAGTATGTCTTTACTTTATAGGAATATTCAGTATCCTATTGAACCAGAGTATGGTGATATTCTTGTACTTGAAAGCCTCCATGGTACTTCCGAGCCTATAGAGACTCTTGATGAATCTATTAGGATTCTTTGGAAGACACTTAAAAAGGCAATAAAGAAAAGAAAGACTGTTATTATTCCAGTATTTGCACTTGATAGGTCGGCAGGATTTATCAGTCTTCTGAACAAGATTATGGATTCTGGCTTATGGCTTAATTGCTATATTGATTCACCGCTTGCTGAAAAGGAACTTATGACTTATATAGGAAGCTATAATGATGGAGACTCTGCTTGGTTTAATTACAAAGTAGATAAGTATCCATTTAGGCTTGATAGGTTCAAAATTATCGAAAACTATGCTTCTCACATGATTGCTGCTAAATATCATGGCGCTAATATATTCCTTACATCTTCATGTATGGGATATGGCGGTCGAGTGCTTGACTACTTTGAACAGCATATTCAGGATGATGATAGTATTTTCATTTTCCCTGGATTCTTGCCTGACAAATGTCCGAGCAAAATATTGCATGAAGCACAGCATGGCAGTATGGTAGAACTTAACGGACGACGCTATATCAAACATTGTGAAACGATTTGGCTTCATGGATTCAGTTCGCATGGATACTATGAGGACAAGCTTAATGTAATTGATAGATATCCTAATCTTCAGACGATTTTCTTAAATCATGGCGAAGACGATTCTATTGAACATTTGCAGAAAAAACTCAAAAAGTTCTATAGTGCCGACATAATTATTCCCCAAATGGGTGAAGAGTTTAGAATCATTTGATAAAAAAGGAACCGATTGAATATCGGTTCCTTTTATGTTAGAATTCAGGGCGTAGAAAGGTGATTAAATTGAAAAAAGTTGCAATATACACACTAGGATGTAAAGTAAATCAATATGAATCAAATGCAATTCAAGACGAGTTTATAAACAATGGTTACGAAGTTGTAGATTTTTCTGAATATGCAGATGTATATATAATTAACACATGTACAGTAACTAGTATAAGTGATAAAAAATCAAGACAAATTCTTAGAAGAGCAAAACAAATAAATCCAAATGCAATTGTTTGTGCAGTTGGTTGTTATATTCAAGTTGCTAAAGAAGATGTTGAAAAAATTGATGATGTAGATATTATTCTTGGAACAATAGAGAAAAAAGACTTGCTTAAAAAAGTAAAAGAGTATGAAAAAGAAAAACAAAGAATTATTGAATCAGAAAAAATAATGCATCTTATGCCATATTGTGAATATAATGGTGTTGCATATACAAGTCATATAAGGGCAGAAGTGAAAATACAAGATGGCTGCGATAGGTTTTGTACTTATTGTATGATTCCATATGCAAGAGGACCAGTTCGCTCAAGAAAAATGGAAAATGTTATTGGTGAAATAGAAAAGCTTCGTGATTCAGGAACAAAAGAAGTTGTAATTACAGGAATTCATATTTCATCATATGGGAAAGATTTTAAAAATGATACAACATTAATAGATTTGTTAGAAGAAATAAACAAAATAGATGGCATAGAAAGAATTCGTTTGGGCTCATTAGAACCTAGAATTATTACTGAAGATTTTGTTAGTAGACTAATAAAACTTAACAAGATATGTAATCATTTTCATTTATCACTTCAAAGCGGATGCGATGAAACTTTAAAGAGAATGAATAGAAAATACACAACAGAGGAATTCAGAAGCATTGTTAAATTGCTAAGAGATAATATACTAGAAGTAGCATTAACTACTGATGTCATTGTTGGATTTCCTGGTGAGACTGATGAAGAATTTGAAAAAACATATAAGTTCTTAGAAGAAATAAAATTTTCAAAGATGCACGTATTTAAATACTCAAAAAGAAAAGGAACACCAGCTGCAACGATGGAAAATCAAGTTCCAGAAGAAATAAAAGACGAAAGAAGTAAAAAACTAATAGAAATGTCTAACAAAAATGAAAAAGAATTTGCAGATCAATATATCGGAAAAGAAATTGAAGTTTTATTTGAAAATTCAAAAGAAGGACATACAACGAACTACATCAAAGTAGAACTTGAAGAGCCAAACGATGATGTTATTAATAAAATAGTAGAAGTTAAATTAGGCAGTGGATGTTTTTGTGTTATTGATTAATAAACAGCAAAACACCCGCTAACTGAATATCGATAGCAGGTGTCTTACGCGATAGAGTAACTCATTGGTTGCTCCTTTCTAAATAGATTATCAATTATCAGAGGCACTACACAAGTCGTCCATGGCCACACACGGAATCTTCTCCACAAACACGGCCATCTAGACGGCACCACTCGCGGAATTGATAGGAACATCTTCCATGTCATCCCACAGAAAAAGTGTCCATCTAACTGATAAATATATTATAGCACAGTTGACATAAAAAGTAAAGAGATTAGTTAAGGTGCATTTTAGTACGTGTCCCAAAAATGAACCAAAATTAAAGAAAAAAGCCAGTATTGTGAAAATACTGGCTTTTTTGGCAGGGGTGGAAGGAATCGAACCCTCCTCTGGAGTTTTGGAGACTCTTATTCTACCGATGAACTACACCCCTATATTTTGCTGTAACATTAAAATATTACCATTTTTACCTAGGATTATCAAGCTTTTTGTAAAATTTTACTTGAACATTATGTCAATTTGAGTTAAAATAGAATAGGTATCTATATTAAATTATGAAGGAGGAATCTATGTTGTCTGGTTATCACAGTCCGATAGATGCAATCAGAGATAGTATCGATCGGAACATCGAAGGAGCTCTTGTAAGGGAGCGAAACCGGCAAAGAAAAGACGTGGAATTTGGCCATTTTAAGAATGTGGTTGTTTCCCGTCTGGGCTCTGATCCTGCTGTCGCAAAGGTCGTAAGTACCTGGCGTCCTGGAAAAGAACCTGTTAACTGCGTTATGCAGATCCTTAATGTAAAAAACTGGTCGCAACAACAACGTACAGATATCAATGCGATGTATATTTCCTTTAAGCATCTGAATGAAGAAATCTGGGATGCCGAAAGGAAATATGGCCAAAATCCCCAGGTACGCGTCTTTATCGACAGCATTCGTAAAGGCGATGACATCCGTCCTTTGGCTTTCGAAAGAAAGCTTCAAAGAATATTAAACAACAAGGAGGCCATGTAAGGTGATTGTTAGACCAGGAAGCCAAGCAGACTATCGACGCAAATGCAAAAAATTTCGGGATGGCAGGAATAGCGCCATTTTCGGAGAAATCGGCAAAGAACAGTACTATGCTGATAAAGCGATTCGGGTAGGTAAAAACAAGGAAGCACTTAAGTTTTTTGTTGATTGCCTGAAAGAAGAGTTCTCCGATGAGCAGCTTGTTGTACTCAATCCGGTTTTTGATCTTTGGGAAAGGAGACATTTTGTCCGGGAAGCCGCGTTGGCTTACCATGATGTGAAAAATGCCCTCGGTCCCAGGGACACAGTCCTATATAGGAAGCTTGGACGTGCCCAAGGAAAGTTAAAAAGATTCTTGGTAGTAAACGGATAATTTTGTTTATATTTCGCTCCGCGTGCGACATTGCATGCGGAGTTTTTTTATGCTAATATTTAAGTGCTTATAAAGCTTTATTCGGAGGTAAAATTTTGGAACAAAACAATATAGATAGAATTCTAAAAAAAGTTGAAAAGCCATGTAGATATACTGGAAATGAAATCAATATGTGTGTTAAAGATTTATCTAAGATTAAACATAGATATTGTTTTTGCTTTCCAGATGTATATGAAATTGGTATGTCTCATTTAGGACTTAGAATTTTATACGATTTATATAATAGACGTGAAGATACATATTGTGAAAGAGCATTTGCACCGTGGGTGGATCTAGAAGAATTAATGAGAAAGGAAAACATTCCATTATTCTCATTAGAAACCAAAACACCACTTAATGAATTTGACATGATTGGATTTACTTTGCAATATGAGATGAGCTATACAAATATTTTAAACATGCTTGACTTAGCCCACATACCTTTGCTTACAAAAGATAGAAAAGATAATGATCCATTTATAATGGCAGGAGGACCATGTTCGTATAATTCAGAACCAATTGCAGACTTTTTTGATTTTATCGTTTTAGGTGAAGGCGAAGAATTAAATATGGAAGTAACTGATGAATGGATTAAATGGAAAGAAGCAAAAGAGCCTAGAATTAAATTCTTAGAAAGAATTGCAAAAATAGATGGAGTATATGTTCCTTCTTTTTATGATGTTTCATATAACGAAGATGGAACTATTAAAGAAATAAAAAAGAATAATGAAAACGCTAAAGATGTTTTGACAAAAAGGATTATTAAAGACTTAGATACATTAAAATATCCTGTGAAATGGATGGTGCCATATTTAAGTCCAGCACATGATAGACCAATGCTTGAGATTTTTAGAGGATGCATTCGTGGATGTAGATTTTGCCAAGCAGGATTTTTATATAGACCAGTTAGAGAAAAGTCAGTAGAAAGATTGGAAGAAAATGCAAAAGCATTGATAAAGAATACAGGTTATGAAGAATTAGCATTAGCATCTTTATCTACGTCAGATTATAGAGAGTTTCACAGACTAGCAGATGATTTGATTTGTGAATTCAAACCAAAGAATGTAAATTTATCGCTTCCATCTTTAAGAATAGATTCAGTTAGTCTTAAACTATTAGATGAAGTTAATAATGTTAGAAAATCAGGATTAACTTTTGCACCCGAAGCAGGAACTCAAAGATTAAGAGATGTTATTAACAAAGGAATTACAGAAGAAGATATTCTAAAAGGATGCGATTTAGCGTTTAGAAGCGGTTGGAATAATATAAAGCTATACTTTATGATTGGACTTCCAACTGAAACTTACGAAGATTTACAAGGTATAGTAGATTTGGCAAATAAGATTGTAGAACTATACTATGCAATTCCAAAACAAGAAAGAGCAAAAGGACTTGTGGTAACAGTAAGTACTTCTACGTTTGTTCCAAAACCATTCACACCATTTCAATGGTGCACACAAGATGATATTGAGACAATAAATAAAAAACAAGAATTTTTAAAAACAAATCTTACTCACAAAAATATAAAGTATAATTGGCACGATTCAAAAACTTCTACTATGGAAGCGGTACTTGCAAAAGGTGATAGAAGAATTAATGATGTACTTTTAAAAGTTCACGAAAAAGGATGCGAGTATGATGCATGGGGAGAATTCTTTGATATAAATAAATGGTTAGATTCATTTAAGGAATGTGGCTTAGATCCATATTTTTATTCAAGAAGAAATATTTCATTAGATGAGATATTACCATGGGAACACATAGATATAGGAGTAACAAAAGAATTCTTTAAAAGAGAATATAAAAATGCAATGGATGAAAAAGTGACTCCAAATTGTAGAGCAAAATGTGCAGGATGTGGATGCGCAAAATTTGGTTGTGGAGTATGTTTTGAGGAGAGATAAAATGATATATAGATTGAAATTTGAAAAAAGAGAAGAAGTAAAATATATAGGTCATTTGGACATGATGCGTACATTTACACGCTGTATAAAGAAGACAAACTTACCAATTAAGTTTTCATCAGGCTTTAATCCAAGAGTGCAAATAGCATTCGCTTTACCGCTTGCAGTTGGTGTAACTTCAGAATCTGAATATATGGATTTAGAATTAAATGGTGAGCCAGAAGTGGAAGAAGTTTTGAAAGAGTTAAAGAAGGTAATGCCAGAAGGATTTAAAATGCTTACTTGTGAAAAATTAGATAAACCAAAAAGCTTAATGTCATTAGTTCAAGAAGCTATATATGAAGTAAATGTATTAGTAAATCTTGATGATATTAATGATACAATTGCAAAAGTGAAAGAAGAATTTGATAAAGAACAATTGTTAGTAACAAAACAAAGTAAAAATGGCCAAGAGGAAGAAATAGATATTAAGCCTTTAATAATAGATTACAAAGTTGAAGAAATAACATATAGCTCTTTTTGTATAACTGTACATTCATTTGCTGGAAGCAAGAAGAATTTGAATCCAAACTTCATTATGGAAGTAATTTATAAGGCAATCACGAAGGATGCAGTTGAAGATTACAATATTCATCGCAAAGAATTAATACTAGAAAAGTTGACATAAACGTTGAAAAACCACCATTATTTTGATATAATAATGGTGGTTTTGAATTGTTTCAAATTTCCAAAGTAATTATTATAAAGGAGAGATGATTTATGAAACGGAGTCTTTTACTTATCCTGAGCCTTTTACTTTTCGTGACTTTTATTTCGACAGCATCGGCAGACACAGGTTATGACGGCTATGGGACAGCTACAGTTATTTCGACAACCTGCAGCATTCGTGAATCACCGGATACGAGATCTACAAGACTATATAAGGCCAAAAACATGGATCAACTTGTTGTGACTGGGGAGTACTATGATTGGTATGTAGTTGATTGCTATCAATCTGGACTTAGTGCAACATATCAAACTGGTTATGTTCTTAAGAGTTTTGTTGTACTGAATGGATATTATATTCAGCTTACAGGTCAATCATTGGATGTTTATTCTGACCCTTGGTCTGGGAAGAAAAATGGACAAAAGGCAGAAGCTGGTGAGGTTCTGTTTGTGATTTATGAAACTGATCAGTGGCTTGTTGTCCAACTTAAGACACAGGAAAGGACACCTGGTACAGGTTTCATTAGAAAATCTGATATCGGTTGGTATACTCAGCAATATCAAGATCCATCAACATCTGGCTATGCATATCCTTATACGCAAAGTCCTTATAATTTTTCAGACCCTAACTATTATCCGCGTGGATATAAAGGGACATACTCAGGAAATGAATATTCGTATTATATAGCCGAATGGAAAATTCCAGTGAATAAAGGATGGTCTGTTGGAATCAGAGAGGTTCCTGATAAAGATACCAAAAGTTTAATCATTATTCATTCTGGCGACAAGGATGCCTGGGGTTACAATCTTATAAAGGTGAATGTAATCTATAATTTGGGACAATACGCTTATGTGCGAATTGATGACCCAAAACGTCCCGGCGGATTTGTTGAGGGATATGTTCAGACAAAGTATTTTGAGTCGTATTGATAATGAGCTCTCGGAGTAATCTCCGAGAGTTTTTTATAGGCGTTGAGCGTATCGCATTAATTACAATATCGTTACAAAAGCTTATATTAATTGTATAAAGAAGTTCACATATTATAGAATATATATAGATATTTTATACAAAGGAGAATTAATATGAAAAAAGTATTAATACTAACATTATTATTTGTATTCATTTTGTCTTTAGGTTGTTTAGCTAATGCGGCAACATTACCTGAAGGTGGCGTTAGAGCAATTTTAAACTTGAACGACAATCCTATAGATTTTAGGTTGTTGAATTCGATTAGTTTTACTAATGGAATTAGTATTCCTGCTGATGCAATTGATTCATGGGATGTTGTGGATGGAAGTGTAACAGCATGGATTACAGAAGAAAGTGTAATTGGATATAGTACTGAAAGGGATTTACGTTATAATCTTTTTGTTGGAAGTAATGAAAAAATATATGCACCAGCAAATTCTAAGTGCTATTTTGCTGGACTTCCTATAAGAAGTATTAGTTTAAATAATTTTGATACTAGTAATGTAACAAATATGCTTAGAATGTTTGCTGGCTGTAATGAGATATATACACTTTCTTTAACTGGATTTAACACTCAAAATGTAACTATTATGCGAGCTATGTTTGAAGATTGTGTTTTTTTAACAGATATTTATGGAACTTTTGATACCAGAAATGTTACAGATATGGGTGAGATGTTTTTAAACTGCTATTTTTTAAGAGATAGTATAAATGATTTTTTGAGCGGATTTAATACTAGTAAAGTTACTAAGATGGACTATATGTTTACTAGATGTGCAAAACTAACACACATAGACTTAAGTAATTTTGATATGCATAATGTTACAAATATGTCTTATATGTTTTGGGGTTGTTATGCTTTAAATACAATAGATTTTGGAGATGATTGTAATGCTAGTGGTGTTACAACTATGATGAGTATGTTTAATGAATGCTCTAGCTTAACAGAACTAGATTTATCAAGTGTTTCAACTAAATATTTGACAAATATTGAAAGTATGTTTGAAGGATGTACAAATCTAAAGAGTCTAAAACTTAATGCTTTTGGTGGAGTAACAATTAATAGTGCCAAAAAAATGTTTAAAGACTGTATCAATTTGGAAGAAATTTTTATTGATTTACCAGAATATGATTTGCCTTATAGCGATTCTACACCAGGTGAAACTACAGATATGTTCAAAAATTGTAATAAATTAAAAAGTATAATAATTGATGAGAATGTTTATAAAAATGGAGTTATACCATTCTGGAATACAAATTCTAGACTAGATGATATACAACCAACTTTATACGTAAAAAACTCAGAAGCTGAGACTAAGTTTGAAGCAAACGAGAATTATATGAATATGTTTGGAGCAGATAGGATTGTAGTGTATAATCCTGAAGGACAAGCAGAAATAATAGATTTAATGAATAATATAATAAAGGACTTTAGAATATCTGTTGAAGATATTAGAATAATGATACAATTCTACGTACATCAGTAGTTTGAGAGATTTTTCAGCATTTTAGATTTGGGTCTAAAATGCTGATTTTTTGTTGATTTTTGACCGATTTTATGTTAATATAGCAATATTGTAGTTTTATTTTTCAAGTAAAAAAGGAAGATATAGTAATGCAAGAATTAGCAAAAGTGATGCCGAAACTTAAAAAGTTTCAGGATTATATTGAAGATGTTAATAAGAGTAACTTTCCAATAAACATTTCTGGACTTACTGATTCTTCAAAAGCTCATTTTATTTATGCAACTAAGTTTTATTCAAATAAGCCAATTGTTGTTCTAACTTACAACGAGATTGAACTTAAGAAAATTGAAAATGATTTGAAGTTTTTTGAAGATGATGACATTTTAGTCTTTCCAAAAAGAGAAATTGTTTATTATGACATTGATACAATGAATAAAGATGTCACAATGCAAAGACTAAAATGTTTTAGTAAGCTTTATAACTCGGATAATAACATAATGCTTACAACAGTTGAAGCGTTTATGCAAAAGACGACTTTAAAGAACAAGCTATTTGAAAGTGTTATTCAGTTAGAAGTTGGAAAAGAATATCCGCTAGATAGTGTTGTTGAGAATTTGATAAATATAGGATATGAAAGAGCAGATCTTTGTGATTCACGTGGACTATTTGCTGTACGTGGTGGAATAATAGATATATTTCCACTTACAACTAAAGATCCTATAAGAATTGAATTCTGGGGAGATGAAATCGATTCCATTAGATACTTTGATGCAATTTCGCAACGTTCAATCGAAAGCATCAAAAATATAAGCGTTTTCCCAATTGAAGAATTCTTAGTTGATAGAAATAAGTTAGGAGAAATTGCCGATAAGATTTTAAAGAAATATCCAAATGCAATTTCAGATGCCGAAGCAATAAAAGAAGGTAATTTCTTAAATAAAGTTGAAAAATATTTTGAATTCTTCTTTGATAAGTATTCATCATTATCTGATTACTTTTCGAAAGACACGGTTTTCTTTATTGATGAACCAGTTAGAATTAAATCAAAAGCTCAATCAGTAGATTTTGAGAATAAAGAAATAATAGAGAATTATTTAGATAAGTATGGAATTGTTCCAAGCTATACAAATGAGATGGCTCATTTTAGCGAGATAGCAATTTTGCTAGAAGAGCTTAATACAATTAATCTATTTAGAATAGATGAAAATATGCTTGCAAAAAGAAACGGATACAGTTTTAACTGTAGGGAGGTGAACTTTTTTCGTAGCAACCTGGATATTTTCTTACAGGAAATACAAGATGCACAAAAAGATGGAAAGAAAATAATCCTTACAGAGCCTACGATTTCAAAGGCAAGAAGCCTAGCTACAGAACTTCTAGAAAACAAGATTAATTGTGCGATACTTGAAAATAATAATAGTGAATTGTTTGAGAAAGCTCTCGAAGAACAAAATGTTAAGGTCCCTATAATGATTATAGTGGGCCTACTTTCTGTTGGATATGAGATAGAAGATTTAAAACTAATTATATGTCCTGCATCCAAAGAAACTACCATTAAAGAAAAGAAACGCCCATATAAGCCAAAAGCATTTGAGCAAGGAACTAAAGTCGTTTTCGCTGATTTAAAAGAAGGAGATTATATAGTTCACTCAACTCATGGTATTGGACAGTATGTGGGAATTCATACTTTAATAGTTGAAGGTGTTAGAAAAGATTATATAAAGATTAAATATAAAGATGATGGCGTGCTATATGTTCCTACTAATCAATTAGAATCAATTAGAAAGTACATGGGTGGAGATGAAGATACAAAACCAAGACTTAATAAATTAGGTTCTAAAGATTTTGAAAAGACTAAGCAAAGAGTAAAGCAATCATTAAGAGACATCGCCAAAGGATTAATTGAGCTATATGCTAAAAGAAATGAGATGAAAGGATTTCAGTTTTCTGGTGATACAGTTTGGCAAACAGAATTTGAAGAGTCTTTCCCATATGAAGAAACTGATGATCAATTAAGATGTATTGAAGAAGTAAAAAAGGATATGGAAAGCATTAAGCCAATGGATAGACTTCTATGTGGTGATGTTGGATATGGTAAAACAGAAGTTGCAATTCGCGCTGCTTTTAAAGCAGTAATGGATGGAAAACAAGTAGCATATCTTTGTCCAACTACAGTACTTGCTCAGCAACAATATGACACGTTCAAAGAAAGAATGAATGAGTTTCCATTAAAGATTGCTGTACTAAATAGATTTAGAACAACCAAAGAAAAGAATGAGATTTGTAAGAAACTAAAAACTGGCGAGATAGATATTATTATTGGTACACATAGAATACTAAGTAAGGATGTTGAATTCAAAGATTTAGGATTACTTATTATAGATGAAGAGCATAGATTTGGTGTTGCTCATAAAGAAAAGATTAAAGAGCTAAAGAATAATGTGGATGTATTAACAATGACAGCAACACCGATTCCAAGAACACTTCATATGAGTATTGTTGGTATTCGCGATATGAGTGTTATTTATGATCCACCACAAAACAGAAAACCTATTCAAACTTATGTATTAGAATATGATGTTGATGTAATAAAGGAAGCTATTGAAAAAGAACTAGAAAGACATGGCCAAGTATTCTATCTATATAATAAGGTAGAAAGTATAGAAGAAAAGGCTTCTGAAATATCTGCACTTTGCCCTGATGCAAGAGTATCATTTGCACATGGACAAATGTCAGGAAAACAAATAGAAGATATTATGGAAGATTTTGCTACTAAAAAGATAGATGTTTTAGTGTGTACTACAATAATGGAATCTGGAATTGATATTCCAAATGCTAATACAATGATAATAGAAGATGCTGATAGACTTGGACTTGCACAACTTTACCAAATTAGAGGTAGAGTTGGTAGATCGGATAAGACTGCATATGCATATATAACATATAGAAAGAATAAGCTATTATCTGAAGTATCAGAAAAGAGATTGAAAGCAATCAAAGAGTTCACGGAGTTTGGCTCTGGCTTTAAAATTGCTCTTCGTGATTTAGAGATTAGAGGCGCAGGAAATATATTAGGTGCCGAACAATCTGGACATATGGAATCGGTTGGATACGAAATGTACACTCACCTATTGGAAGAAGCAGTTAAAGAGCTAAGGGGGGAAGAGGTTGTTCCAAAATTAGAAATTCAGATAGATGTTAAAGTATCTGCTTATATTCCTGATGAATATATAGAGAACACATCACAAAAAATTGAAGTATATCAAGATATAGCAAATATGGAAAACGAAGAACAAATATCTGAAATATGTGATGAATTAATAGATAGATATGGCGAGATGCCAGATGAGATGTTTAATCTATTAGAAATTGCAAGAATTAAATGCTATGCAAGACGATTTAAGATACTTAAAATTACACAGATAGATGACAAAATAGGCTTCAAGTTTGCAGATGCAGAATTTGTAAATGGAGAAAACATAAGCTTGTTATTAGATAATTTCAAAAGAAGAATATTTATTTCCGGTGAAGAAGCGCCATTTGTGACAATAAAGCTAGAAAATATGGGCGAAAAAGAGATATTAAAGGAAATACTTAAGTTTTTAAAGATGTTGTGATTTTAAGGTTGCACTTGTATTTTTATAGTGATACACTATTTATCGTGCAAATTTGAGATTTGGGAGGATTTTTAATGGACAAAAAGAGTATTATTGCAATAGTCGTAGTTGGACTTATTGTAGTAGGATTAATTATATTTTTATTTGTAGGAGATAATACATCTGACACAATTCTTACTGTTGGTAAAGTTGATTATAGTACAGATGACTTTATTAGTTATGTAAGAACTTGGATTAAAGATGGTAGTTATACTGATTTTGATACATATGTTGAAACTTATGGTTCATCTTTAGAAGAAGGATATGATGAAAGCGACTATGTTTCTTCTATGTTTTCAGCATATCAAATATATAAGATGTATTCACAATATGCACAAAAGCTTGGCGTAACTCTTGAAGATGGTGAGATGCCTGCTGAACTTTCAAGCGGAGATATTGAAGAATTAATGAGTGAGTATGGACTTTCTTCTGGTGAATATTTAAGAGTTCAAAAAGAAGTAACTTTGGCTAACAAGTTTTTCTCTGCTCCAAATCAATATTTATCAGGTGATGATACTATAACAGCATCATATTTATCTAGAAATGGATATGACCCTGAAAAAGTATATACTTCATATAAGTATAGAGTTGTTCAAGTTCCTGTAGAATTAGTAGATGCAGATTCAGACGTATCGGGCGAATTTTCTGGAGATTATTCAGGAGAAAATGCTAGAAGACTTGTTGAAGCAACAGCACAAGCTGATGCTTTGTTAGAGCTATCAAAAGATGCTGTAACTAAGTTCTCAGGAGATATTTCTTTTGAAGAATTCCAAAGCTATATAGCATCTAAAGAAAATGCAACATTAGATAAAATTTTTGCTGATGTGATTGCATCTGGTGATGATGGATTTAGCTATGATATATTTGCTTACATTAGTAGAGCTGTTCCATACGATAGATATTCACAAAATGGTTTAGGCTTTAAGACAATGGGAAATGGTGATTTAGATAATGTATCTGCATTGTTTATTTCTGAAGATTTAACAGGATCTAGTTCATATGCTGGAATGTTCTCTGGAACACTATATTCTTCATATGTAGTTCCATTTATTACTAAAGCTGAAGATGGAGAATTTTCTGAAACATTTGCATCAGACAATTCAGATTATGTTGGATTTGCTTATCTTGAGTCTTCTGAAAATAAATTAACTGAAGAAGACCAATCAAGATTTGATACTAATGTATTGAACTACTATATTCAATCAAGCATTGAAGTAGTTCCTAAGAATAAAGCTAAAGTAACAAGTATTAAACTTGCTGATATAATTCCATCAATTGCTAAAAAGCAAGCTGAAAAAGAAGCTGCTGCATTAGCTAGTGGAGATGTAGTTGAAAGCGACGATGGAATAGACGATATCGTAATCAATCCAGAAGAAGCAGATATTACAGATTTAGCTGTTAGCGGAGCAACGGAATAAGATTTTGAAACTCTTGAATAAGCATTTTATTCAAGAGTTTTTCTTATACTTTAAATAAGAACTAATTATAAAAAAATCCTTGTAAATAAAAGCGAAAAATGTTAACATATATTTTGAAATCGTATGAACGAAATATTCAAATCATTTTGAAAGGATGGTTGAAATGGGATTAATTAAATCAGCTTTAGAATCAGTTTTAGGCGCCGCTGGTCAATCTATCAGCAGTACAATGGGCGACCAATTTTTAACAGTCATCAAATGTGACGACATGGGAAATGACTTGTTAATGAAAAAAATCACAGATGATAATGGTGCTTTAGCAAAAGGCTCAAGAATCATTGTTGCTCCTGGACAAGTAGCAGTTATTTACGATAGTGGTAAAATACTAGATGCTACAGCAGAACCAGGTACATACCAATTTGATCAAAGCACAACTCCATCTTTCTTTGCTGGACAATTTGGTGCAGTATTTAAGGAAATGTGGGAAAGATTTAAATTTGGAGGAGCAGTTGCAAAAGAACAAGCAATATTCTTCTTCAATGTTAAAGAAATTGTTGGAAACAAATTTGGTACACCAAATCCAGTTCCTTATAGAGACTGGGGTCATGCATTATTAAATGCTAGAACAGGTGGATTTACACCAATGATGGTTGATATTAAATGCTTTGGTACATATACATTCCGTATCAACAATCCTGCTCAATTCATGATGCAAATGGCTGGAAGCGCTAAAGAGTATAGAAAAGATGCTTTAGTTGAGCAAATGAGAAGTGAAGTTGTTGGAGCATTCCAAAACATCTTAAATTCACTTTCTGAGCCAGAACATAAGATTGAAGCTCTTGCTTTACCAAACAAGACAGATGAGATTAAGAATATAATGTCAGAGCAAAACTTTGACGGAGCAATTCAAAATAGAGGTGTTGGACTTGTTTCTTTCGTAGTTGAAAGTGTTACACTTACAGAAGAATCAAAAGAAAACATCAGAAAGTACGAACTTGCTGGAGATCAATTCCAACAACAAGGTACACTTACTCAAGCTTATGCAAATGCTATTCAAGATGCTGCTAAGAACGAAAATGGAGCAATGAATGGATTTGTTGGAATGGGTATGATGAATATGCAAGCTGGAAATGTATTTGGAGCTACAACTGCTGCAGTTGCTAACAATGTAAATTATCCAAATCCAAATCAACAAGCTGCTGCTCAAGCTTCACAACCAGTTGGAGCAGTTGTTGCTGCACCTGCTGCTGATGCTTGGAAATGTCCAAAATGTGGCACAGAGAATACTGGCAAATTCTGCATGGAATGTGGAGAAGCAAAACCAGTTGCTGCTGCAGGAGTTAAATGTCCAAAATGCGGTAAAGAATGGCCTGCTGGAACAAAGTTCTGCGGAGATTGCGGAGAAAAACTAGGAGAATAAGACATAGAAAGTTTAATTGATGGTGGCATAAAAGCCACCATTTTTATATAGAAAGTGTGATTAGATGAGAGAATTGATTTTTAAGATGGAACGTCCGGATTTAGTTAAAGAAGGACAGGAAGTTGAGGTAGTAGAATTTCCACTTCCAACATCATGGTATTACGTTATAGAGCCGGCAGTTGCGATGTCAGCCAATATACCTCTTACACAAAGGCTTAAAACAAATAAAGGAAAGATTACTAAAATTGAGGAAAGCTCAGATGTAGGCTGGTATCTAACAGTAGAATTTAATGAATAATATAAAAAACGCGAACACGCGCAACCAGGGGACGGTTCTCAAGTTGCATCATGCAACTTGAGAACCGTCCCCTAGTTGCATCATGCAACTTGAGAACCGTCCCTTCGTTGCGTACTTTTCATTTAGGTTAAGTTTTAGTTACAAACGAGAAAAACCTTATACTTATATAGTAAAATGTATATGGCATAATTTATGCTTAATTTACATAAGAAGAGGTTAATATGAGTTGTAACATGGTTATAGTTCCAGATCCAAGAATCATGGACTATATTACTCCTTTTAATAAATTAATACCGAAGAGCGAAGTAAAAGAAGTTAATCCTGATGTTGAGAATAATACATTAGCTAGTAGTGGAAGTATGCCTCCGGTTTACTTACCATCAACAGAAGATAGAGGCTTTTTAATGTATTACATCAGTGCTTCTTCTAATTGTATTCCTAATGATCTTGCTAAAAAAATGTATTACAATGAATTAGAAGATGGTAAAGAACACTGGATGCCATTAGATTATATGCTATTCACTCGTTCTAATGGAACTCACTTTTTACTTGCAGAAAACATTTCTGACCCTGAGAATTCTAGAGGTTTGAAGTCTTATTCATTATTAAGATATTCAAATGTTTCTGTAAGTTTTAACGAAGATACTATTTTTAGTGATGGAATAGACATAGCAAGAATCAGAGATGGAGATCAAAAATATTTAGATAAGTTGGCAGATGAATTGCTTACAGAAAAGCGAATTAATGAATCATTGAAATCTGTTGATGAAGCTGCAAGAACTATTGGTAGTGATGATGTTACACATGCCAGTGGATATGTTGGATATATTGATGCAAATACTTTGCAAATCGAAAATAGTTTGCAAGGAAATCTACCAAGATTATTTGAGCAAGAAGTTAAAGAAAAGAGCTTAGTAGTAAGTGATAAAACACCTATTGATAATATTGTAGATTTCTTTAAGAAAGCATTATATAAACTAACACAAGCTTTTAAATCAAAAGATGCTTCTACAGTAGGTGTAATTGAAAATGACACTACTATACCAGAAGATAAATATCAAAGCATGTGCAGAGAAAATCCTATTCAAGAAGAAGTTCAGCTAGACCAAGAAACAGGAGAAAAGATTGAACTTGAGCAAGAACAAAATAATGAGGTAGCTAAGCAAAATGATAAAGAAGAGGATTTTGATAAAGCGTCAAGAGGAGCTCAATCCTTAAATGCTTTGGCTAGAGCTGTTAATGAAAAGAAATGGGGACGTGTTAGCGGAGTGCCTAAAACACGCGACGATAAAAACAAAGAAGAAATTGATAAATAAATACATATATTCGATAGACAATTTATTTGCTTTGTGATAAAACTAATATAATAGTTTTTGAAAGGAATAAAAATCTATGAGTGTTTATGAAAAAGCTGAAGAATTAGTTAAATGTATAAATGAAAGTGCCGAAGTTAAGGCATATATGGCTCTTAAAGAAAAGTTATATGCTGATGAAAAAAGTATGGAAAGCATTAAAGAGTTTAGAGATAAACAAGCAGAAGTGCAAAACCTTTTAATGCAAGGCCAAGAGGCTGATCCAGAAAAGATGGAAAAACTTCAATCATTATACAAGATATTAGTTTCTAATCCAGAAATTAAAGAGTTCTTCGATAGAGAAGTTGCTTTTGATGAAATGCTTACAGATATCTATAAAACTATTGGTGATGGAGTTAAGAATATAATAGGATAAATTGTAACGGCGGCCAATGGCCGCCATTATATTTATACAAATGAAAAGAGGTGTGCACTAACTACATGTCAAGAATACTAATTAAAAACGCTATCATAGTTACTATGGATGAAAACAATACTATTTTAAATGGCGATTTGTTGATTGAAGATTCCAAAATTTCAAAAATTGCAGAAAAAATTGAGGCAACTAACAATATAGATAGAGTGATTGATGCTGGTAGAAATGTAGTAATGCCAGGCCTTATCAATTGCCATACGCAAGTTGGAAAGACTTTGTTTAGAGGTTATTTTGACGATTATAGAAATGACGAAGTTAAAGCAAAACTATTAAAGGAATGTGAAGAAAAACTTACACCAGATGATGTATATGTTTCTTCGATGCTTTCTTTTATAGAGATGATTAAATCGGGAACGACATGTTTTAATGATACATATTTCAAAGAAGAACATACTGCAAGAGCTGCAAATCAAGCCGGTATTAGAGGCTTTGTTACATACAACATTCAAGATGGCGATAAAGATTTTTTGAATAGTTCTAAAGATTTATTTGAATATTGTAATGAAAAAACAAATAGAATTAAGGCTACTGTGGGCTTAGCTAATGCAGTTAATTGTTCAAAAGAAACTATAGAAAACGCAATTAAACTTTCTCAAATGCAAAATACATTTGTAAATACAGATATTTTAGAAACCAAAAAAGATGCTAAAATTATGTATGATACAAAGGGTAAAAAAGTAATAGATTATTACGATGAATCAGGTTTATTTAAAGCAAAAACTATTTTGAATCATGGAACATGGCTTGATGAATATGATCTAACTGAACTTATGCAACACGATACAAGTGTAATTAATTGCCCAGTAAGCAATTGCATGCAAGGTAGTGGTATTGCTGATATGAAGTTTTTAATTGATTCAAATGTAAATGTTGCGCTTGGATCAGATAGCATTGAAAAGAGTGGAACATTAGACATGTTCGAAGAAATAAAAAATGCAGCATATTCGCAAAAAGTGTTATATAAAGATTCTAAAACAATTGATGCAGAGCAAGTTCTTAGAATGGCAACAATTAATGGTGCTAAAGCATTAGGAATTGATACTGAAGTAGGAACTTTGGAAGAAGGAAAGAAAGCTGACTTGATAATAGTTGACATAAATAGAACTCACTTGGTTCCATTCGAAAAGATATATAATACACTTGCTTATCATGTTACAGGTGCTGATGTTGTAACATCAATTATTGATGGAAAGATTGTAATGCTTGATAGAAAATTTGTTAACATAAATGAAAAAGATGTTATAGAAAAAGCTATTGAATTGGCACAGAAAATATCTTAGCTTTAATTGACTAAATATAGTGTTTTAATGTAAAATAAAAAGGCGGAAATTATAGATTTCTAGCCTTTTTTATTATGTAAAATTGAGGAGTAAAATTGAAAAAAGTATTATTTGTTGCTCATGTAGATAGTCATATACGACATTTTCATATTCCTTACATGAAGTATTTTCATGATCAAGGGTACGAAGTTCATGTTGCCACATCAGATGATGAATGTGAAAAATTCGATTATTGCGATATAAAGCATAAGATTGATATGGAACGCTCACCTTTAAAACTAAATAATTTGAAAGCAATAAAGCAAATGACAAAGCTATATGAAGATGAAAAATTTGATTTAGTTACATGTCATACTCCAATGGGTGGTGTTGTCACAAGACTTGCAGCAAAAAGATTTAAGAAAATAATTAAAAGGCATAATAGTCATGATATTCCTTCAAATGAAGTTTGGAGCATGCCACAAATCATTTATACAGCACATGGTTTTCACTTTTTCAAAGGTGCTCCAATACAATATTGGCTTATATATTACAATATTGAAAAATGGCTATCAAAATATACAGATAAACTGGTTACTATTAACAAAGAAGACTATGATGTTGCGACTAAAAAAAGATTTAAAGCTAAGAAGATTTACAAAATAGATGGCATAGGCGTTGATGCGTCTAAGTTTAATTTTGTTATGTCTGATGATGAAAAGAAAAAATTGAGAAAAGAATTATGTATTGATAAAGATGATGTAGTAATTACATA
This sequence comes from Clostridia bacterium, assembly GCA_017539905.1. Classification (GTDB taxonomy): domain Bacteria; phylum Bacillota; class Clostridia; order TANB77; family UBA1234; genus RGIG6105. The sequence goes on along the minus strand of JAFYBZ010000034.1, from coordinate 15,868 downwards.
TGTGGCTGAATTAATTACACGAAAAAATCAGGATATGATAATTGATGTAATCAAAAATATATGTAATGGGGATTATCAATCGACACCTAAGATTAAATTATTGCTTGTAGGTACTGGTGTATTAAAAGAAAAATATGAAAAGCGAATAAAAGAATTACACTTAGAAGATAAAATTATGCTTACAGGCTATCGCAAAGATGTTCCTAAATTACTAAAAATCACAGATATAGCAATATCTTGTGCAAAGCATGAAGGCTTGCCGTTCAATTTAGTAGAAGCTCAAATGTCAGGACTTCCATGTGTTGCTACAGATGTTAGAGGAAACAATGAAGTAATTGAAGAAAACAAAACTGGATATTTAATACCAAATTTTGATGTAATAAAATTTGCAAATAAACTTCTAAAGCTAATAAATAGTGAGTCTATGCGAGAGCGTATGGGGAAGAATGCTTTGGAAAATAGTAAGAAATACAAGTTATCTAAAGCATTGGATGAAATGAAGAAGATTTATAATGATTGATGAAACAACTGCTAATAACTATAAAAAAGGAGTTGGTAGTGATAGAAAATAATAATATAAAATTATCAATAATAATACCAGTTTATAAAGTTGAACAGTATTTGTCAGAATGTATTGATAGTGTTTTAAATCAACATCTTACTAATATTGAAATAATATTAGTAGATGATGGTTCACCTGATAATTGTCCTAAGATATGTGACGAATATGCTAGCAAAAATAAAATTATAAAGGTTATACACAAAGAAAATGGTGGATTATCTTCTGCGCGAAATTCAGGCATTAAAGAAGCATCTGGAGAGTATTTGATGTTTATAGATTCGGATGATTACTTAAATCCGGATGCAGATGTTAAAGAGCTATTTAAATATATGAATGGCGTTGATGTTATTCAATATAATTTTGCTTTTTACTTTGATGACACTAAAAAGATAGTCTATTTAAAAGAGCCCCAAATAGACAATGATAGGACATTCTATGAGCAGATTCTAAAGAAGATTGAAAATGATGATTTATCGGTACAAGCTTGGAGCAAAGTTGTTAGAAAAGATTTGATATTCAATAATAATTTGTTTTTCGAAGAAGGCATTCTTTCAGAAGATATAGATTGGTCATTAAAAGTATATTTATATGCAAAATCTTTATTTACATGTAACAATGTTGTTTACATGTATAGGCAGAACAGAAATGGTTCGATAACAAACAAAGCAAGCAAAAAAAGAGTTGACTCGTTATACTTTGTTGTTCGTAAATGGATTGAGTATAAATATAATTCAGCTGTTGTAAAGGACTGCTACTTAAGTTATATAGCTTATCAATATACAATTTTATTAACTTTAATTGATAGAAAAAATACAACAAAGGAATTACGAAAAGAAATATATTCTTTAAAAGAAATATTGAATAATGACAAACATTGGAAGGTTAAGCTTAGCAATAAAGTTTTAAAGCTTTTTGGAGTAAAATTAGGAAGACATATTCTTAAAGTATATCTTTCTCTTAAGAATAAAGGATTGATAAAACTCTAAAACAAAAGAGGTGATAGTTTTGGGAGAAGACAAAATTGATTTTGTTGTTTTGTGGGTGGATGGAAGTGATCCAGAGTGGTTAAAAGAAAAACTTTATTATCAAAATAATGGAAAGGTAGACACTAATGATATACAAAACAGTATAAACAGATATAGAGACATGGGAACTTTAAAGTATTGGTTCAGAGGCGTTGAAAAGTTTGCTCCTTGGGTTAACAATATCTATTTTGTAACTTGTGGACATCTGCCTGAATTTCTTAATGTTAATCATCCCAAATTAAAGATAGTTAATCATAAGGATTTTATTGAGGAAAAGTATTTGCCGACATTTAATTCAAGCGCTATAGAGATGAATATATTAAATATAAAAGAATTATCTGAAAGATTTGTATACTTTAATGATGATACTTTTTTAATAGATAAAGTATCTAAAAAAGATTTTTTTGAAAATGGCTTGCCTAAGGGATATGCTATTTTATCCCCTGTAATTCCAACTTGTTCATTTGAACATAATATAATAAACAATATTATTTTGCTTAATAAACATTATGACATGAAATGTGTCCTTAAAGAACAAAAGAAAAAGTTTTATTCTTTAAAATATGGCAAGGATTTAATTAGAACTTTGTTCTTACAACACTGGGATTATTTTTGCGGATTCAAAGAATCACATTTACCTCATGCTTTTTTAAAGTCTTCATTTGATGAGTGCTTTAGATTATATAGAGATGATTTTGTTAATACCTGGTCACATAAGTTTAGAGATAGAGATGATATCACACAATGGCTTGTTGAATACTGGCAGTATATTAATGGTAAGTTTGAACCGACAAGCACAAATATTGGTAAAATGATTCATTTGTCAAATGACAATGAAAATGCAATAAAAATAATAAGAAGACAAAAGTACAAAATGATTTGTGTCAATGATAGTAAACCTGATTATGATTTTAGCAAAGCAAAAAAAGAAATAGTTGAAGCATTTGAACACATTCTTCCTAATAAATGTTCTTTTGAATTATAATTTATGGAGGATAATTATGAACAATAATTCTTTAATTTCTGTTGTTGTTCCTATTTATAAGGTAGAGGATTATATTCATAAATGCTTAGATAGCATTATTAATCAAACTTATAAAAATTTAGAAATAATATTGGTTGATGATGGCTCCCCAGATAATTGTCCACTAATCTGTGATGAATATGCAAAGAAGGATAGTAGAATTAAAGTAATACACAAGAAAAATGGCGGCTTATCTGATGCAAGAAACTCTGGAATAAGATTGGCCAAAGGACAATACATAGGCTTTGTGGACTCTGATGATTATTTAGATCTAGATATGTTTGAGTATTTGTATACCTTGCTTAATAAGTATAATGCGGATATATCCACATGCGGATACAGAGATGTTGGAATAATTGAAAATGATGGAATCGTTCCGAATATAGAGACTGAACTTGATAGAACTGAAGCTCTTAAGCTTTTGGCCACTAATGGATTACTTAAAGACTATGCGTGGAATAAGCTCTATAAATTAAATCTTTTCTTAGATAATCGTATTGAGTACCCTTCCGGAAAGGTAATGGAAGACATTGCAACTACATATAAACTTATTGAGAAATCCAATAAAGTTGTTCTTGGCAATAGATGCCTCTATAATTATCTTAGAAGATCAGGAAGTATTACTGGAGATAAGTGTTTTAAAACAAATATTCTTCATCTGCAAAATGTTTTAGATAGATTTGAACATTTTAAGTCGGATAAAGAATTGGGAGCATATTACTATAAGAATGTTTTCTATGTTGTAATGAGAAAGTTTGTTGATGAGAATGATGATATTATTAAATATATTGACGATAATAATATTTTTAGTGATTTAATACAATATGGAAAGGAAAGCGGATATTTTTATCAATTATCAAAAAGCGACAGATTTAGATATTATTTAGTTAAAGTATGTCGCCCATTATATAAGTTTACAATGTTAATTAGGAGAAAAGTAATTAAGCTTTAATATAGTATAAAGGAGTTATTTATGGAATCAGATACGATTGATTTTGTAATTACGTGGGTAGATGGTGGAGATAAAGAATGGCAGAAGGAAAGGAATAAGTACGCTGGTAAAGATCCAGAAGATTTGGCGGATTATCGTTTTAGGGATTGGGATAATTTGAGATACTGGTTTAGAGGAATAGAAAAATATGCGCCATGGGTTAATAATATATATTTTGTAACAAACGGTCAAGTCCCAGAATGGTTGAACCTTAATAATCCAAAATTAAAGTGGATTAAACATGAAGACTATATACCTGAAGAATACTTGCCTACTTTTTCTTCTCATCCTATTGAATTGAATCTTCATAATATAACTGAATTATCAGAACACTTTGTATATTTCAATGATGATACCTTTTTAACTGATTATGTTAGTAAAGAAGATTTTTTTGTTAATGGGTTACCTCGCTATCATGCTCAATTAGATGTTAATAATAATTGCGATGAACAATTTGAACATATTATCTTAAATGATGCTCAGTTTGTTAATAGATATTTGAGCTTAGATGTTTCTTTTAGAAACAACAAAAAAATGTGGTATGATAATACGCATGCTTTTAAGAGTAAAATTAAAAACTGGTTTTTGTCTATGTTCCATAATATATGTGCAATAAAGAATATACATATGCCAACGCCAATATTAAAAAGCACAATGATTGAATTATGGGAAAAGTATCCCAGTGATTTTAAAAAGACAAGTAGTCATAAATTTAGAAGTATTGAAGATATAAATATGTATGTTTTTTCTTGGTATGACTTAATAAGAGGAAATTGCATGCCACTTGATATAAAAAGAATTAGATATTTTGTGCTTGGTAAGAATGATGATATAGTATCTGAGGCTATAAGATGTAAAAAGTATAAAATGATATGTGTGAATGATACTGGAGCTGCAGAAAACTATGAAGTAACAAAGTCAAAAATTAACTCAGCGTTTGAAGAAGTATTGCCAGATAAATGTAGTTATGAATTATGAAATAGAAGGAGATTCATTTATGAAAAAAGTTGCAATTATTACAATGTGTGGAAATTCTAACTATGGTAATAAACTTCAAAATTATGCATTGCAAGAGACTTTAACTAGATATGATTTAAATGTATATACTATTTGGAATGAAACTTTTGAGTTTTATTCTAAAAGACATGTTCGAATTATTATTCAACAATTAAAAAACATAGTGAATCATATATTTGGTAGAAACTACCATTATACAAGATATAAGTATTTTATAAGGTTTAACAATTCGTTTTTAAAGTACTATAAAACTAAGATTTATTCAAATAAATATGATGCTTTAATTAACAAGTTTGATTGCTTTTTTATTGGGAGCGATCAAATATGGAAGTATACGACACAGGGACCATGGTTTGGAACGTACGAGTTCGGCCTGTTTGAAGAATCTAAAAAGATGTTTTCGTATGCGGCTAGTTTTGGAATAAGTGAGATTCCTGAAACAAAAAGAGAAATCTATAACAAAGGACTTAATCATATGAATAAAATTTCTGTTAGAGAACAGAATGCTGTTTCAATGGTTAAGGACTTGTCTGGAAGAACGGATGCAAGATGGGTTTTAGACCCTACAATGTTACTTCCAAAAGATAAGTGGTCAGCATTAAGCTTAAAACCAAAGTTCGTTGAAGAAAACGAGAAATATATTTTAGTATATTTTTTGGGTAAATCTGTTTATATTAATACGTTAAGAAGGATTGCTTTAGAAAAAGGTCTTAAGATAATATGCCTTAACAATGGATCATATGAATCGTTTCATTCTGGTCCTAGAGAATTTGTTTATCTATTCGAACATGCGGAAATGATTATTACAGACTCGTTTCATGCATGCACTTTTTCATTGATTTTTGAAAAACCATTTTATGTGTTTGAAAGAAAAGATAATGAATTATCTATGCTTTCCCGCATAGATTCTTTGCTATCAAGATATGATCTTCTTGATAGAAAGATTACGGATTTAAATGAGATTTCTTTTGATTGCCTTGAATTATCAGATGAAATAAAGAGTAGGATAGTACTTGATAAGAATAATAGTTTAAAATTTATTGAAGAATGCATAAATGAGGAGAAAACATGACCAATCCAGTAGTTAGTATTGTTATAATTTGTTATAATGGAGCACAATATTTATATAATTGTTTTGATTCTCTATTAAAACAAACATATAAGAATTTAGAAATAATAATTGTAAATGATGGCTCAACCGACAATTCTCTTGAAATAATGAATTCATATATCCAAAAATTCAATAATAATGGTATGAAACTAATTATTTGTTCTCGAGAAAATGGCGGGATGTCCGCTGCCCTTAATAGTGGATTAAAACTGGTTACAGGCCATTTTTTTATGTGGTGTGACTGTGATGATTATTATGAACCGGATGCTGTAGAAAGCTTGCTAAAGTATTTAAATGATAATCCTGATATCGATATTGTTAGAGGTAAATGTAGATTTATAGATTATGAAAGTAAAAAAGTTTTACGTATTAAGGGGCCTAAAGATACAATTACGCTTGATGCTTTTGATTCCTTATTGTTTCAAACGGATGCTTATTGCAATACTGGAGTAAATATGACTTCTGTGTCTTACCTTGACAAGTGTATAAAAGACAGGGAAATATATATTAACAGAGCGGGCCAAAATTGGCAATTATTGTTACCTTTTGCTTATTATGGAAATTTTGGATTTTTAGATAAAGTTGTCTACAATTATAATATTATTTCTGCTAGCGATTCTCATAGTAAAAAAAGCATCTATAAAGAATTTAATAGATGGAATAATCACAAATTAATTCTTTATAATGTTATAGATTCGTTAGATGGAATGCAGTGTTTTGATAAAATAGAATACAAGAATAGAATTGATAAGCATTATCGAAAGAAAAAAGTGAAATTGTTGAGGGATAGGATAAAAGGAAAGATTAGGAAAGCTACTATTAGAACTCATGTAATATGTGATTATTATAAATGTACTGGATGTGGGGCTTGCTACAATACATGCCCTCATAATTCAATTACAATGATTGAAAATAAGGAAGGCTTCAAGTTTCCTTCTATTGATAAAGAAAAATGTACTGATTGTGGACTGTGCACTAAAGTATGCCCTGTTTTAACAGAAGAAAGTCATAAAAAGGAAGTTTTTGCTTATGCTTGTAATAATAAAAATGAAGGAGAAAGAAGAAATAGCTCTTCTGGTGGAGTCTTTATACTACTTGCTAAAGAAATTATTAAACAGGGTGGTGTCGTCTTTGGAGCTTGCTTTGACTCTGAATTTAGAGTTATACATGACTATGCTGATTCTGAAGAAGGACTTGCGAAGTTTATGACCTCTAAGTATGTTCAAAGCGATTTAAAAGATTCTTTTAAACGTGTAAAAGATTTTTTGGATAATAATAGACTTGTGTATTTTTCTGGTACACCATGTCAAGTAGAAGGCTTACGTGCATTTTTAGGTAAAGAATATGATAATCTAGTATTACAAGATATCATTTGCCATGGCGTTCCTTCTCCGAAAGCTTGGGAAAAATATAAAAATTATAGATTAAAAATAGATTCTGAGATACCACGTTCTATCAATTTTAGAAACAAAGATAATGGGTGGAATGATTTCAACACATGTTTTGAATATGGTTCTAAAAACTATAAAGCACGTCATAATGATGATTTGTTTATGAAAGCTTTTTTGAAGAATACTTGTCTTAGAGCGTCATGTTACAATTGCTCTTTTAAGGTTAAATATAGGAACTCTGACATTACGTTGGGTGACTTTTGGGGATTAAACAAAGTGGTTCCAAGTATGAATGATGATCAAGGAACATCAGCGGTTGTTATTAATTCTATTAAAGGAAAAAATCTATACGATAGAATCAAAAATGATTTGAATGATTTAGAAGTAAGCCTTAATAGTATTATTAGTGGGAATAGTGCTTATGTTAAATCTTCTAATGAAGATTGTGGAAGAGCTAAATTCTTCCAAGAGTTAGACAAATTACCATTTGATAGACTAGTAAAAAAGTATGTTGGAAAGAAACAAAATATAATAAAGAGAATTATTAGAAAGGTTCTATAAAATGAATACAAATTCAAGAACAAGAAACTCTGCAGTAAATCTTTTTGTAAATGTCGCGTATCAATTATTTATAGTTTTTATTACTTTTTTTACAAGAAGAATATTTATAAGTGTTTTAGGTGTTGAGCTTTTAGGAGTTTCTGGCTTATTTGACAATATTTTTAGTGTTTTAGCATTAGCTGAATTAGGAATTTCAGGTGCTATCACATATAGCATGTATAAGTATATTGTAGAAGATAATAAACCAAAGTTGATTGCTATTACGAATTATTATAAAAAATTATATAATCGAATCGCAATTATTGTTGGCACATTAGGTATTTTGTTATTACCATTTTTAAGATTGATTGTTAATGCTGATGCCAAAATTCCTCATTTGGAGATATATTATCTTCTAACTCTTGCTAATACAGTTTCTTCATATTTATTTGTTTATAAAACTACAATTGTTTCTGCTGATCAAAAGGGATATAGATTAAAACTTGTAAACTCAGTTGTTGAGGTCTTAAAATTATTGACTCAACTTGCGGTTTTATTTATATTCAAAAAGTATATGATATATATTTTTGTAAGCGTTGTATTTACATTAATATCTAATATTATAAGTAGCTCTCTTTCACAAAAATGGTATTCATTTTTAAATGGTAAAGATGAACTTACGAAAGAAGAAAAAAAATCTATATGGAATAATATTAAATCAATGTTTTTCTATAAAATTGGTGGAGTTGTAATGAATCACACCGATAATATATTGATTTCTATTATTGTAAATACAGCAACTGTTGGACTGTATTCAAATTATAATATGATTTTTAGAAAGCTTGATGGGTATTGTAATCTAATTTTTAGTTCTTTGTCTGCGAGTGTTGGTAATTTAAACGTTACTGCCACTAAAGAACGAAAGTACTTTATTTTTAAAGTGTTTATGTTGATTGCTTTTTCTTTCTTTGCTGTTGCAACGGTTGGCATCTATTTTTGCCGGTCAAGATGTTGTTATGGCTATTGTTCAGAAAAAAGAGTACTTATTGTCTTTTGATGTTTTCATAATTGGCCTTGCATATTTCTTTGCTAGTGGAATGTGTTATCCTTGTGGAGTATTCAGAACAACTACAGGCTTATTTAAGATGGCTAAGTTTTCCATGCTTGCTGCTTCTTTGTTAAATTTGGTACTATCAGTCGTTTTTGGAAAAATTTGGGGATTGTTTGGAATTATTTTAGCATCATTAGTTTCAAGGCTATTAACTAATATGTGGTATGAACCATTTTTACTTTATAAGAATTATTTTGAGAAAAACGTAATAGAATACTATGTCACTCAATTAGTTAGAGTATTACTTTTAATAATGATAATTGTGCTTATGACACCAATTATCAGTATGATAAGTATTGAACATTTATATATTAGAATACTTGTTAAAGGTATATTGTGTGTGATTATTCCTTCTTCTTTGTTGTTTGTACTTTATAAACCGAGTGAAGAAATGAAGTATCTATTAGAAAAAATTAAAGAAGTATTGTTGAAGATAAAGAATGTGGTATTTAAGAGAAAGGAAAATGTTGAGGTATAATGAAAAAAAGTAAATTTGATTTTAAGAAATTTGGACTAAGAACGTCTAATCTGATTATTTTATCATTAATATGTATTCTAGTTGGATTCGTTTTAATCGTAGCAACATATGGCTTTAATGAATTAGACTATTCAGGTGATGTTTATACAAGGACTGCTGCATTATTGAGTAAAGAGTCTGATTATAAAAAGGTGACTATACATGATAACTCTGCTTTGGATAATTTTACTGATTCTCTTATGATTCTTACTGCTATGCATCCAAATAAATCTGGTGATTCGCTTGTTGCATCTGCAATGAAAAATAGCCGTACTCAACTAAGCGGTTCTCCTAGAAAAGCATTTGAAGGTGATATTTCTAAAGGTAAAGATTATGAATATTCACGATACTGGCATGGCTATCTTATCTTTTTAAAGCCATTATTGAAATATTTTGATTTTAGTCAAATTAGAATTATAAATGCTATGTTTCAAGGCTGCTTACTATTTGCATTAATTGCAATTTTATTTAAGAAAAAATATGGCTTTGTTATAATACCGTTTTTATGTGCATATGCGTTAATAAGTCCTCTAACAATTGCTAGTTCAATGCAATACTCTTCTGCTTGGAACATTGTTTTAATTAGTTCAATTGTGTATTTGTTGCTTCAAAACAAAATAATTGAACATAATTTACACTATCTATATTTTGCTCTTGTTGGTATGCTTACGAGTTATTTTGATTTATTGACCTATCCAATTGCAACATTAGGCTTCTTGCTAATAATTGTTATTGCAACAGAAAAGCTTACTGTATGGGAGTCTATTAAAAAGATTCTAATCTGTGGTCTTTCTTGGACATTTGGTTATGGTATTATGTGGCTTGCTAAAATATTGATTGCATCTATTGTACTAAAAGATAGTGATGTGTTTGGCGAAGCTCAAAAGGCACTTTTAAGTCGTGGCTCAAGTAATACTTCAAAAGGTACTCCAATTACAGATGAAATGCTTTATGAAAAGCTTTCTAAGTATCTGACTGATGATATTGTTGCTAGAAGTTCAATATTTGTTGGAATTACCGGCACTATTTATCTTGCATGGACAATTGTTAAGAACAAAGTATCTAAGATAAGAGAATGGCTGGATAGATTTAAAAAGTCTGATGATGAAATTGTTGAAATAGAAGACTTGAATTCTTATTCTTATTTAGATTCTGAGATTACAAGAAATGTATTAAGTATAATAAGTAAATTAATTATTATTGGTGCACTTTCTTTAATTACAATTGTTTGGTATAAAGTTATAAGACAACATTCGTATGTTCATACATTTATGACATATAGAACTTTCTCTGTTATGTATTTTGCTCTATTTATGATTTTGTTCAAGTTATCATATGATTTAAATAGATGGTTTGCTTTTAAATCAAAAAGAGGTAAGAAATCTACTAAAGGAGGAACTAAGTAATGGAAAAATATAGTTCTAAAATAGCAGTGGTTATTCCTTGTTACAATGAAGAAAAATCTATAGGACAAACAATTGAAGAGCATAGATCTAAGATTCAAGGCGCAGATATATATGTTATAGATAATAATTCAAAAGACAATACATCTAAAGTTGCAGAAGAGCATGGCGCTATTGTAATTCATGAATATAAGCAAGGTAAGGGTAATGCAATTAAAAGAGCTTTTAGAGATATAGATGCCGAATGCTATTTTATGGCTGATGGCGATAATACTTATCCTGCTGATAGAGCTCAAGAAATGATTGATATGGTTTTAGAAGGCAAAGCTGATATGGTTGTTGGCGACAGACTTTCTTCTACATATTTTACTGAGAATAAAAGAAGATTTCATAACTTTGGCAATGTACTAGTTAGAAAACTTATCAATATGATATTTAATGCCAAAGTAAATGATATTATGACTGGTTCTCGTGCAATGAGCTACAACTTTGTAAAAGGATTTCCAATTACATCTAGAGGATTTGAATTGGAAACAGAGATGACCATTCATGCTTTAGATAAGAACTATAAGATTGAGGAGATTACTGTTCCATATCAAGATAGAGATAATGATAATCCATCTAAATTGAATACAATTTCAGATGGTTATAAAGTTTTAAGAACAGTTGCTAGATTGTTTAAAGAATATAAACCATCGGTTTTCTTTAATCTTATTGCTTTTTGTGCATTAGTATTTTCTATTTGCTTACTTGTTCCTACATTGATAGGTTATGTTAATACAGGTATGGTTGAAAAATTCCCAAGTTTAATTGCTTCTGGTATTTTCTTATTGGTTGCATTACTATTATGGATTACAGGTATTATTCTAAAAGTTATTAATAGAAAAGAAAGAGAAATATATGAATTAATAATCAACATGAAATAGGTGATGATATGGCAAAAAAAAGAATTGATACTTATTCACATTATAATAAGGATGATAAAAAACTAGATAGAAGAATTAAAGAAGTTAAAGATGGCGAAGCGACTTCTAAAGTAGAAGGACGTAATGCTGTTATTGAACTTCTTAAATCTGATAGAGAAGTTAATAAGGTTCTAATTGCAAAAGGCGATAGGCAAGGTTCAATTAACGATATTATTAAACTATGTAAAGAAAAAGGAATTGTTTTCCAAGAAGTTGAGAAAGCAAAGCTTGATGAGATTACAGAAACAAATCATCATCAAGGTGTAATTGCATATGCATCACCAATTGAGTATAAAGAAATATCTGACATACTAAATATTGCAAAAGAACGCAATGAAGATCCTTTTATAGTTATTTGTGATGAGATAGAAGATCCTCACAATCTAGGTGCTTTGATACGTACTGCAGAGATTGCGGGATGTCATGGATTAATAATTCCAAAGAGAAGAAGCGCTAGTGTTACTGAAGTGGTAGCTAAAGTATCTTGTGGAGCTACTGAGCATTTAGCAATTGCACGTGTAGGAAATATAAATGATGCAATTGATGAATTAAAAGAAAATGGCGTATGGATATATGGCACTGATGGTAGTGCCGAAAAATTATATTTTGAAGAAAACTTAACCGGTCCCATTGCCATTATTATTGGTAGTGAAGGTAGAGGTATGAATAAACTTACAATGAAAAAATGCGATGTGTTATTAAAGATTCCTATGAAGGGACACATTACATCGCTTAATGCCAGTGTAAGTGGTGGTATAGTAATATTTGAAGCTGTAAAACAAAGAATGGATAAGTAGTTGACATTAGCTTGTTTTGGTTGTAAAATATGCTCTAATATGAAAGACGATGATTAAGAGGAGTAAGACTTAGAATATCTTGGTTTAGAGAATTGGGTCACCGGCTGAAAGCCCATGAAGTAAAAAAGTCCGAAGGTAGCTTATGAGTTGCAATAATGAAATTAAGTAGTTGTTGTCGGTTCACACACGTTACGTGTTTTGAGGTTGCATATGTTTTTGATGTATGCAATAAATTAAGGTGGTAACACGAGCAATTCGTCCTTATGGATGGATTGCTCTTTTTATTTGTTTGGGAGGAATCATGATTAAGAAATTATTTAAACCTAATATTATTTTATTCACGATTATTTCTTTTATAATTGTTGAAATTGGAATGAGAGTATTTTCAATAGATAATAATTGCGTGCTAGATGTGATTTGTACAATTGCTCTAACATTTTTGATTAATTACTTATATAAGAATATTGAATTAATAAAGAATAAAACATCGTTAATCACATCTTCAATTTATTCGTTTTTGATTAGTATGGTGTTGATGCTTCAGAGTAAAATTGTATTTTCTGGAAATGTATATGGTGGGAAACCAGATGAAAATTATTTTTTGGATTTTGCATTTATTGATTTTATTAAAGTACTGGCCGGTTTTGCAGTTGTATTTGTTTTAGTATTGAATTTACTTATAGTAGTAAAAAAATATGAAGAAAAATTAACAATATCTGATAAAGAAAGTGTTAGAATTAGCAATGTTAAATTCTTTTTTATTTGTTTTGCATTAATAGCAATTCCATTTACTTTGTATTTGCTAACATATGCGCCAGGTGCCGTCCTTGGAGATTCAACATATCAGATTGGTCAAGCATTAGGTAAAACTACACTTAATAATCATCATCCAGTTGTTCATACTTATTTTCTAGGATTCTTTATGAGACTTGGAGAAAATTTTGATAATTATAATGTTGGAGTATTGTTGCACTCTATTTTTCAAATAGTATTAATTTCGTTAGGACTTGCTTACTTTTTACTATGGCTAAAAAAGAAGAATGTAAGGCTTATTTATCTTTTATTAGTGTATTTTTACTTTGTTGCAAATACGGTGTTTGCTGCATATTCAATCATAATGTGGAAAGATCCGCTATTTTGTTTAGCAATTTTCTTAATATCGTTAATTATGTTTGATGCTATTAAGTCAAATGGAGTTGAACTAAAAAAGCCATCAACTATTGCTTGGTACATTGTATATGCTTTTATAATAATATTCTTTAGAAACAATGGAATCTATATTGTAATAGCAAGTACACTTGCTTTACTTATAATGTACAATAAAAAAGTTCCATGGTTTGCTGGTATAACTATTGTATTTATTGCTTTATCAATTATTATTCCAAAGGCAATTTATGACAAAAATAAGATTACTACACCATATAAGGAATTACTTGGAATTCCTTTGCAGCAAATAGCAGGTACAATTAATTATTCTGGAGATATTAACGAAGAAGAAAAAGAATACCTAGAGAGTATAACAAGCTTTGATAATTGGAAAAGCTTATATAAACCAATGTGCGTTGACGTTTTAAAGAATTCAAACAACTTTAAAATAAGTGTTATAGAAAATGATAAAGCAAAATTCTTTGGTACATGGTTTAGCTTGCTTCCAAAGAATCTATCAAGATATATTAAATCGTATTTGCTTGGCACTTATGGATTTTGGAGCATAGAAACAAAGAACTCTTATGGTTTTGTAGACACATATATCATAAATAATAGATATGGAATAGAAAGAACAGACTATATTAAAAATCTACTTGGATTTTCATTAGAAGATGTTTGGTATAGTAAAGTCGATTATTTAGGTTCTGGAACATTGTTCTGGATTATGATGCTTTCTATTATATTGTTAATAAATAAAAAGGCATCAAAGTATATCGTGATATACATACCTGCAATTGCGTGTTTTGCTACAATAATGCTTGCGACTCCGGTTGCATTTAGCTTAAGATATGTATTCATGTTTGCATACATGTTACCATTGTTTATTATCTGTCCTTTTATGGATTTGAAACAAAATAAGATTAAGGAGAAAAAGAAAAAATGAAACTACTAGAAAAGAATTATGAACCAAAAGATTTTGAAGAAAGAATATATCAAAATTGGATGGACAAGGGCTATTTTAAGGCAGACGAAAACAGTTCTAAACCTCCATTTAGTATTGTTATGCCACCACCAAATATAACAGGTGTTTTACACATGGGTCATGGTATGGATAATACTCTTCAAGATATTTTAGTTAGATATAAAAGAATGAAAGGATTCGAAACTTTATGGATTCCTGGCGTTGACCACGCATCAATTGCAACTGAAGCAAAGATAGTTGCAAAGATGAAAGAAGAAGGAATTACTAAAGCAGATATCGGAAGAGAAGAATTCTTAAAGAGAGCTTGGGCTTGGAAAGAACAATATGGTGGAACTATTTTAAAACAACTTCGTAAGATGGGTGTTTCTCCAGATTGGGATAGAACATCTTTCACAATGGATGAAAATCTAACTAAAGCTGTTAAAAGAGTTTTCAAAACATATTATGATAAAGGTTTAATTTATAAAGGCGAAAGAATGGTTAACTGGTGTCCATTTTGTAACACTTCTATTTCTGATGCAGAAGTAGAATATAGTGAGGAACCTTCACATTTATGGCACATTAAATATCCATCGCCTGACGGAACTTATTCAATTACTGTTGCTACAACACGTCCTGAAACAATGCTTGGAGATACTGCTATAGCTGTTAATCCAGAAGACGAAAGATATAAAGACATCGTTGGCAAAACAGTTATACTTCCGTTAATGAATAAAGAAATTCCTATCATAGCTGATGAATATGTTGAAAAAGAATTTGGAACAGGTGCTGTTAAAATTACACCTGCTCATGATCCAAATGACTATGAAGTTGGACTTCGTCACAACTTAGAAATTGTTAAAGTATTTGATGAGCAAGGAAAGATGTTTGACCTAGTTAAAAGATATGAAGGCATGGATAGAATTGAAGCTCGTAAACTAGTTGTTGAAGGCTTAGAAAAAGAAGGCGTATTAGTTAAGATAGAAGACTATAGTCACAACGTAGGTAAATGCTATAGATGTCACAACACAATTGAACCATATATTTCTAAACAATGGTTTGTTAAAATGAAACCTTTGGCAGAACCTGCTAATAAAGCAGTTCGCGAAGGTACAACAAAATTCGTTCCAGAAAGATTTGATAAGATTTATTTTAGCTGGATGGATAATGTTAAAGATTGGTGTATTTCTAGACAACTATGGTGGGGTCATAGAATTCCTGCATATTATTGTGAAGAATGTGGTCATATAGAAGTTGCTGAAGAGGATGTAACTACATGTCCTAAATGTGGTGGAAAGATGCAT
>JAFYBZ010000033.1 GCA_017539905.1 Clostridia bacterium | reverse complement strand
AAGCCTATATATAAATCCGCAAAACTTAATTTTCTTTCCGACATATTTATCAATATTCTCATGAGAGTCCTTTAAAATGCTAGTATAATTGCTACTAGTAATATCTAATCTGGAATTATCAACTTTATCATTTACTTTTACAGTTGAAATAGCTTTATAAAACCTGAAACCAACCATAATGAAAACAATAAGAACAATTAAGGCAATAAGAACAATTCCACATTTTTTAAGAATACTATTATTTATTTTAACATTGCATATAAACATAAGACACCATCTTTCTATAGTCTACAAAAAAGCTATAAATCAATATTTACAGACTATCTATATAAATTTTATTAATAAAAATATATTACTTAATAAAAAAAATTATGATTTTTCTTGCGTATTTTTTAGAATAGTGATATAGTACAAGCAGTGTTATATGTAAAATTAAAAATACATAAGATAGAAAGGAAGAAAAGCAATGGGTTTTTTAAACATATTCAAGAACAATTACAGTGAAAAAGAAGTAAAAAGAGTAATGCCACTTGTAGATCAAATTAATGGTTTAGAAGAAAGCATGTCAAAATTATCTGATGGAGAACTTCGTAACAAAACAACAGAATTCAAAGAGAGATTAGCTAAAGGTGAAACATTAGATGATTTATTACCAGAAGCTTTTGCAGTAGTTAGAGAAGCTTCAAAAAGAGTTTTAGGAATGCGTCATTTCGATGTTCAATTAATAGGTGGAATTATATTACACCAAGGTAGAATTGCAGAAATGAAAACTGGTGAAGGAAAAACATTAGTTGCAACATTACCAGCTTACTTAAACGCATTATCAGGTGAAGGAGTTCATATAATTACTGTTAACGATTACCTAGCAAAAAGAGATAGTGAATGGATGGGAAAAGTATACAGATTCCTTGGTCTATCTGTTGGTTTAATTATAGCAGGAATGAAACCAAATGAAAAACAAGATGCATATAATTGCGATATAACATATGGAACAAACAACGAATTTGGATTTGATTACTTAAGAGATAACATGGTTATTTATAAAGACCAATTAGTTCAAAGAAAATTAAGTTATGCAATTGTCGATGAAATCGATAGTATTTTAATAGATGAGGCTCGTACACCTTTGATTATATCAGGTAGAGCAAATAAATCCTCTGATTTATACAAAAAAGCTGATTCATTTGTAAGAAAATTACAAGCTAAAGTAATAGTTGAAGAAGATATTAAAGATGAAGCACAGGCTGAAGATAATGAAAACTATGACTACATAGTAGACTTAAAAGCTAAATCTGCAACATTAACACAAAAAGGTATAGCAAAAGCTGAAGAAGAATTCCATTTAGAGAACTTCAATGATATTGAAAACTCTGAATTAGTTCATAATGTTAACCAAGCATTACGTGCTTATGGTATTATGAAAAAAGATATAGACTACATCGTAAAAGATGGAGAAGTTTTAATTGTTGATGAATTCACAGGACGTATCATGTATGGAAGAAGATACAACAATGGTTTACATCAAGCAATTGAGGCAAAAGAACAAGTTAAAATTGCTGATGAATCTAAAACATTAGCTACAATTACATTCCAAAACTACTTTAGAATGTATGAAAAATTATCTGGTATGACAGGTACTGCTATGACAGAAGAAGCAGAATTCCAAGAAATCTACAAATTAGATGTTATTGCAATTCCTACAAACAAACCTCTAATAAGAGAAGATGAACCAGATATAATTTACAAAAACGAAAATGCTAAATTTAGAGCTGTTATAGAAGACATTAAAGAAAGCTATGCAAAAGGACAACCAGTTCTAGTTGGTACTGTATCAATTGAAAAATCTGAAAAATTAAGTAAATTACTTGATAAAGAAGGAATTAAACATACAGTATTAAATGCTAAACAACACGAAAAAGAAGCTGAAATTGTTGCACAAGCTGGTAAATTTGGTTCAGTTACAATCGCAACAAACATGGCTGGTCGTGGTACAGATATTATGCTTGGAGGAAACAGCGAATATCTAGCAAAACAAGAAATGAAAAGACTTGGATATTCAGATGAATTAGTAGAACAAGCTACAGCATTCAACGAAACAGATGACCAAGAAATATTAGACGCTAGAGCAAAATTCAAAGAATTAGAAAATAGATTTGATGAAGAAATCAAAGAAGAAAAACAAAAAGTTATAGATGCTGGTGGTTTAAAAATCATTGGTACAGAAAGACATGAATCAAGACGTATTGATAACCAATTACGTGGACGTTCAGGACGTCAAGGTGATCCAGGAAATTCTAAATTCTATATTGGATTAGACGATGACTTAATGAAAATCTTTGGTGGAGATAAAGTAACAAAAATCTATGATACACTAGGTGCAGATGAAAATATGCCTATACAATCTAGAATTTTATCTAACACAGTTGAAAATGCTCAAAAGAAAGTTGAAAGTAAAAACTTTAGTATTAGAAAGAACGTATTAAACTACGACGATGTTATGAACACACAAAGAGAAATAATCTACAAACAAAGACGTGAAGTTCTTGATGGTGAAAACATAAAAGATAGTGTAATGAATATGATGGATTCAACAGTAGAAACAATAGTTTCAGCATTTGCTGAAGACGAAAACATCAATGTTGATGAAGCATTATTAGCAGAAATTCATACAACACTTGGATTAGACAAACATCAATTAGGATTACATGAAGGAGATAAATTCAAAGTTCAAGAATTATCTGATAAATTAACAGAAGCAGTTCATGAAAAATATCAACAAAAAGAAGAAATGATTGGTGACGATTTAAGAGAAATCGAAAGAGTTATCACATTAAAAGTAGTTGATGATCAATGGATGGAACACATCGATAACATGGATGAACTAAAAAACGGTATTGGTCTTCGTGCTTATGGACAAAAAGATCCAGTTGTACAATACAGAATTGAAGGTTTTGATATGTTTGATGCAATGGTTGAAAATATCAAAATTGATATTACAAAATCATTATTACACCTTGAAAAAGCTGATAGAGTTGAAAGAGAAGAAGCTGCACAAATTACAGATGCAAGCTTAAGAGATACAGCAATTAGCTTAGTTGATGGAAGCATTACACCAAAAGAAGGTGGATTAAATAAAACAGTAGTTAACGAAGGACCAAAAGTTGGAAGAAATGATCCATGTCCATGTGGTAGTGGTAAAAAGTATAAGAACTGTTGCGGCAGAAACCAGTAATGCCAAGGGATTGCAAAATTTTGTAAAAACTAAAAATATGCACAATTCTGCATTTAGATACAAATTAGATACAAGTTACAAATCTGCAAAGTATTGATATATAAAGGATAACATATATCTTTAATAAAATTAAGGGGCAAGTATTTAAAAATTGTCCCTTTTGTT
>JAFYBZ010000010.1 GCA_017539905.1 Clostridia bacterium | reverse complement strand
TTTTTGGGACACTTACTAAAAGTCACAATGTTGTGACTTTTAGTAAGTGTCCCCAAAATGCACCTCTCTTAAATAAGCATATTTATTGTATTGGATCGTTGCTTGAAGAAATATGTTTTTGGAATACAATATTTCTTCCGACTTCTTCATTAACCATAGTGTAATTAATTATATGTGCTTCTGTAACATCAATATAGAAGTATTCAAGAGTTGCTTCTAATTGATGAAATAATCTTTCGCTCATTTCGTCTAGAGTAGTTTTAACAATATCTTTTGTACTAAGAGCTCCCCAAATTATTTCAACTGCGCAGTTAGCAATATCGTAAATGCTTCTTCTACTGTCAGAAAGAGAGTCCAATGTTTGATTTGGCTCTTTGCAAATATATGTCATCGCGAATGAAACATTGTAGTAACCATCTTCGTGTGTTTTAAAAATATTTGTATATTTTTCGGTAATTGGAAATATGGAAACTTGCGTAGTAACTTTATCTGTTCTTGGATTAAATAGATAATATCCTCCACTTTTTTTCTTGTGGAAATGTGTATTTCTATCAATAATAATTGTTGTATTTGGAGGAACTTTTTTTGCTTTTGATACTATATAGCAAATAAAAACTGAAATAATAAATACAACAATGGGAAGACTATTACTTAAGAATGATTGCATAATTAAAACTCCTTTACAGGTTATATATAATTCATTCTACCATATTGTGTTCAAATAGGCTTGTACGTAATCAAAATGTAACAAATATTAAGTTGATGTTAAATAACAATATCTATTAAATTCATTTACTTTTAGTTTGATAAAATATTAGGTGGATATTTATACAAATATGGAGGTTTTAGTATGAAAAAAGCAATATTGATTTTGTTTATTATCATCTTAACTTGTGGAACACTATGCTCTTTAAGTATCGCTAAAGAGTTTAGTGATTTATCTGAGTCTCATTGGGCACATAAATATGTTTCAGCATTATCAGACAAGGGAACTATCAATGGCTATAAGGATGGAACTTTTAGACCAAGTAATTCAATTACAAGAGCAGAATTCTTAAAACTAATTGTTTCAGAAGCATATTCTTCTATGCCAGGTTTGGAAGGGATTTTATCTATTCCAACAAGAGAGGGTGGAAGATGGTATGATACATATGTTATGTTAGCAGCAAAGAATAATCCATATAATTATTCCGGCGATACTATTACTATGCCTATTACAAGATTAGAGGCTGCAGTTATTCTAAATGGATTTTGCAAAGAAGTAGGTCTTTTTGACGAAAAGAATAGAGAAAAAGTTAAGCCAACTTCTGAAGAAGTCGAAAAGCAACATGAAGCGGCCAAAAAAGTGTTATATGAAATGAAGATTACCAAGTCTACTAATATTTCTAGTAGTGAGCTTAATGAAATAATGAATAAATTAACAAGTGAGCAAATGTCTGCTTTTTATGAAAAATATAATAAGCTTATGCCTTTTAAATCATCTGAATCGTATGAAAAAGTTGTTATTACTTTTGATGATGTAAAAGAATTTGGAAGTAGTGATGAAACAGCTGTTTCAAATATTGCAAGACTTGGACTTATGATAGGATATGAAGATGGTACATTTAAACCATTAAAGAATATGACAAGAGCGGAAGTTGCAACAATTATTTATAGATTTTCTGAAGTTAGGAGGGCAATAAATGAGTAAAATAATAAGATTTTTTACTTTGATTACAATTATTTTTGTGTTGTTGAGCTCTGTAGTTTATGCACTTTCAGATATTACTAATGAAACAAGAACAAATAATGCTGAAATTGCTTCTCAGGGAAGAATGCCGGTAACAAATTTAGTTCGGAAATATTGGTGCAACAGATGGTACATATAATAGAATTCCTGGACACCCTGATGGAGACGGTAGAGAAGTTACAATAGGTGAGACGGATGGAT
The DNA here is from genome assembly GCA_017539905.1 of Clostridia bacterium. Classification (GTDB taxonomy): domain Bacteria; phylum Bacillota; class Clostridia; order TANB77; family UBA1234; genus RGIG6105. The sequence goes on along the minus strand of JAFYBZ010000010.1, from coordinate 32,004 downwards.
CTAGAGCGGGTGCAAATACAAGGGCAGTAACAGTAACTTGTAGTGAAGATGCTTTTGTTGGGGATGATGGACAATTTAGTCCAACTGCGTATGCTGCTTTTAGATTGCAACTAAATCTATATATGAATGCTAATCCAAATGCTACAAATGAGCAGATTAATTCATATGTAGAAGGTTTAACAGATGGACAAGCACATTATGATGTATGCAACATAAATGTTGGAATAGATAATACTACATCAATTACACTTGGAAGAGATGTAAGTAATGGAATTGTTATTATACTTGGAACGACTGATAATCCAAATGGAGTAGCATCTATAACAGATATTTGCCCTTCATTTAATTTAGCGTACTATAATTCATTATCACCAGAGGATCAAACAAAATACGTTGAAGCTTTGGTATTAGATGCGCTAGGACAATTTGACCAAATTATGAGCATTGGCCCTCATGGAGATGATGAAATACCAGAACTTCCACCTGCTGGAAAAGTATGGCATAAGTCTACCAATGGACAATACTATTATAATCACATAATACCTACAGGCGAGGTTAAAATTTATAACAAAGACTTTGTTGGAAAAGATGTTAATGATAAACAAATTAATGATACTGATACACATGAGTATGATGTTACAGAAGCTATTCCAACTAGTGAAAATTTATTTTTTGATGTTACAGAAGTTGATGATATTTTATACAGTATAAAAGTATCAACGCATACAGCTTGGGGTGGATGTACTGATATACCTGTAGTATTTACAGCTGGATATAAGTACCATGTTTGGATTCCTGATAAAAAGAGTGGCGATGAGGTAATTGAAAAAGGACACTTTGAAGAAAGACATGGAACAAAAACAGGACCACAAATTGGAGAGGCTGTTTCTTATACTGGACATAAAGCTACATGTTTAAGCGTTACTCCAAATATTTATCAAGCAGAATATGCTTTAGTTAAAGATGCTCCTACAGAAAGTGATGTAAAAATCGAATTTTATCAAGAGAATTTAAATTATGCAGGATTTAGTTCAAGTTTTAGTAATGAGAGAGATCCAGCAGTTCCTTTGATTTATTCTTATTTTGTTGGTGAATATGAAGAAGAACGTGAAGCTACGGCGGCTGTTTCGCATGATCAAAATGGTTGGTATGCGAGCGCAGTAGCGCAAATTAAAGCATTGGTTGATGCTGTTCCAGGAGGATCATCTGCACATAACAATGGCACTGGAACAAATAAAACTGCAACAGAGTTTGACTTTAGAGGTTCTCATATTACAAGTGGTTCAGATAACCACATTGAGCCAGAAGTTCGTAGTGCTCAACCAAAAGGTACAGTTGTTGAAATGATTCCATCATATAAGAAAAATGGATTATATGATCCAGTGGCTGAATTACATTATACAGGTTATCAACCAGTTAATATAAGCGTTAACGATGTTAATGTTCATACTCCAGTAGTAGATAGAGCTTATATAGAGACGGAATCGTTTAAAGATCAAAGAGTAAATCCTAGCAGTAATATTGCTATTCAATTAGATAAGCGATTTAGTGTTATATTCCCAAATGATGGAACGCATATTACTAAGAGAGGCTACGGCACGAGAAATTATTTATCAAATCAAGCTATACCAAAAGAAGATTCTAACTGGGGAAAATATAAGGATGTTAAGTTAAGTTTTGATGCATATTTATTATATAAGGATTCAAGCGGAAAAGAGAAAACGTTCTTTGTTCCAGCTAATACATGGCTTGGAGATATGGCTGATGTTCCGGTAAAACTTACTAGTATGAAGTATGAATTCCTTCTTCCAGTATGGGTAGATGAAGGGGAACAAACCGTTTGGACGGAAGTTGTTGCTGAGAACGTTACAACTAATGAACAACTACAAGCTATGCAAAAAGATGCTAATACAGATATAACAAAATATATTGCTACTAAAGATATTACAGTAGAAATCGTTGGAAAGATTTATGATTTACAAGTAAGCAATTCAAATGATAGAGACTGGGAAACCAAAGTTCAATCACAAATATTTAATACAGATAATGTACTTGCAAATGAATTTCCATTCGGACAAACACAAAAAGGAAGAAATAATGTTTATTCATCTATAACAAATGTTAAATCACAAAACAAGAATAGCTCTTATGCTTTTGCACCAAAATTAGGTAGTTCATTTATATTTAATTTTAAAACAAAAGGAAGAAAGAGCAACAATATAGATATAAGTGTTGCCAATAATGGATTCTACTTTGTATCAAAAGAAGGCGGAGCTGCAAAACCAGTTAATTTGTATTATAAGAAAAATAGTACATATAAGAGACTTGGTACAGGCGCTGAAGATTTAAATATAAAAGTAGCAATAACAGATTCATATTTGAAAGTTGATTCTCAAGAGATAACAGATTCAAACAAGATTTATCCTATAGAAGGATATACTAGATATAATTATTCAAATAAAGTAAATATTGGTACATTAAGAAGTTTAAATCTTCCACATTCAATGAGAATGTGTTACAACAACTTTATTGAATATATGACTGACAATGGTGGAGAAGGATTATATAAGCAAACTAAAGATAATATCATAGAAAATGCAAAAACTTCTTCTGAAGGTGGAAGTGATAGAGTTGTTGGAAGCGTAGGAAGATGGTATGCAGGATATGCATTGCCAACTACTACAGTTGCTGTTGATCCTTCATTAACTGATGCTAGAGCAATTGAAGCAATAAGATCAAATGATACTTCTAAGTTGTTTAAAAATGGATATATTATAGTTGTATTTAATATTAGTACAAATAATAATAGTTCTAAATACTTAAAGTACTACGGACCTGAGGCTCGATTCACTTCGGGAAGCGATATTGGTAAAGAAGATAAGACAAAGGAAGACCCAGTTATTAATTGGACAACACCAAATGGAATGATGACAATAACTTTACCAAATGGTAAGACCGCAACTGTTCCAAATGGAGCTGTAACCATGTATGAATCTGATACATCTATACAAATTGAAAATACAAAAGACATTGTTTATTAATAAAAAAATAAGAACTCCCCCACCTAAATTTAAAAATAGGTGGGGGAGACTTTTATGTATTGCAATTTCTAAGGTTTCATTGTAAAATGAATCGGTAGAAAACGTGAGAAAAAGCACAAATTTGTTAACATAAATTCACGTAAAAATAATTAAGGAGGTTCAAATATGGAACTTAAAGGTAGTAAAACAGAGAAGAATTTGATGGAAGCTTTTGCAGGAGAGTCACAAGCAAGAAATAAATATACATATTTTGCTAGTAAAGCAAAGAAAGATGGATATGAGCAAATAGCTGCTATATTTGAGGAAACAGCTAATAATGAGAAAGAACATGCTAAAATTTGGTTTAAGCTATTAAATGGTGGAGAAGTTCCTGGAACTGCAGATAATCTTAAAGCTGCAGCAGAAGGCGAAAACTATGAATGGACAGATATGTATGAAAGATTCGCTAAAGAAGCTAAAGAAGAAGGATTTGACAGAATTTCTTATTTATTTGAAGCAGTGGGACAAATTGAAAAAGAACATGAAGCTAGATATAGAAAGCTACTTGAAAATGTTGAGGGCGGCCTAGTATTTAGCAAAGACGGAGATAAAATATGGCAATGTAGAAACTGTGGACATATTGTTATTGGAAGAGAAGCTCCAGAAGTATGCCCTGTTTGCTCTCATCCAAAGTCATATTTCGAAGTAAAAAACGAGAACTATATGTAATTGACAAAAATCCCTTTTATGATATTATGTTAAGAAGGTATATCACAATCTCACATTCACGTACTACAGCTCTGCGTTTTCGATCAAAAGACAGCCGGAGTAATGTGAAGGCGCCTAGGCATTTGCCAAGGCGCTATTTTTATTATAATTAAGCAATAAAGATACTGTTAACAAAATATACGAAAAATGTTGAAACGTGAGCTTGTTTGTTGTAAAATTAGTCCAGTTATGAGAAAAAATAGGAAGGATGATTTAAATGATTACAGCAGGAGATTTTAGAAATGGTATGACTTTTGAAATGGAAGGTCAAGTATATAGAATAGTTGAATTCCAACACGTTAAACCAGGAAAGGGAGCAGCTTTCGTTAGAACAAAGCTTAAGAATGTTATTACTGGCGCTGTTACAGAACAAACATTTAACCCTACAACTAAAGTTGAAGAAGCTCAAATCGACAGAAAAACAATGCAATATTTATATAATGATGGAGACACATATTACTTCATGGATAATGATACATATGAACAACTTCCACTTACAAAAGATGATTTAGGAGATATTCTAAACTATCTTTTAGATAACATGGAAGTTAAAGTATTATCATACAAAGGAAAAGTATTTGGTGTTGAACCACCTATGTTTGTTGAATTAACAATTACATATACTGAGCCAGGATTTAAAGGAAATACTTCTACAGGTACTTTAAAACCAGCTACAACAGAAACAGGATATCAAGTAAATGTTCCTTTATTTGTTGAAATTGGAGACAAAATTCGTATCGATACTCGTACAGGAGAATACATGGAGCGTGTTTAATGTCTTAATTTAAAGATAAGATTATTAAAGAAGTTGAAAAAATAGATAAAGCAATTTCTGATGATGAAGAACGCAAAGTTGTTATGAAATCAATCGAAGCATTGATTCAAGAATTTACTACTCACTTAGTACATGTAGTTGAATTTCAAGACAACATGCAAGAACAACTTACAGAAATGCAAGATACTATTTTAGATATACAAAGTCAAATCAATGATGATTTTGAACCACAAGAGCTTAAATGTCCATATTGTGGAGATTTAGTTCCAAACTGGCTAATTGAGGATAATATAAATGAGATAGAATGTCCTAATTGCCACAAAACAATCGTAATTGACTTTGACGATTCAATCGAAATGTAATTGTTGGCGAGCTTTTAGCTCGCCAAATTTTATATTGTAAAAGGAGTTTATTCAATGATTAACAAAGTTCCAGAATCGGAAATTCAAAATCAAATTGAATATATTAATAAAATAAAAACACTTGGCGAAAAGCGTAATTATTGTATTAACACAATGGGCTGCAAACTTAATGAAGCAGATAGTGAAAAACTTTGTGGAATGCTAGATAGTATGGGTTACACACAAGTCGAAGAGTTTGAATATGCTAATATTGTGATCTTTAACACTTGCTCTATTCGCGAAAATGCTGAAGAAAAGGTGTTTGGAAAACTTGGTGAATTAAAGAATATTAAAGAAAAGAACAATATGATTATTTGTTTTGCTGGTTGTATGTCACAAGAGCCTCATGTCATTGAAAAGATTAAAAAGAGTTATTCTCAAGTAGATATTATTTTTGGAACTCATAATTTATACAAGTTTCCCGAAATGCTTTATAATAAGTTAACTAACAATAACCAAAAAAGAATAGTTGATGTGTGGGATATTGATGGTGAGATTTATGAAGGACTTCCAATAAAGAGACAAAGCAAAACACAAGCATCAATTATCATAATGAATGGTTGTAACAATTTCTGCTCGTATTGTATAGTTCCATATGTTCGTGGCAGAGAACGTTCTAGACAACCTGAAGATATTCTTTTTGAAGTAAACGAATTAGCAAAGGATGGCTGCAAAGAAATTCTTCTTTTAGGTCAAAATGTAAATTCTTATAATCCTCGTGAGGGTTATAGTTTCGCAAATCTACTTGCTGATTTAGACAAAATAGATGGAATAGATATTATTAAATTCACATCGCCTCATCCAAAGGATTTTAAAGCTGATGTTATTGATGTAATTGCTAATAGTAAAAAGATTTCAAGAGTTATTCATTTGCCATTACAATCTGGAAGCTCAAAAGTATTACAGTCTATGAACAGAGGATATACCAAAGAGGAGTATCTAGATTTAGCAAAGAGAATAAAAGAAAAAATTCCTGATGCACTATTTACGACTGATATCATAGTTGGTTTTCCGGGTGAGACAGAAGAAGATTTTGAAGATACACTAGATGTTGTAAGAAAAATGGACTATGAACAAGTTTTTATGTTCATTTATAGTGTCAGAAAAGGTACTAGAGCTGAAAAAATGGAAGGACATATTCCAGAAGACATTAAATCCGAGAGATTTAATAGATTAAAAGCTTTGGCTGATGGTATGCTTGAAGAAAGTATGAATAAATATGTTGGAACAACTCAAAGGGTATTAGTGGAAGGTGAAAGTAAAACTAACAAAGATATGCTTACTGCAAGGACTTCATCAAACAAGATAGTTAATTTTGAGGGGCCAAAAGACTTAATTGGAAAGGAAATAGAATTGAAAATAGTGTCGCAACATGTATGGTATTTAAAAGGAATAATTGAGTAATTTTAAAGGAGCCGATAGGCTCCTTTTTTATGTTAAAAATCACTTTAATATTATATTACAAATTCATTAAAAAACCCTAATAAATAAGCGATTTTACATATTGTATGATAAAATAATATAGGTTTACTATATTTTTAAGAGAATTGAGGTACTTATGATGAAAAAATTTATTTGTTTAATTGGGATTTTAGTAATTATTTGCAACTTGATGTTATCCTTTGCATACGCTAAAGAATTCAGTGATGTTGCGCAAACACACTGGGCTTATCAGTACATTAATGAGTTGTCTGATGGTGGCGTAATCAACGGATATCAAGATGGTTCATTTAAGCCAAGCGGAACAATTACACATGCTGAATTTTTGAAGCTTGTAATTGCTTGTTGTTTGCCACAAGGTATTGATTTATCTGATGCCGAAGGCACAATGGATCATTGGGCTTCAAATTACGTATGGATTGCAGAAACATATGGAGTAATTGGAAAGAATGTAATTAACGAGAAGAACATTAATGAACCAATTACTAGAATTGAGATGGTTAGAATGGTTGCCAAAGCAGATATGATTATGAAAGGTAACTCATCTGATTTTAGTAAAGAAACAGGATTTATTGATGTAGGTACTGTTAACATGGAAGATTTATATATGTTAAGACATACAGTTGCTCGTGGTTTAATTGCTGGATATGAAGATGGTACATTTAGACCAGATAAAACTATGTCGAGAGCTGAAGCAGCTACAATGATCTGGAGATTAAGCAAATAGGAGGGATTATCAAGTGAATAGAAAAAACAAAATATTTTTATTGGCATTTCTAATATTTATACTTGCACTTTTAAATACAACTGCTTTTTGCCATACTAAGGCATCTACAGCTTCTACTGACCAATGTAAATATTATAAATGTACTGATGATGATGGTTATTACTATTGGGGTAATGAATGGCATACTACAAAGCCATCTCATACAGGTGGAACGGCAACATGCCTTAAAAAGAAGGTTTGTACAAGATGTGGAAATGAATATGGAAGCACTTTGTCTCATAGTTATACAGGAGCTGTTATAACAGATGACGAAACACATCATAAATATAAATGTGTTAATGGTTGTAGTAATTATGGGAATAGAACAGAATGTACATTTAATACGGACCCTAAATATGTGGATGACTATGAACATGATTATAAATGCTCAGAATGTTCAAATAGGGGTGGAAAAGCCAAACATAGTTTTGACCCTAACGAAGTTAAGTGGCACAAATGTACAATTTGTAACACATATATGAAAAAAGAACAATTTAAGCACGGATTTGGTGAGGATGGAAAATGCGTTGGTTGTTCTGCTACTTTACAAATCAAAGAGATTGATAATTGGGTAGAAAATGGTGAACATTGGACCAATTATAGAGTTTTTGATTCAACACCAGCATGGACTGAAACACCATTAACTCAAGATACAATGAAGATTGAACTAAATCATCCATTGTTTGGTGACATGGCTTATGGTTCGACTAAGACTATTCCAGCTTATTTGGTAGTTGAAGGTGAAACATATAATAGAAATGATGGAGAAGCTACTATAGACTTAGCTAATAATGCAGATTATCAAGAGGTCAAAAACAATGTTTTAAGCTTAAATGATGGAACATTTGGAGGATTTATCCAAACTATTGTAGCTATATTGGGACAAAACTCGATGCAAGACTATAATAATCTACCAGATATTCTTACTGGTACATTAGGCACAAACCCAGCAATTCTTGCAGCGTGGGAGAAATTAAATGATATTAAGGAATTTAAGTTTGAACATTCAGTTGATACTCCTTTTGCTAGTACTACTGGAACTGTATATGGGTTCATGGAACTTCAAGGAAGAATTAGAATTCAAACTGTAACATTAAAAAGTGGATCAAAAGTGGAATGGGATTCACACATATATAGCGATGGTGGTCGTCTGTTTACACATAATGCACCTCCACCACCTCCACCACCAAAATATTATGGTTATTTAACAGTAGGCTATCGTAATGTTGAGAATGGTGAAAAGATTATAGGCGCGCCAACAGATATATCTCGCTCTGGTTTGATTTACCACGGATCTGGAGGATATCATACAGCAAGTTTTTCAGGCAAAGTTGACTTAGATACTATGGATTATTATGGCTGGAGATATGTTGGATATAAGCTAGAAAAAAATACAGGTAGTTTAGGAGGAGCGATTCCTAAAGAGCAAAGATCACAATTGAACAAAAGTGAATCTTATAGCACCACATGTCAAATGAAGACTGGCGAGATATTTAAATCTATTACTTTCTATTTTGAACCAGTTAGAATAACAATTAAACATGTAAATAAAAATAGAACTGAAATACCAACTAATAAGAGTGGCGTTACATATGAATTAGCTAAAGGATATAATTCTGGTGGACATGTTTGTGGCACATTAGCCTGTGAGACAGAAACGATTACAAATCAAAAGAATTATTTCACACCAGGTACTACTTATGTATTGCACAATAATACTTCATTGAACAAGTATTTGTGGCCAGGATATATTTTGACTGATTATAAATTTACTAGTAATGAAGATGGAAGAGTAATGACATATGATGATGGAAGCATAGAAGCATCTCGAACTTATGATACAAATACAACTGCTTCTCCGTCTAATTATGATGGAATAACTACTCACGCCATGACTGGAAGTGAAATGGCAAAAGCTGGAGTTTTGACAGTTCCTGTTGAGGTTTACAGAAAGAACATTGCATTAAAAGCAGATGGTAATGTTACTGAGGGTGGAACTTCTCATGTATTAGATCATAAAAAAGGATATATGCCTGACTTAACTCTTACATTTAACTACGAAAATGTTGATGTTAAAGTTGAACATAGAACTTGGGAAGATAAAACTGTTTTGAAAGCTAAGACAGGTGAAGATTTAGCATACACTCAATTACTAAATGGTCACTATTTTGAATTACCTTCACTATTTACTACTGATGATCATGTACTTTCAGTAAATGGATCTTCACTTCCACCAGAAGGTTTACCTTATAATATTACTGGTAGAATTATTAAGAGATTAGATTTATATAAAGGAAATAGCACATCACCAATTTGGAAAAAAGATTTTTCATATGAACAAAAAGAAGGTTCTTCATTGGAAGCTATAAGTGCAGACAACTTGTTATACTATGTTCTAACATCTAATGATATTAAAGAACCAGAAATAATAAATGAAATAAATAGAATTGGAAATGATATAAGGTTTGTATATTATTATGAAAAAACACCAATTCTTACTATTAAACATGTAGATGAAGCAGGCCTTAAGTTATGGCCAGATGAGCATTTGTTAATTGCTGAATCAGGAGTAAATGCTTTTTCTAAAGACTTAACAAAACATAATTATAAGTACAAAGAATATACATTAGATACAGTATTAGGACATGAAGAAGTTACAAGTCCTACAAACAATAATATAGTATATGTTCATGTTCCACGTAATGGATTAAATGATAGAACATTAATCTATGTATATAAAGAAGATTATCCAATACTTAAAGTAAGATATGTTGATGAGACAGGAAAAGACATTACTGACCCATTGCCAGACATTAAGATGACAAGAGATAGTCATGATGTATCAGCTTTAGATTTAACTGGTATTAAAGATGAAAATGGTAATGGATATGAATATCTAAGATATGAATTATATAAAGACTTATCAACAAGTAATTTAGATATTACTGAAAATAAGGTAGTTAATGTAGAAGTTAAGAGAAATGGTCAAAGTAGATTGCTTCTATTTGTATATAAAGGAAGTTTTGAAAAGCCAGAGCAATTTGATGTTACTGAAATAACTTCTGAAACAGTATTGTTAAGATCAAATGAAAGAGATACTACAGAAGAGTACAACGTTTTAAGAGCTGTTCCAACATCAGAAGATTTATATGCAAATGTAATTACAGATAGTTTCTTATTATCTAATACAATTACTCAAGAAGAAAAGAAAGCTAAGATAAAAGTTAAACTTGTTCAACCATATTATAAGAGAAATGATGCTGATGCATCTTCTACTGATATAGCTAATAATACAGATAAAGCTTATACAATAGAGTCTTCTAACTATATTGAACTTGATATGCCATATTCATATATAGGAGCTAAGAATGTTCAATTAGACTTAATAAGTAGATCTGTTGTTAAGAATGAAGCTATTGAACATAGAAATGATAATGGTGCTGTTTTAGAAAAAGGTCAAGTAACTTTATATCCTGAATATAAGAAAAAACCATATTTGGATTATGCTCCTGGTGGTAAGTTATTATTTGAAGATTTAGCAGACTCTGACCACTATAATTTAGGAGGTAAAACAGTAAGCGAATATGTTAAGGGACTTGCAGATGGTGAATATAAGCTTTCAACTGGTTTCTATAATGTAAAAGTTACTACATTACCAAATAATGAATTTGAATATGAGGTTGAATACATTCTACCAGAAATTCAATACACAGAAGTTACTCGTTCTATGATGGACAGCATTGAGCTTAAATATAAAGCGTCACCAAGCTTGATGACAGATGCATGCGAGAAGAACAATGTTAGAGTTAATATGGATAGACTATATGTAAATGATGCATCAATTAATCCAGATGGTTCTTGGAGAAATGTAATGATATTAAGTGGATTAGATCTTCCAATTAATAGAGAATATACAGCTATCCAATTAGACAAGATGCTTTATGGTAGAGCACCAACACCAAGTGCATATATGGCAGATTTACATCCAAAAGCTGCATTAATTGATAAAGACGTATTGTATAAACATACTGAGATTTATATTTCAAAGGATAAGATTAATACAGACTATAATACAAAAGCAGATGTTTATTATATTGCATATCAAAGAGTAAATCCTGATACTCGTACAATTGAAGAAGCAAATGATCATCAATTATTTATAACAGCTGGAACATATGAATTAACTGATCCAGAAGCATGGAGAACAAATAAAGAAATCTTGGTTAATGCTAAGAGAGATATTGTTGGTAACAAGTTATTTGTTCATACTCCAGTAGTTAACGATACAATGATTGTTCAATCAAACAATGTAATTGATCATATCAACAAGATATTTGCTGGCGGATCAACAACACAAGTAAGCAACAACTACAAGAATGAGTTTGTTGCGTATGCTTATAAAGATTTATACAACAAAGCAGAAGATATAGATGTTAGATTAAAGAACGGATTAAAGACTGTTGAAGGAATGAACAATGCAGTCGTTAAGAAGGTTGAAACAATAGAACAAAGCAATGCAGACAATACAAAGACATCTAAGAAAGATCAATCATGGAATGGCGGAGTCACTGCTGTTACCGATAAGGTAAATACAACAACTAATGATGTTAAAGTAACATTGTTACTTGGTTCTACATTTGATTTATTCATTCCACATACAGGAACTCATTTAGATGAGACAGGTTATGGTAGAAATACATATAACTATGATGGTTTAAATGCAAATGGTGATGGATTTAATAAGGCTGGTAGAACAGATGAAAACTACAAAGAAACATTTGCTTGGAAGAAACAAGTTAAATTCTCATTCGATGTTGTTGATGGAGAAGGAAACTTTATCAAGAAAGACGAATGGCATGATTTGAATATCGCAGATGAAGTATATAAATTCCGTATATTAGAATCAAATATGGAATTGTGGCAAGATAAGAAAGTTCATACTATTGATACTCGTTTAATTGCTGAAAATGCTAAAGGTACTAAGGTGCCTACTACAGATCCAAATGCAAAGAACGATTATCCAGATATTTCAGAAACTTTTGCAAACTTAAGTAGAGATAATTACATAGCAAAGAATCACTTTGATGTTAAGATTATCGGAGATATTAGAGACTTAGAAGCAAGAGCTACTACTGATATGGACTGGGCTGAAATCCAAGGAAGTGTTACTGATTCACAAGAATCACAAGATAAACTTCCAATTGGACAATTCTCACAAAACAAGAATAGATCATATGTTAATGCTATTAAACTAGGAGATGCAGTATACTTTGATATTGCAACTAATGGTTGGTATGGTGATACTTCTGATTATATAAGCATTACACCAAAATATTACTTTATTAGTAGTAATGGTGGAACTGCTAAAGAGGTTGATGTTTATTATAAACAATCTCAATCAGGACCATATGTAAATATTTTGACTACACCATATAAATTCAATACAGTTATGGCATCTGATGTTATGAAAGGTAGCGAGTTTAAATCAACAATTCTATTTAACAAGTTGTTAAGATTTAATAACAATGCAAATAGTGAATTGATTCTTACTGACAGTATTAGACGTAATGTAGTTAGTGAGTATTATAAGAAATGGGTAAATACTTATAGAGGCGGTGTATTTAATACTTCTGAAAGAATTGATTTGGGAGACACAACTTTGATTAAGTTACCATATAATACAAGACTAGCGTACTCAAGTAACGTAGAAAGATTATTAGGCACTGGTGAAGATAGTAAGTACAAGATGAATAGTGCTGAAATTACTGCTGCTAAAGCAAATGTTACTGGATTTGAATATAGTGTTGGTCACTGGTATGGTGCTTTTGAGCTTCCAAGTTCAACTATAGTAGTTGATAAGGGGGTAGTTCCAAATCCAAATGCTTCTAATAAGTTAGGTGATGGTTATATAATTGTAGGATTCACAAAGATTATTACAAATAGTAATGGAAAGAATTACTTAAGATATGAACCTACAAAACTAGAATTCCAATTACCAAACGGTAAGACTGGAAAATTACCTCCAAATCCAGATGTTCCAACAGGAACAACTCCTGTACCAGGTAGTGATCCAGATGATCCTTCACCAAGTATTCCAGTTGTAATTTATGAGTTAATTCCAAATACTATTAAGTTTGGTCCTACAATGACTCATTAGTAACTAAATACATGAAAAAGATGGCTTTTAAAGCCATCTTTTTTTGTTTACAAAGCCATTGATTTATGTAAAGTAACATGATATAATGCAGCCGTTTAAATATACTTTTGTCACTTCGACAAAGAGACTTCTTAGACGAAAGGTGGTTTTGCAGGAATGGTTGATAAGCAGTTGGACAAAATTGAAGTAATGCTATTAAAACTGAGTAACGACGATATTTATAAAGAAGCTTTAGAAAGTGAGTATACTCTTTATCGGAGTGTGTTAGAGGCTTTGCCTCGAAATGTGAATATTCCAGATAAACTATACTCCAGTGTACTATCATTAGAACAAAGACTTAATTACTATGTTGTTATGGGTAAGAGTTCAAATCCGCTTATTGAATTGGCTCCTACCATTACTCTAAAAGTAACTGATGAAAATGATAAAGCCGAATTGCTAGAGTTTGTTAAATCAAATCCTAGTTATATTGCAAGTCGTAAATCAAAGCTTGATGTATTAAAGGGCTATTTGGACAAGATTGATTTTAGTGGGAGCATTGAAGATATTGCTTCCATGATTAAAATTGTTAAACAAAAATACGATGATAGCAATGTACGCTCGCATTTGTTTGAGCAAGAAATTGCAAAAGCTAATTATTACTATGTAATTCGTCTTCTTTGTGATGGAAAAGATGAAGCGGCTTCTATTGTGGCTCAAGACTTTGATTATGATATGGTTCTTTTTATCTATAATCATCATAAAGATAATGTCCATAAGCTTCTTGAAAAAGGAAAACCTTCTTTGGCGGATAAGCTTAACGACTTTTTGATGGAATTACCAAAAGATAGAGAAAAGGAACTTGATTTCTGGAAAGTTTTGACTCAGATTGAAAATCCAGAATATGACCCGCAAAAAGCAGATATTATTGTTAATGAAGAGAACTCTATTGTTGTTGATGATGCTGAGAATTATAAGTTAGTTGCAAAAGGAAAAGGTAGAGTATCTTTACTATTTAAGAATTTGAGCAGAAAGCTTTCAAATAATTCTCCTAGATTAATCAGTAAGAAAAATTATAAGGTTTTTATTACTGATGAAAAGGTTACTATTAATCTTGACCTTTATAGAGATTTTCGTATGGAAACAGCTGAATCGAATGAATTAAGAGATTTTTTGGGGTTCCATTTTAAGAAAAATAGTAATCCATTTACAAATGGGGAAGTTTATATTAAAGAGTGTAATAATGACTCTGATTACAAAAATGCTGTTGGATTTAGAAGTATTATTAATAAGATTTGTGAATATCTTCATATTAAGAAACTTGAAATTCAATCTCTTAATACTGACCATGGTAAAGATGATGGAATGTTCCAAGGATTCTTCTTCGAAGAAGTTATTATAAGTGGTGGAACCTGGACAATTGGAAAATATTATTTTTCAAAATGTACTTCTCTTAAAATAGTAGATTTTAGCAACACTACTATAAGAAAGATTGACGATGGTGCTTTTTATGATTGCTTAGAATTAGAGAAAGTAGTATTTCCTTATGGTATGAGAGACTATTCATTTGGAGTATCTGTTTTCCATGGATGCAGATCATTAAAAGAAATGAAGCTTCCTTTAGATGTAACACAAATAACATTTGAGATGTTTAAAGATTGCAAAAATCTTGAAGTGGTTGAACTATTATCTATAAAAGAAATTGGATATGCTGCATTTGAAGGATGCGAAAAACTAAAAGATGTAGGTAGAAATGGTAGTGTAAAAAAGATTGGTAAAAGAGCATTTTACGGATGTAAATCATTAAAATTTTTCAGCTTCCTTAATCAATTATCTGTTGATGATTATGCATTTGCATATACTGGACTTGAGGATGCTTCTTTAAAAACAGGTTTTAAAACAACAGGAAAAGGTATCTTTATGGGAAGTATGATTAAAACTGCTTCCTTCACTGGTGAATTACATCTTCCTAGTGAAATGTATAAAGATTGTGCTAATTTGCATAGCGTATATCTAGCAGATGATATAAGTGTTTTTGGTGATGAATGCTTTAGTGGATGTAAAAATTTGACATCTATAAGTCTTCCAAAAATAAATTCTATTGGTGTTGCATGTTTTAAAGAATGTACAGCATTGAGAAGCATTTATTTTGGAAGTTCTATATCTTGTATTAGTAAACAATTGTTTAAAAATTGTACAAGCCTAGTTTCTTTCAAAGTACCAAAAACAGAAGCTATTGATGATGAAGCTTTTTGTGGATGCAGAAGGCTTGAGGAGCTCGAATTTGTAGATAGTGGCAGAATCATTAAACTTGGTGAAAAAGCTTTTAAAGATTGTGAAAGACTTAAGGAACTTCCTCAATTTAATTCTCTTAAGTTTATTGGAAAGTATTGCTTTAGCAAATGTGATTTAAAACAATTCTATTTGCCAGACAGTATAATTGAATTAGGAGAAGGCGCATTCAATGAATGTAAATACCTTACCAGTATTAATATTCCTAAAAGTATTAGAGAAATAGCCAAATGTATGTTTAAAGGATGCTATAGTCTTACAGAATTAGATTTATCAGATTGCTTTATTGAATTTATAGATGATGAAGCTCTTTATGGTTGCGAAGCTCTTAAAGTAATCAAACTTGGAAAGGGACTTCGTAAAGTTGGAAAAAATGTGTTTAAGTGTTCTGATGCAATTGAGGCAATGTTTTTATCGGCTTCTTTATTTGATATTCCTGAAAATGAATATAAAAATGCTATAAAAGATTGGGATTGCTTAAATGATTTGTTAAAAAAACTGGGCATTTATAATCTTTATTCTGTTTTGGATGCTAAACTTCTTGGTGATAATATCGTAGAACTTAGAATGATGTCATTTGCAAGACAATCTAATCTTCCTAGCAGAAAAGCTCCTCTAACTAAAGATGGTTCTTTAGATTTGAGAGCTAGGGCGAATATTAAGATTGAAAAACCGGAATGAACTTACTCCCGCCATTTTGGCGGGAGTTTTTGTTACTATAAGCCATGATATTGACAAAATCTACTATTAGTGATAATTTATTATTTAGTTAGGTATTTGCGTTGAAAAAGAAGTATTTATAGAGTTGTATTATAGAGAAATGGCTATTTGGTGTAAGGTCATATACGATTAATAAATGTGGAGCTTTGGAGTAAATATTTATCTATTAATTAAGGTGGATAATTTCAAGGAAAATAGAAATTATCAATTAGGGTGGAATCGCGGAAAAGATATTTTCGTCCCTAAGTCTTTAAGTTTAAAGACTTAGGGACGTTTTTTATATTTAAGGAGGAATAAAAATGGATAAATCAATGGACAAAATTGTTGCACTTTGTAAAACTAGAGGATTTGTATATCCTGGAAGTGAAATCTATGGAGGACTTGCAAACTCATGGGATTATGGCCCTTTAGGTGCAGAATTAAAAAAGAATATTAAAGATGCTTGGTGGCAAAAATTTATAAGGGAAAATAAGCATAATGTAGGTATTGATGCTGCTATTATTATGAATCCACAAGTTTGGGTTACTACAGGTCACGTTGGAGGATTTTCAGATCCTTTAATAGACTGTAAAGCATGTAAAACTAGACATAGAGCAGATAAGCTTATTGAAGAGTGGGCATTTGCAAATGGTAAAGAGGTATCGGGTCTAGATGGATGGAGCAATGAAGAACTAGTTAATTATATTAAAGAGAACAACGTACCATGCCCAGATTGTGGTAAGACAGATTTTACAGACATTCGTAAATTTAATCTTATGTTTAAAACTTTCATGGGCGTTACTGAAGATGCTAAATCAGAAGTATATTTAAGACCAGAAACAGCTCAAGGTATGTTTGTTAACTTTAAAAATGTTTTAAGAACAACTAGAAGAAGAATGCCTATGGGTATTGGACAAATGGGAAGAAGCTTTAGAAATGAAATTACACCTGGTAACTTTATATTTAGAACTCGTGAATTTGAACAAATGGAACTTGAGTTTTTCTGCAAACCTGGAACAGATTTAGAATGGTATGAGTATTGGAAAGATACTTGTAAGAAATTTTTAGTAAGCCTAGGTGCAAAAGAAGAGAACCTAAGAATGAGAGAGCATTCTAAAGAAGAACTTTCTTTCTATAGTAAGGGAACAACTGACATTGAATATTTATTCCCATTTGGTTGGGGAGAGCTTTGGGGAATAGCAGATAGAACAGATTATGATTTATCACGTCACATGGAAGCATCTAAGGAAGATTTGCAATACACAGATCCCGAGACAAATGAAAAGTATGTTCCATATTGTGTAGAGCCAGCTGTTGGTGTTGATAGATTATTCTTAATGTTCTTGTGTGATGCATATAATGAAGAAGAGATTACAGAAGGAGATGTACGTACAGTACTTAAACTTCATCCTGCACTTGCACCAATGAAAGCAGCTGTTCTTCCATTATCTAAAAAGCTTTCTGAAAAAGCTACTGAAATCTATGATGAACTATCTAAGAAGTTTATGATAGATTATGATGAAGCAGGAAGCATAGGTAAGAGATATAGAAGAGAAGATGAGATTGGTACACCATTCTGTATTACGGTTGACTTTGATACAATAGAAGATAATGCAGTAACAATAAGAGATAGAGATACAATGGAACAAGTTAGAATTCCAATAAATGAAGTTGAGAAGTATATAGAAGAGAGAATTAAGTTTTAATTAAACAAAAGACAAAAAGGAGGATTATATGGTTGATATACTTTTTTGCCTAGCACTTGCTCCAGTTGCACTTATATTATGGTATATTTATAAAAAAGATATGCATAAAGAACCTGCTGGTCAACTCGCAAAATCTTTTTTCCTTGGAGCATTAGTTACTATCCCGGTTTGCGTTATAGAACTAGTTATGACATTAATATTTCCACAAAATGAGTATTTAGCTAATTCATTCATTTATTTGTTTATATATACATTTTTTGGAGTAGGAATTATAGAAGAATTATTTAAATGGCTTGTTGTTAGATTTGCAAATTATAATAATAACCATTTTGATGAAACATATGATGCAATAGTTTATTCAGTATTTGCTTCTTTAGGATTTGCGGCATTTGAAAATTTAATGTATGTATTTAGCGAATTTCTATTTAGTGGCGTTTTAGCAAGTTTTTTGACTATAGTATTAAGATTTGTTACTGCAGTTCCTGGACATGCTGCTTTTGGAATATGTATGGGTTACTTTTTATCAAAGGCAAAAATTGCTCAAACTCAATTTGATAAAGGTAAAGAGAAAACATTTATGTTTCTTAGCATATTAATTCCAACATTGCTACACACTATATATGACTTCTTGATTGACACTCAAAATATTTTGATGATTTTGATTTGGTTTGTATTTGTTATTGTATTTTATGTGTTTGCAGTTATTATGGTGAAGAAAGCATCAAAGAATAATGTTCATTATAATAATGCGGAAATATTGAATAATAAAATTCTTTAATAATATAAAAAAAGCGAGTCGATTAAATTGACTCGCTTTTTAATTTATATATATTATTGTTGGCCTCCGCCGTTTGGTCCAAGATATTGATCTTGATTGAAACCTAAAATCATGTAGAAGATAGGAGATAAGAAGAATAAACCAGCAGCAAATCCGCCACCATGTCCAAAGCTTCTTGAAAGTGCGCCACAAAGTTTAGCTTGAATAACAAGAACAATAATTGCACAAACAAGCATAACTATAGAAGCTATACCTGTAACAACTGCCATTCCGCCTGCTGCTTCTGTACTGCCGCTAAGACCACCAGCAATCATTCCTACTGAACCAACCATCATCACAAAATAAGCAATGATTAAAATAATTGTAGCAACTAAATATCCAACAAATTTTTTGCCAGAAATTTTAAATAGAATATAACTGCTATAAATTGGAATAATAGCTTTCCAACCTTTTTCTCCAGCTTTTGTGAAAATTTTCCATAAACCAATGATAGAAATTACACAAATTGCTAATGAAATTAAACTGCTAATTGGATTTGTTGAAGTTGTAGTAGAATAAGTACTATAATCTAAACTTGAATAATCCATATAATATGTCCCCCTTTATAAGATATAAAAAAGATTGTAGTGGAGGTTTTACCTCAAATGCGATTATGCTATCGCCACTACAATCATTTT
This sequence comes from Clostridia bacterium, assembly GCA_017539905.1. Classification (GTDB taxonomy): domain Bacteria; phylum Bacillota; class Clostridia; order TANB77; family UBA1234; genus RGIG6105. The sequence continues at coordinate 12,546 of JAFYBZ010000010.1, read as the reverse complement.
ATTAGAAAAATGAAAATTAGTCAACTAGTCTCATCATGTTTACTCTACCTTGGTCATCGATTTCTATTACTTTAACCTTGATAACATCGCCTATAGAAACAACATCTTCAACTTTATTAACTCTTTGTTTATCTAACTTAGAAATATGAACCATTCCTTCTTTGCCAGGAGCTACTTCTACGAAAGCACCGAAGTTCATTATACGAACAACTTTTCCCTCGTATATTTGACCTAATTCTAAATCCATTGTGATAGCTTCAATCATAGCTACAGCTTTGTTAGCACCCTCACTATCTACAGCAGCAATAAATACTCTACCATCATCTTCGATATCAATTTTAACTCCAGTTTCAGCAATAATCTTGTTTATTGTCTTTCCACCACTTCCAATAACGTCTTTAATCTTTTCAGGATCGATTGTTAGGGTAGTAATCTTTGGAGCATACTTAGATATTTCTGGACGAACTTCTGGAATTGCTTTAAGCATTACATTGTCTAAAATGTATTCTCTAGCTTTATGTGTTCTTGCAAATGCTTGTTCAATAATATCATATGTTAAACCATCAATTTTAATATCAACTTGGATTGCTGTGATACCTTCTTTAGTACCAGCAACTTTAAAGTCCATATCACCAAAGAAATCTTCGATTCCTTGAATATCTGTAAACATTACATATCTTGATCTATCGTTATCATCTGTAACAAGACCTGTAGAAATACCAGCAACAGGAGCTTTGATTGGAACACCAGCAGCCATAAGAGCCATTGTTGATCCACAAATACTTCCTTGAGAAGTAGAACCATTTGAAGATAATACTTCAGATACTACTCTAATTGTATATGGGAATTCATCTTCTGATGGAATAACTGGAACTAAAGCTCTTTCAGCAAGCGCACCATGTCCGATTTCTCTTCTTCCTGGAGATCTAACACCACGTGCTTCACCTACGCTATATGGAGGGAAGTTATATTGATGCATATATCTTTTAGATGTTTCTTCATCTAATCCATCTAATTCTTGTTCATCTTGTTTTGTACCTAATGTACAAATAGAAAGAACTTGAGTTAAACCTCTGCTAAACAATGCACTACCATGAGTACGAGGTAAGATATCTACTTCGGCAGAAAGAGGACGAATTTCATCTAATTCTCTACCATCAACTCTCTTATGTTCTTCTAAAGCCATATGTCTTACAACAGTTTTTTCTAACTTATAAAGAACATCAGCAAGCTTCATTTCTTTTTCATCAAACTCTTCGCCATATTTTTCTTGGCAGTAAGCCAAAACTTCTTCGTTTAATGCAGTAACATTTGCATCTCTTTCATTTTTATCAACAACGCATACAGCTTGTCTCATTTTGTCTTCGAAGTTTGCTTTGATTTCATCAAAGAAGTCATGATCAACATCAGCTGATACATATTCAAATTTTGGCTTTCCAATTTCTTTTTGAATTTCTTCGATGAATTCACAAAGTTTAATAATTTCTGCATGACCTTTTTTAATTGCTTCAAGCATTAAGTCATCAGGAATTTGATCAGCGCCAGCTTCAATCATAGAAACTTTAGTTTTTGTACCAGCAACTGTTAGATTTAATCTATTGTGTTCTCTTTGTGCTAATGTTGGGTTAATAACCAATTCGTTATCAACATATCCAACTGATACTGCTGCAGTAGGACCATTAAATGGAATATCTGAAATAGATAAAGCAGCAGATGTACCAATTTGTGCTGCAACTTCTGGTGAACAATCAGGATCAACAGAAAGTACAACTGCATCGATACATACATCATTTCTTAAATCTTTTGGGAATAAAGGACGGATTGGTCTATCAATTGCACGTCCAACTAAGATTGCTTTGTCAGCAGGTTTTCCTTCTCTTCTGTTGAAAGATCCTGGAATTCTACCAACTGAGTAAAGTCTTTCTTCGTAATCTACTGAAAGTGGGAAGAAATCAATTCCTTCACGTGGTGCTTTAGAAGCTGTTGCATTTACTAACACACAAGTATCGCCATACTTAACTAAAACACTAGCATTAGCTAAAGCTGCCATTTTACCTGTTTCAATAACAAGTGGACGGCCAGCAAGTTCTGTTTTGTAACTTTTTAACATATTTTTTCTCCTTTTTAAGTATATTTGGAGTCTCAAGCTAACTACAGTAGTTGTAAGCTCTAAGCACACTTTTAATTGTGCTCACAGCTTACACCTACTATTACGTAGTCTAGCTCAAAATTCCGCGTATATTTTACTAGATTTCCTTTAAAAATACAACATTTTAGTGATTTTTTTCAAAGTTATTGTCAAAAGTCAAAGGTAGTGCTATATTGGCAGTGGTTAATTTAATTTTCGTTTAGGAGTGTGACTATTAAAGACTTTGATAGGAGGTGCTTTTATGGACAAGTTTAGGAGCAGTCGTGCTGAGTACGTCAAGTCCGTTGAGTACAAAATGGTTTTTATTCTTGCTGGGTATCGGAGTATTCTTTTAGTACTGGGAACTGATTTCTTGAAAAACTTGGCGGAGTATAGGTATTCTAATGGCAAAGGTTCCGGCCTTGAGGCCAATACTATGACCCTGATCGACACTGGATTTGCTAAGCTTAACATGGATGAGGTCCGGCTTTATGCTAATTATATTGCTAAAATCATGAAGTATGATGAAGAAGAGTTCTTTGACTGCCTGAAGGATAAGGCATATAGGCTGGAGTATATTGACGAGGATAATGCTAAAATGACCAAATGTAGGATTAATATCATGCATACCATCGATAAAAATATGGTTTAAGAAAAGTGAGACTTTTGGGGACACACACCAAAAGTCTCATTTTTTCTTTTCATGTGAATGTAATTTGTCTTCAAAAGTATAATATGGTAAAATTATATGTGTGATTTTTACGAAAGAAAGAGGTGATGATATTTGAAAGACTATTATGAATTATTAGAAGTAAGTCAAAATGCTTCAGATGAAGTAATAGCAAGAGCATATAAAGTATTAGCCAAAAAATATCATCCAGATATGAATCCTGAAAATCCTAAGGAAGCAGAAGCAAAATTTAAAGAAATTACTGAAGCATATGAAGTTTTGTCTGATCCTACAAAAAAGAAATCATATGATAATGAATTAAGCTTCGAAAAAGAAGCAAAAGAATACAAAGAAAAAAAGACAGAAGAAAAAGTAGAGTATGAAGAAGTAGATAATTCTAATGATGTTACTTCGATGGATATGTACGAAGAGCAATCAATAAGAGATAGTGCTGAAAGAATTGATGCTATTTTAAGAGAACATGAGAATGCGGTTGAACAAGCATATAATGATGCATATGTAAATGCATTAAGAAGCATGGGAGTGGAAGTAACATATAAGAAAACATTTAAAGAAAAAGTTCAAGGCTTTTTAAGACTCTTAACCTTTTTGATTATCGCAATTGTAGTTTTATTCTTGTTCTTTCAAATTCCTGCTGTAAAAGAAAAAGTAAATGACTTTTTTAGTAATTTTCCAATAATAAATAAAGCAATTAATGCAATAAAAAATGCATGGAGATAAGGAGTAAAAATGAAAATATTAGATAACAAATTAAAATCTGAATTAAATCTTAGAACACAATTAAATTTTCCAACAGAAGGAATTGAGTTTATAGATATAACACCATTGATACTTCAAAAAGATGTTTTAGATGAAATAACAGGAATGTTTGTTGAAGAATTAAAAGATAAATCAATAGATTATTTGGTTCTTCCTGAAGCAAGGGGATTCTTGTTTGGTACGGCAGTTGCTGATAGGTTAAAATGTGGTGTTATTCCTGTACGTAAAAAAGGAAAATTGCCACCTGACTATGTTGAAACAACATTTGAGTATGAAAAAGAATATGGAAAAGATGTATTTGAGCTTCCAAAGCTTGTTGATGAAAGCTATGATGGAAAAGGCTTTTATATAATCGATGATATATATGCAACAGGTAATACTATTAAAGCTTTAAAGAAAGCAATTGAAGATTTAGGCGGAAATGTATTGGGATATGGATGCGTTGTTAATATTTCACCTTTAAATAATGATAAAGAAGTATTCTCGTTGATTGAAATAAGTGAAGAAATATAGTAACGGCGCCTAATAGGCGCCATTTTTTTGTCTATTTTTAGAAATTATGTTAACACAAAAAAATATTACAAAAATGTTACAAATATAAACCTTTTTTGTTGATTTTTTATGTCAATCGTGATATAGTACATCCACATATGGTGTAAAGGTGGGTAGACTAGATGGTTGTTGAAAATGATCAACTTCAAATCAAAGAAGCATTTGATGAAGATATAAATAAAGAACCGTTATTTGATGAGATGTCAAATATTTATGATAATAGTGCTTCAGAGTTATTTGAAGGTGAGAAATTAGATGATTATCATAAAAATATATACACAATGTTAATTAGGATTCTTGATGCAAGCATTAAGATAGGTAACATTGATAGATTAGAATCTGATGTTAGAAATGTAAAGGTTAGATATTTTAGATGTAATTTTTCTTCACATGCAGTAATTATGAAATTACAAGAAGCACAATATCTTTTAATGTGTAAATATCTAGAAAGAAATTACATTGAAAAAGCTAAGGATTTGTGTGAAAGATTTGACGAAAGCATGGAAGACTACATTGTTGATAGAGTTAAAAATCAAATCCCTAATGTAGTACAAAATGATAATTACTATGCTGCGATGTTAAAGATAGATATTTGTGAAAGAACAAATATTGAAGTAAACAAATTAAAATTCTGGGAAGGAATATTCAATATTGAGCATCCAGAGTCTTTCTATAAACTTCCTAAAGAATGGCAAGAAGAAACAGCACTTGTAGTAAAAGACAAGAGCTTAGCAAAATTCTATAAGAGTTCTTACAATTATTTCGGATTTCTTAAAGTATTCAAAATTCGTTTTGATCCAAGAAGCGAAAAATACAAAATGAATCTATCTGATGTTCAAAAATTAAGGGAGTATGTTTTGAAACCAAGAGTTATTAAAAACATATGGATTATTTTTGAAGAAGGAATTGAAAATGTTCATTTAGATTTAAACTATGTAAATGAAGAAATAGAATTTAGTGTTAGACTTCCAAAAACAGCACGAGCAATCGGTGGAACATTGTTTAGAGGAAGTGCTAATATTTCATATGTTGATTTATCGAATACTAGAATTAGAACAATTGATGAATCTACTTTCTTAAATTCAAATATTAAGAGGATTAAAACACCTAATTCACTTGTAATAATTGGTGATAATGCTTTTGCGAATTGTCAAGATTTGAAGAAGATTGATTTATCTAAGACAAAAGTTAGAAAAATCAGCAAGAATGCTTTCTATAATTCTGGAATTAAAAATATTAAGCTTTCAAGCGAATTAAACGCAATAGATTTAGAGGCATTTAGTAAATGTAGAAATCTTAAAAAACTAGATTTAGCAAAAACGAACGTATCGAAGTTAGATTCAGGAGTTATTTCTAAATCAGGAGTTGAAGAAATCAAATTACCAAGTAGTATAGATACATTAAGTTTTAGTGCATTTAGTGATTGCGATAAACTAAGAGAAGTTGATTTGTCAAATACTAAAGTAAGAAAAATCGGTGCATATGCATTCTTTAATTCGAATGTTCAGAGTGTAAAACTTCCGCCAACAATCAATAAGATTGAATACGAAGCTTTTGCAAACTGTAAGAATTTAAGAAAAATTGATTTATCAAATACTGATGTTAAAGAAGTTTGTGCATATGCATTTTATGGTTCTGGTTTAAGAGAAGTAAGCTTACCAGATGAAGAAGTATCGATTGATGGAACTGCTTTTGTTGAATGTAATAAATTAAGAAAATAGAAGAAAGACACCTTAGGGTGTCTTTTTTATTTTGTTGTGTTATACTTTTCTTATGAAGAAAAAGGGGGAACTCTAATGAAAGATAATGTTAAAGTAATTTTAGGCACTATTGCTGGATTTATTTTAGGCGGTGCAACTATTGTTTGTGCTAATCAAGCAATTCAAGCAATGCAAAATACTGAAATAAAAGTTAACCTAGATGGACAAATACAAGAATTCAAAGATGAAAAAACAGGAGAACCCCAATATCCAATCACATATAATAATAGAACATATTTGCCATTAAGAAACGTAGCTAAGCTTTCAGGACTTGATGTTGATTATGATGCTAGTACAAAAACAGCGATTTTAAAATCTAATAATAAAAATGTTTATTCAAATGCTGATCTTCTTGTTCAAGAAAAGATAAGATATAAAATAGCTAATGAACTTGATGAAAAAAATCCAAATTTTTATAACAATAATTATTTTGATTTAATAGCTAGAGCAGATTTAAATAATGATGGTCAAATGGAATATGTTATTATTGTTGCTCCTTTTGGAGATACATTTAATTTAAGAGTCTTTTCTTCTACGGGTGAAGAACTAAAGGATGGATTAGAACAATTGGAGCAGCTTGTTGATTGCTTTGAGATTAGAAAAGGTGATGATGGCAGTTATATAATACTTATACAAACAAGCTTTGGAGATGGCTTGTGCTATGACAGTAATACTATTTATGAAGTTAAATTGGTTGATGGAAAGTTTGATTCAAAAATTGTAGGTAGATATGTTTGTGATGAAGAAGAGGAAGAAAGAAAAAGAGCGGAGATTGTTCATGACGATGGAAGCTATGCAACTGATGAAGAGGCCGCAGCTGCTCACACATTAAAATATCTGGTGTATGACAAAGTAGTAACTGAAGAAGAGTATAAAAAAGCAATTGATGATTATAAAGCAAATCACGAACTTGTTAATAAGATAAAATAAGTAGGAAAACAAATGAAGAATAGTTTAAAAAAGATTGGCTGTACAATACAGGACTTGTGATTGGAATGGAAATATTTGAAAAATTATGGAAATAGTTTTATTGGGACCTTTAAGGTTCCATTTTTATTCTTGCATATAAATTTTAGTAGTAGTACAATTTAATATGATTAAATGAATATTGTAGCGGCGACCTATGGTCGCCATTACAAATATATAAGGAGGATGAATTTATGTTAAAAGCAGGTATTAATGGTTTTGGAAGAATTGGAAGTTTAGCTTTTTCTGCAAGCTTAGACAATCCAGAAATTGAGGTTGTTGCAATCAACGATCCATTCATTACAGCTGACTATATGGCATACATGTTAAAACACGATACAGTTCATGGACAATTCAAAGGCACAGTAGAAGCTGGAGAAGACTACATTGTAGTTAATGGAAGAACAATTAAAGTATTAAATGAAAAGGAACCAGCAAATTGTCATTGGGATACACTTGGAGTTGAATATGTTTTAGAGTGTTCAGGTGTATTTACAACTTTAGACACAGCTGGACAACATATAGAAGGAGGAGCTAAAAAGGTAGTAATCTCTGCGCCTTCAAAAGATGCACCAATGTTTGTTATGGGTGTTAATAACACAACATATTCACCAGATATGAATATTGTTTCAAATGCATCTTGTACAACAAACTGTTTAGCACCACTTGCTAAAGTAATTAATGATAAATTTGGAATTAAAGATGGTCTTATGACCACAGTTCACTCTACAACTGCTACTCAAAAGACAGTTGATGGAGCTTCTAAGAAAGACTGGAGAGGCGGACGTGCTGCTTCTGCTAACATTATTCCATCTTCTACAGGTGCTGCTAAAGCTGTAGGAAAAGTTATTCCTGAATTAAATGGTAAATTAACAGGTATGAGCTTTAGAGTTCCAACTGTTGATGTTTCAGTAGTAGACTTAACAGTTAACCTAGAAAAGCCAGCTACATACGAAGAAATTTGTGCAGCTGTTAAAGAAGCTTCAGAAGGTGAATTAAAGGGAATTTTAGGATATACAGATGAATTACTAGTTTCTTCAGACTTTATCCATGATCCAAGAACATCTATTTTTGATGAAAAAGCAGGTATTGCATTAACAGATACATTTGTTAAGCTTGTTGCTTGGTATGATAATGAATGGGGTTATTCTAACAAATTAGTAGATTTGGCAGTATATATGAGCAAGCAATAATTTTATATGAACTAGGATAAATGCTTTACATAATTATAAATGCATGATAAAATAACCAAGCAAATAAATATGTTTGAGGAGGTATTTGCTTGATTAAGCTAGATCGGAACGAGCTCAAGAATTGTGCCTTCAATATTAAAGGAAAAACAGTATACTATTTTGATGAGAATGGAATTGTTAGAACATTCCCTTATGATGAAGCAAAAGAGCATGTAGAGATTAAAGGACTTCTTGGGGGTCTGGATGGACATATTTACATTGATTTTTGGAAAGTTCACTTCAATATTTTTGAGAGAGTAAAGTTTAATGTACTTAAAATGGTGTTAGAAAAAATTAAAGAAGGCGATACGATTGATGATATGGAGCATTATATCAATACTCTATATCCCAAGCCGCCTGGAGAAAGAAAGCAAGATGAGCTGGATAGGTTCATATGCCGATTTTATAAGCCAGAATTTCTTAGACTTCCTGAGAATACCAAAAAGAATACTTTTGATTTCATTGTTGTTGAAGTATCAGTGCTTAGCCAGGAGGCCTTGCCTGATAGAGACGATTTTTTAAAGCAAAATATCAAAGAGATACTCACACGGCTCGTCGAAAAGATTGAAAATTCAGCTACTTTCAAAAAATATGGGATTCCTAGCAAGTGTCTAAAGGCTACCGAGGTCACTTTGCACAAGAAAATCAGTATTTTGAAGGTTGTATTTGAACTTAAACAAATAAGCTAGAAGCGGATAATTCCGCTTCTTTTTTAGTGCAAAAACGGGCTTTTTGTTTACATAATGTAAAAATTATGTTATAATAGTAACGTACGAAAACAAAAAGATGGGTCTGCGAAGCTTGGCTAACAAGCACTCAAAAGGGCTCAAAAAAGAAAAGGAGGATACGTACAAATGAGACGGAAAAACATAGTCGCATTTTTACTCTGTCTCGCTCTTGCTATAGCGCTTGGCGTTATATACTCGATAAGCGAGGCTTCGACCGGTACAATCAGTTATTCCCTGAGTGATTCGATGCACATCAAAGTTATGGTCTCTGAGGACAATAATCAGCTCGCTTCAATTAAGGCTCTTCAGATGAATTGCTTTAATGAGCTTGGATATGTTCCCAAGTATACTGTTGATGGAGACGAGCTGATCGTTCACCTTTGGGAACATGAACTGGTTGTTCCAATGATGGATGAGGATACTATTCCTAATATTCACTTTTCCGATGATGTATTCCGGCAGGACAACTTGATTCGAATCTTCCCCGAAAGGGAAAGCAAAAATGCTTACACTAAGTTGCTTCTGGAAGGTAGTTTTTACAAGATTGATTACCAGAAAGAAGTCGATGGAAGTGTGACGCTTATTTGCTCATCGAAGTATTTCGGAACAAAAAAGATCAAAACTAAGTGTATGGATGTCAGTGATGAATTCGAGCAAGTTTATTTCACCGCCAAGCAGTATAGGCAGTTGGAATATGACTTGTATGGTATGTCAAACAAATAATAAGGAGGTTATAATACAATGAAGCGTTTTGCAGCTATTATTATTTCTCTGATTCTGGTCCTTTCCATTGGTGCCGGCTTTGCCGAAAATACCGTGTTTGGTCCGAAGTACCGGTTTGAATCAAGGATGAATGAAGTTGAAATCAAGGAACCGGTCTATAATCACCAGTTTATGACTCTCTCACAGTTCCTGACTGATATCGAAGATCAATTCGGCTATCGCCCTGATGCAGAGATTGACTACGAGAACAGAGTCGTGACTGTTTGGTTCTACAATTCAGTTGCACATGTTGAATGTGTCATTGCAAATGAAAAAGATGAGGAAAATAGAAGGGTGCTTATCCCGGATATTTACTTTGATGATTCATTTGTAGAGTACAATGAACTGTATTCAACGATTGGTGATGATAGGGATTATGAGATCCACGAATTGGAAACCAGCAATTACGTTGTGGATTCAATTCAGGAAGATAAACTCCAGCTGAAACTGTACATGTATTCGAATGCGGATGACAAGTTAATTCGCTTGAAAATCAAAGAGTATACAGTAGAAAATGGAAAAATCTTTGTATCGGCAAGGTACTTCCGTCAGTTCTGGTTCGAAGTATACAAACAAGATCAAAGCAGAGAGTAAAGCAGAGAGTAAAGTCTTTCTTTTAAGTCGCAGTGTCAATTTGGCACCGCGACTTTTTTTAAGCTAAGATTAACAGTTCTTTTCAAATTAGTGTATTTGTTGCTTATATAGTAATAAAGCGATAAAATTTTGATATATATGTCGAAGGGAGATAACAAATGAATAAGCAAATAATAATCATTTTTGTTATAGTTTTTGTTTTATGTATTTTAGGAATTATGATGCTGAATCAGTCACATGGATCAAGCGAAGCAATAGCGGGACACTATGCTGGCCAAGTAGAGGAAACATGTGACCATAATGATTTTTTTGGAGGTAGCTATTCTGTTGGACGTACATGTGTAGAATGGGGAAGAACTATTGAAAAATGTTTAAGACCTGGTTGTAATGGGGTAAGAATTACATATCGTAAAGAGCCAGGTGGCCATCTATTTGGAAGTATAAATTCTACAGAACATGCTGCTACTTGTACAGAAGATGGATATATAGAATACAAATGTACAAATATTTTTTGTGGTAAGACCAAAAAAGATATTACACAAAAAGCCTTCGGTCATGATTTTGATGGAGTAGATAAAGAAGCTACTTGTATAACTACAGGTATGAGACAAAAAGTTTGTAAAACATGTGGAACAACATATGGGGAAACTATGCCGAAATGTGATCACGATTGGGATTATGATTATTGGTTTGATGGCGATTGCAAAACACAAGGTTTCCATTGTATAAGATGTAGCAAATGTGGTTTTACTTACAATGAAAGATATTCAATGCCACCGGTATATGGTGATCATGTGTGGGACGAAGATAACATGATAGTAGTTAAGGAAGAAACTTGTATAAGTGCAGGAACTGGAAAAATAAAGTGTAAAGTATGCGGAAGAGAAGATACAATTGAGATTCCAAAAGATGAAGAAAAACATGATTATCCAGATAAACCAGATGGCCATCACAATCCAAATTGTGAAGATATGGGATATGATTACTACAATTGTAAGAGATGTGGAGATCAAAAAATATTTACTACAGAGGTTGATTTTGGATTACCTCATACATTCGTTGAAGAAAGCAGAACAGAACCAACATGTACAACGGATGGCTTGTTAGTTGAAAGATGTAATAAGACTAATGAAGGTTTTGAGTGTGGTAAAATACAAGAGACTGTTTTGAAAGCACCAGGACATAAATTTAATAAGGATGATGTTTGTACAGTTTGTGGTTATGAAAAGGATTTAGATATGGCAGATATTCTAGGAGAATAAATGGAGGAAACATGAAAAAATTACTTGCAATAATAGTATTTGTATTTATTTTACAGCTATGTTGTTTAAATGTTTATGCAAAGGAATTCAGTGATTTACCTTCGACTCACTGGGCATATGAATATGTTAATTATTTATCAGACAATGGAATTATTAATGGGTATGAGAATAATACTTTTAGACCTAATAATAATGTTTCAAGAGCGGAGTTCATTAAACTAATCACTTCTGCCAATAAAGGCGAAGAATATTTTAATTATGAAAGACTACATTCATTTAATCACAATTGGTATGATGTTTATATGAATTATGCTTTAAACAATGGATTTTTAACAAATGAATTTGGCTATGGGAATCCTAATGACTTATTAACTAGAAAAGAAATGATTATTATTCTTGGAAAAATTGCAAAGACAAACTTTATTATTAACATGAGAAATGTTAAGGAAGCTCCTTTTACAGATACGAAAAAAGTTTTTAATGAAGATGAAATAGAATTTGTTAATTATTCATATAGCTCGGAATTAGTAAAAGGTTATGAGGATGGAACATTTAAACCTTTGAATAATATGACAAGAGCGGAAGTTGCTACAGTAATTTACAATTTTGTAAAGAAGGTGGACAAATAATGGTTAAAAAGAGAATTCATAAAATTGCTATTCTTACTTTAATTATGATTGCTGTATGCAATATAGTATTAGCCTTTGATGGAACAACATCAAGTTTTGTAAAAAGGTTAGTAGAAAACGAATCTTGGATTGGTTATCAAATTCTTTCTCAAGATGAAATTAAATATACTAATGACCCTGAATTTATTACACCTCCTGAATGTAGTTATGATAGACCGGCAGTATATATCTCAAAATTAAGTAATACCACTTTTCTTAACAAACAATATGGAGATAGCAAAACTATTAAGATGGTATTTCGTGAAGTGACAATACCTGCAAATGAAACTACTAATAATCCATTAACTGCGGGTCTTAGAAATAACAATGCGACAGACGATTTGATCATTTCTGAAACTAGTGCTACAGTTGATGCTTTCTTAAAACAATCTATTAGTGATAATAATTGGGAATTATATATAAATGGAAATCAATTATCAAAAG
>JAFYBZ010000032.1 GCA_017539905.1 Clostridia bacterium | reverse complement strand
ATTTTTACCAAGAGAATCTAAAGTTGTAATGGGAAGTCCTGATACAATTGATGTTGATTTAGAAACTGGTACAGGTGAAGTTCATACAGCTCCTGGTTATGGTAAAGAAGACTATTTATGTGGATTAAAAAATGGATTAGAAATGATAGTTTGTGTTGATGATAAAGGACATCAAACTAAGGATGCTGGACCATTTGAAGGAATGTTCTATGCTAAATCTAATAAAGAAATAGCTAAATGGCTTGATGAAAATGACTTCTTATTAGGTAAGAAGAGAATAAATCACTCTTATCCACATTGCTGGAGATGTAAAAAGCCAATAATCTTCAGAGCAACAAAGCAATGGTTTGCATCTATAGATAAATTTAGAGATGACGCTTTAGAGCAAATAAAAACAGTTCAATGGATGCCTGAATGGGGAGAAGACCGTATTACAAAAATGATAGAAGAACGTAATGATTGGTGTATATCTCGCCAAAGAACATGGGGTGTTCCACTTCCAATTTTCTATTGTAAAGATTGTGGTAAAGAATATGTTACAGATGAAACAATGGAAAAAGTTCAAAATATTGTTAAAGAAAAAGGTACAAATGCTTGGTATGATTTATCAGCAGAAGAATTATTACCAGAAAATGCAAAATGTGATAAATGTGGATGTACAGAATTTACTAAGGAAACAGACATTATGGATGTTTGGTTTGATTCTGGTTCAACACACCAAAGTGTGTTGGTAGAACGTGGACTTCCATACCCAGCTGATCTTTACTTAGAAGGTGCTGACCAATACAGAGGATGGTTCCAATCATCATTATTAACAGCAATAGCTACAACTGGAAAAGCTCCATATAAACAAGTAATAACACATGGATGGACAGTTGACGCTCAAGGAAGACAAATGCATAAATCTTTAGGAAATGGAATTGATCCACAAGAAGTAATTGACCAATTTGGTGCAGATATTTTAAGATTATGGGTATTATCTTCTGATTACAAGTCAGATGTACGTATATCTCAAGAAATTTTAAAACAAGTTTCAGAAGTTTATAGAAAAATACGTAATACTGCAAGATTTATCTTAGGAAATACAGATGATTTTGATGTAAATTCACCTGTTAATTACGAGGATTTACAAGAAATAGACAAATGGGCATTAACAAGACTAAATAAATTAGTTGAAGAATGTACAAAAGCATATGATGAATATGACTTTAACAGAGCATATCAAACAATAAATACTTTCTGTGTTGTTGATATGAGTAACTTCTATTTAGATATTATAAAAGATAGATTATATACAGCCAAAACAGATTCAGTAGAAAGAAGAGCTGCACAAACAGCAATGTATGAAATATTAAATGCATTAGTTAGAATTTTAGCTCCAATGGCATGTTTCACAGCTGAAGAAATTTGGAAATATATGAAACACAAAGATGGTGAAAATGCTGAAAGTGTAATGCTTGCTTTATATCCAGAGGTTAATAGCAAATTCGAAAATAAAGAATTAGAAGCTAAATGGGATAAAATTATAAAAGTTAAAGAAGATGTTGCTAAAAAGTTAGAAGAAGCTAGAGCTGCTAAAGTTATAGGACATTCTTTAAATGCTAAAGTTGTAATTTCAGCAGAAGGAACTGAGTATGATTTCTTAAAAGAGAATGAAGAATTATTAATGACTGTGTTTATAGTTTCAGGATTAGAAATTGTAAATGGTGCTTCTAACATAAAAGTTGAAGTTGCAGAAGGTGAAAAATGTGAGAGATGTTGGATGTATTCTACAACTGTTGGTGAAGACAAAGAAAATCCTACAATTTGTCATAGATGTAGCGAGAGCTTAAAATAATTAGAAAAACATTGAATAAATGAGTTTCAAAAAACAAAAAAGATTCAGCAATTAAGCTGAATCTTTTTTGTTTTTGAGAATGCATGATTTGACATTACCAAATTGTAAGCAAATCACCGGTTTCTTCGTCGTAGTATGATTCTCTGTCTGCAAAAGGTACATAAAGTTTTTCATCTCTTTCAAATCCGATTTGCATAAGGTTGTGAATCTGTATGCCTGTTGTTCTACCAACCTTTACTGCTTCGGGTGCATAAATGACGATCATATCGTTTTTGACGTTAAACTTCATGGCACTTGCAACTGAGAAACGAATGGAGTCTGCGGTTGGAATGGATTTAAGCGCATATTTCTTATATGCAATCCAGATTGCAGACATGTCCTTACTTGAAAAATTTTCTTGTTCTAATTCTTCAAAAGATGAAGGACGGCCGGGAATTACTTTGTAATCTTTGCCATACTTGAAGTAATGCAATACTTCAAGTTCAGGTTCTTTATCAGTGGTGAGGCTGATAAGAGCGAGTTGGCCAAGACTAGTGGGTGTGGTTTGGTTAGCATTAGTGTTATTCTTCATAGCATTCCTGCACCACTCTTTATTAGAGTGCTTTCTGCCACATTTAAGTGGCGATAAATTTTGTTGAAAAAATCAACTGCACATATTATATCATATTTACATAAAATATGCAAATCGACATAATTATATTAGAAATTATGTTGATTTTTGTCTTGTTTTCTAGTATAATATAACGAGTTATGAAAGGGAAGGAATAAAATGAAAGTTTCAGATTTTAATTATGATTTACCAGAAGAATTAATTGCACAAACACCAATTCAAAAAAGAGATGAATCAAGATTGATGGTGCTAGATAAAACAAATAAAACTATAGAACACAAGGTTTTTAAGGATATCTTAGATTATTTAAAACCAGGAGATTGCTTAGTTAGAAATAACACAAAAGTTATTCCAGCAAGATTATATGGTGTTAAAGAGGACACAGGTGTTAATGTTGAATTTTTGTTATTGAAAAGAATTGAGGGGGATATTTGGGAGGTAATGGTTCATCCTGGTAGACGTTTGAAAAAAGGAGTAATTGTTACTTTTGGAGATGGATTGTTAAAAGCAGAAATCTTAGAGCAAATGGAGAATGGAAATAGAAAAGTTAAATTTGAGTATAAAGGTATCTTCAATGAAATATTAGATCAAATAGGATTAATGCCTTTACCACCATATATTAAAGAGAGATTAAAGGATAAAGATAGATATCAAACTGTATATGCTAAATACGATGGCTCAGCAGCTGCTCCAACAGCAGGGTTACACTTTACAGATGAACTTTT
>JAFYBZ010000031.1 GCA_017539905.1 Clostridia bacterium | reverse complement strand
TATCAATTCTTTTGCTGGATAGATTTGGTTAGATAGAGCTATGCTTGCTGATGGAATCTTTAAGAAGCTATCTGATGGTGCAATTAATAATTCTGAATTTGCATTTTCTAAATCTCCGATCTTTACATATTCTGAACTACTACTCTTCTTAAACCACAAATCTACCTCTTCTGTTGTACCACTATCTTTATATGCTATATAGAATTTTTGATTTGCTATACCAATATTTATTACGTTACTCTTTCTACCTTTTACTTTGAATGAGAATGCAAATGAGTAACCTAGTTTTGGTGCATATGGATATGACTTATTCTTATTTTGTTGATTTGCCGCAGTGCCGTTTACCGTTAAGCCATCTAATAGTGTTGACTTGTTTGTTCCTCCGAATGGGAAGAATTTAGAATCAATCTTTCCACCTGTTGCTCCTGCTGTCTTGTCAGGATTATCTAGTGAAGCCCAATCTGGGTCTTCTGATGACTCAATCTTTAGGTCATAAATTACACCAATTACTTGTGCATAATGCTCTTTATATGCTACATATTGATCTCTTGATCCGTTGTAGTACTCTCCAGTAGCATTTAATCTTCCGTTTACTTCTTTGAAGTTTGTTAAATCTAAAGCATTTTCTGAAATTACTCTTGTTTCAATCTTGTAAACAATTTCATCTACCCATACTGGAACTGTATACTTAAATGATGTCTTCTTCTTAGCTGTCACTTCTGACTCTCTGTAGAACTCTCTTATTTGATCTAATGTTAATCTTACTTGTGTATCTCCTGTTCTCTCTCTAATCGTCTTTAATTTTGCTACTATTGTTGCATCATATGTTCCATTATAGTAGTCTGTACCATTCTTATATATCTTTGAATTTGTATAGTTTAGTAATGCATCACTTAACCATACTCCTCCAGGGATGAATAGTTTTGTTCCTTTATTGAATCCTGTGATTCCACTAAAGTCTACATAAGTATCGAATGGTATTTTAACATCTTTTACTGCACCCCAAGATGTATAAGTATTACCAAAGTGTTGATAATGTGCAATTTCGTCAGAGCTACTTGTTGGTGGTGCATTCAATGGTGTGTTCTTCATATAATTGAATGCTAATTGATTTCCTCCGCCAAATGCATTGTATGAACCAATAGCATCAACGTATGTTCCATATGCAGAATTGTTTCTCTTGCCATAGCCTTTATAATTTATTGTATCTTTTGTTGTTGTCCATGGTATATCTACACTAAATGTTCCATCTAATTGTAGATATGTGAACATATCATCTTCTGTTCTCTTTACTGCTTTTTGATTTACTATTGCATCTCTTATTACGTGTGAGTCATCAACAACTGGTGTTTGTACTCCTACGTTATTTCCTGCTACATCTTTGAAGCCTGGTTGTATTGGATCATCAATCTTTTGTTCTACATTCATGATGTTTCCAGTGTCTCCAGCTACATTCTTATTTACTTTCTTATATGTAGCAAAGTAAATATCAGCAGTTGTTTTGTATGGACTATCATTTAAGCTATTTGCTGTATTCTTACTTGTATAGATTGCTTCTTTATCTGTTCCCTTCAAGAACAATCTGTTTGGATTTGTTGGTGTTGGTTTATATTGGAAGAAGCCTTTATCTCTATACTCTAATTCAGGATAATCCGTATTATCATCTGAGAAGTCTATTGGTTTACCATTATAAATTGTGTCTCCAGTTGTTGGATTATCTGGCGAATATATTATTAATGTATCTGTTTGTATCTTTACACCTTGTGATTTTAACCACTCTTTAAAGTGCATTGCTATGTTGTTGTTAAAGTAATTTACTAGGAAGTTATAAGCTTGCTTTTCTGCTTGCTCTCTATGTCCACTTACTGAACCTCCTGTAACAGCAAATACTTCTCTTTCTTCTACTACCCAAGCAAATGAGTATTTATTATCACTAACTTTCTTGAAGTTATACATACCCATAGGTATTAGATTGCTTGCATCTCTTTCTTTTCCATCTGCAATTTCACTTTCTGAAATTGTTCTAATTTTATCTGATAGAATTAAATCTCCACCGGCTTTGAAGTACATGTTGAATTGATTAATATCCCATGCTGGATATAACCATACTTCATCATCTCTATGTACTATTTCACCTGCGTTATTTTTACTCCATGATTCTATTGCTTCGTTCTTTACTTCTGCATGGTGTAATGGTTTTAAGATTGTATTTCTTCCAGATAAGTAGAAATACTTCAAATCTACATCATTAAGCGTAATTGCTTTTATTCTATATGTTCCTGTTTCTGCAGATTCACTTGTCGTCTTTCCTGATTTTCCTTCGTTAGCATTATCTCTATATTGAAGTACTAAAGTAATATCTAACTTCTTAGTCATTTCTTCACCTGAAGCATAGTCTTCAAGTGTATAACTTGCTGTTGTTACGTTTGCATACATATCTTCTGATGTTGGTATTGCTTCTCTTTCAACATCATACTCTTGTACTGCATCGCTTCTTGGATCATCATCTATATTTACGCCATTTGATTTTAATTCAACATTTGTTTCGAATTCTCCAGCTATAATCACATCATGTAAATCTACATTCGTCTCTGGTTCGATTATTTTTAGTTCGTATGGTAAATATTCAAAAATCAATAATCTATCAAATGTGTTATCTATAACATTTACTGTTCCGATTGCTCCATCGCCTTTTGATGTTACATCAGCCGAATTTACTTGTTGATGATTATATAATGTGTAACCTGTATAGATGTCAAATCCTGGTATATTAGTTGCCTTATTAAATGTCAATGGACTATGATCTATTACTACTAATTGTGGTTCTAACAAATCATTTCCTGTTACTCCTGATACATGTCTTATGATGATGTTTGGATGTACTACGCACTTATAGTAGAAGATTAACAATCTATTATTGTTGTTATTATTTACTACTACACTCTTTTCGCCTGTTGCTTGTTTAGTAATATTGCCTGCATCTTCTGTCATATTATTATATAGTACATATCTTACATAGTTATATCCATAAATATCTGGTCCAGTAAATGTATATGTATCTAGATCCATCTTCTTTAATTCTTCTAATTTAACTGGTTGTTTTGTATCTTCATCAAGATATTGAATAATGATACTTGGTCTTTCTATCTTTCTATATAAGAATACTAATAGTCTATCATTACCATTATTTGTAACATCAAGTCCCGGTGCGGTTCCCTTACTTGTTATATCATCTAATGAAGCATTTAAGTGATTGTACAATACATATCCTGTATATGTATATTGCTTAATATCTTTATTGTTATAATGTAATGTATTTGTTGTAAATTGACCATTGTCTTGAGATGCCAACTCTAAGTTAGTATCTTCATCTAAGTACTTGATTACAATATTAGGTGTCGATGTCTTTCTATAATAGAAGATTACTAATCTATTGTTCTCATTATCTACAACATCTACATATTGTGCTGAACTTGAACTTGTTAAATCAGAATCTACTTCATTTTGGTTGTTATATAGCTTATAGTCTACATAGTCATAACCAGTGATTGATTTGCGCTCTATATGAGTAATTTGTTTGTCTATAACAAATCCTGTCTTAGGAGATAATTCCTCATTTGTATCCTTATCTACATATTTAATTACAATATTTCTATTTCCAGTTTTTTCTAGAATATAATTAAATACTACTAATCTATCATTCTTATTGTTGTATACACGAACACTTTGTTTTGCATTGTCTCCAGTTTCTGTTACTGGTGTTGCTTGTGTATTGCCATCATACAAGGTATATCCAACGTATTTATATCCTAGGTATTCCAATGACTTGTATGCAACATCAACAGGAAGAAGTTTTTGCTGATATTGGTCAGTAGCCACACTTTCTATCTTCACATCCATGCCGCCTGTTACATCATGGAACTCTGCTATGATATCCAAACCAGAGTCATCAAACCATTGAATTAAATGACGATTCTTTTCGTTATATTGAACCGTAACTTTGTCACCTTCGTTAACTTCCGGAGATTTCTTCTCAATCTTATTTGTATCAACACCATCTATAGTATCAAACAATTCATATCTTGTGAACTTAACTCCATAATTACGTAATTGAAGAATTTCCTCTGTTATGTCATGTAATCCGAACGCTTTAGGTCCCCTTGTACCAATTAACTTACTACGTGTTCCCTCTTTTAGATAATCCACAAATAATACATTATCTAAGAAATAATAGAAATCAACATTTACTTGTCTCGTTCTAAGAGTTCTCTGTCTTTGTGATTCATCCAAGTGTGTTGCAGAGCTAAACATAAAATATTGTAAAGACTTTAGTTTGTCTTCAACCACACCATAAGGACCAGGCTTTCTTATTTCATCAAAATTACCTGTATCATTATTATATGCTTCAACACCATATGTATAGAATGTTGTTCCTAGTGGCATATACGAACTACCATAAGAATATGGTATGTTCTTGTAATATGTATAGTCACCTAACAAAGTGACCAAAGAGTTAACTGTAAAGTTGCTTGCTGTTCTATTCAATAGAATAGCGCCTGGCGGTGTAATTAAAGTTTTGGTATTTCCATTGTTTGTTACTAGATAGTTTCTTATTTGAAGTTTCAATGTTGAATATATGAATTCAATATTGATATCTGGAATTTTACCATTTGCTGCTTTTTGACAATCGGAAGGTAGGTAGAATCCTTTTTGTCTTTGACTCAGACCACCATCAATTTCGGTCGTATGTTTATTGTAATCATAAACCGGTTCACTAATTAAGTCCCTCAGTACATAATTACTAGATGTATATGGAGCAAGAGTTTCACCATTTGCATTCTTAGTTACATATTTTTCCAGAACATATACTGGGTAAATATATTTATCAAAAGATTTATTGTAGTGCTTGATTGTTTCTCCTTCACTACCTGTATCATCTTTGTGATTAGAAGAATTGTGTGTTCCTGTTTCATCTTTATAATTTCTAGCAGTTGCATTTTCTCTAAAAGGAAGATAGTAAACGCTATTCATATTTGTATTAATTAAGCTCTTAGATGTTCCCTCTACATCAAAATGATTTACAGTAACTTTAACCGGCTCATAAATAAATACTACATAGTAGGCTCTATCACCATATTTTAAAGTTACACTTCCAGACGATTCTGTTTTTGAATGATAACCTGGATTATTAAATAAGTTTGTCCTACCCATCATCAGTTTTCCAGTAGAATCGACATCTTCTGGAATATAATTTTGTATATTAGTAGCGGTATGGTTCGTTCCAAACTTATTTGTATATCCTGTAGTAGGGTCAACATCATCCTCACCAGGCATATAGTTTGTAAGATATAAATTATTAATCGTTGCTTCATTATATAAAATATATCCAACATATCTCCAACCTAAACCATTTAGCATATCATGATCGGCTTGATATTTAGCCTCTACACCATAATAAACATCTGGATAGATATATACGCAGTCTTGTGGAGCGCCTTTTATACAATGTCCATTAGTATCTCTATAACCTAATGTTAAATATCCAGGTATTGGATCTTGTTTGCTAGGACCACCATGTCCTCCACATGTAAGTCTTTTTTGTCCCCAAGGATTATACGATCCCGAAGTAAATTGTAAACCACCAAATACTGCATGTGAATCCCCGGGAATAGGAATTGTACAAGATGTACCAGCAAAATCATGATATCCTTGAGCACTAGCTGAAAAATCAGGTACTTTGTAGTATTTCATTTGACTTGCATTAACATGCCAGTCTTGATCATGTTGGACATTATCAGGAGTTTCTGTCTTGTGTTGTTCAATATAGTCTGAATAACTTTTAGCAGCTGAATCTTGAGCATAATACGGAGCACCTGCTTTACTCATATTAGTTACAACTTGAGCAACATAATTGCCAGCCGTATTATTGGTTACATGCGTTCCATATGCATCAGAATCATAAGCCTCTGGATTTGCATGGGCAGTATGTGATTTATGTGGATATGTTCCATAAATCAATGCACATTGATGAGTGTCAGATCCAGTAGAACTTAGGTATGGTATATGTGAGGCGTTGACCGTAATCGTTCCACCTTTGTTACTATTTGTCCATTTAATACCAGAATCCGCTACGCAGTATGTACTTGGAGTACCTAAAGAGCCAATCCAGTCTCCTCCATCTACAGAAATATCACATGTAACACTACAAAGCGGATGAGCACATTTGTTAGATCCGTAATTAATTGCAGAATACCAGTGGTGTGGATATTCCTCAGATACAAAACCACACTTATCACATATATGCTGTTCTCCACCGGCTTCAGAGTACTTATGAACTTCTAACTTAATATGTTTAAGGCAATCTGTACAATTTATCCAATGATTATTTTCGTTGCCTTCTATTATTTCATAAGTTCCAATAATACAATCAACTTTATAAAAGTCACCTCTAAAGCGTTTACAATCTGTGCATTCTTTATAGTGATATCCTGCCTCATCAAATGCGGCGTGGACCGCACCTGATTTATTACACTTACCTTCTTTTACATAAGAGCAAACCCTACATTCTTGTGAATGCGTACCATCTCCTGTATTTTCATAAGGATAATAAGTATGACCTGTTGAATTATACTTATAGTCACATCCACTTGCTGTACATTTGTTCCAGTGATTTGTTTCATTATGGCCAATCGAAGTACTTACACCATGTCCAGAATTGACTTGAGTTTCACCACACCTACTACAAGTCTGAGTATGACCATCGCCTTGCCAATCATGGCCTAATGGATCACCAGTTGTAGTGGCATTACCATGATAAGCTGTACTACCATTATGACCAGTACAATAATAGTATCCCTTTTCAGCTTCCGTACAAGTTGCATCAGCAGTTTTATGCCATGCAGTATATGTGTGTTCATGTCCACTTCCATATACTACAAACTTATCTTTAATTGAAAAAATTGTAATAGTTAACAAAGCTAAAACTAATATTCTTAGAAATATTGCTTTCTTATTCATGCTTTAAAACTCCCCCTTATTTAGCAATGAATCTATATATCATTGTTGCAGCTTCTGCTCTAGTCATAGTTTTTTCAGGTCTAAAAGTTCCGTCTTCATAACCTTTAATTAAACCTGATGAAACGCAATGATCCATTAGTAGAAGATCTTGTGGTGAAAGTTCACCAATGTCTATAAATAAAACCGTATCGCCACTACTCTTGCTAATAGATGATTCTTTCATAATGATATCTGCATTAGCTATTATTCTAGCCATTTCTATTCTAGTAATTGGTTTCTCAATATTGTCTAGTGTATATTCCCCCTCATTGATTACACCATAATTTTGAGCTATTCCAACATATCCTGCTGCCCAGTGATCAAATGGAGTAGGAATCTCATCTACATCAACATCTTTTGGCATTACAGAAGCTAAAACAAGCTTTAAAAATTCGCTTCTTTTAACAGTACCTTCTGGTTTATAAGTACCATCTTGATATCCATTAATAACACCATCATCAGACAATTTAGTAATATATTGAAATGCCCAATGAGATTCGTCCACATCTGGGAAACTTGCAGCAAAACAAGCTGAACCAATTAGTGTAAAAATCATAATAAAACTACTAAGAATTGCAATAAAACGTTTCATAATAATCCTCCTATTTTTTAATAATTACATACTATTTTAGTATATCAAATTTCTACTTATATTTATTAATAAATAAAATTTGTAACATAAATTTAATATTTGAGTTTACGAAATTTAAATGCATAAAAAAATAGGTGCTCATCGCACCTATTTCTTTAAAATTTATGGTTTTACATATTCTTGTATTAAACGTCTAATATCTGCAACTGTGATTATTCCATCTTCATCCATATCACCTAATGCAAATTGTTCTTCTGTTAAATTCTCTGGATGAATGTATCCTTGAATAAGCATTCTAATATCTGCAACAGTGATCCTTCCATCTCCATCCATATCACCTTTAACTTTAGTACCAGCTCCAATGACTAAAACATCTTGACCAGATACATCATCAATATATTTATCATTTGTTAATGATACTTTAACTTCATAACTTCCTTCAGCAGTTGGAAGATTATATGTATATGCTCCATTAATCTTATATTGAATATCTTCATCTGCATCAACTACAAAAGGAGAAACTTCATAATCAACAGGAGTAATATTATCTGTAGTTTGTTGTAAGTTTGTAATAGTTAAGACCGGATCAGGCAATTGATTTAATCTTACTACAGCAACAAAAGGTTTATCTAAACCTCTTTCTTCATCAGGAACATTTAAGTTATCATATATCGTTTTGGTATTAGCATTATCTACTACCAATGTCGTTCCTCTAAAGAAATTTTCGTTATAAATAATTCTCATTACCTTACTATCTTGATTTATTCTTGTTGTGTTTATTATATATTTAACGCCACAATCATCAAATGTTCCTTCCATCGTAAATGCATCGCCAGCCTCAAGATCTGTTAGATCAATAACCTTAAGTGCTGTGCAACCAGCAAACATATATGAAATGTCACTTAAATTTTCCTTATTAAGGTTTTCCAAGTCTATAGCTTTAAGCTTTTCACAATTATAAAACATATAACTCGTATCAGTTAAGACTCCCGTATTAATAAATGATTTCAAATCAATTCGTTTAAGATTAACACAATCACTAAACATGTGACTCATCGTAGTAACATTATATACATGGAAAGAAGATAAATCGACATCTTCAAGACTTGTACATCTATCAAACAATCCACTCATATCTGTAACTGTAGTTGTATCAAAAGGATTATTAATTCCAACTGTAAATATAAAATTCTTTGCTTTCGAGCAGCCGCTAAACATATATGCTATATTAGTTAATGCAGAAGCATCAATCATATGCACATCCAAACTAGTTAAACTAGAGCAATCATAAAACATGTAACTCATATCTGCAAGCGATGTTTGTGGAGTTCCACCTAATTCTTCATCCTCTTGCATTATAAAATGAGATAAATCAATGCTTGAAAGCTTTTTGCACCCACTAAACATTTCCTTTGATGTTGATAGTGAATTAATGTTAATGCGAGACAAATCAATAGTAGCTAAACTACTGCATTCTTTAAACAAGCCAGACATATCAGATACTTTTTTAGTATCAAACCCAGTAATATCAACATTTTTTAAAGAAGAGCATAGATTAAACATATAACTCATATCACTGACATTTGAAGTATCAAATGAGCTCATATTCAAAGATGAAAGTACCAAATCTCCACTAAACATTCCAGAAAGATTATTTGCATTATCAGTTTCAAAGTCAGTCAAATCAACTGTTTTTAAACTAGAGCATCCCGAAAACATTTCGGAAAAGTCCTGAACATTTTGTGTATTTATACTCGATAAGTTCAAGCTTTCCAAACTTATACAATCAGCGAACATTTTAGACATATTTGCAACGGCTGACGTATCAAAGTTAGTTATTGTCAAAGTTTTAAGGCCTGAGCATCCTTTAAACATGTTACTTACATCCTCTAATACAGGTGAATTGCCAAAATTAATAGTTAAAGTTGCAAGTTTTTCACAATTTAAAAACATATCACTCATTGTAGTTACCATTGGTAACTCAGGTAATGGAATGGTAACGCTCGTTAACTTAGGGCAGTCCTTAAACATTCCACTCATATTTGTGCAATTTGATAAATCATTAAATGGTGCAACTACCGTAGTCAAAGACTCGCAACCGCTAAACATATCTGTTAAAGTAGTTACATTATCTGTATCAAAATCACTAACATTTAATGATTTTACAGATATACAATTAGCAAACATACTTGTTAAATCTGTCAAAGCATAAGTGTTAACATTTGTTAGAGTAATAGTCTCTAATACTTCACATTCAGAGAACAGATTACTAACAGCAAATTTTTCTCCAAATACAAATCCAGTCATATTTAGATTCTTTAATAACACGCATCCAGATAAGAATCCACTGTTAGAACCATAACCTTCCAACTCAGATTGTCCGACCAAAGAGGTATTAAAACCAGATAAATTAAGAGTAACAATATTAGAGTCTTTAAACATATTATCCATATCATATACTCTACTAGTATCAAATTTGCTCAAATCAAGATTTGGAATATTAGCCTCTTCAAACATATTATTCATTCTCATACATCTAGATGTATCAAACTTCCATCCAGATCCATATAATACTAGATTATCCATAGAAATGCCTTTAAACATATACTGCATATAATAAACGTATTTAGTATCAAACCTACTTAAATCTAGTTCATCTAATGATGAACAATATGCAAACATATAAGCCATATTATATGCATCTGATGTATCGAAAGAACTAATATTCAAATTATTTAGATTTCTACAAGCATAAAACATAGCCTCAAAAGAACTTACATTACTAGTATCAAAATTTGACAAATTTAAAGTTGAAATTCTACTACAAACTTGAAACATTCCAGCCATACTATAAACGTTAGAAGTATTAAACGTGCTAACATTTAGGCTTGCTAAATTAGAACAACCTGCAAACATATCACTCATATAATTAACTCTATTGGTTTTAAAGTTTGGCAGTGTACTAAAATTCAATGTAGCAATTGAAGAGCAATTATAAAACATACCGCTCATATTTGTAACATTTGAAGTGTTAAAACTTGTTAAATTTATTGTTTCCAATTCAGAGCATCCACCAAAAATATAAGACATATTAGTAACATTTGTTGTATTAAAACTATTAGGATCAAGACTTGTTAATGTACTACAACCATAAAATATATAACTCATATTTTTAGCAGAGCTTGTATTAAATTTAGTTAAAGTAATATGCGCAATTTTTTCACATCCATAAAACATTCTAGAGAAAGTAGTTACATTAGAAGTATCAATATTACCAAACGCAATTTCTTCAACAGAAGAGCATCCTTCAAACATTGACTCCATACTTGTAACATTACTTGTTGAGCTACCATTTTTATTAAAGAAACTTATATCAAGCGAAGTTAAACCTGTGCATCCTTGGAACATAGAATTCATCATTGTAACATTAGAAGTGTTAAAACTACTTAAATCAAGTGTTGTAAAATCAGTACAATTTAAAAACATGTTTGTCATAATTTGACAACTACTAGTATTAATTCCAGTTAATGTAAGTGTTTCAAAAGAAGAATTACTCAAAAAGTTTGACATATCCTCTATTAAAGGAGTACTCATATTTTTAAGAGTTAAAGTTCCACAACGGCAACTATCAAACATGTAGTTTGCCTCTTTAAGTTTAGCAAAGTTGCAATTTTCCAAAGATAAAGTTCCTGTAACTGTAGTGCCAGCAAACATATTACGTGCCTTTTCAACATTACTAAAACCAAAATCTTTTATACTTAAACTTTCCAATGATAAGTTAGAAAACATATAGCTCGTTTCGGTTACATTAGATACTTTATTTTTAAGACTTTCTAATCCACTAATAGCAGCCGAACTACAATTGTAGAACATTCTATCCATCTTAGTAACATTTGATGTATCAAAATATGCCAAGTTGATAGTCTTAAGGTTTGTACATCCTTCAAACATAGAAGTCATTATTGTTGTTTGACTAGTATTAAGATATTGCCATCCTTGAATCTCCTCACATGGAAAGCCCATAAATAACTCCGTTGAATTTGAAGGTGTTGATATTCCACCTGAAGCACCTATAACAAGGATCGGGTATGTTTCCTCTGTTTCAGAATCATAACCATATGAAATATATGCTTTAACACTACCATTACCCGCTTCTGAAACATCATACGCAGTAGAACTTGATGGTAATGTATTTTGAATTCGTATAATCTTAAATTGAATATCAGGATAATCACGATCAAAATTTGTCTTAAAATTTCTTGCAATTGTAGGTGGATTAACAGCAAACGCAGTGCTAAAACATACAACAACCATAATTAATAAAAACAATAACAAAAACTTTTTCATAATCATACTCCTTATTATTTTTTACATGCATACACTACAAGGATAAAATCCCAATTCAGCAGCTTGCTCTTCACTTAAAACTTCATATATAACACCCGACGATTTATAAATTTTTTCATCATCAGGATCTGGATATAAACCTGGCTCATATCCTCCATATTTAGCTGCTGTATACCTTCCTGAAGTGTATTTCTGGGCAGGCTCATACCTTTGATTTACGTAGTCTTTAGGATAGAAGCCCAACTGACTATCTTTGCTAACATTGTTAACATCATATAATTCTCTTCGTGTTTGGTCACAATATAAAACATCCCCATACACATCTCTAGGCAAACATTGGCATGTAGGTTTATGATATACACGATGATAACGATTAGCTGATAAACCACCATAACCTTCGCTCTCTAAAACAACCTCACAAAAGATATTATTTGCCTGAACAATTCTAGCACCACCTAGCGAATAATTATTATAGTATATATCTCCGCCCATTGGTAAGCCTTGCATAAATGCTAGAACTGAAACATCATCAATAGTGTTATTCCATGTTTCATTTGATACATTTGGAATATTAAAATTATATGTAACACCTAACATTTTTGCATATCTATTATGTTCATTAAATTCATCTCTTAAAACGTTTGTTATTGTTCTTACAATAACTTGTCTTCTCATTTGATGGAATTTACTTGCACTTCCTACCATATGTTTATCTCTATCGAATTGGTAATCTTGATTTACCTTAGCAAAATCAAAATATAGACCAAATCTATTAGGATCTGTATAATAACTTGAAACATTTCTAAAACTAATATTTGGAAGTCTAAAATATGAATATCTATAATATTGATTGTTCGGATCAACTATTGGATTGACTAAATCTCCTCCATCAGTGCTATCATCATCATGAAACAAGAATCCCAACCTTACAGGAATACTAGTAGATTTAAAATCCTCTTCTCTAGCCCATTCAAACAAGAAATAAGATAGACCACCCTTATTCAAATCAGATTGTTTAGTTGTATTAGCATCATTTGATGCTATAACAGTAGACAAATATACCCTAGCTGAATTTCCATAATTATTAACTGAATATCTACTTAATCCATGTGGATTAATCGTTGGTGGATTTGTCATCGAACTAATTGAAGCATACTGGTCAAAATCATCAATATGATCATTATTAGTATCTAAGAATGTTCCAACATATCCTTTTATTTCTCTTGTAAACAAAGTATCATTTCCAAAGTAACCTTTACCAAAAGTAGCATTGTCATTTCCAGCCGAAGATGTTGCAAAATAAATAGAAACATAATTGTCTAATGTGTAATTTATAATTGCAGTAACACCATTTCCTAAATCGTACGATGCAGAATAAGGAATTTTTGGCTTTAGTTCAAATTTATAACCTTGAGCCGTTTCTTCACAAGAATACACATATAATCCATCATAACCAACTATAATAATTGCTGGTATATATCTATTAAAATAGCTTTCACCTATTTCCCTTCCCATTGGAAGATTAAAATCCACGCAAAGTGTATTAAAAAATCTATTAATGCAAGCTTCAGCAACAGACTCACTAACAGGAACATTCTTGCCATATATAATATTTCTAGAACCCGCCTGTTCAGTACCAGCCATATCATGTATAACACTTACTGCATCATATGTGGCATTATCAATTATATTGTTATATCTAGTTTCATCTCTTAAATTTAACATTTTCTTATTAATAATATCTCTACATACAATAGAAAAAGGTATTATTATTAACAAGAAAATGATAGCATAGTGTTGAATTTTCAAGTTACAAACCTCCAACAATAAATTTAAACAAAGGCGACTGTGTGTCGCCTATCAAAATTAAATGTCTGTTTCGCCACCAGTAGACCATACACAACCACCATAAGCACATCCAATTTTAAAGTTAGATGTATCACTAGCAACTAACTTATTAATAATACTCGCTTGTGTTAGATTTGTGTTTTTAACAGACACATACAAATAATCATACTTTCCAAGTTTATAAACATTATTGTTATGTGTAGTTGGGTCTACAGAATGAATAGTATCTAATATCTCATTTGTATAAGAATTAAGATAAACTGTTCTAAAAACAGTTTTACCTCCTTCTACAGTAGTAATTGTCTTTTGATTTCTATGCTCAATAGAAATATCAAATGAATTTCCAGTTGAACTTAAAATACCTGATAAATTATTATAACTATCAATAGAAATATATCCAACATTTCTACATGTATCAACAAAGTCTGTTACTGCAGCATAGGTAACAACATATGATAAATTATCCTGTAATTCCCATGTATCCATTAATGGAACAATAAACATTATTACCAAAGCAACAATCATTGAAAAAATAATCGATAAAGAATCTTCCAAATTTTTCACCTACTTAATCTAAACATTTTTATTACCAACAAAAGTATATCTCACTACAACTCCATTAGTCGTATACGATTCTTGACTTTTTCTATATAACCTTCTAGGATTAGCAATTGCATTTAATTGAGTCGAAAGTGTTTGACTATACAAATTCAAAATATCTTGATTCCTAGTATAAGGAACACCATCAACGAATATTTGATAATACTTATAATCAAAAGGCTTGCGTGCAGGATCGTCAGTTGTTGCTGAATTTGGAGCACGAGTTAATTCTAAAATTTGATTTGCAATTTCTGCACCTGTAAACAACTTCTCATTTTCAGTAAAATCAAGAGCCGTATAACCTTCAGCAGTCCTATCATTATTTTCGCTAGTTGTAAGAATGCTATCATTTACTGACATTATTCTATTATATAAAAAAACAGCAACTGATAACGCCATCAAAAACAATAAAATTGATCCAGCCATTATAACGGCATTTGAACTATTTTCCATATCTATACTCCAATCAATTTATAATAATTCTATCAACTGTTCCTTCTGGGCCATAGGAATATGAATAATTATATGTCCTAAGTAAAGCATCCATAAAGAACAATCTTTGTTCATAATTATCAATTGTTAGGATACCACCATCTGTGTCAACATGGGAAGAAACAGATGAAGGACTATTATTAGCTTCTCTTGCATAAGAGATAATATTCCATGCTTGATAACCAGTTATAGTTGTCCCATAACTTGTGAATTTACTATTAAAATTAGCAACACGTGTAGTATGAAGCGAATTCATATTTTCTGAATAAATATTTCTAAAAGAAGTTAAGAAATACGCTCCTAATGAAATAATTAGTATTGCAATTAAAATGCCACCCGCAATCAAAAGGGCTTTCGCCACATTATCCATAAACTATTTCCTCCAAAACTAAATAGAAAAATTGATACGATTAATTCTACCTGTATTACCATCATAACCAATACTATAATTAATATTCTGAGTTAACAAAAAATTATCACTTAATCCAGCTACATAAGAATTAAAATTGGCGTCCGTCATACCATCAAGATTTGCTACAAGACCATTAATAGTAATAAAATAAGTATCATTGTCACGATTAGCATCTCTTGCTTTTTTTACTAGATTAATATAATCAGCACCTGATATTCTATTTCCTGTATTAGAATAATAAAAATATCTATTAAAAGATTCAATTTCAGTTTGTTTAACTTCCAATGCCTGCTTATTGCCATAATTACCTAAAACATTTATAAACCACATAAAAAGCGAGATAATCATAACAGCAATTAAAATTGCACCGGCCATAAGAAGCGCTTTACTAGCATTTTCCAATATAATCACCCAATTTAAATTTCATAATTACCCATATAAATTATATACTATACAGCCCAAATAATGGATAAATAACAAAATATTTAACTAAAATGTAATAAAAGACAGCAATCAAACAATTGATTGCTGTCTTTTTATAATTCTTTAAATTAAACTAGTTTTGGAAGTAGTTAGCTTGTTGCCAAACTGTTACTCTTGATACAGCACCTAATTGGTTATATTCTGTAACAGCAATATAATAATACTTACTATCACGAATTGTACCTTCAGAGAAAACTGTATCATTTGCATTATTTCTAATTGCTTGTCCGTTTGAAACGGTAACACTTGGTAATGCATTAATACCACCAGTTGCACCAAAGCTATTGCTATTTACTTGAATTGATCCATAGTTTGTTCTTTCATCAATATTATTGTTATGAGCTCTAACTCTTTGTAAAAGTGCTCTTACATCAGCTGCAGATTTATTAGCACCTGCATAATCTGAATATGTTTTGTTATATCCAGCTAATGACATTGTATCAAATTGGTTTACTATTTGATTTCCTGTACCTGTCATTTGATTGAATATCAAAACACCAAAACTAATTAACATAACTGCTATTAATATGGCACCCGCCATAACCAATGCTTTACTCGCATTATCCATAATAAATATCCTCCTTTAAAAATAAAAAAATAATTCTTTTGTTTGTATGATATATTTCATACATTTTTGTATATTAAGTATGTTGCCATACATTAATATTAGATTAGATCATACTTCCCATTTGAGAGAAATAATCGCCCATATCTAATATAGAAACCGCTAGAAGTGGACCAATTAGATATGCAACAAACAATGTTACCATAGGCGCAAATCCTAGTAATTTACCAATCTTAACTTTCTTGGCAATTAACCTTTCATTTGCTTCTTTACGTTTCTCTTGGAAGAAACTTCTATCTGTCTCAAGCTCATCAAACGCATCAGAAATCTTAACATTTTCAACTGCCGATTGTAAACTTTCAACAATACGTATAAGTGGTTTGTATGGAGCATCATCTTTTAATTGTTCTAAAGCCTCGTATGCTCCAGCATCATAGTTATTCATACAAGTTGATATAGGCTCTTTAAATATTACCGCAAATCTTTCTAACCATTCCAAAATATATTCAACAGATACTCTTTCGATATGCATAAGCATCAATATAACTGTTTGATACTGCATAACTTCGTCTTCCATATCCATTCTACGCATTATAACTTGGAATTTAAGAACAAAAATTGGAACCCAATACATAAAATATGCAAACAAAAATGCAATTACAAGTTCTGTCCATTGCAATGTTTCAGATGTTAGCAATTTTATCTTATCATATATTCTCTCTGCATTCGATTCAATTTGTTCTTGTGTTAAAGGAACACTATTTATACTAATTATTCCTTCTCTTATAATCTTAATTGTAACATTATAATTCTCTGTGTTAGAAACCTCACCGGCAACATAATTAATAAGTGCGCTAGTATAATCATCTCTAGTATAATTAACATGTGAATTAAAAATAGCCTGTTGAAACTCTGCTTTACTATATCTATAATCTGGCTTTAATCTGCCATATTGAGCATAAATCATTTCTGCATCTTTATTTATCTCTTTTTCGCTCTTTAATGTATTTGATAATTCTTTAAGTTTGTTTTGTATCAAAACAACAGCTACTTCTCTAGGTTTATCTTTAATTGCATTTATCAATTCGGTGTCCTCAGAAATCTTATTAATAGAATATGAGTCGTATGCAGTCAATCCGTCTCCCTTTTGCTTATCCTTTTCACTCATGGATCCAACGACTTTTTCTTCCATAGTAGTTTGTGTTAATACATTTTGAATTGCTAAGTTGTGCATTACATTAAATAAAACTACTACTGCGAGAAAGCCTAACAAAGCACATGTCATTCTATCAACATATAACCATTCAAGCTTCTTTTTTGAAGCAGAATCTTTTAAAAGCTTTCTATTTTTAATATAAGACTTTTTACCTGCTGTAGGAACAAGCTTATCAATAAACTGTTCTAAAACAGGAACCTTATATAGTTTTTCTTCCCATGGATTTTCTTTACTAACAGCAAATTTTGATTCGCCAGAATTATCCTTAACTCTTTTTAATAGAGCATAACAAGCAAGAATCATAACAAGTAATAATACTTCTACAAAGAATCCGCCTTTACCTTCATAAAAGCTCATAGTTGAAGCAAAGTTTGATTCTCCCCATGCTTTAACAGCTTGAACAAACAAAATAGGTGCTAAAGCAATGTTTGATAGTGATCTAAACTGATAATCCAACTTTGATCTCTTAAGAATCTCAAGTTGTAACTCTTGAGTAACATTATTCATATTCTTTAAGTAAAGCGATGTATCATTTACTTTTCTATCACCAAATTCACGAGTCAAATATGAAATACCAGCAAATACCTTTAAGAATCTATTTGGTGCAACATCATAATATTTTTCAAGTTCTGTCTCAGAATCTGGGGCAATCAAAACGTTATAAATTTTATCAGCTTGGAAATTAACTTCATTCTCTTCTAAAAGTGAAGCATCATATATTGCTTCTTCAACCATGTTTGTTTCGTGGTAAGCATGTCTAACTTCTGAGAATAAATCTAACTGCTGATTTAATAGTTTATCTTCTATTTTTGATACTGCATTCTCTGTGATATTTTCTACAACAATAATAACTGCTATCAAGCTGGCAATCATCATAAATAAGCTATCTTTATTTATCCATAGTAACACAGCACTAAATACTATTGTAAGAATAATAGCCATAAATACTGCCCTACCAGCTTCTGCTCTAACATGGTATTCATCATCATTTCCAACCATTTCAAGACGAAGTCTGGTTTTGAACAAATACCTCTTAATAAAAGGTGTAGTAGCAAGTTTTAAATAAATTTTTTGGTAAAATGCTGTTTTACCAAGAGCGCTACTTTTAGCACCACTTCTATCAAGTGATTTCTGAAGTGCAGCTTTTCCAGAGCCTTTATTCTTTTTCATTCTGACAAATAGAAAACCAAAAATAAAGATCATTCCAACTCCACAAATGGAAAGCATAAATATAATTAACGAGTTGGTATCCAAGGATCAAACCTCCTTTCAAAGTGCACTTTTTTATTCAACAATAATCTTTCTTCCGCCAGTAGCAACAACATTAGGGTCAACTGCATCAACACCTGCGAAGTATGTATTTAAATACTCTCTAAATGCTACTTGGTCTTCTGGAGACATATTGTCTGACATTTCTCTAATGTTATTTTCAGAAATTTTATGACAAACCTCATATTCTCCATTATGGAATTCTATAATATTTACACTCTTAAAAGTTTCTGTTTCAGTAACTTTTTGGAAATAGTGTGTAGCATTATCCATAAATTTATCTAACTTGCCTTCCATAGTTTTTTCATTATGGAAATCAAATGTATATGGATTTCTTTGTTTAATTGGAACACATTCTGTAATTCTTTCGATAAAACGTGAACCATCAAAGCCTCTCTTCAAGTGAATATCAAAGTTAATAACTTGTACAACCTGTATTTCGGCAACTTTTTCATTCGTAAATACACCAGTTTTTAATAGTGAGTTACGAAGAGAAAGTATTAAGTTTTCGAATGTCTTAGCGTGGTGAGTAAACATTGTAAATTTGGAAGCAACTTGGGCCATCTGAATCATCCAAGCAGCAACGGGATCGGTAGCAACCTCTCCGTAGGATGTTTACGGCACCATCGGTCTTCTTTTGAACGTCCAAGCCCTCTTGTCCAGAAACTGTTTCAGTCTCACGCAATGTAAGAATGTTTCTATTTGGATAAACTTTTCTTAAGTGCAACTCGAAAGCAGTTTCTTGAACTCTTATGTTTAAAGATGGATAAATATACTTAATCATTGCTAGAAGCATTGTTGTTTTACCACAACCTTGCTCACCAGTTAGAGAAGTAACTCTGGCACCTTTAACTAAGAACTTAAGCATTGGAATAACGAATTCTTTACCTGGTTGACGTACCAAGTTTTCAAGAACAGCATTTGGAGTATCGAACTTTCTTACGAAGAATGCCCAAGACTCTGACATCTGTGGTCTTAAAACAACGACACGGGAACCATCTTTCATTTCATTAATCTTATAACCATTAGTATCAGATAACTGACCTGGGTTATTGTATTTATAAATATTTTGACATACTCTCTTAAGTTCCTCATATGAACCAAAAGTTAAGCATGACATTTCAATTGATTTACCTTTAAAGAATATC
The DNA here is from genome assembly GCA_017539905.1 of Clostridia bacterium. Taxonomy (GTDB): domain Bacteria; phylum Bacillota; class Clostridia; order TANB77; family UBA1234; genus RGIG6105. The sequence goes on along the minus strand of JAFYBZ010000031.1, from coordinate 10,442 downwards.
CATACTGAGTCATAAGCTCTTGGTATAGTCTTTTCTTGTGTTTGTTTAATGTAATCACCTAATGAACTAACTTGGTACATGAAGCTTTCTGGAAGACCAGATACGCCACCTGAAATACCATCGATATTCATATCTCTGATTTCATCAACAACACTAAATCCCTTATAGTTTTGATAAATTCTTTGACATAGTATATTTAATCTATCTTCAAAAGAAAGATAATCATATTCTTTTTCAAATATTTCAGCAATTTCTTCTGGAGTAATAACATATGAAGGTTGATCAGCACCATAAATAAGCTTTTGCTCGTCTAATGAATACTTTTGAATAAGTTTAGTTAATCCTTCATAACCAAATTGTTGCTTATATAAATATAGAAGAATATCAAATTTATCACATGAAGTAAGATTATCTGGGTTATCAAAATCTATAGCATTAGTGATATTAACTTGGTTAACACCATATTCTCTATGAAGCAAGTCAAATATTAACTCTTTAACATACTTCTTATCGTTAACATCACCATATGTACATCCTTTAAGAGCCTTCTTTAACTCATACTTCTTTGTTTTTCTTCTTTTTAATTCCTCTTCCGAAAGACCAGCATCCATTAAGTTTGTACGTGTAATTTCATCCATTCTGACTTTAATAAATTTCGTCATCTGCTCTACACTGTACATCTTAGAGTCTCTTTCTTTTTGAGTAGCAACAGAAAGTCTATCGTCCTTTTTAAAGAATATATACAATAAGAATATTAAGCCCAAACCAATTAAAACAACTATGATTATTGTATTTAGCATTTGGAGCTACACCCCCTGAAAATTATTTATCACTTACTTTGCTTCCAAGTAATTTAAGAAGTTTGTCCGAAATTTTTGCACACTCAGATATCATCCAACCTTCTCTTGTTGTTGCTGGGTCTGCACTATAATGTTCAATGAAGAAGTCTAAAGCTCTACCATCGTTTAAAGCATCAAAGTATAGTGAATTGTAAGGAATCGTATAAACTTCCCTCTTATCGAATTTAAAATTATAATTTCTTAGAATATTTCTACTATTATATGCTAGGTATTGGTCATATCTAGCAAATACAGGAAGAATAGGTTTTTCTTGCAAAACTTTTAATGTACTAAATCTTTCTTCCATTTTGTTCAAAATTTCTTTATCTTGGTTTAAAGTTACTACTATAACATCTGATTTCTTTAGAATATCATCAACTTCTTTAACATCAAGGCCAGAAGTCAAATCAACAAAAACCATATCATAGCATTGTGCAGCATAATCAAGCATAAAAGGAATTGTCTCTAAAACTCTTCTAAATGAATCTTTATCACCTTTGAAAGATCCATAAAGTACTTCTATAGTATCGCCTTTAGTTTTAGCATATGTTTTAATACTTTCTGGTGTTATTTTGTTAGAGCGAAGTAATCTTTCCAAAGCATCAACGCCAATATCTGTAATATCATCTAGATTACCTTTAGAACGCATTCTATCCATGTTAAAATATGCTGATTCCATTTTCAAACTACTAAAATGAGTTTGAGTAAGCAATATTTTATAACTTGGATTTCTAATTGCTATTGAATTAGCAACAGATACCATTGTTGCTGTAGTACCTGTTTGACCAACACCTGTTGGATTCCAAAATGAAATAATTGGCATCTTTTTCTCCTCCTACCTTCTTACCATAAATGAAGTATTTTTTTCTATATTTTTAATTGCTTTCTTTACTCTATCTTTTGACTCATCCATGATTCTAATGCTTGCTTCTGTGATTGCATCCTTTGTTTGAACGCTTAATAGCTTAAAATCAATCTTGTTATCATATTGGTTTTGAATATAAACTGATAAATCACCTTCATCATATGAAGGAATGATATCTACTCCTTGCCAGTTAACTTCTAGTTCGTTTGTAAGGTTATTAACAAGTGTTGTAGCAGGTGTATTCTTTTGAGTATAAGAAACAACCTTATTAACGCTTAATCTTGCCTCTGTATTTTCTCTTCTCTTTGTAGCAGTAACAAATTTAAGAAGCTCGACTCCTCTATATAAATCGAAATGATCAAATGTAGCCATGAAGAATAATTGATTTGCGTTCTTTATATCAAATTCTTCACACATTTCCTCTCTATCCGTATAAATGAAAACAAAATCATAATCATTAAAGTCTTCACCTTTAGTTAGTTTATACTTCTTGATTTCTAGAATATTGTTGAATCCAATAGCAATGTCTATATTGTCAAACAAAACTATAGTTTGATCTAATCTTGAAACATTAAACATATTAGGTGTATTATATCTAGATTTTTGAGTTGAAGTAGCATCAATAACTAAAACCTTATTATCAAAAGCAGAAACTAATTTTGCTACGCTTAAAATAAAACCATTATTATCAATTTGTCCAATAAAGCCTACGCTTTTCATTTATTTTCCTCCTTAATAATTTTCTTCTGATGTACTAGAACCTAGTAATGAATTCAAATAAGCAACTCTTTCTTGTCTTGAAGTCTTTTGTTCATTTTCAAGATTTTCAGCTATACTTGCCTTACGATTTTCTTCTAAAGTAAGAATTTCTTGTGTAATACTTTCTTTTGTTTTAACATTATCTGTATTAGAACCATATGGCAAGCTAGAAGCATAAGGTGCAGTCTCTAAATCTGCTCTTAATCTTTCTAACTCATCTTGTCTTGTGTTATTTGCTGCGATATTTGTAAATTCAGTAACAATTTCTTGTAAAATATTTGGTTTTGTTCTGATTAAGTTCAATACTTCCTTCTTTAAAGGATATGTTCTAGCAAGTTTCTTGCTTTCTAAGTATCTATAAGAACTAAAATATGCTAGTTTTTCTTTATTGTCTTTATCAATTGCTTCTTTAATTTCTTCTATTAAGATAGAATTTAAATTCTTCAAATATGTTGTGTTAAAAGCAATATCTGCGATTGTAGGTTCTGTTGAACCTTCTGGTACAGGAATAGGATCTCCGCTCTCATCAAATTGAGTTGGAAGACCTGCCAATATATTAGCCTTAGCTGTAGCATATCCATTCTTATAATCTTCAACTAAATTAACAAGTTTTTCATTATATAGTTGAGTAGCTGGATCAGTATATTTTCTAGCATACAATCTAACGCCTTCATCCATGTAAGTTTCAATAATAGCACTACCCATAGCTAAAATCTCATCTTCATTAAGCTTTAACATTATAGAATTTTGAGTATCATAACTAACTACTTTTTTACCTACTAAAACTATATAATCTTCACCTGTTGGAAATTGAATTCTAACATCTACGTATTCATTTTCAACTAGGTCTGTAGGTAATTGTAAAAAGTTGTATTCTGCATATCTTTCTGATGCAGATGGAATATCTTCATCAGGATATAAAACAGAATCATTAACAGGTTGATTCATATATACATCAGCCTTAACAACCTTACCGACCAAAGCTGTACCCATACTAGGATCCTCAGCTCCAATCATTTCTTGGTGCTCAGTACCATCTTTATCTCTAACAAGCACATAGTGGCTCCATGAATATCCCATTAAATCAGAGCCTTCGCCATAGTATCCACCATTAGCAAAATTCATTTTCTTTGTATCTAAAGCAATAATATCACCTGGTAAAATCTCACTATTAGCTTTAATATCTCTTGCAAAAGCATACATCTTTCCATCGGCTTTCTGAGCATTTAACTCAGCAATTTGTTTATCTCTTTGAGATATCAAAGTAAATCCTAATCCGCCTAATAAAACGCAGCCTAGGATTAAACCAATTAGAAAGAATACAATTCTAGCTTTTTTAACTTGTCTCATATTAAAATCTCTCCTTCATATTGAAACTTAATAATTTTGCATAAAACATTACACTTCCAAATTAGTTTAACATTACAAATATATATACTCAATTTTTTGAGCCTTATTTAACTAAGCCGTAAATAAGATTTAATTGTTTTGTAATAAAAAAGTGGCCACGCCCCAAAGGGCGTAGCCACAATCAATTAAAGTAGTCCATTTGCTCTCATCCATCTGATTCTTTCAGTATGATCTAAGATTTTCTTTCTTAGTCTAATATTCTTTGGTGTAACTTCAACTAGCTCATCTTCAGCAATATATTCAATAGCTTGTTCCAATGTGAAAACTCTTGGTGGAACTAGTCTTAAAGCATCATCGCTTCCCGATGCACGAGTATTTGTTAAATGCTTTTCTTTACATACATTTATCTCAATATCTTCTGCACGAGGATTTTCACCAACTATCATTCCTGTATAAACATCAACGCCAGGTCCTATAAATAATGTTCCTCTTTCTTGTGCATTATAAAGTCCATAAGTAATAGACTTACCATTTTCAAATGCAATCAAAACGCCTTTACCACGTGTAGACATGTCACCTTTGTATGGTTCGTATCCATTAAATACGTGGTTCATTACTCCAGTACCTTTTGTATCTGTCATAAACTCATTTCTATATCCAATTAACCCCCTAGCTGGAATCTTAAACTCAAGACGAGTATAACCTTGTTCACCTGTAACTAGGTTTGTCATCTCAGCTTTTCTTTGCCCCAACTTTTCAATAACTGTTCCAGAATACTCATCAGGAACATCAATAACTAAATCCTCTATTGGCTCACACTTAACTCCATCAATTTCTTTGAAGATAACTGTAGGGCGTGAAACCATTAATTCAAATCCTTCTCTTCTCATATTCTCTATTAAAACAGATAAGTGAAGTTCACCACGACCAGAAACAATAAAGCTATCAGGGCTTTCTGTTTCTTCAACTCTTAGTGAAACATTTGATTCTAATTCTTTGAACAATCTATCTCTTAAATGACGTGATGTTACATATTCTCCTTCTTTACCTGCAAAAGGACTATTGTTAACACTAAATGTCATTCTAAGTGTTGGCTCATCAATATCTACAAATGGAATAGCCTCTGGATTTTGTGGATCTGCAATTGTCTCACCAATATTGATATCTGGAATACCAACTACTGCAATAATATCTCCAGCATATGCTTCTGGAATTTCTGTCTTTTTAAGACCAGCATATGTATATATCTTACTGATTTTTAATTGTTGAACTTTACCATCTTTTCTGCAAACTGCAACAGGTTGATTCTCTTTTATTGTTCCTCTTTCTAATCTACCAATTGCAATTCTTCCAACATAATTATCATAATCAATAGAAGAAACTAGAAGTTGCATAGCGCCTTCTTTTGTAACTTTTGGCTCTGGAACTTCTTTTAGAATTGTATCAAAAATAGGTTTCATATCTTCGCCTAATTTGTCTGGTTCATAACCAGCAATTCCTTGTTTAGCAGAAGCATAGATAACTGGAAATTCAAGTTGATCTTCATTTGCTGCCAAGTCAAAGAATAAGTCATAAACTTCATCAACAACTTCTTTAGGACGAGCGCCTGGTCTATCAATTTTATTTAGAACAACAATTGGTGTTAAGTTAAGATTTAGAGCTTTTCTTAAAACGAATCTTGTTTGTGGCATAACGCCTTCAAAAGCATCAACTAAAAGTATAACGCCATCAACCATTTTAAGAACTCTTTCTACTTCACCACCAAAGTCAGCGTGGCCAGGTGTATCAATGATATTGATCTTTGTACCATTGTACATAACAGAAGTATTCTTTGCTAAAATTGTAATACCTCTTTCTTTTTCAATATCATTTGAGTCCATAACTCTTTCATCAACATGTTCATTTTCTCTAAATGTTCCAGATTGCTTTAATAGGGCATCAACCAAAGTTGTTTTACCATGGTCAACGTGAGCTATTATCGCAACGTTTCTAATTTCCATTTTTTTCACCATCCGATTTTTTGCTAAAATTGTGGGGAATGAAGTCATATCATTCCCCACAAACATATTTTTTCAGGTATCATCCTGATATTAAGTTCATAATAGGAATTAACTGCTAGTTTTATTCTTCTGTATTTTTTACTTCATCAATTGTAACTTGATTTTCATCAGCAACTTCTTTTTCAACTGGAGCCTCTTGAACCGCTTCAACTGGTTCTTTTGCATCAACGCCTTCGATTGTCTCTTGAGCATTTTCTTCAGGCATTCTTTCTTCCATTTCTCTAATTGAAAGTTCTATTCTCTTTTTCTCAGGATCAACTTCAATTACTTTAGCTGTTACTTTTTGTCCTAGTTGTAAAACATCTTGTGGTTTTGCAATTCTAGCATGTGTAATGTTAGAAATATGTACTAAACCTTCAAGTCCATTTTCTAAAGCAACAAATGCTCCAAATGGTTTAAGTGAAACAACTTCTGCTTCAACAACTTGTCCAACTTCATATGGAACATTAAGCCATGGATTATCTTCTGCTTTTCTATATCCTAATGAAATCTTTTTATTTTCTTTGTCGATGCTTAGAACTTTAACAGTAACTGTATCACCAACTTTGAAAACTTCTGATGGGTTGTGAATTGGTTTCCAAGAAATCTCAGAAATGTGAAGTAATCCATCAACTCCACCTAAATCTACGAAACAACCATAGTCTTTAATCTCTCTAATTGTTCCTTCTAATTCAACTCCTTCTGCAACTTTAGCCCAAACTTCTTTTTCAGCTTGATCTCTAGCTGCTTTAACTAATACTCTTTCACTACCAACAATCTTTTTCTTTTCTGGATTGTATTCGATAACTTTAATCTCAATATTCTTTCCTCTATACTCATCTAAGTTTTCAACTTTTTGTCCAAGTTGAGATGCAGGTATAAAGATTTTAACATTACCAAAGTTAGCAGTAACACCACCATTAACAACATTAGTTACTTTAACTTTGATAGGTTCATTTAATTTAACTCTTGCTTCAAATTCTTCTCTAATCTTTTTAGTTTCTAATCTCTTAGTAGATAATAATACATTTCCTTGTCCATTATTAAGTCTTACAATATAAGCTTCAATCTTGTCGCCTTTTTTATACTTATCTTGAGGCTTTTCTTCTTCATTATAAGAAAATTCATCTCTTGGAACAATTCCATCTGCCTTATATCCTAAATCAACGAAGATTTCATCTCCGACAATATCAACAACAGTGCCTTCAACAACGCTTCCTTCCTCTAAACTTTTAAGTGAGTTTTCATATAACTCTGCAAAATCTTGTTCTTCAACATTTGCCATAAAAAATATCAATCCTTTCTAACTTTTCTGCTAATTTGTTGCCACATAAGGGTATGGGGTCAACAAATGATATTATCTAATAAAAAGGGCAAAATGTCAACGAAAATTTAGCTAAAAAAATGTTAAAATTAGATTAAAAAAAGGCACTTCACTTTCGTGAAATGCCTAAAAATCGATTTTTATGTAAACTATTATTTAATGTTAGCTAATCTATAAATAATAGTTGCTAATTCAGCTCTTGTAGCTACGTCTTTAATGTTTAGTGTATCATCTGTTTTTCCGATAATAATATCGTTCATAACACACCAAGCAACAGCTTCATAGCCATCTTCTGAGATTTCGTCTCTATCATCATAACCTAGCATAAACATCCAGGTTCCTGTGAATCCACCGCCATATGACTTAACATAATTGTAAACCATAACTGCTACATCTTCTCTTGTTGCTTCAGCGCTCAAGTCTTCGCCTTCTGCAACAATTGCTGTCTCTTTAGCCCATTCCTTTTCATCTCCAGATTTAAGTCCTGGTAGATTATAAACGGCTTCAACAACATCTGCTTTTGTTACTTTATTCTTTGGATTGAAATTACCTTCTTCATCCAAATCCATGATACCTTTTTCTAGAATATCATTAACATATGGAGCGTACCATTTATCATCATCTACATCGTTTGCATTGATGATTAAATCTCCTCTTCCATCTTCGCCGCTAGCTAGTACTTCACCACTAGTAGCGTCTTCACCGCTAACTATTGCTTCAGCAGCATCACCACTTGTTGGTTCTGTAGCTTCACCACTTACAGCTTCTACTACTTCTCCACTTGCTGGCTCTGTAAACTCGCCACTTGTAGCTTCTACTACTTCGCCACTAACAGGTTCTGTAGCTTCGCCACTTGTTGGCTCAACAGCTTCACCGCTTATCTCAACATCTCCGCTTTCTTCTTTAACAACCTCGCCGCTTACATTACCATCTTTAGCAAGATCTTCAAGTACTGCAATTAAATCTTCTTTTGTAAGTTTAGAAGATTTCTTTGCAAAAGCAATGTTTAAAGACATTACACAAAAAATAGCAATAGTTAAAACTATTAATTTCTTTGTGAACATATTTATATCTTCCTTCCATAAATATTAAAATGTTTTGATAAAAGTACCAATTACCTAATACTTTTACATATATTGTTTAAACAAGAATACTCATTACCTAATACCCTTGAATAAACTCTTTAAACAAAGATACTCATTACCTAATATCTTTGCTTAAATACAATAAAAAAGTACCCTAATAAAATTAGGGTACAAACTAATATCGAAATAAATTTTAAATTACAAACTTGCTATTTACTGCCAATACAACATACTTAAAACTTACAAACTTGCATCAATAAAAACAATTTCATTAGGTTTTACTAACCCTAATCTATCTCTAGCAACTTCCTCGATGTACTCGTCTGTAGATATTCTATTCTTTGTTTCAGTAAGTTGCTCATGTCTAAGATTCTCTTCTTCTATTAAGGTGTTATACTTTTGCAAATCTGTGTCATACTTCTTAAATTGAGTTTCTTGCTTTGCAAATGTAACTAAAGAATACATTACAAGAGCTACTAAAACAACCATTTTAAGCAATTTTTTAATAAATTTTCCCATTTTATAATCCTTTTATCTTTTGTATAATTATGTAAATTTTATATAAATGGAACCCTTGAAATATCAGGCGTTTTCAAAAAATGCGAACACAATTTCGTAAAGTTACCATAATTCTTACATTATTAATTTACACTAATTAGGGACCTAATAAAAGTATTTTTGAAATTTGTAAAGAAATTGTAATAATTTGACTTGGGGACGGTTCTCCAGTCCAATTTTGGACTGGAGAACCGTCCCTAAGTCTATATTCTATTTAAGCGAAGCTAATCTTTCATTTGTTTTACCTAAAAGTTCTTCATACTTTGTGATCTTTGCTTTTTCAGCATCGATTTTATCTTGTGGAGCCTTTGATGTAAATCCAGGGTTATCTAACATTCTCTTTGCCCTATTAATTTCGTTAGTATATGTTAATGCTTCTTTTTCTAATCTTTCGATTTCTTTTTCAATATCTACTAACTCATCAAATGGAATGTAAATTTCAATTCCTTCAACTGCAAGTGATACTGCATTTTCTGGAATTCCTGTTTTATCACTTTGACAAGTAATGCCTTCAGCGCCTGCTAACTTTTCAATGAATCCTTTTCCTTCTTCAATAACATCTTTCTTATCTGTTACAAATATCATTGATGCTTTCTTAGAAGGTGCAACGTTCATATTTGCTCTTAAGTTTCTTACACCAGTGATAATTTCTTTAACCAACTCTAAATCTTTTTCTTCTTTATTGAAATTAAATTTTTCATCTACAGTTGGATAATCAGAAATCATAATACTCTCACCAGATGTTGGTAACTTAGTATAAATTTCTTCAGTAATAAATGGCATAAATGGATGAAGCATTTTTAAGCAATCAATCAAAACTCTATTTAATACAGTAAGTGCACTATTACGTGTTAGATTTGTCATGTCATATAATCTTGGTTTGCACATTTCAATGTACCAGTCACAATACTCATCACGAGTAAGTTCCATAATCTTTTGAAGAGCAACACCAAAATCATATTTATCCATACACGCCGTAACCTCACTAATTGTATTGTTAAGTTTTGTTAATATCCATTTATCTTCTAATGTGATATTATCCCAATCTTCCTTAAAGTCTTCATCAAAATTCATTAAAACAAATCTTGATGCATTCCATAATTTGTTTGCAAAGTTTCTTCCTGCTTCAATTTTTTCTTCTGAATATCTTGTATCATTACCAGCAGATGTACCATGAACTAATGCATATCTAAATGAGTCGGCACCAAACTTTTCGATTACCTCTAACGGATCAACGCCGTTACCTAATGACTTAGACATTTTTCTTCCTTGACTATCTCTAACAAGTCCATGAATTAAAACATCATCAAAAGGAACTTCACCAACATTTTCTAAAGATGAGAAAATCATTCTAGCAACCCAGAAGAAAATAATATCATAACCAGTAACTAATACTGATGTAGGATGGAATTTCTTTAATGTTTGTGTTTTTTCTGGCCATCCCATTGTTGCAAATGTCCAAAGAGCTGAACTAAACCATGTATCTAATGTATCTTCATCTTGATACATTGGCTTTCCACATTTTGGACAAGTAGTTACATCTTCTTCTGCAACTTCCATATGTCCACATTCTTCGCAATAGTATGCAGGAATTCTGTGTCCCCACCAAAGTTGTCTTGAGAT
>JAFYBZ010000030.1 GCA_017539905.1 Clostridia bacterium | reverse complement strand
TGGAATTGGCAAATTGAGGTCATCACCTATTGTGATAAAGATAAATTAAGTGAATTAGAAAAGTATTATATTGAATTTTTCAAAGCACAGGAATTTGGATATAATCGTACATAGGGAGGTTGATGTGAATGTACGAATGGAAAGTATATTATCATTTATTCCCTAATGGTAAATATTATATAGGTATAACATCTAGTCCAAATATTGAAGATAGATTTAAAAATGGAAATGGATATTCTACATAGCCAGTTTATTTTGCTATTAAAAAATATGGATGGGAAAATATTGAGCATGGTTTAATTGCAGCACATTTAACTTTTGAAGAAGCTAATAATTTTGAACAATTATTAATTCAAAAAATGAATACTATATTGCCAAATGGTTATAATGCAACCTACGGCGGCGAAGGTAGTAAGAAATATACTGATATAGACTATAATAATATTAAAGAAAAATATTTAGAAGGATATTCTAAAGTAGATATTCAAACTAAATTTAATTATGGTGAATGGATTATAGATAGAGTAATTGATAATTTAAATATTGATATTCATTCAAAGGAATATAAATTAAAACGATTGATAAAACATTATAATATTAATGTTAATCAAATTTTATTAGACTTTCAATCTGGATTTACATATGATAAAATATGTGAAAGAAATAATTGTTGTAATACAATAGTACGATAGATTATTAGTGATTATTTTACAGAAGAAGAACGAAAAGAGTTTGGTAAAATAAAACAAAGTAGCACAACTAAAATGAAATCTGTTGTACAACTAGATAAAGATGGTAAATATATTACAACTTTTAGAAGTAGTAACGCCGCAGCAAAAGCAATATAGGGTGATGCAAAATGTATTTTGAATATATGTAAACATAAACCTAACTATAAAACTTGTAAAGGATATATTTTTCAATTTGAAGAGGAATATTTAGGAGGCGGCTAATGGAAATAAATGATAATAAAGAACCAACTAGTGAAGTAAATGAAAAACTTTCGCGCGATGAGCTAGTTCAGCGGTATGCTGAGATACAAAATATTAGTATAGAACAAGCAGAACAAGAAGTTGGCGCGCCAACAGACTATGAAGTTCTCAAAAATATTGAAGAAAAAACGATTGAAAAGATTAGAAAAACTCAGGTTCCGATGAACCGCGCACAGCGTCGTGCATTGAAGAAAAAAGTCGGTTCAAAGAAATATGCTGAAATGGTAGCCAATGGTGACGTAGTTGAAACAATAAGTGAAACTGCGAAAAAACTTAACTATATAGATCTAATTCAAAAATTAAGAAAACTAAATGAAGAAAAGGAGAAAGAAAATGGCGAGACAACTACTGAAAACAACTGATGTATGGCTAACTGAGAATGAAGAAGAGGCTATGAGTATGGTGGAAGATGCCAAGGAAAAGCAAACCGAAGGCGGTTATATGCTAACCAAGGGCAGCTATACCGCAAAGCCAAAGAAATCAAAAGGTGAGATTCTTTATATTGAATATAAAGTAACGATAGAAAAAACATTTGACTAAGAGGTGAATATTTATGAACGAGAATGAAATTCTCAATTCGCTGATGAATGCGTTCAAGGGTTTAGTAGATATGGATGATAATCTTCTAACTGATGAAGTTACGAAAGAAGTACTAAAAAATACGGATGAGCAATTTAATCCTGTTATGGTACAGCAATCTATTAGCCAGATCGTACAGAATTTTGAAGAACAAGGACTAACTAGAGCAGAAGCTAGAACCGCTATGGATGCCTTAACCGATGTCCTTAAAGATATGATTTATGGAGAGAATGAATTTATTGGAAATAAAAAAGTAATAGTTGATACTATTGCTAATAAGATGTTCTCTATTTTTGAAGAAGCAGTAGCAAAATATCATTCTTATTCCATTAAGCTCCCAATGACAGTAGATAAGGACGCGAAGGTTCCTACTTACGCACATGAGACTGATGCTGCCGCGGATTTATATGCATTAGAAACATGTATGCTCGCGCCAAAAAGTTACGGAAATAAAATTCGTACTGGTATAAAAATTCAGCTACCAGAAGGTTGGCTAGCTATGATTCTTCCACGTTCCAGTATTGGAGCAAAAACTCCATTACGTTTAAGTAATAGTGTAGGATTAATTGATAGCGGCTATCGTGGAGAACTTGGAATTCTCTATGATAATACTAGTAATGAACTTTATACAATTAATGCTGGAGAACGTATTGCTCAACTTCTAGTAATGCCAAGCCATCGTTTCCAAGCTGAAGTTGTAGATTCTCTTGAAGACTCCGATCGTGGCGAGACCGGCTTCGGGGATAGTGGTAAGTAATGGGAACTATAAATGTTTATACCGTAAGAAATGCATTAGAAGCAGAAGGATGGAAGCTAGTAAGTGAAGTTTATAAAAACTTAAAAACTCCTATTGAAATGCTTTGTCCTGCTGGGCATAAACAAGAATAGACATTTGACCAATGGCGCAAACATAAGATATGTGACATTTGTATGGCAGGAGACCCATACAAAGTCAAAAAAAATAAGGTACCCAAAAAAGGTACAGATACATAGAGAATATTAGGTTTAGACGCCGCGACCGGCGTTACTGGATATTCTATCTATGATGATAAAGTTCTAGTGGGATTTGGAACTTTCAAAACAAATTCCACTCTTCCAGCTGTAGAACGTATAAATTAGGTAAAAAATTGGCTGAAAGCCGCTTTGAAAGAATGGGAACCAGACTTCATTGGTATTGAAAATATTTAGTTATAGAAATATGGAAATAGAGATACTGACGTATAGGTAAAGACGTTCTAGACACTCGCAAACTTACAGGGTGTATTACTTGATGTAATATTTGAAGCTTGTATAGATAGTGAATTAGTAAGACCGAGTGAGTGGCGCAGTTATTGCGGTATCAATGATGGTGATACACACAGAGAAACTAAAAAGAAAGCGGCACAAGCCAAAGTAAAAATATGGTATGATTTAAATTGTACAGAAGATGAAGCTGATGCGATATGTATTGGTAAATACTTCTGTGGAAAACTTAGAACAAATAAAATAAAATGGGGAGAAGATATATGATGAAAGTTACACTAAAAGATATTGTAGAAAGCCAAGAGGTTATGAGAACTCTAAGCAATAAGCCACTTCGTGGTCGTGTTGCATTTAAAGTAGCAAGATTACTAAAGAAGCTAGAAGCTGAACTAACTACCTTTAATGATACACGTGTAAAGCTAATTGAAAGCTACGCTAAAAAGGATGAAGAGGGTAACTACGTTACCAATGATAAAAACGAATATCAGTTTGATCAAGATAATGCCAATAAGTTTGTTGAAGAAATCAATAAGCTACTATTGGAAGAATTAGATGTAGATGCTAATCCTATTCTAGTAGATGAAATTGAAGATCTAGACTTCACTCCTGCTGAAATGGCCGCACTTGAACCTTTCATGGATGAATAAGTAAAAAAATAAATGCCCGGACTCGTTTTGAGTCCGGGCTATTTTTATTTAATTTTA
>JAFYBZ010000029.1 GCA_017539905.1 Clostridia bacterium | reverse complement strand
AATTATTTTTGCTAATTCATCATAATCAATAATAATAGCTGTCTTATTTCCAGCATCCCAAGCTACTGTTTTTCCAAGGCTTTCGCCAATGAATCTTAATGGAACCAAGGTTCTATTTTCAAATATTATTGGTTCACTATCTAATGTGATTTCTTCCTCTTTATTTAATGTTTTATCTTTTATAGTAGCTATCTTATTATCTATTTGTAAAATAATTGTTTTATCTTTTTGTTTAGCAGTAACTGTCTTGGTTGTTCCATCCCAATCTATGTCGCAATTTAACACTTCAAATATTTTGCGAAGTGGAACCATGGTTCTACTATTAATAGTTTGAGCTTCCACTTTATTTCCATTTGCATCTGTAAAATCAATCATTTCTCCATTAATTTGAACATTAACGCTTGCTGCAAAAGAAGTTGCCATCATCATTAAACTAATTACAAGCATTAAACAAATTATTATTTTTTTCATTAGCGCATCTCCTTAATCTTATTTAGAGCTCGATTTGCATAGAACTCATATTTATCTTGTTTTGATTTAAATCTAATACCGGTATTAAACAACCCAAAATTTGCATTCATAGGTTGAAAATCATCATGTGTTGTAGATATATACTCAGCAAGTGATCCAATAATTGTTTCTTTGTCAAAAATAATTTTTCCTTTATTGTTAAACATTTGAACAGCATTAATAGCGCTCACAAATCCAGAAGCAATAGATTCCACATATCCTTCTACTCCACTTATTTGACCGGCAAAAAAAATTTTTGTTCCTTTTAAATTATATGTTGCGTCTAATAGTTCCGGAGAATTAATAAAAGTATTTCTATGCATAACACCATACTTAACAAATTCTGCATCGTGTAAAGCAGGTATCATTGAGAAAACTCTTTTTTGCTCTCCAAATTTAAGATTAGTTTGAAATCCAACTAAATTGTATAAAGTGCCTTCTATATTATCTTGTCTTAATTGTACTACTGCATAAACATCACCAAGTTTGCCAAATCCCACTGGTTTTAATGGACCATAAGTTAATGTTTGAGAACCTCTTCTTGCCATTTCTTCAATTGGCATGCAGCCTTCAAATAATCCACCTTTTTCAAAATCATGAAGCTCAACTTTTTCTGCATGTATTAACTCTCTATAAAAAGCTTCATACTCTTCTTTTGTCATTGGGCAATTAATGTAATCACTCTCACCTTTACCATACCTATCTGCAGTAAAAGCTTTTGACATATCTATGCTTTCTTTTGTGACAATTGGAGCTTGAGCGTCATAGAAAAATAATTTTTCTTGTCCTGTTAATCTTTTTATTTCTTCTTCTAGTCCTTCTGATGTTAAAGGACCTGTAGCAATTATAGTAATTTCATCATCTGGAATTATAGTAACTTCTTCTTTTATTATTTCTATATTAGGATTGTTTTCAATTTCTTTAGTAACTAACTTTGAAAACTCTTCCCTATCTACCGCTAAAGCTTGCCCTGCTGGGACCTTACACTCATCTGCACATTTAATTAATAAGCTATCTAGCATACGAAGTTCTTCTTTTAAAAGTCCACAAGCATTAGTAATCAAATTTGATTTAAAAGAATTGCTACACACTATCTCTGCTAAGTTTTCATTTGTATGTGCAGGTGAAAACTTAATAGGTTTCATCTCATATAGTTTAACTTTAATTCCTCTTTTAGCAATTTGGTATGCAGCTTCACACCCGAGCTAATCCACCACCAATAACATTTATACTATTATTCATTATTTCTCTCTTTCATTATTATAGTAATGATTATTACCTGTCGCAGCACTTACTTATTCTTGAAAAATCGTTCTAATTAATATAGCAACTATTATAACAAGAATAAAAAAAACACATCCAAATATTCCATGTTTCATCATTTTCTTTGAATGTTCTTTTTTATCTCCATCTTTGTTCTTTATCATAATGCAAGCATATATTAAAGTATACAATACACAAACAATCAAAAAAATTTTTGAAAATCCCTCAGCTAAACTAGTGATACGCAATATTTTATAATGAGGTGGATACACAAAATTATTAATAAGTGGAAGCACCTTTAATCATCTCCTATCATTTTTCATTATTATAGTATAATTTCATTCATTATGCGACTATTAGTTGCCACTACTATATGTTTTCAATTTGCCAATCAAGGTGAAAATTTTATTGGTTTCATTTCATATAATTTAACTTTAATACCTCTTTTGGCAATTTGATAAGCTGCTTCGCAACCGAGCTAAGCCACCGCCAATTACATTAATGAATTCTTTCATAACGCTCCTTTTAATTAATCATAGGTGCAAGCAAATATGCCACTAGTATTACAATAGCAAATATTATTCCACCTATAAGTCCATTTTTAATTCCTTTTTTATACTTATTTTTATTATCATCGTTTTTGTTTTTAAATATCGAAATACAAATAATATTTATTATTGCATAAACGAAAAATGCAATCATTATCACAATTAGACACTTAATCACACGTCCCCATAAAGCATCGTTATATGAGACAACCTCAAAAACATCTTTTGAATAATTCATTTTTCCCTCCTATATATTTTCAATTTGCCAATCAATTGGTTCTTCTCCATGTGACTTTAAAAATTCATTTGCTTTTGAAAAATGTTTGCAACCAAAGAACCCCCTATATGCTGAAAGTGGACTTGGGTGAACGGCTTTTAAAATTAGATGATTAGGATTTGTCACAAGTGCTTCTTTAGTCTTTGCACATGCTCCCCAAAACATAAATACAATTGGCTTTTCTCTTTTATTTAAGATCTTAATAATACTATCAGTAAATTCTTCCCAGCCTTTATCTTTGTGGGAATTAGCTTGATGTGCTCTTACTGTTAATACATTATTTAATAGCAGTACTCCTTGCTTTGCCCATTTAACCAAATATCCATTATTTGGGACATAGCATCCTAAATCATCATGAAGTTCTTTATAAATGTTTTGCAGTGAAGGCGGAATTGCTATTCCAGGTTGTACACTAAAAGAAAGTCCGTGAGCTTGCCCCTCTTCATGATATGGATCTTGCCCAATTATTACTACTTTTATATTTTCATAAGAAGCATATTTTAAACTATCAAAAATATTATTCATATTGGGATAAATTTTATAATGAGAATACTCATATTTTAAGAATTCACGAATATTTTTATAATAATCTTTTTCAAATTCTTCTTTTAAAATATCATCCCAACTATTATTAAATTTAACCATTAAATTTTTCCTTTAACATTTTAATTTCTTCTGCCCATCCATCTAAATCATCTTGTGGTGTTTCTAAAAAGAATGGCAAATGTTTTAATTTTGGATGATTTGTAACTCTTGACAATGCCTCTAGTCCAATTGATCCCTGCCCTATTTTCTCATGCCTATCTTTATGACTTTCAAATGGATTTTTACTATCATTTAAGTGTATAGCTTTTAATCTATTTAATCCGATTACTTTATCAAATTTATTAATAACTCCATCTAAATCATTTACAATATCATAACCTGCATCATATACATGACAAGTATCTAAGCAAACTCCTAATTTTTCGTTATATTTTACACCATCAATAATTTGTTTAATCTGCTCAAAATTTCGTCCTATTTCACTACCCTTGCCTGCCATCGTTTCTAATAGAATGGTTGTATGGCAATCATGATATTCTTCCAAAATTTCATTTAGTGCTTCTATAATTAGCTGAATACCAATTTCCTCTCCTTGCCCAACATGACTTCCTGGATGAAAGTTGTACATGTTTCCTGGGGTATATTCCATTCTACGAAGATCATCTTTCATCGTATCAATTCCAAATCTTCTAGTTTCAGGTTTGTCTGAGCAAACATTTATAGTATATGGAGCATGCGCTAAAATTTTTGCAAAATTATTCTCCTTTGCAACTTTTAAAAACTCAGCTACATCTTTTTCATCTATCTCTTTTGCTTGTCCTCCCCTAGGATTTCTTGTAAAAAACTGAAATGTATTTCCATTGATTTGTATTGTTTCCTTCGCCATATTTGCATAACCTTTACTAGCCGATAAATGACAACCAATATTTAACATAAAATTACCTCTCTAATTTTTTAATTAATTGTTTTTTAATATTGTTTTAATTTGATCATAATAAGCCTCCGAAATATTGAGAGACTCCTCTTCTCCATTTTCATTAAAACATCTTAATCTTGGTCCCATATAATCCCAAGCTCTTCCTAAACCTTCATTCTCATTTCTATGTTCTATAAGATTGATTAACTCGTCATACTTTTCCTTAGAAATTTTATAATTTTCTTTCTTGACATTATTTCCACCATATTCTTTTTCTATTAGTACTTTATGATTGGAATATACATTGTATTCTATCCTCATCAAAACATCCGGATTAGTTGAATCTATAAATCCACCATTTTTCTGTCCAACTTGTATAACAAGTCTTGAATTTCCTTCCATAAAAAATAATAGAAATAGCGCAATTATTAGAACTCCAATTACAATTCCAATTATAATATTCTTTTTCATTTTAACCTCCATTTTATATAATTATATTATAACATATCATAAAGTTCAAACGCGAAGATATATTTTATGTAGACTTCAAGCAATAAATGTGATATTATATTAATAACTTTTTAGGAGGATTTTATGGATAAGAATGTTGAGCTTTTAGCTCCTGCTGGTAGTTATGATGCTTTTATTGCTGCAGTTGAAAATGGTGCAAATGCAGTTTATTTAGGCGGCAAACTATTTAATGCAAGAGCAAATGCTTCTAATTTTGACTTAGATGAATTAAAGAAGATAGTAGATTATGCACATTTAAGAGATGTAAAAATTCATTTAACATTAAATACCTTATTAGATGATAATGAAATTACAAAAGCTCTTGATTATGCAAAAGATATATATAACATAGGTGTCGATGCAGTTATCGTTCAGGATTTAGGGCTTGCTTCTTTACTTCATAAATACATTCCTGATTTACCACTTCACGCTTCTACTCAACTTTCAACTCATAATTTAGAGGGTGTAAACGAGCTTACGAAAATAGGATTTTCAAGAGTAGTTTTAGCACGAGAACTATCTATTGAAGAAATTAAATATATTTGTGATAACACAAATACCGAAATAGAAATATTTGCACATGGTGCTCAATGTATTTGCTACTCCGGCGAATGCCTTATGAGTAGTATGATTGGTGACCGTAGTGGTAATCGTGGAAAATGCGCACAACCTTGTAGACTTCCATATGAATTAATAAAAGAAGATTCAAAAGGAATTATTACTTCTTGTGGAAAAGGATATTTATTAAGCCCAAAAGATTTGTCAACAATTGATATATTAAAAGATATACCTAATGTATGTTGTTTGAAAATTGAAGGAAGGATGAAATCTCCGGAATATGTTTCAACAGTCGTAAGTATATATAGAAAATATCTTGACAACCTGACTTCTATTCCATCATCCAATGACAAAAAAGACTTAATGCAAATATTTAATCGTGGTGGATTTTCACATGCCTTTTTAGAAGGAAAAATTGGTAAAGATACTATGTGTTATGAAAAGCCTAAAAATTGGGGCTTATTTGTTGGAAAAATAATAAGCTATGACAATAAAAATACTATAACTGTTTCTAACAATGGTGATTTAGATTTAATAGTCGGCGATGGAATCGAAGTTTGGAATAATTCAAATGATAGCCCATCATGTATAATTAGTAATTTAGAAAAAACTTCAAATGGATACAAAATCGGAAGAATTCATGGAAGAATTAATGTTGGCGACAAAGTATATAGAACTTCTAGTAAAATATTAAATCAAAAAGCACATGAAAGTTATTCAAGAGGTTTTGTAAGGCATAAAAAAGTAGATTGCAAAATAACAATTAAAGAGTATACTCCTATTACACTTACAATTAATGATTTTGATTATGTGTCAGATATTATTCCTGAAAAAGCAATTAATGCCTCTACTCCAAAAAGTAAAATAGTAGAACAACTAAGGAAAACTGGAAACACACCTTTTGAAATCAATATACTCGAAATTGATATGGATGATAACATATTCTTACCTATCTCAAAAATAAATGAAGTAAGAAGAAATGCATTTGAAGAATATGAAAAAGATGTACTAAATCGTTATAGCTCTCGAACTAAAATATCTTCAATTGAGCCAGCAATTATTCATCAAAATAGCGATAAGTCTCCAAAGCATGTATCAGTATTTTTCAACTATTTAAAAGAAGAATATCTGAAATTAAAAAATATTGACAATTATTATTTTTCATTTAAAGATGCTTTAAATAATTTAGAATTAATAAAAAAATTTAGTGGTAAGAAATATATTCTATTCCCTACAATTACAAAGTCAAACTATGAAAAACTCATTAAAAATAATATTGAAAAAATTTCAGAATTTGTTGATGGTTTTGTTATTTCAAATATAGGTCAATTAGAATATGTAAAAAATCTTGATAAAGATTTAGTCGCAAATTATACTTTAAACACTTTTAATTCATATGCAGTTAATCTATTGAAAAATATTGGTTTTAAGAGAGTTATAATGTCACCAGAGCTTACTAAAAACCAAATCAATAATATAAAATCAAATATAGAAATAGAAACAATTTCTTATGGCAACATTTGTGTAATGACATCAGAATATTGCCCAGTTGGAAGTGTTGCTGGTGGTTTTTGTAAGAATAAAGCTTGCTCAAAACCATGTACTAAGAAAGATAGATATTATTTAAAAGATCGAATGAATATGAACTTTAGAGTAATTCCTGATAATATTGATTGCCAATCAAGAATATTTAATAGTAAAACTAATTCCATTGAAACAAAAGAACTAAATATAGATGTTATTAGACTAGATTTTATAGATGAAACATTTGAAGAAATTCAAAATGCAATTGATACTCATATTAGAGGAAATAAACTCTCAGGAGAAAACTATACTAATGGACATTTCATAAGACCTGTATAAAACAAAAAACGCAAGATGAACTTTTAGGTTCATCTTGCATTTTTGTTACCAGCGATACACAGACTGATTAGCCGTTATCATTTTCCTTCTATAAGGATAGATTTCTTTAATCTCAGAGGTGTAATTCATTCCTCCGCCCCGGAAAGTGACTTCTGCTCTCAGCTTGTAACCTTTTTCAATAAGACTCTTAATATGAAAAATGTCTTCGCGACTCTTTGTAGAAAGGGCTTTTTTGCCTTCAGGATTTACAATCTTAGCTTCTTTAATCCACCTGGAATGTGCTTTACCAACTATTTCATAATAATGACCCTCAGTTTCAATAGTTTTCCTGCCATTATTATTAAACATGTTGATAATAGTAGACGTTTTCCATGAACCACTTCCTTGCATGCGGACAGCCATAGAAAGCTTTACTCCACTCTCAAGCAAGTATTTTGCCTTTCTCCAACTTGTAGTATGCTTTTCACCTTCAATAATAAACCCCTTTAGTAAAACATTCCGATAAGTCTTTTTCTGCGTACCAGATGCTCCCACTACGATGCCTCCTTCTAAAATGGTCGAAATGCTACAAAAAACAAAATGTTTCTTGTAAATGTGCAAAGTGTCACATCGGGATGCATTATATCACAAATTTGTAATTATGTAAACAAAAACCACATAAAACATCTTATTTTATGTGGTTTTTTGCTATTTTTTGCTATTTTTCGTCCATTTCTTGGTCTTTTCCTGATTTTTCTTCTTGATATTTTTCTTCTAGTCTTCTGGAAATCGAATTCTTTGGCCAATTAATGTTAGGATCTTCTTCTGAAAATACAAAATCTAAATCTATTACTACATATTCACCTTCACCAAGGGGCTCATCCATATGTTCTTGTTTCTCATCTTGACCCAATCCTTGACCACTATGAGCATATGAATCGCTTCCCCATTCTCTTGATCCATCTTCCATGATCATTCCAATACCACTAAAATATATTTTATTTGGTCGCTTAAGTTTTCCTAAATTTGCAGTTTTCGCATCAGTCCAAACTAATCCATCATCCCTTAATTCTTTATACACTTTATATAAATCATCAAACTTAACTTTTGATTGTGGTTCACATCTTTCTGTAATCTCGACATATCTATCTTCTAGTATGTCTGTTCTTCTAACTAAAGGTTGAATTAATCTTCGATGATTTCTCGGAATATCATACGTTTGTGGAACTCGACCAATTTTTAGTACTTTTTCACCTACACCATAAACCACAGAATATCCTCCGCTTCCAAGGACTTCTATATCACTTGGTCTTACTTCTTCATTTTTAACTAGCTCTTCTATTATTCTTCTTAATACCTCTACCTCATTGTGATTTTTCATAAGAGTTCTAGCAGTTTCTGCCATTTTCTTTCCAAATACAGATGTAATAACATCTCGATCTATCATTTCATCATCAGTTATATTTGGATATTGTTCTTTAATTTTTTCTTTTGAAAAGTTACTTCCTTCAATTGTCTTTTTTAAAGAATATGGCGATCTACTATTAAATGCTATTTCCCATGCAATTTCTAAGGTTTTATCATCAACAATTGTATTTAACTCTTCAATATCAAGCTTTTCTTCTTCTGAAAAATTTGGATTATTATTTAATAGTTTTTCATTTAATTCTTTAATTGTTTTAAGAGTTCTAAGAGGTGTTGTAGATATTTTTAAAAGTTTACTGCTATTTTCTTTTAACAATTTCATTGCCTTTGTAGAGTCTTTAATATTTCCAATAATTTCAATATAATTATATATTCGATCTACATCAAAAATTTCTTCTTCCGAATCAAAGAAATCTTGCATAGTGTCTGCAACTAAATCTAGGCTATCACATTGTGAAAGCATATTTGACATCCATAAAAAATTCTTATTATTCTTTAAGCCATCTTTATTTGTTCTATTTATAACTTCTTGAATTACTTCTTCTTTAAACTTTGGAAACTCTATAAAACATTTTCTAAAATCAATATATTCATTTCGATGAATTTGATCTTTTAATACATAATCTAAAATTCCTCTTTTTTCCATTCTTGCGCAAAAACGTGAAAAATTGCCAGTTAATAAGATACAAAATTTTTTTTCATCATGCGCTAGTCTTGATGATATATCATATTCTCCAAAGTTCTCGATAGAATCCAAAAATACATCAAAATTTTTATTTAGTAATTCTAAAAAATGACTTAATTCACCAACATGTTCCAAATATGAAAATGAGTCCTCTATGAAAACACTTTCTTTTTTTATATATGCAGAAATGTTATTTTCTAAGTAGTCTCTTAATTCAGTTGTCTCTTTATTATGAGTTTTAGAAAGCTTATCATCATATGCAAGCTTAAAAATTCTGCCCATAAATCGTTCATTCGTTTTTACTCTATTGTTCTCATCAAGTTCATTTTTTAAAAGATCTAATGCTAGTCCCAATATTTTTGATTCTATTTCTTTGTCCTTAATTCCTTCTATGTTTATAATAGTCTTTCTATCTTGCGGTTTAACTAACAATATAATTTCGTCAAATCTACTAATCAATAATTTTTTTATGGCACGTTTTCCACTAAAAAAATCGTTAAATTTAGGCTTTTGATCCAATTGATTTATTAATGTGCTAAGATCACTTGATGATATAGATAGTTTATTTTCAAGTATATGTTTTAATTGCTTATAGCTAATAGCATATTCATTTGACCCTTTCATATCACTCACTTCCTTTCAGAACATTTAAGTTTCATTATTTATAAAGCACTATTTTAATTTTTCTTCTGTTTCATCTGGCACATAATATTTTACACCAAGCATTTTGTCTGGTAAATATTGTTGCTCTACTTCATGATTTGGAAAATCATGCGGATATTTGTATCCAACTGAATAACCTTCATCTTTCATATCCTCTACTGGTGCATTTCTTATGTGCATTGGAATTGTTCCTGTATCCATACTTCCAACATCATGAAGCGCTTTATCAATTCCTAAATATGCAGCATTAGACTTTGGAGAACGAGCTACATAAGTTGCAGCATCTGCAAGAAGTATTCTTGCCTCAGGCATACCAATTTGATGTATTGCTTGAAGTGCGGCGTTAGCCACAACCAAAGCATTGGCATTTGCCATCCCAACATCTTCAGCAGCACATATACAAATTCTTCGCGCTAAAAACATTGGATCTTCTCCAGCATATATTGCTCTTGCTAAATAAAATAAAACTGCATCTGCATCTCCACCACGCATTGATTTGATAAAAGCAGAAATATTATCATAATGTGAATCACCAGATTTATCAAATTCAACTTTCTTTTTTTGTATACATTCAATAGCAATTTCTTTAGTAATAACAACATCGCCATCTGAATTCATATCAGTAGTAAGTGCCGCAATTTCAATTGCATTTAATGCAACTCTAACATCTCCACCAGAAAGTTCCGCTATCATCTTTAAAACTTCATCATCAACAACTAGTCCTAAGTTTCCAAGACCTTTTTTTGTATCAGTAATTGCATTTTTTAAGACTTTAAATACATCTTCATTTGTTAATTCTTTTAATTTGAAAACTGTTGAACGAGAAATCAAAGCCTTGTTAACACTAAAGTATGGATTCTCTGTAGTAGCTCCAATTAAAATAACTGTTCCATTTTCGACATATGGTAAAAGTGCATCTTGTTGCAATTTATTGAATCTATGGATCTCATCTATAAATAAAACAACTTTACCAGATGGGTTTAATAAAGCATTTTGAGTGTCTTCCACAATTCTTTTAATATCTGCAACACCTGCATTAACAGCGTTTAATCTTTCAAATTTGTTCTTAGTAGTATTAGCTATTACTCTTGCTAAACTTGTTTTACCACAACCTGGTGGACCCCAAAGAATTATTGAAGATAATCTATCCGCTTTAATTAATCTATAAAGCATTTTATCTTTACCGATTATATCTTCTTGTCCAACATATTCATCTAATGTTTCAGGCGCCATTCTATATGCTAGTGGCGTTTTATTATTTTCCATTTCAAACCTCATAACAAAATTATTGTTTTGCAAAATACATAAGTGCTTTTTTAATAATATCTTCAACCGAAAGACCGGTGCTATCTACTGATGCAACTGCTTTAGCAGCTTCTCTTTGAGGATATCCTAGTACTTGTAAAGCAGCAACTGCTTCAGATAAATTGTCTCCACCCACTTGAATTGTTTCTGTAATCGCATCTCCTGCTGAAATTGATTCTTCTGTTTTTAATTTATCTTTTAATTCTAAAATAATTCTTTGAGCAGATTTTGCTCCAATACCAGGAAGTTTTGTAAGTTCCTTAACATCATTTGTTATTACTGAAAGAGCAAATTTTGATGGTGAAATATTTGCTAAAATTGTATTTGCAGATTTTGCTCCTACCCCACTTACACCTATTAGTAATTCAAACATTCGTAGCTCTTCTGCTGTTGCAAAACCATATAAAGAAATATTATCTTCTCTAACATGATAATGTGTATGTACCATTGCTTCACTACCAATTTCGCCTAATTTATTTATTGTAGATGTTGGTGCAAATATTTTATATCCTACTCCTCCAACATCAATTACTACATAGTCAGTGCTTTTTATAGCTAGTTTTCCTTTAATATATGCGAACATAAAAATTCTCCTTTAAACAAGATTACAAGTAAATTATAATATAACAGCTCTCAAAAAAAAACCGAACAAACAAAAAAAGAAGAACTTCCGCTCTTCTTTTTTGAATTATGTAACTTTTATTTTTTGTTTGGTTCGCCATATTCTACGCCAAATGTCTCAACTGTCATTGTCTTGATTACTGGAGGATTAATTGGTCTATCTAGTGTACCAGTTTGATATGCCATAATAGCTTCATTTTGGCTAGCAGTAAGCTCTGCTCCTCCAAGCATTGCAAAATACGCTTCATAGAATTCATCAGTAGTATGGCTTACTTTAGAATTCACTATTTTATACACTACTTCCATGCCTTCTAACACTTTACCAAATCCAGCGTATTTTCCATCTAAAGATGCTTTTGATTCTTCAGAAGTAACAATAAAGAATTGTGAACCAGCGCTATCTTTATCATCTGCTCTTGCCATAGAAATAACTCCTATGTCATGAACTAAATTGTTTTTAGAATATCCATTTTCTGCAAACTCACCAACTATTCCATAGCCAGGGCCACCTGTACCATTACCATCAGGATCTCCTCCTTGCGCCATGAAGTTTGGCATTACTCTATGGAATATTACTCCATCATAAAAATTCTTATTGATTAATGAAATAAAGTTTTCAACACTATTAGGTGCTATTTGTGGATATAGCTCGATTTTTACTATTCCACCATCTTCCATTTCCATTGTTACTATTGGATTCTTTTCAACATTATTATATCTATCTGGATCTCCAAATTTTTCCACTGAAATTTCATCTCCACTTAATTCATATTGTTTTAAAAGTGATTCAACATCGGCACCTTCTAGTTTATCGCCTGTTGGATACTTCGACTTTTTTGTCTCAGTTGTTGAAGTCGTTGTAGCCTTTTTTTCTCCACTAGACTTTTTTGTTTCTTCTTCACATGCACATAAAGAAAATGCAAGAGCTATACAACAAGTAATTAATAATACTTTTTTCATATTTTATCCTTCCTATTCTCGTAAATTTGTACTATATAATTATCTCTAAAACTAGCTCTATCGTCAATAAAAAACACAATTAATTCATAAAAAAATAGCACCCAAAGGGTGCCATAATTATTATAGTTGATCTTCTGCATTAATATCTTTTAAAAGTTCAAGTTGAGATATTAATAATGCTTCCATCTTAGCTTTATAAACATCAAATTGCTTTTGTGTTTCTTCAAGTTTTAATTGTTTTTCTAATACTCTTTGACCAATATCTTCAACAGATTTTCTAGCACTAAGCTCTGCCTCTCTTAAGATATTATCAGCTTCTACCTTGGCATTTGCTTTAACTGTTTCTGCAGTACCTTGTGCAACAACTAAAGCATTTTGAAGTGTATCCTCAATTGCTTTATAATGTTGAATGCCTTGATTTAAAACTTGAATCTTATCTTTGTATTCAATGTTTTCCTTATAAATTTTTTCATAATCTTTTAAAAGCTCTGCCATAAATTCATGCACCTCTTGTGTGCTATATCCATTTATAGCTTGCTTTGAAAAAGTTTTGTTTTCAATATCTAGTGGAGTTATCATACTACTACCTCCTTATTAAAATAGTGGCGAACAATTAACTGCCGCCACATGTAACTTCATTATTTTATCCAAGAAACTGTATTAGTTGCAGCTTTTTCTTTTACTTGTTCTTTAATTACTTCATTTGTAATTTCATAATTGTATGGAGCAATTAAGAAAATTGAATTTGAAATCTTTTGAATGTTACCATCTAATGCATAAACAGCACCACTCATGAAATCAATTATACGTCTTGCAACGTCTTTGTTAACATACTCTAAATTAACAATAATAGATTTTTTACCTTTAAGGTGTTCACAAATCTCTGAAGCTTGTTCATAACTATTTGGTTGAGAAATAACAACTCTAACATTTTGCATGCCAGGCATCATAGCAACTTTGTTTTTTCTGCCCCAACCTAAGCCAGTATTTGTTTCTCTATCTTCTTCAGGAGTATCTTCTACTTCCTCATATTCTTCATCATCATAACCTTCTTCAGGATCGATTCCTAATAATTTTTGTAATTTGTTCATTACTCCGCTTCCCATTAAATAATACCTCCTACTAAACTTATTATTGATTTTTGTCTTTTGTAATGCCCATTTTCGACCGGGCATAAATATAAATCCTACTATTATTTTATAATTTTTGAAACTATTGTCAATTGCTAGACATCAATAAAATTTTATTTAATATTCCCGTAATAATAATGTAAAAAGCACTTAATTTTCAACAATTACCTTATCATATAGGTTCAATTTTGCTCTATCGTTTACATAACTTTTGGTTAATCCCATATCCAGTAGCTCCTGGTCCTCATAATTCTCTATAATTGAGAATCCGCCTGCACTATTTTTAACCTTAACAAAAACATCCTTTGGATAACCCGTTACTCCTAAAACCTTAACTTGATTAATAATTTGTTTAGTATTAATAAGCTCTCCAGAATCTCCCGATAATTGCTCTATATCCTCTATTTCGTTATCAAATATTTCCTTTTCATGTATAGCACTTGTAGGAACTTTAATTCCTTCATAATCCCACCAAACAAGGTCAATATTAACTTTTCTATATTTAGATAACTTCTCAACGTTATTTGTTGTTTTAAATATTATTAATTGTTTGTTGCCTTCTTTAGCAATGTACTGGACTGTAGCCTTATAATAATTAGATAAATCACCATTTAAAGCATATTTTACAGTATCATTTAGATGAAGCTGTTTACTTTCTTCAGAGCTTGCAATTACAGCTAAGTATGTATAAAAATTGTTGATTATTTTAACTTTATTATCATCTATTGGTACCATTTGATTTGTTACATATTTAATGTTTGAAAGTTTATCTATAGATATCTTTGAAAATGAGCTATCATTCAAAGTATCTTCATAACCATCAACTCTGTATGACACAAGACCAGCAGTTTCAGCTCTTAATTCTGATTTATTCTTCTGATGATCTTTTTCTAATTCCATTCTTTCTTTTATCAAATTATTGATACTATCATCGTGACTATTTTTTCCTATCAAAATCGCTTTCTTTTCAAGTTCATTTGAAATATCTTGAGTATATGATTTTAAATCACTAATACTATCTTTTTTCTCAATCATTTTATAAAGAAGTTCCTCTATTTTTTTATCATAGTTTTTAACTTCTTGTGATCTATCAGTTCCAACTTTTTCTAGTAATGATTGAAGTTCAATATCTATCTTTTCAATTTGCTCATCAATGTTTTTTGAATCATCATTTGTATAGTTTGCAATCAAACCATTTTTTGAAACTCTATTAGCATCTAAAACTACTTTTTCTCTTTTGCCACTATACTCTGATGTATCAATTATTTTTTCATCTCTAATAACATATGCAACTGTGTCTTCAAAGCTTGTAATACGACCATTTTGAACCAATACATAGCTATTAGGTTTATTCAAATAATTTACAAACTGAAATAATATATAAATAATCAAAACTATAACAATTGATAAAACCAAAAACAAAATATTTTGTTTTGTGTTATTCTTTAATTCCGTCGTATTACTCATCCCCTTCGTACATCATAATTATTTTATCTACCATTTCATCTTGGCTTAAATTACTAAGCCAAACGATATCATTTATATGTCTAAACCATGTCATTTGTCTCTTTGCATATCTTCTAGATTCTTGTTTTACCTTTTCTACCATTTCTTCATATGAAATTTTGTTATCAAAGTATTCTATTACTTCTTTGTACCCCAAAGCTTGAAGTGCAGTTTTAGATAAAACATATTTTGAAGTGATATTTTTTACTTCATCAACCAATCCTGAATCTATCATCTTATCTACTCTAATATTTATTCTTTCATAAAGGATATCTCTATCAACATCAATTCCAAAAACCAAAAAGTTGTGTTTTGATCCTTTAATAGATTCTTTATCTATTTGTGACTTTGTCTTTCCAGTAACTTTATAAATCTCTAAAGCCCTAATAATTCTTCTAGTATTATTTTTATCAATTTTGCTTGCAGATTCTGGATCTATTTTAACTAATTTTTCAAAAACAATGTCTTTTCCATTTTCATTATTATTAATAATATTTTCTAATTCTTTTCTATAGTCATCATCATTTTCAATCTCAGAAAATTCAATCCCATTAATTAATGTATCAATGTAAAGTCCCGTTCCGCCAACTATTATAGGCACTTTACCTTTACCTAATATTTCATCAATTTTTTTACATGCATCTTCCTTATACATTGAGACATTATATTCTTCATTCGGATTAACAAAATCAATTAAATGATGTGGAACGCCTTGCATTTCTTCCGGAGTTACTTTTGCAGTTCCTATATTCATCTCCTTATAAATTTGCATTGAGTCTGCGGAAATGATTTCTCCATCTAATCTTTTAGCAAGTTCAATCCCGCAAAGAAGATTTTCCGAGATGCAGTTGGTCCACATATAACAATTACCCTATTGTTCAATTACTGCATCTCCTTTCAAATAATATTATTAAAATCCTTTGCGTTTAAACTTCTTTTCAATCTCGTCTCTAGTTAATCTTATTGCTGTAGGTCTTCCATGCGGACATGTAAAAGGATTTTCTAGAGTTAGCAACTCATCAAATAAAGTCTTAATCTCTTCGTGAGACAACTTCATATTTGCTTTTACAGCTGCTTTACATGCTACTGTTGCCAAAAATCTATTTTCAACTTCTTCAGCCGTTGTTTTATTATTAATATCAATTCCATCTATTAAATCCATGAATAATTCTTTTGTATCCATGTCATAACAAATATCTGGAACACCAACTAGTCTAATTGTGTTCTCACCAAATTCTTCTAATTCAAAGCCAGCGCTCTTAAACATTTCTATATTATCTAATACAGCTTTCATATCTTTCTTAGATAATTCTAATACATCTGGAAGCAACAACATTTGAGATTCTTTACCACCATCTTTATAATAATTCTTTTTTACTCTTTCATATAAAACTCTTTCATGAGCAGCGTGTTGATCAAATATATAAATCTCATTTCCAATTTGAACAAAAATATATGTTAAAAATCCAACGCCAATAATTTGATATTCTGGCTTTTCATTTTCCTCACTAGCTGACAACAATGCGTTTAAAATATTTTCCTGAGAATCCTTACTCAATGGTTCTGCTTTTATACCAAGTTTTGTAATGTCTTCTTCTTTGTTAACATTTGGTATATCAGTTCTTGTGCCAATACTATCATTATCTTCTGATCTAAATAATTTTTCTCTTCTTAAATACGCTTCTTTTTCTTCTTGTTCTGTAAGTTCTCTTTTTGGTTCTTCATTATTATCTTTATCTGGTTCAGTTTTGAAATCATCATCTGATAAATCGAATTTGCTTAAATCTACTCTTTCATCCTTTTTGCTAAAATCTAATTTAGACATACTAAAATCTTCATCAGATTCATTAGATGTATCATATTCTATATTGTCTTCTTTTAGAGCACTTTCGTCTCTAAACATTCCCATTTCTTTTTTGAAATCTAAAGACACAACGTTGTTTGGAATTTCAGATATTTCAATTTTCATATCTACTGTTTCTTTTTCTTCTTTGACATCTTCTTGCTTTTCTTCTGAAACTTCTTCTATGATTTCTTCTTTTTCTTCCTTCTTAGAAGCAATTTCTTCTTTTGAAGGTCTATTATAATCAAAGAATCCTTTTTCATTATATGTACTCTTGTGCTCTTCTTTGGTTAAATCTAAATTCTCACTATTGTCTTTAACTGTTAAATCTTCTGAGAATAGCGCACTCTTAATAGCAAGATTCATTGCACTAAAAATCTTGCTTTCTTCTTGAAATCTTACTTCCAACTTGGCAGGATGCACATTAACATCAACTAGCTCTGGATTCATTTCTATATTTAAAACGCAAAATGCAAATCTTCCCTCATGTAGCAATGTTCCATATGCTTTTTCAACTGCTGTAGAAAGCATTTTATCTCTAATATTTCTTCCATTTACAAAGAATACTTGATTTGATCTATTAGATCTTGATATTTCAGGTTTTCCAATAACACCTTTAATATGATATCCTTCATGCTCCGTATCAACATCAATTATATTATTAGCAACATCTTTTCCGTAAACGCTAAAAATAACTGATTTCAAATCACCATTACCTGCTGTCTTTAAAACAACTTTTTTATTATTTACAAGTTTGAAAGAAATCTCTGGATGTACTAAAGCAAGTTTAGAGACTATATCTTCGATGTAGCCTCCTTCAGTGAAATCTTTTTTTAAGAATTTATACCTAACAGGAGTATTGTAAAATAATTCATTAACTGTAATTGTTGTTCCAACTGGTGCACCACATTCTTCTTTAGAAATCACTTCACCATTTTCAACACGTACCTTAATACCTGTGTCATTGTCTCTAGTTTTAGTAACTACCTCAACTTTTGAAATAGATGCAATTGAAGCTAAAGCTTCACCTCTAAATCCCATAGTAGAAATTCTCATAAGATCTTCTACTCTACGAATTTTAGAAGTAGCATGTCTTTCAAATGCCATTTCTATATCATCTGGTGCAATACCTTTTCCGTTATCTGTAATTCTAATTAATGATATTCCACCATTCTCAATTTCAACAGAAATTGAAGTAGCACCAGCATCAATTGAATTTTCACACATTTCTTTAACAACATTTGCAGGCCTTTCAATTACTTCACCTGCAGCTATTTGGTTAATCGTTTGCTCATCTAATAGAACAATACTTCCCATCTTTTGTACCTCCTTATAGTTTTCCTTTCATCTTTGCCAAAATATTTAATGCATTTATTGGAGTTAATTCATCTAGATTAACTTTTTCTAATTCTTCTGCGATTTCTCCAAGTCTATAATTATACAAATCCATTTGTCCAAATGTTGGTACTGCTTCTTGTTTTACCTTGTTATTGTTTGCTTCATATACAAAATTTTGCTCTTTTAAATCTTTCAAAATTTTGTTTGCTCTTGTAATTACAGTATTTGGTATTCCAGCTAATTTTGCAACATGAACACCATAGCTCTCATCTGCTCCTCCTTCAATAATCTTACGAAGGAATATAACGTCTTCGCCTTTTTCCTTAACTGCAATACAATAATTCTTTACCCCTTCAACTTTATCTTCTAATTCTGTTAATTCATGATAGTGTGTTGCAAATAAAGTTCTAGCTCCTATTTTTTCTTTGTTAGCAATGTATTCCACTGTACTCCATGCAATTGATAGACCATCATATGTTGATGTTCCTCTACCAATCTCATCAAGAATCAATAAACTTTTACACGTTGCATTGTTTAAAATGTTAGCTACCTCACTCATTTCAACCATAAATGTTGATTGGCCTGTAGATAAATCATCTGATGCACCAACACGAGTAAATATTCTATCAACAATTCCGATTGTTGCATCATCTGCTGATACAAAACTTCCTATTTGTGCCATTAAACAAATTAATGCAACTTGCCTCATATAAGTTGACTTACCAGCCATATTAGGGCCAGTAATTACATTTATTCTATTTTCATTGATATCTAACAAAGTATCATTTGGAACAAAGCTTCCAGAAGGAATTAGCTTTTCCACTACTGGATGTCTTCCATTTGATATTCTGATTGTTTCATCATCTGTTAGTGTTGGCTTTGAATAATTGTTTTCTTCAGCAACATCAGCAAACGAATTCAATGTATCTAAAGTAGCAACAGCTGTTGCTGTGTCTTGTAGTCTCTTTATGTCTTTTGTAATTTCGTTTCTTATTTTTACAAATAGTTCATACTCTAAATAAATTGTTTTTTCTTGTGCACCTAAAATAATACCTTCCATATTCTTTAGTTCTTCAGTAATGTATCTTTCACCTGTTGTCAAAGTTTGTTTTCTAATGTATCTATCTTCAGGAACATTTCCAACATTACCTTTTGATACTTCAATGTAATATCCGAATACTTTGTTGTATCCTACTTTTAGATTTTTAATGCCAGTCAATTCTCTCTCTTTTGCTTCGAGATTTGCAACCCATTGCTTTCCATCACGTGCTGCCATGATATATTCACCAATTTCTTTTGAGTAAGTTGGTTTAATTATTCCACCTTCTTTAACTGAAATTGGAGGATCATCAACTATCGCATCATCAATTAATTTATATATATCTTTTAATTCATCTATTTCATTATAAATGATTTGTAATTCTTTTGATTTTGCATCTTTAATCAAGGCTTTAAGCGCAGGAATTTGAGATAAAGAATTCTTAAGTGTAACTAATTCTCTTGCGTTTACAGTTCCATATGCAATTTTTCCTGCAAGTCTTTCAATGTCATAAACCTTTTTTAGATTTTCTTTAATCTCTTCTCTAAGCATTAAATTATCTTTTAATTCTTCAACAGCATCTAATCTAAGGTTAATTTCATCAATGTCTAATAGTGGCTCCTCTACCCACTTTCTAAGTAGTCTTCCACCCATTGAAGTTGAAGTTTTATCTAATACCCAAAGAAGACTTCCTTTTTTATTTCTATCACGAATAGTTTCAGTAAGTTCTAGATTTCTTCTTGCAATACTATCTAATGTCATATATTTTTCAACATTATATAAATTAATCTTATTAATATGTGTTAAGTCGATTTTTTGTGTTTCTTTAATATATTTTATTAATGCAAGAGCGGCCTTTGAAGCATACTTTAACTTAGTTAATTTATCAAAGTCATCTGCATTTAGTATATTATTTGGTGCTCTATTTTCTTGAAACAAATTTGTGTTTTTATCCTTCAATTTAATGCTATCTGTGTTATTCTGCATTAACTCTTTTTGTGATTCATTTAAGTATTCATCTAATGCAGAATTATTGCCACCATTCTTTGATACATACTCACTTACAGAATCTGCTTTTTCAATTTCTTCGGGCAAATTAATTACTGTGCTAAATACTTCAAATCTCTCTTTAAGATTTTTAAAATTATTGCAATCATCAAACATCTCTTTATTTATAACTAATTCTTTTGGAAGTGTTTTTGCAATTTCATTTAATAACTTTCCAAAATTATTTCCCGATGTAATCTCCGTTGCATAAAACTCACCCGTTGAAACATCTGAATACGCAAATCCATAAGATAGACCTTTTTTATACACTCCAGCTATATAATTATTCTTTTTTTCATCAAGCATATTAGTTTCAATAACTGTGCCTGGTGTAATAATACGAATAACATCTCTTTTAACTAATCCTTTTGCAAGTGATGCATCTTCTAATTGTTCACAAATTGCAACTTTATATCCCTTTGCTACTAATCTTGGAATATAACTTTCAACGCTATGAAAAGGCATACCACACATTGGTGCCCTAAAATCTAGTCCACAATCTTTACCTGTCAAAACAAGTTCACAAATCTGAGATGCTATTTCTGCGTCCTCAAAAAACATCTCATAAAAATCGCCTATTCTATATAGTAAAATACAATCATTATATTCCTTTTTTGATTCTATATATTGAGCCATAAGTGGAGTAATTTTATTTAATTGTTCATCTGTTAAATCACTAATTTTCATTTCTTACCTCAAAAAAATAATTGATGATGACATGGTGTCACCGCTACGGAAGTAAGGCATTCTACCTCCATAATAATCAATAAAATTGTATCATTTTACAATATTTATAGCAAGAAATAACATCAAGTTTTTGGGCATAAAAAGGTCCACGCGGAGCATTGCTCCACGTGGACTAAACCAGATTAGGATTTAATTTTTCGACCCCTATTAGCATGCCTTGCTAACACAGACGGCATACCAGTGGTGTCGACGACTTCGGCTGACTCCTCAGCCTGTTTGAAGCCGATTTTCCGATCAGCATTAGCTCTGGCCATTGAGCGACCTGGTGCAAATCTGACCGTTGGTCCGATAGCCTTTGTGACTTTGAGTGATGTTAGCGACTCTTCTTCATCGGTTACTGTAAAAAGTTCCTTCATATAACGAATAAAACGCTTACAGTTACTGTGCCGGAAAAGCAGCCAAATACCACAAGCCAGAACCGCAATGTGGGCCCAGGGATACCTAGAAAGGACTTCAGTATACCTGGAAAAGAGATTGCCGGTCCCTCTGAGTAGGGAATTTCCCTGATTCTCAGTAAAGAATCTTGTGAACTCCTGGATGAAGAACTCAAGACCCTTGTCCAAGGAACCATTCATGCTCCATCCGTACCCAACAGCGGCTGTGCCAAGGATCCCCAGGATACCCAAGACCGCTTCAAGAATGGCCATAAAGCCTGCACCTAATGTCCGCGCAATGCGGGAAAGGATACCATTATTCATGATGATTCCTCCTCTGGTTTCTTACACCTACTTTCAGCAAAAAAGCCTCCAGCTCAAGCACCATATAGCATTTAACATGCCATATTTAATAGTATGCTTGATAAAGCGCAAGAAAGATTCTCATGAACAATAATATTATACCATATTTTTATGTTAACCGCAATATACTCCACTTAGACTTGGGGACGGTTCTCCATTCCAATTTTGGACTGAAGAACCGTCCCCAAGTTTAAAATTAGAAAAAGGGACAGGTCTCAATATAGAAACCAGTCCCTATTCTACTTTTATTCTTCGCCGTCTTCTTCTGTTCTTGCCTTAGCTCTTTCTTTTCTCCTACATGCCCACCTAAACATAGACATAGCAATCAACGTACCAAGCATCGTTCCAAAATGCGGTAAGAATCCATGAACCCAGTTCCATGCAATTTCCAGGTTTTCAAGAATCGTACCAATAAATGGAGCCCAAGAAGAAACCCTATGGTAGCAAGCAGTAAATAGCTGGTTACAAGTACTAGTTTGTGTCGGAAAGAATCCAATAAAAATCATACCCAAAAAGTAACAGCCAAGCCAAAGAATAAGTGTCCGCCCAAGAAATTTAAAAAATCTTTTCACTTTCCTGGTCCTCCTCAAAATGCATATTGCATTGGGGATTATATCACGTTTTATTTATAAAATCAATTGAAAAAGGCGATTCTAACAATAGAATCGCCTTCAAGATCAATAATTAAATTATTGTAATTCAACTGTTGCACCAGCATCTTGTAAAGCCTTTTGTAAAGCTTCAGCATCTGCTTTAGAAACATTTTCTTTAACTGCTTTTGGAGCACTTTCTACTAATTCTTTAGCTTCTTTTAAGCCAAGACCTGTAGCTTCTTTAACAGCTTTGATAACGTTCATCTTGCTGTCTCCAACTTCTTTTAATACTACGTTGTAAGCTGATTTTTCAGCTGCAGCACCAGCATCTCCGCCAGCTGCTGGAGCAGCTACAACTGCAGCAGCTGCTGCGCT
This sequence comes from Clostridia bacterium, assembly GCA_017539905.1. GTDB lineage: Bacteria > Bacillota > Clostridia > TANB77 > UBA1234 > RGIG6105. Next base: position 25,330 of record JAFYBZ010000029.1, on the reverse strand, counting down.
AACTCCAAATTTTTCTTCAATAGCTTTTACTAAATCTGCTAATTCTAATACTGATAGTTTTTCTACTTCAGCAACGATTTCTTCAATTTTCATAATAATTAATCTCCTTTTTATTTTATTTTTTTAATTTTTAATTAGGCATTTTCGCCAGCTTCTTTTTGTTGTCTAACTTGATCAAGAACAACTGCAAAGTTTCTGATATTTGCAAGTAATACTGTAGCAAGTTGAGTAAGAAGCATTTCTCTTGATGGAAGTTTAGCAAGTCTTTCAACTTCTGCAACGGTAATAACTTTACCATCCATAACTCCACCTTTAATTTTGTAGAATTCATTGTCTTTAGCATAGTTATAAATAACTTTTGCTGGTTCAACATAGTCTTCATAGCTAAATGTAATAGCTGTAGGACCTTCAAGTAATTCTACTAAACCTTCTAAGTTTGCTTCTTTAGCAGCAAATCTTAGAGTTGAGTTCTTTGCAACTTTGTGCTCAGAGTTTGTTTTTCTTAAGTCAGCTCTGATTTTAGTATCATCACTAACATTTACTCCTCTGTAATCTGATAAGATAACAAGTTTAGATTTTTCAAATTTCTCTTTGTAAACCTTAACTTCATCTTGTTTCTTAGCAAGTACTTTTGCGTTTGGCATACTTTTGTTTCACCTCTCTTTTAAAATTCTATATTAAAATTAATATTTTAACCAAATTAAAAACTCCAGTATCCACCGAAGATACTGGAGTTATAAACTCTCATATACGTACCTCGGTAGGAACTTTTATTTTTTGACCTACTGTCTCGGGTTATTAAAATTAACCTTTAATATCTACTCCAGGACCCATTGTGCTTGATACTGAAATGCTTTGAATGTATGTTCCTTTTGCAGCAGCTGGTTTAGCTTTAACGATAGCTTCATATAAAGCTTCGTAGTTTTCTACTAATTTATCTGCACCAAATGATGCTTTACCAATTGGGCAGTGAATAATGTTGTTTTTATCAAGTCTGTATTCAATCTTACCTGCTTTGATTTCTTGTACAGCTTTAGCAACATCCATTGTAACTGTACCAGATTTTGGGTTTGGCATTAAACCTTTTGGTCCTAATACTTTACCTAATCTACCGATGATACCCATCATATCTGGAGTAGCAACGATAACATCATATTCACACCAGTTTTCTTTTTCAATCTTTGGAATTAAATCCTCAGCTCCAACAAAGTCTGCACCAGCAGCTGTAGCTTCATCAGCTTTAGCTCCTCTAGCAAATACTAAAACTCTTTGAGTTTTACCTGTTCCATGAGGAAGTACGATAACTCCTCTAACTTGTTGGTCAGCATGTTTTGAATCAACACCTAGCTTAAAATGAGCTTCGATTGTTTCATCAAATTTTGCTTTTGGCATTTTCTCAACTAATTCAATAGCTGATTTTGCATCGTATGATGCGTTTGGATCAATAAGCTTAACGCTGTCTTGATACTTTTTACTTCTCTTTTTCATTTTTAACCTCCTTGGTTTTAGCGACTAATTTATTTAGTCTCCCATAAAAATTTATTATTCAGCTACAACAATACCCATAGATCTTGCTGTGCCTTTAACCATGCTCATAGCTGCTTCAAGTGATGCTGCATTTAAATCTGGCATTTTTGTTTTAGCGATTTCTTCGCATTGTGCCTTTGTAATTGTAGCAACTTTTTCTTTGTTTGGTTTACCGCTACCTTTTTCAATCTTAGCTGCTTTAAGTAGTAAGTCTGAAACTGGTGGAACCTTTGTAATAAATGTGAATGACTTATCTTTGTTAACTGTGATAACTACTGGGATTGTCATTCCTGCTTGTTGTGCAGTTCTATCGTTAAACTCTTTAACGAATTGCATAATGTTAATACCACTACCACCTAAGGCTGGTCCTACTGGTGGAGCTGGTGTAGCTTTACCAGCTGGAATTTGAAGTTTGATAATCTTAACTTCATTTTCTGCTCCTTTAGCTGCCATTTATATACACCTCCTATTAATCCGTAATTACATTTTTTCAACTTGACCAAAGTCTAATTCTACTGGAGTCTCTCTTCCAAACATAGAAACTAATACTTTAACTTTAGCCTTTTCTTTATTGATTGATTCAACAACACCAATAAATGATTCTAATGGGCCATTTACAACTTTAACTGTGTCACCTACTTCGTAATCGCAAGTAGCACTAGCTGTAAGATCAAATCCCATTTTTCTAATTTCACTATCTGTAAGTGGTTCTGGCTTACCGCCTGCACCTACAAATCCTGTAACACCTCTTACATTTCTAACAACATACCATGTTTCTTCTGTAAGAACCATCTTAACTAAAACGTAGCCTGGAAATACTTTTCCAAGTGTAGTTTTTTTCTTGCCATCCTTAATTTCAATTCTTTCTTCCATAGGAACAACTATCTCTTGAATGACATCTTGCATGTGTCTATTTTCAACGGCTCTTTCCAAAGTATCTTTAACTTTGTTTTCGTAACCTGAGTATGTATGAGCTACATACCATTTTGCCTTGTTTTCTTCACCATCTTGAGGCATGTTACTCCTCCTTTTTAAATAGAATTAAAATTCAATTACTTAATAAATGCCCAATATTGACCATTTAACCATTGGAAAGCCATGTTAAGAACTACAAGAATTGCTGTAACTAAAAGAACAAATGCTATTGTTGTAGCTGTGCTTTTAGCTGTTTGTTTAGCTGTAGGCCAAGTAACCTTGCTAAGTTCCTTTCTCATATTTGAGAAAAATGAACCCTTCTTAACTTTTTCTGTATCTGTTTTATTTGGCATATTAATCACACCTTTACAATTTATTTTGTCTCTTTATGAACAGTATGCTTCTTACAGAACTTGCAATATTTCTTCATTTCAAGTCTGTCAGGATCATTTTTCTTGTTCTTTTTCTTGTCATAATTTCTTTGATTGCACTCTGTGCAAGCAAGAGTAATTTTGTCTCTCATTAATATAACACCTCCATATAAGTGTCCTCACCACGAAACCCTTGATATAAGCAAAGATAGAAGCGCCCTTAAGGTGTGGTACCTTAAGAAATTTGCTCATAAAAAAAGAACCTTCAGTGGTTTGCTTACTAATTATAATACCACTATTGGTTCTTGTCAATTATTTTTATGCTTTTTTTAGGCATTTTTCATAGGCTTTTTCGGCATCATCAACCATCTTTTTGATTGAATAATTATTTGCCACCAAATCCCTATTTTTAGCCATTTGAGCTGTATCTTGCTCAATATAGTGCTTATATCCTTCCAAAATGCCATTATATAGCATTTCTTCGTCCGATAATCCAAGGCCTCTACAAGTAAAATTAGTCTTAATTGCATCTTCTAAATTGCTATCGTTTAAATAGCCCAAAAAGCCCTCGCTACCAGCAACTACAACTAATTTTTCGCATGACATTGCTTCTAATGTAGCACGGCTTACGCCAACAAAAAGTGATGCCATATTATCAAATTTATAGATATCTGTGCGTTTTCCAGCTAGTTTTACGACCTCGCTTTTGCATAGCTCATTTGCCTCTTTTGTAAGGCTTTTTACATCTTCAAAAGCTGTTCCATCGCCCACAATTACTACTTCCAAATTAGGTATTTTTTCTAATAATTTTGGAGCAATTTTAACTAATTGTTTAGTAACAAAAGTCGTTTCATTATCTAATCTAGACACATGTACAATTTTAAAAGAATCTTCTTTTAGATTAAGTTCCTTCAAAACATCATGAAATTCAGCATCTTTACTAAATTTCTCAGTATCTATTCCATTAACTGTGACAATAATATTTTCTTCTTTAACGTCATAGTTTTTTAGCAAATACTCTTTTAAATCATTACTTACAGCAAGTGTCACTTCTCCCCAGTTTGTCATTTTCTTTAATAGCCATGTTATCTTAAAAGCTCCGTGATCAGAAGTTACGTACGCATAATGATACTTCTTTTTAAGAAGTCCAAGTAAATATGAGCTAATTCTTGCATGAGAATGAACTAATTCATAATTTTGCTCTTTTATTAATTTATCTAATATTCTATATGACTTGAACATTTTAATAGGATGATTACTATTAAGAGGAGCGTACCATATTTTAACGCCCGCCTTTTCAAGTTCTGGTATGTATTCTCCTCCTGCAGATACAAGATGAACCTCATACCCTCTTTTTAAAAGTTCGAGCGCTAATTCTAAAATATGTGTTTCGGCTCCACCAATGTCCATACTCATAGTAGCGAGTAATATTTTCATTAGTTCACCTCAAAAAATCTATTTAATTCCAAGTACTAATTGTAGTATTAAAACAAGAATAACACCAGGTATTCCAAGTGCACCTGTAAGAAGTGCTGACCACCAGTTAAGTGCAATATCTACACCAGGAATAAGGTTTAAAATAAATAAAACAACAAATCCAACAATTGCATTAATTAAAACTGTCCAAATAATTTTCATTGATTTACCAATTAGTTTTAAAACTAATAAAATTAAAGCAATTACTACTACAAAGATTACTATAGAACCTATCATACTTCCCATATAAAAACCTCCTTAGATTTTTTCTTAAATGATTATACATCATTTATACTTCAAATTCAAACTCCCAGTCAAAAACTTGTACGATATCCCCATTTTTAGCCCCTTGACGCCTTAATTCCTGGTCAACGCCCATCTTTTTAAGATTCAAATGGAAATAAGCAAGTGACTCATAATCCGAAAAATTGATTTTACGCATTAAATTTTCAATTTGTTTTCCAGTTACAACAAATTTTCCATCTTCACGATGAACTTCAAATCCATCATCTTCTTCATCATCCAAAGTATAATAAACAATTTCACTTTTTTCTTCCAAATCTAATTTTGGAATTGTTTGAAGAACGTCATAAACTCTTGAAAATAATTCATCCATTCCTTCACCTGTTGCAGCAGAAATTTTGAAAACTTCATATCCTTTTTTTTCGCAAACTTTTGTTAAATCATCAACGTTCTTTTCATCTTCTTCAGATAAAATATCTATCTTATTGAATGCAACAATTTGTTTTTTCTGGGCTAACTTCTCACTATAGTTTTTTAATTCTTCATTTATTTTTTTGAAATCATCTACCGGATTTCTTCCTTCACTTCCAGAAATATCTACAACATGAATTAATAGTCTTGTTCTTTCAATGTGTCTTAAAAACTTAAGTCCAAGACCTACTCCTTCACTCGCTCCTTCAATTATTCCTGGGATATCTGCTAAAACAAAACTTCTTCCATCACCTAAATCTACAACTCCAAGGTTAGGATCAATTGTAGTAAAGTGATAATTTGCAATCTTAGGAGTAGCTGTTGTCATTCTTGAAAGAATAGTTGATTTTCCAACATTTGGAAAACCTAAAAGTCCAACATCAGCAATCAATTTAAGCTCAAGTATAACAGTTTTTTCAGTTCCTAATTCACCTGTCTCTGCAAAGTTTGGAACTTGTCTTGTAGCTGTCGCAAAGTGAACATTTCCTTTGCCTCCATTACCACCTTTAAGCACTAACTCTTTTTGATTTTCTTTGCTTAAATCAATTATAACTTTACCTGTTTCTTCATCTTTAATTACCGTTCCTTGTGGAACTTTAATTATTATATCTTCTCCTTTTTTTCCATTACATCTAGAACCGCTTCCTGGTTTACCATCACCTGCTTTAAACTTTTTGTTGTACCTAAAATCTATTAGTGTATTAAGTCCTTGATCAACTTCGAAATAAACGCTACCGCCTTTTCCTCCGTCTCCGCCATCAGGCCCACCATTTGCTATATATTTTTCTCTTCTAAATGATATTGCTCCATTGCCACCTTTGCCGAGAAGCTATAATAATTTTTGCATAGTCAATAAACATTAACAAATACTCCTTTTATTCATCATCATCAATTGCCCTAAAGTTCAAATACATTTCATAAGTATATGATTTGCCTCCCCATTGGAAGTCAAAATCGATTTCTCTTGGATATATTTTATATTTTTTAAATTTTAATTCAAATAATACAGTTTGTCCCTTTGGAACAAGCACTTTTGTCTCACCAATTGATTCATAGTATTGATATCTTTTGCCATCTTTTTCTGCCATTTTTGTGTTTGAAAAATCTATTGTCTCATCTTGATTATCATTATTGGTTATCTTAAGAAGAAATGAACAATAATTATTTGCTTCTATTCCATAATTAATAACAATTCTAAATTTGTTAGTATCATATTTATTCATAAGTCTCATAATATCTTGAACATTATCAAAATATAATTCAAACTCATCAGTCAAATAATTAACAATTTTAACATCCATTATTTGTTGATTTGTAACATCATCATCTTTAACTATTGGTAAGAATAACGAAGCACCTTGTACCTCATATGCTCTTATACCATAGCTTGAACTACTTGGAAAATATTCATTTATAAACTCACCTAGTTCTTCTTTGTCAGGAAACTTTGCATTTTTATAATCTACTGCTAGATGATTTTCATAAAGTTCATCAGTATTATTTGTATTAATCCAACCTAATACTTTATCGACTTGATCATCAACATATTTTCTGTCATCTTCACTAAGTTTTACATATTCTTCATTTAATGTCGACGACTTATATTTGCTATTAATTTTTTCTGCATCATCTATCATTTTAGAATATTTCTTTTCAACGCTCTCCTCTTCTTGTTTTGTAATCAAACCTGGTGTCTTTGCTTCATACCTTGTTCCATCGTTACTCATAGAGTTTGCAACGATGCATATCAAAACAATTACAAATATTAAAATAGCAACTATAATTCCTATTAATACTTTATCAGACATTTTATCCTCCAATAGTTTAGCCTTGAAGAATAATATTAGTATTCTTCAAGGCTATATTTAATTATTGCAAAGCACGTGATGGTACTCCAGATATCTTTTGGTTATTATCATAAACATCTTTAATAAAATCTTCATCAATATAATCTGGATTTGTACGTAATGTTTCACCATTATATGTACTTCCACCAATACGATGTACCTCTGAACCTGTACTTGGAACAGCAAATTCTCCTTCATCATCTTTTGTCTTTAGTCTTGAAGCGTCATCCACTAATGCATTTTGAGGAGTATAGTTTTTAATATCAACAAATTCTGTTCCTGATGATTTTCTTAGTCCCATTAATTCACTTGTTACACTAGCTGTTTTAATAGGAGAAGCTTTTGTTTCATTTGTAGCATCGCCTATAATTTCACCTTCATTTTCATGTGCTCTAAGTACAGAAGCCAAATCAGATGGAACTATTTGTCCATATGGGAACGCTGTTCTATTAAGTGAAAAATAACCACTTTGTAAAGGATTACCATTTACAGCTTCTAAATTTTCTTCTGCTTTTTCTTGATACCAGAATGGTGTAAAGAATGGATACATGAATCTAGCTGGTGACCTTGCATCATCAACTCTTCTTCCATTTTGTACTGAACCATTACCTATCTTCAAGTTCATATGGCAGTGATATCCACCACTCTTACCAGTTGTTCCTTCATAACCTAATACAGTTCCAGCACCAACATACTGACCAACTTGTACCATAGGATATCTCTTCATATGGCAATATGCAGTAGTAATAGTTTCTGAGTCTCTATTAGTTCCTTCTTGTATTCCTGTGTGAGTGATAATAACACCAAAACCGGAAACAGCATTACTTACAATATTTCTAACAATACCTGGAGCAACTGCTCTAACTTCTTGCCATTCCATTTCTTTTTCAAGTTGGCTCTTAAGTTCTTGCTCTGCCAAATCTGCATCTCCTAATTGGCTGGCTAGCATGAATAAATTATATCCATACGAAGCAGACGCAGGGCCATTAAATGTATAATCTTTTCCACCAAGTCTTAATTTTATAGTAGCTCCTGAACTATACAAAAGATCTGAACCAGCATTTGTTTCGGTAAGTGAAAGTGACTCTATATTACCATTATCTCCAAAGTAGAAGAACTCTCCACTAACATCGGATGCACCAGTTAAATCAACACTACTATTTGAATGATTTGGAGAGCTTCCTTTGCTATACAATACAACATCTTTGCTACCATCAACATCTACTTTAATTCCTGCTTCTCCCTCTGAGTATTTATTATATGCGTATCCATAAAATTCATTAAATACTTCTTTTTCCTTCTTTCCAGATGGACTACCATAAGCAGTATTATAAATTCTTTGAGTTTGTGATCTACCATACAAGTCTGCTGCCTTATGAGCAATTGAGAATCCACCCCAAATACTTACTTTACTATTTTCATCAACATTTGCATTTGAATCAAATGAGTACAAATCTCTAGAAACTTGATCTCCAAATAACCATAAAGCATATACTTTGTGATTACCGTCATCACCCAAAGTTTCTTTATACAAATCATAATCAACAACTTGCCATGTAAATGTATTTAATCTACTTCTCATTTTGTTTTCGTAATCATCATTAATTGGATCTTGTGGAACTGCAATTAATCTATCAATCCAGAAAATCTTTTCTGATGTTAATTCATCAAATTCAAGAATTTCATCTGGAACATACATATACGTAAATGAGTTGTAATTAACATATGGATAAGGATCTCCACTTGGATTTGCCGAGCTCTTATTTGTGCATAACTCTGGTTGCCAAGCAAATGTTGGATCAATTGTAGGATCACCACTTGCTTTCCAAGTTTTAATATCTGTTTGATCTTTCTTAATACCTTTACTATATTTAATCAAATAATCCAAATCTCTTATTGCGTGATCTGCAGCATTTACACCGCTATTTCCTACCGTCTCCCATTCACTGTAGATCATCTTAACATCGTCTTCTCTTTGTTGTTCACTTGAATTCAATCCACCAAATATTGGTGCGAATAATCCTGTTCTCCAACTTACACTTCGATATTTTGAATCAATATCTTTTAAGCCTTCTGCATAACCATTGTTAGTAATTAGATAGAAATAATTATCTCTATTCTTAAATTCACCTTCTATTATTTCTTTATTATGTATGTCTTTAATAGCTGCCCAATAATTTGCATTCTTTACAAAGTAACCATGCATTGTTTTATCTAATACTCTTTGAGTAATTGGACATACCGCCATTCTTGTAGGCATAACAACTGATAGTGTTAATATCTCATTTATTGCATTAACCCAGAATGGTAGTTCTCCGCCTGATACTTGGGTATGATCTTTTAATTCAACGGGATGAACTGTAATTGTACATTTTGAGCAATGTCCTCCACCGTGAGTAGGGCACGACTCATGTTGACTCATCATATCAGCATACTCTTCTAATTTCTTAAGAGCTACTGCATCCATACAAGAATTAACAACCTCAGGAGCTTTAAAAGCAGGATCTCTAGGTCCAGTGATATACGAAGGAATTACATCTCGATAATTCTTCCACAAATAATACTTATACACTATATATTTTTTGGTTTCCCAATCTTCATTTAAATAGTCCTTCACAATTTCACAAATCGTGTCGCCACTTAAAGTAAGTTTTTTCAATGCATCTGTACTTTCAGTAGTAATACCAAGTTCCTTAAATTTAAGATACATCTTATCTGTAAATAATGTTTCGCCTGGATCTTCTGTCATAGTAGCTTCTCCGCCGTACCTATTTGATCCATCATCAGCTAAAGCATCTTTTCCTAAAGCTCCATCCATAATATTTGCGTTTGGTGTATATGAATCACAATAAGGAACATCTAATGGATTAGCACTAGCAACAGGAACATGGTAATCTCTAGCTTTTCCTAACGCATCAAGCACTGGCCCAGTATCCAAATCTCCAGAAGCATTTCCAAACGAAGGAGTTCTTACTATCGCTGTACTATCTTTTGGCCAGAATATTTGCTGACCAGGGAATTCTTCCTCAATCTTCTTATCTTTAAAGTCTTTTCCAAACAATACTATTCGAAGGAAGAAATCTCCAGAAATTCCTAAATCTTCTAATAGTTCAACATCATCTAATGGAAAATCGACATCTTCAGTATAATCATGTTTTTCGGTATCGCTTGAGTGAATTAGTGGTTTATTTCCTGATGCATCTTCTGGTCCATAGCAAGCTGGCCAGGCCTCTGTCCATGACATATACCAATGGAACTTAAATCCATTATTTCCATCTGCCATACCAATATCTAATCCAAGTCCTTCAAAAGCATCTGTTACTATCCAACATTCATCACTTATTTCATTCTTGTCAGCTGTTGAACCATTTTGTGCTAACTCCCAATGCTTAAATGTTGTAGATTTAAGAGTTGTGGCTTCCATTTCAACAAGTGTATGTTTATTAGAAATATTAGAATAATCCTTAATCTCTTTTCCAATCATTACATAGCCATAATATTTTTGATTATCATAAATAATTACAGCTGTCTTTTTAATTCCTTTTTCTATCTTAAATGTGAATTTTAAATATGGTATTAGACATTTTCTATATGTTTCATTTGTATATGGATTTCCAACATCAGTATGAGATTTTGTACTACTATCTACAGTTACTATTGTTGATTTTTGCGCACCATTTGTAATAACAATAGATTCATCATTTGGAGTAGTTGTTTTTGATATTCCATAATGACTTCTAATCGTGTTATAATCTCCACCTCTGGCTTCTGATTCACCTTCACACTTAATTAAAAATGCTCCGCCATTATTTGTACGTCTATAAACTGTTATCTCTTCTTTACCATCTGTTTTTTCTTCATCAAATATCGGTTTGCCATCTTTACCAGTAGAAATATCACTTACTATTTTATCAACAAATGCTTTTTCCATAGTTACTTTACTATCTTTTGCATAGTGAGTAAGGATAAGTTTTATATCATCTACAATGTCATCTGTTAGACAAGTGCCTTTAAATGATTGCTTCTTCGTGCTCTCTCCTCCAGCAGGTGTTCCGCCAGTAGTAGCCTCTTCTTCATCTCCACTTCTAGTATCCCAAAGTGGTAAGTAAGAAGCATATGCTGTATTTGTTTTAGACTTATCATAATAATTATCTAATTTTTCTTCTTTGTTCTTTAGATATGTCTTACCAAGCAAATCACTTGCTTTAGTTTTTTCGTTTATCTTTGAAGTAATTTGAGAAACATCTTTTAATAAAATCTTGTCTCCAGAATATTCTTCATCCGTCAAACACGCATCATCATATATTTTTATAATATCATCTACGATTGTTTCATTATCAGCATTTTTATTTTCATCTTCAGATAATAATCTCCAAGCTGAAAGTAATGATGCGTTAGGCAAGAATCTATCTAATAATACTCTAAGTGGTATATTGTAATGCGTAATAGATCTTGTATTTAAGTAATACAATTCTTGTGCAAAGTTATCTTGATTCAAATCAACTTGTCCTAAGTCACTACTATATCTAACATCTTTAGTAGTAAACGCTGCAACATTTGCATGGTTCAAATCAGCATTAAATCTAAGTGGCCATACATATCTATAAATAAATGCAGCTGCTGAACTTACATCTAATCCATTTGTAAGTCCTCCTTCAAAACGGAATAAACAACCAAGTAATTCTCTACCTGTATACTTTACTCCTCCTATTGTCATCGATATATTATCCAAGTTGAAATATCTTCCAAGCTTTAACATTGCATCATAAGTTATTCCTGATGGATTATCCAAAGGATTAGATCCACCAATATCAGTTCCATTTTTGATATTTGTAGCTGTATCTACATCGTTTTGGAAGAATGCCGTTTGCGTATCTGAAGTATCAGAGCCATCTCTAATCTCAAAGAAATATTTTAATGTATCATTTTCTCTATTAACTCTTAAGTATGGTTGCAAACTATATTCTTTTGTATATTGGTTATATTTCTTTTCGTAGAATAAATCACCTGAGTCTCCAGATTCTCCTTCAGGATCACCCATAGTATATTTAGTTGTAGGATCACCACTTGGAATGTAATCTTCTGGTTCATATGTTGCTCTTTCTTCTTCACTACTTCCTAATACTCCAGGCGCAATTTCTTGATTCAAAGCAAATTGGATAGCAGCTAGGTAAGCCCATTGAGCTCTGTTAATTTTTTCAAAATCTACTGGAGATTCATCATGCTTTTCAAGCTCAGTTGTACCTGTTTCTTCTAAGTATCTTGCAGCATCCATTAATACTGCGTACTCATATGAATAGTATCTAATCAAATTATCTGCTGATAGCATATCTGAATAGCCACTATCTTCTAAACTAGATAAAAATGCTAAATCTTTTGCTTGGTCATTCGCTCCTGGTTGATCTAATCCTAGCAAAGTTGCAAATGCAGCCGCAAAGATTTGACCTATTATATATACTAAAACAGCAAGTAAAAGTGCAGCGACAAGATACAACACAACATGTCCAATTGTAGTTGCAAAAAACTTGATTGCATTTTTTACTCCCATTACTATTTTTTTAAATATATTGGCTCCGCCTTTAAGAAAATTCATCATAAAAATTCACTCCGAATCTTTAGTCTAAAAATTGATTTAAGCCTTACGGCTAAAAACACTCTATAAAATTTTAGCATAACAAAAATCGGTTTTCTACATATTTAATAATAATGTAACACAAAAAAGTCACCTTATCGCCCATTTCCGTATGTATTGAAGCCAAAAATAACAAAAAAATAACCCGGCAATAAAATTTGCCGGGAAAATATCAATTTTTATAATTATTTTTGCTCTACTTCAACTATAGAAACTTGTTTTTTGTCTCTTCCTAGTCTTTCGAATTTAACGATACCGTCTTTTAAAGCAAATAATGTGTCATCGCTACCAATTCCAACATTTTTACCAGGATGCATCTTTGTTCCTCTTTGTCTGTATAAAATGTTTCCAGCTAGTACGAATTGACCATCTGCTCTTTTAGCACCTAATCTTTTACCTTCGGAATCACGTCCGTTTTTGGTACTACCCATACCTTTTTTATGTGCCATTTATATTCACTCCTCTCATATACACAAATTTTTAATTAATGAATTATTCTTCATCTTCTTTTTTGCTTGAAGCCTTTGAAGATATTTTTTCAATCTTAACTTGTGTATAAGGTTGTCTGTGTCCTTGTTTCTTTCTCTCGTTCTTCTTAGCCTTGTACTTGAAAACAACAATCTTCTTAGCTTTACCTTGCTTAACAACTGTAGCTTCTACTTTAGCATTTTTGATTGTTGGTGTTCCAACTGTAACTTTTCCGTCATTAGAAATTAAAAGAACTTGATCAAATGTAACTTTTTCGCCTTCATTTGCCTCTAATTTCTCAACGAATACTAAATCTCCTTCAGCTACTTTGTATTGTCTACCGCATGCATCGATAACAGCGTACATAGTAGCACCTCCTTTTCATATAAAACTCGCTAATCTCTCATTTAGGTAGCCTTTAATAGGCATTTTACAAACCACAATTAGGCGGATTACACTTGCACTATGATAACACCGAAAACAAGGCTTGTCAACTATTTTTTGCATAAAAATGGGCCGTAAAATAACCTTTACAGCCCTAAATAATCCCTTAAAACAGTCTTCCCAAGCATGTCTCTACGACCTCATATAATACTCCGCAAGAAAACACCATTAATACTAGATATAGCGCTGCTTTTTCGAAGCGAAATGTAAAAACATCATTGTCAGCAGTATAAATGAAATATTTTATGAGAATAAAACCTGATGCTGTTACAATTATACCAATCAAAGGATGATAAAAAAGCATTACAAGCTCAAAAGCAAGGCTGAACCAATATGGAATGTACAAAACATTATCACGCGGGTTTTTAAGAGAAAAAACAATTGGAAATGATAGAACGGTAATAACTAGCAGAATCCGAAGAAGTGTAAGAAGGACCACTCATGCCACCTCCATGTCTCGCAATTTCATAATTATTAAATTGTATTAGTAGATTTACTTTGACCTCATTATAGTTGGCACTTGGCCTATTGTCAATAAAATACCCTTTAAAACAGCTATATCATTATAGTTTTTCCTGATAAATACCCTAGAAAGCCATCGATAGATTCATCAAAAACTAGCTTGTATGCTTCTAATTGCTGATATTTTTCTCCAAAAGCCTTGTTAACCTGGTTTATACCATATTTTCCATCACCAATTATTGGATAACCAATATGAGCTAAATGAGCTCTAATTTGATGTGTTCTTCCAGTAATTAGTTCAACTTCTAAAACTGCTGTATTATTCTTTTTATCCGCTTCTATAATTCTATACTTTGTAATTATTTCTTGATATCCTTTTTTAGGAACATCTGAAATAATAACTGTACTTTTTTTACTATCTTTAAACAAATATGCTTTTAAAGTCATTGCTTTGTTTTTTGGAATTCCATAAACCGTTGCCCTATAATACTTATTTATTTTTCTATCTTTTATTAATTGCAAAATTTCTTCTTCTGTCTCTTTATTTTTGGCAAAAATAACAAGTCCAGATGTGTTTCTATCTAGTCTATGGCAAGCTTTTATAAACTTATAATCTTTTTTTAAAATCTCTTCTAAGCCATCTTCGCTTTTGCTTTTTTGTACCTCTAATTTTTGTGGTTTGTTATAGATTAAAATATTATCATCTTCGTAAGCAATTCTCTTTTTATCAATTTTATACTCTTGATTATTTCCCAAGAGTAATTCATCAGAAATGTATACTTCAACTTCATCACCTTCATAAACAGCAACATTTTCTTTGATTCTTGCTCCATTTATTTTTATATCTTTATTTCTTAACGCACGATGAATAGTACCCAAAGTGCACTTTGGGTACTTAGATTGAATTATATTAATTATTTTTTTGTTATTATTCTTTGAATCAATAATTATTTTTTTCATAATCAATCTCTTTCCATAGGTTTAAATGGCATTGGATGCTTATTATTCTTTCTTAAAACGCTATCATACTCTCTAGCTGACATAGTTAGAATGTCATCTAATTCTTTTTGAATTATTCTTGCTTCAGATAAAAGTGGATGATTTGGTGGTTGTTGCATTCCTCTATTAACAAATTGTTCATACTTATTTAAGAAAGCCATTACTCCATCTTCACTAGAATACCTAGCCATACCTTCTTGATATTTTTTATCTATTCCTTCCTCGCTTATGCCAAATACTTTTTTAACATTTGTTTCTAGACTTTCAAGCAAAGATTTTTCATTATTATCTGCACCCATAGTTAATGCAATTCTTAATTCACCAACTATTGAGCGTGCACCACAATGATTCTTTTCTTCATCATACTCTGCTTTTTGATCCAAACCATATTTTTGTATATTGTCAATAAAAGCTCTTATTCTAGATAATTTTTGGTCTATTTGATCTAATGCTATTCTTCTTTCTTCCTCTTTATGTTTCTTACCAAACAAACCAATTTTGGCATTAAGAATTTCATTTCTTTTATTGTATAATTTTCTTCCTTCTTGAACGGCTCTAACCTTTAGAACATTTTCAAGAATTGTTCTTTTGCAATCATTGTTAACCATATTTGCAAGTGATGGTGCACTTTGATTTATTTTTGTTTCAAAATCTCTTATTCTATCCATAAGAGTAGTGCCATTATTATATGGGCTTTCTAATTCATTTTTTCCTGTTTCACTTAAATAATCAATTGGGAATTTACTTCCTATACTATCAACAATCATTTTCAGTTGAACAATAGGCGATTTTTTTCCGAAGCCAGCAAGAGTCATTCTTTCTTGCTTTTCAAGAAGTTTTTTATAGTTCTCATTGTTATTAATTGATTCTATTATTGTTTCAAATTTGTCCGAATAGTCTAAACCATCTTTTGCACCGTTTTCTAATCTAATTTTTGCTTCTTCTTTTGCTCTAATTATTCTTTCTTCTTCAGCTTTTTTCTCTGCTTCTTCTTTTTGAAGAATAGGATTTACTATAGCATCTATTTGACTATCTATGTCCATTTCAACATCTGCGCATTTAGCCTCAATTAATTGTCTAAACTTTGTTTTCCAAGAAAGTATATACTCTTTTAATTCACCACTTTCTTTATAGAATAAATCTAGTTTTTCCTCTCTCTCTTTAGTTTGTTCTTTATAAAAAATCATTTCCTCTTGTTTTCTACTTGTTGCTTTTTCTAATTTTTCATCAAATTCTTCAAACTTTTCTTCCGAGATTGTTGGATCAGATATTATAGTTCTATATCCTTTTATCTGTTCTAAATATTGTTTTTGTGAATCTAAATAAAATTTTCTACCGCTTTCAATTTTTAATTCTATTTTTTCTATTTCATTTAATATTTCATAATATCTTACAGTACTTTTTTCTAATCTTTCTATATCTGAGAATAGTTCTTCTTCTGCCTTTTGTTGATCCTCCTTGCTCATTTTAGAAAGAGGGCGTCCTGATATTTCAACAAATTCTTGTCGTATATATTTTCCTCCTACAAATGCTTCACCATTATAAAACCTTCCCGAATAATCATCTCTTTTTATATCTACAAATGGAGATATTAAAACTTCTCTCTCACTACCATTACCCTCTACAAAATTTTCAACATATATACAAGGAACATCTGCCTTTAAATTGATTCTAGAAAAAGTTTGACCAGACAAACCTCTATTATTACTTGTAGCCCAATTAATAGATTCTTGATAAACACTAGTATTCTGTCTTTCGGCTTCTTCTGGTGTTAAGAATGTCGATGAAGATATAAATCCATTATCACCTCTAAGTAAACTATGAGTAGATCCCCTACCAAGACTCTTTGAGCTATGTGGTCCTTTATTACTGTATCTATAAGTTCCACTTTTATACATTGCGCTATATAAGTTTTGAGCAATTTTAACCATTTCTCTGATTTTTTCTTCAATAGCCTGAGTAGACTCACCAAAATAATATTTTTTTTGATCTTTATTTCTTTTCAAATGATTAGCATTTAATTGCCTTTGAAGTGGAATATATGCTCCAACGAGTTCATTTAATATGTCATATATACCAGAGCCCTTATAAGCTCTTATTGCATTTTTTTCTTCTTCAGAAATAGTTAAAAGATCATCTATTTCTTTCATTCTTATGAATCTATTTTCTAATTTTCGCATATATTCACCCCCTTTTATTGCTTGTTGACATAATACAATAAAATTATACCAAATTTTACATAAAAAAACAAGGCTATACCTAGCCTTGTACTAATATTTTAAGGTATTTGTAACATTATTTAACCCTTCTTATAATATATCCCTCTTTTACTTCAAATGGGAACTTCATCTTAACTTTTTGCTCCTTAACTCCCGGATTCACAGTATCTATTTCCTCATTTGTTTCGGCATCATAAAGCTTATCTATAATATATGTAGTTGGCTCTAAGATACCTGGAATCATTACTTCAAGCTTATCTCCAACTGAAAGTTTATTTCTAATTTCAACTGTAATTAAATCTTCAACTTTTAAAACAATTCCACCAAATTCATAATTTGGATTAATTTGCTTTCCTTCTAAATCTTGTGTGTCAGTATTATATTTGTCTTTAAAATAAAACTCTGTAAGTGCCCTAGTTTTGGCCTTTTCAAGCTCAGCCATATATTTATCCATTTTCCAATTTTCAGGATCCTTTGCATAATCATCTATAGCATGTCTATAAGCATTTACAACTGTTGCAACATAGTACTCTGTTTTTAGTCTTCCTTCTATTTTTAAGCTATCTACGCCTAGGTCAAAAATCGTTGGTATCTCAGGCATTAAGCACATGTCTTTTGATGAAAAAATATAGATGCCTTTATCATCAAAATCAACTGGCATGTACTCTCCAGGATTGTTCTTTTCTTCTGCATATAAGTTGTAACTCCAGCGACAAGGTTGGGCACAATCGCCATGATTTGCGCTTCTTCCAGCCATATAATCTGACATGTAGCATCTTCCTGAATATGAATAACATATTGCTCCATGAGCAAACATCTCTATTTCAAGACCTTCAGGCTTATTGTCTACAATGTATTTTATTTCATCTTTACTTAATTCTCTAGCTAAAATTACTCTTTTCGCTCCCTGTTTTGCCCAGAATTTACATGTATGTGCTGAAACAGTATTTGCCTGTGTACTAATGTGTAAATCAATATTTGGAGCATATTCTTTAACAATATCTACAATTCCTGGGTCAGCTACTATAAATCCATCTATTTCTATTTGAGCTAATTCTTTGACTTCTTCAATTACGCCCTCATATTCATCATCTCTAGCATATATATTTAAAGCAACATGCACTCTTTTTCCTAGCGAATGCGCAAGTTCAACTGTGTTTTTTAAATCACTAAAGTCCATCGCGGTACGAGTACGAAGTGAATGCTTTGATGTTCCACAATATACAGCATCAGCACCATACATAAAGGCTATTTTTGCTTTTTCATAAGTTCCTGCAGGCGCTAAAAGCTCTGGTTTATTCATTTTAAGGCCTCCTGATTCTTTACTTTCTTCAAATATTATGTTAATATTATATCGTAAATTCCATAAAAATCAAGCATCTTACACTAAGGAGGCTTAAAATATGAAACACATCATTTTAGCAGGAGCTCCCCGTTCTGGTAAAACCACTGTTTCGCGGGAACTAACATATCTTGGCTATACACATTACCGGCTTGATTCTATAAAGCGTGCTTGTTTTTCCTTTTTTAAACCTGAACAAAGTGACTGGCATGCTGCAAGCAAATTCACAGTTGAAGTAATAAAAAAACTCGTAGATGATAATGAACTTGAATCTATTCGTAAAGAATATTTCATCTTTGATACACCTCATGTTTATCCAGAAGATGTTAAAGATCTAGATTCAAATATGTTTTTGATAGTTTTTGTTGGTTATATAGATATTGATGTCGACCACAAAGTTGACTATGTTATTAAACATGACTCTGCAACTTGTTGGACGCAAAAAATAACAAGAGAAAAACTTCGTGAATTAGTGCAAGGAAATATCAATTTTTCAAAAGAATTGAAATCTCAATGTGAAAAATATTCTCTTCCCTATTTTGACGTGAGCCATAATTTTGCAAATGTAATTTCAGATGTAAAAGATTATATTAAAAATAATGCTTAAACAAAAAGTGAAACAATTATAATAATTGTTTCACTTTTTCTTTTTTGTCAAAACAAGTAGTCTTGCTAATTCGACATCATTTGTAATTACATTATCCACTCCTGAATTAAATGCCATATGTATCTCAGCTTTTGTACTGGGTGTAAAGCAAAATAGTTCCTTATTATTATCTTTTAAGTACAATTCTATACGAGGAGTAATTGATAAATAATATATAGAAAAGAAATCTACGAAAAGATTATTTGCATATGTCACTATTGCTGGCGAATATGTTAAAAGTCCTACTTTAATCCTTGGCTCAATTGCTTTTACCTCTCTTATTAACTGACTATCAAAAGATTGAACATAGCAATTATCTATATAATCTTTTTCTTTAATAATTCTAACAACTTCTTTTGAAAGACCTTTTTTTGAATAACTCTTTAGTTCAATAAGTAATTTAGTATTTGATAATTTGCATAAATCAATTACCTCTTCTAAAAGTGGTGCAGTAACAAATACGATACCAGATTTATACGATCCAACATCTATTTGTTTTACTTCTTCATACGTTAGTTCATCTGGTCTTTTATCTACTCCACCCACTCTTTTAAATGTTTCATCATGTAGCAGTATAACTTTATTATCTTTTGTTAGCTGAACATCGATTTCAATAAAATCTACATTAAAAGAAATTGCTTCAACAACAGATGGTAATGTATTCTCCGGCGAGAAAATGGTTGAACCCCGATGAGCAGTTATTTTGGTATCAGAAAAACTTAAGAATAGATTAAAAATAATCCTTGAAAGAACAAGCCATGTAATAATTGTAAAAACAAGTAATCTAACAATCTTTTTTCTATTAGTTTTTGCATCATCAAAAACACTAGGAATCATTTTCTCACCTCCTTCACTACAGCAAAAGAAATAAACTATATAAATTCGTTAAGAATTATATGTTGATTTTCGAATTATGTCAAGTTCGAAACGTGATGCTACGTACCTTTTTCAAGTATCTCTCAAATATTATATTTTCGTTACAAAACTAGTATTTAGCGGACTAAATTAGTATAATTTTATAAGGAGAATTTTTCTCAAATTTTATTTAAAGGGGAAACATAATGTTAAAGAATAAAGGTGTTACTATTACTAGTCTTACAATATACGTTGTTGTAGCTACAATTATAGTTGGTATTCTTACTTTTCTAAATATTAAATTTATGTCTAACATTACTGAACTTTCATCTGAGGCCAACATTACAAATGAATCTCTTGATTTTAAGGCTTCATTTTTGAGGGATATTAAAGGAGATGTTACATTACAAGAGTACTCTAGCAACAAGTTAAAGCTATCTAATGATGTAATATACGAGATAAGAAAATTAGATGATCCTAATGGTAATGAGGAAAAGTATGCAATATTTAGAAATGATGTAAAGATTGTAAGTCATGTTGAAAAGAATACTATTAATTCTACAAACTATATTACAAATGACAACTTTTTTAACTACATTCCTCAAATGCATATAGTAAATACCAACTGGGTATACATTAACGGAAATAACAAGAGTATTGAGACTGGTTCATATTTAGTTGGTGATAAAACAAATTATGATTTACGTGGTGGAATATCTAAAACTTATGGAACAGAAGTTAGAGAAGTTTATTACCACTCTAATGACACGGATAATAAAACAAAAACTCAGTTTATTAGTGAAGGTAATCTTCCTATCGTTTTAGATGGCGTATTTTATAAAAGCGGTTATACAGTTTCTGGTTATAGCTTGACTCCTGATGGAGATATAGAATATTTAATCGGGGATATTCTTCCAGAAACAGTTACAGATCTTTATGCAAAATGGCGTAGCCTAGCAGGCGTGGTAAATGTTAAATTCTATGCAGGTGAAGGAAGCTTTGATTCTAGCGCAACATCTTTTTCTATTAACAATGTTAAATATGATATAGTAAGTTCGAACCCAGATATAACAACAAGTATCGTTGAAGGAAGATACGTTGTTCCTTCTTACTCAAACATGTTATTTAATGGTTGGACAATTAGTTCTAGCGGTACTGGAAAAATATTTAGATCGCACAATTCACTAAAAGAAGTTTTAATAGATGGCATTGAATTATATGCACATTATGTATCAAATACAAATTCTACATATCTTTCTGGAACAGCATTTAACTCTATAATAAAAAGAATTGCTGGCAATGTTAATGCTACTGAAGAAACAGTAGATACTAATATACACTATATTAAATGGTCTAATGAAGAACCTTCCGAAGCTGTAAAGATAGATAGTAACAAAGTTAGTCAGGCATCATCTGCAGAACCAATTTATGCTTGGTTTGAAAATGGTACAATTTATCTTTGGAGCCAGGCACAAGATATCAGCCTTCCAAGTAATTGTTCTGGTATGCTAGAAAACTTACGTAATTTAGAAGAAATTGATTTAGCAAATGATATGCATATAGTCGATACTTCTAATTGTTTAAATTTAAGTAGCTTTTTCGAAAATGATGCTAATCTTAGAAGAATATTTTTTGACAATTTCAATACAAGTAACGTTACAAATATGTCTTCAATGTTTGCCGGTTGTACTTCACTAACAAATATTGATTTATCTAGATTTAATACTTCAAAAGTTACTACTATTTCTTCGATGTTTAAGGAAATGAAAAGCATTACAAGTATTAATTTAAAGAACTTTAACACATCAAGAGTTACTGATATGAGCTACTTATTTGATAATTGTCAAGCACTAAGAACTGTTAATGTTTCATCTTTTGATACGACAAGAGTTACAACACTTGAAAACTTTTTCAACCAATGTTATGCATTAGATAAAGTTGATTTAACAAACTTTGATACTGCAAATGTTACAAACTTCAAGAAAATGTTTTATAAAGCATCTGCTCTAAAGACAATTAATGCAAGCGATGCTTTCAAAGCAAGTAGTACTTCAAATACAACAAGTATGTTTGATGACTGTAACAATCTAGTTGGTGGTCGTGGTACAACATACAGTTACAGCACAAATTATAAACCATATATTAGAATTGATGGCGGTAGAGGTACCCCAGGATACTTCACCGGTGAAACTACACAATATGCTATCAAAGTTGGAGATCAATACTATGATTCTCTACAAATTGCAATAGATGATGCAGATAGTGAAGTTCTTACAAAACTTACACTGTTGAAAGATATTTCAGAAAACTTTACTGTTAGTTCAGATAAAATAATTGAAATAGACTTGCAATCATTCCAAATATCTAATTCTGCAAAAGATATACCAGTCATTGAAAACCATGGTACATTAACATTAAAATCTGGTTCTATTTATTCAGACTGTACTAATACTTCCGGAATCAACAATGAGTCAGGTGGCAAATTTATTATTAAAGGAAACTTAAGATATATATCTGAAGGATCTAAGCAAGCAATTTATAATAATGGTGGACGACTTGAAATTCAAGACAATGTATATATAGAAGCAAACTCAACAATAAGAGCTACAGTTCATACTTTAAGTAATGGTACAACCGTAATTACTGGAGGAACAATTGTATCAACAGGATATAGTGCAATATTAAATGATGAAGCAACTTTGATTGTTGGTGATTCTGAAGATGATGAGATAAAAGCAACCCCTACTCTTAGAGGTACAATTTATGGTATAAATACTAATTGCACTTTTGATTTCTACGATGGCGCAATTATGGGTAAAACATCAGCACTTAATAAAGAGTCTTATATCGTTTCAGAGGAAGATTATAGACTTCTACACAGTACAGAATATGTATCAGGCGACTACTTCTCTACTATTCGTATTGGAGATCAACCAGTAGAATATGAAGTTATATATCGTCATAATGGCAACTATGTATTTGATGGAAACGATGTAATAGTAATTGACACTCCTCTATTTACTAGTGATAATTACGCAAAAGATTTTGTAATATCATTTAAGATAGTTTCATTTGATAATTCATTTAATACAAATCAATCAACACTTGTAAGTTGTAAAAATGAAAATAGTTCACGATATCCGGGATTTTCTTTTAGATATAAAGATGCAAGTGGTAATTTAGAATTATCATGTAGAGAAGGAACTACTATGCCTTTGCTTGGCAATATATTACCTATTGCTGAAGGAATGACAATTACTATAAGAAGAAACGGTGGAATAATTAGTTTATCCCAAAACGATAGTATGAAATATCAATATAATTACCAAGACTTTACTTATTACTTTGATACTCCTCTTACAATAGGTGCTTCGTACAAGAGTAATGCTATATTTAGACCATTTAAAGGAACGCTATCAAACATTATAGTAAAAGTTGAAAAAGATTAACAATAAAAAACCATTTCGAATTAATTCGAAATGGTTTTATTTTTTAATTAATCATTTAAATATGTCTAATGTAATTCTCAATTGAATCTAGAGTATCAAACTTTTGTACTACTCCTCCATTTACCGCAACCAATGTAGGTGTATGTACTATTCCAAACTTAACTGAAGCATCCATATTATCTTCTGCATCAACATAGTTATAATTAACATGATTTGCATCAAAGAATTCTTGAGCAGTATGACAATTTGTACATGTCTTCATACCAAATAAGTATAATCCATTTTCTCCAACAGCCTCTTTTGGCATTTCAAATTTCATAGCTGTGCCAAAATTACTAGCTTTTTGATCTTCTTGTTTTGGAAATTCAACAACATTTCCACTAACATCTACTGGATTACTATCTAAATAATCACTACTGTCGA
Source organism: Clostridia bacterium (assembly GCA_017539905.1). Taxonomy (GTDB): domain Bacteria; phylum Bacillota; class Clostridia; order TANB77; family UBA1234; genus RGIG6105. The sequence goes on along the minus strand of JAFYBZ010000029.1, from coordinate 1,541 downwards.
TTACAGGGCTGTTTTCCATTATACCTACATTGCTACCCATTGCTAATTTATTTGTGTCTACAACGTATTCTTTTCTCATTGAATACTCTTTTAATTTACCATTGTTCCAGTTCTTAACTGGTCTATAATATCCAGTAATACGGCTATAGATTTCTGTCTCTCTTCCACATGTAGGACATTTACATACTTCACCATTAATGTATCCATGTTCTTGGCATACAGAGTATGTAGGAGACATTGTATAGTATGGTAATCTATAATTTTCTGCTATCTTTTTAACTAAATTTGCACATGCTTTCCAGTCTGGAAGTCTTTCACCTAAGAAAGCATGGAATACTGTACCAGATGTATATAGTGTTTGAAGTTCATCTTGAATATCTAAAGCTGTGAAAATATCATCTGTATAGCCTACTGGTAAATGTGAGCTATTTGTATAGTATGGTGTTTCATCATTTGATGCTGTAATTATTTCTGGATATAACTCTTTATCTTTCTTAGCAAGTCTATATGAAGTAGATTCAGCAGGAGTTGCCTCTAAGTTGAATAAATCTCCATATCTCTCTTGATAATCAGATAATCTATTTCTCATGTGATTTAATACATCTTGTGTAAATTTTTGTGCTTCTTCATGAGTTAAATCTTGTTTAATCCAATTAGCATTTAAGCAAGCCTCATTCATACCAACAAGACCAATTGTTGAGAAGTGATTTCCAAATGTTCCTAAGTATCTCTTTGTATATGGATATAATCCTTCTTCTAAATATTTAGTAATTGTATCTCTCTTAATTTTTAAACTTCTAGCAGATACATCCATCATGTGATCTAATCTTTCGTAGAAGTCTTTCTCATCTTTTGCAAGATAAGCAATTCTTGGAATGTTAATAGTAACAACACCAACAGATCCTGTAGATTCTCCACTACCAAAGAATCCACCTGACTTTTTACGAAGTTCTCTTAAATCAAGACGTAGTCTGCAACACATAGAACGTACATCTGATGGTTCCATATCTGAGTTAATATAATTTGAAAAATATGGTGTACCATATTTAGCTGTCATTTCAAATAACAATTTATTGTTTTCTGTTTCTGACCAGTCAAAATCTTTTGTGATTGAATATGTAGGAATTGGATATTGGAATCCTCTACCATTAGCATCACCTTCAATCATAACTTCGATGAATGCCTTATTTACCATATCCATTTCTTTCTTACAATCTTTGTACTTGAAGTCCATTTCCTTTCCGCCAACAATAGCATTTAAGTTAGCCAAGTCGTTTGGAACTGTCCAATCTAGTGTGATGTTTGTAAATGGAGCTTGTGTACCCCATCTAGATGGTGTATTAACGCCGTATACAAATGATTGGATGCATTGCTTAACTTCTTTATATGAAAGGTTATCTGCCTTAACAAATGGAGCTAGATATGTATCGAAACTAGAGAAGGCTTGAGCGCCAGCCCATTCATTTTGCATAATTCCAAGGAAGTTAACCATTTGGTTGCAAAGTGTAGATAAGTGAGATGCTGGAGATGATGTGATCTTT
>JAFYBZ010000009.1 GCA_017539905.1 Clostridia bacterium | reverse complement strand
TAAATACTAGAGGCGTTAGGTGGAAGACTAGCTTTAGGTCTTCCAAACTTAATGCCTTTTTCTTTTGCAATTCTAATTCCGCTCTGCTTGACGTTGTCTAATGTTATTTCGCTCATTTTCTGCAACAAAAGAAAGAATTTGCAAAACAACATCTGAAACAAATTTACTAATCAAATCATTATCAGAGCGAGTATCAAGAAGAGGCATATCTAACACTTTTATATTAGCACCGATATCTTTTGTAATCTTAGACCATTCCTCAATAATCAAATCATAATTACGACCAAGTCTATCGATTGACTTTATAACAAGTAAATCGTTAGGCTTTAATTTTTTGATTAATTTTTTGTAGCTATCTCTTTCGAAGTCTTTACCAGACATTTTATCTATAAAAATATATTTATCATCTATATTTAATTTCTTTAATTCTTCGTATTGACGATCAATCTTTTGATCTTTCGAAGAAACACGAATATATCCGTAAACCATAAAATCACCTCAAATTAAAAATAACTCTAAGTGAACCAAAAAGAGCATCAAGCAAGTACGTAAAATTGTACTTTTTATACTCCAATTATATACGAACATTTTATCGCATTTTCATATCCTAAATCAATAGAATTACACCATAATTTTAAATAAATATTAAAAAAAGTGCAAGTAAAGAAATGTACACATTTTTATACTTGCACTTTTTAGTTCCTCCAATTTATATGAAAAATTTTCGATTCGGTCAATAGAAATTTAAAAAATTGGAGGAAAAATATGAATTTTTCAGAAATGTCAAAAGAAGAATTAATTGAGTATATCAAAAGCTTAGATGAGCAAACTAATGGAAAATATGGGCTTGTTTGGGATAAAGAAAAAGAACCAGAAAAAATAGTAGTTGAATGTGATAAAAAAATCCCAATTTTAAAGGAAATAAAGAAAAAGGCAATTAATAATGGTGGTCAGAACAATATTCTTATAGAGGGAGACAATTTCCACGCATTAAGCGTATTGAATTACACTCATAAAGAAGCAATTGATGTGATTTATATAGATCCACCATACAACACTGGTAATCAAGATTTTATGTACAATGATAAGTTTGTCGATAATGAAGATGGCTATAAACATAGTAAATGGCTTAATTTTATGGAAAAAAGGTTGATGCTTTCAAGAGGATTATTAAAAGAAACAGGAATAATTTTTATTTCGATAGATGATAATGAAGCTTATCAATTAAAAATTATGTGTGACAAAATATTTGGTGTTAGTAATTTTGTTGCAAATTTTATTAGAAAAACATCCTATGGAGAAAAAACAGCCAAACCAAAAATAAATAAACATCATGATTATTGTTTGTGCTATTCTAAGAATATTAGTGCAATTATAGAAGATGTGGTTTTAAATGGCTCGGAAAAGACTCTGGATGATTATTCAAATCCTGATAATGATTCAAAAGGTGATTGGAAAAAAGACTCATATTTAATAAAAATTGATAGTGGTAGGTATGGATATGCGAGATATCCAATTACCAATAAATATCTAAATATAACACATTATCCGCCAGTTTATTATAATGAAGAAGATCGAAAGCAATGGCATTATGTTGAAGAAACTTTTAGAAAAATGGAAAAATCAGGGCAAGTGGTTTATTACAAGACAAAAGAAGAAATGGGAAATAGTCAATATTCGTTTTATATAAAGAAATACAAGTCTAGTCTCGGGGATATCTATTCAAATATAAGTACGGTTCATTTTGATGATAATGAATATACAAATAGCAATGGAAGTAAAGTCTTGATAGATATAATAGGTAAAGATAAATCTATAATGGGTTTATATCCTAAACCAGTTAGTTTTATAAAAAAACTAGTTGATTATTCAACTACTTATAATAAAAATGCTACTGTTTTAGACTTTTTTGCTGGTTCTGGCACAACAGGTCAAGCAGTAATGGAATTGAACGCTGAAGATGGTGGCAATAGAAAATTTATTCTTTGCACTAATAATGAAAATGGTATTTGTGAAGAGGTTACCTATCCAAGATTAAAAACCGTAATAACAGGAAAAAGACAAGATGGAAGCAAGTATTCAAATGGTTTAAAAGAATCTTTGAAATACTATAAGACAGATTTTGTCGAGAATTCAGGTACTCGTGATCAACTATATTATGACTTAACAGAAAAATGCATTCCTATGCTTTGTGTCAGAGGAGATACATATAATAAAGTTAAAGTAACTGAGGAATATACTATATGTGCAAATGATGATAAGAGCAAATATTCATGTATTTATTTTGATATTCTAGGACAAAAGTATGATGATTTCTTAAAAGAAGTAAAAAAAATAAAAGAACTTAAACAATTATATATTTTTAATTTAGGAGATTCGATAGATAAAGAGCCATTAAAAGAAATAGAAAATTATGTGGTTGAACCAATACCTTACAAAATCATTGAACTTTATAAAAAGGTTGTTAAGATGAGTAAAGGAGAATAATAAATGAAAGAATTAAAAAATTATCAAGAAGAAGCGATAGAAGAATTATTAACTTATTCAAAATTTCAATTGAAGAAAGATAGTCATGGAACAATAGTGTTTCAATCTCCAACCGGAAGCGGAAAAACATTCATGATGTCACACTATATGCAAGACTTAGCAAAAGAAATAGATGAGGATATCTGCTTCTTATGGATTAGTGTTGGTAAAGGTGAACTTCAAAAACAAAGCTATAAAAGCGTTAAGAGAGAAATTGATGATAAAATTACGTGTCATTTGATTGAAGATGAATTCTTTGGAGGAAGAGAATCTATTGAACAAAACGAAGCAATATTTATTAATTGGCAAAAAATAAGAACTAAGGATAAAAAAACAGGTGAATTTATCAACATTGTAATGAAGCAAAGTGAAGGTAATAGTTTTCCTGAGGTATTAGAGAATACAAGAAAACTAGGAAGAAAAATAATATTAATTATTGATGAAAGCCATGCAGATGCTAATACAGAAAGAGCAATGGAATTAAGAGATGAGATTATTGTTCCAGATTTAACTATAGAAATGAGCGCTACTCCGGTTATTAAAGATTCAAATGCTAAAGTTGAAGTAAATCCAAATGATGTCATCTTGGAAGGTATGATTAAAAAAGAGATTATTATCAATAATGGTATTGATAAAATATTTGATGATGAAATGGATTCACAAAGATTGATATTAGAAAGTGCATATGCAAAGAGAGAAGCACTTGCTAAAAAGTATAGAGAAAATGGAATAAAAGTTAATCCATTAGTATTAATACAAATACCCAATTCGGATGCTGGTGATTTGAAAAAAGAAGCAACAATGAAGTTTTTAGAAGAAAAAGGAATTACTCGTGAAAACGGACGATTAGGTATCTATTTAGATGGAGATACAGCTGATAAAAATTCAGATGAATTACTTCCTTTGGATGGCAAAATAGAGTATTTGATTTTTAAAATGGCAATAGATACGGGGTGGGATTGTCCAAGAGCACAAATATTAGTTAAATTTAGAGAAACAAAGAGCATTGTTTTTGAGATTCAAACAGTTGGTAGAATATTAAGAATGCCTGAAGCCAAACATTACTCGGATGAAGAATTAAATAGAGCATTTGTTTATACCAATATTCAGTCAATAGCGATAAAAAAAGAAGTGTATAATCCTAACATAATTAAGACTTTAGTAGCAAAAAGAAAAGCATCGTATAAACCAACTCCTATTAAATCATATTATAGGAATAGAATAGATTTTGGGGATGTCACATCAAGCTTTTATAATGTGTTTGAAAGAGCCTTTTGTAATTATTTTGATATTAGATATGTGGATGATTCGCATGTGCCTGACGCGGTGGCTGTAAATGAACAAAAAATGATGGATAAAGGTGTGATTACCCAATATTTTGGTGAAGATGGAATTCCTGATAATGTAATTATAACAACAAAAGATATAGATAAAAGACAAAAAATAGATAGTAGTATGTCTTTGTTTTCTATTCCATATAGTAAAGAAGATTTACAGATTGTTTATGAAAAAATTATCAAAGAGAATTTAAACGGATTTGCACCTAAAAGGTCAATTCCTACTGTAAAATCAGCCATATTAAAAACATATAGAAAATATCTGCATATTGAAGCATCAAATGGCGGAATAATGTATATTCAAAATATGTTTGTAACAAATGAAAATATTTTAGGTGAAGTAATAAAAAATGCTACAGATAATTATAAAAAAGTGCATGAAGAAGAAGTGAATGCAAAGCATCAAGGTGAGACAAATCTTAATTGGGAAATTGAACCAGAGAAGAATTATAATTCGGAAACCTATACAGAAGTAAAATCAAAGCTTTCTTTATATCAACCATTATATATTGAATTGAAAAATGGAAAAGTTAATAAACTTGAAAAAGACTTTATAGAATATCTTGACGAACATGATGGTTTTATAGAATGGTTTTGGAAAAATGGTCAAGAACATATGAAGACAAATTTTGGAATAGAGAAAAAAGACGGAACAACATTCCAACCAGATTTTATTATTAAGTTTAAAGATGGTAGAATAGGAATATTTGACACAAAAGCTGTAGGATTTAATGAAGCAGATAATGAAGAAAAAGCACTTGCATTACAACAATTTCAGTTAGATGAGTATAAAGCAGGAAGAGGAAGATTTGAGTGCGGACTAGTTATTTTTGAGGATGGCAAGTTTAGATATTTTGACACAATTGGATACGAATCATATAAGAAGGACAAGAGTAAATGGAAAATGTTTGACGAACTATTTAATTAGTATGATAAATGAAAAAAGGAGGTAATAATATGGATATTCAAATAACAAATGCAGATATTAATGCAATTAATGAGGGAGAATCAAATTTTATTAATAACAAAGGTGCTAAATTATATCAAGAGGAAACATATGAAGAATCTATCGAGTATTATAGATTGGCAGCTGCAATGGGAAATGCTCAATCTATAAGTAACTTAGGTTATTGTTATTTATATGGTAGGTCTATTCCTATAAATGTAGATTTAGCAATTCAATATTTTAAAATTGCAGCTAAAAGAGGAGTTATTGATGCAATTTATAAATTAGGTGATATTTATAGTAGAGACAAATGGGGTAAAAAAGATACTGAAATGGCACAATACTATTATCAAAAAGGATTAGACTATTTTAATGAGGAATATGGTACATGGCATCTATATGACATAGAAGAGGCAATTGAATATCCTAGTTTATTCTTTGCATTGGCTAGAGAATCAATGCCTGGTGGAATTAGAAATACAGATATAGTTAATGCATATGATTGGTTAAAAACAGCTGAAAAAGGATATAAGATTTTGATAACTGAAGGAAATAAGTATTATGAAGAAAGCTATCAAAATGTTATAAAGCTTTTAGATGATCCAATTTTTACAGATGAAATTATAGAAGAATTTCATGATAGATATGGTTATTATTTGGAAGAAAATACTGATGAAGGTGAAGAATAAAAGAATGATAACTTACAAAAGATTATAGCTTATTGCTATAATCTTTTGTATTTACCACTTTTTGATTTTTAATACCACTTTTTACTACTTTTGACCGCTTTTTATGACAGATTTTTCTTTATAATATATCATCATACCGTCCTTGCTTTTCATGAGTAAAATCATGGACAGGAAGGAGGGATGAATTTGAAACGAAATATTTTTCGTTTGTTAGTACTTTCAATAATCATAGTTTTTTTACTAGAAAGAGTTTGTTACTAACAAAAAGAGTCAGGTCTCACCACCTGACTCTTTTTTTGGATAATTTGAAACAAATATTTTTCGTTTCGCCTCTCAGCTAATTTAATTATAGCATTTTTTACCAACTTGTCAAATGATATATTTACCATTTTTTGGCGCAAAATACCACTTTTCTTAAGCTGATTATAATTTAAAATCTATTGCAAATTTAATACCATAGTGCTATAATCCATTCATAACAAAAAGCATAGATAAAAGAGGAGTAAAAAGCATAGTATTTTGTAGAGAGAAGCCTGAATGCTGAAAGGACTTTATTTACTTGTTTTTGAAGACACTTTTGGAGCTAGTATATGAAGTAACATTTTTGCGAAAAGTATATTCGTTTTACCTGCGTTAAAGGTTCTACGAGAAGTAATTTGGGTGGTACCACGTGATATATACGTCCCATGAAGGCTGTTGGCTTTCATGGGATTTTTATTTTTTATACACGTCCCAAAGCAGAAAGGAGAGTACAAAAAATGAAAAGAGTTTACATTAAAGATGTAAAGGTAGGAGAGAAAAACAGAGTAGAAGGTTTTCTTGAAAATATTCGTGACAAGAAAACAATGGCATTCTTAGTTGTTAAAGATACAACTGGAAAGCTACAAATTACAATTGAAAAAGAAAAACATCCAGAGATTGCAGAAAAGATTGCTGGCTTATTACCACATTCAGTAGTGTCTGTTGAAGGTGATGTTTTAGCTTCTGAATTTGTTAAATTAAATGGAATGGAAATGCTTCCAGATTCTTTAGAAGTATTATCTAGAGCAGAAGCTCTTCCAATGCAAGACGAAGCCAATATTGATACTAGACTTGATTATAGATGGGTTGATTTAAGAACAGATAAAAACAATTTATTATTCAAAGCACAATCTTGTTTAGTAAATGCAATGAGAGAATTCTGCGTTAAAGAAAACTGCGTTGAAATTCATACACCAAAATTAATTGCTGCTGCATCAGAAAGTGGATCTGATGTTTTTGAAGTAGATTATTTTGATGGAAAAGCATATTTAGCACAAAGCCCACAATTCTACAAACAAATGGCTATGGCTGGTGGACTAGAAAGAATTTTTGAAACAGGTCCAGTATTTAGAGCAGAAAAATCTTATACTAATAAACATGCTACAGAATTTACAGGTTTTGATGTTGAGCTTAGCTACATTGAATCTTTTGAAGATGTTATGGTATTTGAAGAGAATTTATTAACATATGCTTTAACAAAATTGAAAGAGCAATTTGGAGATGCAATTAAAGAAGCTTTTGGAGAAGAAGTAATAGTTCCAACTGTTCCATTCCCAAGAATGAAACTTGCTGATGTTTATAAAGAATTAGAAGCAAGATATGGATTTACAGTTCCAGAAGCTGAGAAGAATGATTTAACAACTGAAGCTGAAAGAATGTGTAAGCAACTTGCTCAAGACATGTTTAATCATGAGTTTATTTTTGTTACTGATTATCCAAAGGATAAAAGAGCTTTTTATCATATGAGAAAAGATGACATGCCTCAAGGTTATGACTTAATTTGGAAAGGCTGCGAAATTACAACTGGTGCCCAAAGAGAGCATAGATATGATGTATTAAAGGCGCAAGCTGATGAAAAAGGCTTAGGCGAAGATGTAAAATTCTATCTAGATTTCTTTAGATATGGCTGTCCTCCACATGGTGGATTTGGACTTGGTGTAGATAGACTTACTATGATTGTTACAGGTCTTACTATTAAAGAGGTTCAATTCCTATTTAGAGGACCAAATAGACTTACTCCATAATGAAAAAGCGCCCTTTGGGCGCTATTTTTATGCCAATTTTATAGTTGACATAATGTTAAAAATATCATATAATAATAAGGCAAAATTCATTTTGGGAGGGAGTGCCATTGAGACAGTTTCTGGTACGGTACGATTCTAGGTTGATAGGAGTTCTTTATATCAATGAAAAAGGGGAGTACAAATACATTTGCAATCAGGATATGCTCAAAGGAATACCCACTATGGAGCCTGTTGCACCTGCTTTGTCTGCTTCCCAGCCTGAGTTCGGCTACGTTATTCCTTATTTCAAGGTCCGCCTGGATAATATTGAAGGGCCGATTGCGAGAAGGGAATATGGCTTTGTCACTGACAAGGTCCGGCTGATCGAGGTTTAACCCACGCAAGAAGGTTGGTTTTTTGGGACACTTCCAAAAAACCAACTTTTTTAGGTTTTTTGGAAGTGTCCCAAAAAACCAACTTAAAAAGCACAAAAAAAGAAAGCCCAAAGACAATTGTAAATTCAACGTCTAAAGACCTTCTGTAATGGTGCTCGAGACCGGAATCGAACCGGTACGGTTTATTCAACCGCAGGATTTTAAGTCCTGTGCGTCTGCCTGTTCCGCCACTCGAGCAAAATAAAATACAAATGACATAATAACACCTTTAATTAAAAAAGTCAATCAAAAATGCCTTTTTTAGATATAAAAATAGTGGGTGTCTTGGGTGACACCCACTAGATATAATTTTAGACTATTTTTTAGCAGGTGCAACCTCTACATTTCCATATATAGGTGTAGCTTCATTAAATGAATTATAAGTATAATTAGCTCCACAATTGTTGTCCCAATTACCATCTTGATCTCTGAAACAAAAGTTTAAATCTGCTCCTGTAGGTATAGTAACTTCAGTCTTATAGCAATTCTTCAATTTTCTCATTTTAGCTTCTGCAACACCTTCCCAAGTCTCGCCGATGCCATAGTGTAAATAGATAGTTTTTGCGCCATCTAGTTGTCCGTTGTATTTTAATGTTAGATTTTCTTCCTTTGGTCTTCTTCCCATTTTTCTCTCTCCTTAAGATTATTATATAAATAATATACAATAATTTTATTATAATATTTTTTTTAATTCAACTTTTTAACAAAAATGTAATATTTAGCCCTATTTTAGCCCCAATTTTGTTTACAAAATAGGGCTTCTATAATACAATAAAAAGGTAGAATTTAATACGAAAGAATGGTTATATGAAAAAAAATAGATTTATCGAAGGTACTTTATTTGCATATATTATTATTCTTATTACTAAGGTAATAGGAGCCTTCTATATCATACCTTTTCGTGCAATTATTGGCGAAGAGGGTGGCAATTTATATGGATACGCATATCAAGTCTATAATTTGTTTTTAGATATATCGACAAGTGGAATCCCTACGGCTATTAGTATTATTATTGCAGAATATAATGCTCTTAAAATGTTTAATGAGAGAGAATATGCATTTAAAATTGCAAACAAATTAGTAATGTGTATTTCTACAATAGCATTCTTAGCCATGTTTTTATTAGCAGAACCAATTGCACATTTTTACTTGAATGGAATTAATGAAGCAAATATTCCAAGTGTAGTTATGGTTATTAGAGTAATTTCTTTCTGTATTTTAGTAATTCCATTTTTAAGTATTACAAGAGGATATTTGCAAGGAAATCGATACACTAAAGCATCATCTTCTAGTCAGTTGATAGAACAAGTTATTAGAGTAGTCGTTGCATTAGTTGGAGCATATGTTGCAATTAATGTTTTACATTTTGATATCCCTATCGGTGTAAGTATTGCACTTACTGGTACAGTATTAGGTGGCTTAGGTGCATATTTATTCTTGAGATATAAAATTCATAAAAATAAATCACAATTTATGGAAGGCGTTACATCTGCAAATGATTCAACCGTAGGTGCAAAAGAAATAATAAAGAAAATTGCTTTTAGAGCTGTTCCTGTAATTATAATTGCAGCTACACAAAATATTTATAACATAGTTGATTTAAAACTTGTTATGCAAGGACTTAGTCAAGTAGGATTTAGTCCAATTGAATGCGAAACAATAGGAAGTGTAATAGTTACATATACACCTAAAATATGCATGATTATTAACTCGATTGCCGTAGGTATGTGTATGAGCATAATTCCATTTATTGTTAGCAGTTTTGTAAATAAAGATAATAAAGAATTAACAAATAAATTTAATCAAGCAATGAGTACAATTTTATTTATTTCAGTTCCACTAGCTATTTTTATCGCACAATTTGGAACTCCGATTTATGATATCTTTTATGAATCGAGAGATTATGGTGGAATTATTCTTGGTGCTAATGCAGTAACATCAGTTTTATTTAGCTTACAAATGGTTATGGACATGATGCTTCAAGGAATGAAAAATTACAAATTAGTATTTTTAAATACAATTGTTGGATTATTAATAAATATTCTTTTAGATATTCCAATTATTTTATTACTAAATAATTTAGGATTAGATCCATTTGTTGGAACAATTATTGCAACAGCAGTTGGATTAGCAGTTTCAATAATCATTATTTTGATTGGTGCAAATATCAAATACAAAATCAATTATAAAAACACATTTAAATCATTATTTCAAATTTTAATAGCATCAGGAATTATGACAGCAATTATTTATTGTTTGAAATATATAGGCGTTGAATTTGCAGGAAGAATGCAATCAATTTTGGTTTTAGGATTATTTGGCGTTGTTTCAATTGGAGTATACATATTATTAACATATGTTATGGGTACAATGAATCTAGTTTTTGGAGAAGACATCTTCAAAAAATTTATAGATAAATTTAAAAAGAAAAAAGAAGTTTAATTAAGCAGTTCGGGGGGAGTAAAGCCGTGGGTGTTTTCGGCTATTTGTTAAAAAGAGCTAGCTTGTTAAATGTCGACAGATTTAATAAACACATCGATATTATCCATGATAACACTGGAAAGTCTAAGCTTTATATTAAGCTTGATTATTTGAAAAATTTCCTAGTTTATGGATGCGGTTATACAGATTATTTCAGGGGAGATTATATTAATATTTCTCGAAAAGAAAAAAAGACATTTGTAACAGCTAAATCATTTTACAAAATATTGAAGTATTTTAATAACGAAGACTATAAAAAATATTTAAGCGACAAAATTCTATTTAATAACTTCTTCAAAGAATTTATAGGACGTGAATTTATAGATTTAAGAGAAGCATCATTAGAAGATTTTCTTAAATTTATTGAAGGAAAAAATGTAGTTTTTGCAAAAGTAATTGATGGCTTTGGTGGACATGGTGTAAGCAGAATTGACTTATCTGAATATGAAGATAAGGAAGGGCTATATCATTGGTTAATTGAAAACAAGCAGTTTTTAGTAGAAGAAGCAATTAAACAATTAGAAGCAATCAACGAAATCAATCCAAATTCCGTAAGTTCGTTTAGAGTAGTTACTTTGTATAAAAATGGAAGAGCATATATTATTGGAAATGCGTTGAGAGTCAATCAAGATGAAGCTGATGTTATCGGATGCACTAATGATTTATACTTTAGTTTTAGTGAGGATGGAAAAATAGATAGCAATGTAATAGATGACTATGCAAATGTATATGAACAACATCCATTAACAAGAAAAAGATTTAAAGATGTTTGCGTGCCGGATGTTAAAGAAGCTTTTGAAATGTGTAAGAGGGCAGCTGTAATGCTACCAGAGGTAAGATATATAGGATGGGATGTTGCTTTTAGTACAAAAGGTCCTGTTTTCTTAGAGGGAAACGAATATCCTGGCTATGGAATTATCCAGTTTTATAAATTAAAAAATAGTAGAACTGGACATTATAAAGATATAAAAGATGTTTGCCCTGACGAAAAAATATTATAAAAGGAGATTATATGGTAATAAAACTAAACGACTCAAATTTTGAAGAGGAAGTATTAAAAACAGACAAAACTGTTTTAGTAGATTTGTTTGCAACCTGGTGTGGCCCTTGCGAAATAATGTCTCCATTGATAGATGAATTGGCAGAAGAAAATCTACCAAATGTCAAAGTTGGAAAACTAGATATTGATGAGTCTGGAGAAATAGCAATCAAATATGGCGTAATGTCTATACCAACATTTTTAGTTTTTAAAAATGGACAGGTTGTAAGATCTTTTGTAGGCGTTACTGATATAGACGAAATAAAACAAGCTGTTTTAAATGCATAAAGGGATGAATTAATATGACAACATTATATAGCTTGCTTACCTTTGCCTTTTGGGGTATTGCAGATTTGTTTTACAAAAAAGGAAATATAAAAGAAGAAAAATATAACGATATTAAAACTGGTATATTTGTTGGAATTGTAATGGGAATACATGCACTTATTTACATGATTGTGAATAGTGTAAACATTGATTTTATAGAAATTCTAAAGTATTTACCAGTTTCTTTATGCTATATCATATCGATGATTATTGGATATAAAGGGCTTAAATATATAGAATTATCTATCGCTAGTCCTGTTCAAAATACAAGTGGAGTAATCACATCAATCCTGCTATTAATATTTTTCAAAGAATTATTGCCTTGGCCTGCATACATTGCTTTTGTATTAATATTTGTTGCAATTTTTTATATTTGTATGCTTGAAAGAAAAGAGGATAAGGAAGAAAGAAAATTTGAAGTAGAGTTAGTAAAGAATAAGAAGGTTAAGATTTTAGCAATTGTTCTTCCAATTCTGTATTGTGTATTTGACGGCCTTGGAACCTTTTTGGATGGAGTTTATTTAGATAAATTGGAACTTATAAGTGAAGATAATGCGTTGATTTGTTATGAGTTCACATTTTTACTATTTGCTTTATTTGCATTATTATTCTTGTGGCATAAAAAAGAAAGAATTAAATTTTCAAATCAAAAAGAAAAGATTGGAGCTGCTATTTTTGAAACTGCGGGACAATTTTTCTATGTATTTGCAATGGCTGAAAATTCAACAATAAGTGCATCAATTGTTGGTTCTTACTGCATTTTGTCTATGATATTATCGAGAATTTTCTTGAAAGAGAAACTTAGCTTAAAGAAATACATTGCAATTGGAATTGCAATTGTAGGATTAATTATTTTATGTGTTTTAGATGTATAGTAAAGGAATGATTATATGAGTAAACAAGTTTGGAAAGCTGGTACAATGGTTTATCCACTTCCTGCTGTAATGGTAAGCTGTGGAGATATGAGCAATTCGAATATATTGACAGTTGCGTGGACAGGAACAATTTGTTCTGATCCAGCAATGACATATATTTCAATTAGACCTGAAAGATATTCATATAATTTGATAAAAGACTCTGGAGAGTTCGTTATTAATTTAACTACAAAAGAATTGGCTAAAGCAACTGATTGGTGTGGAGTTAAATCGGGAAAAGATGTAGATAAATTCAAAGAGATGAATTTAACGAAGGAAAAAGCAGAATTTGTTAATTGTCCTTTAATTAAAGAAAGTCCAGTTTCAATAGAGTGTAAAGTAGAAGATATTAAAGAACTTGGTTCACATCATATGTTTATAGCTAGAGTTTTATCTGTAGATATAGATGAAAAATATATGGATGAAAATGGAAGATTTTGTTTTGAAAAATCAAATCCAATTGCTTATTCACATGGACAATATTTCACACTTGGAGAATTTATAGGTAAGTTTGGCTTTTCAGTAAAGAAATAATAAAGGAGTAAATATGAAATACGCAATAATATCAGATATTCATGGGAATATAATTGCTTTAAAAGAAGCGATGAAATTAATAGATGAAGAAAATGTCGAAAAAATTATTTGTCTTGGAGATATTATAGGAATTGGAACTCGTTCAGAAGAGTGTGTCAATTTTGTTAGACAATATGAAGACAAGTTGATTGCCGTTAGAGGCAATCACGAAGACAGATGCTTGTTTGGAATTCCTGAGTATATTCATGATGGAAAGCATAAGATGAGCGAAGAAGATATGGCACAAGAGCATTGGATTCAAGATCATATTTCTGACGAGTCAAAAGATTTTTTAAGGGGCCTTCCTCAAGAGATAGAAATGGAAATTGAAGGCTATAAATTTGTAATTACTCATTATCCTTCAAAAGAAGATATGAGTTATGAAAGATTTAGCTATTTTCCAGTTAAAGAAGAATTGTTTGATTTATTTAAGAAATATGGAAGTGCAAAGGTTTATTTGTTTGGCCATACACATGAAAGAAGAATAAGAGAGACAAAAGAAGGCATATGGTTTATAAATCCTGGCACTTTGGGTACTGCTTTTCATAGAGATTATGGAACATATGGAATTTTAACAATAGAAGATGGAAAATTTTATTATAATGAAAAATCATTCAAATACGACATAGAAGCATATATGAAAGATTTTGATGTTATGAATCCGCCAAGAGGAAAACATATGCAAGATCAATTTTTTGGATATAAAGCGTAGCGACGTTTATTAATTGAAGATTATTAAAGGAGGAGGATATATGGAAGAAAAGATCATAGAAATCAAAGATTTGCTTCATGCAAAAAGATTTTCTGAACTAAAAGAATATTTAAAAGAAATTAATAGTGTAGATATATCCTCATTTTTTGAAGAATTAAAAGGTGAAGAAATAATTATCATGTATAGGCTTTTGGATAAAGAAAAAGCTGCAGAAGTTTTTACAGAATTAGATTCGGATATTCAAGAAAAGCTTATAAAAGTTTTAACAGATAAAGAATTAAAAGACGTTGTTAATGAACTATATTTGGATGATGCCGTAGATATTATTGAAGAGATGCCATCTAATGTAGTTAAGAGAATTTTAAAACATATAGAGCCAGAGGATAGAAAAACAATTAACAAATTGTTAAAGTATCCTGAAGATACTGCTGGCTCAATGATGACCACTGAGTTTATAGATTTAAAAGAAAATATGACTGTTGAAGAAGCACTTGCCAAAATCAAAAAAATTGGTGTTGATTCGGAGACAGTTTATAACTGCTATGTTTTATCTGCAACAAGAAAAATTGTTGGTGTTATTACTTTAGAAAAATTATTATTATCAAATCTTGATACTAAGATTTCTGACATAATGGATCAAAGTATCATTAAAATTTCTACAACAGAAGACCAAGAAAATGTTGCTAACATGTTCGATAAGTATGATGAATATGCGCTTCCTGTTGTAGATAAAGAAGATAGACTAGTTGGTATTATTACAGTTGATGATGCTTTAGATATCTTAAAAGAAGAGCAAGAGGAAGACTTCGAAAAGATGGCTGCTATTTTACCATCAGAAGATCCTTATTTGAAAACATCTGTATTTACACATATTAAAAATAGAATTGGTTGGCTATTAATACTTATGCTTTCTGCAACAATTACTGGAACAATACTTGCAAAGTATGAAGCTGCTTTTGAAGCAGTTCCACTATTGGTATCATTTATACCTATGGTAATGGGTACTGCAGGTAACTCTGGCCAACAAACATCAACAATTGTAATTCGTGCTTTGGCGACAGGAGAAATTACACTTAAAGATTGGCTTAAAGTTTTGTGGAAAGAAATTAGAGTTGGCACACTAGTGGGTCTTGTTTTGTTTGTTGTGAATATTGTTAGAATTTATATTCAATATCAAGATATACAAATGGCGTTAGTGTTAGGTCTTACCCTAATATTTACAGTTATTGTTTCTAAATCAATTGGATGTTTACTTCCAATATTGGTTAAGAAGATTAAGAAAGATCCGGCTGTTGTTGCTGCTCCGCTTTTAACAACTGTAATTGACCTTTGTGCAATTGTTATTTATTTCCAAATAGCAACATCTATACTTACTGGGATAAAGGGGGTGTAGTTGATGCAAGAGACAATTAAAGAATTAATACAATATAAAATGTTTAAAGAGCTTCGTAAATATCTTCAGTTTAAAGAACCAGAAGATATAGCTGTAGCACTTAATGCGCTTTCTCATGAGGATATGATACTTGCATATAGACTACTTCCTAAGGAAATTGCTTCGCAAGTATTTGTAAATCTAGAGCCGGATTTTCAAGAAAAATTAATCAATCTATTTTCAGATAAAGAATTAAAAGAAGTAGTAAATGAATTGTTTGATGATGAGACTGTTGAAATCATCGAAGAAATGCCTTCTGATGTTGTAGATAGAATCTTAAATCAAGTAGATAAAGAACAAAGGAAAACAATTAATAAACTTCTTCAATACCCAGATGATTCTGCTGGTTCAATGATGACAACAGAGTATATGGACTTCACAGAGGATATGACTGTAGCAGATGCATTAAAACATATAAGAGAAGTTGGAGAAGATAGAGAAGATATTTACAAAGGATATATTTTATCTAAAGATAAAAAACTTTGTGGTATCGTTGATGCAAAAGAATTAGTTTTAGCAAATGGTGATACGCCAATTGTTAATTTAATGGATGAAAGTACAGTTCATATTCATACATTAGATGACCAGGAAGAAGTAGGTAAATTATTTGGCAAGTACAATGAAACATCACTTCCGGTAGTTGATAAAGATGAGCACTTGGTTGGTATTATTACACTCGATGATGCTATTGATGTTATCAAAGAAGAAGCCGAAGAGGACTTCGAAATCATGGCTGCCGTTACACCAAATGATGATACATATATGAAAACATCTGTATTAAAACACGCAAAGAATAGAATTATTTGGTTATTAATTTTGATGATTTCATCTGCAATAAGTGGTGCAATTATTAATCATTACGAAAATGCATTTGCTGCAATTCCAATTTTAGTTGCGTTTATTCCTATGATAATGGACACAGGTGGTAATTGTGGTTCACAAGCAGCAACACTTATTATTCGTGGACTTGCACTAGATGAAATTAAGACAAAAGATATTTTAAAAGTACTATGGAAAGAACTTAGAGTTTCTCTTGGAGTAGGATTAATTCTTGCAATTTGTAATGGTATTAGAATTTATATTCAATATAAAAACTTACAATTATCAATTGTAGTTGGAATTACTTTGATTCTAACAGCGGTTATGGCTAAAATGCTTGGTGGATTACTTCCAATTATTGCTAAAAAGCTTAAAATGGATCCTGCTATTATGGCGTCTCCATTGATTACTACAATAGTTGACTCTGCTTCTGTTTTCGCTTTCTTTAGCGTAGCAGTAGCTATTATGAACATTTAATATATCTTATAAGCACCCTTTGGGGTGCTTTTTTGTTCACAAAAAGTTCACAATTGCCCGCTTTAATTCACAAATTGTTCAAAAAGCTGCCATTTTTCTTTCTTATACGGACTTTATAATAAAGCTATAAGATGTGAAAAAGCGTGAGCGAGGAGATGATTCTTATGCAAGAAATTTTCCAAAGAATTGAAGAAAAATATATATTAACTAAATCACAAAAAGAGCAATTGTTTGAACTAATTAAAGATCATTTAAAAGATGATGAATATGGTCCAAGTACAGTATGCAATATATATTATGATTCTAAAAATAAAGATTTAGTAAGAACAAGTATGGACAAACCTTTTTATAAAGAAAAGGTTAGATTAAGAAGCTATAATGTTCCTAATAAGGAGTCTACTGCTTTTTTAGAAATCAAAAAGAAATATGATGGTATTGTTTATAAAAGGAGAATTGCTGATAGTTTAGAAGATATTGAAGGTCATATTGTTGATGGAAAGCAAATTGATTGTAACAAACAAATTGTTAATGAAATTGATTATTGCTTTAAACTATATGATTTAAAACCAAGTTTGTTTTTATCATATGACAGAGTTGCATATTATGATAAAGATGATGATTCTTTTAGACTTACATTTGATACAAATATTACAGCAAGAGATTATGATTTAGATTTATCTAAAGGTGTATATGGTAAAAAGTATTGTGATGAAAACACCTATATAATGGAAATCAAATGTGGAGGAGGACTTCCATTCTGGTTTTTAAGAGCATTGCAACAAGTTAAGGCATACCCTGGATCATTTTCTAAATATGGTAAAGTGTATGAAGCGGATTATTTTAATAAGGTAGCAGCATTTTAAAAATTAAGTGGCGACAGATAGTCGCCACTATATTAAAGGAGAGATTAATATGTTTAGTAGTATTTTTGAAAGTTCAACAGTAAATGGATTAGAATTTAGTAGTGCAGGTTTATTAGGAGTAGCAGGTATTTTGATGGGAATATTAATGGCTTTTGTTTATATGAAAACAACAAAACAATACTCTAAAAACTTTATAGTTTCACTTGCTATTCTTCCAGTATTAGTAATGATTGCTATATTAATGGTAAATGGAAATCTTGGTGTTTCTTTTGCAATAGCTGGTATTTTTGGACTTGTAAGATTCAGAAGTATTCCTGGTAATTCTAAAGAAATTCTAGCAACATTTTTGGCAGTTGTAATTGGTTTAGCATTAGGTAGAGGATATATCACATTTGCAGCAGCTATTACAGTTGTAGTATCATTATTGATGTTTGTATATAGCATTATTCCAATTGGGTCAAAAGACAATGATAGAAAGCTAAAAGTAGTGATTCCAGAAAACTTAAATTACTTAGATGCGTTTGATGAGATATTTACAAAGTATACAAAAACACATGAATTAGAAAAAGTAAAAACTACTAACATGGGTGCAATGTATGAATTAAGCTATGTTGTTTCACTTAAAAATGATATTAATGAAAAAGCTTTTCTTGATGATTTAAGAGTAAGAAATGGAAATCTAAATATTATTCTTTCTAAGAATAGTGATGAAGATGTTCTATAGTTTGGAGGCATGTTTATGAAGATAAGAATAATTGGAGTGCTATTTGTACTAGTTTTAATTGTTGCAGCAGTTCTTTGCCTATTAGCACTAAATAAAAATGGAAATGTTAATAAAGACTTACTTGTTATTTCTGGAACATCAAATACGGACAAAAGTATTAAAGATGTAGATGTGGATGTATTGTCTTCAGAAACAAATAGTTATAAAGAGTCGGATTTTGATTTTAGTACAGAGACAGTAATTACAATTGCTGACAATGATTCAAAAGTTGAAGGTTCAAATGTTAAAATTGATGGAAATACAATTTATATTACAGCAGCTGGAGCATATAGAATAACTGGTTCTTTGAGTGATGGAAGAATTATAGTAAATGCGCCAAAAGAAAATGTTAAGATTATTTTGGATAATGCTGATATTAATTGCTCATATAGTTCTGCAATTTATGTTTATAAATCTTCAGCAACTATGATATATGTTAAAGAAGGAACTACAAATAGTTTGATAGATGGTTCAACTTATAATTATAACGATGAGTTTAGCTCCGAAGAAGATGAAGAACCAAATTCTGCATTATATAGTAAGTCTAATTTAATAATTTGTGGAAAAGGAACTTTAAACGTAAAAGGAAATTTCAACAATGGTATAACAAGTAAAGATACTTTGTATATTAAAGATGTAACTTTAAATGTTGATGCAAAAAATCATGGAATAAATGGAAAAGATAACGCCACATATGAAAATGCAACAATTTCAGTAAATTCTGGTGGAGATGGATTAAGATCTACTAATGATAAAGATGCATCATTAGGTTGGATTAGATTCATAGATTCTACAATTAAGATTGTTTCTCAAGAAGATGCAATTCAAGCAGAAACAGATTTAATTATTAGTGGTGGAACATTTGATATTACAGCAGGCGATGGTGCATCAAGTTCTAACAAAGTAGATAATAGCATTCCAGGAAGAGAAATGTGGGGAAGAGGCTTAAAAACATCTTCTGATGAAACAAGTAGAAAAGGCCTAAAAACAGGAAGATATTTATTAATTGATAATAACCCAACAATAAACATAGATTCAGTAGATGATGCAATTCATTCGAGTGGTTCGATCCAAATAGATAATGGAACAATTAAAATTAAAACAAGTGATGATGGAGTTCATGCAGATGATACTTTAACAATAAATGATGGTACTATTACAATTTCGGAATCATACGAAGGACTTGAAGGAAACGATGTAGTTATAAATGATGGTATAATTGATGTCACTGCATCTGATGATGGAATAAATGTAAATGGTGGAAATGATGGCTCTGGATTTGGTGGCTTTGGTGGAAATATAAATGTACAAGATAAGAATGAAAAAACATCAGAGAGTAAAACGATAAATGCAGATAACATTGGGTTGATTACAACTGCATCTGATAGAGAGGATAAAGGTTTTTCAAAAAGAGAAATACCATCTGGAGACTTTTCTGGAAAACCTAATGGTATGAAGAGACCAAGTAGTTCAGGAGATACAAACACTCCTCCAGAAATGCCAAGTTTTGATGGTGGTAATATGCC
The DNA here is from genome assembly GCA_017539905.1 of Clostridia bacterium. Classification (GTDB taxonomy): domain Bacteria; phylum Bacillota; class Clostridia; order TANB77; family UBA1234; genus RGIG6105. Next base: position 3,429 of record JAFYBZ010000009.1, on the reverse strand, counting down.
AGAAAGACCAAATGATGGTGACGAAAACGCATCTCAAATACCTGGCAATTCAAATGAGTCAAATACTGCTTCATACAAATTAATAATTAATGGAGGCACAATTTCAATTAATTCAACAGGTGATGGCCTAGATAGTAACGGATCAATTGAAATGAATGATGGGTATGTAATAGTTCAAGGACCTACAAGTTCAATGAATGGAGCAATAGACTACGAAAACTCATTTACATTAAATGGAGGTACAATTTTAGCAATTGGCGCATCTGGAATGGTACAAGGAGTTAAGTCTGAAAACCAGGCTTCCATAATGGTAACTACCTCAGAAAGCAATAATGCTAATACAAAAATTGAAGTAAAAGACGAAAGTGGAAAGACTTTAATAGAAACGACATCACTAAAATCATTCAATAATATAGTATTTTCATGTAAAGATCTTGAAGTAGATAAAACGTACAGTGTTTATCTAAATGGAGCTCTTTCAACTACTACAACTGCAACCTTAAATTCAGCAAGTTCTAGATTTGGCGGTTTCGGCGGTTTTGGTGGGATGAGAGGAAGATAAAACTAGTATTTACGCAACCAGGGGACGGTTCTAAAGTTGCACGTTGCAACTTTAGAACCGTCCCCTGGTTGCATATGCTCCAAAGTTTTGGTAACGAGGATTCTCGTTACCTTTTTTATTGATCAATAATTAATAGGAATTTATTAAATATATATTAATTTTTGTATTTATTTTAGATTTTTTTAGACAACAGTATGTATAATATAAGTGCCTGATTATTAAGTTATCTCAAAATGAGAATGTTTATAACATATAGGGATAATAGTATAGCATATTTTTATATATTACTAAATAATTAAATAAAATGAATGCATGGAGGAGATTGAAATATTATTATGAAAAAAATTTTTATTTTTTTATTTATTATTATACTAATTGAGGGAGCATTTTCTATTTCATATGCAGCTTCGTCTGGTTCAGTTGGTAGAGCTGGGCTAGCTTCTGACCGTAGTGTCGGGACGTGTGTAGTTTGGTCAAAATGGTATTATGGTGTACCAAATGCATCAGGTTCTGCTCTAACTACTAATATTAAAATGTGGGGACCTACAGCTAGGTCAAATATGAGTAAATATCTTACATTTACGGATAGTATTCCAGCCAATACTTTGAGATTATATTTGTTTGATACTTTTACAAATGTTAATTCATCTTCATATGAAAGATCAGCTTTAGCTTACATGGATTTTGAATTATCTAGTGATACTGTTGGAAATGTTAAAACTAATCCAACTACATTAGCCCATACTACTATGACAGCTACATCGAATGATAATCTAAGCTCGATGACTACATCTATGTCTGACTATGGTGAGTACCATTTCGCACATTATTGGAGACCTTATGCTTCTTCCAAAACAAAGGCTGCGCTATGTACAGGATCATGGGTAAATTATTATTATTTTCTTTCGACTGAAGCAAGTGATTCTGGATATGCTAAGCCAAAATTTAAAAATAGTTTAACGGGATTTGCTACAGATTTATGTGGTAGTGACCAAGCAGATTCATTATCGGTTAAAGAAGATACACTCTACAATTGCACACAGAATTTATCTGTTTCTGAAGAAAACTTTGGTACTAAAAATCTTAAATGGTATACATTAGCTTCTGGTGTTTCAGCAACCGTAGGAGGATATGGAAGTAGCCCTGATACAGGCTCTGATGATTTAGGAAACTGCGTTATAACATATACTGATCATGTGCATAGTTATTCTTGGACATGGGATGATGCCAATTATCCTGGAAAGCACTGGAAAGTATGTTCTTGTGGAGATTGGAACACATATGAAGACCACTCTTATACAAGCTCTGTTACGACAGAACCAACATGTACATCAGCTGGTGTTAAAACGTATACATGTACATGTGGACGTTCTTATACAGAAGCAATTGCAGCATTAGGACATAATGGAGGGGCTGCAGCAACATGTACAACAGCACAAACATGTACACGATGTGGAGCAATAATTGTAGCAGCATTGGGACATGATTGGGCTACGGCATGGACTACAGATGATAACAATCACTGGCACAAGTGTACAAGATGTACAGCAACAAGTGGAACAGAAGCACATAGTTGGGGAAGTGGAACAATAACTACTAGTCCAACATGTACAGCTACTGGAGTTAGAACATATACATGTTCAGTGTGTAGTAAAACAAAAACAGCAACAGAAGCAGCATTGGGACACAATCCTGGGACAGCAGCGACATGTACGACAGCACAAACATGTACACGATGTGGAACAGTAATTGTAAATGCTTTAGGCCATGATTGGGGAGATTGGACCAGAGTAACGAATCCAACATGTACAACTAAAGGACAAGATAAAAGAGTATGTAGAAGAGATAGTTCACATGTTGAGACGAGAGATGTAGCTGCTTTAGGACATAATTGGGATACAGCATGGACAACAGATGGCTCTAATCACTGGCATAAGTGCTTAAATGGATGCGGTGAAAAGAATTCTAATGGTGCCCATTCAGATACATCAAGCCCTAAAAATGGCTTGTGTAATACCTGTGAATATAGAATGTATTATATAGCAACACTTGCTACATATTCAGATAAAACTTATAATGCGGAATCTCAAAGTATAAGTGCAAGTACAGGATATACATTAAGTGGTACGACGAGTGCAACAAATGTAGGAACATATACAGCAACAGCCACATTATCAACACACTCTGATGGAAAACCATATAGATGGGCAACAGATGCAGCAACTGGAACTAAAACAGTAACATGGAAGATAGTTCCATATAATTTAAGTAATGCAACAATTGCGAGTATATCAGCATATACATATGATACAACAGCAAAGAAACCAACACCAACTGTAACAGTGCCAATTCCATCAGGAAGTACAACAACATTAACGAATGGAACACATTTTACTTATTCGTATAGCAATAATACAAATGCTGGAACGGCCATAGTAACAATTACAGCAATAGCAAATACAAACTATACAGGAAGTAAATCAGCAACATTTACAATTAATAAATATAATCTAAGTAATGCAACAATTGGAAATATTTCTACATATACATATGGAGGAGACGAAAAGAAACCAACACCAACTATAACAGTACCAATTCCATCAGGAAGCACTACAACAATAGGTACAGCAAATGATTTCACATTCTCATATAGTAATAATATAAATGCAGGAACAGCAACATGTACAATAACGGGTAAAGGAAATTATACAGGAACAAAATCAAAAAACTTTACGATAAATAAAGCAACAACAGCAATAGCCATGAACCCAGGAACAACATCCGTTATAAAAGATACATTTGGTTACTCCTTAGGAGAAGCACATGCTAAAGTTTCATATGGAGCTTCAAAGAGCATGACTGCAACT
>JAFYBZ010000008.1 GCA_017539905.1 Clostridia bacterium | reverse complement strand
GTTGTAAGTATTGATCTTTAGGCAAGCTATGCCAATGCTTAAATTCCAATACGATTTCAGGTCCAGAAGTCCAATGCTTTTTATTGTTCAAGTAACCATTATACTGATGCTGGTAATTATCCCAATGTTTACGAATCATCAGATCTGATTTAGCTTTGAGCTGCTGTTCAACAACCAATAACCAATCACGCTTGAACAATTCAATATCATCAGGATGATTGACATACTGAGTGACATATTTCATGCAATGTTTGTACCCATCCTCTGGTAACACACCGTATTTATTCGGCTTCACACCACAACGAGCGGCAACATCCATGATGTCTTGGCCGATCACACTATATCTAGCACAATCAGCATCAAACTGAGTCTCATTCAACCTTGGATTTGCTTTCTTACTTGATTGCTTAGTTGCAGAATTAATTGCAGCAGCACCTAAAGCAACACCTAACAATTCTAATAAAACCATATACATCTACCTCCTATAAATTATAAAGATCAGATGGTCTAAGAATCTCATAACCACGTTTACGCAGAATATCAGATCCCACACTCCACTCCTGGAAATAAATCGCATGCTCAAAACCAGCCTTAATACTTCGATCCACACTAATCAAATAATCAACCAATTCCCTGGTTGTCTTATTGCTTAGACGTGTGCGAGTATCTGCAGTAGTTTCAACAACTTCTGGTATACCAAAAGGTTCATGTAAATTCATATCTAAATTGTATGCCATAATATCACCTACCAATTAATAATTAAATCTAAACCAATAACTAAAAAACTAAAATTTGCTTGTGGAAAACCTTTTTCTAATTCATTAGTTAAACTTTCCCAATCAAATATTGAATTAATAGAAAGTTTTACTTGATTTATTGATGAATCAATAATATATATAGAATCGTCAAATTCACCTACAGATTTACGAATTTCATTAATAACATTAAAAGTATTTAATATCATATCTTTACCTCCTAATTATTATTTTAGTTTTACTACTATATAAGTCTTTCTATCTTTTGATCTCATAAATAATTTCGCCATTCAATTTACTGCAGTAATCACAAGCTTTGCAATTACAGCTACAAATGTATGCACCTGCAGGAACATCATCAAAACTATCAACAGCTTTGAACCTGTTAGCACCAGGAACCATGTTAAATAGTTTATCATTAGATGCATTCAATGTTAACTCTGCAGGTTTATTTGACCAGTCAAGATCATGTCGTGTACTGTAAATGTAGAACCTGCCACGTGTATCAAGATCGTGATCTTCAAGAATTTTGCAAGTCAATCTTACAGTCTCAAAGATCTCATCAAGAGTACGTTGATCCGGTACATCACCAGTATCACAGAACCTAACACCTTTACGTTTTACTTTCACACGATTATTCATGATCCAGTCCGCAATTACTTGCGCACGTTCCTGGTTAGTGCGTAAACACCACCAAAGGAATTGCTGCCATAAGTATTTAGTTTTATTCTTGTATGTAACTTCCATCCATTTTGCGTAACAAATGTTTTCGCATTGGCATTGGATTCCACTACATTCCCACGCAGATTCAAAAGCTATGTAGGCCCAGGCCTTACCGAGTTTTGAATTGTCGTTAGGTAACGGTTTGAAACTTTTAGTCCAGCTAGTAGATCCTGCACGTTCAGGTATAACCTGCTCACGCATTTTCTGATCTACTTCTTTACTGATCTTGCGCTGCGGATTGATCTTAACCATGTCGTAGTTTACACCTTGACGTGATTTATGATCTGGATTATCGCAGGATGTCAAGTGTGCGATTAAAGTCATTGCTTCATCATTTTGCAAGAAACCTGTTTTTAAAATATTGTTGCGTGTAGTTATCATATATATCAACTCCTTTATTTAAATTCTAAAATTAACGCTTCACCATCAGAGTAGAGATCTACTAAGTGGCCAAAATCAACGACACCAAAACTTTTTACATCAAATAATACATCCAATTCTGGATCTTCATTTTCTAATAGTTCTATGAATTGTTTTAATTTCATGTATATCTCCTCCTATAAAAATATAAAAGCAGTTATCTTAATGTAACCGCAGTAATTCTCAAATCTTTTTCATGTGCCCATTTGGTCAACCAGATCATACATGGAATGGATGGCTGGGTGTCACGTTGTGCGTAAGCTTGAGTGATTGCACCATCAATTACTTCAACAGTTACGAGTGATACATCTGGGTTCTCTATATCACGCATAAACATGACGGTTTTCTCACCAGCTTCGATTTGTGGGATGTAAGTTGCTACGCAATGGTGCATTTGATCTGCTTCATCACGTATGTCTTCAGCTCCAGTTGGCATACGGATTAAGTAGTTACCATTTTTCCACTCTAAGTGTCTGTTGGCTTCAATACTATTGTCGAACTTCTCTGTGTTACCACGTTTTTCCATGCGTTCAAGATGCTGCAGGTTTTTGTATTCTTGTTGCTGCTTGTGTGTTGCACTCAGCCAGGTCTGTGGATATTTCTCCATCCTTGCCATACGACCACCTTTCAAGTGTAATTCTCTACGTAGGTAATCTGGGTAATCAGCCATCAACTTCTTAATGCTTACGCTTTCCACATGGTTTAAGTATAAGCAGTACTCTAGAAACGCATCAAGATCAAGGTTGTAACCTTGAATTACTTGTATGATCTGATTTCTGAGAGAACTTTCACTCTCATGGTGTAGCAGGTTGATGTACTCGTCATCCCAATCGTAACGTTTTACAACAAACACAGGTCTGTACTGTGGTTCTTCTTCAATCTTTGCTTCGATCTTTTTGAATACTTCATACTGACCATCGTTCCAATGATCATAGCATTCATTTATGAAGCGGAATGATACATGACCACGTTTTTCACATTCTTCACGAACGTATTGCAGGAGCTCTTTGTTGTATTCACTTGGCAGGTGATAGATCTGACTGTCATCTCTCCAACTGGAATAATAACTTGGTGATTCAATCATAGAGTTGAATGCGTCTGCGATCTTATCAAAAGTAATTCCGAGACTTAACCATTGTTCCATGATTTGGATTTTTTGTGTCGCAAACATTTCAATGAACCTAACATGGCTTTTATACCTGTTTGGTGCAGATTGTTTTGCGTATGCATAGAGCATTCCAAATTTTTTGTCTTCGGTGACGAGTGTGCATTCTCTGAACCATGCGGTTATATTCGCAGCTTTTGTTCTGGAGACTTTGTCACCTTTTTTGTAGTGGTTGACACGTTCGAATTCACCAGTTGCTAGATCATAGCGGAATTCTTTCTTGTCATCTTCTTCTTTACGAAGTGTGATGTACCTGCCTTCATGTGCCATGTGGATTGTACCTTGTGGTTCGATCCAATCATAGCTGTAAGTTCTTCTGTTGAATACGTGTCTACCGGTTGCGTTTTCTAATATGTATCTCATAATATCACCTCATTATTTATATTTATGGTAGAAGAACTATTTATAGTTCTCCTCCTTTAATTTCTTTAAATGTAATTTCGTATTCACCGCAGGTATATTCATGGCTGAATACGATGCCTGCAGGTAGTTGTTCATCAATTGCTGCAAGAATGAATTCTATACGTTCTTCATCTGTGTCTATTTGACAAACCACATTAAGTTCGTGGTCATTGATGAACCTGTAGTCATCTGAGTATTTATCTACTGTGTCTTCGATTGCTTTTATTACTTTTAACATCATGTTATCTACCTCCTTAATAAGTGTATGCATCACCATCATTTTTGTGATATGTGATGTATGGGTTCTCCCATTCATTGCAATCTGCTGCATTTACATCTCCTTCGCAGCCATAATGACTGCTGCCAGCATGGATACAATTACCACCATCAAAATGACCGCAGTCCCAGCATCCATGTTCTTCTTCATCATTTATTTTTATTGTGACCATTGGGTCGTTTGTTCCGAAGATGGTATCACAACCATCTTCTTCAGCTTCACAATGGAAGGTGTCGTGTATTTCTACTTCACCTGCATAATTGTTTTCGCTCATATCTACACCGTATTCTTTACCGTTAACTAAAATTTTAACTACTACCATTATATCTCCTCCTTATACATCTAACATTGTGCTCCAGGAGCTTGAGTTAATTTGAACTCCCTTCATTGCTGCCCAGTTTCTAATCCATGATCTGTATTCTTCAGGCACAGGATCATTGTTATAAATGCATGCTTGACGTATGCAATTATTCCTAATTTCTATTGTAATTAGGGAGTGATTAGGGCGATCACTTCTTCTCATAAATACTACACAGGTATCACCTGCAGCAATCATATCCATGAATCTTTCAGCTACACAGTGACCTTGTTGGTCACCTTCATCTTGTACGTCTTCAGGACTGCGTGGAAGTATGATCTTAAAGTTTTCATCTTCGTATTCTAAATAAGCAAATTCATATTCTACATCTTCTGAATTATAATTTGCTAATTCATTTTTTCTACGAATACGTGCTTGTTGTTTATAATATTCTGTATAGTAATTGCATGGGAATTTATACATTTTATTTTTATTTTCATCATTATCTTTTAGTTCTTGAGCAAGATAATCTGGATATGTGTTCATAAATTCCTCAAAATCTACAAGTTCTACATTGTTTAAATAGTGAATGTAGATCATTAATCTTTTTACTTCTAAGTGGTACATTTTGGTCAATTCAACTAATTGTTTTAATGCTATTGAACTGAACAGGTAGTTGTTTGATTTCCCATTATTGATTACTATGAAATCACTTACATATTCAGGAGTTTCTGCCAATTCTTTGAATATTTCACATAATTTATGTATTTCACTATCACTCAGATCAACTTCGAGATCTGCAATAATCATACAAAAATCATTTAATTCGCTCATTGTCCAAGTTTTTGTTGTAATAAAGTTGCGTATTGTTGAAGGCACTGGACCCGGTTCAACTGTAATTTCATTACAATGATTACTACTACCCCAACCTCTGTTGGTTGTGCGGAATTTTGTTCCTAATCTTACCCATTTTTCGTATCTTTGCATTTTTGTGGTTGCAAACCAGCTCATGATTTCAGGTAATCTTGGGTCGTGGTTTGATAACTCGTCTGCATATGAAAACATTGCAGCTAATGCATCATCTTCTGTTGTTATTCTTGCTTTGAACCATCTGTTTGTTTCACCTCTGTGGCGAACACGTGGTTCTCCGGTAGCACGAGTGTAACAGAGTAGTACATGATCTGCTAAATCATATTTATAGATAATCGGACTGTTTCTTTTTGTGAATTCTAAGTAACGTCCATTTTGAGATAATTCAATCTCTTTATCATCTATTTCTGCGTGCCAAATTACGGTCATTTTTATCAACTCCTATATTTTTATTATTGAAGAGAAAGGATCTAAGTCCTTTCTACTTCACAAGTTTTGTAATATTCTGCAGTGGTGTTTGCACGATGGTTTTCATAATTAATTATGAATACATCATCTTGCTCAATTATATTGTGGATTCTGCAATGGTCTGGCATTTCTTCATTGAATACATGCCATGCATCATTGATGGTTGGTGCTGTGTGCATCAATCTGTGTCTTGGTGCATCAATTTGAGAGACAGCTTCAGCAACTGTCTCTTCAATGTTTTCTGCTTCATCATAGACTGGGTCTAAGAAGATGAATGCTGCAGGAATTACACCAACAACTTTGTAACTTCTTTCAAGAATTGGATTGTCAAGATCAACATCTCTGTTGTTAATTGAGTTTGCTCCAATTCTTTCAAGTTGTTCAAATTTTTCTGGACTTGCAGGTAGAATACCAATTGATATTCCATCAGTTGTGTATCCAACTGTGGATTGAGTGGATACACCATCTCTTTTGGATAAAGTGATGATGTCACCAATTTCTGGAGAGCGATTGTGGACTCTCCAAAGGTCTTGGTATTTTGTACCTACCAATGTGATCATTGCATTGTGCATCTCATCAGTCAACATATCAAATGTTACTTCATCTGAATCATATCCATTAGTTAGTCTAATATCTGATGAAACTCTGTTTTCGTCACTTGGAGCATAGTTAACTATTGGTATTGCTTCTGAGTCTATTGCTCTGATAGAGTCAGTTATAGCTTCTAATTGTTCTACTGTGAGACCAGCATTACTAATAACTTCAATCAATTCAGCTTTACGAGTTTCATCATTTTGAAGTCTTTCAATTTCGACTTCTTTGGTGGCAATTTCTGCTCTTGCATCATCAATTTGCTCATTTAATAAGTCGATTTCACCTAACCAGTTGCTAATACTTTGGTTGAGATTTTCAATCTCAGATCTTAATTGTTCAATCATTTATATCACCTCATTAAAAAAATTAGTTTAAGGACATTTCGGTCCAAGTTCAACTATTCTAATGACTCCTGCATTCTTCTAATAAGATGCTCTGGTGGTCTATATGTGGTATTTTGGTCAAGTGTGACCAAAAATTCTTGTGGTAATGATACCACTCCAGACATTAATTGATTTCTACTGCATTCGATGAGCTCAACAGGTTCATCTAATGATCCCATTATGATTGGATGACCTTCGTCATCAACAAATGCAGCCATACAACCAACTACTTCGCCGTTTTCATACACTAAAGCAATTTTGTTTTCCATAATATCACCTCATTTTTAATATAAGGGGGTTATTCCCCCCACATTTTTACAATTATTCTATGACTTGATGTAGGATTTCCTGAATGTTCATCAAAATCCCAATCTTCTTCGATTTTGATGCTTTTTGCTTGAATTTTGTCTTTTAATTCTTCAACAAAACCCTTTACAGAGTCTAATCCATCATCATAATAGTTTACATCAGGTTCAGCACAACATGTAAGTGTTGTTACTGAAAATGTAATTGTACCATTAGCATCAACATCAAAGTTGTCACCAATGTCAACTTCTCCAGCCCTATACCAAGCATCATACATACTCCAAATAGAATCTGTGATGTTCCAAAGGTATGTTTCAGTTGGAGTGTCTTTGTGAAGGTCATATTTGGTGCGTGCTTCTGATTCTAATTCATAGAATAGGTAATTTCTCACATCATCACTTGAACGGAATAATCTTCTGATCAAGTCACCGTAGATTTCATCTACACCAAATTTACCACTTAATACATATTCGTTTAACTCTTCAATAATTTCTTCTAAAATGTTTGCCATAATATCACCTATTTTATATTTTTTTTGGATTTTTAAGACTCACCATGTCATTTCAACAGTTATAAATTGTGTATGCCAAGTTGACATTCAATTTTTGCTTTTTCAATGACCCAATTAACCTTTTGTAATGTGAAATTTGGTTCATTGTCAATTAAATTGCTAAGTTCAGTTGCTCTGTGAATCAATTCATGTCTATTCATAATGCACCACCTACTTTAAGAATAAAGACAGTACCGTCATCAATTAGTGACTCAATTTGTTCTTCATCATCATACATTAAATCATATAATCCATCAATTACATGATCTAAGACACCAACTATGGAATAACCATAGGAAGTAATATCTTGAATTGCATTCCAACATGGTTTACCATAGTCATATTGAGCATAAATAAGTCCTTTAGACTCATCTATGCCTAAAACTACAAAGTCTGTATATTTAACTGCTAAACTACCATGAATATAATCATAAAGATCATATTTATCGATTTCTTCTTGAGTTATGTTCTTTAAATCAATCATATTATCACCAAAATATATCATCTCTCCAATCTTCGTTGGAATATTTGTTTAACAAGTGGTCTTTGCGAAATTCTTTTTGCTCCTCTTTGATGGCATTTGTAAAAATAGAGCCATCACAAAAAGATTTAACGGTAGAGATGAAAGAATTAATCATCTTCATCATCTCCTTGGTGGCAATTGCCACAAAATTCGCAACAACCATCAAAACATTCTGCTTCAAATTTGATCCAACTTTTATTCATTTATATCATCTCCTAATAATCTGATTCATAATCTAATACTTCTTCTATTTCTTTTGCTCTTTTGTCAAACCATTCTAATGGGATGCACATATATCTTTTGCTACCTATATCTGTAGCAATACTGAACTGATTAATTTCATGCAAATCTGTACTAATATTGAAAAGTTCTTCGTCATTTCTGTAAACATTGATTCCATTAGGATCAACACTTATTTTTGTACAATGCCCAGCACCAACATTATTAATGTGTACAACAGCATCATTAAGATGTATAGTTCCAGTATATTTGTCATCTTCAATATCAACAATATATCCTAATATTTTTATGTAGTCTTTTATGTCAATATAGATTGCAAATATATTTTTGCTTGGATTTGCATGTAATTCATAACTTGTGTCTGTGTCATTTAATAATGACATAAGTTTGTCTTCATTACCATTTACATATCTAAAATATACTCTTTCTTCTTCAAGAACAAGCATATCAGGTTGGGTTTCTTTTACAATGTTCATAATATCGCCTCATATATAGAAGTGGAATTATATTTCCACTTCTTCTATATCTTTGTCATATTTGCAAATGACAAAGTCAATAAAATCAACAGCACAGGTACATTTGTGACACAGGTTGTGTCTTATTTCTTTGTTTGCGTTATGGCAAACTTCATAATAATTCTCCATAATATCACCTATATATGTGGGGTTATAATAATACAACCCCATATTCATCAAGTTCTCTAACAGATTTTTTGTTAGAGTTGATGTTTTGTTCATCAGTCATTTTACCTTCTTTGTTGAGCTCATTGAGATGAGCTAACATGTTTCTTTTACTAATTTTCATAATATCACATCCATGCATCTAATGAGTTTTTATGTTCTCTAACACAAAGTTTCATTCTTAGTTTGTAAAAAGTCATAGGTAAGAAGTACTTACCAAATGCAAAAATAGATATATTAGAGTCAGAGTATTTATACTCTTCATCTAATTTATCCAGTCTAGAACAGAGTTCTTTTGCCTCTGCTCTAGCTCTTTTATTTTTTAATATGATTTTATTTTCTCTATTTGGCATATATTATCACCTTATATATCATAACCATATAGATCTTCCCAATCAGCAAGACTCATATGGTTTTCTTCTTGGTATTCAATTAGATGTACAAAAGTCTTATGTTGACTTTCTGTGTAATCACCAAGCAACATAATAATTGCATCATCAACAGTTACATTAAATGGACCACATTCTTCACCATTAAAATATAAGAATATAGGTCCATCATAATTTTCAGCACTATCAAAGTCATGTATGCCATTTACTTGAATTGTATATGTGTCATTTTCACGAAATTCCACAATTGCATCGTGAATTTCTTCTAATGACCAACCACACCAATCACCTAAATATTTAATATTAAGATGGACTTCTTTGTATCCATATTGGAATACATACCATCCATCTTTTATTTCACTATTTTCTGTATTAATGGCTTCTTCATAAAATTTAAAACCATTAATAGTGACAGTTTCAAATGAAGCACCATGTTCATATGCTTCATTTCTTCCGCAGAGGTCGCAATTCCAACATTCGGTTTGGAAGTAGTCTGCCCTATTTGGACAGATAGTGCCTTTAATGGCATCGTTCGGAACTTCTACTACACCTTTTGGTGTAGTTACTCTTATATCTACACAATTACTCATTTTGATTTCTCCTAACTATTGGTTGATGGTTTATTTGGTGAATACCCCATATGTGGACTTGCACCACACAAATGGACTATATATGGGGTGGAGGGAAAAGTGAAGATATTATTCAACATCTTCAACTCTAACATTGTACCCTAATACAATAGAACAATGGTGTACACCACTAATGTCACCATAATCGTAATCGAAACTGGCATCTTCAATTGCTTCTTCAATTACAATGTTTTTAGGTTCTTCAAAGCATATTTCTTCATCAAACAATTTGTCAAAGAACACATCTAAAAATATGTCTTCATCTTCAACACTTGATTTAAACCAATCTTCTTTTGCTTCTTTGAATGCATTGGTTTTGGTTAAATCAAATCCCAAATTAATGATTGCAAAGAATACATCTTTAAGATTGTCAAATTCGTATTCAATGTCTTCTTTTGCATCTGAATAGATTGTTCCTAATTGTTCGAATTGTTCTAATGTCATTTGTTCGATATCTTCATCTTTTACTATTGTCCATTCCATATTATCACCTATTAATATTTTTCTTACTTCTTTAATTTCATTTTCAATTGATGAAGTAATATCGATTACTCCACCAATAGTTCTTTTTAACTCTGCTTCTGCATCTTTTAAAATACCATATATCATATCTTTTTTCTCTAAATTTCTTTTACTAATATCTCCATCTGAATTATAGTTTGAAGTCATACTAAACACTCCTAATAAACCTCTAATGGTTATTACATCGGTTCTTGTAAAAATACCGATTTTTTCGTCCTCTAAAATACAAATACCTAATTTTTTAACAGTTTTAAAGTCTTTTACAGTTTCAAAAGTTTTTAACATTTAAATAACCTCTTTTTAAGTTGTTTTAAGCAAAACTAAGACTTCTCAAAGGTGCGCGACGCCTTTTGAGGTTTCTTAGGGGTTTTTTTAAGGAGAACTATCTTCTAAGTTCGCCATTTCTTAAAAGAAACACTCTCATTGCCCCAATCGGTGAAATAAGCACTCACCAATCGTTTTGCTCACCGCGCGCGGCGTGGCTTATTTCTCAAACTCAATTTTTACATATGTGTCCTACCTTGTATAGTGTCCTACCAAAATACTTATATAGTGATAAAGTTATAATTAACAATAAGGAGATGTTTTAAATGGATTTAAAAATAAAAGAACTACATAAAATTTTAGGAGAGCTAATTGCAGACGGATACGGCGATAGAGAGTTCCAAATATTTTACGATAGTGACACAGTATACACAACTATTCCAAAGAAAAGCAGAATTCTTGTATTTAGCAAAGGAATTAGATTTTCTGATTATGAAGAAGATTCATCCAGAGATGGACTAATTGAAGGGATCTTGGAGAAGTTAGAATGAGTGTAATTACTATTGACCTAACCAGTGCACTTATAGGACTCATACTATCCCCACTAATTGTGTTTTTATGCGGAGTTGCTTTAATTTTTAAGGAGTTAAGAAAATGATTAGTTGCATGAGAAGTAAAACAGAATGTAAGAATTGTAAAAATAATGATGGTGAGTTCTGTACTCTTGTCAAGAAAAGAATAGATGACATAGTCAGACAATGGAAGTCATCTCAACGATCAAGAGCAAAAAGAAAACTCAAAGACAATGCATTATTTTTCACAAAAGAAACAATTGATGAGATTGTTAAAAATGCAAAGATTATTGAAGATAGTCCAGTTGAGTCAAAAGAACAAATAGATGCAATGAATAATATCAATGCAATATTTTACAATTGGAAAACAGTACATACAGAATTTTTATAAGGTGATCAAAATGAAAATACTATATGAAAACAGAAAATTTATATCCGGCACAGAATACAATTGTGATGACGACACAGATATGAAAGTATTTATGGATAGAATTAACACCGAATTCGCAAAAATTGAAGAAGAAAATATAGTGTTGAAACATAAATTAAAAGCAATAGCTTCATTGGTGAACCAATATGAATAAAATTGATGGAATGCTTTGTTTGATAGTTGCTTGCGTAATTGCAAGCATAAAAGGAGTTAGATTGATATATAGAAAGTTAGGAGATGTGTTTTATGACTAAAAGGTTTGTTCATGAATTTAGGCCAGGCTGTGGAATATACTGGTTTGATAATGATACAGCAGATGAACATGGTAATAGAGCATTCATAGGTGAACCAAAAATAGAAAAATTACTTAATGAATATTATGAAGATAGCAAAAAATACCATAAAATGACATCTGTAATAGCAACTCTCTATCAAACTACCAAATTAACCGATTCTACCAAAAAAATGTTTGAAATGTTTAGCGAAACCTTTGGATTTGATTTAAATGATTGAACAAAAAGAATTAAGAGAATACGCAGATCAATACATAGAAGTATATAGACTTAGCAGATCAGAAGTATTGTTAATTTCGGACTTTTATAATTTTGTGCTTAGAAGGCACAATGGACAATTGAAATTTGGGGATGAAGTAGATGAATGGTTGGATGCAAATAGGTGATGATGGTAAAAAAATTCCAATTGGAGATGTGCATATTAATATAGATGAATATCATGAGGAATTTGATCACGAAAGACAAGAAAAAATAAAAGTTGCCGATAAAATAAGTTTTGAACAAAAAACACAAATTAAACCGTCAACTATGCAAGATCTTCTTGATTTCTTATACAAAAAAGTTGAACAAGAAACTGTTGATGCACAAATACGAGCAAACGGTGATCACACCTGCAAAAAATGCAAAAATCTAATCTCCATACTTCAAGAAGTAAACGGAGAAATAATGCATTGCGGATATAATTGCAAAAAATCAAGTATGCGTGCAGATGACATAAAAGAAACAAGAAGATGTGGATTATATGCAAGAATTGACACCGATTAACGAAACTGAATTTGCAGTATACGATCATGAAACAAAAGAATATTTACTTAAGATATTTAATGCAAGAGAAATACAAACGCTAATTTTTGAAGAATTGCAAGATTACACAACAGAGGTGAAAACTATGAGATTAACATCAACATACAAACAATTAACACATTTAAGAGAAAGAATTGTAGAAATAGTTGAAAAAGATATTGTAGAAATATACATAATGGATGGTTGCATAAAGATACAGTTGCCTGCAAAAGTAAAAACAGACAAATTACAACAAATAGATGAAATATTTGGCATGAATGGAGCAATAGAAACACATCCACGCAGTTCCTACTCAATATTAGAATACGAGGTGGAAAAATGATTGACCACATAGATATAGTAACCACCCACCAATGTAACCAATCATGCAACTACTGTATTGACCCATTTCGCAACACAAGCAAAAAAATAATAGATATAGAGAAAGTTGCAGAGTTTCTTGCAAGCATAAGAGAAAAAACAGAAGAAAAACTAACAGTTTTACTATTAGGCGGTGAACCAACCCTCCTATCCAAGCAAAAACTCAAACAACTAACCAACACAATACACGAATATGGTTTCAGAGCGTCAATTTCTACAAATGGACAATTATGGAGAAAAGCAATCAAAATAGCACCATTTTTCGACACAATACAAGTAACAATAGATGATTTTGACCAAATACCACTATTATATGATATAAAAGACAAAGTAAATGTAAAAATGCCAGGAGATGAATATATGAACTGGCAAAGACTCACAGAATTCATGGAAGAAACAAAAGACTTCTACAGACAATCAGTTCCAATGTATTTCAACCCACAAACATTTGAAGAACTATGCGAAGATAGATATGTGTGGGATTTCTTAGATAGTTTGAGTTGGAAACGTGACGGATCATACAAATATGCATTTTATGGTAAAATAAGATTTAAAAAATGCATACCAGGAGAAACAAATATCATAGACGAACCAAAAATACCAAAATTATATCCAAATGGTAATTATAATTGCAATTGGCAAGATGAAACCATGAATAATTATTTAAACTTATCATACCAAAACATTTAAATAATAGAACAAACAAAATACAAATTACAAAAAACATGAGGTGATACAATGAGTAAAACTCAATATATAGACACAACAATATGCTTAAAAAATATAGCATTAATATTAGTAAAAAATGGTAAAAAATTTGACACAATGAAAGAACTAGCTGCTTTTGCACTCTCAAGATTCACACCAGAGCAAATAGATGAAACAATTGCAGATATGCCATTCTGCGAAGACAAAGAAAGATTCTGGACTGCGGCCACACAGGCATTCATAGCTTCATTAGAAAGCACATACAGAGAATCATGGCAAAGTGTCTGCCCAGAAGAACCATACGAAAAACAAGAACCAGTCATTGATGCAGCATTCAATGAAGAAGTTGGTGTATTCAATTATTTTTTCCATTGTGTAGAAAATAATGCAGGCGCACTCAAACTAATAGAAGGTTGCGGGCTTGGAGACATATTTAGAATGGTGGGTAAGTTATGAGTTATTTTGAGATTGGAATGGCTATTGCAATAGGATTAGTATTTGGATATTTAATAATATCCACCATATATTTCATTTTTTATTACCAAATAAACGATTTTTGTTCAAAAACAAAAAGAAAATTCAAAAATAGAAGCATGCCAAAAGAAGAACCAACAGTATGCGATAAATTGGGAAATATAAAAATTTTTCCTAAACATTATGAAATAATCCAAGCAAAAAAAAGAGTTTTTGACAGAGAAAAGCACAATATCTATACATTGATTGAATTTATCTTTCCAGCACCACAAGTTACACATAATAAATTCTATAATGATGTAACAAGGTTAAGCAAAGCATTTGAGAAACAATACAACTCCTTACATCTCTATTTCCGTGCCTATCCAAAAGAAGATGAGATAAGTAGAGAAGTGATTACAAAAGGAATTGATAATTTAACTGATTTCAATGATAAATTGGAAGATTTGATAAAAGAATTATCACAATTGGTAGTTTGCAATAAACCAACAGATAATTTAATGGAAGATATGGAAGAAGAAATCAATTCTGTGAAAAATTATGAGAACGTGATATAATGGTAGATAGATATGATCTTAGTTTCTTAAATATGTTCCTTTCAATAATATTTGCTGTTATTTTATTTTGTTCTCAAAGATGGATTTATTGTGTTATTGCTACATTATGTTTTATTTCTAATCTTATATATTTATCAATCAATTGAAGGTGGTAAAATGGAAAAATATTATGCTACACCATCAGATGACTATCATTACGCAAAAATATTCAAACCAACAGGAGAATATGTAGGAGAATGCTTAGTTAAAGATGCAGATAGGTTTTTGCGTATATTGAATCAAGAAAATGCTCGTAAAACTCACGATTTGAAATATTGGCGTGCGAAAGTTAATGCAAAACTGAATGAAAAAGTCTTTGTAGCACAAGATGAACGAAATATATGCATTCAGTTAAATGATGACTATGAATCAAACACATTCCCTATACACACAGTAATAATTGAAACATTAAATGATTTGTTTGGGCAACATGGAATGTTAAATGTAGTAAATATGAGTTTAGGTGATGATTTTAGACCATCAGTTTGGTTAACATATTATAATGTTGTAGAAGGAGATGAATAATTATGAAAATAGAAAAAAGAATTAATATGGATAAAAAAATCCCATCATTTACAGAAATGCTTGAAGAAACAAGACAACATCAAGTAGATGTAAGAAATATGATGTTAATTGTTGCAAATGTTATGCAAATAAGAGCTTTAAAGCATGATTGGACAAAAATAGAATATGCAGAAGACTTCTATGACGATATTGTTAAGCGAAATACTACAAAGACACAATATATAGATAGGAATTGGGCAAAAATACATACATCACAAGAAAGACATCATCTAAATACAATAGTACAAGACGATGTTAATTTAGTAGATGTAATAGAATTTATATGTGATTGTATATGTTCAGGATATGCAAGAGATGGAGAAATTAACCCAACACTTATAAATTTAGATGACGAAACATTACGATTAGCTTTTAATAATACAATTAAAAAATTAGATGCAGAGGTGGAAAAATGATTGAAAACAACATTTGTTTATTAACAGACAGTTACAAAGTAACACATCACTACCTTTATCCAAAAGGTACACAAAAAATCTACTCATACATGGAGAGTAGAACAGGTGCAGAATTTAACAAGACAATTTTTTATGGATTACAATACATCATAAAAAAATACTTGCAAGGTAAAGTAGTTACAGAAGAAAAAATAGATGAAGCTGAAAGAATAGTTAATAGTCACATTGGAAAAGGAATATTCAATAGAAGCGGATGGGAATATGTACTGGACGAACATTATGGTAAACTTCCAATTGAAATAAAAGCAGTTTCTGAAGGAACACCAATAAATGTAAGCAATGCAATGATGACAGTAGAAAACACAGACACACAATCATACTGGTTAGTTAATTATTTAGAACCATTATTACTTCAAGTATGGTATCCATCAACAGTAGCAACATTATCAGCAGAAATAAGAAAACTAATAGATTTTTATTTAGGAGTAACAGGATCATCAGATAAAAACATAGACTTTATGTTGCATGATTTTGGATATAGGGGTGCAAGTTCCACAGAATCAGCAATGTTAGGTGGTTCTGCCCATTTACTTAGTTTTAGTGGAACAGACACTATTCCAGCACTTACAATACCTGAAAATTATTATAATGATCCATATATATATGGATTTTCAGTTCAAGCAACAGAACATAGTGTAATGACTTCATTAGGTTCAGATGGTGAATTTGACCAAGTATTAAATGTTATAAATCAAGCAAAAGATGGAATTTTATCCATAGTTATTGATTCATATGATTATAAAGAATTTTTACGTCAAGCAACAGGTAACACACCAATCAACTCTGCAATTACCAAATTCTTAGATAAAGAAGGAAATAAAGTAGTGTTCAGGCCTGATAGTGGAGATCCAGTTGCAACAACACGTGATTGTTTAGACTTATTATCAAAAGGATTTAACACACATCTCACAACAAAAGGATACAAAGTATTTGATGATAATATTGGATTATTATGGGGAGATGGACTCAATTACCAAAAAATCAGAGACATATTATTTGCCATGAAATCTGACTACTGGGCAGCAGAAAACATCATCTTCGGAATGGGTGGAGGATTGCACACATCAGTAAACAGAGATACCCAAAGAAACGCATTCAAATGCTCAGCTCAATTAAGAAATGGTGAATGGTACGATATATCTAAAAATCCATTAGATTCAAGTAAAAAGTCAAAAACAGGTAGATTTAAATTAATTTGCCATGATGGTGTTTTCTTAACAGTTCCAATTAATGATAAAAGAACAAATTATCTAAAAACAGTATTTAAAAATGGGGAATTGTTAATTGATCATGACTTTGCAGATGTTAAATGTAGAGCTTTAACATATGCACAGAGGTTATAAAATGATATTCGGACTTATTATTGCCACTTTCCTGGTTCTTTTTGTATTGGCGCTTGGGTTGTTGCGAGGTTAGTTGCATGCATAAATTAGAACTTGAATTAAACACTTATAAAGCTGCAAATGCAACTCTCAATGCAACTCTGCAACAATGCAGAGAAGAAAATAAGAAGTTGAAAGAAGAAATTGAATGTATGATGGATTTATTAGATATGAGTGGTGTGCAATACCATATATCTGATGAATTAGAATTTATATTAGATTAGGAAGTGTAAAAAATGTCAGTAATTGAAGATGGGGAAGAATATTTTACTCCTTGGGATACAGAACACATTCAACGATGGATAGATGAAATAAAACCATATTTAGGCACAGAATTAGATGCAATAGTGCTCAAATATGCACTTTCCTACACACTTCAATCACTACGCAACAATGAAAATATGGATAGATTCAAATGGGATTCAAATTTATAGACTTATTTGCAGGAATAGGTGGATTCCACCAAGCAATGACACAATTAGGCGGAGAATGCGTATTCGCGTCAGAAATAGACAAACACGCAATAAAAGTCTATGAAAATAACTATGGAATCACCCCACAAGGCAATATCAAAGAAATAGATGCGGAAGATATACCACAGCACGATGTATTATGTGCCGGATTTCCATGTCAAACATTTAGTGTTGCCGGAAAGTGTGCAGGGTTTGATGATCAAACAAGAGGAACATTATTTTTTGAAATAACACGAATTTTGAAGCATCATCATCCAAAATACATAATTCTTGAAAATGTCAAAAATTTAACTTCACATGATAAAGGAAGAACTTGGCAAATAATAGAAGGCAATCTAAAAGAACTTGGCTACCAATTAACAGAACAACCACTTATTGTAAGTCCACATCACTTTGGAACACCCCAGTTAAGAGAAAGAGTAATAATATTAGGTGTATATCAAGCAAAAGAACCACTAACCATCAATCTCGGCAACCAACTAACCAAAGACGACAATTCAATATACGAAGTGTTGGATGCGGAAGTAGATGGATATGATATTTCAGAAGAAGAAAAAAAAGTGCTTACAATGTGGAATGAGTTCTACCAAGGTATAGATTTAGATGTAATTGGTTTTCCAATATGGTTTGATTGGTTAAAAAAAGAGCCACCGGAAGATGTATCAAAATGGCGAAAAAGAGTTATAGAACGAAACAACGAATTATACCAAAGAAACCAGGAATTCATAGATGCATGGATAGAAAAATGGGATAATTTGGAATGGTGTGGTGTTGTGCAGAAAAAATTTGAATGGCAAGCTGGTAATCGCATAAATACAATATGGGAAGGACTCATTCAAATCAGACAATCAGGAATAAGAGTAAAAGCACCAAACTGCTTCCAAACATTAGTGGCAATGGTACAAATTCCAATAATTGGTCGATACAAAAGAAGATTAACACCAAGAGAAGCAGCACGACTACAAGACTTTCCAGAAGATTTTAAATTAGATGATGATGACAAGCAAGCATACAAGCAACTCGGCAATGCTATAAATGTCAAAGTAATTAAGAAATGTGCAGAACAAATAATAAAAAGTGATAAATGATGATTACTGAAAAAGATGGTAAATACTATCGTATGGGTAAGGAAATGTCAGTAGAAGAAGTTCTTAGAAGTTTAAACAATTACGAATACGAAAAGAGAACCCGTACAGTACATATGCGAGAAGAACTAATAAAAACATTAGGTGTTAATCGTCATTTACAAAGAGAAAATGCCTTATTAAGAGAAAGACTACATAGAATTGCATGGCAAAATATGTATAGTGAAAAAGAAATTAAGGAAATTATACAAATAGATGATGATGACTTGATTAAAGAAATCGAAAAAGTGTCATTAGAAAATGAAGAACTAAAAAAAGAATTATATTTTCTTAAACATTAGAAAGCAAAACACTACACATGACACAAGAAGAACAAATCGTACAAGGAGTAATACTTGGAATAGAATATGGCTATGGAATGAAGTTCATGGATCCAGAACACTTATATCTTAAGCTGGAAATACAACAATTTGATGGAGATATGTCGGTACAACTATTCAAAGCCGAACAAGTAGGCAAATTGTTACTTCAATTCAAAGGAGATTATAGAGGAGATCTGTCAATCAACCACTTAAAACATAAAAACATATTCTTATTAAAGAGTGACTCAACCAATGGAGTGCCAAACGCAATTGCACGACTTCCCCCAAACAAATATCCACAATATTCATGGATATATAATGATAATTGGAATTAAAATGCATTCAAACTTTATTATTGACATAGACATACAAGAGGAAAGTGAAATAGCTGAAAATATGATGAACCAAATACGAGAAATAATAAATGAGTATCGTGGGTCACCATTAAATAGGGCACTATTCAATTCAGTAGTTGGAAAAATCGAAGAAAAATGCAATTATTTTGACAAATATAATTTTCCACCAATGTTTTGTCTAATGACTATGTATGGAGTTGCATTAATAGATAAAAAACAGGAAAAAGTGCAATTGGCTCAACACGCAATAATGAGTCGAAATTATAGATTAACAGAAGAACAAATTAAAAGAGGATCGATATTATGAGAGCATGTTGGTGCGTATTAGCAGGAACAGAAGCATGCAAATATTGCAGTAATAATTATGAAGTTTCAGAAGTTCCAATACAAAGAAAAAACTATACTTACACAATAACTACACAACCAAAAACAGTAGAACAACATTTAAAAGAAGTAGAAAAACTAATTGTAGAAAACAAAAAATTACAAAAGAAATATCCTAATCACACAAAAGATTTACAAGTAGGATTGGAATCATTAGAAGAATTAAGAAAAGAGATGCTTGACGCACTCTAATCACTACACATTCCACTTAACTCAAACCAATCTTCCATTTCACTATTAGTAAAAATAACACGGCCTTCAGGAGGCACATCAACAACTTCACCTTTTAAATTAATAACATATTTACCACTTTTTTTAGTATTTATTTCTACACCTTTAACACTTTTAAAAGTTCGTGGTCGTTTCCAATTATTACCAGCACCACCAATTTTACCATCAATACTATGAACAACAACTAATCCATTAGGGCCAAAACGTCGCCAGTCTGCACGTAATATGGTCTCACTTAAACCACGAACTAATACATCACCACCATAATATTTTACAGCATTAACAATATCTATCCAAGTTTGGCAAATACGCCAAGTATGATTAACACGACCACTACGGTAAACAAACCCTAATCGGTTAGATAAAGGATCGTTGGCACAAGTATATTCACCACTTCTTATACAATCAATTGCAGCACCATATTCATCAATTAAAAAACAACCATCTTCATTATTTTCCCAAGTAAGTTTATTACTAAATTTTGTTACAACAACTGGGAAAAAAACACCTGAAACAAAATCAGATACTGTAGGATAACTAACAATAGGTAAATCAGGAATTAATTTAATATTTATTTTAGCATTATTGGCATGAAGTGTATAAATTTGAACCAAAATACCAAAAATAGCATCATCACCTTGCAAACGGTAAACAGTTAAGGCACTTTCTAAATCAAAATTCAATTTTGGACTCTTATGCAAAGTTTTTAAATAATCTTCAAAATTTGGATTTGATGCCCAAATATCTTCCAACATTTGTTCAGCCCAATCTGGAAAAACCAAACTTTCACAACATTTTCTAGTCGAAACAACACTTTTTTGTATTTCTGAATGCTCAAAAGTTAATTTATGTTTAATATTTTTATAACAAAAGACCATTAAACCAGCAAAGAAAGAACAGTTGTTATACCATTTTCCTCTACGAAATTGATATAAAGTACTGTTTAATCTACGACAAGTATTCATTTTTGGACAACTATTCATAACATGTCCAATCATTTTGGTTTGTTTTCTTCTACCAAAAACATTCCCATAACCAGCACCAAGATTATATCCTCGCCAATCAATTTTTAAATATGGTTGTTCAACAATTTCGGCAAATTTGGCTGGTTTAATGTAAGTTATATTACTAACCATTATAATGCACCTTGATTTTTAAGTTGTTTAATGTAACTTCCAATAGTGCGAGGATTCAAATCCAACTCTTCTGCTATCTCATTTTTACTCCAACCTTGATTAATTAGATTGAGAGTTTGTTTAACGCGTAATTCACGATTTTGAGTGGGAATATCATCACTACGGGCTTTATTATTTTCAGAAATATGACGCTGTATTTTACTACGTGTAAGACCGGTAATTTCAGAAATAACACGCATACTATATCCATATTCCCATAATTTATCAATATTTTCCCACAAGTCTCCATCCATATTCATAAAGTCTCTTTTTGCATTTTCAACTCTAATTTCAAAACTTTCCATAATCAATGCTTTTTTTCTAAAATATATATGTAGGACATATTGAAAAAACTCCAACTATAAATAACTTTAAATAGTAGAACTTATATAGTTAATAAGTTTAGATGGTTTTTTAATATGGCAAGCATAATATTAGGATGCGATTCAAACACAGGTGGAGATGCCACTGCAATTAATACAGTTGCTGAGGGATTAAGACGTGAAGGACATGATGTAGAGCAACTATCAGTTGGTCCATCACCTTTTTCTTCAAAAGGATACAGTTCAGAAGCAAAAGGTAAAATCGGCATTTATCTGATGGCAGCAAGTCTATTTTCTTTTGCAGATGGAACACATGATTTATATGACTTTGATATTTTTGTTATCAGAGGAGATGCTTCTAATTTGGTAACATCAGAAGAATCATTTAAAACAGCCATTATACCAAAAGATAGTGATTGTAATTCAGTATGTGATGAATTTGCAAATATGACATACCCTGAAATGAATCAAAAAGCACAAGGCAAATGTCTTGCAGTATATGGTGGAAAAACACCTGAAGAAATGTTGCAAGCAGCAATACAAGGATTAAATGGACAATCTATTACTGGTAGCACAACAACTTCGACAACAGAAGGTGGAAGTGCTGTATTAATACCTGACAAAACCTTTTATGGACTTATTAAACAAATGATTGGAGCAATTGATGGAATATTCATTATTGCAAACAATATGGCATACTTACTTTCTTTTCAACAACTTTTTTCATATAGAGATCAATATGAAGACTATATTTTAGAACTTAAACCATCAGAAATCATCACCGATAGTATAGTACGGAATTGGACAACAGATGGATTGTACAACACAGTTGAAGTAACATATGCAGAAGGAATAATCAAACTACAACATGATGCGTTAGTTGAGGTATATGGAGAAAGTGTTTTTCATTATAATTTTCCAGAAGATGATGCAGAAACAGCGAAGGCTAAAGCAGATGCATTGTTGTCTGCACATGTGCGAGATTATTCGTTAGATCTTCAACTAAATTGTATCTATAATCCAAACATTACTGTCGGTTCATGGATAAAAGTACCAAAAACACTAATAAAAGTATCAGGTCCAACATCAAAAACAGGTGGCGAGATGCTTGCAGCCAAAAAGAATGAACCAAAAACATTTAAAGGTGCAAATATAACAAATTTGAATGAAATACTTCAAAAAATAGATGACAAAGCGAAAACAGTACAAAAAATAACCACAGATGATGGTAAAAAGTATGAAGTCGAAGTAGAAAAGAAAAATTACGAAATATTTTTTGTACAAGCATATAAATTAAGATGGACTCCAAAACAAGCACCAATAATGAGCTTACACCTAAAATATGGACCTGATACACCTGAAGATCCAATTAATGCAACAGTAGGAACAGGTGGAATATCTTCAACCACAAGTGGTGGTGGAGGAGGATATGGAGATGATTGCTTTTGGATTGGCGAAATTATGCCAAATAATAATGCTTACATTGGAGAGCATGGTCCAAATGCCCCAGACTTACATAAAGCAGGATTTGAACCACAAGAGCAACACTATAAACCAAGATGTAAACAAGGATCCAATTTAGATAAAGATATGCAAGGGAAAACACCACAAGAAGTGCATAACAATGTAAGAGCAAAATTCGGATATTGCTTATATGCAGAATCAAGTGAATTATGGCCATGTGTATCAGATATGTATGATCAGGCATGCGGAACTAATTGTGGAGATGGAGCAAGAATTTTAAAATGTGCATTAGATGCAATTAACATAAAAACTTGGGGAGTTCATGTACAAGGTCATTATTTTGTAGCAGCAGAAATAGATGGACAATGGGTTTGTTTAGATGCAACTGGAACATATGAATGGAGTAATACCGCAGGATGGCCGGCAGGTCCTAAACCAGCAGGATGTTGTGAGCCAGGGCAACAAAGTAAAGTAAGGGCATTTTAAGGTGAAAATATGGATTCAGCAATGACAATGGAAGAGTTTGTACTTAAGTGCAAAGAAGATATTGTATATTTCGCCGAAAATATGATTAGAAGTGAAGATGGCGGATTCTATACACTTGAAGATCACCAAAGAGCAATGGTTACATCAAAAGAATCACAAGTAGTATATTTTTGTGGAAGACGTCTTGGAAAATCCTTTATGCTTGCTATAGAATGCATACATCGTGCTTTATTTAATCCATACCAAAGAGTTTTTGTATTATCTCCGACAGAAACACAGGCAAAAGAATTGGCTGAAACAATTTCCGGAATGATTGACAGATCAGCAGTAATAGAACGTGATTTAATTACAAATAATGTAATGGAAAAGAAATTTAAGAATGGATCACGTATAGTGATAAGAACTGGTGGTGGAAAAGGTAATGTTTCATCTGTAATTGGTTCTGGAGCAAATCTATTAATTATTGATGAAATTCAAGATGTAGAAGATGGAATAGTAAACAAAATTATTCCAGTTATGCGTGGGCAAAAAGGAGATTCAAAATTCATAGTAGCAGGAACTCCAAGGGCAAAAGTAGGATTTTTGTTTGAATCATTAGAAAATGCACCAAAAATATGGAACAATGGTGTATGGGAAGAATACCCAGAAAACGATGGAAATTTCATAGTATATAAAAAACAAACAGCCTATCTTAATAAAGATGACGAAATTGTTGCATCAGGAACACCACGTATCACAATAGAAGAATTAAAGCAGGATTACAAAAATATTGGGCCAATTGATTTCAAACAAGAATATTGCCTTGAATTTATGTCAAGCGTGACTGATGTATACCCATTAGAATTACAACAAAAGGTATTATATGAAGATGGTTTGGAAGATAGGTTTAAATCTAATAAATTATGTGTATATGGTGTTGATTTTGGTCAGACACGTAATAATACAGTAATTTATGTGGCAGAAGTTGGAGATGAAAAAGAAATCCAAGAAAGAACCTTAAATGTAAAATACAAAAAAGAATTCGATCTAGGAATAGAATATGGTAAAATAGAAGATTACATAGTTGAAGAATTACCAAAAAGATTCCCTAATTTACGAAGAGGCATTTTTGATGCAACTGGTGTAGGAAAATCAGTATATGAAAACGTAAAAAGAAGAGTCAAAAAATCACCTCGACCATATCCAATAGAGGATTTCTATTTTTCAGAAAAAACCAAAACAGAATTAGTAGAATTTGGAATAAGTATGATGACACAAAACAGAGTAAAAGTAAAATGGTCAAAGCGTTTACAAGAAGAAATGACTGGTTATAAAAGAGAAAGATCACAACATGATAGTAATAAATTTAAATATAGTAAAGGTTCAGGATCAGACGATTATGTTGATGCAATGAACTTATGTATACTTAATATGTCTCCAGAATATGGATTGAATTTTAAGCCTCCAATAGTTGTTCAAAAAATAACAAAGACAATGACAAAACAATTTGGTGATAAAAGATGGCAACGGTCAAATCAGCGTCCAAAACGATACAGCAAAAAAATAATGAACACACCCCGAAGAAGGTTATAAAAAGAAAAGACTTAGTGATAAATAGAGGCCGGCAGGGTCGGATAGTTACTTCATTTGCCGGTGGAGATGTTAAAAAGTATCAAAAAGATACTTATTCACAGAAATTCGCATCATATACAGATATATATGGTTCACAAGATTTAGATTATGATTTAATAGATGGATTATATCACTCCACAATAATGAACCGTGTGTTACGTAAAATAGCTTCAGATGCAGTTCCAGAGATGTTTAGAGTACAAGTTGTGGATTTGGAAGGAAACAGAATTGAAGATGTAGAAGAAGCATGCTTTACATACACAGCAAGACTAAAAAGAAAACACATTAAGCAACTATATCTTCAAGCACTTAAATATGGAACTGCCTTTCTTTATATAGGAAACAAAGAAGAAGATATGCTAACTAACTTATTTTTATTGCACCCTAAAAATATGAAACCACAAATGAATGAGGGTGAGATTGAAGCATGGATTTATAATAGTAAAGAAGGGGAAATAGAAATTCCTGCAGAAGACATTGTTCATTTTTCATATGATGCAGACATTGGTGAAGTATTTGGAATGTCATTCTTGGGCAAATTAGTACAGACACTTCATTTAATGCTTAATACAGAATTAAACCTTGCAGAAATTGTAGATAAATTTGCAGTACCAATTCTACAATGGCTTGTTGAAGTTGGAGACGATGAAGAACTTCAAGAAGAAGAATTGCAAGGAATAGTAGATTCATTAGAAAATCAATTAGAATATTCTAATGATGTAGTGACAACAGACAGAATAACAACAGAAACTATAGGATTTGCACAAAATCAATATGACATGGTACCTGTTTTACAAGCATTAAAAGAATCATTTGGTCTTTTAACATTCCCAATGTCACTTATTGGTGGAAAAGCAGACAACCTTTCTGCTATCAAAACACAAGCAGCACAATACATAAATGACTTAAAAGACTTACAAATGGATCTTAGTGATGTATTAGTAGAACAATTATATGAACCATTTATTGAACAAACATTAGGAAAGATTCCTGGTCAAGATTATGCAAACATTTACTTAATTTTCCCAACATTAACCACAGAATCAAATGCAGATGTTGCACAATGGTTATTCCCAGCAATAAGATATGGATTAATCTCAAGAGATGAAGCAAGAGCACAATTATCATTCAGAGGTCAAGCAATACCAGTAGATCAATTAGAATTTATTGATGAATCATGGATTGAAATGGTAGAAGCACAAATTCAAGGAGCAACAATGAAGTCTGACGGTGGAACATACAACGACCCCACAAAACCAAATGAACCAAAGAAACGTAATGGATCTGGTGAAAAGTAGGTGGAAAGATGCATAAGGAAGGAATTAACTCATATAAAAAAGCATATGCAAAAATAGAAGAAGGGTTGCTTATTAAAGGTGAAGCATCTTCAACAGAATTGTTAAGTTGGCTTATTGCCAACTATAACATTAATTCTTTGAACATAACCACAAAAGGGATTACATTTCACTTAAAAAAACAAGGATACAAGAAGCATAGGGTCTACGAAACGAAGCCTTGGGTTTTCCATTCAGAAAAGGAGTAATAGAATGGTTTGTGGTATTTATATGATAATTAACAAACAGACAGGTCAAAAATATGTTGGTCAGTCTGTTGATATAGATAAAAGATGGAAAGAACATCTTAGAGGAAAAAATTTAGGACATTCTTATATTGACAATAGTATAAAAAAATATGGAAAAGATAATTTTACTTTGCAAATTATTACAGAATTACCAAATAACCAAAAAATGTTAAATGAACATGAAAAATATTGGATTAAATTTTATAATACTTATATTGATGAAGATAATTATAATCTTACACCTGGAGGAGACTTTAATCCAATGTATTCAGAAAATGTAATAAAAAAACATCGTAAATCAATTATAGGTAAAAAACATTATAATGCACGTGGTATTAAAAATCCTAATGCAAAATATACATTATGGGATAGTCATTGTGTGTCATATATTGTTGGTAATATGTTTCATGGTAATAGAGAACCTAATCCATGTAAATGTTTTTATTTAAGTTATGATGGTAAGAAAGTAAATATTGGTGGTTTTGTTGATTTTTTAAGTTGCAAAATTATTTATGACTTAATAAAAAATTGATTATTTAAATGCATTAGAAGAATTACTTTCATATAGCTTAAATATAAGCTAAATTTTTTGGAGGAAAGTTATCATGCGAGAAACTTTTCAATTGAACTCCAAATTTGCTTTAAAATATAAAGATAATGGAGACGTACAATTAGAAGGATTCGCGATTCACGGTGGAGAAAACTTCATTGTAAATGGATTCTATGAAGTTCCAGAGTCAGAAATGCGAAATTGTACAAAGACATTACAAGGCAAACGTCTATTCAAAGATCATGGTACACATAGTGTAGATAACATTGTAGGGTTAGTTGAAAATACAAGAACAACCTATGATGAAGATGTAGGCATGAAAGGTACAAAATACAAAGCATCTTTAATGGTAGATGATTCCCGATTAGGAGAGAAAATCGAAAGAGGACTTATTACAGATACATCAATTGGTTTTGATTTTACACCAATTTGTAGTATCTGTGGAAATGAGTTCCTATCTGAAAAATGCACACACCACCCATTATTAGACCCTGATATGCATTTAATATGTAAAGACATGAATTGTCATGAGCTCTCGTTGGTGACATTTGGAGCAGACCCAGGGGCATCAGTAACTAGTTCTTTTGGTGGTGAAGATGCAGAAAAATTAAAAGCAAAATTTGGAAAAGCGAAGGATGAAATTATGTCAGATATTAATAACGAAAATCTTCAATCTGAAAATATTGAATTAAAACAAAAAGTATCTGATTTAGAAGCTCAATTAGCTGCTAAAGACGAAACTCACAAAACAGAAATTGAAGGTTTAAAATTAACAAATCAAACAGAAATTGCAACCTTACAACAAGAAAAAGAAGCTCTTGAAAGCAAAGTTGAAGAAATGAGTAACGAATTAGCTGAATTCAGAGCAGAAGCACAAGCAAAAGCAGAAGCAGAATTAGCAGCTAAAAAAGAAAACTTACAAAAACTTGCTGAAGAGTTACACGTTGAAAGGACATTAGGTGATGTTGACGAAATGTCTGAAGAATTCATTGATCAATTAACAGCTAATTATCAAGAAATTATTGACAATAAAGCACCTGAAAAACCAGGAGAATTCTCTGGATCTAAACAACAACACGATAAAAAAGAAAAGAAAGGCGGATATTCCGCAATGTTAAAAGCTTTCAAAGGTGATTAGATGAGTGATATAACAGGTGACGCAATTACTATTCACGCAGCAGAAAAAATTGAAGATGCTATTGAACATGTTGGTTACACCTCATCTCAACAACAAGTTGGAAAAGCAATCAAATTAAAACTTGATGCTACAGGAGACGATTTTAATGCTCGTGGAGCAGTAAAAGCAGACAAAGACACCACAAAAGTAGAATTTTTAGGTGTAGTAAAAGCTGTAACTTCTGAAGCACAAGGTAGTTTTGCACCAACAAAAATGTTAGGAAACCCAGTAACTGGAGCAAACCCAACAGAAGCACCATACTATCTTGGAAATGTCACAGTCTTAGCTGGACAAGCATTGACAGTTGAAAGAAATTGTATTACATATGTATTAGCCGAAGAAGAAGCAGATATCAAATTTGGTGACCCAATTAAATGTGCAGATAATGGTAAATTTACCAAAGCTGACCCAGATTCAGACCAAGATTCTATCGTCGGTAGATCATATAGTAACCAAGCAGATAACAGATATAATGTTATCAGAGTTATGGTTAGAGCATACTAAGGAGATAAGATAATATGGCAAGAGAAATCGCATATTTTGCAGGTGGAGGAGCTGTTGTAGCAGATAACAGATTTGATCCAAAACTTACAGAAGAAGTTACACAATATATTATTGAGCATTCTGATTTCAGACAATTTATCAAAACTGTAACAGTTGATACATATGCAGTTGTATTACCACGTAAATGGGCAGCTGGAATTGCTGTAGAAATTACAGAAGGTGCTGAAATTCCTAAAGCAAGAGATGTATACGACCAATTAAGTTTCAATTTAAGACAAATTGGTACTGGTATCAAAATGACTGATGAAGAACAACAAATGATGGCTTTTGACAGTAACTATTTCCAAACTGAAGCTACAAGAGCAAATCAAAGGTTGTTAGATAAAGAAAATAACGATATTCGTGAAGTAATGATTTCCGGAGCAGGATATAATGTAATGACTCCAGGAACAACATTAAAATTCGATGATATTGTTGATGCAAAAACTTTAATGAGAGAAAATCCATACGGTGTTGAACCGGACATGATTTGTATGTCTGAAAGAACCTATGCAGATTTACTCAAAGATGAAGACTTTAAAACTTATTCCAGTTCAGGTATTGCTGGTGTAATTCAAGATGGCCAATTTGGAGAAAAAGTTGCAGGATTAACAATTAAAATTATTCCTGAATTTGAAGATATGGTATTTATCATTGACTCAAGCTTAGACCCAATTATCTTAGTAACCATGAATGGTGTACACACCGAAAAATACAGATTACCTGAAACAAGGGAAGACGTATTAGATTTAACTTACTGGGAAAAACCAGCAGTAGTTAGACCTGATGCAATTACAAAAATTATGATTCAAAGACCAGCTTCCGAAAAATTCCCAAGAAAAGACTATGGTACATTAAATTCAAGCAACCCAGTTGACAATGATGCAATTATGCAAATCACTAAAGTACCAAGAGGTTGGGATCCAGTTGACGGTTATAACCCAGCAGATAACTACGAACCATATGATCCAAAAGATTCTCCAAGATTAGGAGAAAATCAGGTCAGTGAAAATCTCCCAGCGGGTCAGGATAATCCTGAAAATAACCAACAACAACAAAATCAGACAGCTACAAAAACAGTTAAAGTTAAAGTTGTTAAAAAAGGTTCAGACCCTGAAGAATCTGTCGGTTCTGCCAGCATTATGATTGGCACTATAACAGGTGAAACCGGTATTAACGGTGGACAAGCAACTTTATCTAATGTTCCAGAAGGATCACAAACAATAACTGTAACAGCTACTGGTTACAAAAATTATACAGATACAATAGTAATTGGTTCATCAACTCCAGACCCAATTGTTATTGAATTAGAAGAAGAATAATCTTTCTTCTTTTCTTTTACAATTTTAACGAGGTAATAATATGGCAAAGAAACAAACAAAAGAGACTAAATATCCGGAAACAGTTAAAATTACTTTCCATCCACAATTTAGTGCCGCAACACAAAAAACAATCTTCTTAAGAGAATTAGTGACAGAATTGGTTGGTAATACCACAAAAAAATCATACAAACCACTAATTGAAGGTTTACCGGAAATTTTCACTATAAGAAAAGATGAAGTAGTTACAATTACAGCAGATCAATTCATTGCATTATACAAACATGGCTTTATTGACACTCCAGAAATGTTACGCCGAAAAAGAAATGAATTCAACTCTGTTGGAACACAATCAGGTGTAGATCCATTAGAACACAGATCTGCAGAATCTTTATCTCACTTATATGAAGATAATTTAATTAGAATTGAATAAAAATGATAGTTGATCTCTCCTATATAAAAAATGTCTTAGAAGTAGATGTTGAAGATTCACAACTTCAATATCTATTACATCATTATTTTGATGACATATGTGAAAAAATAAATGTAGTAACAACATTAACAGAGCAAGAAGTTTCTGATATTGCAATGGCAAGTACAGATGAAGCTCCAATGCTAGGATACAACGATACGTCACTATTTCAAGACACAATTATATATGGGATAGCATGTCATTTAAATAACACAGGTACAACAACCAAAGATATTCCACAAGTCATATACAATGAGTATATCACAAAAATGGATATATCAACTCTTTCTCTTAATGATGATGGTGCATATGAAATAACATATTGCGCACTTTATGATTATTGTTTAACAGAACTAAATGATTACTTAAATGATGAATCTCAGGTTGGATATGTAAGAAGATTATTAAACCTAGATCCAGGTATTGTAGTAGATAAAGAAATTGAGTTCCTTATCGATCACTACACACAATATATTAAAGATTTAATGCCTGATGTGGACACAACATCAATATATTTTAAACAAGCACTATATTTATCAATTGCATGTCATATTTACAGAACAAATCCACAAGCTATAATTAGCCCAACCGAATACCGTGTTGACGAAACAAGTGAAGTTTTCAACTTAATGTTTGATAAAGAAGGAAACACTTGGTGTGATTTGGCAGATGCTGCAATGGCAGATTTAAAGAAAACAACATATAAAAATTATGGTGTAAAGACTTTTAATCGAGTAGGTGCAAGAACAAAATATAATGCATGGGGTCCACAATGAGTTTTGAAACACTTTACAATAGAGTTCTTAAAAGAAAAGATCACCAGTATTATCTTTTAAAAAAAGAAGTGTATACCGAAGAAATAGAACCTCAAAGAGTATTAAAAGATGAAGTAGGCAATATAATCCCCAAAGATAAAGTCGGTAACATAAAAGAAAAATGGCAAGAAGTGCAAGAACTCAAAGGTGTTGTACAACACAGACAAACAGAAAAAATAACAGAATCAGGTCAAGAATCAACAATTAAATATTATGGGTATTTTCAATCCGATTTTAGTCTCAATACTAACAAACTGGCAAATTACAGAGTCAAATATGTTAGTAAAAATGAAACATTATATTTAAAAATTATTGAATATGATGCAAACAACTATCTTCGTGATACACAACATCATATAGTTCTAGTAATGGAAGAAGATCGAAAATACTTTGATAGATAATGACATTTGATTGTTCACTCACAGTAAGTGGCTTGGATCCACAAGCAAGTGCAAAAGCATTCATAGATTCATATAATCAAACATCACAATTATCACATTATCAAAAATTTCACAACAAATTAGAACAATATTTTGTTAATAAAATTGACAGAAATATTGCAAGAAGTAATATAAAAAGTGACAAAATAAGAGGCAGTTTCTCTGTAAATTTTAAAGGAAAAAACCTTGAATTTACAAGTAACTATCCTGGAGCAAAAAGATTAGAGTTTGGAGGTGGAAATAAACCACCACTTCGATTCATACAACCAGCAGTTATAGAAACAGCTAATGAATTGTCAGAAATAATTATTTCAGAAGCAATAACTGCATATAATAACAATTCACGATTTGGTGTTGGTATGAGAACCATACAAACACCACAATCAAATTATTTTAATAAATATTCAAGAATGTTAAAATGACAAGACGAAACGAACTCATATATTCAGTAAGAAGTATAATAGGTGAAGATGAACCAAGTGGTTTCTTTACATATGTAAAAAATGATCATCAAACCTATAAAGTACCAAATTATCTTTTTAAAGATGCACCTGCTGAATATCCAGAGATTCGAATATCACCATTTATATCAGAACAACAAGAAGGACAAGTAGAACATAAATATTGCCTAAACAGATTTGGAAAATTGTATCATTATAGTGCAGTTTTTCAAGTTGATATATACGCAACTACTATTCCGATGGTGAACAATATATATGAAAAAGTATTTGAAAGAATTGATCGTTTTAATGATTTTGATGTTGTCAAGTATGGATATAATAAAAGTTTCAAAGAAATAGAGGAAAATATTTTTCATTCACCAATATACAATTCACAAAACTTTAACATTTTTAGAATACTTATTAATAACAATCTTATTGAGCCAGTAGATAATACTGACTCACTTAAATATAATACTTATACAATTAACGAGGATGGTTTGACTATTTGCACAACATTACCCATTCAAGATGTGAGAATTTATCACAATATTAATGGTTTGCAGTTTAACAATAACAAAACCCAATATGGTGTGCATATTTTGAATACAAGTGTTTCCAATAAACGAATGTTAAGTGAATTGGAAGAAAATAATGTTGAGCGAATAACTTTTGATTTAAATATTCTCTATCATATGTTGCAAAAACGTAAGTTTGGACCTATTATAGATGATATTTTAATAAAGTGATTAATATGGCAGAAAAAAAAGACAGTAAAATTAAAAAAGCTACAAAAAAAGTAGCACCAAAGGCACAAAAACCAGCCGAGCCAAAATATTTTGCAAAAGATTTGGCTGAAAGGATGGGGATTGAACGCTTTGATTTCTTGCTAATTAAACGTGAAGCAAATATTGAAGATGGATCATTAATTACAATGTCCGAAATGCAAGAATTATATAATAAAGTTATTAGAAGGTAGATAAAATGGTACAAGGAGTTCCATATGTGCATTGGAAAATCAAAGATGCTGTTGACCTTACAGAAATTGACCCTGTATACCTTTGGGGTACAGTTGTCGAAACCGACAAAGGTCCATTAGATACACCAGTCTTTGTAACTAATGCAGATCAAGCAAAAAAAATTTTTAACGTTAATTTAGAACCATACTTCGCTAATGGTGGACGTGCTGCAGTTATTGTTAGAGCATACGGTGGACAACCACAATATAGTAGTTTTAAATTTACATTAGATCAAGACTTTTCTTATGTATATGTAGACTACGATTATTATAGTGTTGGAGACAACAGTATTAAAGCAAAAATAAAAGTAACAACAGCTACAAAAGATAATGAACGTCCTGTGGTTGCAGTAGGTTCAGAAGCAGCAACAGAATTAAATGTTGCATTTTCTGAAGGAAGATGGAGAGTTTGTGATGCTGATGGTAATATTACACATTATTACTATGAAACAGTAGAAAGCGAAAGAGTAATTAAAACAGCAGTTGGTGTTGCAGATAACGGTATTATGAAATACTACAAAGAAGGCACTAATGCATCTACTGCATCTGAAGCAAGTTTAGTTGCTGATACTTTCACAAAAGCATTTAATGAAAGTGATGTAACAAAAACAATCGTTGCAAAACAAACTATTATTCCAACTGGTTCAGAAGTATTAGAAGTAAAAGCGGTTTACCCAGGTGACTTCTCTATTCCTATTTCTGTACAAAGAGATATCAGATCTGGATATCGTGTATCCATAAAAGAATCTGATGACTTCACAATTATGATTTCAGGTGCAACAACACTTGATTACATTAAAAAGAGAATTAATGAAAGAGCAAGTAATATCAATGCAACATTAACAAGTGAAGGTGAAATGGTACAAAAACCATTCGGAACAACATTAGTCACAGCTACAGATGCTCAAAATCAAGCATTACCAGCAATTGCTGCAGATGGAAGCAATTTATCAGTCTATACACAAGCAGCAGTTGAAAGAGGATTACCTGTTGGTTCTATTTTTGCTAAAGCAAATGATGAAGATTACGAATTCAAACTTGTAGAAACAGTTACATACTTAGCAGATGGTTCAAACGGAGCATGGGATAGTAGTTTACACAGAATTATTGAAAGTGAAAGAGTTCAAGCACATCAAGATGCTTTAGATCACTTAGCAAAAATTAAATTATCTGGTATTTTCTGTATGTATGGAGAAGATGACATACAAAAAGTATACGCTAACCATGTAAGTACAACAGAACCACAAGGAATGAATAGTACTGAAGTATGTAAATGGAGAAGTTTAATCGTTGGAGCAAATGCATTAGACAGAATTAACGATTATGGCGAACCAGGATTTAAATTGATGGATAAAGCTGCAGCATTTGATAATGAAAACATCTTATTCATA
Source organism: Clostridia bacterium (assembly GCA_017539905.1). GTDB lineage: Bacteria > Bacillota > Clostridia > TANB77 > UBA1234 > RGIG6105. The sequence goes on along the minus strand of JAFYBZ010000008.1, from coordinate 6,158 downwards.
GGACAAGGATTAATCGATGATGGATATAAACCAGAATCAAATGTAAAATTATTAGCAGACAACAATGGTAATCCAATTTTAAACACAGCTGGACAAAGACAATATGTTTCATTACTGGCTGATGATGAAGGAGCATTGCCAAATCAATTATTACCTTTCCAATGTACTCAATATGTCGCGGGATTACGTAGTAAACTTTTCTATGGAGATGCAATCTTTGGTGGAGAAAATAAAAAAGCAATTGTTGGTATAGGATCTGATTTTGGAATTGCACCATTATTTGCTGGTGAAAACAAAGTATTATGGCAACCAGCTAATTACATTGCATTAAATCAAGCAGGTGTAATGACATTTACTGACGATTACAACTTACCTGTAACTTTAATGGATGGAGTAACAACAAAACAATCTCCATTAGAAGAAGATGAAGAAGGCGTACAAAGTATTGTAAAATACGCAAAACACGCAGTACACGAAGTATTACAATCATTCATTGGTAGAAACATTACTGGTGACTTAGAAGCAATGATGGAAAATGCTGTAACAACAGTATTAAACACAATGACTTCTACAGACCAAACATTAGTTGCTGTTGCATCTGAAGGATTATCAGCTTTCGATGTTGACATTGTATTAGTACCAAAATCTAACGCACAGCAAACATTAGCTAAAGCATATGTATACTTAAAATTAACACCTGTACATGCGTTACGACAAATTGAAGTAGAACTTACAGTACAATAAGGTGATTTAAATGGTAAAAAGTAATGTTCAAGGGGTAAGAGACACTAAATTTTTCGAAACAGGATATATTGTTATCGGAAAAAATGTTTTTGATGTAGAAGAAATTTCAATTAACCAATCTCGTGATTTAAACCCATATCACGTTGCTTCCCAGCGTGATCCAATCGATCAAAGGCCAGGAAGAAATAAAATTGATTTCTCATTTAAACGAGCATTTGGAGACAAAATCTTCTTAAGTTTATACAAACATGCTTGTTCATTTGACATCATTTTATTCAACAACGATGTTGAAGGTGGGGAACAAATTGGAACTTTAAGAGGTTGCAGATTATCACAAGACAATATTGGACCAATCAACGGTGGAGATATTGTTTCAGAAGACATTCAAGGATCTGCAAGAGAGTTCGATTTAGGAAATTGGAAATGTGTAAAACAAATCATTTCCCAAGAATGTCAATTAGATGATTTTACTTGTTAAAATCATCACTTCTTTTTTTTAACTTTTTAAATACTATAGAATTCTATTTTTATCCATAATATATATTAAAAATGAGGTTATATTATGGCAAAAGAAAAAAAAGTTTTCGGTGCAGAAGCAAAAGATACACCTGCAGAAGCTTCAAAAGAAGCTAATGAAAAGATTGATGGTGTATATACAGTAACAGAAACTTCTACAGAAGATTTATTAAACAGATTAAAAGCTGATTCTAAAAAACGTTCAGACAATCGTAAAAAGAAAAAAATCGAAGATTACAAAGTGCATAGAGCAACCAAAGAATCTCTTTTTAACAGACTCAAAGACACAATTGAAATTCCAATCATTATGGGTCCAGATGATGTTGAAGTGTTCACTATTAAAAGATTATCTGAAGCAGAAAATTCAGAAATTATAAATAGGGCTCTAGCAATTAAAGATCCGTCTGAAATGACAGAAGAGGAATTAGAAGAATCAAATGCTTATAATTATAGATTATTAGAAAAAATTGTAGTAGATCCATACTTAACACAAGAAGAATGGAGATTACAAGTACCTACTGCAATCGTGCAAGAATTATTACAGAAATCTATGCGTGTATTAACCAATATTGATGATTCTTCAATTTTTGATGAATTTCAGAAATAGTATAGAAGAATCAGGCGAACTACAATTAGATTTTCTATTATGTCAATTACTCCATAAAACACCTGAAGAAATAAGAGACTTAGAAAAAGCAGGAAAACTGCCATACCGTCAAAAATGTTTCTTGCAAGCAGGAATTTTATGGTCACTTGAAAAAGGACTTGGCGGATGTCCTTTTAAATAATGTGCATTTCGCTATCTTAAGGGAGCAAGTTGCTCCCTTTTTTTTTAAAATAGAACCCCATAGAGAGATAAAATGGCTCAAGCAGCAGTAAAAGATACAACTGGATACGTAAACTATGTATACAACATAAGTGCACGAGGAACAACAGAAGTTGCCTCACAGCTCTTAGGTTTATCAGGAATGGCAACAAACATTCTTGGTCAATTAGCATTCCAAACTAGCTCCTATCTATCCACCACAGAAGGTGCATTATTAAGTATGGGAGTTATAGCAACAGCTGGTTTTACAAAAGCAACACAGCAAGCAATGGAATTTGATCAAGCATTAAGTACAGTAGGTGCTATTTCAGGTAAAACTCGTGATGAAGTGTCAAGTCTTGGTGATGATGCTATGGCTATGTCAAATAAATTTGGTGTAGCAGTTAGTGAAATGACACAAGGAATGGAATCATTAGCACGTGCCGGTGTATCACAAAACAATATGACTGCAATATTAGAAGAAGCAATGGGGTTATCAAAGTTAGAAGGACTAACACTAGATACTGCAATTAATGATTTAATTTCAACAACAAATTTATTAGATACACAAAATTTAGACTTATCATCATCAGAGTATGCAGATGCAGTTAGATATCAGAATCAAAAAATTACAGCTACATCAGAAGCAGCACCTATCAATGCGCAAGATATTATTCATACATTAGAGCATATTGGTGGATATGCATCATCAACAAACTTAGATCAAGATGACTTATATGCTGTTATTGCACAATTAGGAAGTAAAGGTACTAAAAGTGAAATGGCAGGTACATCATTAAGAGCATTTATATCTGCTGGTCAAAAAGACACAGCACAAAGAGCATTAGATCGTATAGGATTAAGTGTAAAAGATTTATGGAAAAATGATGACACTATAATGTCAATTTCTGATATGAAAGATGTTCTTGATGAAGCGATGGAATCACGTGGGTACACACAACAAGAAAAACTTGAATTTTATTCTGATTTTGCTGGTTATAAACAAGCTAACCAAATTATGAAAATAGACACATCATCAGTTCGTGAATTTAAGGAAAAAATTGATCATTCATGGAATATGGGTCAAAAAATCAACCAAGTAATTGGAACAGCAGAAACACATGTACAAGGGTTAGTGCAGGCTGGAACTAACTTATTGACAAAGGTTGGAGAGCCATTTTTACCAATAATTAGTACAATTGCTTGGACATTAAGAACAGGTATAGATATTATTAATGCTATTCCTGGGTCTAATCTGATTATTGCTGGTGGGCTTATTCTTGCAAGTGTAAAAGCAATATCTACTATTTTTAACAAGATTGTACCACAAATAGTTGCTGCAAAAGGTAATATAGGCAGTATGGGCGGATTCTTTGGTACTATAAAGAAAGACTTAAAAGAATCTTATACAATAATTAAAAATATTAACAATACTGATTGGATACAAAAGAAATCACATAGCATTGAAAGCAACCGTGTGACTGATAATGATCGTATAGAATATTGGCAAAAACGTACTGGTAAAGATTTATATGGTATGACAGATGTATATCGATTAGAAAAGTTTCATGGTTTTAAGACAGATGATAGAAGATATAAAGAACATATAAGAAATCAAAAATATACACGAAATGAACGCCAAGAAGCAAGCAATCCACCAAAAGAAAATACCAAAGATAATAAGATTGAGTCACAATTGGATAAAATTATATCTATAATACAAAATTTAGAAGATCCAAATCAAGCATATAATATTGGATCATTAATACCTGTTATTAATAATACTTTAACATACATTAATGGATCATTAGCACAAATTAACAAAAAATTACAAAGTTTTAAGGATGGAAACATATCTGGTAAAACAAAAATTGATTTTTCAGATATTAAAAATCATACTTTTAAAGTAGAAATTACCAATGCTACACGTATTATACCTGTTCATGATGTTGGTAGTGTGGCATGGGGTCAACAAAGGAAAGCAGATCGTGAAGTAAGAGATTTTACTACAAGAGGAAAAGTTGTTGTACAAGATAATTTAACACATAGAGGACAAAAAGTTAAAGGTTTTGGAAATTATCGTACAAAAACATTAAATCTTGACACAAAATATTTTGATGATGCAAAATACCATGAATTAGGACATGTTTTATTTTCTGATGATAATCGCAATAGAAGAAGTGATAAAATAAAAATAAGCAAGTCAGATAATAAAATTTTAAATAAATCAAATTTAGTTGCTTCTAAACATTACAAAACCCTTGGTAATATTGTTAATGAATATGAAGCAGACTTATTTGCAGTTGGTCTTGCAAGAAAAAGAGGGGAAACAGTATCTAAAAAAAGATTAGAAAGAATGAATTTAGCAAAACAAGTTCTAGATAATCATAAAGTTTTTGATGATGTCAGAGAAGAATATATAGATGCAATGATTAATGCTGTATTGATTGAAGATGAAGAAATTCAAAAACAATTAAATAATACAATAAATGAATATGAACGTAAAAAAGTTCAAACAGCAAAAAATAAAAGTAATAGACGAAAAAAACCTACCTTAGAAGAACAAAAAACGCAAATATTAAAAGATAAACAAAGTAGAGAAGAAACAAAAATAAAACATAAAGCAAAATATGATGCTAATAAAATAAATGATGTAGACTTTTTTACAGATGTACGTGGACCAATTAAAGATGGTGATTTTGCTAGTTACTATTTAACAAGTGAAGATATTTCTAATTTTATAGATGCATTAGATATAGATTTTGGTTTTGATTTAAATACAACAGAAGGACAAAAAGCACAAAAATTAATGTTAAATCAATTTAAACAAGTTGCCGAAGCAAATATTTTTGCAAACAAAAACAACATTACTGGTGGAAGCAAAAAATCATTATTACAAAAAATAGACAAAGAATTAACTGACTATATGGATGTATTTAGAAATACTGGTGCTGCTAGTTTAGTTATGATGGATACAGATGCAACTGTATACTCCGAAGAAGATTTAAAATCAAAATTAGCAGTACCATCATATATGTTACCATTTTCTAATTATGATGTTACTAAAAACACAGTAAGACAAAAAACAGCTAATGAATTAAAAAATGTATTAGAATATGGAGCTAATCCATTATTACATTCTATCAAAAAAACAAAAGTTGCCAATTATGAATCTTTAGAAATGGACTTTATAAATCAGATTGCAAAAGAAGATGAAGAAATAAAACGTGGACTAGAACAATACAATAAAGAACAAAAATATTCTTATGAAGTTGGAGTAGGTGCAAATAAAAGGGGTGTTTTAGCTACAGGAAAAGCAGCACGTGAGCATCTTTATGCAAGAGCTTTAAATACAAAAATATCAAAAAACATAGATATAGAAGAACCAACATTATTTAATGAACCAAAATTAATGATGGGTGGTATAAATCTTAATGTATCACAACTTAAATCTTTAAATAGCGCAATTAAACATACATATGAAAAACAGTTAGGTGGTAATTTTGAAGAATTAAAAGAAGGCTTAGAGCAAACTAAAGCAGAAAATATAGTTTTGCATAATTTGGATTTGGCATTACAAGTTAATGATGATGAAAAAAGAAAAAAATTTATAGAAGATGTTTATGGGCGTATTTCCGGAGAAAAGGGATTAGAAAAAAAACGTAAGAAAGCCAAAAAACATAAATTTAACAGAAGAACAGGTTTAGATTATTCAGATTTTACATTAGATGAATTACACGCCATAGCATACACATCTGGAGTCAACATTACAGAATTACAAAATCGAATGGTTGGTAAGAACAATCCTCAATCTGCTTGGAGTAAACCATCAGAAGTTGCAGAGGCAATAAGTGAGCAACATAAAATAAAATTGGGCATTGCTAGAAAGTTTCATACTAATAAAATTGCAAATTATTTCTTAAATAACTTAACAACAGAAGCACAACAACAATTTTTAAAAGAAATGGGCATTAATCAAGAAGATCCTGTATTAGGACTTGTTGAATATTTAACTGCACAAACAAAAGCAAAAAATAAAGATGGTACTTATGAAAAAGATGCTGATGGTAATATTATAATGCACAGAAAGTAC
>JAFYBZ010000007.1 GCA_017539905.1 Clostridia bacterium | reverse complement strand
TGCTTGTCTTCTATCAGCTCTAATTTCTATTGGAACTTGATATGTAGCACCACCAACACGTCTAGCTTTAACTTCAAGTACTGGCATAATATTGTTCATAGCTTCATCAAATGTAGCTAGAGGATCTTTTCCAGTCTTTTCTTTAACGATATCGAATGCACCATATACGATTTTTTGAGCTACAGATTTTTTACCACTTTCCATTACATTGTTTATTAGTTTTGTAACTAATTTTGAATTGTACACTGGATCAGGGATAACTTCTCTTTTAGCTATATAACCTTTTCTTGGCACTGTTCTTCCCTCCTATAATTATTTTTAGTATGCACATATACCGCATACAAAGGTACTCTTAAAACAATTTTACTAAATGGCATCTATACCACGTAAATTCAAATTGTTTCCCGTAAGTGCGCTTAAAATACGTATTTTTCAATATATATAATTTAAGCACAACTTTCTAAATTTGCTGTCTAAGCCTTCTTAGGCTTTTTAGCTCCATATCTTGAACGTCCTTGCATTCTGTCTTTAACTCCGGCAGTATCAAGTGTTCCTCTAATGATATGGTAACGAACACCTGGAAGGTCTTTTACTCTTCCTCCTCTAATAAGAACAACACTGTGCTCTTGTAGGTTGTGTCCAATTCCTGGAATATAAGCAGTAACTTCTTGAGTATTTGTTAATCTAACTCTGGCTACTTTTCTTAAAGCTGAGTTTGGCTTCTTAGGTGTAGTAGTCTTAACAACTGTACAAACGCCTCTCTTTTGAGGAGCAGATTGGTTAGTAACTCTCTTTAATTTTGAGTTGTAACCCTTTTGTAGAGCTGGAGCTTTAGACTTTGAAGACTTGTCTTTTCTTCCTTTTCTAACTAATTGGTTAATCGTTGGCATTCTTTAAATTTCACCTCCTGTGCTTAAATTATATATATTGAACAGGTTATACCTGGTTCAAACAAAATTATTCTGCCATGCAAGATGCGCCTACATCGATGCCTGCTTTCTTACCAAGTTCAGTCATTGTTTCAACATAAACAATTGGAATATTATTATCTTGGCATTTTTTAATTAATTCTTCTGTAATACGGCTTTCGGCATCTTTGGCTATATAAACTTTTTTGGCATTTTTTTCTTTGATACTTTTTTGCACTTGTTTTAGTCCAACGTATCTCATGTAAGTCTTACCTCCCTAGGATTTGAGGCCTGCACACAATACGTGCACAATAACGATTAATATTTTAACACCCGGCTTTATTTAAGTCAAGAAAATTTTGCCCAAAAACAGCGATTTTTTCAATAAAAAAAGGAGGTATTCACCCCCTTAAAAGAAACACGAAATGCAAAAACCGATTACGATGAAAAATATCAATCCTTTCACAAAACTTTTTACCCCATCTGGTATCATTCCATAAATCACACAAAGAACCATGAAAAGGCCTGCAATCAGCCACCAGCCAATAGATACGAGGATCCGGATAAATAACATTCTGAAAAGAAATCCTAATGGGACACCAATTAATAATAAAATCAAATAGATCATATTCCATCCCACTTTCTTTAGTTTGTTAAGCAATGCTATTTTATCACATTATGTAACCTATTTCAAGTTTTTTAGGGCATCATTTAGTTGTGCATTTAGCCCTACTCGCACATTTTTATTAATAATTGCTTGTTTTTCTTGCTTTTCTTTCTCTTTTTTAATTCTATAATTATGCTCTGTAGCTTCTTTAAGTTTCTTCTTTGCTTCTGGGTCATCAAGCCAACAATAATATTCCAAATAAGCAATTAGATTCTTTGTTTCTTGTCTAACTTGTCCATCTAAAGGTTTGTCAAAATCAATTTCTGGCTTATATCCAAATTTTCTTTCATCTTTGAATAGTCTAAGCAAATTTTTTGGAACTTTTCTTTTATAATCATCACCAAGCCAATTAAGAATTACACAAACTTCAGAATAAGCATATCTTCTTTCGAAATTTATATCCATAAATGGCCTCCTTATTGATCATTATTATTGTAATTGTTTTCAAATTCTTCTCTTGCTCTGCTTTGTTCATCTTGTTCATATGCTTCAAGCATTTCCATAGTAAGTGCTTCCATATACTCTACTGGATTATCTCCATTCATTGCTATCTCATTCATAAGTCTCTCATTTCTCATAGCTGCATCAGTAAGAATATCTACTTTTTCCTTTTTGTTTAAATTTGGATCTTCTGCAATATTTCTTGGTATAGGGCCAATGGCTTCTGCCATACCTACTCCCATTGCGATTCCAACTCCGGCTGTTATTGCTTGATTCATTCCCATATTAATCATGTTATCTGCTTTGTATGTATCATTACTTATTTCTGAATCGTTTCCAATTACACCATCAACTTTTTCACTAAGCATTTTTCTTTCTGCTGGATTTGTAACTTGAACGACAATAGAAACATCTTTAGCAACGTCTAAAGCTTTAAAATCTTTGCAAATTTCTTTTAACTCAGCAACATCTTCTTCGCTTTGTACAATATAATCAAACGAAACATTTTTAACTAATTGCTCGATATTTTTCTTAACCGCTTCATTCTCTGAACGATTAATCATTCTTATCATATCTTTTCTAATTCTTGGATTAGTCCAATCAATATCATTTGTATTAAGCGTAATATCTACATTTTGACTTCCAATTTTAAACTCTTCTCTAATCTTATTTTTAGAATCGGCAGATATATACTTTATATATGCTTTTTTAATATTTGAGTTTAAATTACTACTATTACTATTTTCTGCGTATCTTAATCCTTGCTCTAATGCATCATCTATTGGTGTAAGTAAAACCATTGCATCATAAGAATTGGAACCATTAAGAATTCTATCAATCGCATATTTCATATAATATGTGATTTCTTCATTTACCTGTGCTTTAAGCCATTGTGGCATATCATTAACCATTTGTGGAAATTCTAAATAAGTAACATTCATGCCTTCGTTAGATTGCTCTGAGAGTTCTTTAGAATTTTCCTCCGCTTTATATTCAACATACGTATTTACTAAAATACCCTTATGGAATTTACCAAATGATGCTGGTTCAACTCCTTTTTTCTTAGCTTCTTCATCATTTTCTAAGTAATCTTTTAGATAATCCGGATTCATTAGTTGACTCATATATACAGCTTGTCTATAAGCTCTTCTCATAGGTTCTTTAAGAGTTTCTGGCATCTTCATTTCATCAACTTGTCTTAAAAGTCTTTCTTTCAAATTCTCACTAATTGGTTGCGTTTCATCTTTCATTAAGTCTTCTATTGGTTTATCTTTAATTTCTTCTTTTTTGTCTTCTTTGTTTTCTTTTTCTTCTTCAGCTTTTTCGTCTTCGCTTTTTACTTCTTCTCCGTCTTTTTCTTCCGGTTTTTTATCTTCTTTCTTTTCTTCGTCCTTCGTTGCTTCTTCCGGTTTTCTTGTTTCTTCATGAGGTTTTTCTAATGTTGGATTGCCTCTATCTGGCTCCATTTCGTCAGGCTCTATAATTCCTAAATCTAATAATAATTGGACCTCTTTAACATTAGAAATTTTATCTTTTGAAAAAACCAATTTATCATCAGGATTTTGATTTACTCTTTCAACAAGCAATAATAATCCTTTATTTTTTTGAAGATTTTTAATTAAATCACTAATATTTTTTTGAGCATTTTCCTCTTCTTTATCTGCTTTGCCATCCCAGTCTTTAATAGGATCTGTGTCACCACCTTGCGCTAATTGAAGAGCAAATTTATGACTTCCAATAGGATCTAATTCACCATTTTTAGCTAGTTCAATGATGTAACCTAAAAGCTCCTTTTTATCCTTATTGATTTTATATTTTATTTCATTATTTTGTTCCATAAAAACACCTCTTTTGAGATTTAAAACTATCTTAAATATTTTACCATTAATTACTTATTTATACAAGAAAACTCTTGGCTATATAAGCCAAGAGTTTAATACTATTCTTCATCTGATAATTTTGCTGCCATATCTGCTGCATTTAAAGCATCAATCATATCATCTAAATCACCATTTAAGAAATCATCTATTCTATAAATACTTAGATTAATTCTATGATCTGTAATTCTTCCTTGAGGAAAATTATATGTTCTAATCTTTTCGCTTCTATCTCCAGAACCTACTTGGCTCTTACGATTTGCTGCTTGCTCTGATGTTTGTTTTTCAAGTTCTGCTTCATATAATTTTGAACGAAGCATCTTCATAGCAGTTTCTCTATTTTGAATTTGTGAACGTTCTGTTTGGCATTCAACAACAACGCCTGTAGGAATGTGAGTAATTCTAATTGCTGATTCTGTTTTGTTAATATGTTGTCCACCAGCACCTGAAGAACGGAAAGTATCAACTTTTAAATCTTCTGGTTTTATTTCAATTTCAACATCATCAACTTCAGGTAAAACGGCTACAGTAGCAGTAGAAGTATGAATTCTTCCTGAGGTTTCTGTCTCTGGAACTCTTTGAACTCTATGAACTCCGCTTTCAAATTTTAATCTAGAATAAGCGCCTTTACCAGTGATGTTAATAGTTGCCTCTTTGATTCCACCAAGTTCAGTTTCATTTAAGTTGATAACTTCAAACTTCCATCTCTTCTTTTCTGCATACATGTTATACATTCTATATAAATCACCAGCAAATAAAGAAGATTCTTCACCACCTGCTCCACCTCTAATTTCCATGATAACGTTTTTTTCGTCATTTGGATCTTTTGGAACCAAAAGCATTTTTAACTCTTCTTCTATCTTTGGAAGTTTTTCTCTTAATTCATTTAATTCTTCTTGGGCTAAATCATGCATTTCTTTGTCGTTAAGCATTTCTTTAAGTTCTTCTTCGCTAGCTTTAGCAGCCTTATATTCTCTATATTTTTCAACAACAGGAGTAATATCTGAATGCTCTTTCATAAGTTTTTTCCATTCATTTTGATCAGCAATAATTTCTGGATCAGCTATTTTTTCGTTTAGCTCTTCATACCTTTTTTCAACATTTTCTAGTTTGTCAAACATTTTCGTTTGCCTCCAATTTAATTTTTGCCTATATAATTTAACATAAGTCTAGCTAATAATCAAGAATTTGCCCAAATAACATTAAATATCTTTATTCTTGAATATTACTCCAACTTATGCTAGAATAACGTTGCTCCACCAAGGAGCATATTTTTTCTAGGAAGGATATTTTATGATAAACACTATATTTATTATAATTTCCATACCTTTAACAGTATTTGGTTTATATTACTTTTTTACGGGATTATTTGGCTTTTTTAGGCCACACAAATCTCCTATCAAAAGCCACGACCCTAAGCATAAGTTTGCCATTTTGATAGCTGCTCGTAATGAAGAAGCTGTAATTGGTTCTTTAGTTCATTCTCTCAAAGAGCAAGACTATCCTAAAGAACTTTATGATATTTTCGTAATTCCAAATAATTGCACAGATAATACTAAAGGTGCTGCAATAGAAGCTGGTGCCACAGTATTAAATTGCAAAATTCCTGTAAAAAACAAAGGCGATGTATTGAGATACATCTTTAAGAAATTAAAAAAGAATAAAGATATAGATGCATATATATTATTTGATGCAGATAATGTTGTTGATAAAAGATTTATAAGTAGAATGAATGATGCTCTTTGCGAAGGCTATGAAATAGCACAAGGAAATAGAGATTCCAAAAATCCTAATGACACTTGGGTATCAGGAGCTATGTCTATTAGCTACTGGATGCTTAATATTTTTTATAACAAAGCTAGAATTAATTTTAGAGGATCTGCCTTGATAAACGGAACTGGCTTTATGGTAAAAAAATCTATTATAGATAGCGAAGGCTATAATACTACTTCTATTACAGAAGATTTAGAATATACTATTCAAAGTATGCTAAATGATAGAAAAGTGATGTTTGTTGAGGATGCAATTACTTATGATGAACAACCACTTACTTTCAAGCAAGCAATGATTCAAAAAAGCAGATGGACTTCTGGTGAAGTTCAAGCTTTAAAATGGTATTATATCAAAGTACTTAAAACATTTTTAAAAACAAGAAATCCCGTACTATTTGATATAAGTTTTAGATTATTTGCTCCAATATTCCAAGTAGTTGGTATGCTTATGCCAGTTGCAGTCGCATGCGTCACATTGTACCCACTTAATAAAACTGAATTTTTCTCAACGCTTCTATTTTATATAATTTACCTTGCAGTTATATATATAGCAAATGTTTTATTTTTCTTACACAATGCAGCCTACTACAAAAAATTAAAAAATAGTAAGGTAATTGCAGGAGCATTTACGCTTCCATTATTGATTTTGACATGGGTTCCAATTGTTGTTAAATGCCTATTTGTAACCGATAAAAAGTGGATTGAAATAAAACATACCAAGAATGTTAAAATCCACGAAATGATTAAAGAATAACTTGTAGCGGCGACTATTAATCGCCATAAAACGTAAAATAGCTGCCGCTACTATTTTTTATTAAGATACTTGACACAAGGTCAGTATACATTTATAATAAGTCTTGTCCTTAATAAATGCAGGTGTGGTTCAACGGTAGAACTTCAGCCCTCCAAGCTGAAGACGCGGGTTCGACTCCCGCTACCTGCTCCAAAAAAAGCTGTTAGATTATATCTAACAGCTTTTTCTATTCTTCAACTTAGTTTTTTGGAAGTGTCCCCAAAAATCTACCTCTTTTTATAAATAATTAATTCTGGATTATCTCCGTTTGGTCCATACTCGCTAACAAGTATAAAATCCATGTTGGCAAGTATTCCAAAGCATCTAATTGTTTCTCCATCATTAAATACACTTTCTACTTGATTACCTAAATATACATCTTTGTCATCTAAAAATTTGACGTTTTGTCCGTTAGACAATGGATAATTTAGATTCACAAATATTCCATTTAACGGATTTAATTCTTTTATTTGTGGCATACCATCAATTTTTAAATCATTAATTTCATTTATTAATTGTTTTTTGAATTCTTCATATTTATCTTTTCCACCAGTTAAAATATATTTTGCTACAAAACATTGTTTTCCAAAAGGGCAGCCACAAGTTTCACTGCATCCTTGGCAACCATTGTTTTCTCCATATTTACAACCATTACATTCTGCTCCACAAATTGAACTCATTTATATCCTCCTTTTTAATAATTAAGTTTTTTCTATTTTTACAATCTTAGTTGCAACATTATTAATAAACGTCTCATCATGCTCTACAAATACCAATGTTGGTTTATATTTAAGAATCGCTTCTTCAATTTGTATTCTTGTTAATATATCAATATAATTCAAAGGCTCGTCCCATATGTAAATATTAGCTTGTTCTGATATACTCTTGGCAATTAATACTTTTTTCTTTTGGCCCTCACTCATGTCTTCTATATTTGTATCAAAGTCTGATTGAGTTACTCCCATTTTTGTGAGCATTGCTTTAAAGATGCTCTCATTAATTTTTGTTTCTTGTGCAAATGATTTTAAACTACCTTTAAGACTTTCAGTACTCTGCGATACATAGGAAATTATCAAATCATTTACTACTTTAATATCTCCTTTGTAGTTTATTTCTTCTCCAATAATCAATTTCAGTATGCTTGATTTACCAACTCCATTCTTTCCAATTATAGCGACTCTATCACCATTATTAATCTCAAATGAAACTGGATTAAAGATTTCTTTGTCATTATATTTTATTTGCAAATCTTTTGCATATATTAGCGGACTTCTATCACTTTCTAATGGGATTATTTTTAGAGAATCATTTCTATCTATATTTTTTAACAAATTAGATTTTTCATCTATTGCTTTTTCTATTCTTTGTTCATACACTTTTGAACTTTTCATTATTTTGGCCGCTTTATGGCCTTCATAGCCTTTATCTATCATTCCCTCATTACTGTTATGCTTCCTACTCTTTCCTTTTTCCGCTTCGCTTGACCAACCAGCAGATTTTTTTGATGCTATTTCTAATCTACTAATATCTTTCTGTAATCGTTCATTTTGTGTAAGTTCAAAACTATCTTGTCTATCCTTATTTTCCTTCCAAGAAGAAAAGTTTCCTTGTTGTATTTCTATATTAGTATTGTTGATTGAAATTATATGATCTACTACTTTATCTAAAAACACTCTATCATGAGAAACCAATATGAATCCTTTTTTCTTTTGCAAATAAGATACTAAATTATTCCTTGTTTCCATATCCAAATGATTTGTTGGTTCATCAATTAATAAAAAATTATTTCCTTTTAAGAACAAACTTACCAACAATACTTTTACCTGTTCTCCGCCACTTAACAAATTAAAATTTCTATATAAGACTTCTGGGTCTGTGTTAAGCAAGTTTAATTCTTTTGCTATTTTCCAATCTTCAGCATTTGGTGCCATTTCATTTACTATTTCTATTGTCATTCTATTTTTATTTATCACTTCAAATGGGAAATAATCTACATCAACGTTTTTAGATATTGTCCCTTTATATTCATATTTACCTTGTAATAGTTTTAAAAATGTAGTTTTCCCTTTTCCATTTCTACCAATCAAACCCAATTTCCAATCTGTATCTATATTAAATGAAACGTTTTCAAACACATTATTATAACTACCATCATATCCAAATGTTAGGTTATTTACACTTATTATTGCCATTATTCCTCCTATTTTCCCTCACAAGGCATTATATCACCATTTTATGTCCTTGACTATATATTCAAAGCGTGATAATATACGCAAAAACAGATATTTAAAGATTCCTTGACTATCAACGAGGAAAGCGAGGTGCTATATGAGATACTCTACTGTATCTAGAAGACCTACAATTGGTCTTGGATCAAGATGTACTATTCACGAACGAGATCGGTTTGAACAACTGTGCAAGCAAAATGGTGTTACAATGCTCAAAGGAATCAATCTTTTAGTACGACAAGCTATTAACAAAAATACATTACCCATGGAATATGATTATGAGAATCCCAAAAATCTTAAAAAGCATCGCATTCCAGAATATGCAAATGTTTTTGATATTTATGATTTTATAAGAATGGTTGAAAGAGGTTCTATTATTGATGATGATGGTACTGGTTGTATTTCTGATGGAAAATTTATGTACTACGATATTGAAGTAGATGTCGAATGGCTTTTAGATCAAGCTCAAACTTATAAATATGTTTGCTGGTTTAACAAATAAATGAAGGAGGCATCACCATGGATCAGGAGTATAATATTTGGCGGCCGCTCAATGTAAATGGTGTTTTCATTGGCGACTACATTCATCATTACGAAAAAACTGTTGGTGAAGAAACAATTTGGCTTGGTTCCTTTGGAAAATTGGTAAAAACTAATGTCGTAAACATTAATGAATACTATGTTATTGGTCTTCGTAGTGAGCAGATTGGCATATATGTACCTCCGCTGGTTCTTGAGAAATATGCTTTTGAAAGACTTATTAACTCTAAATTCACAAGAGTTGTCGATTATTTTGTTATGGCCAAAAACTGCATCGGGGTGTTTCCGTGCGATGGCTCATTAATGGAGTTTCAGAACAAGCGCTCTCAGGAGCCTGGCTACAAAGCTGATGAAGATGACAATGTAAAATTCTATTCGTTCAACGATAAAGAGCACGACATTCACTTTGATTTTGTAATTGATTTTTATCTTCAGTAAATAAAAAAGGAGGGATTTCCCTCCTTTTTATTTTTTATTCTCACTTAAATAATCTATGATTGCTATAGTATCTATGACATTATAAAACTTTTTCCCATTTCGTCCTGCACCTAATGTTACAATGATTACTTCGTGACCATTTACATTAGTCAAAGCAGCCATACAATAACCTGCAGCAGATGTAAATCCAGTTTTGCTTCCAATGATTTTTTTAATGTCTCTCTTTAACATATTGTACTTATATAATGTACTTTTAATCTTCAGTCCATTAGATAACCGATATTTTTTAGTAGAATATATTTCTTTGAATAATGGATTATCAAGTGCATATACAAGTAGCTTTCTTACTTCATCTGCAGTTGAATAATGATTACTCTCTGTCAAGCCAATTAGATTTGTAAAATGTGTATTTGAAAGTCCAATCCGAACTACAAGTTCATTTGTCATCTCCAAAAGATTTTCTAGACTTCCAAATTTTAAAATTGCAATTGCATGAACTGCATCTGCTCCACTAGGTACCATCGATGCATAAAGCAAATCTCTATAAGTAACCCTATCTCCAACTTTTAATCCAGCGATACTTACATCGTCATCGAGCGTATTTATAATTTCCTGTGTAATAACAACTTCCTCATCTACATATTCAATGTTTTCTATAGCAGTAATAATTGTGGCTATTTTTGTAAGTGAAGCAATTGGAACTTCTTTATTAGAATCAATTTCATATAAGATTTTATTGTCAGTTAAATCATAAATTTCTAAATACTTTGAGTTAATTTTAGGGAAACCAGTAGCAAGCGATATGGAAATTGTTGAAACAAGAATCAAAGCTAAAATCAATAATACCCTAAACACACTTAACTCCTTTCTGTGGATTTGATATATCACCTAATCCACTAATAAAATATTTGTTAAAACAATTATACCAATACAATTATTCTTGTACACTATTTTTGCAAGTTTTTGAATTGAAGAAAACATAATCATATGATATAGTTAACAGGAATAGAAGTTTTTGTTTGGTTACGTAAACTATAAATGAAATGGAGGAATGTTTTATGAATAAATATATAAATCTTACAAAGGAGAATATTGATGATGAGCATATTTGTTGTGCCATCGGAGATCCGAAGCACCAAGAAGGTGTTGATAAAAAGAAAGAATGGATAAAAAAGAAATTAAAAGATGGTCACGTATTTAGAAGATTAGATGCTAGAGGTAAAATCTTCATTGAATACGAGCCATTAGATACTGCATGGGTTCCTATAAGTGGAGAAAATTACGAATATATTTACTGCTTATGGGTTGCAGGTAGTTTCAAAGAACAAGGTATTGGAAGAGAATTACTTGAATATGCTATAGCTGATGCAAAGAAGCAAAAAAGAAATGGTATTTGTACATTAGTTACTAAAAAGAAAAAACCATTTATTGGCGACAAAAAATTCTTTGAGCATTTTGGATTTAAGGTTGTAGATAGCGTTGGAGACTACGAATTAATGGCACTTCCTTTTAAGAAAAGTGCCACTCCTACTTTCAACGAAAATGCAAAAGCAATGAAAATAAAGAGCAAAGATTTTACTATATATTATAGTAATGAATGTCCATATGTTGAATATGAAGTAAAAGAGCTTTCTGACTATGCAAAAAAGAAGAAAATAAAATTAGACTTTATAAAAATTGATTCACTTAAAAAAGCTAAAGATGTTCCATGTATGTTCAACAACTGGGCTAATTTTTACAAAGGGGAGTTTATTTCTAACACAATTTTAAATGCAAATGCATTAGAAAAATTATTAAAATAAGTATTTCAATTCCATATCTTAAAATCATATTTTAAGAAAAGAGGAATTAAAAATGAATATTAAAGATTATGGATTTAAAAACAATCTATATGAAGGAATTGATGAAAACAAAGTTGCAAGAATAATTGCAACACATAAAGACAGGTTTGAAATTGTATGTAATAAAGGAAAAGGATTTGCACAAATAAAGCGTGGTTCTTTTTATGATAATCCGGATAACATCTATCCTACTACTGGAGATTTCGTTTTAATTGAATGGAATGCGTTTGGAGATAGCATGATTTATGAAACTCTAAAAAGAATTAGTTCTTTTTCAAGAACAGCTTCATCAAGTGATAAGAAAAAAGAATTACATACTCAACACGAGCAGTTAGTTGCATCAAATTTTGACTATGTTTTTATTATGCAATCATTAAATAATAATTTTAATATTAATAGAATTGAACGATATTTATCACTTGCATGGCAATCCGGCGGTGTTCCAGTAATAGTTTTAACTAAAAGTGATTTAGTAGATAATGTTCAAGATTTTATTGACAAAGTTGAAAATATTGCGATTGGTGTAGATATATATGCTGTAAGTTGCATAACCAAAGACGGTATTGAAGATATCAAAAAATATTTTTCAAAAGGAAAGACCATTGTATTTTTAGGTTCTTCTGGAGTCGGCAAATCTACATTAGTAAACACATTATATGGTGAAGAGGTAATGAAAACATCTGAAATACGAGAGGAAGATTCTCGCGGAAGACATACTACTACTTCAAGAAACCTAATAATGCTTCCAAACGGTGCAATGATAATTGATACTCCTGGGATGAGAGAGCTTGGCATGTGGGATGCAACCGAAGGAATCAGCAAGACTTTTGAAGATATTGAAGAATTAACAAAAATGTGCAGATTTTCAGATTGTACTCACGCAAACGAACCAGGATGTAAAATACTAGAAGCTATTTCAAATGGTGAACTTTCTGAAGACAGATTTAATCAATATTTAAAACTTTTAAAAGAATCCAAATATAACACTGATTCAGAGCAATATTTAAGAGACAAAAAAGAAAAATTCAAACAAATTGCAAAGATTAATAAGCGTAATAAATAATAAAAAAGGGATAGATTATAATCTATCCCTTTTTTAAATTAATGAACATATAATTGAATCAATCTTCTTATGTGGTTTTATGGATGGCAAATGGGTTCGATTAGAAGGTAAGGTTGTAAGAGATGACAGGTATGAAGCAAAAGCTACATTTTGCTCTTTTACAGAAGCACCTAGAATTGTTGAATTTTAAGCCACTTTTTGCCATTTTTCTTGAAATTTTGGCAAAATAGTGTATAATATGACTTGTGCCTAAAAAGGCACAACTTGCGCTTGTAGCTCAACTGGATAGAGTATTCGGCTACGAACCGAACGGTTGGGGGTTCGAATCCCTTCAGGCGCACCAAAAGGTCTAGTTTTTTACTAGTCCTTTTTTATTTGCTATTTTTTCTTTATTTTTATATAATTATTCTATAATATTTTCACTAATGAAAAAGGAGATTGGTATTATGTCCGATTTAATTTTTGGAATAGTTTGGACTTCTATTACTACACTATGCTTTATTCCTTTTTTTATATCACTCTTTGCTAGTAAAAGCTTTTCAGGTCCTTCTGCACTCTTTGTGTTTTTGTTTTTTGCTTTGTTTTATAGTATTGGAATATGGATGTTGACTCGTGGAATAAAAAAAATTAAAAAAGATAAAGCAACCGAAAAAAATGGCATTTACACATATGGAAAAGTCATAAGAATCGGAAGAACAGGAACATATGTTAATGGCTGTCCAGAATTAAAAGCAAAGATTGCGACTTATATTCCTCAAGAAAGAAGAGCTTTAGATTTTGATGAAATAATAGGCTTTGCTCCAGCCAAATATAATATTGGTGATTATTTGATACTACAATACTATGACGGTGATGTTAATATAATTGAAAAAACTATGCCAAATAATCTACCTATTGATCAAAAAGAAATGATAGATAGTTTATATCCAACTACAAATTCTGAAGATGAAATAATTATCGATGGTGTAAAATATCGAAGAGTAGCTGATAGCACCGATGCATCTCCAGCACAGAATAATAATAGTTTCAACTCTGATTGGTAAATATAATAAAAAATCAATGGTTGTAAATAACCATTGATTTTTTGTTTTTATAATTCAGTTCTATTTTCTAATGCTTTTGCAAGTGTAACTTCGTCTGTATACTCTAAGTCTCCCCCTATTGGGATTCCGTGAGCAATTCTTGACGTTTTAATGTTGAATGGTTTAACTAGTTTTGATATATACATTGCTGTAGCTTCGCCCTCAACATTTGGATTAGTGGCTAAAATTAATTCTTTGACATCACCATTTCCAATTCTTGTAACAAGCTCTTTAATTTTTATATCATTTGGTCCTATTCCATTCATTGGAGAAATAGTTCCATGAAGAACATGATATACACCATTGTATTCATGTGTACGTTCAATTGATGCTATGTCTCTAACATCTTCAACTACACAAATTGTTTCTTTATCCCTTTTTGCATTTGCACATATAGGACAAGGATCTACATCAGTAATATTGCTACATATTGAACAATATTTTAAATTTTTTCTTGCATCTACAATTGCATTTGCAAATTCTTCTGCATTTTCAAGCGGAGAATTTAATACATGAAATGCAAGTCTTACTGCTGTCTTGTGACCTATACTTGGTAGTTTTTCAAATTCTTCTATTAATTTTTCAATTGAATTACTAAATGCCATTTTTTCACCTTAAATTCTAAAATAATCCATTCATTCCACCTGGAATATTATATTTTCCCATTTCAGCTTCTACGATACTATCTGCTTTTTCTACACCCTCTTTGAAGGCTGTAAGTATTAAATCTTCTAGCATTTCAACATCATCTGGATCTACTACTTCAGGTTTAATTTTGATTGATTTTAAAATCTTTTTACCATTCATTACTATAGTAACTGCCCCACCACCAGAAGAAACCTCAAATTCTTTTTGTTCAATTTCTTCTTGTGATTTCATCATATCGTTTTGCATTTTTTGTGCTTGTCTTAAAAGTTGATTCATATTTCCGCCCATACCTGGAAATCCACCGCCATTATATTTACCCATTTTGTTCATCCTTTCTTTTTATCTAAAATTATCATATTTAACACTTACTTCTTTACCTAATACTTCTTTAACAGCACTTTTAATTGCCATTTTAGATTCTTCACTTTGAAGATTAGATTTTGATGTAGGAATTAACACTTCACTAAATATAATATGTACAATTCCATCGTCTTGTAATTCCATTTTCGTATTAATCAAATCGGCCTGCAATCTAATTTTGCCGTTTTCAGCAATTTTTGTCAATACTTTGTCTTTTAGACTTGGCTCATTATTTTTGCTAACAATTTGACCATTAGAATCTCCCGAATATAAACATAGTTTTAACATTTCAACTTCAAAAATAATACTTTGCTCTTCGGCCCATTTCAAATGATTAATTGCTTCTTGTATTTTTGTAATCAACACAGCATAATATTCTTTGCCCTTAGTCCCAGCCAATTCCAAAACTAATCCTTTTTGAGTTTCAGAATAGTTTAAACTATCCGCATCAATTTGGCTTATCATTACATCTCTTGCAAATTTCAACAAACTACTACAAAATACATTAACATCCTTACCAGAATCTAACAATTGCTTAACATTATTCATTGTTTTATTCGTATCTGCGTTTACAATTGATTTAAGCATATTATATAATTGCTCAATTTCCGGAATTCCTGTTAAATTTCTAATTTTATCTTCAGTAATTAACGTATCGCCATCTGATACACACCTATCTAAAATTGAAATAGCATCTCTCATTGCTCCATCTGCTAGGTCCGCAATTAATCTCAATGCATTTTCTTCTATTTTAATTCCAATATCATCGCAAATATAACTTAATCTTTTCATTATATCTGATACTTGTATTCTTCTAAAATCAAATCTTTGACATCTAGAAAGAATCGTAGCTGGTATTTTTTGTGGTTCTGTTGTTGCTAGTATAAAAATAACATGTTCTGGTGGCTCTTCTAATGTTTTTAAAAGCGCATTAAAAGCTCCTGTAGACAACATATGAACCTCATCTATAATATATACTCTATATTTGCCAGCAGTTGGTATAAACTCAACTTCTTCTCTTATATCACGTATATTATCAACACCATTATTTGATGCAGCGTCCATTTCTGTGATATCTACTAAATTTCCAGAAATTGCTGCCTTACAAATCTCACATTCATTACATGGTTCACCATCAATTGGATTTAAGCAATTAACAGCTCTTGCCAATATTTTTGCAGTAGATGTCTTTCCGCTTCCCCTACCACCACTAAACAAATATGCATGGCCTACTCTATTATTCTTTATTTGATTCTTTAATGTTTTTTCAATTGACTCTTGTCCTACGACTTCTGAAAATTTAAGAGGTCTATATTTCCTATAAAGAGCTATATAATTCATATCACACCACCTTTATAATATGAAAATACCGTAAGATACACTTATATGAATGGTAGCACAAAGTTTGAGCGCTTATCGTTGCTTCCTTCCGGATCTGGCGAGGTTCACGTCGTGCCCTTGCCACCACTCATATAAATGCACCTTACGGTGTAATTATATACTTATTTTTAGTATTTCTTCAATATAATAGCATGTTTTTTTCACGTAGTAAAGCTAATTTTCGCCCCTTTTCCAGAACTTGAACCTAAACATACTGAAAAATCTTCTAAGTTTTGAGAAAAACGAGCCCTTATATGTAACCATACTTGTTTTTTCAGACTTATGCTCCATATAATCTACATAAAATCTCTCTGCTTCTTGCTCTGTAGCAATCTTAGTTCCATTAATATTGAATACGCCATAATCATTAACTGTTATCTTTAATTTGTATTTGCTTTCTCTAGATATTGTAATAATCCACTCAACTAAGCTCTTATTGGAAGCAACAACATTTGAATATTTAGCAAGTTTTGAGGTAAAGTCTCTCATTATATCTTTTGAAACTTTCTTATTACATACCTCACTAACAATATCCTTTTTGTTCTTTGTATTAATAACATTTCTATAAAAATGATATACATCCATCATGTGGGCTTCAAAAGCCTTAGCAGTTGCTTCATCATAAATTGCTATATTGGTGCCTGGTATTGTAATTACCTCTCCTGAAACTTCAAAAGTACAATTAAAATATGAAATCATTGTACTTAAAACAGCAATCATTCTTTTATCTTTACCAAGTCTCAAACATGAATAGAAGTTGTTAATAAAATTAGATTTACGAAGTTTTAAACTATTAAATAGATCATAAGCATCAAATAGTTTTTCATAAATAATTCTTGCTTCATCTTCAGATTTAAAACTATATCCAACTGGATTTAATATAAACTCATTTTCATGTGTATTCTCTAAAACAAGTCCACAGCGTTCATATTTTTGGAAACGGATAATTTCCTTAAGATACTCTTTATCCGGAATAAACTGAGCCGCAAAAGTATATTCTCTATCCATTTTTGTAGTAAGGTACCATACATATTTTCTAAACATCTTTTCATCGGCATCTACAATATATCCATTACCATTTTCTTTAACAAAATAAAACTTAAGTAGTGAAGATGAAATTTTGTTAAGTAAAATGTCATATGCTCCAATATTTTTTGGAAGTGCTGCTTTATATAATAATATGTAAGTATCCATCCAACGTGGCTCGTTGTAGTCATTATCAAGTATAAGACTTAATTCTGAAAAACGAAAAGGAACATATTCTTTTTTCATAATAGAAGAAACTTTTCTTTTTTCATCTTTCGATAATAAATCATATGACATTTTCCTCACCACCTTATTTTTGATTATAATACTTTTCAAGGGCGATTACTACATAAATTTTACAAATATTTAAAAAACTTTTAACATTTCACCTTTTTAAGATATATCAAGCTTTATCGCCTACGGTTAGCATACTAACAAAAAAGTTTACAAAAAAATTTTGCGTAAACTATTGCAAAAATTAACGTAATTTGTTACATTTTAATTATACTAAAGATTTAGTATGTTTTAAAACATTCTAAATGTGTACAAATGAAAGGGGGGCATTCAGATGCCAGTAGCAAAAAAAGCTGCAGCTAAAAAACCAGCTGCTAAAAAAGCTGTTAAAAAAGTAGCTAAGAAACCAGCTGCTAAGAAACCAGCTAAGAAAGTAGCTGCTAAGAAACCAGCTGCTAAGAAGACAGTTGCTAAACCAGCTGCTAAAAAAGTTGCAAAGAAGAAATAATTTCAGTTTGGAAATTATTGTTTAATGCTAAAAGATGCCAAAGCTAATAGCTTAGGCATCTTTTATTGCTTTTATAGATTCTTAAGATCTTGTGTTATCTAATAATCTAAGAAGCATAGATTCTAGTTGTGATACTTCCTTTTTGCTAAATCCAGCAAATAGATTCTTGTCAAAGTCTTTCAATATCTTTCTACATTGAGTAGAAATTGTTTTTCCTTCTTTTGTGATATAAATTCTATTGTTCTTAAAATTTCCATCTTCATGGATTCTTTTAATTAGACCTGCATTTTCCAATTTACTAATTCTCTCACTCATAGATGAATATTTAACATTGAAATAATTTGCTAGATCTTTTTGTGTACAACCTTCATTGTCTCTAATAATTAGTAGTAATTGTGCTTGGCCTTTCACCACGCCATACTTTTCAAGCTTTTTGTCAAGGAGCTGATAAATGTTTTGAGTTATTTCTCTAAAATAATCATTAATATCTCTTTCCATATTAGTCACCTCTTATGGTTAGTTTACTAATCATAAAAATCAAAGTCAATAATTTTTAAATTTATTTTCTTAATTCTTTAAAAAAGTCTTTAATGATTTTTTCACACTCTATTTTCATTATCTCTGATTCATAATTTGTTCTATGATTGCAAAATTCATAATCTAGCATATTCAAATTTGATACTATCGCACCGCTCTTTTTATCATATGCCCCAAAATATAAATTCTTGATTCTGCTATTTAATATCGCACCCGCACACATAGGGCAAGGCTCTAATGTAACATATAAATCACAATCATTTAGTCTCCAATTATTAAGTTTTTTACATGCTTTTTCAATAGCAATTATTTCTGCATGCGAAGTAGCTTTCATTTCAGTTTCTCTTTTATTATATGCGCGCGAGATAATTTTTCCATCTTTAACAACTATCGCACCTATTGGCACTTCACCTTTATCATATGCCTTATTTGCTTGCTTTAATGCTTCTTTCATAAATCTATCAGAATCGTTCAAATATTCTCACCTCATATTTTAAAATAGAGGCTGTAAAAACAGTCTCTTTTAGTTGTGGTGTTCCCGAGAAGATTTGAACTTCCGACCTATCGCTTAGGAGGCGATCGCTCTATCCAACTGAGCTACGAGAACATAAAAAGATAATGACACTTATAAGTGTCACTATTCATTTTCTGTATTTGTAGAATCCTCTTTATTGTGCTTATCTAATAAATCCCATAAAGCACTATCATCAATAACTGTTGTCTCATATGTAGGTGTAGAATTATTAATTGTATTAAGTACATCTAGCACTTCCTCAACATCTATTCCGTGAACAGCACAAGCTTCTTCTAATGTTTCACCTGCAGATGCTGGACATCCAATACAATGCATTCCCATCTCCATAAGAGCAGATGCAAATTCTGGATTAATCTTTAGAATGTCTCCTATTAACATATCCTTTGTTATCATAATTATCCTCCTTTTACTACTTTTTATCTCAAAAAACTATTTTTTACTACTTTTGATCACTTTTTGTGACAAATCACAAAGTGGTGTCTATAATGCTCTTGAAAGGTGGTGAATAAATGAATCCCAGAAAAGTATATATGTTATTTTGCCTTGGATTATTAATTCTTGCAATTCTTTTCAAGTGCATAATGCCAACCTCCTATTTAATCGGCATTTTTTTATTTTTGTTTTTTGTACATGCTTTAATAAGTCTTTACGTGGTTTACTCATTGTACGAAATGTATTTCTTACATGAAAAACAAGGTTCAAAATTAACATTAAGCAAAGACAAATTAAATATTCATTGGGATTAATCAAATGGTTTTAAATTTCTTGCAAGTGAGGTTATTATACAACAAATACTTCTATATTTCAACAACCGTAGGAATAATCATTTTATTCAATTTAATAGCTTTTTCTGGTGTTTTAGAGCAGTCTACGTCTTCTATATGCTTATTCGGAGATTTTACCCTAAACCTGGAAAAAGACACTTTTAAAATTCTAAAACTTATATACTTCATTTTTACCTTAGTATCTTCTGGTTTTTTATCATTTGTTTTTTTCACCAAAAACACAAAATTATATAAAAATTCTTCCGATACTTACTTAGATGACAAAAATCCAGACGAATTGTCTTTAAAGATCGGCGTTTCTAAAGAAGATAATTCTAATGTTTACATCCATGAAAAAGGATTATATCAGAACATTCTAATAACTGGGACTATTGGAACTGGTAAAACCTCTTCTGCAATGTATCCTTTTTTAGATCAACTCTTAGAACAAGGGCTTGGGATGTTAATACTAGATGTTAAAGGTAATTTCTACAAAAAAGTCCTTGAATTAAATCAACTATATAAGAGAAATGTCATAGTTATAGAGCTAAATGGCAAATATAAATATAATCCTCTAGATAAACCAAATCTAAAGCCTTCTGTACTAGCTAATAGACTTAAAACCATACTTATGCTGTTTTCAAACCAAAACACTTCTGACAGTTATTGGCTAGATAAAGTTGAAATCTATCTTACCGAATGTATTAAACTTTGTAGATTATACAATGATGGCTATGTCACTTTTATAGAACTTCACAAACTAATAAACAACTATGAATATCTTAAAGAAAAAATCGATTTTATTAAAAAACGCTTTTTATCTAATAGTTTAAATAGTATTGAAACTTATGACTTCAATACTTCATTAGATTTTTTTCAAAATGAATACCTAACTCTTGATAGTAAGGTCCTTTCAATCATTCAATCTGAAATCACGAGAATTACCCAAATATTCGTTACAGACTTAGAAGTATCAACAGCATTTTGTCCCCCAAAAAGCGAAAACAGTTTTAAAGGTTTTAACCTTAACAGCAACGATATTGTAGTGCTTAATCTAAACGTTGCTGAATATCGAAATCTATCTAAGATAATTGCTACTTATCTTAAACTTGATTTTCAATCTGAAGTATTAATGAGATTAAGCAGAAATGAAGCCTATTCACCTCTTGCCTTTTTATGTGATGAGTATCATGAATACGCCACTGAAAACGATGCAGATTTTTACGCTCAATCAAGAGAATCTAAATGTATCAACATAGTATCTACACAAAGTTACACTTCTCTTTTAAAAGCAGTAAAAGATCAACAATCTGCTAAAGTAATTATTCAAAACCTTGTAAATAAAATTTGGTTTAGAACAGATGATAATTTCACCATTGAAGAAGCACAAAAACAAATTGGTAAAGAAGATAAAACTAAATATATTAAAAGTTTGTCAGAAAATGCAAAAGAATCAAAATATAATTATATTCTAAAATCGTTTAAATCAAACACGTCAAGTTTATCCGAAAGTGTCTCAACTCAAATCTACCATGATTTTATCTATGACTTTAACACTTTTTCTAGAGATTTGCAGACATTTCAAGCAATTTGTTTCATATCAACTGGAACACAAATCTTAAAACCACAACTCGTTCAATTAATTCCAATTTTTCAGACTCAAAAATACTCATCACATAAGTTAATTTAATATAGAGGCTTTCTTTATGTGGCTTAAAGTCTACCCCTAAAACATTTGGCCCCTGTTAGTGTCATTTAGGTATGGTTCTCCCCATAAATATAACCATAAGAAATTCTCCAATCTTCCTTTAGGTCACATAGAGAAGGCCTCTTAAAAGGTTTATAGACAACCTAAAAAGTCTAAATATTGTTTTAAGGATGAATATATATGTTAAAAAGAATTATATTTCTACTTACAGCTATTCTCATATTAGTCTTTAGTCTAAGCGTTGTTTGGGCAGCTGATACCAAGCTAGCGAAAAAGATAGATGCTGGACTTACTCAAATTAAAAAATGGCTAATTCAAATAGCAACGCCAGCAGCTGCAGTTGCTATTGGTACTGGCGTCTTAATGAAAAAATTCAGTTTTGGAGATGAGGAAAGAATTGTAACGCGGTAAAAAGCTTATTAAGAGCACTCTATTTTCATATGCTTTTATTTTAAGTGTCGATTTAATCCTATCCACAATTCAATCACTTGCAAAATGATAATAGGAGGAACAAATGGAAGATGAAGTTGTAACTCAAACAATAAATGTTGGTGAAGTCATCCTTGATACCATAAATTCTCTTTGTAATTCACTTTTTTCATCCATAGATGATAGTATTTTGCCAGAACTAGACAATTTAGTATTTTTGAACGCTGATGCCACAAGAACAACTTATATGCAAAGAATAGTTGGAGAGAATTTTGAAAACGGCTTACTTACAATAGCTTTTTGTCTAGTTATCGCCTTTGTTCTTTACTATGCTATAAAAAGATTTACTGCATTTTATAGTGGCGCTTCCATAGAAAATCCCTATCAATTCTTAGTAAAAGCTGTTGTTGTAACTATTTTATCTATGTTTTCACTTTCCATATGCACTAGCATTCTTGGTTTTACCTATGAAATTACCGAATTCATATTAGACTTAGGTAAAAAAATATTTGGATTTGATGTTTCATTTTCAAATCTTATTCTTGCACTAAGCAAAACCACGAGTGGCGATTTTAATCTATTTTCATTTGATGGAATTCTAAGAGGGATGCTATCAATATCCTCTTTCACTCTAATAATAACCTTTGCTTTTAGATACATATTAACTAAAGTGCTTATATTACTTTCACCATTTGCCATATTATGTCTGATGAATAAGAGTACTTATGGCATATTTAGAGGCTGGTTAAAGAGTTTTGCTTCACTTCTACTAATTCAAATAATTATTGCACTTATTTTACTTCTTCCTTTTGCTATTCTTAAGGAAAATCCTGATAGCATTTTTAATAAATTCTTATTAATTGGATCTGTATATGCTCTATTAAAATCTAATCAGTTTGTCAAAGAATTCATCAATGGTACTGGTATTTCGACCGACTTTAGTAGTGGGTTTGCGGGCATTAGATCTCTTATAGGGAGGTGATTATTGTAGACAAGTACATCTTTCCAGTTAACTATAAATTTCAGGCAAAATTATTAGGGATTATTGAATATAGATATTTGCTTCCAATTGCTATATATTTAGGCATATTAATAGCAATATTGTATACTTTTAAAGTCGATTTCTTTTTAAGCTTTGGTATATGCATAGCTCTTGGATTGCCACCCATACTTCTCTTGTCAGTTGGCGTAAATGGTCAATCTGCGGTTCCGTATTTTATGTCAATAATTAGATTTAAGCTTAAAAAGCAACAGCTTTATTTATATAATATAAGGTAGATATCAACATAAATCTTCAATTGACAACTGCTAGTTTACACTATTTCCATCTTTTATAAAATATAATAAAAATGATTGAAATTGAAAATCATTAATTGTATCATTTTAGTACGAAGATATTTTATAGAGGTAAAAGATGAAATTTGAACAAAATCTATCACTGATTTTTGAAGATTTGAATATACCCGAAGTTTTTATTTCAGAGTACTTTTGTAGTGCAAATAGTGACTACATAAAAGTCTATATATATTGTAGATATCTATGCAAATACAACTCTGAAATATCAGTATTAGACCTATCTAAAAAACTTTCTATACCTATCAAAACTGTTGAACAATCACTTAAATATTGGGAAGATCAAAAGGTCATTATCAAAAAGAACAAATCTTATGAATTATGTGATTTAAAAATGATTGAAGTTAATAAATTATATAATCCAAAATTATCTATGACTCCAGAAGAAGCTATTGAAAACAACGAGAAAAATGTTTTAAGAACACAAGCGATAAAAGATATTAACAATACATTCTTCCAAGGCATAATGTCTCCATCATGGTACACAGATATAAGTCTATTGTTTGACAAATACTCATTTGATGAAGATGTTATGGTAGCACTATTTAGATATTGTTTTGATAGACAAGCTCTTCATAGAAACTATCTTTTTGCAGTTGCTGAAGGCTGGGCATCAAATAATATTAAAACCATGAATGACTTAGAAAAATACTATCTAGAAACAGAACAATCAAATAGAATTAAAAAATCTATATCTAAAAAACTTGGTATTACAAGGAATTTATCGCAATACGAAGAAGCATACATTGATAAATGGACTAATGATTATAAATTTGGTATGGATATAATTGAAATTGCCCTTAGAAAGACAACATCAAAGACCAACTTTAGTTTTGATTATTTAGACAAAATCATTACTGATTGGCACGAAAGAAATTTCAGTACACAAGACGAAGTTCAATCTTATATTAAAGAACAAAAACAAAAGGCAAAAGAGCTTAAAATTATGCAATCTAAAACAAATCCAGACCAAGTATCTCTTCAAAAGTTCTTTGACCCTAATGATCAATACTCAGACATTACAAATTACATTCGTTAGAATACTTATACTACAAAAGAATCGAGGTGAGATTTTTGAATTATGATGTAGCAACAATAAAAAGAGAATATGAACAAAAAAGAATTAATGCAATTAATCTAAACCAAGAAGCAAAAGAACTTATTTATAAAGAAAATCCGAAGTTGATTGAAATTGAAAGAGAAATAAGAGCTCTTGGAATAGAGGCTAGCAAATGTGCGCTATTTCCAAACGATGAGAAAAAGAAAGAAAGAATTGCTGTGTTATTTGAGAAAATTGATACACTAAAATCACAAGAAGATGAAATAATTAAGAAAAACAAGTTGATTTTGACCCCTAAATTTGAGTGTTCTAAATGTAATGATACAGGATATATTACTTCTGACGGAAAATCAACTATGTGTTCTTGCATGAAACAACGAATTATAAATGAGTATTATAATAAATCTAATCTTAATAGACTTTCTCAAGAAAAGTTTGATAATTTTGACGAATCTTTTTATTCAGATACTGCAAACAAAGAAAAATATAATTCAAAACTATCTCCAAGAGAAAATATTATCAAGAACAAAGAAATTGCAAAAGCATTTATTAAAGACTTTGAAGATGAATCTACAAAGAATTTACTATTTATTGGAACTGCAGGCACAGGAAAAACATTCTTATCTAGCTGTATAGCAAACGAGGTTATTTCAAAAGGACACACTGTTTTATATCAAACAGCGCCAATTCTATTAGATTCTATTTTTAAATACAAATATAAAGATGGCGAAAATAATCGCTTATATGACGACTTATTTAATGTTGATTTGCTAATTATAGATGATTTAGGAACCGAAAACACTTCAGCTGCAAAGTTTTCCGAACTATTTTCACTTATTAATAGTAGAATTCTTAATCCAAAAACAAAGACTATTATTTCATCAAATCTTACATGGAACCAATTATCAAAAACATATGATGATCGAATTATTTCAAGATTAATTGGCTATTATGATATTTGCATGTTTTTTGGAAATGATATTAGGTTAAAGAAAGTAAAAGACTCACAATCTAAATAATTGTGAGTCTTTATTTTTATATTTTTCCTTTTAAAACTTCAATTGCTTTTTGTAATTGTGTATCTTTTTCATATTCAACACTAAGTGAAGACTTAACTTCTTCTGGCAAATCTACTTCTACATCAGGTTCAATACCAACTTCGTTTATTTTATTTCCATTAGGCGAGAAATACTCTTGCGTTGTAATCTTCATGTATGTTCCATCTCTTAATGATCTAAGAGTTTGAACAACTCCTTTTCCATATGTCTTCTTGCCGACAATTACTCCGACACCATAATCTTTAATTGCTGCTGTAAATACTTCTGAAGCACTTGCAGAGTTTTCATTTACTAATACAACCAGTGGAATATTTATTGCATTTTCATCAGAATAAATTGTCTCTTCTTGCCCTTTATTATCTACCGTGTAAACTACTTTTCCTTTTGGCACTATCAAGTCTGTAATCTCTGCACATCTTTCAAGTATTCCGCCAGGATTATCTCTTAAATCAATTATTAATCCCTTAATTTTTGGATTTTGAGTAAGCTCATCATACTTTTCTTTAAATCCTGTATAAGTGTTATCATCAAAAGATGTTAATCTAATATACCCAATATTATTTGAATATACAGAAGATTTAACTGGATTTATTTGAATCTTTTGTCTCTCTACTTCAACTTCTAATCTAGTATAATTCTTATCTTCATCTTGCCTAATAAGTCCTACTTTTACTGTTGTTCCAATAATTCCTTTAATCGCATCTATAACTGTATCATAATCAGAACCAACAGAATACAAATCATCAACATACTCTATATAGTCTCCAGCTTGAATTCCTGATTTTTCAGCAGGCGAGCCTTCTATTGGAAGCAATACAATAGGCATATTCTTTTCTTTGTCATAAGTAACATATACACCTATTCCAGAATACTCTCCTTCTGTCTGTGTATAAAATGATTCAAATGATTTCTTATCATAGTATTGTGCATAAGGATCATCAAGTGCTGCAAGCATTCCAATTGCGATATAATCCATCATCTTTTCAGAATCGTAATCATACAAATAATCTGAATCAATTATATTCTTAACTCTATTCATTTTACTTTGTAAAAGAAGCTTTTCAAGTGTTCTTCTTTCTCCACTTGTAAAATCGCCTGAAATAGTTGCTGCTAATGTCTCACCACCACTATTACCTGCTGAACTGACATTACCTTCAAGAACTTCCTTATAATAAAATGATTTAAACCCTATAAAACAAATCAAAGCTGTAATTAATGCTGTAAGGATTATTGTACGAACAGTACCAGCACCTGAGCCTTTATAATAATTTTCTTCCACTATTGTTCCTCCTATTATCCCTTAAAATAGTTTACTGGGATTTCAACATTATCTTCTTTACTTTCTTTCTTTGAAGAACTGCTATCTATTTTTGAATTTCCTATTATTACTCCTCCAAAAATCGCTGTAAGTGGAATAGTACATACAAGTCCTATACTACCACTTAAAGATTTTAAGACTTCTACTGTAATGTCTTCTGAATTCAAAATAAAAGACAAATCAAAACCATTGACATTATACAACAAAATACACAGCATTGCACTACCAACATAGGCTAAAATTAAAGTATTTGTCATAGTTCCCATAACATCTTTTCCTATGTTCATCCCAGATTTTATAAGGTCTTTAGCTGTTAAATCTGGCTTTTTCTCCTTTATTTCAGAAATTGCCGATGCAATTGACATTCCAACATCCATACAAGCCCCAAGAGCACTTATCATTATTGCAGATAGCATTACATCTTTAAAATCAATCATGCTTCTTTCTTCAGGTATTGCAACCGATATCATTCTTGCGTGTTCATTTATTCCTGTAAGTCTCATAGCATGACCAAAAATTCCACCTATTAAACCGGCCATTACAACACCTGCAACCGTGCCAATTATAGCTACCCATGTCTTTCTTTTAAAACCAGAAATAATTAAAAATGTAATTAAGATTATCAAACTGCATATTAAAACTGTAATTAGAATACTATTATAACCATTTAAAATAGCTGGTACCAAAATGTTGAATATCAAAATAACCGTAATAACTAAACCTATTAATGCTTTTAATCCTTTTTTCCCACCAATTAATGCAATTAAAATGGCATAAATAGAAACAATGGCAACAATCCAAGGTGTTTTATCATAATAAGACGCTGCATCAACTGTTAGATTTCCGTTTTCATATATTCCATAAACATATAGTTTATCTCCTACCTTAAATTTATCATAAAGTGGAAGTCTAGTATTTAGACCGTCTTCAAGATAATAAATAATGTCAAATTGTTCACCTTTAAATCTGCTATCTATTATTTCCACTTTTAGTTTTTGAACTATATATTCACTATATCCATCATTATATTTTTCTTCTTCACCTGCTTGTATTACTTTTGCATATAAATTGTATGCTTCGTATCCATCATATTCCTCAGCAAAGCAAATATTAGATACAGATATTAACATTATACTAACAATGGTTAAAATCAAAACTAAATATTTTTTCATTTAATTATCCTCTCCAAATATCATAAAAATTATACTACTTTTAGGCAAAAAATACTATATTTTACTACTTTTGACTACTTTTTGAGACATTTCATCATAGTCGTGCTATCATCCCTTTGTATGCTGAAAGGAATGATTTAATGCTTGCTCAAATAAAAAGTATGTCAATTTTAGGAATTGAGGGCAAATTGATTAATATTCAAGTTGACGTTTCAGATGGAATGCCTTCTTGGGAAGTAGTTGGCCTCCCAGATACGTCAATAAAAGAATCTAAGCAAAGAGTTAAAGCTGCTTTAAAAAATATTGGTTATTATGTTAAAAGCAGAAAAATAGTTATTAATCTTGCTCCAGCTAGTCTAAAAAAAGAAGGCTCCTTTTTTGATTTACCAATTGCATTAGGGCTTCTTTGTGATTTTGAAATAATAAATGAAAATGATCTTAATGATTATTTTTTTGTTGGCGAATTATCTTTAGATGGTAGTATTAATAAAATCAATGGTGTTTTACCAATGTGTATAGAAGCATTAAAATTAGGAATAAAAAAAGCGATTATTCCATATGATAATAGATTAGAAGCAAGTGTCGTAAAAGATTTGGAAATATATCCTGTTAAAGATTTAGCTCAAGTAATAAATCATATAAATCACACACAATCAATAGAACGATTTGTATCAAATATCCAGGATTTTTTTATTCAAGATAATTTTACAAATTTAGATTTTTCTTCTGTAAAGGGTCAAAAACATATTAAAAGAGCTTTAGAAATTGCCGCTAGTGGAGGTCACAATTGTTTGATGATTGGCTCACCAGGTTCACGGTAAGACCATGCTTGCAAAAAGACTTCCTTCGATTTTACCGAATCTTACTTTTGAAGAGTCATTAGAAATAACTAAAATTCACAGTATCGCCGGCACTTTACAAACTAATATTCCACTAATAACATCACGCCCTTTTCGAAATCCACATCACACAATTTCAAATTCTGCACTTATTGGTGGCGGAAGAATTCCCAAACCGCGGAGAAATTTCTCTTGCTCACTATGGAGTATTATTCTTAGATGAATTACCAGAATTTAGAAGAGACATTTTGGAGTTATTGAGAGAACCATTAGAAGATGGAAAAATAACAATTTCACGAGTTAGTTCAACATTAACATATCCATCAAAAATGATGTTAATTGCATCTATGAATCCATGTCCTTGCGGTTATTACGGAAGTGAGGATCGCAAGTGCTCATGTACACAAGATCAAATATCAAAATATATGAACAAGATAAGTGGGCCTCTTTTAGATAGAATTGATATCCATATAGAAGTAAAAAGTGTTAAATATGACGATTTATCAAATGAGGCTTTAGAAGAATCATCAGTTGATATAAAAGAAAGGGTAAATAAAGCACGAGAAATTCAAATAAATAGATACAAAAATGATGGCATTTTTTCTAATTCAGAACTAACTCCAGAATTAATTAAAAAATATTGTAAATTGGATGAAGAAAGTAAATTGCTTCTTAAAAACGCTTTTGAAAGCTTAGGGTTTAGCGCTAGAGCACATGATAGAGTTTTAAAACTAGCTCGAACAATTGCTGATTTGGATGGTAAAGATAGTATTAATAGCACTCATATTGCCGAAGCAATTCTTTATCGAAATTTAGATAGGAAATATTGGAAATAATGTATTATAAAAAAGAATTTGGCCATGATGGTGAAGATGAAGCTTGTAATTATTTATCAAAAATGGGATATGAAATTATTAATAGAAATTTCTCATGTAAAACAGGTGAAATAGATATTATTGCACTTGATTTAGAAACAAGAGAAATTGTTTTTATAGAAGTAAAATCAAGGCAACAAATCAGATATGGTTATCCAATTGAAGCAGTGGATAAGAAAAAAAGAGAACATATTAGAAAAACCGCTGAGTATTATGCCTATATTAACAATATTGAAAACCATAAATTCAGGTTTGATGTGATTGAAGTCTACAACTTGCCGAAAAAGCGATTAAAAATACATCATATTATACAAGCAATAGATTTTGATTAAAGAGGGGATTGTTGTGATAGATATTGATAGAGATACTATAGTAATAGAAAGAGAAGATTATAATTTTCCAAAAGGACTATTAGATACACCTGA
The DNA here is from genome assembly GCA_017539905.1 of Clostridia bacterium. Lineage (GTDB taxonomy): Bacteria > Bacillota > Clostridia > TANB77 > UBA1234 > RGIG6105. The sequence goes on along the minus strand of JAFYBZ010000007.1, from coordinate 359,884 downwards.
TTGTCCATTAAAGCTTTATGCCTTAGGCAATATAGAATTATTAAATCATATTTCGATTGCAATTGTTGGAACAAGATCTTCATCAGAATTTGGAAATGAATTAGCTAAGAATATTTCTAAAAATCTATCAAATTATAATATTACAATTATTTCTGGAATGGCGGATGGTATAGATGAAAACTCTCATATTGGAACCTACAACGCTGGAAGTACTATAGCCGTAGTAGCAGGAGGATTTAAAACAATACTAAGAGGTAACAAATTAAAAAGAGCTCAAGAAATATTAAATCATAATGGCTTAATAATTAGTGAATATCATCCTGAATTTATCGTACGAAAAGCACTATTTTTACAAAGGAATAGATTAATAGCAGGAATCTCATCTGCTACTGTTGTTATAGAAGCTCCTATCGCCAGCGGTGCAATCAGCACAGCTAATCACGCACTAAGATATAAAAGGCCTTTATACGCAATTCCTTGGAGTTTAAACCACTTTAAAGGTGAAGGGTGTAATTTACTATTCAGACAAGGAGCAATGCCTCTAATCGATTATAAACAGCTTCTAATAGATTTAAAAATCATCCCTACTCAAATAAATTTTGATTCTATTGAAAGAACAACAAAAGTAAAAACAATTCCAAATGAATATTTAAAATACTATGAATTTATAGAGCACAACTCTCCTTGTTTGTTAGAAGCAATTATAGATGCCTTCAACGAAGAATTTATTGGAAATGTTATAAGTACGCTAACCCTTATGGAATTAAATAACTATATAAAATCATCCGACAAAGGATATTATATTTCATAATAAAAAAGAAGAGCTTTTAAAAGCTCTTCTTTAATTTTAATAAGTATATTTTGCTTCGTACTTTGATATCCAGAATCCAGTTAATTCTCTTCCACCTGGATCATATCCTGTGTTATCATTGTCAGCTGTAGCTCCTTCGTAATCACCTCTATAGAATGCTGGAACTTTGATATAACCATCTAATGTATAGTCTTGAGTAAGCTTACTATAAACTATACTTTGAGTTCCACCCTCTTCTTTATAAGTGTATCTTGGTATCCATACAAACATACTTCCCTCTTCTTCGACTGTCATTCCAGCCATAGTTTCAATGCTCATACCTCTTACTTGCTCGTTTGTATATTTTCTACCTTCACTATCAACCAATGTAACATCATCTAACATCATAACATTAGCATATCTTGTTGGTCCATAATTTGTACCAGCATAATCGTACCAATCTTCATCTGATGTTGTTGTTACAACCCAGTTTGAACCATCATATTTTACTGGAAGCATTCCAGAATATACTACTGGTTTATTAACTTTCTTAACATCATCGTATTCAACTAATGCAGTAACAGCATTGCCTGTTTCTTCTTCTATTAATTCTTTTCTAGTATATATCTTTCTAGAATTAATAATGTATGGATCAAGAGCAATAACCTCTCCTGTATCATAATTAACTATATACTCATGAGTTACTGTGCTTAAACCAAGATTATTTGAATCCTTAAGCCTTAGCAAGTAGTAGTTTTCACCATATGCGATATCTCTTATCATTATTGCGGTCTCAGATGTTAGTTTTTCTCCAACGTATTCATACTTTACAGGGTCAAGTCTATATTCAACTTGTCCTCTTAGTTTTACAGCCTCTTCTACTTGAGTAAACTCTTCTAAGGCTTTAGCTTTTAAAGCTTTATCTTGAGTTCCACCACTAACTAGAAAATTAACAACTATAATACCTGCAAGAATAATAATAACAATGATAGTAATAATAAGTGCAACAAGTGAAATACCTTTGTTGTTCCTAGGAGCTTTCTTAAAAGCTCCTAGGATTTTTTTATTTGAATTAATCATCATCTTAAAGCACCTCCTAATTTCCTACAATGACTTCTCTAAACGTTGCATCATATTGTGTATTGTCATCGATGTTGGTTGCTCTTCCTGATGAGTCCTTGTACATATATGGTTCTGCTTCGTTTTCAACAAATCCTTCTAATGATTGACCTTTATATAGATCTAATCCATTGCTGATAATCTTGCTCTTGCTAATCTTATCAACATTCTTGTTATCACTTATGCTTGTCTCTGTATCAAGTGTACTTGCCATATAAACATTTCTTGCTGTATCTACATAATTGTATGCATCATCAGCTTCTTTTGTTGCTTCCATATCTCTTGCAAACAATCCGTCATATGATCTTGTTCTTGTAGCATTATTTAGGATATCCGCAGCGCCAATATCTCTTGCTCTACCCATAAACATATCTACTTGAAGTTTATTAACACCATATCTTGATTGAATGTTGTAATCTGCATTTGTTTCCATATTTGTATCAAGATTTTCTGCAACTTCATAAGCATTTGTTATAGTTAGGTCGTCTATATCAACTACTGCTCCATTACTATTGAACTTAACTTCTTTATACTTAACTCTTGTAAAGCTTTCTTCAATTGTACAAGTTGTTGTATTTCCATATTGATCCTCAAATTCAAATGTAGTACCAGCTGGAATAACTATATCAGGATTATAGATAAACTTGTATGCATATGTCTTTCCGTCTATAGGAATTAGCTTGTAATATTCTCCATTTAATGATGAATCAATTGGTTTAACTGGTTTGTTTGCTATAAATGTTATAGTCAAATCTGGATTTGTATTTGATAATGTCGATGCATAATATGTTACTTTTAGATCATTGAATATATCAATTGTTTGTGTTTGTGTACTTTCTCTTCCATTTGCATCAACTGCATGTATTGAAACTAATCCGTTTTCTTTTGCAGTTAAATCAAATGTTTGTGTATATTCAAAGATTCCATTTCCTCTATCAATGTATTGCTCTATACCATTATTCTTGATTACATATCCAGAGTTTTCAATACTACTATTGCTTACGCCTAGTAAGTTCAAATCATGTGTACCAGCATAGCTAAATTCAACTTTTTGTAATGATGCAAATGACTTGATAATAATACGCATCTCAACTCTCTTATCTTCGCCTTCGCCTAGTACTTTCTTAGTGTCATTTGCGTATGTAATTCTAATAACTGGTCTCATATCTTGGAATGATAAATCATCAAATAGTTTCAATTTAGCGCTGTTTGTATATGATACATTTCCACCATTTGTTATCTTACATCTATATAAGTAACCATTCATTTGTGGAGTTGCAGGTGGAGTAGTATAACTTGTTGTATTCATTCCGGTTCCAGTAATTACAGGTGTCCAGCTAATACCACCATCAGTACTTACTTCCCATTGGAATTCATAAACTGCAGGGTGACCATCTGCAACAATTCTAAAGTCGAATTGTGCTTTTTCACCTTCGTCAACTGTTTGATCAGGTACTGTTGAAGTAACTGGCGCTCCAATAATTCTCAATCTAGCTCTATTATATGATCCTTCTGTATCAACAAATATGCTATAACCTTCTTCAACTGTAATTGAATTTCTTCCACTTTGAGTAAATATCTTATCGCTATTTGCACTATTTACCTCTAAGGTATTATCATTTACCATTTCGTAAATAATGTTAGCACTTGAGATATCTGATTTTAATGTACCATCATAGTATTCTAATCTGTCTAATTGCTTAGCATTGTAAATAGCTGCCTTGCTACCTGTTACAACTGGAGCAGAGTCTTTAACATCTCTATCTCTTATACCAAGTGTTACACACGCATTAGTAGCATAGTTCAAAATACCATATTTATTACCTTTTACAGTTCCGGCTCTTAAGAATACATCACCATAATTATCTGTTTGTACTAATTCAATACCTGCTTTTGAACCTTCAATTGCTCCGCCTTCAATATATACATCAGTACCACCAGCATTTAGAATTGCGCTACCAGAAGTATTATTTGGAGCTGTTGCCTTAATAGTACCTCCATTAATTACAATTCTACCTTGAGTTGTACTTTCGATATACAAGCCTATTACTTCATTTCCGCTAATTGTTTCATTCTTAGCTTGGATTAAACCACTATTCATTTCAATTCTAGCATCATTGAATAATGATATTGCTCTTGTGTAATCTGTAGTTGTATTTGTAGCAATTACTTTTGCATTTTCTCCATTAATAACAATTTGACCATCGCTATTTCTAATTACATTAGTCTTACCTGAAACAGTACCACCATTAATTGTAGTGTTTGATCCAGCAGACATATCAATTGCTCCACCTGTTGGATAGCTTAATGTCATATCATCATTCATAACAATCTTACCATTGTTATAAATCATGTATTTGTTATATGCATCTGTGTTCTTAGTAATTGTACCACTATCAAAGAATGTTATACTTGAGCCACTCTTTATTTCAATAATACCATCCATCGAAACTGTATTACCATTAGCGCTAAATGTAATCTTCTTATTGTCATCTAATACTGCACTTGGTTCGTTAGGAACATTTGCTTTAATTACGGTAATCTGATCATCAGTCTTAGCAAAGTCAAATGCTTCTTGCATTCTTGTAAAGAAGTAGTGGTTATTATTTGACTCTCTATCAATTCTATAATTTGCATTTTCTAGAATTGTTAGTTTTCCTTCGTTTGATCTTGTACGTTTCATATAACGATAGTATGAAACATTTGTGTTATATGCATTTGGAACATTGTTATAAACTACGCAGAAGTATTTCTCTCCGTCGTTTGATTCAGTTAATGTTGTTGTTGTAAATCTAGATGTCTTTCCTTCACTATTTGTAGTTCCTGTTGCTAAAACAGCATCATCAACGGTTCCGCCATTTGGTATTACATACCATTCATAATTCAAATCAGTATAGTATCCTGCTTCTGCTTCAACAATAAATATTACGTCAGATTGAGCAGCACCATTTGTATCTATTGGATGTAATGTAATTACTGGTGGCCAGAACACTTTTGTCTTATTTGAATCATAAGTAATATCTGCAATAAACATGTCTGCTACATCTTTAGAATATGTGAATATTGAAGAATTATTCTTAATTCCAAAGAATGCTTCATTACCAATTGAAATGATATCTTGAGTAACATCACTATTTTCCATCAAATCATGAAGTTCAACAACTTCCAATTTGCTACACGCATAGAATGCTCTACCACCTATTGTCTCAACTTCATTTGGTATAACAACATGTTCTATCCAATCATTACCATAGAATGCATTTTCGTTAATATTTTCTATGCCATCTGGTACAATGTATTCTTTGTTTCTGTTTCCAGCTGGGTATGCAATTATATCTGTATGTTCAATATTAACTAATACACCATCTATAGTTTCATAATAGCTATTACCATATTTAACTTCGAATTTTTGTGTTTCAACATCTGCAAATGGGTTAATGCCTATGCTTGTTATTCCCGATGGAATAATAATATTATTTGTTACTTTAGAATCACCCTTAAATGCATTGTCTCTAATCTCTGTAAGTGAATCTGGTAATGTTATTTCTGTAATTTCTGTTAAATAGCTAAATACATCTGCACCAATATTTGAAATATCATCTCTAGTTTCTTTTCCGATATCCAATACTGTAATTCTGTCTTTATATTCAGACCAGTAAGTATATTCTTCAACATTGTCTTTCTCTTTGATGTTTGTTAAATCAAGCATTTCTCCATGACCAGTAACAGTCAATGTGAATTGATTTGAATCTGTTGCAGTTTCTTCAACATAAGCAAATATAATCTCTCCGTCGTAATCGTGTATAGTTTCACTATTATATGTATTTGCTGTATCCAAATCATCCTTTTGAATATACCAACCTATATGTAATTTACCTACATTTGAGTCTATATCGTGATATTCTGGATCATCTCTTAATCTTGCAATTACATAGTATGTACCAGACTTGATAGGTGCTCCGCCAGCTGTCTTACTACCATTTGCGATAGTTGTTGGTCTTGTACACTCTCTATCTGTGTAATACGTGTATTCAAATTCATTTGTGATCGGATGTTGATCTACAATATCATATTGTACCGGTTCGATTTCATGAATCTTTCCATCGTATTGTGCATATGTTTCTCCAAGCTTAGGATCAAGTCCATATCTTACTGGTGTTATCATTTCATATACGCCAGAGATTGTAGGTCCATTTCCTAATTTATCTGAAGCTTGAGTAACAAATACGTAACTTACTCCATAGATTAATTCATTAAATCTATTTGAATTTTGCCATGTAAATTCTGCTGGGTTTGGAGTACTTTCATCATTTAGATATGTCTTCTTGTATCCGTATCTAATTGTTGATTCATCAATACCTGCTCTTACACCATTTATCATTTGGTCTTGTTGTTTAAATGTTACTAATACATCTACTCCTGAGTTGTGATATTGTTCAATATCTACTTCTGGAGGCTCTGAATTTGGTGCTGTTTGATCTAATATGATGTAATCGTGTGCAGGATAATCATAGTCATAATCAAGAATAATCGTATCGCTTGCCGACTCTGAAACATTTCCTGCAAAGTCTTTGAACCATACATAGATTCCTTTTACTCCAATATCACTACTAAATACATAAGGTACTCTTGTAGAATAATCTACCCAACCATTAGCATTAGCGTCTGGTTTAACATTTTCAGTAGCTATATACATGAAGTCTGCACGGAATGCACTGATGTATAGAAGTGTTCTAGGCGTACATGTATATTCATCACCATTGTTTATTAATACCTTACCATATATTGGTTTAGAGTCGTCCAAATCAGTATATACAGCGACTTGTGCAAATCCTGAAGCAGCATTATAGTTAGCTGATTCGCCAACTGAGTACTCTAATGTTGTTCTACCTTCACGAACACCCGTAATCCTAATTACATTATTAAATACATTTTCAGAATTTAATGTTGCAATTGAAGAATTTGCTACTCTAATTGTAGCTCCAGCTTCTTCTCCATTATATGAATAATTCAAAACAAGTTCTTCGCCAACAACAATACCAACATCATAAATATTTAATGCTCTATCTGCCTTGATAATCGAGAACTCTTTCTCAACTACATTATAGAATCTACCTATACCTGTGATAATTGCATAAGCTGTACCAGCATTGATGTTGTCTCTATATGTCATGATATAGTCTTTACCATCTACAAGTGTCTCTGTACCATAAGTTACAATCGCTCTTGGCTTATGCTCAGTTGTATCGTATACGTAGATGTCTTTTTCAAGTACAACATTGATTTCTTTTACATCAGTACCTACAATCTTAAATGTTGTTTCTAAAGACTGTCCTGCATACATTGTATTTGGAAGACCATGTATCTTAACTATACCTGTTCCAACTTCAATGTTGTCTTCATATACAACTTCGTAATGAAGGTCTCTTGTTAGAAGCTCACCGGCATTGTTATATACCTTTTCTTGTGGAGTAATAATCTTACCTGTGTACTCAAATTCATATTTATTTAGAATTAATTTATCTAAACGTTTTTGTTGTACATTCCATTGTGCATAAAGTGTTATAACTGCATCAGCTGTATATCTACTTCCTGGAGCATAGCTTGTACCCGTTCCATCAGCTTTTGTATTCCATCCTAAGAATTGATATTCAGTTGAAACGAATTCATTTGCTTTAACAGTTAGACTTTGTCCAGCAAGTTTAACTTGTGATTGCATGTTACCTACTACACCATTTCCATTGTAGTTGATACCATATATTTCTTGTACTTTTGAACCAATATTGCCAGCATTATCTGATGCTACAAATGTATATGTACCTGGCTCAGTTGCTTCATAAGTAGATTGCTTAATTCCGCCACCAATATCCGCAAAATCTTCTTGCATAATATCGTTAACAATTAAATCTTTTGGTCCAGATAAATCATCAGTTACATTTGCTGTGATAATTGCCTTAGTTTCAGTATTTGTAATATTTGCAAATGTAATTGTTGGAGGAACAGTATCTATGTTCCAAATACTAAATTCTCTATGGCCAATGTTACCTGCTCTATCTCTTACAACAAAGTATAAGCTATTTGCGTTACTTGTGTATGTCTTTGATTCTTCTATAGAATTTGTAAATTCTATGTTTGTAAATGTTCCATTTAGTGATGTTCCAAAATAGTATCCATTAATACTTGATAGCTCATCTGTAGCCTTTAATTTTGCAGTAACAGATCCATTTGTCCAAGATGGTGGATCTAATGTTAATTCTGTAATTACTGGACTATCTTTATCAATTCTTAATGTTGTGCTTGCTACATTTTCAACGACACCTGAACTGCTTACTCCACTTATATTTCCATATCTATCTATTGCTCTAAAGTAGAATACAGTTTCATCTTGGTTATTATCAACAAGCATTGTACCAATTTGGTTTTCAATATTATCGACATCCATAAATCCTGCTGATGCGCTTGTTGTTGAGTATTCATATCTACTTACATATGAATCATCTGTACTTACAAGTTTTATCCAAATGTTATGATTTGTCCATGCTCCATCATATAATGCTCCGGTTGAATTATCATATCTTACTTCAATTGTCGGAACAGTTGGTGGGTTTGTTTCCTTAATATTTGGTGCCATAGCAGCAACAGTTTTATCATTGTAATTTGGTGCATTCTTAGCAGTTACAGTACAATATAAATTATAAAGATTATCACCATTTTGTATCGTGTAAGACTGACTTGTTGCCCCAACAATTGGAGTTCCATTTTCTGGTAAATCTGATTCTGTTCTATACCATTGATATGTAATATTAGAATCATCTGGATCTACAATATAAACTGCTGTTACTTGTTGACCTACAACTGGATTTCCTTGTACATCAACGCTTAAGTTGATTTCAGCTGGTGTTATTTGATATGTATCTGATAATGATCCACTATATTTTTCAATACCATTTATTGTAATAGTTGCCGTTCCTACATTTATATTGTTAGTACATTCTACTTCATAATCAACGCCTTGTTGAAGTGTTGTTTCTATGCCTGCTACAACAATCTTAACATCAATATTTGTAGGTATGATATTCAATCCTGTATATACATAAGTCTTTGGACTTATTGTTAATGTGGCTCCTGAAATACTTAATGCACCAATTGTTAATGTACCATTTACTTTAGTAATATCATAGTTTAGAATCTTAAACTTACCATTTTCATCATCCTTTGGAATGAAGTGATCTAGTTTAATGTCATATGTTCCAACTAGACTCGCTATTGTAGCATCTGTATAAATCTCGCCATCATATTTTAATGTTTCTCCTGGCATTAATCCTGTAACAGTATATGTTAATGGCGGATTTTCTTCCAAGTAATTCTTAGATTTATCATCTGCTTTAATAGTAAGTGGTGCCTGTTTAATAATATAATCTAGAGTAATTGTTCCTTGATAGTTTCCAATACCTGTTATTGTTGCTGTTGCAGTTCCAGCATCAATATTATTTGCATAGTTTATTTCATAATCTCTTCCTTCAACAAGCTTACCATTGTTATCTACCATGCTTCCAGTGTTTGGATTAATAACTGTAGCAGTTGGCCTATTTTCAAATCCATTATATATATACTCAGTTTGATCTAAGCTTGCTTCTAATCCAAGAATTGTCTTAGGTAAGATTGTGAAAGTGCCTTCTGTAAAGTTATTTGCACCGAAGTCATAGTTTGATACTTTGAAGTCACCATTGTCTTTAATTCCCAATGATCCTCTTCTAATTGTATATGTTCCTACTGCCTCTCCAGGATCTCTTACACAATCATTTAGATAGCCAGGTTCTTCTTCTCCTGCAACATTGCTTGGAATCTTTATAAATTCTACTGGATCAGGATCCGAGAAGTTCTTCTGCATATTTTCTGCTCTAATGTAAATTGGTCTCTTAGTAATTGTATATGTTACACTTCTCTGATCTTTATAATTGTTAATACCAGTAATAATTATTGTCTTAGTACCAACATTCTTGGTGTCAGCATCATATGTTAGTCGATAATCTGTATAGTTTGCCAAGACATCTATACTGCCACCTTGAAGTAAAGGTGTTTGACTATCTGTTACCCTTGGTCCTTCAGTTTCGTAATTTCCAGGTTCATGAACACTACCATCATATACAAATGATTTACTTAGTGTTGCGTCAATTGTTGAATCATTTATAGATTTTGGTGTAATCGTTATCATGTTTGAACCCATATAATCATGATAGAAATCCGCTACAACCTTGAATTTTATCTCGTGTTCTCCTGCATTTCTCTTTTGAACATTAGTTGTTAGATCATATTCGTTTGTTGCATCATTATAATAGTAAATTGTATATCCATATGAAGCTGGAGGATCTTGTACGGTAACTGTTATATTATGATTTTTCTTATCATATACTCCTGTATATCCACTCGATGTTACTTCCATGTCGTATATGTTGTCATCATATAACTCTGCTAGATTTCCTACTGCATCAACAATTAAACAAGTAACATCATATTTTGCTCTATCTAATACCCCTAAATCAAAACTTGCAGTTGTTGGTGATGTTGTATAATAGTAAGTTTGATTATATTCAGGTAAATCATGACACACATCTGTAAATCCTTCGTATTTTCTTACTCTCCATATAATTTTAACGATTCCACTTCCAAGTTCTCCATCGCTTAGCGCTTCAGCTTTAGCAATAGTATGTCCTTGTGCATCAGGTTTTTGAATATTTAAGCATCCAACTGGTGGAGTAGTATCTAATAATACATCATCATGATAAGGTGCTGTATTATTATAAACATATACTTTAGCTCCAGTGAAATCCATTGTGTAATTTGTTGCAACAAATACACCATAGTTAGTAAAAGCTAATGAGCCTTTAGTGATTGCATATTCTCCAGCCGCTGAGCTTGATGTAGCGGTTGTGGTCATTGTGCCAGTGAAAATGTTAAGTCTATTTTCCTCTGATATTTGGATTGTTCCATAACTATTCTCAACTAAATCTGATACTTCATAATCCACATAGTTCTTATCTAGTGTAGGTATTGTGCTTCCTTTAATTGCAGTTGCATTTAATGCTTTTACATGCAATGTTCTAGGATTAATTGTATAGTTTTTAGATATAGTTCCTTTAAAGTTTGTACAACTATTCTTTACCGTTACAGTAACAGTTGGTTTAGTAGATGAAGTACCTGCATTTATATAATTAGTATATGTAACTGTATAATCATTTGTGTTAAGTTTTCCCCAAGTCGCTGTTCCTGCTCTAACATTACTTACAGTTGGTTTATGTTCTTTGTAATCATATGTGTATGTCGTTGGACTCATGTCAAAATCTGTAATGTCTTTTTTGTTTATTGTAATTGTTCCACTACCTGTAGTGTCATCCCAATCTGTTGCTGTCAACTTAAAGTAAATTGTATATGTTCCTGCATTTGTTTTCTTTATATTCGTTGTTGTAGTATAACTTCCTGAAGTCTCTCCATAAGTAATAGTAACACCTGAAGTAGGTTTTGTTACATTTACTGTAATTCCATGAGACGAATTATCAAATGTTCCAGTATAATCTGTTACATTAAATAAAATTGGTCTAGAAACTTGTTGAGTTTTACTTGAAGTTGTTGTATTACCAACAACGTCATAAATGGTAACAGAAACTGTATAATCCTTTTTGCCATTATAATTACAATAAACCGTTTTTGTTTGATTTGTATTTGGATCTGTATCTGTTAAATTTACACTTCCTGTAACACTAGTCATTCCACTTGCAGAAATAGTATAATCCACTTTTTGAAGTCCAGAAGTTGCGTCTTTCATGTTTGTGAAAGTGAATGGAATTCTACCGTTATCATCTACAGCGCCTATTGTTATACTGCCAATTGTAGGTGCTGTTGTATCCAATGTTACCTTCGTTGAAATTGGATCTGCTGCATAGGCAATTTGCATTGCACAAAATGCTATGAACATTGCTATTAACATGTAAATTGATGCAATTGCCTTTCTCATTGTCTTCCTCCCAAAATTATTTTCTGTGTTTTGTAGTTTAGTTCGATACAGTTTGTCTTTAAAACTCTTAAAGTGGCATGACTTCGCACACCACGCCATTATTCTTTTATTGGATAACAAGTCACACCACCTCCTTTTCTTTCGCAGTTTAAAATTCTTTTGTGCTTTTACGATACAACGATGTTTTGTCTTTCGTGCTATAAAGCATAAGTATGTAAGCTTATCACTTTGTTTTTTATTATAATATTTAGAGTAGAAATGTCGAGCCCCCAATTCTCTCAAAGTCTCTATTTTCAAGGCTTTTTTACAAAATCGCGCAAAAAAGTCGTTAGGGAAGCTAAAACTTCGACTAACGACCTATAATAAATGCCTTCTTTATTAAGTTTATTTTACAATATTTTATCCATCTAATTACATATATAGAGTATTTCTGTAATATGCTTAGTTCCCTAAGTGTTAAAGTGTAATTTTGTTAAAATTAATATTTAAGTCTTCTAATATTTTTATTTCTCTTTCTGAACATGTAAGAATTATTACTTGCCTACTATCACATATTTCTTTTAAAGTGATTAAAACGTTTTTTAGTCTTTCATTATCAAAATATGCAAACGCCTCATCAAACACCATTGGAACTCCATTATACCTATCAGAAATAGCCAATCTAAAGCCTAGATAGATTTCATCAATCGTTCCTTTACTAAGCAAATTTACTTTGATAGGTTCTCCAAAACTATTAAACGTAATAATACCATCTTTACTGTTAAACATAACTTTGTTGTATGTATTGTTTGTTGCCTTTGCAATTTCAAAGCTTACATCTTTTTCGAGTTCAGGAATCACTCTTTTTCTTAATTCATCATATGATTTATTTAGTACATCTAAAGCTAGATTTAACACTATTTCTTCTTCTTTAACTTTTTCAAGAGCAATTTCTTTTTCATATAGTTCTTCATGAACTAGTGATAATTCATTTAAACCATCAACAAGCATCTTATCCTCTATTGTTAATTTATGAATCTCTAATTCAATCTTTTTAAGCTTTTCTTCAAGGTTTGAATAACTAGATTTTAATTCTGAAACCTTTTTCTCCGTAATAGATTTCGCAAATCCTTTTTTCTCAAGTTTTGATAATTCTTTTGATTCTTTTTTTCTAATATCTTCTTGAATTAAATCAAAATTGTCATCTTCTAATTCATTTTTCTCTTTATACATAAGCTTTAGATTTATAAATATTAATGCTGTTCCAATTAATATGGCGCCTATTGATAAATAGTAATTAACATAGATTCCCAAAGCGGTTGCAAGTACAATAGCTGCAATCAAAATAATAATTGTATCTACTATTTTTCTTCTTTTTTGTTGATGATCTTTCTCCTTTTTCAACTTCTTTTTTTCTTCTTGAATCGCTTCATGCTTATAACGCTGATTCGAAACCTCATCATCATATTTTGATTTTATACTATATACTTCTTTTGTTTTATCGATTTCTTTTTGAGCTTTTTCCTTTTCTTCAATCAATCTATAAGTCTCTGAAACAATTTCTTCATGTCTTTCTTTGTTTTTTATCAAGGTTGATTCTCTAGATTCTAATTCGGCAATTTTCTTGCTTAGGATGTATTTAGGCTTTGTTGTGGTCCTATCTGTTCCAACCTCATCATATAATTTCTTGTTTAGCCTATTATTAATTTTCTCGTAAGAAACGTCCTCGTCTCCACTTTGAATTATATTGCTTAATTTTTGAAGTATATTGCTTTGTGACACTTCATCAACATCTATAGAGTCTTGCTTTATAAATACAGTATTTTCAAATGTATCTTCATCTATCTTTAATTGTTCAAAACCGATATCTATGCCTCTTGATTTGTCTTTTTCAAATGATGACGAAATGTCTTCGCCGTCATTTTTAAACACTTTTGTGCTATTGTTTTTAAACTCCCTCGTTGCAACATATTTGTCATCATTTATAGTATATTCTATGCTTCCTGAAAATGCACCATTGTCCCATGGTTTATATTTTTCCAATTCAGAATATTCATTTCCGCTTTTATTCTTATCAATACCATAAAGCATAGATTTGATAAAAGAAGTAATTGTAGATTTTCCGGATTCGTTTCTTCCGTAAATAATATTTATTCCTTTATCTAAATGAATATCAGTATCTTTTAATTTTCCATATCCATTTATTCTTAAATTATCTATTACCATACTGCCTCCATTTTAATGTAGAACATATTCCATCGCATGCTTTATTTCATTTTCTTTCTCGGGATTCTCTTTTAATAACTCAAGCATGTTTCTTACGAATATCCCTTTCAATGTATCTTGTTTAGCAATCTTCTCATAATCATCTGCATAATATGTATTATCTATTATGTCGCATATTTTCTCATTAGATATATGTAATTCTTCTATCAATTTGTTAATATCGATATTTTTAACACCTTTTAGCTCAATTTTATAAAAGTTGTTTTTTAAATCTAACTTATCTATTACTTCGATGACTGATGAACATTCTGTAATATCTAGGCTCTTTGTTTCATATTCTGTTTCATCTACTTTAACAAATCTATAATCTACCAAATCTTTACGATTATCTATAATAGCCGGATTAATATCTTCTTTGATTTCTCCTACGCACATACCATGTTCGCCTGGTTCATCAAATCCACAAGAAGCAAGACTTCCCGGATAAATAATATTTGAATCATCTATTTTTGGAGCATGAATATGTCCGTAATGCAACATAATCAAATTTCTTTATATCATTTTCTTTAATATCATTATATTTTTTTGAATTTCCATTTAAGGTTCCATGAGTAATTAAAATATTAATTGTATTATTATCTAAAACAATATCTTTATAATTATATGAGCCTATTTCATAATTATCAAAACCATTTCCATAAATGCAAATGTTACCAATTGTATATTTCCCTAGGTCTTTTCCAAATATACTTACATTTTCTGGAAATTCGTATAAATTGTATGCTGAATTTTTAATTAATGGATCATGATTTCCAGGAGTAATAAAAACATATGTGTCTTTAATTTCTTCAAAAGATTTTATTATAAATTTAATAGTGTCATCTTCAACATACTTTTGCTCAAATAAATCTCCAGAAATTAATAGTAATTTCACATCATTTTCTTTTATATATTCAATTACTTTTTTAAAAGCCATTTTTTGTTCCATTTTACGTCTTTTAGATAATTCTTTATTCCCCATTAATCTAATTTGAGGCATATCTAAATGTAAGTCGGCAATATGTACAAATTTCATAGATTCTTCCTTTCTTTTTCTCTATTTCCTTATTAAATTATATACATTTATACGTAAAAAAGCCACAGCAAAATGAATTGTTGTGGCTTAGTTAATTATTCCATATATGATGGTTTTTTCTTCTTAGATGGCCCAAATAGTTCGTCAAATCTTCTCTCAAGTTCTTGTTGTAAATCATAATCGAAATCAACACCCAAATTCTCATTTTGTGGGGTTGTTCCACTATTTTGTGACATCGTGTTAGTAACATTATTTGAATTATTTGAACTATATGACTCTTCTCTTGGCTCAGGATCCTTTTGAACAGGTGTACTATTCCAAATATCATCAAAGCTTGGTCCATTATTTGATGCCCAAGTTGTAGGATCTGAAATAACAAAGTTGCCTCTCTTTTGGAATTCAAAAGATAAGTGGCTTATTTCACTATTTCTAGCCTCTTCATATAGAGGATGTGGGCCTCCTACTCCTCTTGTACCCTTTTTGAAATACCAATACTTTCTCGCTTTAATTGGTTTCATTGCCTGAACAAATATCAAGCAATCATCAGCATCTAATCTTCTTAATTCATCCGGTGTCATAAGCGCTCTAGCCATAATCTGGTCTGAATAAGAATGTCCTGAAGTACTATTTCCTTTATCCGTACTTCTTGAAACGTTATCCCTTGAAATTGTCTTTTCTCCCAACAATTTAGAGAATGTTTCAAGTGTTTTTTGTGCATTACTTCCTAAAAATAACTGTGTAGAGCAGTTTGCCATGATGATTTGTGCCATTTTTTCATCGTATATTTCTTCTATCTGATCTAAT
The DNA here is from genome assembly GCA_017539905.1 of Clostridia bacterium. Classification (GTDB taxonomy): domain Bacteria; phylum Bacillota; class Clostridia; order TANB77; family UBA1234; genus RGIG6105. The sequence continues at coordinate 343,879 of JAFYBZ010000007.1, read as the reverse complement.
GATTGTAAAATAATACTAATATGTAGTTTCTTCGAACGACATGTAGATAGAATTCTTTCAAAATTTGGTATTCTACCAATGTTAGCAAACTCATCTAGAATTAAGAACATTGGAATTGGAAGTGCTCCTCCATTTTCATCACCAAATTCATATAATCTTTGGAACATCTGTGAGAAGAAAATATTCATTAAGAAATCGTATGTTCCATGGCTTTCAGGAGTAATAAAGTATACTACTGATTTTTCTTTTGCCAAATCATTAAACTCAAATGAATTACAAGCTGTAAGTGCTGCAATATCTTCAGAATCAAATGCAGATAACTTTGCTGCAAGTGATACCAAGATGTTTGCAAATGTTTTTTCACTACCCAATCTAATATTATCAAATTGTCTTCTTGCTGGATTATCAAAAGGTAAAGCTTTAAATATTTCCATTAGGTCTTCACCTTCATTTTCAGCACCAAATCTAACTAATGCTGCGCAAGAAGCCAAGCTTCTTTCTTCTTCGGGTCTATTAAATAATATGTAATAAATCATAGCTTTTAAAAGTGCTTCTGATGTTTGGTCCCAGAAAGGATCTCCACCTTTGTGACTACCTTTATTATCTTTCTCAGATATAATCTTTGCTATGATATCAACGTCCATCGTATTTCTAATATGTGCTAAAGGATTGTATCCATCACTAAATTTTGGATCTGCAAGATTTATAACATGAATACTATATCCATGATTCTTTAATAGTCCTGCTGTTCTATCATATATTTCTCCTTTAGGGTCAGTAAATATATAAGAGCCTAACATTTGCATAGCATTTGGAATAGCAAACGATGCTGATTTACCAGAACCAGAACCTCCGGATTACTAGAATGTTACCATTCTTTCCAGTTGGAGGGCTTGGTATCATTGGTAAAAAATGATCTTTTGCTAAAATAAATCCTTCTGTTTTGCTAAGAACTTTATATTGTTCTCCACCAGATGCCCAGTCTGCACTACCATGTTCAATCTTTTCATACTCTTTACCTGGTTTATAAAGCACCAGCAAAATAACAAATGCCACTAAATAGAATTTTGTAAATGATCCTAACGCTCCTAAGTAATCTCCAAAGTAAGCAAACATGTATTTAAAATTGTCTCCAACATTACCAATGTTTTGAACCATACCTGCTAATACTTCTATATTAGTTCTTGAGTCTAATGATAATGGTAAATGTTCTACATTTTCCTTAACTATTAACTCTCCACTTTCATCTGTTTGTTGCATTAATTCTTCTCTATGTTCATCAACATATTGGCCTTTTGCTCCAATAAAGCTAGAGACAATAAAGAGGGCTAGTATTAAATATACTACCCCCAATAAGATCATAACTATTTTTCTCTCAGCCAACCATTTTTTCATAAATGGTTTCCTCCTTTGTAATGCATCAAATATCGCTTATGATTAGATTTCGTCTCTATCGTCTCTTTCTTCTGTTCCTGGTAAGCCAGTACCGTTTTGATGTTCTTCTCCCTTAACCAATTTTACATTTGGATTCTGAGAATATTCATTTGGAACTGAAGCGATATCTCCTTTTCCAACTTTAATTGTGTTATCTTCTTGTCCTACTAATTCGCATTCACCAAGTTTCTTAGATGAATCCATTATATTCTTTTCTTCCATAAAAATCATTCCCTTCTAAATACTACATATCTGGAGTAACCTCAAGTGCTATATATGATTTATGAGGTAAAAGTTTAATTTTGGCTTTTACTTCATTTGTTTCTGTATCAAAGTAAACCACCGGTTTAACTTCATCTCCAAGCACTGGATCTATAATTGAAATTGGTCTTTTAAAGTTAGGCGCATACTTAAACTCTTTATATTCTGTCTCATCACCTTGAAGTTTTAAAGAAGAATATTTAATTCTACCCGGTTTTTTGCCTACATTAAGCTTACCATTCATAAATTCTGCACCATTTAGAATGGCCTCACCTGGTTTAAGCGTTAGAAAAATCACTTCTTTTCTATTATCCTTTTCTGGATCAGGATTAAAGAAAAATGTTTTTCTAAAACCATTATCTGCTTGCTCTATAAAAGATTTCATCTTTTCAATAGAACAAACCGCTTCACCTTCCTCTATATTTGTATTAATTTGGAAAGCTAAGGTATTCATACCAACTGAGTCTAAAACTGAAAATGTCTTATCATTATCAAACATATTCATATATTTCTACCCCTTTTCTTTAGTTTGCCAATCCTCAATTGCCAATTGTATTATATCACATTTTTATGTTAACGTCAACATTTATAATGTCTATTTTGACATACAAATCGCCTTTTTGAGAAGAATTATCAATACTTCTTCCTTCCCCTTTAAGCCTTATTTTTGTCCCATTTTTTGAGTCAACTGGCACTTTTATTGATAATTTCTTGGTTTTTCCATCTGGCAGGCTATAATTTATCTCTTTAACCACACCATTTTTCACATCATCGATAGTAAGAGAAAGTGTTATAACCTCATCCAAATTGGTAGACTCTTCTGGGCTTTGTGGGCTATTTTCTAGCTCATCTTTGCCAATAAAAATGCCTACAAAATCAGATATTCCAGCATCAAAATCAATATTTTGAAGGGAATGAAGCCTATAACGCACATTATAGCGCTGCTTTTTCTTCTTATCCTTTAATGTTTGAAATGCTTCATTTATTTCTTTAAACGTTTCCTCGTGTTGAGGGTTTGAATCAGGATGATAAGCCTTTGCAAGTCTCCTATATGAAGATTTTATCTCGTCATCTGACACATTGGGCCCCTTAAGCTCGAGAATTTTATAATAATTTTTGTACTTCAACTTACTTTTTTCCTTACTAAATAACTAATTTCTTACATATAATTGTATTATTACATTTTTTGAATGTAAATAACTTGAAGCACAATTTATTAGAATTATTCGGCCCGAATTATGTATATTTATTGCTCTTCATAACCTCTATAAATGATAATTGCACCATCAATTTCATCTATAGCTATTCTATCTCCTATCTCAAGGTTAATATTTGTTTTCTTTACTAAATCTACCTTTGCAAATTCATATACATCTTTTTTCTCGTTCTTTTCTAACTTGATTAAAAAGATATCATAAGTGTTAAGATCATATTCCTCTGTGTCGGTCATTATAATCCAATCTTCAATATTTAAGAAACCATTATTAAGTTTATATTCAACCACTTTCTTTTTCTTGTCTAATTCTTTTTCTTTAACGGTTAAATCTTTAAAATATCCCAATACTTTTGGAGTATACTTTTCTCCTAATTCGACTGCATTTTTGCTTGTTGCCTCATATGCTACGAAATCGCCAGCAACTACATTACAAGATCCACTTACTTCATATGTTTCTTTATTGCCGTTTACTTGAATTACTTGAACCCATTGTTTCTTATTGTCAATGAATGCTTTGGTTACTAGTCCATAGTATTTAGTTGCCTTATCTGTATAGTCTTGAACAAATACTTGTAATACTCCATCGTTTGAATCAACAATAGCATATACTTCTATATTTTTACTATCTTCATATTCATTGAATTCATGTAATGATATTGTTGAGAATTCATATTTCTTTGGTGTTTCATATTGTCCAAAGTCATAATAGTATTTTGTTCTAAAAATTTGTATTTTTTCTTCATCATAGTATTTAATTTTCTTCTTTAAATCATCATATTTAAATGATTTAGCTGTAAGAGTGCTTGTAAGTTTAAGAGAATTACTAATTTTATTGACTGATGAAACTAAAGTCTTAGAATCTTTTGCAAACTTTATACTAACTAAATCACCTTTATTGACCTTAGTAGTCTTTAGTGTTGTTCTATAAGTCTTTTTCTTTCCATCCATAAGTAATACTATTTCGTTGTACTCTGACTCTCTATCTAAATATACAAATTGATCAAATACGCCAATATGCAAATCTTCTTGACTAATCTCATCTTCAAGCAATGTAATCTTTATTACTCTATCGCTCTCATCTAAAGCAATTTCAATATTTCTGCCGATTAAGTTCTTTAAAGTAGTATCTTTTAAAGAATTAAATGATTTTGGATCGTTTCCAAAATAATCATAGTAAAGTGTAGATGGATAGGTTCTAAACTCTCCAGCAGATGTTTGTATAGTATATTCATTTTTCTTTGTGTTATAGTCATTTAATCTAACAAGCTTAGTTGTTGTAGATACTATGAAATAGTACTTATCCTTTGTAACTTCAACTAATAAATCTCCTTTTTTTATTGAAGCCCAATTTACTTTTTTATTGTTTTTGAATAAAACTGCTCCATCTGCAATTACAAGTTCTTCATCATTAACATTAATAGTTCTTGTTAACACTTCATATCTAGGCTTATATCTATAAGCTATAACATCATCTTCAAAATTCTTAGGAACTTCGCTATGTGATAAATCCTCGTTCTTATCGGCTTTTTCTTTCTCATCGGAAATCTTGATGTTTTCAACTAAATAGAAATTGTTAAGATTTACACTAACCACTCTATCTTTTGATTCATTATTCTTAAATGTATACACGTAATAATAGTCTGCTTCTGAGCTTAATTTAGTTTTATCTGTTAAATCATATCCCTCGGCTTTAACTTGGTCATATGTACCCGTAATTAAGTTTGCCCCTATGTCTGTTGATAGTCCAACAGCTTCAAACATTACCTTTTTACCAGGATACTCAACTCTCTTTAGAAGAACATCTGATGTTCCACCAATCATTGAAAAGTTAACTTCAACACTTTGATCAAATAATTTATATGTTCTACCGTTTAAAACAACATTTAAATTACCATTTACTTCTTTAAAACCATCTATATGAGCATCCAATAAATATGTATGGTCTACAATTTTTTGTTCCATAAGAGTAGATCCAGAGTCAACATATGTAAAACCAGATACATCATTCCTGTATATCATCTTCCAAGTATTTGTTGTAAGCATATTCCAAATAATAACAGCAACATTTCCTCTTGTAGCCTTGTCATCCATTGATGTAATTCCAACTGTGCCATCGAACAAATGGTATTCATACATTTTATCTACATACTCTACTTGCCAACCACGTGGGTCATTAGGAGTTAAATATGTATGGCCTAATGCTCTTGTAACCATTTTTGAAATTTCTGCATAAGTAATAGTTCTATCTGGTCTAAAAGATGCATCTTCATAGCCATTCATAAAACTACCATTAACGGCACCAACAACATAGTCATAGTACCATGCTTTTTGATCTATATCATCAAAATTTATATTTGCATCATCTGTAGTTAATGCTTTATATTCTGAAGGTTTAAGTGCAGATTCCATCATCATTTTTGCAAATTCCGCCCTTGTTACACTTCTATCTGCATTATATGTATTCTTTGAAACGCCACTAACAATTTCTAATTCATATAGTCTCTCAACGGCGCCTTCATAAGGAGTTCCAACAGTATCATAAAACTGAACTGCTTGGGCCTTTGTAGCAAGGCATGCAGAAATTGATAATATTGCAATTCCAACCAATAATTTGTTTTTCATTAGTATATCAACCTTTCTTTTAAAAAGCCTTTTGTAAAACCAAATGGTACAATGCGCCCATTTTTACTCTTATAGTATATGAAACCTTTAAAGTTTGTGTCAATTAAAGGGCCTTTTTTGTAAAGAAGAATTAACCTAAGTGCAAGATTATTGAAAAAAAGAACCCGAAAAGTATTTATTGCTTTCCGGGCTTATAAAAATTATTCTTCTTCGCTTTCGATTCCTCTAATTATGAAACATACATCATTTTTAGTATCAAATAATAATCTATCATCCTCTTTTAATGAAATATCATCTTTTTTAATTGCTTCACAATCATCGTATTCATAGCTATCTCCATTAGAAACAACGCTAACCATATAATAATCTAGTCTATCTAGTCTTATAACATTTCCGCCTAAAGTATATCTATCTAGAGATATATCTAATGTTTCTTCTTCTCCTTCAATAGTAGCAAGTACATCTTCTGCCTCTTTTACTACATAGAAGTCATCTAAATCTAATAATGCTTGTTGTAATTCTTTGATTAAACTTACTTTTCCATTTTTTAATACTTTAAATACTATTAATGATTTGAAACCTGGTTTTTTATCAACTTTCTTAACTTCAAGTGTTATTAATTGACCATCAAATGTTTCAACCTCGATGTAATCAGTACCTCTTTGATTCTTTTCTAAAACAACTTTGCCATAATAAATCTTATTTACTGTAAGAGCATCTAAACCAGTTGATGTTTTTTCTTGCTCTTTTGTTTCTTCCTTCTTCTCTTCTTGTTGTTCTTCTTTCTCTTCTTTTTTTATCTCACCGCTTGGAGTTGATGGTGTATTCATATAACTAAATGCATTATATATAATCATTGCAACATTCATTCTAGATACTTTATTAGATGGTATAACATCATTTGTCATTATATTGTCTAATAATCCTTTTTCTTCAGCAGCTTTTAGATACGCTCTTGCCCAATCTTCACCTTCATCAACTTCAATTTTTAAAAGTCTACAAATCATTGCACATATTTCACCATATGTAACATTGTTGTTTGGTCTAAAAGTATCATCTTCATATCCTTTAACAATTTCTAATGCAATGCATACTTTAACATATTTTTCTGACCAAGTTCCTTTAACATCTTCAAAGTCTTTAACATTTAAAATCTTTTCTGTAGGAAGGCTTAAATCATTAACAACAAATGCTTTATAAATCAAAGTGGCTAATTCTGCTCTTGTAACATTTGCTTTTGGTTTAAAAGTACCATCTGTATATCCACTTATAATATCGTTCTTACTTAAAAAATCAATTGCCTCTTTATAAGTCTTTAACGACTCGTCAACATCGCTAAATTCCTTTGCAAATGAAACTGTTGATATAATTAAGGCTATAATACCAACAATAATTAATAATTTTTTCATTATTACTCCCCCTCATATATTAATACTGCCGACTTATATTCAGTCGTGACAAAGCCATTGTTTTTATAAAATTGCTCTGCATTTGAGCTAAATGTAGTCCATACATTTACATTTTTGTTTGTATTTAGCATCATATTTATTAATAACCTGCCAAGTCCTTTTCCACGATATTCTTTTGATACCGCAAGATGTTTTATTGTAGTTGTTCTTCCTAGATCAAACTCCAGAACACCCACAATTTCCTTCGATTCAACATTTTCCAAAACATAGAAATAATTTGATTCAATCTTTTTCATAATTGTTTCTTTAAGTGGAATGCATCCTGTATATTTATCAAAATTATCAAGTAAAAATTCTCTAATTCTAGTTGAATCTTCAATCGAGTCAAAAAAGTATTTCCACTCTATTTCACTATAAGGGCAAGTCGTATCTAAACGCGCTTCTATTTGATGTTCTAGGTTTATTCTTTTTAAAGAAAGACTAAAACCAAGTTCATCAAACAGGTCTAGAACTTCTTCAAGTTGAAGTTCTTCTCTATATGGGATTTCAACTACGATTTTTTTATTATCAAAAATTGATTTGATTTCGTTAAATTCATTTTTTACACTATCTGCTCTGTTGATATAGTAGTATAAAATCATAAAATCTTCTCTATACTTCAATATATATAAATTACCTGTAGGAAATTCCCTATACATTAGTGTTTTAAGCTCGATTTCGTCTTCAAATTCCTTGATAGACAAATAGCAATTTGTAATTAAATTTTTTCCAAGATGATTAATCATTAAATTAGATAACATATTTTTGTTATCAATAATATCTAACATTGTTTTTCAAAATACTCCTCTTTTAGTTTTACTCTATCAATCTTTCCATTAGCATTTAAAGGCATATCTTCTTTTTTTACAAACATGTTTGGAAGCATATATTTAGGTATTAATTTTTGCAATTCTTCAATTACTTTGCTCTGATCATCGTCACCAGAATATATGCAAACAATCTTTTCTTTTATACTATCATATAAGCAAATAGCATTGTTGATAACACCCAACGAATTAATTGCTTTTTCAATTTCACCAAGTTCTATTCTATAGCCCATATGTTTTATTTGATCATCTTTTCTAGATGCAAATACTATTAGTCCATCTTCATTGTAATATCCTAAATCTCCAGTCTTATATATTATATCCGGATAAGAAGATTTTGGAAATTGAACAAATGAGGATTTTGTTTTTTCCACATCGTTAATATATCCTTTTGCAAGGCCTGTACCCCTAACACATATTTGCCCTACTTCCCCATTTGAAACTTCATTCAAATTATCATCTAACAAATATACTTCTTTATTATGACATGCTTTTCCTATAGGTACCGATTCATCATCATTATATTCTTTATCAATAATATAATATGTGCAGTCTACTGTTACCTCTGTTGGGCCATATAAGTTCACATACTTAATGTCAGGATTATATTTTTTCCAGTTATTAAGATGTTTGCCATATAATACTTCTCCGCCTAGTATTACTTTATTTACAGTTTTTAATGTCTTTTTTTCAAACACTTTAGAATTTGACACTAGGTTAAAACAAGATGTTGCCCAGATTAAAGATGTAGCGTTTACTTCGTTTGTATAATCTACTAATAAGCTTGGAAACATTAATACTTTTCTAGGTGCAATATAACATGTAGCTCCATTTTTTATTGTCGTATAAATATCTTTAACACTTAAATCAAAATAAAATGGTGCTTGATTTACCATTATATCTTTATCAGTAAATTCAAATGTTTCTGTCATCCATTCAATAAAATCTATTACGCTTTTATGAGAAATTACAATTCCTTTTGGATCACCTGTGCTACCAGATGTAAAAATTACATATGCTGGATCAACATCTATCACTTCTTTTTGGTTTATTAATTCATAATCTTTATTTGTATTAGAAAAATACTCATTTGATATATCATCCAAATTAATCGCATCAAAATTAAACTCTTCTTTTAAAGAATTTATCAAAGCCAAATCTTTATTCAAGAATAAAACAACTTTTGAGTCGACATTTGAAAGTACTTTTTTCATTCTGCTTTCAGGCATCTTGTTATCTATTGGAACATAGTAATTTCCACTATATAAGCTGCCAAAAAAGCCGCATAAGCAAAGCGCATTTCTATCAATAAACACAGCTATTGCATTATTCTTAGAATTCAAACTTTCATTTATTCTATTTGCTATTTTCTTTGAAATGCATTGAATATCTCTGTATGTATATTTATTCTTTTCATCTACAAAAGCATCTTTATTTGAAAATTCTTTTGCTGATTTCTCAAGATATTCTATAAGATTTGTTTGCAATCTGTATCCTTCTTTCTATTGCTAATCTATAATATCTAATATCGCTTCAATCTTTGGTACTTCTTCATATCCTATATAGTAAGAATCTTGCAAAAATTTAACTTGTTTTCTTCCAAGTTCTTCATCATTGCAATATATAAACATTAAAATATCATCCGCTTCAACATGATCGCCAATTTTCTTTAGAATTTCTATACCAACATTATGATCGATAGAATCGTCTTTCTTCTGTCTTCCGCCGCCCATATTTACAACTGCCATTCCAATGTTTTTGCTATTAATTTCATGTACATAACCAGATCTTGGCGTTTTAACAGGAATTTTATATTTAGCTTTGTTTAAAACTTCTGGATGATCTATACAATAAGTATTACCCCCTTGTCTTAATAATAATTCCCTAAACTTGATTAATCCTTCTTTATTGTCAATTTTAGATTTTATTAATCTCATATTATTGGCAAGATTATCTCCTACGCCTGCTAACTTAAGCATATATGCTCCAAACATAGTACATAAAGAAACAACATCTTCTTCGCCTTTTCCATTTAATGTATCAATTGTTTCCATTACTTCTAAGCTATTTCCACAAAATCTTCCAAGCGGTTGATCCATATTTGTAATAATTGCGACTGTCTCTTTGCCATATTGCTTTCCAATATTAACCATTATTTGACTTAGCATTTTTGCTCTATCTAAGTCATCTATAAATGCACCACTTCCACATGTAACTTCTAATAAAATTTTATCTGCACCAGATGCTATCTTTTTACTCATAACAGAAGATGCAATTAATGGAATACTCTCTACTGTAGAAGTAACATCTCGTAATGCATATAATAGCTTATCTGCTTTAGCAATGTCCTCTTGTTGTGACATTATAGAAAGATTAATTGCTTTAACATTTTGAATAAACTCATTTATAGATAGACTTGTTTTAAAGCCTAATATAGATTCTAGTTTATCAATTGTCCCCTGAGTATAGCCTAGTCCTCTACCTGCCATCTTAGCTACAGGTACGCCACAAGCTGCTACAAGCGGCAATAATACCATCGACATTTTATCTCCTATTCCACCAGTACTATGCTTATCAACTTTTATGCCTTCTATAGAAGATAGATCCATAGTTTTGCCTGATTTTATCATGGCTCCTGTAAGAAATGCTATTTCACTTTGAGACATTCCATTTAAGTATATTGCCATAAGAAGGCTTGAAGCTTGATAATCTGGAATGTTTCCATTTGAATATTCACTTATAAAAAATTCGATTTCTTCTTTTGAAAGCTCTTCTTGATCTCTCTTTTTACGAATAATCTCATTTGGATTCATAATAAATCCTCCTTATCGCTTAATATACAGTAATTAAGTCTTTAATCTTTTCAAATTTTGCTTCACCTATACCGAGTAACGTTTTTAATATCTTCAATGTCATTAAACATCCCATTATTATTTCGATAATCAATAATTCTTTGCGCCATCGCTGGGCCTATACCTGGCAACGTAGATAACCCTTCTTTATCTGCACTATTAATATTCACAATTCCAGAATTAATAGTTTTACTACTATATGTAATACTCTCTTTACTATTTTCCTCATTTATCTTTTCTGGAATTACAACTTTTTGCTCATCTTTAAGCACGCTTGCTAAATTTAGTCTTGAAATATCTGCATTTTCTTTTGTCCCACCAGATAATTCAATCAATTCAAATAGTCTTGTGTATTTAGGAACAACTTTAATTCCAGGTTCGTTAATTGCACCATCAATGTGTACAAATATTGTTTCAACTTTTGAATTAATGTCACCACTTTTGCCATTCGAATTACTGATAATAATTTCCTCATTTTTTGGTACTAAAAAAATACCTATTATAGTCAATACGATAAAAGCCCCCGCATATAAAATATGCTTTGCTTTTATTCTCATAGTCCCTCCTTAAATTACACTCAAATTATATGCTAAATATCTAGTTTTATCAAGAAAAGTGGTAAAAAGTGGCAAATTACTACATATATGCTTGTACGATATCAAAATATTGTTTAAAATAATGTTGATGAGTTAATCCCTTATTTTGGAGGAATTTTATCTTGAAAAGGACAATTTTAATAACATTATTTTTCATTGTTTTACTTACCACATCGGCTTTTGCTATAGATATAAGCTCTGAAAACGCTATTTTAATTGATACGACAACTGGAAGAACAATATTTCAACAAGGAGCTTATTCGAAGGCATTTCCAGCAAGCACTACTAAAATCATGACGGCTATTCTTACATTAGAAAACCTTGAACTAACTGATACACTAGTTGCTAGTGAAAATGCTGTTAGAAGCGTGCCTTCAGGTGGTAGTATTTGTGATATTCAAGCAGGCGAAGAATTTACCGTTGAACAATTACTAGAGGGCCTACTTATTGCATCTGGAAATGAAGCTGCAAATATACTCGCCGAGGGTATATCAGGAACAATCGAAGAGTTTGTTGTTTTAATGAATAAAAAATCAAACGAATTAGACCTTACTCTTACTCATTTTGTTAATAGTAATGGTCTTCATAATGAAAATCACTATTCTTGTGCCTATGATTTAGCTAAGATGTATAGGTACGCCTACAATAAATTCCCTGATTTTAGAAGAATCACTGGAATGAAAGCTTTTTCACTACCTCCAACTTCAATTCATACTTTTGATGATCGTTCTTTTAATAATTCTAATAAAATGATTATAGAATCAAACAAATATTATTATGAACCATGTACTGGAGGTAAAACTGGATTTACTAGCGAGGCTAAAAACTGCCTTGTTGCATCAGCATCAAAAGATGGTATCGAGCTAATTGCATGCGTTCTTGGTGGCGGTAAGACAGAAGAAGGAGAAAGCCAAAGATATCTAGATACAAAAGCACTTTTTGAATATGGCTTTTCAAATCTAGTAGTAAAAACCATCGCTAAAAGTGGTGATATTTTAGATACTTTAGAAGTTGAAAATTCAAAGAATAGAAGCGATAGATTAAATGCTGTACTTAGCGAACCTGTTACTATTGCAATCGAACAAAAAGACTTAAATAAAGACTTTGAACCAAAAATAACAATTACTAGAGACATGGTAGCTCCTATTTCATCGGGAGAATATATAGGTAAAGCCACATATAATGTCTATGGTACATATTATGATGTTGATTTGTTCTCTGGAAATTCAGTAGAAGTAAAGCCTGACTTTTCTGCTGGAGATTTAGTAGCTGATATATTAATCATTATACTAAGGATAATCATCGTTATTGTAATTATTATCCTAATCTTAAGATTTTATAATAAAGTTATCCGAAAAAACGCTAAAATGAGCCGTTCTTCGCGTACAAGACGTTATAATGCAAGGTTTCGTAGATAAATGAAAATCATTTTTCTAGTATTGACTTTTATGTAGCCTCGTGCTAATATATAAAGCGTCACTTGGCATTTGGGTCTGTAGCTCAGCTGGATAGAGCAACGCCCTTCTAAGGCGTGGGTCGGGGGTTCGAATCCCTCCAGGCTCACCAAAACCAGGTGGCGATGAGACTAGAATTTATGTTCTAGTCTTTTTTATTTTGGAAGGAGATATTTCATGAAAAAAGTAGTTATTTTAACTCTATTCATTATAATACTCGCTACAATTTTGTATTTTGTAGTTTATAATCCTCAAGATGGAAAGATAATCCCTGATATTGTTTATAATACAAGCTTTACTCCAGCTAATTTATCAAAAGATCAAAGAGCAATAATTGCACACGCTGGTGGAAGTTTATACATTAGTGGCGACAGATATACATATACAAATTCATATAAAGCTATTAAAGATTCTTATGAAAAAGGAACTAGACTTTGTGAAATTGATTTTTTAAAGACAATTGATGGCTACCAAGTTGCATTTCATAGTTGGGATGGATTTTTGACAAAGTTCTTTAACGTTGAATCAAGAGAAGACTATACGCATGAAGAATTTATGAACTTTAATATGATTGGTGATTCAGGCCAATTAGATTTAGAAAAGATAATCAATTTAATGAACACTGAATTCACTGAACTTATATTAGTAACTGATACAAAAGATGACAATATCACTCTTTTAAACGAAATAAAAGAAAAGTATGAAATAATGATGCCTAGAATTATCCCACAAGTATACAACCAAGATGAATTTAAAAAAGCAAAAGAATTAGGCTTTGAAAACATTATTTATACACTATATGAAAGTCCCGATACAGATGAAGAAGTAGTAGAGTTTTGCAAAACAAACGCAGTATTTGCTATAACAATGCCAATTGCTCGTGCTTCAGAAGAATTTGTTTCAAACTTAAAAGAAATTGGCATATATGTTTATACGCATACAGTTGATAGTATTGAAGACTTCGAATATTTAAAATCTAAAAAAGTAGATGGAATATATACAAATGATTTAACAAGCATTTAAAAAAGAAGAAGAATGATATAAATATCATTCTTCTTTTTTATCTTCATTTTCTTCCTTACCAGGATTTAATCTATAGATTTTGCTTACTCTAAATAATCTTGTTCTAATATCTTCTATATCAGGAGCATCTGGAACCAATCCATTAATGTAATCTAAATACTTGATAGGAATAACACATAGTAAGAAAAATCCAATTAACATACACTTTATAATAGTGCTAGAAAGAGTATTTTGAGCTTCTTTTTGGATTCTATCCATTTCCTCTATTCTAGCAATTTCTTCGCTAGTCTTTTCATACTCATCTCCACTTAAAGAGTTCAAACTACTCTTTAAGAAAGAATAATAATCTTCTTGCATTCTTTCATTCATTGCCGGGTTGTTATTTACAGCATTACGGCCAAACGTAATAAGCAATATTACAAATGAAAATACCAAGCCTATTAAAGCTCCTTTACGACCTGCTTTTGAAATTAGCGTTGTAACTATTCCAACAACCAACATCAAAATAATAATTCCAATTGCAACATTAGTACACAACAAAATTACTAGTGAAACAAGTAGTGAAGAAAGTATTCCAAATACAATGTTTTTCTTCCAAGCTACAATCATTAATAATACTATCGATAAAACTATCCACAAATTAACGCCAAAAATGTTTATTCCTTTAACAAATGAAATGCAGATTGTGAATAAAATCACAAACGAAATAATGTGTATATATTTAACTTTTTCATCACTTTCTTTTAGCAAGCTATAGTAATACTTATAAGCATATCTAAACACAATACTAAATAATGCTATCGAAATAACATAGCAAATTATTTCAGGAAAGTCGGATAACTCTTCGACTCTCGTTATAAGCAAGATGCCTTCTGAAATAACTGAAGCAATTAAAATCTTAGGCAAAAAGTTTTTCGCTAGTTGTACAATATCATTGCTATCATATTTTGTTGTGTTTTTAGAAAACGCTTTAATAATTGAATACACTATTACAAAGATTAAAAACTTCAATGTATTAACATATCCAAATAATAAAAGCTGAACTATAGAAGTAATTAAAAAAGTGATTAGTACTGGTACTTTTTCTTCTACCATAACGACAAAAATAGCACTCGAAAAAGGATTTATTCCCATTACCATACTACTAAATGCTGCCAAAATTGCCGGTATGTACGAAAAAATATTTTTCTTTCTAAACAATCTTTCAAACACTTACTTAAAACTACCTTTCAAAATTTCTACGCATCTAATTTCATTGAAATTAGTTTTGTAATACCATGCTCTTGCATAGTTGCACCATATACCGTATTTGCAGCTTCCATACTTCCTTTTCTATGAGTAATCAATAAGAACTGCGTATCTTCTGCAAATTTCTTTAGATAGTCTGCAAATCTATAAACATTTACATCATCTAAAGCAGCTTCAATCTCATCTAGAATGCAGAATGGTGATGGTGAAAGTTTTAGAATAGCAAACAATAATGCAATCGCTGTAAATGCTCTTTCTCCTCCTGATAGAAGCATCATGTTTTGAAGCTTCTTTCCAGGTGGCTGAACTTCAATTTCAATTCCACTTTCCAAGATATTATCTGTATCAGAAAGTGTAAGTTCTGCTCTACCTCCACCAAATAATTCAACAAATACTTCGCTGAAGTTTTTATTAATTATTTCAAACTTTTGTGAGAATTGTATCTTCATAAGATCAACCATGTCAGAAATAATCTTTTCAAGTGATGCTTGTGAATTTTCCAAATCTTCTTTCTGAGTTCTTAAGAATTCATATCTATCGCCAACGGCCTTGTATTCTTCTATTGCATTAACATTAACCATACCTAATGCTTTAATGTCTGCTTTAATCTTTTCTACTTCTTTTGCTGTGTGAGAAGTAACTTCTGCATATGATGTTGCTGTGTTAGGAGTAGTTTCATACTCTTCCCACATCTTATTTGTAATATCTTCGATGTCTTGCTCTAATTTTGCTTTTTTAACATCAAGTTTTGTTGCTTGATCATGTAATATATCTAAAGTACGATATTCGTTATCTATATTACTATCAACTTCTTGTACTTTAGCATTTTTATTATCTCTGTCATCTTTATAATCTGTTAAGTTTTGATTTAATTCTTCAATCTTTGATTCTATGTCTTTAATAGAATCTTTAGTATTTTCAATCTCTGTTTTTAATGTTTCGTTCTCTTCTAGCATTTTCTGGATGTCTTGCTCTTTCTTTGTTGAGCTTTCTTCATTTGATGTAATATCCTGATTAATTCTTTCAAGCATTTCATCTATAGAGCTATTGCTTTCATCAAAACTTGAAACAGAAATTTTAAGATCCATAATATCTGAATTCAAATCATCAAACACTTTTTGTTGTTCCATGTTCTTTTTAGCAAACTCATCTACTTCTGTTTGAGATTCTTCATTTTCTTTGTCAAGATTTGCCATTAATTCGTTAATATTAGTGATATCAACTTTGACTTGTTCAAATTGTGCAGATAAAGTATCTTTCTCATTTTGTAATAACTCAATCTTCTTGTTAGCTTTATCAATATTTGCTTCAATTGCTTCCATTTTTTGGCTTTCAGTCGCAAATGTGATTTGAACTTCTTGGAATTTATTTGCAACTTCTTCGCTATCTTTAAGCTCGTTTTCTGCACTCGTCTTATAATCTTCAAACTCTTTTTGGATCTTTTGGGCTTTTTCTTGTAGCTCTTTAACAACTTTCTTAAGTTCATCTATTTCTCTTCCACGAGAAAGAAGCGAAGTAGTTTTCTTAGCAATACTACCACCTGTCATTTGTCCAGTAGTATTTAGAACATCTCCATCTAATGTAACAATTCTAAATGAATACTTGTTGTCTCTTGCCACTTTAATCGCATTATCCATATTGTCTATAACTGCTGATTTTCCAAGAATAGATTGCATTATGCCATCAAATTTGCCATCGTAAGAAATTAAATCTGATGCAATTCCAATAAAACCAGGCTCATTCTTCAAATTGTTTTTAAGTTTTTCACCCTTAACAGATGAAATCGGATAGAATGATGCTCTTCCTAAATTATTTTGCTTTAAAAATTCTATAGCATTTTTTGCATAGTCCTCGTTTTCTGTAACAATATTTTGAAGACTTCCACCAAGTAATTGCTCAATTGCTGTTTCGTATTCTGTAGGAACCTTTATTAAGCTTGCAACAGTTCCATAAACGCCTTTACCAAATGAGTTATCTTTTTGAGCTCTTTGCATAACAGCTTTTACACTATTAACATAGCCTTCGTATTCGTTTTCTGTTTCAACTAAGAATTTAAGTCTTGATTCTTTGTTGCTTAATTCTCCTAAAGTTTCTCTAATAGAATTTTCGTAGCCCAAAACTTTTTGTTCGTGATTATCTCTAATTTCTTTAACCCTATTTAGTTTTTCTTCTAGTTCAGATTTGATTTTAGAAATCTCAGTAAAAGACTTGTTTTGCTCTGCTTTTACCATATTTTCTTTATCAATTGCTAACTTGTTATCGAATATTTCTGTGTCAATTTGTTTGATTCTACTATTCCAAGTATCGTGACTAGCAGTAAGATTTTTAAGAGTCTCCATTTTCTCAAACTTTGTATCAATGTTTTGCATTATCTTTGCTTTAAGTTCTTCGATTCTCTTTGCATCCTGACTTAAATTTTCTGAAAGTTTAGCAAGCTCGTCTTCTTTTTCTTTAAGCTCATCTTCAAACTTTTTCTTGTCATTTGCTAATCTTTCTTGTCTTAGTTTTCTATCTTCTATTTCTTTTTTAAGATCTTCATTTTTAGCTTTTAAATCTTCAATATCTTTTTTGTAAGTCTCTGAATTTGCTATATTGTGTTCGATTTTAGCATTTTTAATTCCAATTTCGGAATTAGACTTTTCAATATTGTTTTGCTCATCATATATCTTAGATTGCAATTCTTCTATTGCTGTCGTAATTTCTTCGATTGCTTTTCTAGCTTCTTCTTTTGTTGTTTGAAGAGTAGCAAGCTTTTGATTTTCGTCTTCTGTTTGAGTCAAAACTTCTTCAACTTGTTTTGTTATTTCTTCTAGTTTTTGTTTATTTTTAGCAATATTACTAATAAATAAACCAACCTCTAAATATTTTAGATTTTCTTTGTATTCTAAATAACTCTTTGCTTTTTCAGATTGTTCTCGCAAAGGCTCTAATTGGTTTTCTAACTCAGTAACAATATCATTAATACGAAGTAAATTTTGCTTTGTATTTTCTAACTTCTTTTCGGCATCTTCTTTACGTGTTCTATATTTAACAATTCCTGCGGCATCTTCAAAAATATGTCTTCTTTCTTCAGACTTTGTAGATAGAATTTCGTCTATTCTACCTTGTCCAATAATAGAATAACCATCTCTACCAATACCAGTATCCATGAATAATTCTACAATATCCTTAAGACGACATTGATTTTTATTTATATAAAATTCACTATCTCCGCTTCTATATACTCTTCTTGAAACTGTAACTTCTGAATAATCTATAGGTAATTTATGATCTTCATTATCTAAAGTAATTGAAACTTCAGCAAAAGAAACAGGCTTCCTAGCTTGAGTGCCTGCAAAAATAACATCTTCTAATTTTGATCCTCTAAGTGTTTTAACGCTTTGCTCACCTAAAACCCATCTAATAGCATCTGAAATGTTAGACTTACCAGATCCATTAGGTCCAATTACTGCTGTAATTCCAGGTTTGAATTCAAGAGTTGTTTTATCTGCGAACGATTTAAATCCTTGTAATTCTAATCTTTTTAAGTACATTAATCTTCACCTTTTGTATTTAATAATAATTTGTCTTATATCCACGAATTCCGTAAGATTTTTTACCTATTTATGATATACCAACTTAAAAAACTTAGCAAGAAAAAGACCGATTTATTTTAATATATGAAAAACAAGGGTTTTGGCCATAAAATAAGGCGAAATAGTAGTTGACAAATCTTGCTTTTAGCAATATAATTCCATTGTTGTCATAAAAAATTTGACATCTGATTAAGAATCTAAAAAAGTTGCTATTTTTATTACTTTTTAAGTAATTTTATGTGCACCACTAGCTCAGTTGGTAGAGCAACTGACTCTTAATCAGTGGGTCCGGGGTTCGAGTCCCCGGTGGTGCACCAAAAAAGCGTTTGAAGTTTTCTTCAAACGCTTTTCTTTTTATTTATTCATAGCTTTTTCAAGCTTTTTGATAATTAATTCTTTTATTTGAGGCTCGTCTTTAAAATACTCCTCAACTAGCGGAATTAACTCATATTTCACGGTTCTTATTAATTCTTTATCATTTTCGTCTTTGCAAAAATAACAATGTCCAATTTGTTTGTTGCCTGATACCATTCCATTTACTTCTTTTACAGCCTCAATGATTCTTAGTTTCAAATCACTTTTAGAACAATATTTAATAAACTCTTTGTTATCAAAAATCGGATTTATATTATAGAAACTAAATCTTCTTCTAACTGCATAATCTGACATTGTTTGCTCTTGATCGGCTATATTCATAGTGCCTATAATATATAGATTTTCTGGAATATAGAATCTTTCCTTACTTGCAGGAAGCTCAACGTAGTTTTCTTTGCCTCTTTTATCTGGTTCTAATAACATAAATGTATCACCAAATATTTTAATTACATCGCCTCTATTTATCTCATCAATCAAAAGAAAATACTTATTCTTTTTATCATTTCTAGCTTCGTTACAAAAGTGCTTAAAACAACCTTCTCTATATTTATAAATACCAATATCATCTGGTCTAAATCCCTCAATGAATTCATCAACAGAATACTTTGGATGGAACTGAACATTTAGTATTTTCCCTGTATCTTTTTTGCCCAGGATTGAAAAGGCCATTCTTTTTGCTAAATATGTTTTACCAGTACCAGGAGGACCTTGTAAAATGACATTTTTACGACCTAAAATTAATTCTTTTAATTCATCATATTCCTCAGACTCAAAAAAGCATTCTTTTAAGAAATCATTTTTTGAATAATCTGGATATATCATGTAAGTTTGTTTAGGATTCATTTCTCTTACAATGTTATAAATTGCTCTATATTCATCTTGAGAAAGTTTAAAAAATATACCTTCTTGGTATCTAAATGGTTCAATATTTACTATATCTCTATTTTGCTCAATATCTGTTCTTCTAATATACTCTGTAAAAGTTTCTAACTTTTTAAAGCAAAGCATATTGTCTTTAAATTCTTTTTCAATTTCGCAAATACCAATAATTCTACCTACTGGAACGCTTTCATATATAAAGACTTTTTCGCCTCTTTTTGCTTCTAAAAAATTGTTATGAATTTTTCTATCAGAGCCATCTTCATTTACTGAAGAATAAGCAAACAAATCGCCATTATCAAAATCCTTAAATCTAAACACTCTTGGATTAACTGTAAGCCACCAATAATTAGTCATTTTATTCCTCCTTTCCGATTATCTTTTTCTTAATCTAAGGTAATATATCACGATTTACATAAAATATCAATACAATGCTACATTTATTCCAATATTATTGACATACCAGCGATATGGTGCTAACATATGCGTACATTGAAATACGTTTATACTACCTACTACAATTAAGGAGGTTGATGATTGTGAAACGGCTAATTGTATTTCTGCTTGTTCTATTTTCCATCATTGCTATAACTGCCTTTGCATCTGCTGAAACCTATACCGTATCGACTGAAATCGATGTGCTGAATGTACGGTCCCAGATAGATAGTGATATCATCCTTGGTGGAATTCGTGCTGGTAAAAAAGTCGAAATCGACTACCATGACAAATACTGGGGATATTTCTACTATGACGGACAGCCCGCAAAAGTATATTTTGACTATCTCGTACCTGCTGCTGGCTCACCTGAACCTCAGGAACCCACAAGCTCAGGGACTTCCAAAAAGACACAGAAAAAAGAAGCTGAGCCCAAGTTCGTATCTGATGATGAAGCAAAGCTTGTGTACCGCGTAAGCCCAAAAGTGAATTATCACATCAAAGTACGCGCCAAGAAAAACGATAGTGCAAAGGTTATTGGTAGACTGGAGCCAGGCGAAGAAGTTCATGTTGTTGCCATCGGCAAAACCTGGACACGAATTGTCTACGATAACCAGTATGGCTTTGTGTATTCTAAGAATCTTGTAGACACAGGAGATAATCTTCCCGAAGGCGGCGAACTTTATAGAGTTAAGGTAAAAGGAAATACCACTCTTAATGTTCGCGAAGAAGATACTCGTAAATCCAAGATTATCATTAGACTACGCAATGGTGCTTTGGTGAAAGTATTTGAAAAACAAGAAAAGTGGTCGTTTGTGTACTTTAATAAAACTGATTTTGGTTATGTTATGAACAAATTCATTGTTAAAGTTGACGAATAAAAAAAGCTCTCTCCTTTTTTGGAGAGGGCTTTTTTATTATATTTTTTTGATCTCAATTCCAACAACACCATACTTTTGAATCTCTTCATCAGAATAGTATTGAGACATATCTTTAGCTTTCGCTTCTTCATCATCGTAATAACCAAGTCTAGTTTTATCAAAGTTTGAATAAAGCTCATTAAAATCGTTGTATTTATGAATATTAACAACTTCTGTGTTAAGTATTTGTCCTGTTTCAACATTTGAAAATTCAATAGTATCTCCTACTTGAATTTTTTGACGTTTCTCATCATATAAACGCATTTCAATATCTTTCTTACCAGATTTAATCATAAAAAATGGTTTTTCTTTTAAATGCATTTTAAACTCCATTATTTACCTCCTTAATTATTAATCCCATTCAATTAATTCATTAAAAATACTATATTAATTATATCATTTCTATTAATGACTTCAACATAATAAGCATAGTATTATTTTAATAGTATTGGATTTGTGTTTGAAATTATGTCAACCGTATGGTATAATATTACTTAGCAAGGTTTCTTGCATGGTCTCTCTAGTAAAACAATTTTTATTACATCAAATTAAGGAGGGAATTTTAAATGGCACTGTTACGTCGGGCGTATGTAAACATCGAGGAAGTTGAGAATGGAGCTGTGGAGTATGCCCATCTCTTTGTGGGTATTTTCTGCGGCGACGATTTTTATGGGCAAAACCTGTCCTTTACCAACCTGGTAAATAAAAATCAGATGGTCCGGATTCCTGCAAAAGATCTGAAGGATATTACATCCGAAATCAGCACTATAATTGCAGATCCGTTTCCGTCTTTCTCCATCGAAACAACGGCCCATCCCGAAAAAGACAATCGGATATCCGTGGTAAATAAGCACGAAGTCCCTGAAATCATTGTCTATTCTGTGGAGTCAGCCGCAAAGATGCACTACAAATTGCTTCAAGGCGCAATTGCCAGCTAAAAAATAGGCCACTTGCCTTTTCTGCCCGTCAAAAGCGGGCAGTTTTTTATGTCCAAAAAGTCTTGCGTGGTTTACATAAATTGACAAAAATGCCTTTTTGTGATATTATTCTAAGCGAACTAATTTTGTCTTATCGCCAAAATTCCAACTGTAGCTGGCGATTTGAAAAACAAATAAGGAGGATTGACATCATGGAATTACTGCTCGGAAGAATGAAAATCATCGCAATTGGTGTAGACAAAATCCCAACTGCAAGTGAGTTGGCTGAGGCGGATCCCAGGATTATCTATGTCGGCGGAATCAGAGCAAATCGAGACTTTGTATTTGATTCATTTTTGTACACCGTTGAATGGGAAACAGTCCGCACGATTGAAAGCGCTACTATAAAAGACGGTGTTGCAGTCTTAAATCTCAACCAATACCCTGTAGATGGGTGGAACCCCGTCATTCATGAATTACTGGATGAACATGATGACGAAACCTATGTTGGAAATGTGTATGACATCACCCCATATTCCGGAAGAGTGTACTATGATACATACTCAAAATTCCTTTGCTGCGAAGATCGCTTCATCAAGAAAGATGGCAAAAAAATTTCTATCAAACCTGCTCTTTACCTTTTGAAGAACTATGTGGACTTAGAAAGGTGGCGGCTTGTAACAAGAGACTCAAAAGGACACGAGACGCACTATGCATTTGAAAATAGAATAGATGCTATTTTTAGGTGGCTACAGCTTCGTAGAGGACGTACCGTCTTACACAATATTGCTCCAAGCGTAGATGAAATCCAGAAAGAACTCATTGAAAATGATATTACTTTCAATCCCATGACATGTGAAAGATTCAATGCTTCATATTCTACAGAAGGATTCCTCAACACTTTTTGGGAACCATAAAAAATATCGAGTCAAGGTGATTTACCTTGACTCAATTTTTTGTCCTTTTTTCTGTATATTGGGCTGACATTTGACTAATATTTAATTATTCAATATTTGGACTATTAGTATCATGCTCTTTTCTTTCTTTTGGGGATTCTTTTTTTTGTGGATTCTTCTCTTGATAAACCTCAACAGCAATTTTCCTAATTTCTTGCACAAATGACTCCATACCTCTGAAATTTTGCTCTGCATTATTAAAATGTCTAATATTTGACATCGGATCTAGATTTTGAAAGCATAGTTTAAATTTACCCTTATCTTCCAATGAATCATAAAAAGTTTCAACAAATTGTTTTTTATAATCTACTGGAATTGTACGTCCTGTCAATCTATACGCATCTTCCAAAACTTTTAAATTAGTTGCAAAAATATAAATTTGCGAATAATACTGCATTTTCTTAAACTGATCTTCACGTGAAGGATTAAGTGCGTACAAACAGCTTGACACATCATCATAAGCATCATCACATATTTCTCCCGAAAGCGGATAATCTTGCCTATGTTCGAAGTTATTCATAGCTAATTTTAAATTCATAAAACCAGCAGCATTTCTAGCACTAATTGAAGCATAGTTTGTTAAGAAATCAGTGTTGCCTTGAACAGTAAAATCTAATATTGCATTTAGCGCTTCAATATTGTTATGTTTCAAAAAATATTGCATTTCCATTATTCTAAATGGATTTTCCAAAACTCTAGTAGTTTGCCCAAAAGTGGCACCCAATCCATATGTGGAATCTTCTCTTTTTACCACTTCCATCAACTGTTTATCACTCAATCTTTCTCTATGATGCCTTTCAAAATATTCTGCCCATAATTCATTTCTCTTGTTAAATGGAAGACCATTTTGTGCCATTTGTACTAAGCAATATCCAGCATAACTCTGTGAATCTATTGAAGACAAAAAATCTTCTTCAACATCAATAACCCTAGGTAAGTCCAAACTATCACACATTTCTGCTGATAATGGTGTCGGATAGTCTATTGATGGCAATTTAATTAATCCATGTTTATCTCGTTTTCTAATATCATCATTTTTTATTTTTTCGACCAATAAATTTTGAAATTGTGAAGCTCCCTTTACTCGAAATTCTAAACGACTTGTTTCTGAACTTTGTGTTGAATTTCTATCAATAAAATGCATAATATTGATTCCATAAGAGTCTTGATTGTTAACAGTTTCTATACTTCCTTCAGTGCTTGAGACAGCAATACTATCCTCATTTTTAAGTTTAGAATCAACACCTTTAAAATTTATTATTTCTCCATTTGAACCAATAGTGAAAATTCCTCTTCCCATTGTTCTTGTATTGTATGCTAAATTCGCTACATCTTCGTTTTCAATTTTTTTCAAAAACTCTTCTATACTTATTGGTGAATAGGTAATATTCCCAACAGTTCCATTAAATATTCCTGGAATAACCACTCCCAATTCGACTAATTTTTTCATAGCAATATGTTTACTAATTTGATTCATCTTGCCTCACCTCTCATTATATATTGTACCATAAAATCTGGATTCTTGGTTTCTTCTTTTCTATATTGTCTGTCTTTCTATCTTTTTGTCTGATATTTGACTAATATTTTGGTGAAATAGGGAAAAAAAACAAAAAATGAATCACAAGAGCCTTTGGGGTTCTAGTGATTCACGTCCTTTTTGGTTGCGGGGGTAAGACTCGAACTTACGACCTAGTTTTTGATAAAAATCGCAAGTTTAATTTTAATGCATACTATTATTCAACTTAATTCATAATCAATAAAATCAGTTAAATAATATTGTTAAGACCATAAGCTACTAGATTGATCTATCATAATGATTTTTCCTTCAGTTGTTTTTCCATACAATTCATAATACTCGCAATAAACAACAATATTGCTTCCATCTTCTATTTGTTTTACCACTGGTTTATCAGATTCAATACTAATAGCTATGTCTGAAAATTTTAAGTCATTTTCTATTTTAATTTTAGTAAATTGTTTATCTCCAATTCCTGCGTAGAAAACATAACCTTGATCATTTAAGACATATAGTGGAAATTCAAGTGCACTTGGATCTCCTCTCACAATAGCAATGGCAGAAACTACCTTTCCTTCAAATCCTTTCATTTCATATTGAAGCTTTTGATTGTTTCCACTACCACATATAACAAGTGAAGCATCTTCATTTAAATAGTAATCTAAGCCATCATATTTTTCATATATTGCCTGTGACTCTTTATATGTACTTCTAGCTATTGAAAAATCATGTTCATTTAGTATTGCTGTATTTGTACTTCCATCATAATCAACATTAAGACCAGACAATTGAGCAACATTACGAAGTGGCAAATATGTTCTGTCATGGTATGTAATAGGATGTTGTATTTCTCCTGTAGTTTCATCTTTAAATGTTTGAACTTGTCCATTTAAACTAACCTTAATTTCTGTGTTTTGCAACGCTTGAATTGCTTGATTAGCACATACTATTGTTGCACCACCAATTAACATACCAGCTAAAAGTCCACCTATTAGTTTGAAGCTTCCATTTCCTTTTATCATAAAAAAATCCTCCTTTGTATTAATACAGTTTCGAATATATTATATCATATGTTATTAATTCGACATATAATAAAAAACTCCTTTTTTATCATTGAACTTAAAACACCAAAGGTCGCAAGTAGGGAAAATCTTGAAATTATCTGTAAAGGAGCATCCTTTATTTTAGGCAGTATAAAATCGCTCAAAGTTGACTTTCTCTATTTTACCAGTTTTATCATGCTTATCCCTTTTTTCTATATTAGACACCCCTTTGACACCCCTAAATTATCTTTCTCGAAACGCAGAAGTCCTACAATCGTTACGATTGTAGGACTTCGTGTTCTTTTGGTTGCGGGGGTAAGACTCGAACTTACGACCTTCGGGTTATGAGCCCGACGAGCTGCCAACTGCTCCACCCCGCGATTTAAACTTGCAAAGATTATTATAAACTCATTTCGTAGACTTGTCAACAATTATTTTTCGGCCAAATTATTGATATTTAAGGCTTTCCATTATATAATTCAACCACGAAAGTTAATTTTTAATATTGCACGAGGAGGTGTTTTCATGGCTGAATCTAATAATTTAGGTCCTACATCCTCTCATCCAATTGATATTTCAGGTGCAACTTCTTTTCGCAAAAAGGCATCCCGGCCAGAGCAGTTATTCAACGAAACCGACCTGGAGATAATTGAACTTAAGCGAAGGTATGTTAAGTTAAATGATACTATTGATGCTATTGTTAAGGACATTTCACAGTATATAATTGGCCAAGACAAAGCTGTTAGGATTCTTTCTTTTATTGTATACAACAATCTCTATCTTAATATGCTTGAAGATACTTGTGGCATTGTTGTTGATCATTTGAATGGACTTGTAATTGGACCATCCGGCACAGGTAAATCTAAAACATTGGAATTGCTGGCTAAAAAATTCAAAATTCCTTTTACACATTATCACGCAGAAGATTTAACATCTGCTGGTTATGTAGGAGACGATGTATCAAATATTCTTGATGTTCATCTTAAAAACTGTGGTGGTGACTTAGAGGTTGCGCAGCGAGGAATCATTTTTCTTGATGAAATTGATAAAAAAGCTTCCGCAGCCGCAAATAATACAAGTGGCCGCGACATTAATGGTACTCAAGTTCAACAAGAGCTGCTAAAACTCTTAGAGCCCAATATCATTCCTGTTGGTAAAGACAAAAAAATGTTTGATACTCATATGCTTACTGTTATTATGGGTGGAAAATTTGAGGGCCTTCCTGAAATAAGAGAGCAGCGCTTACTTGGTAAAAGAGTCCCCGGTTTCGAAGATCGTGCCAAACCTAAGATTGATCGTTATTATGATGAAGATGATCAAATTGCAAAATTCTTTGATGAGATTACTTCTTCTGATTATATTCCTGATGACCTTATTAAATTTGGTTTTATTGATGAGTTTGTTGGGCGTATTCTTTTGTATGCTGAATACAAGCCACTCACTGTTGATATCGTCGAAGATATTATTTATGCAAAAGATTCGTTCTTACAGCAGTATTTAAATGTGTTCTATTCAAGAGGCGTAGATTTGATAGTAGATCCTCTTGTACTAAATGGGTTAGCAACATCCGTTGCTAATTCTAAAATAGGTGCTCGCGATATTAGGCGAAAAATTATTATGCTTTTACTTCCAGCACTCTATGATACTGAACAAAACTATTGTCCCGGCATCTGCGAAATTGATCATGACCTTAAATACACTTCTATTTTCCAACAAAGAGAAAGCGATGAATTGGAAGTAAAAAATATTGTTATGGACTTTGCAAATCGAACTGATTTAAAGCCAAGCAGTTAAATAAAACGGCGCCATTTGTTTGGCGCCGTTTTTATTATTTGATTTCTTCATCAATGTATGTTGCTTTTAAATCTGCCATATGTGTATATACAGCAAGCGGATATTTATAATAAGCATTTGATATATAGCTATAATTTTCTTTAGGCTCATATCCTCCCATGTGCCAGCGAATTGCATATAGTTCTTCTTTCGTTAGTCTAATAAATTCTGAAATTAGCATTACAGATTTTTCACCATGTCCAAGTGGCATCATATCATCTGTAGTATAATATGGCTCTTGATACCAAACTCCTGTGTCTGGATTTTTCTTATTTCTCATTTCAGTTTTATAATTATTTACTTTACAAATATCATGTAGTAGTCCTATAACAATTATTGTTTCTTCTGGCCATTCTCCATTTGTTAAGTCTTTTAATTCTTTATAAACATTTAAACTATGGTCCGCTAATCCACCTTCGTAATTACTATGAAACTTCGTACTTGCAGGCGCAGTGAAAAAATCTGTTTTTTCTAAAAACTCAATCAGTCTATCAATTCCATCACGATTAACTTTGTTTAATAATGATATTATTTCATGTTTTGTTGCTTCTACTGACATTTTTTATTCCCCCAAAATTCTATTAATATCTGTTCTTTCATCCATATTGTATCTATTTAATGCAATTAGCGATTGTGGCAACCCCTTTATTATTGTATTGTTTCCTTCTTCAATTGTAAATGAAATCTTTATTCCTTCTTCTTTTAAGATAACATCTGTTAACGTCTCATGCTTGCCGCTAGGATAAGAAAGTGCAACTGGTATAATTCCTAGATTGTTCTTAAACAATTCACCTTGTTTTTGACAATCATTTCTTAAATCATCAACATATTCTGCTTCTGTTTCATCTTCTAGTTTTAACAAATTTTCTCTTACTTTATCTCCATTTTCATATTCTTTCCACTGATGAAAATCACATGTATGGCTTTGAATATCTATTAATCCAGAATCTATCATTTCTTTTGCTTTATCAAAATCAAAATGCGGAATAATTGAATGTTCAGTGTCTTTATAGGTTGTTTTTCCAACGCTTGAGCCTATAACAAATATTGTTGCTTTCATATTATATTTTTTTAATATTTCAAAAGCATCTTCATAATTACTTAAATATCCATCATCAAAAGTAATCATTATTGATTTATCTGGAAGCTCTATTCCTTTTTCTACATAGTTTATTAAATCAATTGAATGAACTCCTTTATAGCCTAGCTCAGATAGTGTTTTTATTTGATTTTCAAATGTTTCTTTTGTTATTTCGCTACTTTCTTTAGCATTTTCTTTTATATTGTGATAAGTAATTACCGGAACATCTTTTGTGTAAGTTGAAGTGTCATTTTCAACCAAATATAGTTTATTAATATGTTCTTTAACATTTTCTTTTGTTACATATTCTCCTATGTCATCAGGATAATATGCTTCATTTGAATTTACCATCTTCGCAGATGTCATTCTTCCCATTGCATTTCTAAAATGCGTTTCATCATAGAAAAATCGAGGTTCTTTAGTAAGTGATGAAGATGTGAAATCCCAATATGGTGTTATTTCTGCAATTTTTGTATAGAATTCTTCAACATCTTTTCTTTCAAAGTCTTGCAAATATTCCCAATAAACCGGTGCCATTACAAATTGCAAATTAATATCTTTTTGCTCACAAAATTCTATAATTCTCTTAATGCTATCCACAGTTTCATCTATTTTGTTCATTTCATTGATAATATGTGGATAATCTACAAATACTGGATATTTCTCATAATAAGCATCAAGTTCTCTAATAGGTTCTACATCACGTACTTTTTTATCATACGTTCCATTTTCTTCATTAAACACATCAAATACTTGTGTTAAATATGTATCTTCTTTACTAGCATTTATCTTTGCAATTGAATAATCAAGTGGCATAAATAAAAATCTAGAATAAAAATCTAACGGATTCTTCCCATCTACTTTTGTATGCATACTTCTTGTATAAACATCTTGCTCTTCATCATATTTTTGGCCATTTGTTATAAAGATGTTAATGATTATATTTCTTGCATCAAAGTTGTTTACAACATACTTTGTAGTTTGCTCAACATCTAACATATCAGCGCCATACATTATCATGTTATACCAATCGCCAGAAAAGAATTCGCCATAATCTATCGGTGAAAATGAGCTAGTTGAAGAGCATCCTATTATATACGAATCATAATTTTTGTAATTATCATCTTTTTCTAAGTAGCCTATTTTGGCTATTCTCGGATTGTTTGTCATATCGTAAGAATACCAATTAAAAATCTTGTCGCCAAAAATTCCAAATGGATCAACAAAGTAATTAATTCCAGCATGTATTCCAACGATTAACAAAAGTGTGATTACAAATATAATAAACCATTTTTTACTAGTCATGTTTCACCTCCTCCTTTTCGAAATACTCTATTGTTAAAAATTCTTGTATATAAACTCACTAGATATATAATTACCTCTAAATACTCCTAGATAAAGAATTACGAGCAACGTAGCAACCATTACAATCCATTGAATCAATCCATTCTTTTGATTGATCTTTTCTCTTAAATCAATTCCTTTTTCATATATTCCCTCTATAATTAACAATGCAATCGTGCAAACAATTATTATAATAAAATCTTTTAATTCTAGTCCGAGATTTAACAAAGTTCCATTACTAATTGCATCAAATGAAAACTTTGTAAATGTTATTCCAAGCATAAAAATAGCTGCCATGAACCTAGGTGCTCTTGTGATGTATCTTCCAAATAAAACAATTATTGATGTTCTAGTCATTTGGAATAGTTTAAAGAATATGTTTTTGTCATTTATCTTAAGTTTTTCTTTAATAGTAATAAATAGCGGTTCAAATAGTATAGCAAGCGTTATTATTGCTCCATTCCAAAGTCCAAAAGCAATATATTTAAATGAAGAACCATGCCATATACCAATTGCAAAGTACACAATAAATGTAGCGATTGATACTGGTATTATCTTTCCAAGTTTTCCTTTGATCTTTCCTCTAACAAACTTTCCAAATTTTATAAATGGCTTTGAAAGAGATATTGGATAGAATAAATAATCCTTCATCCATGCACCCAATGACATATGCCATCTTCTCCAAAAATCCGCGTAAGAAGTGGCAAATATTGGTCTATTAAAGTTTTGAGCAAGCTTGACACCAAACATCTTTGATACACCACTTACAATATCTATTCCACCAGAAAAATCCATATATAACTGAATGCAATACAAAATCATAGTAACTAAAATGATTCCACCATCATATTGCTCATAATTTGGAATAACTGTATTCACAATTACAGCCGTTCTATCTGCAATTACTAACTTTTTGAACAAACCCCAAAGAATAGTTTGAATTCCATCTTGCAAATTATTAAATGAAAAATCATTTCCTGTAACTAATTGTTTTTGTAAATCCTTAAATCTATTAATTGGTCCTTGAATTATTTGTGGAAAATAGCTTACAAACAAAGCATATTTAAAAACATTCTTTTCAGCTTCATATTTTCCTCTATAAACATCTATTACATAGCCTATTGATTGGAATATGTAAAAAGATATACCTAGCGGAAGAATAATGCTTAATATTGGTAATCTTTCGCTTTGCATAACGCTATTAATCGTCTCCACAAAGAAGTCCCAATATTTAAAGTAAAAAAGCATACCAAAATTTATTAAACATGCTAAAAGAACATATAATTTCTTATTTGTCTTTTTATTAGGTTCTTTTCCAAGTTTTTCAAGTCTTCGTGCTATTAAATATGTGCTTATGGTTGTTATCAAAAGGTATGGAATTGTCTTCAAATTTGCGCACGAATAAAAAGCATAGCTGAATATTAACAAAACTATCCATCTATGCTTCTTTGGTACAATATAATATGAAATTAAACATACTACTACAAATAGTAAAAATTCAATTGAAATAATAGACATTAAAAACTCCTACTTTTTGCTTTCAATTAATTTAAGCATTGCCTCAATACTGTTAAAATTTTCTGGTAAAATATCATCTACACTTAATTCAACACCAAATGCATCAATGATTTCAGATACTAATGTTACAATATCGAATGAATCTAATTCACCATCATCAATAAGTGTAGTGCTCTCAATATTTATATTTGGTCTAATTCCTTTTAAAATTTCAATTAACTTTTCCATCAAAAACCTCTTAATTATACTTTTCCATAGTTTCCTAGCATATCATACATTGCTTGAATATCAAAATACTCATATCTAGTATCTGATCCATCTGTGTTTCTTGAAACGCCATCAACTATATAGTACTTTTCATTATCCAAATCAACTACGAAAGTATATTTTAAATTTGATAACTCTAGATTTGTAATTCTTCTCTTATCTTCTTCTCTAGTACTAAATGGATCAATTAAATATGTTCTATTTCCAAAATGTTCTGAAGAAGAAAGACCACATCTGCTTTCATAATCTGATACTTCTGTTGGATGTTCTTGACTAATTGTTTTTCCAAAGAAATGGTATTCATCTTCTTGACCAACATTAGTAAATTGTACCGCAGCAATACATGATTCTTTTACAGCATTTAGACTAGTATATGCTGCTGAAATTCTTGCTTCAGGAGTAACATTTTGTGAATAGAACACTGCTAAGAACGCAATGATTATCATCAATATTATTGTTACTACCAAAAGCATCATTGTAACACCTTTATTATTTCTCATTAGAACGCCCCACTTTCACGTAAAGATCTTATATCATCATATGTATATACTTTAAAATCATTTAGCAATACATAATTTCCATTTGCATATCTTATCTTTATGCCATCATCTAGTTTTATTTCATAGCTTCTTTGTAAATCATTAATTCCCCAATTTGAAAGAATTGTTCTAAATATCTCTTGTCCATCTGTTTTTCTGCTATACCATTCATTTCCAATTGCATCACGGCCATAAAGAACATACCAGACCTCACCGCTAACATCTCCACTCACAGTTGTGCAATAATGCTCATCTTCTTTAAGTTCAAAGTCCGGATTTGTGTTGTATATGTTTTCTAGCATAACAGCACCTTCTTCTAGGCTCTTAAACTCATTAAGTAAGTTTGTGCCTTCTGCTTTATTATAAGATGACCACGTATTCCAGATTGCTATTACGGCAAGCAAGATTAAAATAATGATTACAATTACGACTTCGATCATTGTAATACCTTTGTTATTCTTTCTCATAGGTTAGCCTCCTAAATCCTAATATATATTTATTATATCATTAAACTATTTGTAAGCCAGCATATTTTGCCATAAGTCTCTTCATTCCTGATTTTTCAAACTCTATTTCAACCTTCAAGTCATCATCTTCAGGCTCAATCTTAGTAATAACACCGGCGCCAAATTTTTTATGTATTACTTTTGTTCCAATACTAAAAGCACTTAAATCCACTTCATTTTTTGTTGCTTTTCCAAGGAATTCTTCTGCACTTTTAAAGCTAAATTTCGTTTTTGTAGTGTTGTTATTTATACTAGCTGCACTTTCATAAAGTGGAACATCATAAGATCTATGTCCAGTATTAAAATATCCTCTTTTATCAAACATTGAGTTTGCATTGCTATATTCAGATGATAAATATCCAGACTTTTTCTTTCCATAAGTAAAATCCACATCATCATCAAAGTCATATTCATCTAGGCGATTTTTCTTGATATCTCCATCATATAAATCAGATGGTATTTCAGTTAAAAATCTAGATGGCATTGCATAACTAGTAGATCCAAATACTGTTCTTGATTTAGCGCAAGTTAGATATAAATAGTTTTTAGCTCTAGTTATTCCAACATAGCAAAGTCTTCTTTCCTCTTCTAATTCTGCTTCTTCTCCAATAGATTTATATCCAGGGAATAATCCATCTTCCATTCCAACCAAGAATATAACTGGATATTCAAGGCCCTTTGCTGTATGAATCGTCATTAAATATACATTATCAACATTTTCATCAACATTATCTAAATCAGTAACCAACGCTAAGTTTTCTAGGAAATCTTGTAATGTGTTTTCTGCATTTTCTGTTTCAAATGCTATAACAACATTTAAAAACTCTCCCAAGTTTTCGATTCTAGACTTTGCCTCATCTGTATTCTCTTGTTCTAATGTGTCTATATATCCAGACTCTTTTAAAATTTTTTCGGTTAGATTTTCAATCGATGTTGCTTCCTTTTGCATTTTTAAAATGAAATCTGCAAAAGCTTTTAGAGCACCATTTGCTCTTGTTTGAACATATTTATCTATATCCTTGATAACATCAAACATTGAAAGATTAAGTTTGTTGGCAACTTGCTCAACATTATCAAGACTAGTTTTTCCAATACCTCTTTTAGGTTCATTGATAATTCTTTTTAAGCTAACATTATCTTTAGTATTTGATACTACTCTTAAGTAAGCGATTATATCTTTTATTTCTTTTCTTTCATAGAACTTTAATCCGCCAATTACTCTATACGGAATACCTTCTCGCATTAAAATTTCTTCAAATACACGAGATTGTGCATTGGTACGATATAAAATGGCAAAATCTGAATTTTTAAAATACTCTTCTCTTTTCAAATGATTAATCTGCTCAACAACAAAATTTGCTTCATCGTATTCGTTTCCGCCTTGAAAGACAAAGGGTTTGGCACCCTCGTCATTTTCGGTCCACAAATTCTTTTCAACATTTCCAGTATTATTCTTAATTACTTCGTTTGCAATTTTTAATATTGATTTTGTTGAACGATAATTTTGCTCAAGTTTTATAACCTTTGTATTTTTAAATCTTTTTTCAAAACTTAAAATGTTATCAATGTTGGCACCCCTGAATTTATAGATACTTTGTTGATCGTCGCCAACCACACAAATATTTTGAGACTTGTCTGCAAGCATGGCAACCAATATGTCTTGAGCCTTATTAGTATCCTGATATTCATCTACCAATACATATTTAAACTTGTTTTGATAATACTCTAAAACATCAGGATATTCTTTAAAAATAGTAATTGTATTGTTAATAATGTCATCAAAATCTAATGCGTTATCTCTTTTTAACTTTGCTTGGTAAGTGCTATAGACCTCAGCAACTTTAGCCATTCTATAGTCCTTTGACCATCTTAAAGAGAACGTTGCAGGATCTATAAAATCGTTTTTTGCTTTGCTAATCTCTGCTTGCAAATATTTATCTGAAAAAACTTTGTCATCTAAATTTGCTTCTTTAATACAATCTTTAATAACAGATTTTGTATCTTGTGTATCAAAAATTATAAAGTTTCTATCATAGCCTATTTTGTCAATTTCTCTTCTTAGAATTCTTACACACATTGAGTGAAACGTGCCAACCCACATATCTTTTGCCATTTCTTCGCCTAAAAGCTTTTGAACTCTTTCTTTCATTTCATTGGCAGCTTTATTGGTAAAAGTAATAGCAATTAAATTCCAAGGAGCAACACCTTTTTCTTTAATTAAATAAGCAATTCTATGTGTAAGAACTCTTGTTTTTCCGAGAACCTGCGCCGGCTATTATTAACAGTGGGCCTTCGGTTGTTGTTACTGCTTCTTTTTGCTCTTTATTTAAATTCTGTAGAATATCTTCTTGCATTTTTTACTCCAATTATTTTCTTCTATTTTCTAGGAATGTAGAGCCTGGAATTGTCTTTGCTTTTTTCTTGACTTGAGCTCCATCTTCTCCTATTTCTAAAACAGATGAATATCTCTTAAATCTATTACTAATCATAGCAACAGTAAGTGTCATAAGAGGATATTTTTCCATTTTTCCTTTTCTATTTAAGATTTTTATAAATCCATTTTCATTATCTTCTTCAGAATAAAACTCACCTATATTAGCATTAAACTTTTTAATAATTTCTTTTCCGATTTTTCTTGCATTATCATATCCAACAACTGCAACATAATCGTCACCGCCAATATGGCCTAAAAAGTCACCTTTTTCGCCAAATTCTTGAATTGATTCTTTCATGCAATTTGCTGTGAATTTTATTACTTCATCGCCATTCATAAAACCATATTTGTCATTGTATGCTTTAAAATTATCTAAGTCTGCATATAATACTGCAAACAATTTCTTACTAGCAACTCTTCTTTTTAATTCTATTTCTATTTGAGCATTTCCAGGAAGTCCAGTAAGATTACTTATGCATCTATTTGCATCAATCAATCTCGAAAGATTTTTAATTGTGTAATAAAAATATCTTGGATATAAAGGCTTTGCTATATAGTATTCAATTACTCTTTTTAAAACCTCTACTCTATATTCTCTATCTTTATTTGATGATGCTACTATTATAGGAGTAATTCTATTTTCAGGATTTTTACGTATAAATTCACAGGTTTTGATAAGATCCTTTTTCATGTTGTCGCCATTAATAATTATTAAACTAGGAATTTCAGTTAATGCATTGTTAATTGATTCTTTTGTAGAATTAGATAATGTTACATCGTATTCATCAAGTTCTTTTTTTAGAACTTTATTAACAAGATCATATACGTCGCCTACATCATCAATAACAACTATTTCTCTAATATTAATCATTGAAATTTACTCCTTTGTATTTTTTAAATCTCATTTGAAATATTAGCATAATCCTCGATGCTTAAATCTTCTGCACGTAGCTTAGAATCGAGATTTAATTTCTCTAACACATTAGCCACTTGCTCCTTACTATAATTACTACTAGATAACGAATTCAATATTGTCTTTCTTCTTTGAGAAAATGCCATTTTTACAATATTAAAAAACTTATCTTTGTCTTTTACATTTACTGGAGGCTTTTCTAATACATCCAGTTTTATAACACATGAATCAACTTCTGGCGAAGGAAAGAAATTTTCTTTAGGAACATCTATAATAATCTTTGGTTTTGCATAATAATTAATTCCAATCGTAATCGAACTATTTTCTCTATCTTTTGATGTACTACAAATTCTATCTCCAACTTCTTTTTGTACCATAACTGTTATGGAATCTATCTTATACTCACTTTCTAATAACTTCATAATAATTGGAGTTGTAATATAATAAGGCAAATTTGCGACAACCTTGATGCTCCCATACTTATTTGTGAACTCATTTAAATCTATTTTAAGAATATCGTCACATATTACTTCTAAATTACCATTATCAAATCGATTTTTAAGTATATTGCACATGTCTTCGTCTAATTCAACAGCAATTACTCTTTTAGAATGCTTTAGTAATTCTTTAGTTAATGTTCCAAGACCAGGGCCTATTTCAAGAACTACATCGTTTTGTGTTATTTCAGATTTTTCTATTATGCTATCAATTATGTCCTGATTTATTAAAAAATTTTGACCAAATTTTTTCTTTGCTTTAAGTCCATATTGATTTAGTAGCATCCTCGTTTCATCGTATAAATTCATAATATCTCCTAATTATAATATTACCATAATATCATACCATTTATACATAAAAAATAAAAGTAGCTATCATAATTTTAGCTACTTTTTTAATTATTTATTCTTCTGGTAAAATGTAAACTCTAACGCTTCTTCTACCCCATTGTAAACATGTACTATGATTGTCAAAGTACAAGTCAATTCTATTTGTTGTTATTGCACCACCTGTATCTGCTGCAATAGCATAACCATAGTCTTTTGCCCCTTTTAATCCTTGAACATAAATATGTGTTCCTAAAGGAATTTGATTTCTATTAACCGCACAAACCTTCATGCTTGTTCCAGGTTTAATTACTAGACCCGATGCAGTTCTGCCATATCCACTACTACCTGGTGTTTTTCCAGTACACTTTTTGCATAAGCAATATGCAGTCGCCGTCATGTCATAATAAGTAATGTAATTGTCTGGAACTTGACTTTCTTCATATAGCCAAACACTTTCTTGTCCAGGTGCTAAAGCAGGTGTTTCTGCCTCAGAATCATCATTAGTATTAACTTGATCAACACTAATTAATTCTTCTCCAGACTCACTATCTTCTGGAATAATAATGTTTTGCTCTTCTTCAACTTCTTCAACGTGTAATACTGTGGTATCTTCTTCATTTTTGTCTAAATTATTCTCGAAAAAGCTATTAATAAGGTCTTTCTTTTCTTCATTTAGACTTGTAGTTGTTAAAAAGCTTTTAATATATGTGCCATTGAAAACATTGTCTATTGCTTGTTTTGATTTTTCGTCTAATTTCTCATCTTTTTGAATATAATCATCTATTTGGCCTTCAGCAAAACCTGTACTACTTGCTATAATATTACCTGATTCGTCAATCATTTTGACTGGCATATCATATGCTGGCTCTTCATAAGCAATAATACCTAATTTTGATTCAGCTTCTTTGTAAACTTTAGAACTACAATTTGAAATATAAATAACTCCTGATAAAGTTATAGATAACATTACAAAAGCAATCGCTGTTATCTGTTTTGCCAAACTGCAGGAGTCTCCTGCCTTTTTCATAATAATCCCCTTTCGTAGTATCTTTAATTAGTTTTTTCTCTTTTTGTAAAAGCATCAAGATTTTATAATACTACCTAGGATTTGTCAAATTATGGTTACTTATTTCCATCAAAATCAACATTTGGCAAAGCATCTTTTGTTACTCTCAAGCTATTTCCGTCGCTTTCTATCAATATTGTTCCATCTGTTGATGTTATGTAAACGTCGTTGCATTTTACATCTTTTAATCTTTCTAAAACTGCTTCATGTGGATAATAATAGTCATTATCTTTTTCGCAAGTAATAACAGCAATTTCTGGTTTAACTTGTTCTAAGAAAGATTCTTGAGATGAATAAGTTGATCCATGATGTGATACTTTAAGTACATCTATGTCATTCCATTTTCTTAAAGCTTCACCTGTTCCTAACAAATCTGCTGTAAATAAGAACTTCTTGCTACCGAATGTTAGTTGAACAACAATTGAAGTATCATTTATTTCTTCTGCCTTATCATTTTGTGTCATTATTTCGCAAAGAGCAGTACCTACTTTAAATTTAGTTCCTACACTTGGAGAAATACTTTCAACATTCTTTTCTGTTGCATATTTTTCAACATCTGTATAGCTCTTATTGTCCACTTTTCTGTTTGGCATAAAGAATGTGCCTATTTCAAAATCTTGTAAAATAATATCTATTCCGCCAATATGGTCTTCATGTGGATGAGTTCCGATTAGATAGTCTATCTTTTTGATTCCAAGTTCTTTTCTTAAAAACTTGCTAATGTATTTTCCATCTGGGTTATTGCCAGCGTCTATAAGCATTGTGGCATCATTGTTTTGTACAAATATAGAATCTCCTTGTCCGACATCAAAAAAGTACACCTTTAAATCTCCTGATGGAGTTGGAACATCGCTTTTAAATAAATCATTAATATTTACATCTAATTTTCCGCCAGTTGCTTTAGCTGTTTCATCAACATAGCCTTCGTTTCTAATTGGTTCGTTTGATGAATTCTTGTTTAATACTTCACTTGATAATAGGGCAATTACAATAACAGCTATTACCAAAATTGCAATAATAATTATAATACTATTTTTTTTCATACATTATCTCCTTGATTAATAATAAAGAGAATGTCAAGGTTAGACATTCTCTTTTGTAAACCTTATTAAATATATTTGTTCATAAATGCCTTATATGCTAAATATGAATGATATACATCAAACTTACTTGTTGTTTCATAAGGTGAATGCATTGATAATACTGGTGTTCCACAATCTATTACATCCATTCCTTTATTTGCCAAGATGTATGCGATTGTTCCGCCGCCACCTTCATCAACTTTACCAAGTTCTGCAATTTGGAATCTAACTTTATTATCATCAAATAGTTTTCTAATCTTTGCAATGAATTCTGCATTAGCGTCATTTGCTCCGCCTTTACCACGTCCGCCTGTATATTTATTCATACCAACACCATATCCAAAGAATGATGCATTCTTTTTATCTGCAACACTAGCATAAAGTGGATCAAATGCTCCATCAACATCTGCACTAAGCATCGCTGAATGTTGATATAATCTATGAAGAATGTTTGGAGTATTATCTTCACCACATAGATGAATTAATTCACCTAAAAATGTTTCGAAAACTAAACTTTCCATTCCCGTGTTACCAACACTTCCAATTTCTTCTTTATCTACTAATAAGCAAACTGCAGTCTTTTTAGGAGCTGTTGTTTCGCAGATTGCCATTAATGAACAATATGAACAAACTTTATCATCTTGGCCATATCCTGCGACCATTGATTTATCAAATCCTAAAGATTTAGCATTAAATGCAGGAACAATTTCTAACTCTGCACTTAAGAAATCTTCTTCAGTAATTCCATATTTTTCGTTTAGGATTGCCATTGTGTTTAGTTTAACTTTTTCTTTAACTTTCTCATCTGTCAAAGGCATACTACCAATTAATAGTGTTAAGTTTTCGCCTTCGATCACTTCAGATGCTTTCTTTTCCATTTGATGTCTTCCCATATGTGGAAGCAAGTCGGTAATAACGAATGTTACATCATCGCCTTCTTCACCAATCTTAACATCAACTGTTTTTCCATTTTTAAGTGCTACAACACCATGAATAGCAAGAGGTATTGTAACCCATTGATATTTCTTAATTCCACCATAGTATTGTGTTTTTAAATATGCAAAATCTGTATCTTCGTATAATGGATTTGGTTTTAAATCTAGTCTTGGAGAATCTGTATGAGCTCCAACAACATTTATTCCTTCTTCTAATTTATCTTTACCAATAACAGCTAAGATAATATTTTTACCTCTATTGATGTAGTATACTTTATCTCCAGCTTTTAATTTTTTATAGCTTGAAAGTGGCTTAAATCCATTAGCTTTGGCAATTTCTTCAGATTCTTTAATTATCTCTCTTTCAATTTTTCCGTTGTTAATATAATCAATATATCCATCAGAAAACTTCATTATTTTTTTCTTTTCTTGGTCAGTTAATCCTTCCCAACCGTTTTTCTTGTTAACAAGTAATTTGTCTGCAAGTTTTTGTGCATTTAATTTTGTTTCAGCCATTTTTATCTCTCCTTTTTACATTTATTTCACTTTTCTACATAATTATATATATTAAAAAATTATTTAGCAATAAAACTATTAAAAAGATACATTTTATTGTATAGTATAATTAATGAAGCAAATTAAAGATAACATAAAATGAAAGGATGAATTATATGCTTGAAACCGAGCTTATATTGTTATGTTTAAAGGTTTTTGCGTGTAGAATTGTAGATGTATCTCTTTCTACATTTAGAACTGTTATATTAGTAAAAGGAAGAACCAAGATTGCTGCTTTAATAGCTATAGTAGAGGCACTTGTTTGGTTCTTAGTTGTAAGAGAAGCCCTTAATTTCCCAACTGAATCAAGAATTCAAGTATGGAATATAGGCCTTGCTTATGCTCTTGGATACGCAATTGGAAATATAGTAGGAGGAGAGCTTTCAAAGAGAATCTCTGGAACGATAAATGTTCAAATTGTAACTTCATCTAAAGATCCAGATATGATTAAACAAATCCAAGATAAAGGATTCGAAATAACTGTTATCGATGCCAATCCGTCACAATATTCTGGTGAAAAATTTATTATATTCGCAGTTATCCAAAGCAAGAGATTAAGAGAGTTTAGAAGACTAATATATACTCTAGATAAAAAAGCTTTTATCCTTGCATCAGAAACAAAAGTTGTTACACATGCTGTAGTAAAATAAATGAAGGGCGAGATTTAACATGCTGTTTTCAAGTACAGACTTTTTGTTTTTCTTTTTACCAATAACACTATTCATTTATTTTGTGTTTTTAAGAAAAACCAAAAAAGTAAAGAATTATTTTTTGCTATTGATGAGTCTATTCTTCTATTCTTATGGAGAGCCAAAGCTTGTATTATTGCTGATTACATCAATAGTAACAAATTATATATATGGGCTTTTGATAGATAAATATCGTGAGAGAAAAGGTGTTTCAAAACTAATAATCATTTTAATGCTTATGACAAATTTAGGCATTTTAATGGTGTTTAAGTATTTAGGTTTCTTTGTTTCTAACATAAATGGAATCTTCAAAACAGCAATCACGATTCCAAATATCGTTCTCCCAATTGGTATATCTTTCTACACATTCCAGGCGATTTCTTATGTTATTGATGTGTATAGAGGTAAAGGACAAGTTCAAAAGAACATTTTAAATGTTGGCTTATATCTTTCGTTTTTCCCTCAGTTAATTGCAGGACCAATTGTAAGATATGAAACAATAGCAGAACAAATAAATAATAGAAAAGAAACTTTTGATGATTTTTCAAAAGGTATTTATAGATTTTTAATTGGTCTATTTAAAAAGATATTAATTGCAAATCAAATGGCAGTAATTGCTGATTTTGCATTTGATAATGGCCCAACATCAGTTGCAATAGCCTGGATTGGTGCAATTGCATATGCTATTCAAATCTATTTCGATTTTTCAGGTTACTCAGATATGGCAATTGGTTTGGGAAAAGTTTTTGGATTTAAATTTGATGAAAACTTTAATTATCCATACATATCAAAATCAATCACAGAATTTTGGAGAAGATGGCATATTTCATTATCTACATGGTTTAGAGACTATGTGTATATTCCACTTGGCGGATCAAAAGTATCAAAATCAAGAACAATATTTAATTTGTTGATAGTATGGCTATTAACCGGATTTTGGCATGGAGCATCTTGGAATTTTATTTTATGGGGCTTGTTCTTCTTTGTTTTATTAATGATAGAAAAGAACATTATAAAGCCAGATAAAGAAAGAAAATGGTTTGGAAATTTTATTATGCATATTTATACATTGTTTAGTGTACTAATTGGATGGGTTTTGTTTAGAGCCGTTGGGCTTGAAAATGTAATTACATACATAAAATCTATGTTTGGATTGGGTAACATTCCGTTATATGATTACAATGTATCAATATATGGGAAGCAAAAGTTGCTATTCTTTATTTTAGGAATAATATTTGCTTTGCCATTGTTTAAAAAGCTAGAAGAATTGTTTGATAAGAATAAATTTGTAAATGCTTTTTTAGTACCTATTATTATGACAGCTATTTTTTTAATATGTGTTTCATTTTTAATAAAAGGTTCTTACAATCCATTTATATATTTTAATTTTTAATGATTAGGAGTTATTCTTTATGAATAGATATAATGTTACAGCAGTACTATTTATAATCATCATAGCCGTTGTATCAATTGGATCTGTGTCTGCAAACGCTGAATATATCACTGATTTGAGCAAAGAAGAAACAATTAACGAAGTGGTCTCTTATGTTTTTGGCGAAAGTAATGCGTTTTCAAAATTATTTATTACTATTTGGTCATTTGTAAATTCAGGTAATCAAAATGATATTTCATTAATTGAAGATGCAGAGTATGTAAATCTAATAAAAGATGAAAATGGTTTCTTGTATTTTCCTGCATACAAGGTTTCTGTTGATGAATATGCCAATAAAACAATAGATTTATCAAATATGGTTGATAATTTCATTTATATTCAAGCACCAAACAAAATGATAGATGGATATACAAATAAACTTGTATATAACTACAACTTCTCAAACGAAAATGCAGATGAGTTTTTAGAAAAACTAAATGATGCTGGTGTCCAAACATATGACTTAAGAAAAGACTTGTTAGAATGTGGAGAAGAAGAGGATTTATTTTTTAAAACAGACCATCATTGGAAAACAAATACTGCATTTTGGGCATATCAAAAAGTTGTAAGCACTTTAAATGATAGATTTAATTTAGATATTGATAGTGATAATTATTATAGAAATCTGGATAATTACAATATCAAAACATATGAGAATTGCTATTTAGGTTCACTCGGAAGAAGGACAGGGCAAGCAATTTCAGGCCTTGATGATTACACATACATTGAACCTAAATATAGCACAAATTATACTCTATATAACATGATGTCTTCTGATATTGAGCCAATTAAAAATGGTAGTTTTGCAAATGCAATAGCAGTAAAACAACTTTTATATGATAACAATGTGGAAACAAATAAATACGCTACGTATTTTGAATGGGATTATGGCTATTTAAGAGTAATAAATAATGCCCTTGAGGATGGGAAAAAAGTGTTATTAATAAAAGATTCATACGCTTTACCTTTTGCAGCCTTTTTATCAACATCTGTGTATGAGATAGATATGATTGATTTAAGGGACCAACCTAAAGCAGATTTAGAAAGAGTAATCGCAAATAACGATTATGATGTCGTGATAATGTTATATAATACTGAATCATTTACAAATCAAATGTTTAATTTTTAACATAAAAAAGACCCACTTTAGTGGGTCTTTTTTTGTTATTGCTTATTTGTAATTTCTTCTAACTCTAATAGTCTTTGCCATCTTTCATCAACTTCTTTTTGAAGTTCTTCAATCATCCATTCATTACCTGGATTAAAGATGTGTTTGAATCTTCTTTGTGGTTTTAAAAATTCTTCTACTGGCAATTTGTTTGCAGGTTTATATGTTATGTGATAAACACCATCAACAACTTCATATAATGGCCAGTAGCAAGTATCTACTGCTAATTGATTAAGTTGCATTAAATCTTCAGTATTATAACCCCAACCTCTTGGACATGGAGCAAGTACATTTATAAATGCTCCTCCTTCAGTGTAAATTGCTTTTTCTGCTTTAGTTGTAATATCACTAAAGTTTCTAAAACAAGCTGTTTGTGCAACATATGGGATATGATGATTTGCAATTACTTCTGTCAAATCTTTTCTCTTTTGTTGTTTTCCTGGCACAACCTTTCCAGCAGGAGAAGTTGTAGTATCTGCAAATCTAGGAGTAGCAGAAGATCTTTGAATACCTGTGTTCATATATGCACCATTATCATAACATACATAAACCATATCATGTCCTCTTTCCATAGCTCCAGATAAAGATTGAAGACCTATATCATAAGTTCCACCATCTCCACCAAATGCTATGAATTTAGAATTATAATCTTCTGGAAGTTTTCCTTGCTTCTTTAATGATTTATATG
The DNA here is from genome assembly GCA_017539905.1 of Clostridia bacterium. GTDB lineage: Bacteria > Bacillota > Clostridia > TANB77 > UBA1234 > RGIG6105. The sequence continues at coordinate 299,405 of JAFYBZ010000007.1, read as the reverse complement.
CGGCTTCTGCACCAGCAACTGTTGCGCCAGCACATTCAAATGCTGTATGTATAAAACTATCTTTCCACGCTGAATAAGGATACATGAAAGTAGATACTTCTAGGCATCCTGTTGCAGCACCAATTACTGCATGATCTCCTTCATGAAGTCCACGAAGTATTGCATTAACTGCAACTGGAGCACCACAACCAGCACACATTCTATGACCAGAAGCAAGACGATTTTGCTTTTTCATTTCTTCTTTAAAATTATAAGCCATTAGTCTCTACCTCCTTTAAGTCCTAGATATCTATACACATCTATAACTTTTTCTTCATTTGCTACTTCTTGTAAATCTTTATAAACTGATTCGATGTCTTCAACTCTTACATCTCTACCGCCAATACCATAAATGTAACTAACAGCTTTTGGAGAAGTAACATTGTTTACTAACATTGCTGATGTTGTATCTGTGAATAGTGGTCCACCAACACCATTTAAACCATCTGCTTTATCTAAAATTGCAACAGCTTTAACATTCTTTAAAGCATTTGCAATTTCTTCTCCTGGGAATGGTCTAAATACTCTTGGTTTAACAAGACCTGCTTTAATGCCTTGTTCTCTTAATCTATCTACAGCTTCTTTAGAAGTGCCTGCAGTAGAGTTTAAAACTACAATTGCATATTCAGCATCTTCCATTTTATATTCTTCAATTAAATCATATTGTCTTCCGGTCATTTCGTAGAATTCTTTTTGAACTTCACGAATAACTTCTTTTGCTTTTCTCATAGCACGAGCTTGTTGGAATTTATGTTCAAAAAGGAATGGTTGAACATCAAGTGGTCCAACAGCAATTTGCTCATCTTTATTCAAAAGATAATGTTCTGGATTACGAGTTCCAACAAAAGCTTTAACTTTATCATCTTCTATTAATTCAATATTTTCAATTGAGTGAGAAGTAATAAATCCATCATAGCAATTCATAACTGGAAGTTGAATATCCTTATGCTCTGCAATTCTAATTGCCATTATTATATTATCGTATGCTTCTTGGTTGGTCTCACCATATAATTGAATCCAACCAGAATCTCTAGCACCCATAGAATCTGAATGATCATTATGAATGTTTAGAGGTCCTGATACGGCTCTATTAACGCAGCTCATAACAATTGGAAGTCTTAATGATGATGCAATATAAAGCATCTCCCACATTAGTGAAAGTCCATTTGCTGAAGTTGCCGTCATTACTCTAGCACCCGCAGATGAAGCGCCAATACAAGCACTCATTGCACTATGCTCACTTTCAACAGGAACAAATTCTGTATCTACTTGTCCATTATTTACAAATGTTGAAAAGTATTGTGGAATTTCTGTTGAAGGTGTAATTGGGAATGCTGCAACAACATCAGGATTAATTTGACGCATTGCATTGGCAACTGCTTCGTTACCACTTAATCTCTCACGTATACTCATATCGCACCTCCTTATTCCATGTTAATTGCATGGAATGGGCATACTTTTGCGCATACTCCACATCCCTTACAATAATCATAATTAAAATCTTCTCTTTCGCTATTCTCATTTACTGGAATTGCACTATCTGGACAACAAGGTACACATAGTAAACATTGCTTACACATTTCTCTATTAAAAACTGGTTTTTTAGAACGCCAATCACCTGTTTTGAAATCAACTGAATTTCCAGCATCATAAATTGTTCCACCAGGAGTCATTTCTTCCCAAGTTGATTTGGCATTTATTTCGCTACTCTTATACATATTCATCCTCCTTATAATCCTTTAACTTCATGCATGCTTCTTCTTAATGCTTCCATGTTTCCAGGAATTACTTCTGGCTTCTTTGCAAATTTATGTGCAAATGAGCTTTCCATATCCTTTAAGAAATCTTCATCACTCATAACCCCTGTAACTTTAACAACAGCCGCAAGCATAGGAGTATTTGGAAAATATTTTCCAAGTGTATCTATTGAAATTGTCTTTGCATCAATTGTACATACTCTTCCTTCATATCCTCTAAGTAATGGGCGAATTTCTTCTGGAGTTTTTGTAGTATTTACAATTATTGCTCCTTCTTTTTTTAACCCTGCAGTAACATCAACTGCCTCTAATAAAGTGTCATCAACTACAACTACATAATCTGGTTCATAAATATTACTGTGAATTCTAATTGGATCATCAGAAATTCTATTGTAGCAAGTAATTGGTGCTCCCATTCTTTCTGGACCATATTCAGGAAATCCTTGAATATATTTTCCAGTATTAAATGCTGCATCTGCAAGTAAAAGCGATGCTGTTTTGGCGCCTTGACCGCCTCTTCCGTGCCATCTAATCTCTAACATTTTATACTTCCTTTCTTATATTTATTTAATACATACATCAACTTTTAGTGTACTATTTCTAATATTTATAGTCAATTTTTTACTACTATTTGTAACATTAAAAACATTTTTACAAGTTGACAAAAAGCAAAAAAAGTTGTAAAATGCATGCAAGAAAACCGAATGGAAGACAAAGTAGATTCAAGGTTACTTTTAGGGAGAAGCACTCGACCAGACTGAAAGGTGCTTTAAGTGTACTGATTCGAAAAACTAACTTCTCATGGTGCTGGCGAATTAAACCAGACGAGCTCGCTTCGTTACGGCGACTAATTAAGATAAATTTAGGATGGAACCGTGTATATCTACACTCCTAAAGCGAAAAAACGCTTTGGGGGTGTTTTTTCGTGTCAAAGAAAGGAGAGATTAAAATGATTAAAATTACACTAAAAGATGGTTCTAGTTTAGAAGTTGAAGAAGGACTATCAATTTTAGAAATTGCCCAAAAAATATCAGAAGGACTTGCAAGAAATGCAACATGTGGAGAGATTAATGGTGAAGTAAAAGACTTAAGATATGTTGTAAATGAAGATTGCAATTTAGTTATTCATACTTTCGCTGAAGATGATTTAGATGGTATGAAAGCATACTGGCACACAACTTCTCACATTATGGCACAAGCTGTTAAAAGATTATTTCCAGAAACAAAACTTGCTATTGGTCCATCAATTGATGAAGGATTCTACTATGATTTCGATCCAGTAGAACATTTTAGCGATGAAGATAAAGCTAAGATTGAAGAAGAGATGAAAAAAATTATCAAAGAGGATATTGCTATTGAAAGATTTTCTCTTCCAAAAGCAGAAGCTTTAGAATTAATGAAAGATGAACCTTACAAAGTAGAATTAATTAACGATTTGCCAGAAGGCGAAGAAATTAGTTTTTATAAGCAAGGAGATTTTACAGATCTTTGTGCAGGCCCACACTTAATGAGTACAGGTAAAGTTAAAGCTGTTAAAATAATTACTTCATCTGGTGCATATTGGAGAGGTTCTGAAAAAAATAAGATGCTTCAAAGAGTTTATGCTATTTCTTTCCCAAAAGCATCTCAAATTGATGAATATTTAGCAAAATTAGAAGATAGAAGAAGCCGTGACCACAGAAAAATTGGTAAAGACTTAGAATTGTTTATGACTCATGAATTAGTTGGTGCAGGACTTCCAATGTACTTGCCAAATGGTGCAACAGTAAGAAGACTTCTTGAAAGATATATTCAAGATAAAGAATTAAAGAGAGATTACTGGCATGTATATACTCCATCAATGGCTAATACTCAATTATATAAAGTATCTGGTCACTGGGATCATTACAAAGAAAACATGTTCCCAGTAATGAAAATGGATGAGGAAGAGCTTGTACTAAGACCTATGAACTGTCCACATCATATGCTTATTTTTAAGAGCAAAATGCGTTCTTATAGAGATTTACCAATTAGAATTGGTGAATTAGCACACGACTTTAGATATGAAGCTTCAGGTGCTGTTTGTGGTATTTCAAGAGTTCGTCAAATGTGCCAAAATGATGCTCACTTATTTGTTCGTCCAGATCAAATTAAAGATGAATTTAGAAAAGTAGTTGAATTAATTCTTGAAGTTTATAAAGATTTTGGATTTAAGGATTACTCATTTAGATTATCTTTAAGAGATAAAAACAACAAAGAAAAATATTTTGATGATGACGAAATGTGGAACAATGCTGAAAACGAACTACGTGAAATCTTAACAGAACTTGGAGTAGATTTCTATGAAGCAATCGGTGAAGCTGCATTCTATGGACCAAAACTTGATGTTCAAATTAAATCAGTTTTAGGTCATGACGAGACTGTTTCTACTTGTCAATTAGACTTCTTATTACCTCAAAGATTTGAACTAGAGTATATTGGAGAAGATGGACAACCTCACAGACCAGTAGTATTACATAGAGCTATTCTTGGTACTTCAGATAGATTTATGGCATTCTTAATTGAAGAAACAAAAGGTGCGTTCCCATTATGGCTTCACCCAACTCAAGTTGTTGTAATGCCAATTTCAGAAAAACATGTAGATTATGCAAAAGAAGTAACAAGCAAGTTGAGAGAAAATAGTATTAGAGTAGAATTAGATGATAGAAACGAAAAAGTTGGTTACAAGATAAGAGAGTCTCAAGTTCAAAAAATCCCATATATGATAGTTGTAGGAGATAAAGAAGTTGAAGCTAAGACAGTTGGTGTAAGGCATAGGAAAGAAGGAGATTTAGGAGCTATGAGCTTAGATGCCTTCATGGAAAGAGCATTAAAACAAATCAAAAATTATGAATTAGACTAATAACGAAAAAGCAAGTGATTATACATAATCACTTGCTTTTTTTAACATAAAATTAATATATGTAATCTTGCTTGACTATTTCAAACTTTATTGTATACTTTACTTGTTTAAAAAAAATAATTCGAAAGGACTATTAATGGCTACTATTTATTTTTATGTTGATAGTTCTAAATTAAGCAAGATTAAAAATTTTCGGTCTTAAACTATCTGAAAATTTTTCACATAAAGTTCCAATTAATGGAGTAGAAAAAAGAGTTTTTGTTGGTCTTTTAAATCCAAAAGATGATATGTTTAAATATAACTCAAAAGAATACACATGCATTAAAGTCTCTCTTTATCCAGAGCAATGCTATGTAGTTAATGAAGTATCATTAATAATCAAGCCAAAGGAGTTTAAACTAATTCCATTAAATGATTATTACTATGGTTCATTTGAAAATCCACGAGTAGTATTTAATACATCTATTTTGCCAGAACAAATAGAAACGCTTGATGACACAATGGATGAGCCAATTCTTTATGAGAACTCAAAAGACTTATATTATAGACTTAAAGTAGATAGATTAATTGACGAGCTAGACCCATCAGAAGTTTATTTTGCTCTTTGTGATTACTTCGATTATAAAGGGGACAATAAAATTGCTGATTTAGAAGAATGATTGTACAAAAGATGTTAAGCATATACGAAAGGGGCATGCTTTTTGAAAATAGAAAAATTAAACGAAAATAAAATAAAAATCACATTAGATAATAACGATCTAAAATCACGCAATATTGATGCGCGTTCACTAATATATAACACACCAGAATCACAAGATTTGTTTTGGGAAGTAATGCAAGAAGCTGAGAAAAAATATGACTTCCAAGTTGATGAATCTATGGTTTATGTTGAAGCGCATGTAAGTCAAAGCGGCGTGTTTACTTTGATTGTCACAAGAAATCAAGGAAATGCAACTAAGAAAAAATCTAAGATTCAGGACAAGAACATCGTACTAAAAAGAAAAGAACTTCCTGAAGATTTGAACTCAAAACTATTTAGATTTAACAGCTTTTCTGCACTATGTGATTTTTGTAAAATTGCAGATAAAAAGGGATATGGCAAAACATCTTTATATTTATTAGATGATAAGTACTACTTGTATATTTCTCTATATAGCGGAAATTCAATTTTAGAATTTGCAGATATTGATCAACATCAAGACAAAACACTTGCAAAAATTTCCGAATATGGAAAGACAATATATAAAGATAGTGCAATTAGAATGATACAAAAACATTTAGAAGAATAATTTTTTCATGGTGGTAATGTTAATTGCCACCATTTATTTTATCGGGGTATAGCTCAGTTGGTAGAGCGCTTGCTTCGGGAGCAAGAGGCCGTGCGTTCGAATCGCGCTACTCCGACCAGCACCAAAAAAGTACAAAAAAGGATGGATTTTAATGATTAAACTAATTTTAGCTTCAAATTCAAAATGGAGGAAAGAGATAATTAATATGGCTGGTTTTAAGTGCGAGCAAATGCCAAGTAGTGGAGATCCAGATATTGAATTTATAGACCCAGATGATTATGTTCAAAAATTATCATATTACAAAGCAAAAGAAGTTGCTTCGAAAATAAATGAGGGAATAATAATAGGAGCCGATACAATCGGATATTTGGATGGAAAAGTTTTTGAAAAGCCAAAAAATAGAGAAGAAGCTTTTAGAAACATTAAAGAATTATCTGGGAAAGTTAATTATGCAGTTACTGGTTGTACTATTATAGATAATTATTCCGGAAAAGAAGTTACTTTTTGTGAAAAAGTAACAGTATATTTTAATGAAATGACTGATGAAGAAATAAATTGGTATATTGATCATGAAAAAAATGTATATACTAGTGCAGGTTATTCTTTAGAGACTTGCGCATCATTATTTACTCCAAAAACAGAAGGAGACTATAAAGCAATTATTGGGCTTCCGATATGTAGAATATATGAAGAATTAAAAAAAATCGGCTATAAAATAACCGATTTCGAAGCAATGTAATTGGTGCGACCTTTGGTCGCCTTTTTTATTATAATTTGAAGGCATGTGGTAATAATTCATCTATGGTATATTCTTTAATATTTCCATTATCATAAAGACCAATGATAAAATCTTTATCAACAAATTCGCTTATAAATTGTCTACAATATCCACATGGCATACACTCATTTGTTGGTTCTTCGCCTTTTGGAGCAGCGCAAATAATAATGCTTTCAAATTCTCTTTCTCCTTCTGAAAGAGCCTTGGCAAAAGCAGTTCTTTCTCCACAAATCCCTTGAATTCCATGATTTTCTATGTTACAACCTGAATAAACCTTTCCATTTTTACATCTTAAAGCAACTCCAACACAAAATTTGCTATATGGTGAATAAGCATTATTTCTAGCATTTTTGGCAATTTCTATATCTTCACTATGAACCATAATAATCCTCCTATACTTTATTATGTCTCTAATTTACCATAAAAATGTTATAAATAAAAGAAAAGACTTGCAAAAAGTGTAAAAATGAGTTATTATAAATAAGCGTTTTGAGATATCGGGGTGTGGCTCAGTTGGTAGAGCGCGTGGTTTGGGACCATGAGGTCGCACGTTCGAACCGTGTCACCCCGACCATTATCGTATGACTAGATACGTTAGAGTAGCAAGCATTTGAAAGTTTGCTACTTTTTCTTTTATCAAAAAAGGGTACCAAAATTCAAAAAAGGAGTATTTTTATGGAAAATAAGAAGATTGTTGGTTGCATAATTGCCATAATAGGATTGATTATTATTAGCTCTATTTTATTATCAATAAATAGACCTGCTGAACCTACTACAGCTGGAACCGAACCTACTGAAACTGAAATTCAATCTCAAATTGAGCCAAATAATACTGCTGATACTATTACAGCTGCTACTAGTCCAAAGTCAACAAGGAAGAAGCCTACTGTTCAAGGCGGTGTTTATCAAGATGATAATCTTCTTCTACAAATAACTAATTGCCAATACGATATGCTACTTAATGGTGTTTCTATTACTTTTTATATGGAGAATCACTCTGACAAGGACATTGTCTTCGCAATAGATAAAAGTGTAGTAATTGATGGCTATACTCTAAATGGAAGCCTATTTAATAAAGAAATAAAAGCTGGAACTAAAGGAGTAGAAAAGCTTACAGTAAGTTCTCTTTCTAACTCTGGTGTTAACATTGATTACCAGAAAATCAAGTCATTAACATTTGAGTATAGTATTTTTGAGTCAAAAGACCTTGCAAAAACAAATATGTATGTTGATAGCGAAAAGTTTACTTGCAATTTTAAATAATCATTAATACAGGCAAGGAAAGGGTGATGTTATTGGATAATTATAATATGTTTATAATGTGTGCTAGTATAGCTGCAATTCTATTTCTTCTTTTAACTGTATTAATCGTATTTTGGTGTATTGAAGGCAGCTTAATCAAAAAGAAATTTCAAAAAGAGTATGGAATAACATTACCAAAAGGTGTTCATGTCAACACACACAAATCTGGGTACTATATCAATTATTCTGTGCTATGTTTTCCATATTGGTTATACTCTAATAACGATGGAACAAAAAACAAACGATATAGTAATAACAGGCTTATCTATAACATGAATTCGACATTACATTTTAACAAGTACATTATAAAATCATCTTCTCCTTTTATTATAGTAAATATAGTAACCGCACTTAGACAGAAATATGGCGATAACATTATAGAAAAAAACGAGGAAGAACTAAGAAAATACCAAAACTTACAGTTGCAAGCATATAAGACAAGTAAAATCTCTGAAATAAAAAATGTTACTAACGAATTTGCGGATAATCCTTACAAATTTGAAGAATACTGTGCTACCCTATATCGTGAAATGGGATATAAAGTAACAACAACTCCAAAGAGTAATGATGGTGGATATGATTTATTATTAACCAAAGATAGCAAAGTATATATTGCTGAATGTAAGTGTTATTCTATGGGTAACAAAATTGGTAGACCATATATTCAAAAACTAGTGGGTGCCAATCAGGAAATTAAAGCTGATGGTATGATCTTTATAACAACTAGTGACTTTACACAAGAAGCTGTATCATATGCAAGCAACACTGGTGTTGAACTCGTTAATGGTGATAAAATGGCTGAACTAACAAAAGAATATTTAAACGGAGAAGCGGTTCAGTTAGACATAGGTAATAAGTGGTACTTAACTGAGAATGACTTAAAAAAGTTTTTTCCAAAGGATGTATTTATATAGACGGTAAAAGATATGGGAAATTTTTTTCATATCCTTTTTTGTGTCTTGTTGATTTTGTAAAATGGGTTTGTTAAAATTGCATTAGATAATAAAAACGAAAGGGGATTTATCATAATGATGAAAAAACTTAAACATTTTGCATTGGGTTTTTTGACCGCTTCTGTTCTTTCTTGTGGACTAGTATATGCTTCTCAAATATCAGAAACCGTTCAAAGAACATTTAAAGATATTAAAATTGTTATGAATGGAAATCAAATAACACCAAAAGATGCAACTGGAAATGTTGTTGAACCATTTGTAATAAATGGAACAACATACTTGCCTGTTAGAGCTATTTGTGAGGCCATTGGTCTTCAAGTAACTTGGGATGGAAATACAAACACGGTGAATATTTCCAACACATCTATACCAGCAGAGCCTGAAAAATCTAATTTGCCAACAAGTGGAACTGTAGGATTAGGTGAAACTTTTGAGTTTGATGATATGGAAATAACTATAGGAGCTAATATTACTTTTGATAAAATGGACAATCAATTTTCAGAGTATTATAAGAAAGATGTAGTAAAAATACCTTTAACCATCAAGAATATAGATGATGAGTCAAAAAGCTTAAGTGTATTTTATTTAAAAATCTTTGGACCTCAAGGAACTGAAGTAGAAGATTTTTACACTTATTATGATGACAGTTTATGGAGTGCTGGTAGTCTAAGACCAGGTGCTTCAAAAACAACTTATCTTTATTTCTTATATGACGGAAACGGAGAATATGCTATCGAGTTTAATGATTGGTCTAGTAAAATAACAGTAGAGTTTAATGTGTCAAAGTAAAAAGCAGATAAAAAAAGCCTACCCGATAATTAATCAGGCAGGCTTTTTTATTATGATTATTTAATGTATTTTGCAGAAATATATGGTAGTTCAACTTGCTTTCCTAAAATAGTTTCGGTAGTTTGTGTTCCATCAAGCATACCCCATATTGTTATAGAGTCACCTTCTAGCTTATGGCTTTCATCTTCACCATAAGAATAGGTAATTCCCCACTTATTTCCAGCAGTATCTTTAACATATATGGTTGTATATAGTCCAAACAAGCCTTGTACCACTTGGTCAACTTTACCAGATAATTTTGCCATTTTATCTTTATATTGGCTTGGATTACGCAAAATTTTATTATAATCCGAACTAGTATAAGTAACACAATTTGCTTTATAATCTTCTTCGCTTAGTTTAGATATTTCTGACTTTTGTAAAGTGAATTTGTCTTTTAATTCTTGCGATGTGCTATCCAATTTATATTGATTGCAATCATCTCCAACTGCAACAACATAACAATTTTGTGCCGAAGCATCCGTTAGTATTTTTGTATCATTTTCTACTATTGTTCCTACTATTGCAACAGTTTTATTTTTCATCTTTGAAGGATTAATGACAGAGTCTGCTGCCAAAGTAAAAGTATAATAATGATATGTGTCTGGAACAGAAATCTTTAGCTTTTTATCTGAAGAATCATAATTGGCTACTTTATCTACTACTAAAACTTTTTCGCCTATTAAATCAGAACTATGAACATCTAAATTATCAATGGTAATATACTTATAATCACTGAAGTCTATAGTATCTACAGTTATATTGTCTGTCTTTACTATTGATTGTTCCAAATCACTTAATTCATCCCCCAATAAAATAGAGTTATTCTTTTGTGTTGTTTTTGTATCAGGTGAAACCATCGACATAAGAATAAGTAATACAGAGAATCCAATTCCAATAGCACTTAAAACAATACCTGCGGTTGCTTTTCCACTAGGTCCATTCTTTTTACTTGCTATTCCTAAAACTAAACCAATAATAGAAAGAGGAAAACCAATACATGCACATGTTAATAACAATCCTAATATACCTAACACAAGCGAGGCTGTTGCCATTCCGTTCTTAGGTGGTTGAGTTTGATAATTCATGTTGTAATTCATATTGTTGCCCATATTATTCATGTTATAGTTTGTGTTGTTGTTCATATTATTATACATAAAAACATCTCCTTTACATGCCAACCTATACTGTCATTATATATCACTTCGACACAAATGAAAATACAACAACAACATTTAAGCCCAAAGAGCTTCAATTCTTGGGTAGGGTACCAAAAGGGTACCAAAATTTTATTTTTTTACAATATTATCTATTATTAGAAACAGTATCATAACTCTACAAGTTGCATTATATAGCACCTTGCAACATTTCTTACTATTTACCAAAAAGTGTCCTTTAACATTCGAACCGTGTCCCCCCCGACCATCTTTCAAAACGCATTTTTTATAAGTAGCAAATCTTTCTTAGATTTGCTACTTTTTTATAAATAATTATCAAATTATGCATATAATCTTAATAATATTCATAAAATCGCTTAATATTGTAATCAGTATCTTCAAATGTTATACTGAACCAAATATTATTTTGGGGAGGTATTATGAGAAAACGAAAACTAGGAGATAGGTATGATGGATATCGTGTTAAAAATTGTGATCCAACAAATGTTATAATTCCATTTTTATTAAAGGAACGTGATGATTCGCAAGTTTTTTTGACACAGAAGTTGATTTAACCAAAGTCGAAGCTATAATAAAGAAAAAAAGAAACGAAGGTATAAAGATTGGTGTCATAGATTATATTTTTGCTGCAACAATTAGAACCATTTCTCAATATCCAAGAGTAAATAGATTTGTAGCGGGAAGAAGATTATTTGCAAGAAACACAATTTGTGTTTCTACAATTATAAAGAAAGAATTTAATTTGTCTTCTTATAGGACCTTAGTTAAATCTGATTTTAACCCAAATGCTACTTTAAAAGATGTTAATGATTTACTTCAAAATATTATTATAAAGAACAAAGGTAAAGAAACTGAAAATGATTTAGACAAATTTTTAAAAGCCATCAATCGTTTGCCAAGACCATTATATAGTTTGGCAATTAATGTTCTCTCGTGGTTAGATTTTCATGGAAAATTACCAAAATATATTTACAAAATATGTCCATTTCACTCTAGTGTAATAATAACTCATATGGGTTCAATAGGTTCCGAACCCATGTATCATCATATATGTAATTGGGGGACAACTTCTCTTTTTATTGCGGTTGGAGCAAAAAGAAAAATTAAACAAATTGATAACGATGGAAATATTATAGAAAAGAAAATTATTCGATTAAGATTTGTTGCTGATGAAAGAATTGCAGATGGTTATTATCTTTCAAAATCTTTAAAATACTTTAATTATTTGTTTTCAAATCCAGAATTACTTGAAATACCACCAGAAAAAGTATTAGAAGATGATCAAATATAATATCAATTATTGACATATATTTATTATTTTATTATTATACAACTGTCTAAAATATTTGCATTTTGCTTTTATAGATAATTTAGTAAAAGGAGGTCATTTTATGGATAGAATTGTTTTTGTTACTCATAATAAAGGCAAAGCAAAAGCAGCTGAAAAATACTTTGAAGATATCGAATTTACTACTTTTAATTATGACTTAGATGAACCTAGAAGTGATGATTTAAAAGAAATTGTAACTGCAAAAGTAAAACAAGCTTTTGAGATTGTAAAAACACCTTGCATTGCTTTAGATACTGGTTTTTTTATTGAGGCGTTAAATGGATTTCCTCGTGCATTTGTTAATTTTGCATTAGATACTATTGGCATTGATGGAATATTAAAATTAATGGATGGCGTTGAAAATCGTTCTTGCAAATTTGATGAGTGTTTAGCTTTCCATGATGGAAAAGAAATTCATTATTTTTATGGAACTTCACCGGGCCATCTTGCAACAAAAATAAAAGGCAAAGATAGAGCAGAAAAGTGGTCTGATCTTTGGTATATTTTTGAGCCAAATTGTTTTACAAAAACTCTTGCCGAAATGACCGAACAGGAAAGACAAGATAGAAGAGCGGTAGACGGTTCTAGCTCTGCCCTTATAGAATTTGCGAATTGGTATAAAGCAAACAGATAATACAAAGCCGAGATTATAAATCTCGGCTTTTCATTTTTCAAACGATTTACTTTTTTGCTACTATTCCATAATATCTTCTAAGCAGCAAAATTCCTTTGTCATAAGTGTTTTTAGAAATGTACTCGTTTAACTTTTTCTCATCAATTTGATTTAAATGAAAATCCTTGAAGCCATTTTCATCTTCTTCAGAGAATTCATCAAGTATAGGTACTTTTAGCAAAAACTTGTATAACAATTCTTTGCTTTTGAAATATTCTTTTTCATGAATTGGTATTAATTCAGCATCTCTAAAACCAGCGTCCAACACCGCTTCGTAATCAATTACACTTATTGGTTTTGTGTCAGTATATGCTTGTCCATATCCAAAAATTCTTTTCAATGAATGGCAATCGTATTGATCAACACCATGAATTATTAGATAACCACCTGGTTTTAATGCTTTGTAAATTTGATCTGGACAAGTTACAGTGTTTCTTGCAACTACAACATCAAAGTATTCACTTGGAACATTCATTTTTTTGTTGTCCATGATTCTAAATGTTACATTTTTTCTTCCACTTTTCTTTAAATTTTCATTTGCAGTTTCAATCATTCCTTCAGACAAATCTGTTGCAAGTATTTCTTTCACATTAGTTGGAAACTCACTTAAAACTTTTTCTCCGCCACCAGTTCCTAAGTCTAATATTTTTGAATCTTCATTTGTTACATTTTTTAGTACATCATACATGTCCCAATTTGTGTATCCTTCTGCCAAAATTTGAAATTCATCAAAATTCCAATCTTTTATTTGATCGTAATAATCTTTTTCTGTGTATTTTTCCATTTTCATTCTCCTTTTTGTTTAAATATTTGTGGTTATAATAAAAAAAGAACCTCCTTTCATGAACAGCAAAAACAAACCACAGATTTTGTACTGTAGATTTTTGTCATTCATGATGAGATTCTAAGGTTCTCTTCATTATTAACCCAAAGTTTTAAACTTTTATGGTGATAAAACGCGAATAACTAATTGAATTATCACAAAGATATTATATCATTATTGTTTTTAAAAGTCAAAATTACATAAAACCCTTGAAATATCAGCTTTTAGATACATAATTGGTTGCATAAAGTTTTTTAATTGTAACATTGTTGTAACAGTTTTGTAACATGTTTGTGATAATATTTAATCAAGGAAAATCAAGAAATTCCAAATGCATTTATTGCAGAAAGGAGCAAGTTTATGTCTAAGCGGATTCTGATTTCCATCCTCGGTTTTGTTCTTACTCTTTGCTTGTGTACTTCTGCTTTTGCAATCAGCGGTTCCGATAACTATGGTTGTGATGCGGAGTACGTCGAAAAAGGTTACGCGACTTTTCTTTTGGACAATTCTGGACGAATTGCTGGTGTTTTGAAGCCCAACGAAGAGATTAAAAAGCTCGGCTTCCAGTCTCCTTCCAAGTTGGCGGCGAAATACCTTGAAGATGGCAAAGCAATTCGTAGACGTGCTTTTGTGAGAATTGGTTTGGACGAAGATTTCAAAGTTATTAAAGGCGGTAAAGATATAGAGATTACATTGGTTCTCTACGACTATGATGTTGTTGCCTCGATTTTAGGCGACAACTTCTTGGTTGATGATGTAATCGATGCAACAATTTATTCTCCCAATCCATGCAGTTGCAAGCCATATGGAGCCCATATGTTCCTGCAACAGAGTGTAAGAGGAGAAAAAGTTGGTAAAGTTGTATTTAAATGCGGTAATTGCCTTGACCTGTATGTAGGCGATTTTGATGGCGATTGCGACCTTGAGCTCGGTTTTAGAGCCGTTGCCCAAAAGGCCCCCGAAGAGGAGGTCCCTGGTTGCATTGAGCCCCCGGATCATTGTGGACCTTGCCGTCCCTGTCACCCCGGTTGCCCCCATATGTGTATTACCACAACCACTGATGTTACAACTGTCGTAACTACTACTGTGACAACTACAACGACTGTCGGTACAGGCTGTCATTAAGTAAGAAATAACTTTAAAAAGGTGCTCAAATGAGCACCTTTTTTGTTGTTCTCTTCAATTGACAAAAATGCTTTTTTAGTGTATTTTATATAGGAAATGTGGGGTTTTTCCATTTATTAATACAACTGTATAAATAAAAAAGGAGGGATTTCCTAATGATTACTTTTTCGTCTATTGTCAAACCAGAAAAGCGGTCTTTGGAAATTCCAAAGCAACGCGGGTCACAATTTATCTACAATGTTAACTGTGGTGATGTAGTTGTTGGTCGTACTTATGGATCCGCATTTGGCTATATTGATGTTTACTTTGTTAATAAAATTGCGCGCCGGTACAATATTGATTCTTTGAAAAAGATTCAGAAAAGAAACCTTTCGCTCGATGCTTTTGTTGCTTTCGGAGAAAAAATCATAAAATAAAAGATGTCCCTTTGATATGAGGGACATCTTTTGTTATTTAAATATTTCTTGTAAAAGCATTTTTTGGACCATGTACACATGGCGTTGCACATTTGCCGTGCGGCTGCTGACATTTTGGTTTGTAGTAGGCACGAAGATCATTATAAATATCTTGCTCAGAGAATTTAACTGCATCCAAATATCTTTCCATAGTATTGATAGTACGTTGCATAATTTCAAGCTGTGCACATCCGCAAAAACGTTCTGTACATTTTTGGATAAAGTCTTCATATCCGCCACGCTCATTTACATTAATAAGCATTCCTTGAGGATAGAACTTTGCAAGAGAAGAAATATCTTTAAGCCATTCTTCCTCTAATTCAGTGCCTTTAATAATAGGCGGAACATAGAATTCAGGTTTATCCATAAATGTAAATTCATATTTGATAGGCTTATGCCTATGAGCCTGTGCCAAAGCAGAAAATGTAGAAGTATAATTTACACTATAGCCTTCAGTAAAATATTCTCTTCTGATTCTCTTGCCAAACAATGAGAACGCTCTTCCTTTTGCTTCTGTATTAAGTCCATCCACTTTGATATCAGGCATAGCATAAAGGAAATCTTCCAAAACATTTTTTACTCTATAAGAAAACTCATCATTTGGAGCATTATCAATATATTTCTGAGCCCAATACATAATATAATTCCATTGTCTAAGGCTCGTAGTATAAACCATGTCTGTAGCAGGAGTGAAAACGCTAATCAAATATCTAGCATTTTCTTGTGCAAGTTTTTCTGCAAAACCGGGATTAAATTCAGGATTTTCTTTAAGAATAAGATCCGTATATATTTCTATCCACTTAAGATAAAGTTCTTTTTCTTCATCAGAAGCTGCCATTTTAGTATATCTGGCAGATTTTTCAGAAGTAGCATAATACTTTTCGTTATTTAATATCATTGCAAGAATCTTAGGAATTCCTTCAAGTGAAAGCGAATAAAAAGCATGGTCTAAAATACTATGATGTCCAGAAGCAATACACTTAAAGGCTCTATCTCTGGATTTTTCAATTTTTTCTGCAAAGATATCATCTATTGTAGTTCTTTCATAGCAAACTTTTCCACATTTTCCACAGAACTCAATAGCATCATCTTTTTTCAAAAAATAGCCAACATTTGACGAAGCACGAGGTACAACTCTCATTACCATTACTCCTTTCAAATCTTTCAAATTATTGTTTTTAGGTCTACAAAGTATTTTATCTTCCATAAGATATACTATAAATATGTCTTTGTCAATCGTGCTAATTAACATAAAAATAGCGCCCAACGGGCGCTACAGCTATTATCTTTTTAAACCAACTATTTCTTTTAATTCTTCGTATTTTTTCTTAGCAATTTCTGTTGTTTTTTCTCTTCCGGCATCTAATATTTCATCTAATTCTTTGCTGTTAATTAACTCTTCATATCTTTCTCTAATTGGATTTAATGCTTCTACAACACAGTCAGCAACCGCTGTTTTGAAAGTGCCATAATTAGAATCCTTAAATTCTTCTTCTATTTCTTTAATAGATTTTCCTGACAATTCATGATAAATAGTAATCAAATTACTAATTCCTGGTTTATTTTCAGGATCATATTTTACACTCATTTCAGAATCTGTTGTTGCACCCATTATTTTCTTTCTAATATCTTTTTCTGAATCTAAAAGTAAAATAACTCCTTTAGGATTTTCTGCAGATTTACTCATTTTCTTTGTAGGATCTAATAAATCCCCAATTTTTGCTCCTTCTTCAGGAATTAATGGTTCTGGTATTTTGAAAAAGTCAGTATTAAATCTTTTGTTAAAACTTTCTGCAATATCTCTAGCTAGCTCTACATGTTGCTTTTGATCTTTTCCAACTGGTACGCAGTCTGTATCATAAATCAAAATATCTGCTGCCATTAAAATAGGATATGTCAAAAGACCTGCCATGAAGTTTTCATGTTTTTGGCTTTTATCTTTAAATTGTGTCATTCTTCCTAATTGTCCATATGGAGTGTTGCACTCTAAAATCCAAGAAACATTCGCATGATAAATATTTTCTGATTGAATAAAAATTGTATTCTTCTTTGGATCAATTCCACATGCTAAATAAATTGCAACTAAATCTCTTACATCTTTTCTTAGTTTTTCTGGATCTTTTGGAATAGTAATTGCATGCATATCAGCAATGAAGATAAAAGAATCATATTCTTCTTGATACTTAACCATTTGCTTAATTGCACCTATATAATTTCCAAGAGTTAAACAACCTGTTGGTTGTAATCCTGTTAAAAATCTTTTCATATAAATTCTCCTCTCAATTTTGTAATTAAATCCTTAATTACGCCATCGAGTATTAATCATAAACATTTAAATCATTCCTTCGCATTTGTTTTACATAAAATACCATATTATATGGAAAAAGTCAATAAATATGGCTATTTACCGCTGTTTTTCTTCTTCTTCTTTTTTATAAGCCTTACTATAATAAAATCAATAATAATTAAAATAATTATTCCAATTAATAATATAGGATTACTTGCAATAATCGAAAATACACTTTCAACCCAATTTTTAGGTTTATATGTATTTTGTACTACACCCAAATTCTCAAATTCTAATTCTTCATTGCTTGTTTCTTCTATTATTTCTTTTTCTATTATATTTCCGCTTTCGATTATTTCGGTTTCTAAAGTTTCTCCACTTTTTTGAATTGTTTCTTCTAAGTTTTCAACAATTTCTTCAGATTCCTTGGTTTCAATTTCCGTTTTATTTTCTTCTTCGTTTTTATTCTCAATTATTTGCTCTTCTTTAGGTTCTTCTTTTACAATTTCTATAATCTCAACAATTGGTTCTTCCTTTTTTTCTTCTATAGGTTCAACTTTTGGTTCTTCTTTTATTTCTTCTTTAGATTGAATTTCAACTACGGGTTCAGTCTTTTTGCTTTTTGTAGTAAATGATGTTAGTGTTTTTCCATAATCTACAAGGCCGTCTTTCTCTTTTTTGTATATATATGAGAAAGAGTAGATATTATCTCCTTCTATCATCATATCCACTATGCAATTTACATCAACAGTGCCTTTTCCTGTATCAACTTTTTGAGTCTTAGTAAACTCATAGAATTTATTGCTTCCATATAGTTTTTCTTCAATTGTACTATTACTTGCACTTCCCAAAATACTAACAATATTTTCTTCTGACAAATTATCTAAAATACTGTCAGCCGAAACGAAAGGCATTTTTTTATGAATTTCTTCTTTTAGATTTCTCATTCCATAAAGTATTGAAACATCTAAATTTTTAACAAATGTATATTTCTTTTGAGAATAGTTTTCATCAAACAGAACGCCTTCATAAATCCATTCATCTGGGATTTCAAATTTTGCCTCTGTATCTAAATATGTTGCCGGAACAAAGCTGTTTGAATCAGCAAAAGCAGATGAAACACACAATATTAAAATAGTGATTAATCCTATCAAAAATTTTTTCATATAATTCTCCATTTTATAATTATTTCTTTTATTATTATATAATACTTTTTTGTTACAATAATTTAATTTAAATAAAATGCAAAAGTATTGAAACACAAGTGTAAAATACGATAAAATATTGTAGGTAAAATTTGGCATTTAATAGATTTTAGGAGGAATTTTTTATGAACTGTGGAGATATAAAAATTCACGAAGAAACAAAAAAGATTTTAGAAAATTATCCAAGAGAAAAAGATAGATTAATTGGAGTTTTAAACGATGTGCAAGAAAGATTTGGATATGTTCCACACGAGGCACAAGTTAAAATATCCGAATATTTAGGTCTTTCTCTTGCAGAAATATATGGTGTTATCACATTTTATTCAAGATTTACATTAGAGCCTAAAGGAAAATATAAAATATCAGTTTGTTTAGGTACAGCTTGTTTTGTTAAAGGTTCTCAAGCCATCTTAGATAGAGTAATCGAAAGACTTAAAATTGAACCAGGTAAAACTACGGCAGATGGACTATTTAGTTTGGATGATGTCCGCTGTGTAGGTGCTTGTGGATTAGCACCCGTATTCATGATAAATGATGAAGTTTATGGAAACGCAACTGTTAAACAATTAGACACTGTAATTGACGAAATAATTGCAAAAGAAAAATAATTGTAGCGGCGATTATCTATTGCCATTATATGAGGAGTATCAAATATGAAAACTAGAGAAGAAATTGAAAGTATTAGAGAACAAAAGAGAGCTGAATTACAACTTCGCGTTAGTTCAATCGCACCAACGACAGAAAAACATATTTTAGTATGTCGTGGTACTGGTTGTACTTCTTCAAAATCTCCAAAAATAATTGAAGAGATGAGAAGAATTATTGAAGAAAAAGGTATCGAAAATATTAGAGTAATTCAAACTGGTTGTTTTGGATTATGTTCTAAAGGACCAATAATAGTTGTTCGTCCTGAAGATACTTTTTATAGTCATGTAAAAATAGAAGACTGTGAAGATATTGTAAATGCTGTTGCATCTGGAACAAAAGTAGATAGACTTCTTGCAAAAGATGTTGACGGAAGCATTGTAAATAAATTAGATGAATTAAACTTCTATAAAAAACAAAAGAGAGTTGCTCTTAAGAATTGCGGAGTGATTGATCCTGAAAACATCGATGAGTATATTGCTTTTGATGGATATAAAGCCTTAGAAACATGTTTGTTTGAAATGACCCCTGACGAAGTAATCGAAGAAGTTTCTAAATCAGGACTTCGTGGTCGTGGTGGTGCAGGTTTCCCAACTGGTAAAAAATGGGGATTTGTAAAAGCTGCACAAGGGGATATTAAATATGTTGTTTGTAATGCAGACGAAGGAGACCCTGGCGCATTTATGGATAGAAGCATTCTAGAAGGAGATCCAAACTGCGTATTAGAAGCAATGACAATCGCAGGATACGCTTGTGGAGCATGCCGTGGATTTATTTATGTAAGAGCAGAGTATCCAATTGCTGTTCATAGATTAAAAGTTGCTATTGAACAAGCACGTGATTATGGATTTTTAGGAGAAAATATTTTAGGTTCTAGTTTTTCATTTGATATAGAGATTAGACTTGGTGCTGGTGCATTTGTATGTGGAGAAGAAACAGCACTATTAGAATCAATAGAAGGTAAAAGAGGACAACCAAGAGTTAAGCCTCCTTTTCCAGCAAATGTAGGACTATTTGGAAAACCAACATTAATTAATAATGTTGAAACATATGCTAACATTACTAAGATTATTTTAAATGGGGCAGAATGGTATGCAGGAATTGGTACAGAAACATCTAAAGGAACAAAGGTATTTGCTCTTGGTGGAAACGTTGTAAATGTAGGACTTGTTGAAGTTCCTATGGGAACAACTTTAAGAGAAATAATTTTTGATATAGGTGGAGGAATACCAAACGGAAGAGAATTTAAAGCTGCTCAAACTGGTGGACCTTCAGGCGGATGTATCCCAGCACAAAACTTAGATACTCCAATTGATTACGAAAGTTTACAATCTATCGGCTCAATGATGGGTTCTGGTGGATTAATTGTAATGGATAGTTCTAAATGTATGGTAGATATTGCTAGATTCTATTTAGACTTCACAGTTTCTGAAAGTTGTGGAAAATGTAATCCATGTAGAATTGGAACAAAAAGAATGCTAGAAATACTACAAAAAATTTGTGACGGAAATGGTGAAGAAGAAGATTTAGAAAAATTAGAATACTTGGCAAATCAAGTAAAAGCAGCTTCGGTTTGTGGTCTTGGCCAAACCGCACCAAATCCTGTTTTATCTACAATGAAATTCTTTAGAGATGAATATATAGAGCATGTTCGTGATCATAAATGTAGAGCGGGAGCATGTAAGTCAATGGCAAACATTACTATTGATCCTACTAAATGTAAAGGTTGTGGATTATGTGCTAGAAATTGTCCAGTCGGAGCCATTTCTGGCGAAATAAAACAACCACACAAAATCGACCCTGAAATTTGTATAAAGTGTGGAACTTGTGCAGATAAATGTCCATTCCATGCAATTAGTAAATAAATTCTAATAAAGAAGAGTGTTTTGTATGAATAATTTACCAAAAATAAGTATTCCAAAAACTGGTAATTTATATAAAATAATCAGAATGTTTTATGGTTCTGACGATTATGGTTTTGGCTATTATTTAAAAGAACCATATAAAACCGTTTTGATTGTATTGCTAATAGTTTCTATTGCAATTGCGTTTTATTCTTTAGGAAAAATCGAAAAAAAATGGCATATAGTTCGAGTTTTATGCATCATTTTAGCTGTTATATCCGCTTTTTTCTTATTCATTTTTGGCGAATTGTTTGTTTAAGTAATAAATATAAAAACTTTAGGAGAATGTTAAAATGATTAATTTAACTATTGATGGAAAACAAATTCAATGTGAAGAAGGGCTTACTATTTTAGAAGCAGCTATGAAAAATGGAATAGATATTCCAACATTATGCTTTCTAAAGGAAATAAATGAAGTCGGAGACTGTAGAATGTGTATAGTTGAAGTCGAAGGCCGCAGAGGTTTTACAACTTCATGTATCACTAAAGCAGAAGAAGGTATGGTAGTTCATACCAATTCTAAAGCTGTTCTAGATGCAAGAAAAACAACATTAGACTTGATTTTATCTAATCATCATATTGAGTGTTTAACTTGTATTAGAAATGGCAATTGCGAACTTCAAAGGCTTGCTAATAAATTTAATATGGATAAAATAACATATGAAGGCGAGAAAAAGGATTATGAAATTGATGATAAATCTCCATCAATAGTAAGAGATCCTAATAAATGTGTTCTTTGCAGTAGATGTACTGCAACTTGCAAAAAAGTTCAAGAAATAGGAGCTATAGAAAAGTCAAATAGAGGATTTGATTCTTGTATTTCTACCGTTAATGGTTGTTCACTGGCTGATTCAAATTGTACCTTCTGTGGACAATGCATAGAAGCTTGTCCAGTTGGTGCTCTTCATGAAAAAGATGATACTGAAAATGTTTGGAATTTAATTCATGATGAGAACAAGTATGTTGTTGTTCAAACAGCTCCAGCTGTTAGAGTTGCTATTGGTGAAGAATTTGGTATGCCAATTGGAACAAATGCGGCAGGTAAAATGGTAACTGCACTTCACAATATGGGATTTGATAAAGTATTTGATACTAATACAGGTGCAGATCTTACTATTATGGAAGAAGCTAACGAATTTTTAGATAGAGTTACAAATGGTGGAGTACTTCCTATGATTACTTCTTGTAGTCCAGGATGGGTAAGATTTTGTGAAAAGAATTTTCCAGATCAATTATCTCATTTGTCATCTTGTAAATCTCCTCACACTATGTTTGGGGCAATTATTAAATCATATTTTGCAAATAAGTTTGAAATAGATAAGGAAAAAATAGCTGTTGTGTCTGTAATGCCATGTATAGCTAAAAAATACGAATGTACAAGACCAGAAATGGAAGTAGATGGTATTAGAGATGTTGACTATGTAATTACAACTAGAGAACTTGCAAGAATGATTAAACAAGCAAATATAGATTTTGCAATGTTAGAAGATAGTAAATTTGATGATCCTATGGGTGAAGCTTCTGGCGCTGGTGCGATATTTGGTACAACAGGTGGCGTAATGGAAGCAGCTGTAAGAACTGCTGTAGAGACCTTAGAAGGAAAATCTATAGAACAAGTAGAGTATAAAGAAGTTAGAGGAGAAAAAGGCATAAAAGAAGCAAATCTTAATGTGGCAGGAAAAGAAATAAAAATTGCTGTTGCATCAGGTCTTGCTAATGCTCGTAAATTATTAGAACAAATTGAAAAAGGAGAATCTCCGTATCATTTTATAGAAATTATGGCATGTCCAGGTGGATGTATAATGGGTGGTGGACAACCTATTAAATCTGCTAAAACTCGTATGAGCATTGATGTTGCCGGTCTTCGCAAAAAAGCAATTTACTCTATTGATGAAGCATCTGTCATAAGAAAATCTCATGAAAATCCTGCTATGAAAATGCTTTATGATGAGTTTTTAGAAAAACCTGGAAGTCACATAGCACATAAATATTTACATACCACATATAGTAAAAAAGAATTGTATGAATAAAAAAGAGCGCCTATAAGGCGCTCTTTTTATTTTCCAAAAATCTTTTCATATTTATATGACATAACATTCTTATTTATTGAAATTCTTAACATTTTATGCTCTTTTACATCGGTATACGGTGTGTTTTCAGTGTTTACTCCCAAAAATCTTATTCCATATTCCATAGAGTAGTCTGAAAAGAATCCTTTATGCACCACAATTATGTTTTTATCTTCACTTAATTCTTTTAATATATCTAAAAAGGCCATTCTTTCATTAATGTCAGAGAATTTATCAATAGAGTCATTTAAAATTATAATTATATTTCCGATCTTGTCATCTTTTATATCATTTTTCAAATTAACAAACTGAGAAGCATCTGTTTTTCTTATTCCATTTTGAGAAATATCCATTGTAATCATCGTGCAGTAATCATTTATATGACAACTATATCCTGTATTTTCTATATAATCTGTCTTTATTTTTGTGGCATATGCTACAAAGTTCTTGCTATTAATGGTATCTCCCGATTCAACTGATGTTTCTATACCTTCAGAATCTCTTATAGAATATAATTCTAGGTAATTCTTTTTAACATTTTGTGATAATTTGTTAGTAAAAATTGTTAAATCGCAATTATTGTTTATTTTTGAGGCAATCAAATTGTTTTTTAACCAATTAATCATTAATTTTGATTCATCAATTGTATCTAAAAACGCTATATCAAAAGAGTTTTCCGACTTTATATCGATATCTTCTTCTAAAGGTGTCCTAATGTCGCTTGGTGTTTTTACAGTTGTAGGTCCTGTAGTTTTGTTTGAATAATATCCAAATTTATCTACATATATATATCCTGAAGATTTAATATTAGCATCGTGTTGAGCTAAATAAATGTCCGTAATTCTTAATGGCAATGTATAAGAAGATAAATCAAGCTCAACTTCAGCCCATCCTTCATGAATAATATTATCTTGTAATATAATTGTCTTTATCTGATCATTTCCATCTATTGCCTTGATTTTTAATTGTTCATCTTTTGCTTCTTCATTATATACCCAAAAAGCAAGTCTGGTTGCTTCTTTTGGAATTATCTTTTCTTCATCAAATACTATATAAGCTCCTCTTACTTTTGTATCTACATCAAAATCATATTGCAATAGTACACTGTGTTTTCCATCATAATATTGATAACTACTTAAAACCGTACTTCCACCAACTTCATCCGGATATGGATCAAAAGTAAAGTCTTCTTTTTCAAAATCATCTACTAGTACAAAATTTTGACTTCCAACTGTTACTTTTGCAAAAGTGGTGCAATCACCTTTTGATATTTTTAATATGTATACACCTGATTTGTCGGTGTAAAACTTTAAATCCTTGAAATAAGCGTTTTGTGGAATTTCTTCTTGTAGTTTATCATCTAAGTAATATTCATAAATGCTTAAATCATATGAATCTAACATTGTTATAGCATATTGTCCATTTTTATCTTTTGCTTTTACAGTGTAGCTTACACTTTCGTTTGGATTAATTTTTGATTCTTTTGGATAAACATATATTTCATTTACACTTTCTAATATGTTTAATTCTAATTCACCTTTTGCTTTTCCAATTTTGGCGATTAAAATAGTTTTTCCAGGCGTAGAGCCGCTGATATAACCATCTTCAACAGTGACTTCAACTCCGTCATAATCCCAATTTATATCATCTTCATCAATTTCTACACCTTGTAAATACTTGTTATATCCTTTTACTGTAACTTTTCTATTTTCATCTTTCAATATATTTGTGTCTCTTACTTCTATTACTAATTTATCTAATTGGTCTGATTCCGGTGCACTGTTAAATATTCCGACACCATTTGTCACACGTCTTTCGCTACCATCACTAGGAGTGTTAATCTCTGAAATTTCAGTATCTCCAAGCTTTTTAGCAACCATAGTTGTAGATCCGCCACCATCTAAATTAATAGCGTTATATAATCCAATGGATAGTAAAAATTCTGCTTCTTCTCGTTGTGTCATTCCAATGCTAGATTTTATTCTTCCATCTATGGCTACTAAATATATGATGTTTTCTGCTTTATTTGTACCAATTGCTGTTCTTGGATTTCTTCCACTCACGTTGTGACTAAACTCATCTGGTATAATTCCATCATCAATTAATTTTGCACCACCAGAAATTGCAAAATCTATGTTTTTTATATTAGGAGTATAGTTCATTTCTAATGAAACTTCTGCACCAATTTTAATACAACTAGCAAATGGAGCAGCATCCATTGTTAAAATGGAAACTACATATCCGTTATCTGGAATTTTTATGCTACTTTCGTTTACTTTAATTTCTGCTATCTTATTGTTAACTACCAAGAATTCGGTCATATTAAGTTCTTCAGAACTTCCTATAGAATACTCACCAAAGCTTCTATTAAAGATGCTTGCAATACTATAATTATCCGAATATTTATTTATGTCTCTAATTCCTATTTCCCAGTCTTCATCCACAAATTTAAGTTTTATGTTTGATGATACATACTCATAAAACACCTTATTTTCTTCATTTAACAAAAAAGATGCATATTTATTTTCATCATTATTAAGCCATGTTGGTGAGCTGGCAATTTTACCATTATCTATGGCTAAACCGATTGCATGTCCAATTCCATTTCTGCCAGCAAAAAAGTCAGCATTAATTCCAGCAATTGCATTGTTTTGCTTTGTCATTTTATATATTGTATTTAAAGATCTATCTCCGCTAGTATCTGTAAGCAAACCTATTTTGTTATAATCATCATTAATCTCTATAGATATAACATTTGCATTTACCCAACCATCTTCCGTTAAAATGCTATATTGCGTTAAGTTGGTACCTGTTGATATTGGAATAATTGTTGCCTTTTTATATAATATTGAATTTGCAAATGATACTGTTATTAAATTAATTGTTATCAATATCGTCAGTATTACTATTTTTTTCATTTTTTGTTTCCTTTTCTTTATTTGTATTTACTAATGTCATGATTTTAGACTTACTAATTGTTTGTTTCATTTTATTGATTCGATATTTCGTAAGTCTTTTTGACTTATTCACTTTATTATTTGCCAATTCTTTAACATTGTTTATATTTGTAATTGTCTTTTCTTTTTTTTCTAATGCTGATGTTTTTAATTCATTTGCAACATTAACTATTTTTTCTTTTCCATGTTTTACTTTGTCAGAAAATACATGCGGGAAAGCTTTTAATACTCTTCGATAAATTGCAGATTGTTCCTGTATTTTCTCTCTAACTTTCTTTGATATTTCTTCAGTATTATCTTTTAATTGATTAGTAATGCCTTCAGAAATTGATCTGATTTTCTTAATTATTGTTAATGAAACAATAACATCTATGATAAATATAGTAAGGGTTGTGTATGTAAATATACTTAATACATTATTTGGAATAATATTAATCAAATTATCAAACATTGGATTTAATACCTTGATAACTGCAATTCCAGCAATTCCAAACCATATTAAATTTTCTAAACAAATTCTTCCTTTTATATTAAATTTTTCATTTGAATAATCCCACCAGCGAGCATTAAATATTTTTTCAAGTATATAACTAGTAAAATATTCTAAAGCACCACAAATTATAAATGACAGTCCAAACATTGCAAAATAGTCATTTGAATAATGTGAAAGTAAAAGTGTTATAAAAACGGCTCCAAATCCATAAACAGGACACACTGGGCCAATTAAAAAGCCTCTGTTGATTAATTTTCGAGAATAAATAAACTCAAC
The DNA here is from genome assembly GCA_017539905.1 of Clostridia bacterium. Lineage (GTDB taxonomy): Bacteria > Bacillota > Clostridia > TANB77 > UBA1234 > RGIG6105. The sequence continues at coordinate 272,158 of JAFYBZ010000007.1, read as the reverse complement.
AATTACTTCAATTATCCAACCACTAAAAGAATATATTAAAAATAATATAAATAATCTTTGGATCATTTCTAAATCAATCATTTTTATCACCTTAAAGTTTTATGCAATTTTATATAATTCATACTACGTTAAAAAAAATAGAGGCTTGAAGCCTCTTATTTTTAATGATCTCCTGACATATATTCATATGCTTCAATTGCCCATGAATATTCATCTGGGTATTCTTGGCTTACATATAATCTGCCTTTTTCTATATATATTTTATTTTTTAATGTATTAGGAACTGCTGTGCTAAATAAAAATATAGCCGTATCCTCTGGTGCAGCATCAATTAATAATTGTTGATCTTCTGTTGGATGTTGCGGATCTATTTTTCTTCCTTCAACATCATTTGTAAAAAAGTTTACTTTTCCCGAATTTTCCAAATAATCTGATTTTCCATCCCATGTTAATTCAGAAATCTTGTATCCTTTAATTCCATATTGTAGTGCTCTTTCACTATAAATTGTTGTTGAAGTAACTGCTGTTTCTAAATCTGTCATAAAAGCTGCTTTTTGACCTTTGTCAACATTTCCAAATCCCATGCTGATTGCTATACCAGCAATAATTATCAAAACGATAATTGTTATTGTTAATGATATTAAAGAAACACCCTTATTATTCAATTTCATTTTTATCACCCTCGTTTATTTTTTAGGAAAACATTTTTATTGTATCTTCGATTTCTTGCATTATTTCATTGCATTTTTCTTCTGTTATAGCTTCAGCTTTAATTGTTAAGTTTGGACCTGTATTAGATGCTCTTACTAATCCCCAGCCACCATCATATATAACTCTTGATCCATCAATATCTATTACATTATAGCCTTTTTGTTTAAAGTACTCTGTACATTTATTAACTATTTCAAATTTTGTTTCATCAGTAACTTTTACAATTTTTTCTGGTGTTCCAACATATCTCGTAATTCCATCTAATAGTTCAGAGTATTTTTTATCTGTGTTTGAAAGTATTTTCAATATTCTTGCTGTTGAATAAAAGCTATCGTCAAATCCAAAATATTCATCATTAAAATAAATGTGTCCTGCATATTCACCGGCAAATATTAAATTACTCTTTCTTATTTCATCTTTTATAAATGAACTTCCAACCCTTACAAATCTAGGTTTTGCTCCAATTTTATCTAAATCTTCATATAAGCTTTGTGTACATTTAACATCTAATATTGCATCTGCACCCGGATGATTTTTAATTAAATCCCTCCAAACTATTATCATAAATTCATCGCCAAAATTGATTCTTCCATTTTCATCAAAACAAATAATTCTATCAGCGTCTCCATCATAGGCAATACCTATATCACAATTGTTTTCGCGTATAAAATTTTCAAAATTAAGCATATGCTTTTCTTGAGAAGGATCCGGGTGATGAATTGGAAAATTACCATCTGGTTCTTCACATTCAATTAAGAATTCTCCTGGATTTAGTCTTTCAAAGAATTCTCTTGCAAACCATCCAGCAGCACCGCTTCCACAATCTACTGCAACTTTAAGCTTTCTTTCTCCTAATTTTACTCTATCTAAAATATAAGAAAGATATGTTTCTCTCATATCATTATCTATTATTTTTCCTGGTGTTTCTGAAACTTCAAAATCTCCAGATTCTATAAATCTTCTTAAATCTTGAATTTCTTCTCCAAAAATACTATCTCTACCCATAGCACATATTTTAAATCCATTATATTCTTTTGGATTATGGCTAGCTGTAATCATTATAGAAGGTTTAATATTTAGTATTTCTCTAGCAAAATATGTCATTGGAGTCATACAGTGTCCAATATTAATAACATCTAATCCTGTAGAATTTATTCCTTCACAAAGTGCTTCAAAAAGAGTATCTCCAGATAATCTTGCATCACGTCCAACAATTATTTGGCTATTTCCAGCTCTTTTCATTAATGTTGCAAATCCTTTTCCTATTTCACGAGCAACATTTTCATCTATTTCTTCAGGAACAACTCCACGAATATCATAACCTCTATAAATATTCTTTGATATTTCCATATTACCTCCATATTTTTCATAAAATATTCATATATTATTCTACATTAAGTAATAATAATTTACAACAAAAAAGACGAGCAAAATGTTTGCTCGTCAATATGTTAAATATCAAGATTTTCAACTTCATGAGCATGAGTTTGAATATAATTTCTACGAGGTTCAACTTCATCTCCCATAAGTACTGTAAATATTGCATCGGCTCTTGCAGCATCTTCTAATTCAATCTTTACAAGGGTACGATTTTCAGGATTCATTGTTGTCTCCCATAATTGTTCTGGATTCATTTCACCAAGACCCTTATATCTTTGAATTGTTGCTCCATCTTTGCCTACTTTTTCAAGATTTTGTGTTAATTCATCATCAGTGTAGCAATAAATATCTTTTTTTAATCCTTTTTTAGATATTTTATATAGTGGTGGTTGAGCTGCATATACATGTCCTTCTTCGATTAATGGTCTCATATATCTAAAGAAGAATGTTAAAAGTAGTGTACGAATGTGAGCACCATCTACATCGGCATCGGCCATCATTATAATTTTTCCATATCTAATCTTGTTAATATCAAAATCTGGTCCAATTCCAGCACCTATAGCTGTAATAACTGGGCTTAATTTTTCATTGCTGTAAATCTTATCTATACGAGTTTTTTCTACGTTTAGCATTTTACCCCACATAGGAAGTATTGCTTGGAATTTTCTATCTCTTCCAGATTTTGCACTACCACCAGCAGAATCACCCTCGACAAGATATAATTCTGTAGATTCTCTATCATTAGAGCTACAATCTGCTAGTTTACCAGGCATTCTAGAACTATCTAATGCTGTCTTTCTACGAGCAGATTCTCTGGCTTTTCTAGCAGCTTCTCTAGCACGGGCTGCATTTACGCATTTTTCAAGAATTGCTTTAGCAACAGAAGGATTTTCTTCTAAATATTCTGAGAATTTTTGATTCATAATAGAAAGAACAATTCCTTTTACATTAGAATTACCTAATTTTTGTTTTGTTTGTCCTTCAAATTGTGGATCGGTAACTTTTACAGAAATAACTGCTGTTAAACCTTCTCTAAAGTCCTCACCTTGTAAATTTGCATCTTTTTCTTTAAGTATTTTATGAGAACGTGCATAATCATTTAAACATTTTGTAAGAGATGTCTTAAATCCTTCAATATGAGTACCACCTTCAGGAGTTAAAATGTTATTTACGAATCCCAAAATATTTTCACTATATGTGTCTGTATATTGAAGTGCTATCTCAACTGGAACTTCGTCTCCACCTTCAAAATATATTGGCTTTGGGTGTGTAGGTGTTTTGTTTAAATTTAAGAAATCTACGAATGATATTAGTCCACCTTGATAACAATGTTCTCCAACAATAGGTTCTTCACCTCTATTATCTGTTATTGTTATCTTAAGTCCCTTGTTTAAGAACGCCATCTCACGAAGACGAGTTTCTAGTATTTCATAATCATAATTTAATGTTTCAAAAATTGTATCATCTGCTAAGAAAGTAACTTTAGTACCAGTTTTTTTAGTATCGCCAATTCTTTCTAATTTAGTAACAGTTTTTCCTCTTTCATATCTTTGATGATATATTCCTTCACCATTTGATACTTCTACTTCTAGCCATTCAGACAAAGCATTAACAACTGATGCACCTACACCATGAAGACCTCCAGATACTTTGTATCCACCACCGCCGAATTTACCACCTGCATGTAGTACAGTAAATACTACTTCTACTGTAGGAATTCCCATTTTATGATGAATACCAACTGGAACACCACGTCCATTATCTGTAACTGTAACTGTTTTATCTTTATTTAAAGTAACTGTAATTTCAGTACAAAATCCTGCCAAAGCTTCATCAACTGAGTTATCTACTATTTCATATACTAGATGATGAAGTCCCCTTTGAGAAACTGTACCTATATACATACCAGGTCTTTTACGAACTGCCTCTAATCCTTCTAAGACCTGAATACTATCCTCATTATATTCATTTGTAACTTTTGTATCTGCCATTTTATCGCTCCTTAACTTTCGATATGTCCACTATTTATATTAAACATTTTTATGTTTTTTGTCAAACAATCGTACTTTAGAATTTGTGCTAAATCAGTACATGTAATAAGTACTTGATAATCTTTTACAACATCAAAAATTGACATAACTCTTTGTTCATCAAGTTCTGAAGTAACATCATCTAAAAGTAATATTGGATTTTCTCCAATTTCTTCTTTTATGATGTTTAATTCAGCAATTTTTAAAGATAATATTGCTGTTCTATGCTGACCTTGTGATCCATACATACTTAGACTTTTATCATTAATAAGAATTTCAAAATCTTCTCTATGAGCGCCTTCATTTGTAAAACCTTTAAATAAGTCATTTTGCTCATTTCTTTTTAATAATTCTATAAATTCTTCTTTGTTTGTAAAATTAGTCTTATATATTATTTTTATTTCTTCTTGATTATTTGTAAGTTCAGGATGAATTGTTATTAATTTATTTTGAAGTTTATCAATATATTCTTTACGATATTTATAAATTATTTCCATTTTTGATGCTAATTGTTCATTCCATATATCTAATGTGTCTATATTTCTTGCTTTTAAACATGCATTTCTATTATCTAAAATCTTATTATACTCTAATAATTCAAATAGATATTTAGGTTTTAGTTGTGATATTAGAACATCTAAGAATTTTCTTCTAAGTGCAGGACCTTGTTTCAAAATTGTAATATCATCAGGCGAAAATATAACTAAGTTGATGTTACCAACAATTTCTGAACTTTTGTTGATTTTTACACCATTAATCTTGATTATTTTCTTATTACCTTTATTAAGATTAATTTCAATTTTATTTTCTCTATCATTTTTAATATAAGTAATAATTATATTTGAATAATCATGATTAAATTTAATTAATTCATTTTCTTTAAATGTTCTAAAAGATCTTCCTAAAGCAGAAAAATATAGTGCTTCTAATATATTTGTTTTACCTTGAGCATTTAATCCATAAAATACATTTGCATTTTCATTTAATTCAATTGTTTGTTCTCTATAATTACGGAAATTTTTAAGATAAACTTCTTTAATGTACATTTTTACTCCTTAAGTCTCATAGGTAGAACCATATAAGTAAATTTTGCATCTGTTGTTGGTCTAATTACGCAAGGACTAATATTAGAACCAAAGTCTAAATATATTTCATCATCTTCAATTGCCTTTAATGCATCTAGTAAATATTTTGGATTAAATCCTATTTCTAGTTCTTGTCCTTCCATATCTACTTTAACTTCTTCTTTAGCATCACCAACTTGTGATGTACAAGAAACAATTATATCGTCAACATTAATATATATCTTAATTGGATATTTCTTTTCTTTTTCTTGAGCAGAAATAGAAAAAATTGATGCTCTTTCAATTGCTTCTTGAAGTTCAACCTTATTAATCTTAATTCTAGTTTCTTTATCTTTTGGTATTACATTAGAATAATCTAAGAAATCACCATCTAATAAACGAGAAACTATTTTACAATTAGATATTTCAAACAAAGCTTGATTTTTAGATATTCCTATTTTTATTTGATCATCTACATCTAATAGGTTTTTACATACTTCATTTAAATATTTTCCTGGAATAATTGCTTTAAATTCCTTAGTATCTGTAAATACTGGACTATTTCTTAAAGCAAGTCTAAATCCATCAACAGCGACTACATTTATAGAACTTTCTTTAACATCTAATAAACAACCTGTGAAAATTGGTCTATTTTCATCTGAACTTACTGCAAAAGAAGTTCTTTTTATCATATCTTTAAAAGATTTTTGAGGTAATGATATATTTTTTTCAATATTTAACTCTGGAAGTAATGGAAATTCATCTGCATTCATAGTAGATAATTTATATTTTGAATCAGCACATTCTATTAGCAGTAAATTTTTATCATTTAAGCTAATAGATATTTCTCCATCTGGTAGCTTACGAATTATATCCGTAAACATTCTACAATCTACAACTGTTTTTCCTTCTTCTTTAATATCTACATTTTCAATTGTATATTCCATTCCTAATTCTAAGTCATTAGTAGTAAGAATTACTTTATCATTTTTTAAAGAAATAAGAATTCCTTCTAATATAGGATTAGTAGTTCTACCTATTGAACTACGACTTACACTATTTAATCCTAATAATAAATTTTCTTTTTCACATATTAATTTCATTTTGTACCTCCTTATTTCTTTTAATGAAATAAATATATTTTAGTAATAGTAATAATAATGTATGTTAGTAATGTTGAAAACTCTCAAAAAGCTTCTTCCGTAAGTAAAAATCGATGTTAATAAGTAGTTGATACTTTACAAAGATAATAAACATTATAAAAATGGATTTCACAAATCAATACTAAATAACATATTAATAACACGTTTTTCACAATTGAATGTTAATAACCAATCAAAGTATTCCGTAAGTAAAGATAAAAGTTTTGCAACCAAAAATAAATTTATGTAACGTTCTTTAATTTTCAACACTTCTATTAATAATCATCTTTTTAATGTTATCAACAATTGTCTTAGTATTTGGATTTAATTTCATTTCTTCTTCTACTTTTTTTATTGCATAAATAACTGTTGAATGATCTTTTCCTCCAAATTCTTTTCCAATATCTTTTAAAGATAAACCTGTAAGTTGTTTACTTAAATACATAGCAATTTGTCTTGGAAAAGCTATATCTGATGTTTTACGTTGTATTTTAAAGTCATTTTGATCAAGATTATAATAATTTGCCACAGAATATTGAATATAATCTACTGTAATTACTTTTTCAGAAGAACGCTCTAAGTCACCTACTGCTCTTTCAGCAAGTGCCATTGTAATTTCACTATTTGTAAGTGATGCCATAGCAATTATCTTATTAAGTACGCCTTCTAATTCTCTAATATTAGAATCTACAGTTTTTTCTGCTATCATTTTAATAATTTCATTATCAATAGTTATATGATCTAATTCACATTTTTTATTTAAAATAGCACATCTAGTTTCATAATCTGGCTTTTGAATATCTGCTATTAATCCCCATTCAAAACGAGATTTTAGTCTTTCTTCAAGAGGATTGATATCTTTTGGTGGCTTATCTGATGATATTATAATTTGTTTTTTATTTTCATATAATTCATTAAATGTATGGAAAAATTCTTCCTGACATCTTTCTTTTCCAATAAAGAATTGAATGTCATCGATTAATAATAAGTCTATATTTCTATATTTTTTACGAAAATCTTCAGTTGTATTATTTTGTATTGCAGAAATAAGCTCATTTGTGAACTTTTCTGAAGTAATATATAAAACTTTTGCATTTGGATTTTGATTTAATACAAAATTACCTATTGCATGCATCAAGTGAGTTTTTCCAAGTCCAACACCACTATATAAGAAAAGTGGATTGTAAGCTTCGCCAAGGCTTTCAGCAACAGCAAGTCCTGCTGCATGTGCTAATCTATTGTTTTCTCCAACAACAAATGTATCAAATGTATATTTTGGATTTAGTGATGAATTATTTGTAATTGGAGCAGATTTTTCTTTAATTTGAATATCTTGTCCATTTTCTAATACTATTTTAACTGTATAATTCTTATTTGTAATATGTCTAAATCCATTATTTAGAATATCTAAATATCTTGAATCAATAGTATTTTTTTGAATTTGAGAGACTGCTTTTAGGCAAATTATTTGATCATCCATTGAAACAGGAATTAAAGTTTTTATCCAAGTATCAAAACTAATACCAACCATTTCTGGCTTAATAATCTCTAAAACGCGTTGCCAGTAGTCATTTAATTCTTGCATGATTACCTCCTAACAATTTAGTATAGTTATCAACATTTTATACACAATTGTTAATAAAAATGTGAATAAAATGGTTTATTATTTCAAAAAGCCTTATTTTTCAGTATATTAGCCAACAATTATTTAACAATTGTTGAAAACATACTTAAATAGGGAATTCTTTACAAAAATGTTAAAAAATAAAGTTTTTTTATGCGAACATAATTTCTAAAAATGATCACAAAATTTATGTATATTTAACGTAAATTTTATTATGTTTTATATAGCTGAAACTATATTGAAATAGCTACTTTATAAAGTTATCAACATTATATATTTTTATATATTTTTTTGCAACATTTATTACAAAAAAATTAAGTTCGTATTTCCACAAAATTAAAACTAACATAATGTATTTTACATAATTTTTAATTATCAACAAAACTTAGTAAAATGTTAGGAAATTAAAGCATTTCTGGAATATTTTAGTTGACTTTTTATATATTTAGGTAGTATAATGTGATAGCTGTCTTTAAGACAGTTCTAATAATTGTTAATAATAAAATTTATATATATATTAGGAGGTGCCTAGCATGAAAAGAACTTATCAACCAAAAAACAGACAAGAGAAAAAAGAACATGGATTCAGAAAAAGAATGTCTACTACTAATGGTAGAAACGTTCTAAAAAGAAGAATGGCAAAAGGTAGAAAAAAATTATCTGCATAAATTAAAAGCCCTAGTAAATAGGGCTTTTTTGTTATAATTTAAAAGTATTTTACAGAATTTAGGTGAGTATGATATGATTAATACAATCTCAATTAAAGACTCTAAAGACTTTCAAAAGGTAATCAATAAAGGCCAATGGTTTGGTGGAGATTATTTATCAACATATGTATTGAAAAACAATGATAATTTAAACCAAATTGGATTAGCTATTGGAAAAAAGGCTGGAAAAGCTTATAAAAGAAATAGAATTAAGAGATTAATAAAAGAAAGTTATACTAAATTAGAAAATTCCATAGAACATGGATATGACATAGTATTTATTTGGAAAATTAAAGCAAACTACGAGAATTTGAACTATGAAGGAATATATAATGATATAAAAAAAGCGTTTAAAAAGGCAGGAATTTTAAATGAAAAAGGTAATGATTAAGATTATTGAATTTTATCAAAAGTATATTTCTGCATATTTAGGTAAAAATTGCATATATACACCTACTTGTTCACAATATACTAAAGAAGCAATTAATGAATATGGTGTTTTTAAAGGTTGTTTTATGGGATTAAAAAGAATATTAAGGTGTCATCCTTTTCACAAAGGTGGATATGATCCTGTACCTAAGGCTAAATGATTAAGAGGAGGTTATAGAATTGTTTGACGCAATAGCATCTATATTTGGTTATGTTTTAAGATTTTGGTTAGAAATATTTGGTAATTATGGTGTTGCAATCATAATGTTTACTATTACAGTTAAGGTTATTTTATTACCACTTACAATCAAACAACAAAAATCCACAGAGAAAACTCAAGAACTTCAACCAAAAATAAATGAATTACAAGAAAAGTATAAAGATGATAAAGAAAAATTGTCTCAAGAATATCAAAAATTCATGGCAGAAAATAAATTTAATCCGTTTGGTGGATGTATATTAGCAATAGTTCAATTGTTAGTACTTCTTGGAGTATTCTATGTAGTTGCAAATCCACTAAAGCATATGCACCTTTTAAATGAAAATCAAATTAAAGCTAAATTAGAAAGCGTAATAATTGATGAAGATTATAGTGGTGACACGGCTTTATATATAGCAAAAGTTGAAGAATTTGCTGGCTCTGGAGAAAAAATTGATTCTACTGAATTTTCAGGAGATGTAATTCCTTCTGAAATGAGAACAAAATTTATAAATAATTATATTTCTACTAACAGATATTATGAATTGAGAATATTAAATAGTCATAAAGATTTATTAGATAGTGACAAAGAAATTGATATGAATTTCTTAGGAATTAATCTTGGTGATATTACAGCACAACATATGAGTGATTGGAAACTATGGATATTCCCAATACTTACTACAATTTTCTATTATTTATCTATGTGGATGATAACTAGAAAACAAAAGAAGACTCAAAAGACTATGAAAGATGCTGATGGTAATGAAATTCAAATGCCAAATATGATGGCTATGAACTTTATGATGCCTCTTCTTTCAGGATGGATTTCATTTAGTGTTCCACAAGGAATGGGATTATATTGGTTCTCAAATAGTTTATTACAAATAATAATTCAATTTATTACTGAAAAAGCTACTAATAAGGACAAAAAAGACGACAATGTATTAAAACCTATTGAAGCAATAAAAGATGATGAACCTATTAGCAAATCAAAACAAAAGAAAATAGAAAAAAACAAGAAAAAGAAGTAATTAATAGTTGATAAAGTGTCCTATAAATATTAAATTATTTATGGGACACTTTTTATTAACTAGAGGTGAATTTGTGAAAATTAAATTTATAGAAATAATTAAATATATAAGTTTATTTTTTGGAATAATACTACTATTCAATCTATTTTTGCTTATCGTTTGCTTAATTCCATCAAGTTCTATAGAGAAAAAAGTAAAAGATAGTTCGAAAATTCTATTAGAAGAAGGCTTATTGTTTACTTTGCCATATTCTTCAAATGTTCAAAATAACAATATGACAGATTCAATCATTATTAATGAAGCATATTCTATTGATAATGAAAAACCAGTAGAGTCTTATTTAACAATGCGTAAAAACTACAATAAAGATTATACTATTACTGAGTTAAAAGATGTATCAGGAGAGGGAATTTCTTTTATTTCAGGTGATATAAAAGGAATTGGAGAAACTTTTGATCCAGTAAATGAATTATCAGATTTTTTAGATGGAAATGTACATACATCACTAGAATATGGAAAATATTGGCATGGTTATATGGTTTTATATAGACCTCTTCTAGCTTTGTTTGATATTTCACAAATTAGAATATTACAATTAGTTATATTTGTTATATTACTTATTACATTTTTAATACTTGTTTATAAACGTTTAGGACTAGGATTTTCTTTAATTTTCTTATATTCTTTTTTGTTTTATGATTACTTTCATGTTTCATATTCTTTAGAAAGTGGACCAATTTTCATGGTAACAATGGTATCGACCATTATTCTATTAATTAGAATTGATAAAATTAAAAATATAGCAAAATATATATTTGTAGTTGCATGTATAACAAACTATGTTGATTTTTTAACAGTTCCATTAATTACGCTTGCCACTCCACTAACTATTTACGTTTTGTATGCTCAAAAGAATAATAATTTGAATTTTAAAGAGATATTCATTCTTATTTTTAAATCGGTAGTAGCATGGTGTGTTGGATATGCATTAACGTGGTTTATGAAGTGGCTTTTGTTTGATATTATTTTAAATGGAAACCTAATCAAAACGGCCATTACACAAGTTTTATATCGTTCATCAAGAGAAAACTATTATTCTAAGTACAATATATTTGAATTAATTGGATCATTTTTAAAACCTTACATATTCATTTTAATTATTTCAATAGTGATTTTATTAATTAAAAGGCCTAAAAGAAATGAAATTATAAATGTTGTTCCATTAATTATAACAGGAGCAATGCCGGTTGTATGGACATTTGTTTTTGCTAACCATTCTCTTCTACATTCGTTTTTTACGTATAGGCATATGATAATTTTGATGTATTCATCTTTAAGTTTGATTTATTTAATAATTAAAGATGAGAAAATAATGCTAAAAAAGGGGTCAAAATGAAGATTTTTAAGTATATATTAACTTTTGGAGCTCTTATTTTAATATATAACTTGTTAATGTATTTAGTATGTCTTTTTCCATCAGAAATAATCAAAGATAATTGTATTAATTCGACAAAAATAATGCTTGAAGAAGGCGGAATTAATAGGGTTTTAACCCCTTTTACAAATATGGATAACTATACAGATGCGTTAATTATTAATGAAGCGTATTCTATTGATAATGAAGATGCGATGGTTTCATATTTAAAAATGAGAAAAAACTATAATAAAGAATATACAACCATTCAGCTTCCAGATAAAGAAAATGATCTTGTTTCATATCAAGATAACAGCTTTGACAAAGATAATATTCCTATACCAAATGAAGATTACAATACAATGGAAGAGTTTTTAAATTTTGTTGATGGAAAAGTTAATGTTTCAGTAGATTATGGTAGATATTATCATGGATATATGCTTTTATATAGGCCGCTTTTAATTTGTTTTGACATAGTTGGAATTCGCACAGTTTATTTTATTATATTACTTATTCTTTGTTTTTTTGTTGGAATCGAGATAAAAAAGAAATTCAATTTAATCACATTAATTGCATATATTTCTATCCTGTTTTCTTTTGAATACTTATTAATTTCATACTCGTTAGAGATGACACCTATATTTTTAATAACGATGATAGAAATGCTTGTATTACTTAATAATATTGAAAAAATTGATTTTAAGAGTATATATTATGGAGCATTTATAGTTGGTTCTTTAGCCTGTTTTTTTGATTTTTTCACTGTGCCAACGCTTACACTTACATTGCCAATTTTTACATATGTGTTGTATTTGGTTAAGAATAAAAAATATGATACTAAAGAATTGTTTATAAAGACTTTTTTTACTTGTATATTGTGGTCTATCGGATATAGTTTAACTTGGCTTAGCAAGTGGATTATCTCAGACATTTTAATAAATACAAATATTTTAAATTCTGCGATGGCTCAAATTGGTTATAGAGGAATGAGTAATCCAAATTCTGACAAAGATTATTATTTAATATTTGTTAAACATTTCTTTTTATCAGGAGCTATTGTTATTGCTCTAATTTTGATATTAGATTGCTTAAAAAGTAAAATAGAATGCGAAATAACATTAAACAACAAGTTGATATTAACATTTATATGCTTAATTCCTTTTGCTTGGTCTATACTTACGATACAACATTTTGTTAGACACTCTATTTTTTCGTATAGAGACTTTATTATTATATTTATATTTGCATTTTTATTATTATATGAAAAATTATTTAAAACCAACAAAAGAAATAAAAAACATTGATATTGTGTCCCATAAACATTAAATTACTTATGGGACACTTTTTATGAAAGGATAGAAAAATGAAAGTTGTTAAATATATTGTCACTTTAATAGGTCTAATATTATTTTTTAATATTTCCTTATATATGGTTTCTCTTATTCCATCTGATTTTTTAATAGATAATGTTAAAGAATCTGTTTTGCAAATTGAAAAAGAAGGAGAACAATTTGAAATTTGCGGCAAATATATTACTTTAGACAATTTTACAGAACTCATAATGTTAAATGAAATTGTTTCGATTGATTATACAGACCCATTAAACTCATATTTAAAAGTTAGAAAGAATTTTAATAAAGATATAACGAAATATGAATTAAAAGATACAAATCATGAATTATTGTCATATGGACAAAACAAAATTGGTAAAGATGATACTCCAATTGCGGATGATTCATATAGCACTCTTACTGAACTTATTAATTTTTTAGATAATAAAGTCACAATTTCCGTCGATTATGCAAGATATTATCATGGTTATTTAGTATATTTAAGACCATTATTTATTCTATTTAACATAGGCGAATTAAGATGGATAATGTTTTTTATCTTTTTATCTTTGCTAATTGCTTTAGCTTATAATGCTTACAAAAAATTGGGACTAAAATACATGTTTGCAATATGCTTTTCGATTTTAGCATTTGAATACCTATTTATACCATTTTCAGTAGATTTTTCATCTACATTTTTTGTTATGATGTTGTCATCAATACTTGTTCTTTTATTTGCTGAAAAAATAAATTGGAGCAGTATGAAATATATCTGTTTTATAGTTGGAGCTATAACTTGTTTCATTGACTTTTTAACAGTTCCAATATTAACACTTACTCTTCCACTGTTAATATATGTGCTTTATTGTACAAAAAATAGGAAACATGATAATAAAATCTTATTTAAGGACATTTTTATATCATGTGTTATGTGGAGTATATCTTATACAATTACATGGATTAGCAAATGGATCATATATGATATTTTTATGGAAGATTCTCTTATAGGAACAGTAATAGAACAATTAAAGTTTAGATCTTTATCTGAACCATATATGTTTTTAGAATGCTTTTATAATATAGTGATTCATATTGCTTTAATAATGATAATATACATTGTTTCAACATTTTTCTTTGGTAAAAATGTTAAAAAAGCGCAATTTGTTTTGAATAATAAGTGGTGTGTAATTTTTGTTGGTTGTGTACCTTTATTATTTGATATGATTAAATTCAATCATTTTATAAACCATTCTTTTTTTACTTATAGAGATTTTATTCCACTCTTTGCAGTTATTTGGCTATTATATTTTGATTATTTAGGCAAAAATGCATCAAAAAGGAAGAAATAACAATTATATTCTCTTTATATTGAAATATAGCTGTTTTTGTAGTATCATATATGGCGACGTTTGTAAATCAGCCTATTTTAGGCTTAATATAAAGGAGGATAATATGGCAAAAGTTGTTGAAAGCATTGGTAAAACATATGATGAAGCATTAAAAAATGGTTTAGAGCAAATTGGTCTTACAGAAGATGATGTAAATATTGAAATAATCAAAGATGCTAGCCAAACAAAAAAATCTTTTTTTAGCATATTAGAGCCAAGACAAGTAAAACTATTAATCACTGAAAAAACTCATAGTAAAGCTAATAACAACTATGGTGAAGTACATGAAGAAAAGGAAATCGTTGAATTAGACGAAGAAACAATTAAAAAAGCAGAAGAAAAAATTGATACATTTCTTAAAGAGTATTATAAGAGCATGAATCTTGAATTAAAACATGATTTCAAGTATGAAAAAGGCATTATATATATTACTATCTCAGGCGAAGGCACAGGTCTAATTATTGGATATAGAGGTGAAACTTTAGAAGCGCTTCAAACATTTGTAGGTGCCTTAGTGAATAAGGATAGCAATTCTAGAATTAGATTAGTATTTGATTCAGAAAATTATAGAGAAAAAAGAGCAAATAGCTTGAAAGGACTTGCCTTAAAAGAAGCAGATATAGTTGTTAAAAAGAAGAAAAGCTACACATTTGAACCTATGACAGCATTTGAGAGAAAAGCAATTCATACAGCTCTTCAAAACCATCCAAAGGTTACTACTCATAGCGTTGGCGAAGAACCATACAGAAAAGTAGTTATTTCATTAAAATAATAAAAAATAGCCTCAAATCATTGATTTGGGGTTATTTTATGATATAATTATGTAAATTTCACGAAAGGAGATGAAAATATGAACACTATAGCCGCAATCTCTACTCCGATAGGACATGGCGGAATTGGAATTGTACGTATGAGTGGTGAAAAATCGCTTGATATAGTAAAAAAGATATTTAAATCAAAACATACTGATTTTGAACCAAATACTATTGTTTATGGCAAAATTTACGACAATGATGAATTAATAGATGAAGTTTTAGTTTCATATTTTAAAGCTCCAAATTCATATACTGGTGAAGATATTGTTGAGGTAAATACTCATGGCGGAATGCTTGTTGTAGAGCGCATTTTAGAGCTTTTATTAAAGAATGGAGCTGTTTTAGCAGAAGCAGGTGAATTTACCAAAAGAGCCTTTTTAAATGGCAAAATAGATCTTTCTCAAGCAGAAGCGGTTGTTGATTTAATAAACAGTAAGACAAAAGCCGAGAACAAGACTTCTATCAAACAATTAGAAGGAGACTTGGGAAATAAAATTAGAAATATAAAAACCAGCATAATTGATGTTTTAGTCGATTTAGAGGCAAATGTGGACTATCCAGAGTACGATATTGAAGAGATTAGTCGTGAAAAAGTGACAAAAAGCATAGAAAAAGCAGTTAATGAACTATGCTATTTATCTGATTCTTATGAAGAAGGTAAAATTATTAAAGAAGGTATAAATATAGCAATTGTAGGAAAGCCCAATGTTGGAAAATCTTCACTTTTAAACAGACTTTTAAAAGAAGAAAGAGCTATTGTTACCAATGTTGCAGGTACTACAAGAGATACTATTGAAGAATCAATTATTCATAAAGGAGTTGTTTTAAATATTATTGATACTGCCGGAATACATGAAACGGCTGATTTAGTTGAAAATATAGGTGTTGAGAAGAGTAAACAAGCAATAGATAATGCTGATTTGGTTCTATTATTGATAGATAATTCAAGCCAAATCACTAAAGATGATATTGATCTTCTCACCTCTCTCGAAAACAAAACAAAATTTGTTTTAATCAACAAGTCCGATGTAAATGAAACTATCAATGAAATGCTATATAAATATACTAATAATGACGAAATGATGCTTATTTCAGCAAAAGAAAACAAAGGCATTACTGAACTTTTGGACAAAATAGTAGATAAATATGTTAAATCTGAAATAGACATGTCAAATAGTCTTGTTATAACAAACAAAAGGCATAAAGAAGCTATTGATAAAACAATTGATGCATTTAATAATGTATTGTCTTCTTGCAAAAAAGGAGTTCCTTTAGACATGCTTTCAATTGATATCCAAAACGGAATTAGTTTTCTAGGAGAAATCCTCGGAGACAATGTTTCAGAAGATATTATTAATGGCATATTTGCCAAGTTTTGCCTAGGGAAATAAGGAAAGTTTCACGTGAAACAATATAGAAAGGAACTATTAAAATGACAACATATAAAGCCGGAAAATATGATGTTATAGTTATAGGGGCAGGCCATGCTGGATGTGAGGCTGCCCTTGCTTCAAGTCGTCTTGGAATGAAAACATGTATTTTTACGATTAATATGGACACAATCGCTAATATGCCATGTAATCCGCATATTGGAGGAACATCTAAAGGTCATCTTGTTAAAGAAATAGACGCTTTAGGCGGTGAAATGGGAAAAAATATAGATAAGACTTTTATTCAAATGAAAATGCTAAATACTTCAAAAGGTCCTGCGGTTTATTCTTTGAGAGCACAAGCGGATAGACGTGCCTACTCTGCTTTGATGAAGCATAAATTAGAATTACAAGAAAATCTTGATGTAAAACAAGCAGAAATTGTTAAATACAATGTTGTTGACAACAAAATTCATTCTGTTGTTACAAGAACCGGTGCTGAATATGAGTGTAAATGTGTGATTCTATGCTCAGGAACATATTTGAGAGGAAAAATCTTTATAGGAGAATCATCTTATGAAAGTGGCCCAGATGGTGTATTTCCAGCCAATTTTCTTACGCAAAGTCTAAATGAATTAGGTATTGAAACTAGAAGATTTAAAACAGGAACTCCTGCTAGAATTAATAGTAGAACAATAGATTATTCAAAGATGGAAGTTCAACCTGGTGATAAAGAAATAGAAATGTTTTCTTTTGAAGATGAACCAATTGAAAAAGAACAAAGAGATTGCTATTTAACTTATACCAACGAGAAAACGCATGATATTATAAGAAAAAATCTACATCGTTCTCCTCTATTTGGTGGTGAAATAGTTGGCGTTGGCCCTAGATACTGTCCATCAATTGAAGATAAAGTTGTCAGGTTTGCTGATAAAGAAAGACATCAAATATTTGTTGAACCTTTAGGAGAAAATACTGAAGAAATGTACATTCAGGGTATGTCTTCTTCTCTACCTGAAGATGTACAAATTGCTTTGTATAGAACTGTTCCAGGCCTGGAAAATTGCGAATTTACGAGAACTGCATATGCAATTGAATACGATTGTATTGATTCTACAAATTTAAAATTAAGTCTAGAATATAAGAATATCGATGGATTATTCTTTGCAGGCCAAGTAAATGGTTCTTCTGGATATGAAGAAGCTGCGGCACAAGGCTTGATTGCTGGAATCAACGCCGCACAAAAGATCAAAGGAAATGAACCTTTGATTTTAGATAGATCACAAGGATATATAGGCGTTTTAATTGATGATTTGGTAACAAAAGGAACCAATGAACCTTATAGAATGATGACTTCAAGAGCAGAATATAGACTTTTATTACGTCAAGACAATGCGGATAAGCGTCTTACCCCTATTGGCTACCATATTGGATTAATATCAAAAGATAGATATGATAGATTTGTTAATAAATATAAAAACATAGAAAATGAGATTAATCGTATAAAAAACCTTACAGTAAAGCCAACTGATGATGTTAATGATTTGCTAAAAAAATATGACACTACTCCTATTTCAAATGGTGTTAAAATGTCAGATTTAATAAAAAGAACAGAGTTAGATTATGATAAATTATCTCCAATTGATTTAGATCGTCCTAATTTAACTAAACAAGAAAAAGAAGAAGTAAATATTGAGATAAAATACGAAGGTTATATTAAACTACAAGAAGAGCAAATCTTAAGTTTTAAAAAATTAGAAGAAAAGAAACTACCTAAAGATATTGATTATGAAAAACTTCAAGGAATTAGAATAGAAGCTAGACAAAAATTAAATAAATTTAAACCTGATAATATCGGTCAAGCGTCAAGAATATCAGGTATCTCGCCTGCTGATATTTCTGTATTATTAATTTATTTACACGAAAAAGAAAAAGAATAATGTTTCATGTGAAACATTAAATGGAGTTAGTTATGAATTTTGAATTTGCAAAAGACTTGTTTAAAAAAATTAACATAGAATTATCTGAATCGAACTTTGAAAAATTTGAAACTTATTTTAATCTTTTAATTGAGTGGAACAATAAAACAAATTTAACAACCATTACTGATGAAAATGATGTGTTGTTAAAGCATTTTATTGATTCTTGTATGATTGAAAAGTATGTTTCAAACAATGCTTCAATTATTGATGTTGGAACAGGAGCCGGATTTCCGGGAGTTCCTGTCAAGATAATTAGAGATGATATTGATTTAACTCTTCTTGATTCTCTTAACAAAAGAATTAATTTTTTAAACAGCTTAATTAATTGTTTAAAACTAGATAATGTGAAAACAGTACATGGACGTGCTGAAGAATTTGGTATTAATAATCAATATCGTGAAAAATTTGATGTTGCCACCGCAAGAGCCGTTGCAAATTTAGCAACTCTTTCAGAATTTTGTCTTCCATTTGTTAAGGTTGGTGGAATTTTTATATGTATGAAAGCAGGAAATGCGCAAGAAGAAATCGATAATGCTAAAAATGCTATAAATCAATTGGGCAGTGTAATTGATAAAATTGAAACTTTTACCCTACCTGAATCTGATATAGAACGTACGATTATAATTATAAAAAAAGTAGAATCAACTCCAAAAGCATATCCTCGTAAAGCTGGAACTCCTGAAAGAAAACCTTTATAAAGCTATTTAACCTGCTCTATCAAAACATAAGCAGGTTATTTTTAGCCTCAAAATTATGTTTACAAAGCCATACCATTTTTTAAAATGTTCGCTTGCATAAATATGTATAAATCTATATAATTTTTATAGATTTTAAGAAAAATTACGGAGGAAAAAAATGGGTAAAGTAATTGCAATTGCCAATCAAAAAGGTGGAGTTGGAAAAACTACAACTGCAGTTAATTTAAGTGCATGCTTAGCACTTCAAAAAAAATTAGTTCTTTTAATTGATGCTGATCCTCAAGGAAATGCAACTTCTGGTGTTGGAGCATCTAAAGAAGTTGATAAATCAACATATGATGTAATTATGTCTGGAACTGATATTGTAGATTGTTTACAAGAAAGCTCTGTTCCAAATCTTTCTGTTGTTGCTTCAAATATTAATTTAGCTGGCGCTGAGATTCAATTGGTTCCAATTGTTTCACGTGAAAAAAAATTAAAAGAAGCAATAGATAAAATTAAACATTTATATGATTATATTATAATTGACTGTCCTCCATCTTTAGGATTAGTTACATTGAATGCGCTTACTGCCGCCGATTCTGTATTAGTTCCAATTCAATGTGAATACTATGCTTTAGAAGGTTTGGGACAACTTATGAGTACAATAGATTTAGTACAAAAAAGACTTAATAAAAATTTAGAAATTGAAGGCGTTGCTTTAACTATGTTTGATGCTCGTACAAGACTATCTATACAAGTTATTGAGGAAGTAAAAAAATATTTTAAAAATAAAGTATATAGAACAATAATTCCTAGAAATGTTAAATTAAGTGAAGCTCCTAGTTATGGACTTCCAATTTCAATGTATGACAAGAATTCGAAAGGATCTGTTGCATATATAAATCTTGCAAAAGAAGTAATAAAACACAACAAAGAAAAATAATTAGTACACTAACAAAATTATGGAGGTATTAAAATGGCAAATGCTAAAGGCGGACTTGGAAAAGGCTTGGATGCCTTGTTTCCATCAAATGTAAACGTTGATATTCTATCTACTGACTCAAAGGATGCAGTAGTAGAATTAAAAATTAACGAGGTTGAGCCAAACATCAATCAGCCACGTAAGAATTTTGATAATGATAAATTAGTTGAACTTGCTGATTCTATAAAAGAGCATGGAGTTATTCAACCAATTATCGTCACAAAAAAAGATAATTATTATCAAATAATTGCTGGTGAACGTAGATGGAGAGCTTCTAAAAAAGCAGGGTTAAAATCAATTCCTGCAATTATTAGAGAATACGATGACAAAAAAACAAGAGAAGTTTCTTTAATTGAAAATATTCAAAGACAGAATTTAAATCCAATTGAAACTGCAAAGGCAATTAAAGAGCTTATGACTGATCATAAAATGACTCAAGAGGAAATCTCTAAAACTCTTGGTAAAAGCAGAAGTTCAATTGCAAATACATTGAGAATTTTAAATCTTGATGAAAGAGTTCAAGAAATGATTGAAATGGGTCAAATTTCAGAAGGACACGCCAGAAGCATTGCTTCTATTTCCAACCCAGAAAAGCAATACAAATTTGCATTAGATATAATTAACTTCGATATGAATGTTAGAGATGCTGAAAGTTATGCAAAAGATGTTAAGACTGGAAAGAAGGTAAAAAAGCCATCAAAGACTAAAGGAAAATTTGAAATAATTACTAAGGATATTGAAAACAAGTTGAAAGATGCGCTTGGTACAAAGGTTACATTAAATGCACAAACAAAGAGTAAGGGTAAAATTATAATTGAGTATTTTTCACAAGATGAATTATCAAGAATACTAGAAATATTGAATATCGAATTATAAAAGGAGAATACAAATGAAAAAGATAATATTTGCAATACTTGTAATTATTGTTTTAGCAATTTCATTTTCTTTTGCAAAAAGCTTTAATGATGTTGATGAATCGTTTTGGGCGTACAAACCAATAAATGAGATGCTCGAAGGTGGAATTTTGACTGGCTATCCAGATGGATCTTTTAAGCCTAACAATGCAATAACAAGAGCAGAGTTTTCTAAAATATTAGTAACAGCTTTAGGATTAAAAGATGTATCAAAAAAATCTTTTGTCGATGTAGAAGATAGTTTTTGGGCAAAAGATTATATTCAAATATCAACAAACTATCTTTCATCGTATGACGCAGGCAACAATAAATATCAATTTTATCCTAATCAACATGCTATGAGAGAGGATGTTGCTGTTGCCCTTGTAAAAGCTTTAAAATTGGATAATTCAAGCTTTAACATTAATACATTAGATACTTTTAAAGATAAAAATACAATTTCTGCAAACAATAGGAAATATATTGCAATTGCAGTTGAAAAAAATCTTATAAAAGGATTTGAAGATGGTACATTTAGACCTAAAGCTAGTCTTACAAGAGCGCAAGTATCACAATTAATATATAATTCAAATTCAATCAGCAATAATGAAAACAAGGACTTAATCCTAGAAGTTGGCGACGGATTTAAATTTAACAAAGAAGATCTTACTTTAGATTTAGGGGATAATTGGGAAAGATATGTTGTTGGCTTATATAGAGCAAGTCAAAGACACTTAATGTACAACTCTGAATCTTTGGGATATCAAAAATATAAAAACGAAGAACATAAAACTGGCAGAGATGAGTATAATATGGAGTATTCAAATCGTTTTGGTTATGATGATTATCCAGAAGGACATATTCCTTATTATGATGTAAATGATAAAGAAAGAAAAAATATGGAAATCCCTGTTCCGTTTGAAATAACAGTTCCATTTGAGCATTTTGATCACGTTTCAAATTGGTATCAGGTTTCTGCAAACGAGTCTTTCGAAATAAAGTATTCGGGATGTAACAAAATAAAAGAAGCTCTTGCCACAATTTATATTAATACTCCTGAAACAGGCACAATACTTAGACAATTCTTAAACACAAATCCTAATATTGTTATTCCAGAATTTAACAAACGAGATTGTGTAACACTACAAATTAAACTAACTGATGAATTTGGAAACAAATACACAAATTACTACTATTTATATAATAAAGAGTTATTAAAGTATAAAGCTGAATACTATTCCGTTCTTTCAGATGGAGTTTTTGAAGAAAATGGAGCTATGAAAATTAAACTTGGTACAGCTATGATTCAAGAAATCAAAGATTATACTATTTCAAAAACATGTAAAATTCCTGATTCATTAAAGTATGGTAGCGTGTATAGTAATGGAGTACCAGTTTTTGTATGTGTAAGAATAAACGAAAAGAATGAAGTTGTACAAATAATTGTTATAAATAATGAGGAATACTTGACTCCTGGCTTATGGTGCGAAGACACATATTATTACGGAGGATACGTTTTCAAGGTTAATGCAAATGATATAGATGGCAATCTAAATTCAACAGTTTATAAATATTATGATACAAATTTTGAAAAACCAATTAATACAAATAATGCTGAGCGTTGGATGTGTTCACCAACTGTAAACGGAACAGAAAAATTAGATGCATCAAATTACAATAAATTTAGTACATTTGGAAGAGTATATGAATTTTTGTATGACAATATAGATGCTTGGATTGTTACTGATGAATATGGCGATGAATATGCTACCCATTTTATGGTTGCAAATTATAATGATAACACGCATGTAATAGAAACGGTTGAGATTGAAGAACCGGAGGAAGAAAAACCACTAGAGAATACATCTTCAAGCGATATGTATCAGTCAGAAGAATTGGTGTTCATTCAAGAAGACTTAACGATTAATTTGGGTAAAAACTTTGAAGACTATATTTTTACATCATATAACAATACATATAAACCATCTCAAAGAGTGTTAGTTTATAATGGTGGTTATGCTAATGGAAAAGAAATAAAATGTGAAGAAACAAGTGACTCAAGAAAATATTCTGAATGTTCAGGACAATTACTATCATTTATTGGTAACGAAAGTTCAAAAGAACCAAAAAATGTAAGCATTAAAAACACAAAAACGGGTGCTGTTACTAATATTTCAATTCCAAATCCATTTAGAACAACCATAAAAATCGGAAGTCAGGAAATATATAGTTCTTATGCTGATATGTATGGCGATACTGATGAAAAGAGAAACGCAATTAATTTGGGCAATGAAAAAGATAAAGTAACAATTAATTTTGATATTTTAAATGGCTTAAAAGAAGCAACTATAACAATAAATGATTTTAAAAACGACAAAATAGAATATACAACAAACAAAAAGACATTCTCATTTAAACTGCCAGAATTTAAATACAGCGACATTGCTTATTTAAAAATAAAAATAGTTGATCAAAAAGATAACGTAGAACATATTGATTACAAAATAATTAATAAAAAAATATACGAATTAAATTGTGACTTCTACTATGTAAATAACTATAGCATTTCTTCTAAAAATACAATTACTCTTGGAAAACCAGGCGAATCTGGCAATAAAGAGTACAAATTAGCAAGCTATTTAAGAATTCCTGATGATTTGAAGAAAAATACTGAAGGAATACCTATGATTTGTTGGATTGGATTAGATAAATCTAATAAGATAGGCGCAATAATTCCAATTACCAGAATAAGATGGAAAGAAAGTGACTTTGGTACATATTACTCTGGTCCAGAGCTAAAAAGAATTGGAGCTCTTGATGCTAAAAAACAAGTTGCTTATTCAATATATGATGAAGACAAAGAAGAGCCTATCTATTTATACAACATTAAATCATATTTTTATAAACCAGATTTTGATATGAATAATTTGGATTTAAATGCAATTCTAAACGAGATTCAAGATGGATTAAATAATACTTTTCTAGGATATTTTGCATATAATGATGATGGAATAATTGACATTGCTTTCATTTTTGAATATCTTGAGGCTAGTTCATTAGAATAGAATTACAAATAATTATGGCACCCTAAAAAGGGTGCCATTTTATAAGTTAAATATCAATAAAGTAGTATGAGTTTAAACGGATTTTTTATCAAAATAATTGACAACACTACGTCTAGATGTTAAACTTAGTAGGCATGACACGGAGAGGTGGTCGAGTTGGTTTAAGGCACCAGTCTTGAAAATTGGCGTACGTGCGAGCGTACCGTGGGTTCGAATCCCACCCTCTCCGCCATTAACTTGGGACGGGGTAAACTCCGTCCCAAAAAAATATATTCGGAGACATACCCAAGTTGGCCGAAGGGGGCAGTTTGCTAAACTGTTAGGTCGGGTAACCGGCGCGGGAGTTCGAATCTCCCTGTCTCCGCCAAAGCATCACTTTAATGTGATGCTTTTTTTATTCTTCAAATATTACAATCATGTAAAATATCGGCGTTTTTGTTGGACAATTGCATTAAAAACTATATAATTTAAGGTAGGATAATTATATGTTGGAGAGTGGAATACGTATGATAAATTTAAAGAACGGCTTTAAATTATTTAAAAATAAATATGGTATCATGCTAATATTAGCACTACTTATGACATGTTCGGTTTGCTTTGCTGCCACTAATATTAATACATGTACAATTACTATTACGGGGACATATAACTATGATAGTTATGCCAAAAATGCTACATATACAATAGTGGATCCGGCAACTGGTAGAAGCCTAGTTGAAAAAGTGGATTATTCAAAAGAATATGTTGATAATGTTAATGCAGGTACTAATACAGCTAAAATAGTGTTTACTGGTAGAAGAAATTATACTGGAAGTGTAACAAAGACTTTTACAATTAACAAAAGAACTCTTAATGTTGTACCTAATTCAAATCAAAGTAAATTGACTGGTTCGGTTGATCCAGATTTCAAATTTACTTATAACAACAATGTTGATATTGAATATCCAGAATTCACAGGAAAGCTTTCAAGAGTGGCCGGTGAGGCAGCAGGTAATTATAATATTTTGAAAGGCACACTTGCTATGAAGGACCATGGTCTATTTAAAGCAAGTAACTATAATTTAGTAGTAAATGAAACAATTCCATTTAAAATTGAGGATAAAGATTGTTTGACACTTGAATTTACAGTTCCTGCTGGAGCTACACTTACACTTCCAATTCCTCCAAGGCCACTTAATGACTTTATAGTATCATGGGGAGATTCACAATCTGATTATGCAACAACTGAAGGATTTATAAAACATACTTACACTGATGCAGGAACATATACAGTTAGAGTAAGTGGAAGAGTTGAAGTATTTGGCTTCTTAAATGATGCTGAAGTTGCTGAAACAGGAATGTATAAAAATTATTATTCATACTGCAATTATTTAACAAAAATAGTATCTTTCGGTAACATTAAGGCTGAAAGATTAGGATTTAGTAAATGTAAGAATTTAGCAGGAACGATTCCAACTAGAACAGGATTCGATAGTTTAATATCTGTTGAAAACATGTTTAACGGATGTGAGAAATTAACAGGAAGTATTCCAACAGGATTTTTTAAAAATTTAATTGGAATTAATTCGGCAAAGAATGTATTTAAAGGATGCAAATCTTTAACTGGTTCTTTAGAGGCAACTTTGTTTGAAGGATGCTCAAGAATAAGAACTTTTGAAGGTGCTTTTTCTGGTTGTATAAAAATAACTGGTTCAATACCAGAGAACTTATTTAAGGATTCTATTGAAGCAACTTCATTTGATTCAACATTTTATGGGATGACTAGATTATCTGGAGCAATTCCAAGCAATCTATTTAAAAGAAATACAATTGTTCATTCATTTGCTCAAACATTTGGCAATTGTTCATCTCTTACAAGTGTTCCAGAAGACATTTTTGAAGCAAACACACTAGCAACAAACTATTATAGAACATTCTATTATTGTAGAGGATTTACAGAAATACCAATAAAAATATTTACACAAAATAGAGTTCGTGAGATTTCTAACAGTGAGACTATTCTAGATGACTATAACGGGACTTTCCAAAACTGCACAGGTATTACATATTTAGAATCAGACCTGTTCTTGTTTGGTTATAAAATGTTTGCAGGATGTAGCTCGTTACAAGAGATTTTATTAATACATCCAGCTCAAATTGGAGACGGAGCATTTAGAGATTGTAACAATTTAAAAACTATTAAGGTAAGTAAAGAAAAGCTATATGAAATTGGAGAAAATGCATTTTATTATAGTGGAACTAACCCAAACAAGCGTATAACATATATTAATAAAGACAATGAAGTATTGTTAAACTTTGCTTGGGATGCAAACAGAAGAGCAATAGATATAACTCCTCCAAAAGGATTTGTTGAAATTGTATCACCAACATATCCATACACAAATACCAGAAATGTTGTACTACATATAGATGTCGAGGATGAAGTATCAAATAAAAATGATATTAAGATTGCTATATTGAATGATAATATGTACGAAGCAGAAACGAGTAGATCACTTGAAACTTATAGACAAGCTCTTGAAACCGCAAGAGCAATACTAGCTACGTTAGGCAATACACCAGAGGATCTAGAAAGAAAAGCTGCATTAGAACAACAAATAGATGAATTAACACAAAAGATTCATGATATTGAAATGGGTGAAATGCCATCCGATGCACTTGTATGGGAAAACTTTGTTGAAGATAAAGATTGGGTATTATCAGTTGATGATGGCGTAAAAGCAGTATATGTTTATTTCAAAGACGAAATGGGTAATATCAGTAATTTCGTACAAGAATTCTAGAATATAAAGAGGTGTCAGATGAATAAGATACTAGGTATTATATTGCTAATTGCAATTTCGTTAATGCTTTTTACAGGATGTTTTGAAAAAATCGAGCCTAATACTACTTCAGGGGAAAAGATAGTTACCCCTATTGAAGAAGAAAGAGTAATCGTTCCAATATATAAAGAATTTGATTACGAATATAGTTTTGATAATGCTTTTTCAAAAATCCAAGAAGTAACAAATCTTACTGCAGAAAACAAGCTTTCAAACGAAGATGTCGAAAACTATTATTCAATATCTGAGTTAGAAGGCGTAGAATATGACATTAGAAAGAATAATAACTATGAAGTTGCAATTATCAAGTTAAAAGATACAAATCAAAGTGCAAAAGCATTTGAAATAATATCAGCACGAGCACAAAGTTTAAATCTATCAGAAGAAAAATATTCTGCAGAACAAAATCAAGGGATAATGACTGTTGTGTTCGGCGAGAATGCATCTAAGATTAATGAAGAACTTACAAAAGTGTTTTCAGAAATATAAAGAAATAAAAGAGGTACATTAATGAATAAGAAAGTATTAATAGTAATCTTACTTATTGTTATTCTAATTGCAGTATTAGTAATAGCGAATACTAAAGAATTAAAGACCAAAATTGTATCTGGAGATTTAATTATTGCATCTGGCGAAGAAGTTGAGACAAAAGAAGAAAGTTTGAGTGATAAACTTCTTTCGTTAGGAGTTCCAGAAAAGTTTATAAATGTGGCTGTCAATTTAATAGAAGAAGGATACGTTAGCATAGATGATATCAAATCAAAAGAAGAATTAAATGTTGATTATGATTTGGATGATATTGGAGAATATGATGGAGTTCTTATTAGGAAGATAACCAAAGATGACTTTAATGAAATTGCATTAATAGATCCACAAGATAAATCATATAACGACACTTTGCTTTTAAAGATGATTGCTGAATACGAATCAATAAAAGCTAATAATTCTGAGGATGCTTATTTAAGAGAATCTGAAAATGTAAGTATAAAACAACAAGGTGGCGTATCAATATTTATCTTGTCTAAGAATAATGATAAGATCTATAAATCAATCAATGATAGTAATATTTAAAAACTTACGGAAATAATAATTTAGAGTTTTTTTGATAAAAATATTTTTTGATTTGAAAGAATTATGAAATATGAGAAACAAAATTGTTATTAAACTTTAATACTAGAAGAAAAATAAATATTAAAAAAACGTAAAAACGGCTTCCGTAAATACAATTCAACCCAAAAGTGTGTAACAAGCTTGAAATAGCTAGTTACACACTTTTTTTGATATTGATTTTTTTTATATTTATAGGTAAATTGTTAGAGATATTATATGCTGGTGTAGAAAGCATATTTAAAAACAAAATCAAATTTGGAGGCGAGTAGATTTTGAAAAAAATTAAATACTGTTTGAGTGTGTTCTATGAGATAGAATCTACTCGAGAAAAAAGAAAATGGATCGAAAAACACAATTGGTTATTCAAAAAAGAAACGGAGGTGACTGTTAATGAATAATTCAAAGAAAATACTTTTAATGGCACTGTTAATTATATCAATAGCAGTCGCTTGGAGTGCAAAGGAAGTAACTGTAGTTCAAGCCACAGCACATACACATACCTGGAATATAAGTGCTGCAACATGTACACAAGCGAAGAAATGTACATCCTGTGGATATGTTGCGCAAGCGGCACTTGGACATAATTATTCGCATTCATATGTTGATACTGGTTCAACACATACGGACGTATTTTCATGTAATAGATGTGGTAGCTGGGTTAATCACTATAATCAATCACACTCGTGGAATCAGTCAAGAACTTGTACACAAGGAAGAAGATGTACTCAGTGTGGACATAGTGATGGCGCTCTTGGACATAATTGGGGTTCATGGACATATAATGATAATTCTATGCATAAAAAAACATGCTCTCGTTGTGGTGCAGCAGACTATGGATATCACTCAGGTGGAACTGCAACATGTACTACAGCGAAGGTTTGCTCTGTATGTAATCATGCATATGGAAACCCATTAGGACATGATATTCCTAATGTATGGCATCAAACAAGTAATGGTTCACATGGAAGTTTGAGTCACTATCAGGAATGTAATAGATGTCATGCAGAATTCTATGTTGGTACCCATGAAGGTAATTATGGTAATTGGAGGGTTACAACAGAACCAACATGTACAACAACAGGTGTAAAGAAGAGAACTTGTGGAGTTTGTGGATATGTTCAAAGTGGAACCGTTCCTGCTCTTGGTCATAATCCTACTATATGGCAAAACAATGGTGGGTGGACAGCAGACTTTCATGGTAGTCACTGGAGAAAATGTACAAGGTGTAATTATACGGAAGGCACAGGACTACATGTTGATGATAGCCCATATGATGGTTATTGCGATACGTGTGGATTGTTCTTATATAATATAGCAACAATTCCATCAAAGTCTGATTATATATATAATGGTTTATCTCAAAGAGGTTTGCCTAATGGAACTGGATATACTGTGTCTGGAACACAAGATGCAACAAATGCAAATGCTGATAAAAACGGAAATGTATTGTCGGGATTTTCAGCATATAGTGTAAAAGCAACTTTAAAGTCTGGTTATAGATGGAATGATAAGTCGTGGACAGAAAAGAATTACACATGGGTTATTAAACAAAAGCAATTAATTGTAACAGCCAATAATAAAGAAAAAGTATATGGTGAAACAAATCCTGCTTGGACAGTATCATTTAGTGGACAAGTTAGTGGACAAACACCTGCTATTTCTGGCGGAATGGTTTGTTATGAAAGTGGAACAACACTTTTAAACAATTGGTCACCAGTTGGAACCTATACGATATATGATAAAAATATTGCTTTAATAAATAATGGAACATTTATTGCTACCAACTATTATAAAGACTATAGAACAGGAACAATGACAATTAAGGCAAGGCCAGCAATTATTAAAGCTAAAAATCAAACTATAACTTTTGGTTCTGATATCGTAAGAACTACAGATATGGCATCAATTGAAAGAACAAATGCTACAGCATCAGGAAAATTAGCTGGACATGAAATTTCGTCGATAACATATACACCAAGTACATTACAATATACTACAAGTGGAACAATAACACCAAGCAATGCAAAAATCAAAAATAGTAGTGGCGCAGATGTAACAAGCAACTATACTTTATCTTATTCAAAAGGTACATTAGTAGTTAATAAATGGAAAATACATATTTTGTGGAATCCAATTATATTAACATATAACGGCAAAGCACAAACACCAACTGCTTCGGTAGATAATTCAGCAGAATATAAGCCAAGATATAATGAGGTTCTTAGACTTTCTGTTACTGGTAGTGCACAAGATGCAGGATATTATGCTAATAGAGCAGTTGTTACAATTGCTTCTGTCACTAATAGTTCGGCAGGATATAATAATGCAAACAACTATGAAATAATGAATCCAAGAAGTGATTTTGAAATAAAACCAAAAGATTTAAGAGTTTATCCAACAAATGATTTCTCTAAAATCTATCAAGATCCTGATCCACAAATAATACCAACATTCTATTGGGGAAACAATCAAACTGATTTACAAAATGGTGAAATTCCAGGATATTCTGGACACTTAGAGAGAGTGGCTGGTGAAAATGTTGGAAAATACAATATTATTGATATAGGTACATTTAAAATAACAAATAACGGAAGCTTCAAGGTAAGCAATTATAACCTAATCTTTAATAAGTACCGTTATAACACGACAGAACTAGCATATTTCACAATTAATCCGAGAGATATTGCGCCAGGAACAGTTACATTAAATCCTAATGAGTTTGATTATGATGGCACGGAAAAGAAAACACATATAACTTTGGTGGTAAATAATACAACATTAGTAGAAAGTGATAATAGAGACAAAGATTTCTATGCTGTTTATTATGATAATGTTGAGGTAGGTACGGCAACTATAGAGCTATATGGTGTTAACAATTATAAAGGAACAAAGAAAACAACATTTCCAATTAACTCTGCAGATATTTCAACAGATCCAATTAGTAAGGATTTCACAATAGAGCCAGTACCAAGAGAATTCACATATGATGGTTCTCCAAAAACACCAGGTGCAATCGTTAAATATAAAGGAACAGTATTAAGCAGAGGTACTGATTATACTCTATCTTGGAGAAACAATGTTAATGCAGGAAGAAATACTGCAGTGCTTGTTGTAAGAGGACAAGGCAACTTTAATGGAACTAAAGAAGCTACCTTTACAATTAATCCTAGATTAATTGAAGGAAAAGGAATACTAGATATTGATAGTTTCGAATATGATGGAAAAGCTAAAGTTCCTAGAGTAGTTAAATTCATACATACAAGCGGGGTAGAGCTAGTATTAGGAAGAGATTATGAAATATCTTATATAGATAATGTTGAAGTTGGAACTGGAAAAGTAATTGTAAAAGGAATAAACAATTACTATGGTGAAGTAGAAATTTTATTTGAAATATTTGAAGCTACACCAATAATTACTCTAAAAGATAAGATGGCAGTATATAGTGGACAACCTATCTATATAGATGAAGCACAAGTCAATAAACTACATAACTATAGAGAAGATAGTGAAGATTATACAGGTATAATAAGTCTTGAATACAAATATTATAAGGATATTAATCTAACAGAACCTATTAGCGGAGGCCCTGTTGAGATTGGTGCATATTATGTACAAGCAATATTACCTGCCGATGATAACCATAATGAGGTTAAATCCAATGTTGCTAAATTGATAATATATGGACAACCAACAGCTCCATTAATTGAAGGAAATGATGGTGTAAGAATAATACCTAATGGTGGAAGAATTAGCGAAGGTATTTATATTAATATTTATGGTACTGAAGTTGATATGCCAAAAGAAGTACTAGTTAAATATAAATATAGCTTAGATCAAAACACATGGTTTAATTATTCGGAGACTCTAAGATATACGGAAGAAAGAACTATTACAGTATATGCATATTCATATATATATGATAATCCAACTCTAAAATCTGAAATAAGTTCTTATGAAGTAACAATCGATAGGACAACACCTCCAGAAGGCAATATTACTGTCCCTGAAATAGCAGATTCAGTAGTAATTGATGTTTCTGTTGATAATAGTGAAATCAACTACTTGTTCATTACTGAAAATGAAAATGAAGAGCCTACTTTAAGTAGTAACTGGCAAAAAGTAAGAAATGATGCTAACCCTGAAGAAGAAGGAAAAACAATTTTCGAACTTTCACAAGGTGATGGAGAGAAGAAACTATATGTATGGCAAATGGATGAAGCAGGAAATATAGTTAGACCATCAGCACCAGTAACATTAAGACTTAGAGCAAAGAAGATAGGTAATGGTAATGATAACAAGACTACATTCTATTTTAATACACACGACGAGTATCTTCATACTTCTAATATAGAAGCAGACGATATCGAATTGTTTGTAAATGAATTTGCGACAACCGGTAGCGTTACTGAATTAACATCAGAAAAAGACGAAAAAATACATAGATTTACAGGTGTCATAGAAGATGTTACTGGAGAAGGATATTTAAGCTTTAAAGTTAATAAAGAATTAATTTATGATAAAGCCGGAAACAATATTTATGATTCTAATCAAGAGGTACAAACTAAAGAAGTTAGAAGCGGAGATATTGAAGTACAAACATATGAAATCGAAGTAGATAATACAGAGCCTATACTAAGAGTAAATATCGAAAAGAATAAAGCATATGTTTATGCAGAAGATATTCACTTTAAGGCAGTAATGCAAAACGGAAGAATAATTAGTAGGAAGAACGGAGAGTTTGTTGTAGACCTTGAAAGAGGAAACAACGTATTTACCGCATATGATGAATTCGGAAATGATATTTCAATAATTAAGAAATATGACGAAATATTTGAGGTACATACGTCTATTGCAAATGAGCCAAGACTACTAAATGATATGTTAGCTATTTACTATACAGGTAACACAAAGAATACATCTACTTACTTTACAGAGAGTATGTATGATTACTCACAAGAAGGCGCGATAAAATGGGCAAATGCACAAACATTAGATGGCAGTATGTGGGTATGGATACCAAGATTTGCATACAAGTTACAGTACTTTACAGATAGTACTTATAGAACAAGAACAAACAATGTTACAGCATATTCTAAGTATGAGATATTATATTTAAGAAATAGAAGTAATGAATACATGGATCAAAATGGTAATTTGAGTCCGTTACCACTTGGATATGAAATTCCAAAAGCATTCACAAGTGATATTAATAATGGCGGAACAAATTACGAGCTTCTTGGATTCTGGGTTGCTAAGTATGAGATGTCAAATGAAGATGGAAATCCTGTTTCTAAGGAAGGAACAACCGCTTGGACAAATATTAATCTATCAAATGCTTATTTGAAGAGTGTTAGTATGTACCCTGAATATGAATCTCATTTAACTAAGAATAGTGAATATGAGGCAGTTTATATTCTAGGAATCAGTGAGTATGGAAATAATGGCACAATACCACTTGGCTCTTCAACAACTGGCAACAATACAGGCGTTTATAGTATAACAGGTGGAAAATATGAATATGTTGCTTCTTATGTTAGTGGATTAAATGATTCTGCTGCTTATCACCTAGTTAATAGCACAAATAATAATTATAAAGAAGTAATGAATTCTGAAAAACTTGGAAACATGTTTATGACTTCACAAGAAACTGCTTTAGGAATTAATGGTTCATTCTTCAATAATACTAAAGCAATTTATAGAGGAGTTAACTCAGCAAACACGTCAATAACAGTTAACAATGGTGCTGCGAATGCAGAAATTGGATTTAGAGTAGTATTGTTTGATGATAAATCAACAGCAAGTGATAACCTAGACTCTGAATACAATACAGCAACACCTGGAGGAAAAGTAATTTATGAACCAAATGGTGGTGTTGGAAGAACAAGAACAGCATTTGCTAGAGCAAACAAAGAATATACTATACTTGATAATACATTCTTCACAAAAGTAGATTATAAGTTTATTGGATGGGGACTAAATACAACAACAGTAACATATCATCCTGGTGACACAATAACAGTTTCTGACGATATTACCTTACATGCTATTTGGAGAATTAATCTAGCACAATATGTAACTGGATCAGAGTTTAATACTAGAATAAAGTCTCTAACAACTAATAACGGAGCAACAATAGGACAATTTACATGGGCGTTAGCAGAACCATCAGACAGTATTAAAGATAGAGCAGTTGATGTTTCTAATAATGAAATACCAATTTATGCATGGGCTGAAGGAAATACTATTAAACTATGGAGCGATGCATATGCAATTACATTAAATAACAATTCTTCAAATATGTTTAAAAACTTTACTGGTTTAGGACAACTAGATATAGTAAATGATCTACATATTAGGGACTCAATTAATGTAACAAATATGCAATCAATGTTTGAAGGATGCTCATCTTTATCAAGTATTGATTTAAGCGGATTAGATACAAGAAACGTTACAAATATGAGCAGCATGTTTAAAGATGCATCAATTATTGAGACAATTGAAACATATGGATTAAATACAAGTAGTGCAACAAATATGTCGTCAATGTTTGAAGGATGTTCGAGATTATCAGGACTAGATCTACAAACATTTGACACCTCAAAAGTTACAAACATGTCTTCAATGTTTAAGGATTGTATTGCATTAACAATGCTTGACTTAATACCATTTGATACTTCAAAGGTAACTACATTCAGTCACATGTTTGATGGAGACTATAATATTGTCAACTTAGAACATGCTATAAATACAACTAGTGCTACAGATTTAAGCTACATATTTAATAATTGTAATAAATTAAAGTCTATTAATACAAAGGGATTTAATACTGCTAAAGTTACAAATATGGAAAATGTATTCTGTGGATGTAACGCTTTGGAAAATCTTGATGTTCATAGCTTTAACACTGCAAAAGTAACTAACATGAAGAATATGTTTGCAGATTGTAAGAATGTTACTTACTTAAATGTATCAAACTTTAACACCGCAAATGTTACCACTATGGAAGGAATGTTTAAGAATTGTGAAAAGCTTGCAGAGATTAGCGTACTAAACTTTAACACTGCAAAAGTAACAAACATGAATTCAATGTTTGAAGGTATGATAAAAGTCACAACACTTGATTTGGCAAGCTTTAGTACAGCAGTTCTAACTAAGACTGCAGCAATGTTTAAGAATGATACTTTATTGAAGAAAGTATATGTTTCTAACAGCTTCTCTGTAGCTAATGTTACAGAATCAGCAGAAATGTTTACTAATGATACAAGCATAGTGGGTGGTGCAGAAACACCATATAATTCTTCTAAGACAAACAAGGAATATGCTCGTATAGATGGAAAGAATAGTCAGCCAGGTTATTTGTGGAACCATGATACATATACAGTTACTTATAATGCTAATGGAGGTTCATTAGGACTTGTACCAGCAACTGTTACTAAGACTTATGGTGAAGACATTTATGTCACAACAAATGAGCCTGTAAGATCTGGATATAAGTTTAAGTGGTGGAGCAAGAGCAATTCATCTACTCCTTCAGGATACTTATCAACATCAAATGACTATTTACCTGGAGCAGTATTCAAGGAGAATAATGATAGAACATTATATGCAGTATGGCTTTCTTATGATAGTGAATTTGTTTCAGGAAAAGACTTCAACGCAACTATTAAGAAAGCAGCTGGTAATGCATCAGCTACCTATACTTCGGATAATACAAATATCAAAGCAATTAGATGGCAAACAACTCAACCATCAGATTCGACAGTATTAGCTGCTAAAAATGTAGCTAAATCTGGAAAGACCCCAATTTATGTATGGCTTGATGGAAATACATTAAAGATATGGTCTGAAGCAAAGAACTTGAAATTAGATAGTGATTTATCATACATGTTTAGTGGATTAAAGGGATTAACAGATTCTAGTCTATTAGATGATTTACATGCAATGTCAACAAGTCACGTAACAAACATGTCTTACATGTTTAAAGATTGTATCGCGTTAACAAGCTTAAATTTAGGCTTCTTTGACACTGCAAATGTAACAAATATGTCTTACATGTTTGAAAATGTTAATCATTTAACTACTATAAATACAGGTGTATTTGATACAGTTAAGGTAACTAATATGGAAGGTATGTTTAAGGGAATGACTGCCTTAACAAGCCTAAACCTATCATTATTAAAGACTAGTGCTGTAACAAATATGTCTCATATGTTTGATGGAAACGTAAATATGACAAGTATTGATGTTAGATTCTTTAATACAGCAAACGTTACTAATATGAGTTACATGTTTAATAATAATACTAAATTGGCAGCGCCTGACTTAAGTTCATTTAATACAGCTAAAGTAACAAACATGGCATATATGTTCTCAAATCTAGATGCACCAACAATATTAGATATTTCTAAGTTTAATACTGCTAGGGTAACTAATATGAACAATATGTTTAGCAATTGCAATAGATTACAAAGAATATATGTTGATTACTCGTTTACAGTTGATGCTGTAACAGATAGTACCAATATGTTCAATGGAAGCTCATCACTTCGTGGAGGAAGCGGATCAACTCCATATAATGCATCATATGTTGATAAGTCACGTGCTTACATAGATGGAAGAAATAATAAGACAGGTTACTTCTGGTGTCACGATGTATATTTAATCAAATATAATCAAAATGCCGGTTCTGAGGTTGTAAGAGATATGCCAACTAGTCAAGATAAAGTATATGGTGAACCAATTACATTATCTAACTACACTCCAAGAAGAGATGGCTATACATTTAAGGGATGGTCATTAAGTTCTGGAGCATCAAATACAGTTCAATACAATAAGAATACATCATGCAATCTAAACGCAAATACAACATTGTATGCTGTATGGCAAGCAAATTAGTATTTACCAAGGAGAATGATAAATATGAAGTCAAAAATAGGTATAATAATATTTGTAGTTATTATAGTTTTAATAATAATTATTGCGTTACTTATGAAAAATAATGGAAGTACTCCAATTAATAGTGGAGAATACCAACCAATAAGCGAGGAAACTAAAAATATTCCAATAAATTGGGATGATGGATATACTCCTGAAATACCAGATGGATATGCAAAAATGAAGGAAGATAGCATAGAAAATGAATCAGAATTGGTAGCTGAATCAATTGCTTACTATTATAATAGCGGTGATGATATCACATATGTGAAAATCTATGTGCAAAATAGGGGCGAGAAGGCTATAAATAAGGATAGTGTTTGTAATATAGAGCTTGCTGATGAAGATGGCCGTATTTACACTATTGGGGGAGTATTTGAGGATTCTGATGACCTTGAAGTTGGAGAAAGAACTGTAATAAGTACACAATTTATTGAAAAAATAAGTGAATTAATAACTGCTAAAGTATCAATAAACATACCAGAAGAGGATACCTATTTTGAAGGCGATATAACTATAGAAACAGGCACTTTTGATGAATCTGGCAACATTTAGGTATGAATAATAGAAAATCCGGCAATTCTTTGAAATTGCCGGATTTTTATTATTAAATCTTTTTGTTGAATATTATGTAAAGTTGTGATATAATACTTTCGTGCTTATCCCTTATTCTATAGAAAGGAGTCTATTTCCTCTATGGCAATTAAGTTTACCAGTACTTATGAGGAAGCAACCGTCATAACGCATGGTGGAAACTTTCATGCAGATGATATTTTTTGTATTTGTATTATAGAGTACTTATATGAAAGCATTGATTTATATCGGTTAAGGCTTGAAGATGAGGCTACAGCAACTCCTTTAGATCACCAGATATGGTTTGATATTGGGGGCGGAGCCTATGACCATCATCAAAAAGGTGGAAATGGATATCATGAGCTCATAAATCCAGAAAAAAAGCCTATTCCTTATGCTTCTTTTGGTTTGATTTGGAAAAAATTTGGGCGCGAAGTATGCCAAAAGTACTATAAAAAATATGAAAATGAAGCATTTTTTGATGATTTAGTCAAATATGCTTATGATGCAATTGAGTATAGCATAGTACGTGGCATTGATGCATCAGACAATGGTATTTTTCCTGTAAAACCAGACGTTGCATATAAAGATGATAAGACAGTGATGGAAATTAGAACTATGACGATATCCTGCGTTATCAGTCTTTTAAATGAGAGCATTGAAGATTCTAATGACGAAAATAATGCTGGTTTATTGCAGGCTATATACTTTGCCAAAAACACTATTTTTACCCTACTTGCTAAAATCGAAGCAAAGTACAAAGAATCAACTTCTTATTTAAATGACTTTGGCGTTGAAAAAGAGTATAGAAATATAATTTTTGGAGAATGCCTCAAGTATTATGGTTTAGAATTTCAAAACTTTAATTTATCAGAGACCAATAAAATATTTCCAAACAACATGTTATATGATATATGGAATGTTGAAAAAGAGGAATGTCTTAAGAAGTATTTTGGCGATGAATGGAATTTGGCTGACAGAGGCATGTCTAGTCTAATAAATGGACTATGCGCTGATATGGAAGGCATTAATGCAAGAGCCAAGGGTTCTTATGACGATGTATATTTTGCAACATTTAAAGATGTTTTTGGAGTAAAAGAGTACTATTCTGGTAGCGATTATAATGAAGACTTTAAAGCAATTTTGGACACATTATTAGAAAAATATACAGAGGAGATGAAAATCCGAGTAAAGTCAATTAAGGTCATAAAAAATGCTTTGATGGCTCAAAAGGGTAGAATTCTTGTCCTTAATGATCGGATTTATTGGAGAGAATTAATCCATTATATGCCCGAGGCACAGAAATTCTGGTTTGTTGTTAATCAAACACAATCTGGACTTTGGAAAGTTAATCCTATAAGGTCAAAGAAAACAAAAAATGGCTTTAGAAAGGGATTTCCAAAGGCGTGGCTTGGCTTGAGACGGGAAGAACTTGAGAGTCAACGAAACATACATGGTGTCTATTTCATCCACGATAGTGGGATGATGGCATTATGTGATGACAAGAAATCTGCCATAAACCTTTGCAAGAAGGCTTTTGGAAATACAGAATTCATGCATTAAAAGGAAGGCACATGCCTTCCTTTTTTCATATCTTATTGTAATAAACTAATTAAATTCTGCTGATATATACTAAGTAATAATAATGCAACAATAGCAATATCAAACATAAAATCATTGATTATAAATAAATAACACGGCTTGCTTCTGCTTAAATATTCATTCTTGGCTTTAGATAGTTTTTCCTTTAGTTCAGACTTGTTATCTGAATTTGTTAATAAGTAGATGGCAAATAAAGCTCCTAAAACTATAAAAATAATATAAATGTATGTAACAATGCTTTCAAAACTATTGCCAAATAATAATGGAAGAATGCTTATAAAGTTGTTAACAAAGTGAATAAACATTGTGTGCTTTATATTTTTTGTGTAATCATAAACTAATGCAAGGACCAGTCCAATTAGAAAAGCAAAGATGAATTGTTGTAAATTCATATGTATTAAACCAAATATAAATGAGGATATAAATAAAGCAAAGAATGTCCCATGTGGTTTTAATAAAGAAATAATAGCTTTTCTACAGAATAATTCTTCAAAAACAGCTGGGATTAGAGCAATTGCTATTACAAATAGTATTTTAGTATAAAGCGGTGAGTTGCTTGAAATGTCAAATATTGCAGTTACGTCATAATCAATGTGGAACATTGTAAATACATAGCCTAATATTATTTGAAGAATTGCCATAATTCCAAAAGTGATTATAATTATTTTAATTGTTAGTTTCTTCTTCTTTTTGTCAGAATCTACTTTTTCCACATGACTCATTATATATTTATATGACACATATAATGAAATAGAAGAAAGAATCATTTGAAGAATTATCATAATGTCTGTTTTACTTAGGGTGTCTGAAAGCGTAGTGTTTAGAACAACCTGTAGTACTAGAGATAGTATTACATTAGAGCCTAAAAAAATAATAATTCCAATCCCAAGGACACTTCCTAATCTTGAAAACTTTCTTTTGTTAAGAATTGCAGATGTTTCATCTTCTTCTAAAGATTTTTTTTGCTTTGAGTAGTTTAAAATACCTTCTTTAAATTTCTTTTCTGAGTAATTAAAAGAAATCGGAATGGCAATAATTAGTAAAATAATAGAAACTATTATTTGTATAGGAGTGCTTTGCCCAATAATCATCATGGCTGGAACAAAGAACGATGAGATTACAGGAATAGTAGAAACTATATACATAAAAATATTAGGCGTCGTATATTGGTCAATTACTCCCATTGTAGATATAAATAGTATTGTATAAATTGATACCAGTAATAATGAAGAATTGCTTGCATCTTGTATAGAAGTAGATTTTGCACTCAAAGCTCCTTGAACAAATGATAATAGTATCAATGTTAAAAAGTTATAAGTAGTCAAAGCACCAATTAATGCTAAAAGATCTTTTGATATAGGCTGCATTGAAGTTTCAATGGCTAATCCATCAACATTTAACGAAGAAATGTTGATTAAATTTGAAAAACCTACACCAACAAACATGAAGATAATCATCAGCAAGAATTGTATTATTACAAATAATATGTTTCCAAATACTTTTGCGAGTAAATAGTCTTTTGAAGATACGGTTGTAAGTATATATTCTGATGATTTAGATTGCTTTTCTTGTGCAATATCACTGCCAATTTTTGAGAAAATAAGCATTGCTATAAACATTGTAACAGCGCCGGCAATATACTTAACAAAGATTTTTTCTAGATAGCCTTCAGAGACTACTGCTAAGAATACAGTTTCTATCTCAGGACCATTTAAAATAAGTTCAATATCTCCGCTTTGTAAGCTAAAATCACTTTCATACATTTTGTTTTGTATAGTTGAGAATACTCTATTTAGTTCCTTGGTGATAGAAGGATCTAGGCTTTGCTTAGATGTAATTGTTGCTTTGAAATGGCTTTTTTCGTTTTCTTCGATTTCAATTATAATGTTTTCTTCTTTTATATTGTCTTTTGTATAATCATTATGAGTAGATTTTTTTATTTCATAATCTCCACTATAATCAAAGTTTTCAATAAATTGACTATAGATGATGTTTAAATTGTCTATTACCTCGATTTCGTATTTTATTTCTTTATCTGGTATATTTAATACTTGTTTAAAACTATTGAAATTAAAACCAACAATACAGCTTATCAAAGTAACGATATTGAATATTATAAAGAATTTGCTTTCAAAGTATTCTCGTAGAGTGAATTTCATAATTGAATTTATCTTTTGTTTATTCATTTTCTTCACCTACTTTATCTATAAAAATGTCATTAAGAGATGCTACTTTTTCTCCGTTTATTCTATATTCTTCTAAAATTGTATTTAAATTTCCATATAATAAAGATTTGCCGTGATCTATTATTAAGATATCATCACATAGTTTTTCAACATGATTCATTATGTGTGATGAAAAAATAATTGTTTTACCTTCTTTTTTTAATTCCAAAATGGCATTTTCAAGCTCTTCAACACTTACGGGATCAAGTCCTGAAAATGGTTCGTCTAGTATAATAAAATCTGGATCATGAAGAATTGATACAATAAATTGTATTTTTTGTCTATTGCCTTTAGATAGGGTGTTAGCTTTTTTGTTAAGATAATTCTCGATATTAAACTTGTGTAGATAATTAGACAACCTATCAATAATGTCGTCCTTTTTCATCAATTTTAATGAACCATAATATTCGCAAATATCTATTACCGTATGTTGTGGAAGAAGACTTCCTTCTTCAGGAAGAAATCCAAATGTGTCTAACGTTTTTTGAGTAATAGGCGAATCATTATAGGTGATTTCTCCGTGAGGTTGGAGGAATAAGGCCCAAAATCATTCTAAATAGTGTTGATTTTCCGGCACCATTTCTTCCTACAATTCCTAACACTTTTCCTTTTTCTATATCAAAGGAAATATTATCAACAGCAATTAAATCATTAAATTCTTTAGTAACACTTTTTACGCTTAACATTTTTTCTCCTTTTAAATCATAATAAACACGTTTAAATAATTATACATTAAATATTATATGATAATAACAAAAATGTTAAAATTTTGTTAAATTTGGGACTACAAGGAAGTTTGAGAGTGTATATAATGTTAAAATATATAATGAATTATAGTGTGATTTTTTAACATAGGAGGAGTACGTATGACAAAAGAAATAATTAAAACCGTGATTGTATTTATATTGTTAATCATTGCAGCATTCGTTGTTTTTACAACTAGAGGTAATGATAAAATGGAATGGGATATAAACTTTAATATAGAGACAGAAGATACTTTCAACTATGATATTGTTTCTGATTCACAAAATGGCGAATACAAAAACACTAAAGGAAATCGTATGTATGCATTAGTTGGAAAAAATTATGATGGAACATATAGAATTTATTTCATTCATATTGGTTCGACTGTTGGTATAAACAATAAAGATCCTAAAATTAGAATAGATGATGCCAAGTTAGATGCAAACGGCTCATACATATTTACGACTGAAAATAATGTTTCTTTAAAGCTAACATTAAAAGATAAGAATTTAACGGTTACATCTAATATGAGTTTGGGTGATTCTCAAATCGAAGGAAACTATACTTTCCAAAAGAGTATATCAAGGTTTGCTTTAAGCGAAGTACAAATTTATAACTAAAAAATAAAACCACAATTTCATTTTGAAATTGTGGTTTTTTATGGAGCGGGAAACGGGGCTCAAACCCGCGACCTTCGCCTTGGCAAGGCGACGCTCTATCAACTGAGCTATTCCCGCGTGAACAAGTATAATATTAAAGCATAAAGCGATATTTGTCAACTATTTTTCAAAAATATGCTCTAAAAGGCCACTTACATGGCCTTTTTTGGTCGGATTTAACATTTTGTTGATTTTTAATAATCATAAAGGTAAAATATTCGTAGCTAGAAAAAAGGAGGAATTATTTTTGAATAAAATCGTTGTTCTTGTAATAGCTGTATCAGCATTAATTGTAATTACTACTTTGTTTTTGACAACAAACAAAGCAGGTATTAATTCTGAATTATATTTTGATAATAGTTTTAGTGGAGAACTAAGACTTGTTTTGAATAAGTATCCTGATGATTTTGAAAATGAAGAAGTAATAATTAATTCTCAAATGCAAAGCGGAGATTAAATCTTTTTACAAAATTATTAAATATTAAAATACTATTTGACCTTATATTCTTACTATGCTATTCT
This sequence comes from Clostridia bacterium, assembly GCA_017539905.1. GTDB lineage: Bacteria > Bacillota > Clostridia > TANB77 > UBA1234 > RGIG6105. Next base: position 228,727 of record JAFYBZ010000007.1, on the reverse strand, counting down.
TATCTTGTATTATATATGTAATACCCTACAAAAGAGAATTACAAGAATAGTACAAAAGAAAGAAAGAGAGGTTTAAGTAGTATGGAAAAAGGAAAAGTAAAATGGTTTAATGCAGAGAAAGGTTTTGGTTTCATCGAAAGAGAAGGAGGCACAGATGTATTTGTACATTTTAGTGCAATCGCTATGGATGGATACAAAACATTACAAGAAGGTACCGAAGTTCAATTCGACATTGTTGAAGGAATGAAAGGCGCACAAGCTGCTAATGTTACACCTGTTGCATCAGATGCAGTTTAGTGATTAATATATAAAACCATGGAGAGATGCCAATTTGTGGCATCTCTTTTTTGCATATAAAGAGCCATTTGGAAGCCCTTTTTGTTTACAATACGGCATTTTAGTGCTATTATATAGGAAGGTTTTTACATACTTTTATAGGAGTGACATTTTAATGGTAGGTATTTGCATTGGCATTATTTTCATAATAGCAATTATTGTTTTATTTAGAAAAAAATATAAAGAGATAAAAGAACAATCAATAATAATAGATGAATGTACTAATTCACTTTCGGAAGCGCTTGAAGGAAGATATCAAGTGATGGAAGAATTAATTAATTTTTCGAGTGGTTTTTTGGATGATGAAAATAGATTTGTTGTTAAGTTAGTACAAGCCAAATTGGTTCCAACTAATGAAAGACAATTCGTTGAAAAAGAGTTGGTTGCAGAACTTAAAAGATTGCTTTTAATGATTAGTGAAAATCCAGAATTAAAACAAGATAAAGATTATAATACTTTACGTATTGATCTTGCTAAGGCTGAAAAAATAATATTTGAACACAAAAATGATCTTAGTAGACTTACTAAAGAGTACAATTCTTCAATCAAATCGTTTCCAGCCAATATAGTTGCTTTGTTAGGTGGTTTTAAGCCTAAAAATGGATTTAATACAGAATTTGTTACTAGATAAGAATTACTAATGAGGAGAGAAGAGGTGATAGTGTGGAATATTCTGATGTTTTACCAAAAAAATCAATTAAGCATAGAATACAGGATTTCTTTACATCTATTATCTCTATTTTTGTAAAAAAAGAGAAATTATTACCAACCGCATCAAGCGAGTTAATTGATACTTTAGATAATGTAAATAAAGAATATAGTGATTTATTAAATGATGATTCTTTTGAGGGATTAAAAAGAACTTATGAAAAATATAAAATAGGATTTGCAAGTGATGGCGGTTTGATTGCAATTGAAAAAGACACTGGATATGTCATGGATGATTGCAAATTTGTAGCTAGGGTGAGATTTAATAGCTTGTGGAGAAAGAGTGCATTTGCAAATTTAGATGTAAAAGATGAAGAAGCATGCATTGAAGAATGCTATGGTGAAAATTCTCATGCAATTTATGAAGAATTGAAAGATGAAATTCAAAAGGAACTTAAGAAAACTGGAAATATAGACACTAAAAAGATTTTGGATTTAATGAAAGAAAGTAAATACGAGTGGGCTAGAGTTGTCTCTCGAAGACTATTTAAGACTCAAGCTTATGCTGATACAGTTAACAATTATTTTAGAAGCATCACCGCAAAATCTAAAAAACAGACAAAGCCAACCTTGTCAATTTCTCAGGCAATATATGGTGATATTATAGAAGAATGAGGGTAGGCCTTTTATGAAAAACAAGTTATTGTACAGGAGAAAGATTACACCGAATCGTAGAGAAACCGGTATTGTTAGCATGAATTCAATAAAAAAAGAAAAAAGACTTAAGGTTATGGAAAAATTGTTTAGCATAGCCTTAGGTCTTGTTTTGCCTGTATTACTTGTAATATTTGGAACAATAATACAAAAGAACGAGATTTATATGATTGAAAACCTTTTTACAAAACCGATGGGAGTATTAATAATAAATTTAATTATTTTCTATTTGATATATTTCTTTTTTCAAATGATTATTAATAGACCGAGTGCATCATATTTTATTACTTGTTTGTTGTACCTGGCTTTACCAATAATATCTAGATTAAAATATGATGTTAGAGGTGAGGTTTTAATACATAATGATTTGTCTTTGGTTTCTCAACTTGGAGAGGTTGCTAGTTTTGCTGAGGTAAGCGGATATACACTATCAATTATTATTTTTGTTTTTACATTTATTATTGTAACTACTATATTAATAGCTTTCCAAAGAACAAATACAAATAGAATCACTTCTCTTGTATCAACAATTATATTGACGGTGTTGTTATCATTTGTTTTGTTTATTCCTAGCATTTCAAACAAATTACTAACAGATCTTAATATTAATATGAATGTTAGATATAGCCCTAATATTTTACATGAAAAATATGGAACTATATTGGGATTTTATGCCAATTATAAACTTAATGTTGTTACAAGACCAAATGATTATGGCAAAGACAAAATATTTGCTATTTTAAATAGCGCAAACAAGGAAAAAGAAGATAATTCTCACATTTTAAAAAAATCAACTGATGATATAAAACCAAACATTGTAATGATTATGTCAGAATCATTCTTTGATCCTACAAGAATTAAGGATGTAAGCTTTTCTGAAGATCCTATTCCTACAGTTCGAAAAATGATGGAAAAGTATACATCAGGAACATTGGTTACTTCAACGTTTGCAGGAGCAACTTCAAATGTTGAATATGAGGCATTTACAGGGGAGTCAACAAGCTTTATGCCATATGGAACTGTTCCATATACTGATTTAAGAAAAGAATTAAAAAATGCAGATACTATCCAAAAAGTATTAAAGAAGAATGGTTATAAAACGGTTGGATTGCATACTTATGATGGGGATTTTTATAATAGAAGAGAAAATTATAAATATATTGGCTTTGATGAATTTAAGGATATGAACGAACTTGAAAATGCTGGATATTATGGTAAGTATGTATCAGATTTGACTATAACTGATAATATAATCAGCGAGTTGGAAAAGCAAAAGAAAGGTGAACCTATATACATTTGGGCACTTACAATGCAAAATCATACTCCATATGCAACATCAAACTATGATAAAGAGGCAATAAAAGTCACTGTATCAGGAGATATGTTAACTGATGTCGCTTATGATAAGTTAACAGCTTATATAAATGGTATTTATGAATCAGATAGATGTCTAAAAAGGCTGATAGACTATCTTGAAGAGAGCAAAACGCCAACGATTGTTATGTTTTATGGTGACCATTTGCCTTCTCTTTATGAAGCCTTTTATGATACTGGTATGATTAAAACAAAAGATACGAGTAAATGGACAACTAAGGAAATGCTTGATATGCACCAAATTCCGTTCTTTATATATAACAACTATAATTTAAAGAAAGAATACAATCACAATGAAGTTTTGGGCGCAATGCTACTTGGAAATAGGCTCTTAAATGAAGCTGGAATCAAGAAGTCTTCATATTTCAACTTTCTTGATACAATCAACTATTTAGCATTAAGAGATAGACTTTTTATAGATGAAAATGGAAGTGTTTCTAGTGAGATAACGGCAGAATGTAATAGGAAAGCGGAAGAGCAAAAAATGCTTCAATATGACATGATTTATGGTAACAATTATATTGCAGAGTATGACAAAATTTATTGACATTTTGTTACAAAATCTATATTATTTAATGTGTAAATTAATAAATGCGAAATAATTGTAACATGTTTTTAATTTTTGTAATATAATATAAATAATTTATAGCAAAAAACGAACGTGTTTTTATAAATCTTGCATTATTACTCTATTATAAGAATTGGAGGACGATCATGGGAGAAGTAATTGTTATAACATCTGGAAAAGGCGGCGTAGGCAAGACTACAAGTGCTGCTAATCTAGGAACTGCACTTACAATGATGAACAAAAAAGTCGCATTGGTTGACACTGATATAGGCCTTAGAAACCTTGATGTTGTTATGGGTCTTGAAAATAGAATTGTTTACGACATTGTTGATGTTGTAGAAGAAAATTGTAAATTAAAACAAGCTCTTATTAAAGATAGAAGATATGAAGGCTTATATCTTTTGCCAGCAGCTCAAACAAGAGATAAGAATGCTGTAAATGAAGAGCAAATGAAAAAGATTTGTGAAGAGCTTAAGCTTGAATTTGACTATGTAATAATAGACTGCCCTGCTGGTATCGAGCAAGGTTTTAAAAATGCCATTGCAGGTGCTGATAGAGCATTTGTAGTTACTACTCCAGAAGTATCAGCTGTAAGAGATGCTGATAGAATTGTTGGATTACTTCAATCTAGCAACTTACCAAAGCCACAATTAATATTAAATAGAATTAGAACAAAAATGGTTAGAGAAGGCCAAATGATGGATGCACAAGATATAGTAGATTTATTGTCTATTAATCTTATTGGTGCGGTTCCAGATGATGAAAATGTTATTATTCAAACTAACATGGGTGAGCCTTCTGTTACTAACCCTAAGTCGCCTTCTGGAAAGGCATATATGGAGACAGCAAGAAGAATTCTTGGTGAAGATATTCCAGTAACAATTCCTGGTAAAAAAGAGGGATTTTTCTCTAAAATCAAGGGATTATTTGCTGGCAATAATAACAAAGCAAAAGCAAGAGTGTAGTTAATTTTAAGGAGGCAAACAATGGAATTAAAAGAGGTTTTTGAACCTATAATTGCTTTCATCAAGAATTTCCAAAAGAAACAAAACGATACTACTTCAAAAGACAAGGCGAAGGAAAGACTACAACTTGTTTTAATGCAAGATAGAGCATCGGTTTCTCCAGATTTCTTTGAAATGATGAAGAAAGAAATTATAGAAGTAATTAAAAAATATATAGAAATAGATGAAGAACTTTTAGAAGTTCAATTAACAAGGGGATTTGAAAATGATGATGGAACTGGTCCAGCATTATACGCTAATATCCCAATAAAGAATATAAAACCAGTTGCTAAGAAAAAAGAGGTTAATGAAGAACCTAAGAAGATAGAAGAACTTTCAGAAGAAGAAGCAAAAGAAGTTACTGAGAATATTATTTCAGAAATAAAAGAAGTTGCTGAAAGTAAAGTTCAAAATGAAGAAAAGATTGATAGAATTGAACAGATTGAAGAAGTTGTTGCAGAAGAAAAAGAGCAAATTGAAGAAGAAATAGCAGAATCTCAAGAAAACATTGATAACATTGAAGAAGATATTGAAGAAGCTGATGTTAAAGCAAAAAAGAATGTTATGGATGGAATCAAAATGAAATTAAGTGATGCAAAAGGTGCTGCCCAAGAAACTTTTTCAAAGGTTAAAACAAGTGCAAAAGGAAGTATTGATAAAATAAAGTCAAAAGTTAAGGCAAAAAATCAATAATAATACATTGTATGGGGAAAATCTTTGATTTTCCCTTTTAATGTATATAAGGGTAGTAAATGAGGTAGTATGGTAAAAAAGATATTAAAAAATATAGATTACTTAATTTATATCTTAATTATTTTAATATTTTGCATTGGTATTGTTGGATTATATAGCGCAAGCCAAGGCGCTGGCGGAAATGAAGATAATGTTTATAAGCAAATTGCTTTCTTTGTTTCTGGATTAATAATTTCTATTGCATTAATTTTTATAGATTATAGATCATATAAAAAAATTGGCATACCAATATATATAATAATGATTTTAATGCTGATTGCAGTTTTATTTACAAATCGTACAAATGGGGCAACGAGCTGGTTTAAGATTGGTGCTTTGAGTTTGCAACCAGCAGAATTTTTTAAAGTTGCAATTATTATAATGCTGGCAAAAGTAATAACTAATAGTAAAGAAAAAGAGACTTTTAATCATGTAAAAAACATTCTGTTTATAGTTTTAGTGTTAGTTATTCCATTATTATTAATTATTAAGCAACCAGATTATGGAACTGCAATTGTTATTTTATTAATTGCTTGTAGCATGCTATTTGTAGGAGAAATCAAAAAAAGATATATTGTAATAGCATCTATATTACTGATAATAGGAATTCCTATTTTGTATAATTATGTACTTCCTGAACATGCAAAAGCAAGAATTAATGTTTATTTAAATCCCGAATTAGATTCAAAAGGATCAGGATATAATATAATTCAATCCAAACTTGCAGTTGGTTCAGGGATGCTTATGGGGATGGGCGTTTTAAATGGAAATCAAACACAACTTGGAATGCTTCCAATGAAAATGACAGACTTTATCTTTTCGGTTATTAGTGAGGAAATGGGATTTGTTGCTTCAGCCACGCTAGTCATTTTGTATGTTTGTTTATTATATAGAATTGTTAGAATAGCTATGAATTCCAAAGATGAATTTGGCAAGTTGATTTGCATAGGCGTATTTACTTTAATTCTAATTCACTTTGTACAAAACATAGGAATGTGTATCGGTTTGCTTCCTATTACTGGAATTCCACTTCCATTCATAAGTTATGGCGGAAGTTCAATGCTTACGAATTTTATAGCAATTGGAATTTGCGAAAGCATAAGCGCCAGAAGAAAATCACATAATTATTAATTCGTTTTATGAAAGGAGTAAAATGGAAAATTATATTCATTCTTTGAAAATTGGTAATGTTGAATTAAATAATAATATTTTTCTTGCTCCGATGGCGGGGATTTCAGATATGCCTTTTCGAATTCTTTGCAAAGAAAAAGGCGCAGGGCTTGTATATACAGAAATGGTTAGTTCTAAAGGTATGCATTATGATGATACTAAAACCAAAAAACTAACAGAGATTTCTGAAAAAGAAAGACCGGTTGCTGTTCAAATCTTTGGAAATGATCCAGAAATACTTGGCGAAGCAGCTAAAGCCTTATCAAAAGAAGCAGATATTATTGATATAAACATGGGATGTCCTGCTCCTAAAGTAGTCAAGAATAATGAAGGTTCTAAATTACTATTAGATTTAGACTTAATAGATAGAATTACTAAAGAAGTAGTTAAAAACTCATCAGTTCCAGTTACTATAAAAATAAGAAAAGGTTGGGACGATGATCACATAGTTGCGGTTGAGGTAGCCAAAATTGCTGAGAAAAATGGTGTAAGTGCAATTACAGTTCACGGAAGAACAAGACAGGAGTTCTTCTCGCGGAAAAGTAGATTATGACATTATTAAAAAAGTTAAAGAGGCAGTTAGTATTCCTGTAATTGGAAATGGCGATATTGTTGATGAAAAATCGGCTAAAGAGATGTTTGATAAGACAAACTGTGATGCAATAATGATTGGAAGAGGTTCAAACGGAAACCCGTGGATTTTTGAACAGATTATTAGTAGTTTAAGAGATGGCATAGAAAAAGAAAAACCTTCGAATGAAGAAATAAAAACGACAATTTTAAGGCATCTACATATGTTAACCGAATATTCTGGTGAGAAAAAGGGCATATTAGAGATGAGAAAGCATATTTCATGGTATATCAAGGGAATGCCAAATGCTTCGGTTTATAGAAAAGAACTATTTACAATAGAAGATTTAGATAATTTAGTTCGCAAAATAAATGAAATGTGCTAAAATATCATATGGAAACATACATTTTTTGATAGGGGAATGATTATATGGAGATAAATTTTTACAATCAACCAAAAGATGATAATTTTTGCAATATTCTAACAAGGGCATTAACATCTAAGGAATATGAAAAAGCATTCTTTTATGCTGGATTTGTTAAGGATAATGCTATTGAAATGCTATTGGATAGTTTAAAGGAAGCTACAGATAATGGCATGTCTATTAATATGGTTTTAGGTTTAGACAAAAAAAATACTTCTAAAGAAATGTTATTAAAACTTCTTAATCTTGGAATCAATATTAGATATTGTTTAAATGATGAAGATACTAAATTGGAAACAAGATTATATCTTTTTGAAGGTAGAAATGATAATAATGTTTCTTATGTCCCAGGAAGTAAGTTTTCTGAAGGTGGAATTACAACAAATCTTACTCTTATTCAAGAAATAAAATACTCAAAAGAAGACAAGATGATGTATAGCAGACTTAAGGCATCTGTAGAGAGCGGATTGCAAGACGATAGATTCATAAAACTAGATGAAGAAAACTTAAAAACATTAGCTAGTAGAGGAGACATTGTTGCTAGAATTACTGAAAGAAAAATTCCTTCTATCAATGAGCTTTATAATAGAACAGAAGATGCTGTTGTTGGAACAATAGATTATGATGAAGGCTCTAGCACAGATTACTCTGACTTAGTAAATAAAGATATTGATATTCTAATAGATGATGGATCAGACGTTAAGTATCAAACAAGCCTTGGGGAAGAAGTTGAGCATAAGCTAAAAAAAGATGCTAAGGAAGAAAAAGTAGTATCAAAAATTGTTATTCCAGAAAAAAATGTGGATTTTGAAAGTGCTAGCACATTAATATATTTGCTTGCAAAAAAACCAAATTCTGGTGAATCAAGCAAAGAAATTAAACTATCATCAGCAATAACTAGCCAATTGGCTGGATTGTTTGATTATCCAAATGGTTATCATATGGAACAAGATGAAAAAGGCACACTTAGAGAAAAGAAAAACATAAATCTTACAATTTTTGAAAATGAAAACAAACAATCAATAAAGGCATTTGATGCAGCAATATATTTTCAGGCAAAAACAACAACTATTAGAACAGAAATGCTATCAAATGTAAAAATTGATGAAGAAGATATACTTAGATTTATTAAAGAGAGTATAGAAGATTATAAATGTGAGATTATTAAAAAAGGATCTCAAGAATATGAAGTTTGGAAGTCATTCTGTACTAATCAAGTTAAGGGGAGCACAAAGAAGTTTGGTATATTATAAATAACAGGGCAATCTTAAAAATGAAAGGTTGCTAAATATGAAAGTAAAAGAATATGCATTTGAAGATAGACCATATGAAAAATTAGAAAGATTAGGAGCAGAAGCTCTTAGTGATTCAGAACTAATTGCAATTATTCTAAAAACAGGAACAAAAAACTATCCTGTTACAGAAGTTGCTAAAAATTTAATTTCAAAAGATAAAGATAATATTGGAATATCATTTTTATCACAATATTCTATCAATGAACTAATGAAAATTCCTGGCGTTGGCAGGGTTAAAGCAATCACTCTTCTTGCAGTTGTCGAGATTGCAAGAAGAGTGAATTATAATATTCCAAGCAACAATATGTCGATTAATACACCAGAAATGTTGGCTAATGTTTTTATGAAAGATCTTCACAGTAAAAAGCAAGAGATTGTAGAAACAGCGGTTTTTGATGTTAAGAATAGAGTGAAAAAAGTGATTGTTAATTCTATAGGAACAATTAATTCGAATTCTATTTCATTCAAAGATATTTTATCAGAGCCCATTAAAATGGGTGCTTCTAAAATTGCTATTTCTCACAATCATCCAAGCGGTGATGTATTCCCAAGTAATGAAGATGTTGCTTTTACAAACGGATTAAAAGATGCGTGTAAATTATTAGGCATTGAAATAATCGATCATATTATTATAGGAGATAACCAGTTCTATAGTTTCAAAAAGAATAGATTATTATAATTGTTAAGGAGTGAAGGAATATTGGGTTTCTTTGCTAAAGATATAGGATTAGATTTAGGTACATCTAATACTGTTATTAGTGTTAAAGGTAGAGGAATAGTAGTAAGAGAACCATCGGTAGTAGCAATAGATAAAAACTATGGCACAATAATTGCAATTGGATCAGCAGCTAAAGAAATGTGTGGTAGAACGCCAGAAAACATAGAAGCAATTGCTCCAATTAAGAATGGCGTAATAGCAGACTTTACAGCAACAAAAATGATGCTTAAACATTTATTAGATAGAGCATGTCAAAAATATGTTGTTGCTAGACCAAGGGTTGTAGTTGGAGTACCACTTGGGGTTACAGAGGTTGAAAAAAGTGCTGTTGAAGAAGCGGTTTTAGAAGCTGGTGCAAGAGAAGTCTTTTTAATAGAAGAGCCAATGTCGACAGCTATAGGTGCAAAACTTAAAGTTTCGGAAGCAAGCGGAACAATGATAGTTGATATGGGTGGAGGAACTTCAGAGATTGCAGTTATTTCGCTAGGAGGAATAGTGGCAGGAAAATCTCTTAGAATTGCAGGCGATGAAATTAATGATGCTATTATTTCATATATCAAAAAAGAATTTAATGTGCTAGTAGGAGAAAACACAGCTGAATATATCAAAAAAACAATTGGAACAGCTTATCCTTCTATGACTCCTCAGGAGTTGGATGTCAAGGGAAGAGATTTGCAGTTTGGAATTCCTAAAACTATTACAATCAATTCGGTTCAAATAGAAGAGGCGATCAAAGATGTAATAATGCAGATTGTAGATGGCATAAAAAATACATTAGAAGAGACTCCTACAGACTTAGCTTCAGATATCATGGTTAATGGTATAACAATTGCAGGAGGATGCGCTTTAATAAAGAATTTCGACAGATTAATCGCGTTAGAAACGGGAATTCCAGTAAATGTTGCAAAAGATCCGCTAGATTGCATGGTTAAAGGTTGCTCTGCAGTTTTAGATAATCTTAATGAATTAAAGCCAATACTAGTTAATACTAAAAAGAATAAATATCAAAGTTGAGAGGTAGTGATTAAAAATTAAAATCAAGAAATTTATTAAAAAATTTGCGATATCAATTTTAATCATTGCCATTTTATTATGCATTTTATTCACAAATGGTACAGCAAGAAAAGCAAGTTTTGCGGAAAATGTAATGACGGGGATAATAATATTTCCACAAAAAGCAATATCTACATTGTTTAATATGACTAGAAGCAGCACATATTTAGATGATTTTGAAGAATTGAAGAAGGAAAATATTGAATTAAAAAATGAGATTTCAAAATTAAAAATTCAAATTGCGGATTATGATCTATTAAAATCTGAAAATAAACTATATAAAGAAAAAAACAATATAGATAGTGAATTCAAAAACTATAATATTATTACTGCTGAAATAATATCATTTAGTCCAAACAATTTCGAAAGAGTATATACGATTAATAAAGGCTCAAACGATGGAATAAAAGAAAAAATGACAGTAATAACGAAGGATGGATTAGTTGGCTATATTTCTAAGGTTTCTAATAACACATCAAATATTACTTCTATTATTGATGCAAGTACATTGTTTAGTGTTAGAAATGTAAATACAAAAGACTTATTTGTAGCAAGTGGAATGATGTCACTTATGGATGATCAAGAACTAATGGGAAAAGAAATTCCATTTGATAGTTCGTTTAGCAGTGGAGATATAATTGAGACATCAGGTGTAGGTAGCTTATATCCTAAGGGAATTGTTGTAGGAAAGATTAAATCTATTAATATGGATAAGAATCCATTAGAGGCAACTGCAATTATAGAAAGCATGGTTGATTTTAATAAAATAGAAATTGTTGCTGTTATTATTAAAGAGGAAGTTTAGGAATGAAAAAGATTCTTGTTGGATTATTAACAATTATAGTATTGCTGCTATTTTTATGGCTTCAAATAAATGTGTTTAATTATTTTGCCTTATTTGGTGTAATCCCTAATATAGGCATTATTCTTATTGTTGCAATTTCAATGTATGCTGGGAAAAATATTGGAGCTGTAACAGGATTTATATATGGATTAGTATTCGACAGTTGCTTTGAAATAAGCTTTGGACTATACACATTATTATTTCTTTTAATGGGATATGCTATTGGGCAGATAAAAGGAAAATTTGCACTTGATAATAAGTTTTCTTTGCCAATAATTGTTGCGGTTACTACAATAATAGTAGAAATAATAAATTTGATATTTTTGAATCTTAAGCAACCAGCGTTTGACATTAGCTTTTTATACGTAACAAAAGTGTTGCTTCTTGAGAGCGCTTACAATGTACTTTTAACATTACTTGCTTATAAGCCTTTAATGTTATTAGGAGATATTATAAATCGCTCGAGAAGAGCATATTATGAATTGTAAGAGGTGTTTTAGATTAATAGTTATAGATATTTGTTTTTAAAGATATTAATAATTATTATTGGATTAATCTTTATATACAAATTGTTTGATTTACAGATAATAAATGGCGAGAGTTATAGAGCCCAATCTGAAAAACGTTTAATACGAACTGTTGACACATACGCACCACGTGGAAATATTTATGATAGAAACGGAAAATTATTAGTTACTTCAGAAATAAAATACAAGTTGGCAATCTTTAAAACAAAAGCAAATTCAAGTGAATTAAATGAATACTTATTAAAAATTGCTAATATCTTAATAAAAAATGGAGATGAATATAACAATTCGTTTCCAATAGATTTAAACAATCTAAGATATTTAAAAAGTGATAAGTATATTTCTGATTGGAAAAAAGAAAACAAAATAGATGATAATTTAGAAGCAAATGAGATAATAGATTTTTTTATTAATAAATACGAACTTGAAGAATACGATATGGAAGACGCAAAGAAAATAATAGCACTTAGATATGAGATAGCTCAAAATGGTTATTCTAGTTATAAATCTTGCATTATTGCCGAAAATGTTTCAGAAAAAAGCATGCTAGAACTAAGTGAGCAGGCGTTTGAATTATCTGGAATTTATTTCTATAAAAATCCTACTAGAAAATATTTATATGGAAACACTTTATCACATGTGTTGGGATATGTTGGAAAAATCAGCAAAGAAGAGTATGAAGAAAGAAAAGAAGATGGATATACAATAAATGATGTCATTGGGAAATTAGGTGTAGAAAGATCATTTGAGGAATATCTAAGAGGAGTACAAGGCAAAAAACATCTTGAAATGGATTCTAATGGACTTATTACATCAGAAGAAGAAACAATCGAAAGCAAAATGGGTGATGATATCTATTTAACTATTGATATCGATTTTCAACAAAGAGTAGAGCAGGAATTAAAAAAGATAATAGATGAAATTCAGGCAGGAAAATATAATGGTTTGTCATATAAGGATGCAACATGTGGAAGCGCAATAACACTAGATGTTAAAACTGGAGAGGTATTGGCAATAGCAAGTTATCCATCATATAATCCAGAAGATTTTGTTGATGGATTGAGCAATCAAGAATATCAAGATTATTTTGAATCAAAAGATAAACCTATGTACAATAGGGCAATTCAAGGAGTTTATCCGCCTGGATCAATTTTTAAAATGGTTACTGGAATAGCCGGACTTGAAAATAATGCAATTGGTGTGAATGATTATGTTACAGATAAAGGCATTTTCAATATGGGACACAAACCAGCATGTTGGCTTTGGAATTCTAGAAGGCAAACGCATGGAAATGTAAATGCAATGTCTGCTTTAAAAGTGTCATGTAATTATTATTACTATGAAGTTGCAAGTCGAGTTGGAATAGATAAAATTGCAGATTATGCTAAAAAGTTTGGATTGGGCGAAAAAACTGGAATTGAGCTTCCGGCAGAATCAACTGGAACAGTATCATCAAGAGAGTACGCTGAAAAGATTGGAAAAGCCTGGACAATTGGTGATACGTTATCAAGCAGTATAGGACAATCTTATAATATGTATACACCACTTCAAATGTGTCACTATATTTCAACAATTGCAAATGGTGGAAAGAATAAAAAAGTAACCATCTTAAAAGATGCAAAAGATTCATTAGGAAATCAACTAGATATTAAAGAAATAAAAAAGCATATTGATGAAAAAAATGGAATAAAAGAGAATAGTGGAGATGTTGAAATATCAACAGAAACATTAAATGCAATATTTGAAGGAATGAGAAGCGTTACAGGTGATAGAGGTGGAACAGTATATGGAACTTTTAATGATTTTCCGATTGAAGTTGCACGGAAAAACTGGCACAGCTACATCAGGTAATGGTTCTGATAATGCATGGTTTGTTGGATTTGCGCCTTATGATAATCCTGAAATTGCAGTTGTTGTTATGGTCGAACATGGTGGTCATGGATACTTTACAGCTCACGCAGTAAAGGGTATAATGGAAGAGTATTTTGGATTTAATAAACAAGTTGTTAGTGGAGATATAATAGATTAGTTTTGGAGGAGTAATATGAATACAGAGGTTTTGTTTGAAAATAAAGATAATAGACTTATTGTAAGTCTTAATAAAAATGCAGACTACGATAAGATTAGAGACAAGATTCGTTCTGTATTAGAGTCTTCAGCAGATGTATTTAATAATGTTGAAGGCCCTGTAATTATTAGAGGAAGAAGATTATCTGACTATGAAGAAGATGAAATATTTAAAATGTTTTCTAGATCTACAGATTTAGAAATAATTATAGAAAAGCCTAAAAGACTTGGTGTAGCTACAATTGAAACAATTTTTAGCAAAGACACAACAATAACCAATAGCAAAGTATTTACTGGAACAGTTCGCTCAGGACAAAGAATAGAATTTGAAGGAACAATTATTTTATTAGGAGATGTAAATGCAGGTTCTGAAGTAGTAGCAGAACAAAATATAATTGTTTTAGGTAATATTAGAGGACATGTTCATGCAGGTGCAAAGGGTAATAGAGGTGCATTTATAGCAGCAAATTCAATTAATCCTACACAACTAAGAATTGCTGATTTGATACTTAAAAAAGAAGATAAAGTAGATGTTGGCAATGGTTTTGAGCTTGCAAGAATTAATATGGGTGAAATAAGTATTGAATCGTAAAATAGTAAAAGTAAAAAGTTTTACTATTTTTCAATAATATTATTGACAATAAGTCTAAATGATTATATATTACAAATCGTAAAATGAATTTAAGGGGCGTATGCATATTTTAAGGATATGATGCGCCCTTTTTGTTATGTAAAAATAGGTGAGTTTATGGCATTGTTAAAGATTACAAAAAAGAATAAAGAAGTTCCTAACCAATCATTCCAAGACTGGTTAAAAATCTTAGAGATTAAAAATAATAAAATAATATTAGAATCGGGAAGGACTTTAATACTACTGCGTGTTTTACCGGTAAATTTTAAGTTAAAATCTGTTCTTGAACAAAATTCAATTCTTAATTCATATAAAAACTTTCTAAAAAATTTAAATTCAAAAATTCAAATCATTATATCAAGCAAAAGAACAAATATTTATGATCATATCAATGAAATAATAAGATTCACAAAGGAAAATCCAAATTTAAGCGAAATGACAGATGATTATATTAATTTAATAAAACAAATAGTTTCAGAAAATAGAAGTGTGACTAAAGAATTCTATATTGTTATAGAAGAAACACCTAATTTAGTAAATGAGGAATTAAAGATAATTGAGTATCTATCTGCATGCGGAAACGAAGCATATAGAGTAGAAGAGGATGATATTATTAGTTTGGTTAAGAATTTTACTAATAAAAGAGTTGAGACTTTGGTATAGAAGGAGATGAATACAATAAGCTTTATTAGTGATAATATGACATACACTTCGAATTTAGCTGCAAGAATAAATGCAAAAGATGAAGTGTGCTCCAGTTTTATAGATTTTAAAAACCCCAAGCTGGTCGAAATCGATGGAATATATTTTGGCTCATTAATAGTAATAAACTACTCAAGAGAGATGGAAGCATTATTTTTAGATAAAATTTCATCACTTGATTTGGATGTTCAATTATCTATGTTTTATGAAAAGAAAAATTCATATGAAATAATAAAGGAACTTACGTATAACATTGGAAATGCCGGCGCTACAATAAAAACATCATCAAATAATCAGCAAGATGTCGACATTATGGGCAGCAAATATCAAGATGCAAAATATATCAGAAAGCAACTTCAGCTGCGGAGAAGAAAACTTATATTATTTGACGATTTATATAGGATGCTTTTCAAATAGTATTGATAATTTAGAAACTAATTTGCAGAGGATTGAAAGTGTTGCGGTTTCTTGTGGATTAAATACAATAAGAGCAAATTTTAGACAAGAAGATGTATTAAGGAGCATAATGCCTTTTTTATCTCCAAACAAGGAGATCGAAAAAATAGGAGCAAGGAATGTATTAACAACTGGACTTACATCAACATATCCATTTGTCTCAAATGAATTATTTGATAAAAAAGGAATACTAATAGGAACAAATTCTTTTGACAAGTCACTGATAATGCTTGATAGGTTTGATCAGACAAAATATAAGAATCCAAATATGTTTGTTGTTGGTACTTCGGGATCTGGAAAATCATATTTTATTAAATTAATGATTAATCGAAACAGGTTTTTAAATATAAGCCAATTTGTTATTGATCCAGATAGAGAGTATATAAAACTATGCGAAAAACTAGGGGGAACACTAATCAATTTTGGTGCAAATCAAATGATTAATGTGATGGATGTTAGGGAAATATCATTAGATTTGGGCGAATCATTCTTGCGAAATAAAATATCAAAGCTTAAAATATTTTTCTCTATGATTTTCGAGGGAATAAGTGAAGAAGAAACAAGTGAACTGGAAGATGTTTTGATCAAATGTTATGCAGGATTTGATATTACAGAAGACAATAATACTTTGTATATGGACGATACTAAAAGCATGATTCTAGGTCGAAAAATGTTTAAATCATCCGAACATATGCCAACATTAAAGGATGTGCATGAATTAATTAAGAAGAATAAAAAGCTTAAAAAATATGCAAGTATTTTAAAAACATATATAACTGGAAGTATGGCTTATTTAAATTCAAAGACAACAGTAAATCTAAATTCTAAGCTAGTTGTAGCCGATATTTATGATGTTTCCGAGCAACAAATACCAATTGTAATGTTTATACTTACAGATTATTTTTGGGATGTAATTCAAAAGAATAGAAATCAAAGAAAAATACTATACTTAGACGAAGTCTGGAAGATGATTAACAAGAATGAATACACGGCTGACTTTGTTTATAAACTATTCAAAACAATACGAAAATATGGCGGTGCAGCTACAGCTATTACACAGGATATTTCCGATTTCTTTATGCTCGAAGATGGAAAATATGGAAAAGGAATTTTAAACAATTCTAGTGTGAAATGTATATTTCAGTTGGAAGAAACAGATTTAAATGTGCTTGAAAAAGCAGTTTTGATTTCAGATGAGGAAAGATACAAGATTCTAAATATGAAACGAGGTACTGCAATTATACACGCAGGAAGAAATAATCTTATGGTAGATATAGTAGCATCGGCGAAGGAACACGAATACATTAATACAGATATTATAGAAGGCAAGGAGGCATAATATGAAAAAGATAGTTACTGCACTTGGAAATACAGTATTAAATAACGAACTAAAGAAATATAGCAAGTATGATATTCTTACAGAAGATATTTTTTATCAAGAAGGATTGATTGATTTTATAAGAGAAAATGAAACAGATGTAATAGTTATTAGTGGATTATTACAAGGACAATTTGGTATATATGAATTTGTTTCCTTTATTAGAGATATTACTTTAACTGCTAGAATAATATTGATTGTCGATACAATTTCGGAAGAAGATAAAAATATGATTATTTCTAAAGGCGTATTTGATATTTTAAATGACAACAATATTGAAATCCAAGATGTTATTGAAGCTATAGATAGAGAAGATCCTATTAATTATAAAGCTGAATTAGAAAGCAAAGTAAATAGCTTAAAGGAAGCTATGAATGAAACAAAATCAAGCGTAACTAATATAACTACCATTGTGGCCCCGACTCAGAAGCAGGAAGTTATAACAGTATTTGGAACAAATGGATCGGGAAAAAGTAGTTTAATTGTTGAATTAGTAAAGAAGCTATCAACTAAAACAAAATCCAAAATTTTATTAATTGATTTGGATACACTAAATGGAAATTTGGATGAGTTGTTGCAAGTTCCTAGAGAACCACAAAATGTTGAATTAATAATGGATGATGATAAGAAATGTGGTTTGAATTATGCTGCAGATTTGTGTTTAAAAAACAGATTTGATACTAATGTATTGGATGAATTAGTTATAAAGTGTAATGGTTTTGACTTCCTGTCTGGAAATACATCGATGCACTATTGCCAAAATGTTTTAAACGAGGGGTTTTACGATATTCTTTTAAAAAGTGCTAAGGAAAAATATGATTTCATTTTCTTGGATATAAGTTCAAATATGTTTTTGGATTCAACGAAATGGGCATTGAAACAGTCTAGCAATGTTTTGTTTGTAACAGAAAATACAAATATATGCTTGAAAAAGATGATACAAACACTGGAGGTTGTTTTTAAGGTTTGGAAAATTTATAAAGATAAGTTTAAGTTGATAATAAATAGATATAATCCATCTGGAATTGATGAGGATGTTTTTGCTGGAATATGCAAAATCAAATGTATAGGAAGATTTAAAGAGAATGGTTTAAGCAATGATGAGGCAATAGAGAAAGTGTTATCAAATTTGAATTACATTCCCAAGAAGAGTCTTCTGTCAAAAATTCAGATAGGAAAACCTGCTTTTGTATCTATACTTACTGGAATCAAGAGTTAGGAGGAGTTAGGATGCTTATTAATCCATTAAAATATGATAATGAAGAAAGTTTTATTAAAACAAATTACACAACTGATAAGGACATTGTAATTGGAGAAATTATTGCATATCTAATAGCTAACTATTCTGAGTATTTAAGTGATATTTCAATAAACAAACAAATGGTTGAAAATATTGTTCGAGAAAAAGTGTATAAAGAATACTCAAACATGAATACGGAAAGTACAATATCGGCAATACTAAATAGATTGTTTGGTTATCATATATTGCAAAAATATGTTGAAGATGAAGAAATATCAGATATAAGAATAACAAGATTTGACAATATTCATGTTAAAAGAATGCGGCAAATGGGAAAAAGTTAAAGATAAGTTTATAAATGAAATAGATTTTTTAAACTTTGTTAGGTATTGTGTGTTAAAAAACGGGGGCAAAATAACAAATGAAGTTCCTATAATAACATGTAGCGATAGAATAAATAATCTAAGAATTGAGGCTGGAATAGAGCCTGTAAATGTAAAAAGTCCGAGTTTAGTAATTAGAATTCATAGACCAAATGGAATATCAAAATTAGAAGAATTAGCAAATGAAACTGTAAATATGATAAATAAAGATATATACAATTTTTTAATAAAGGCTATTATTTCGGGATGTAATATAGTAATTTCTGGGAAAGGAGGAAGCGGAAAAACTACACTAATGAGAAATCTTATTAATAAGATACCAGAAGATCTTTCTATTACTTCGTGTGAAGAAACTGCTGAAATATATTCAACACATCCCAATATAATTCAAAGAGAAATACTAAGTAATAGAAACAAAGATAAAAACATCACTTTGGCAATGCTCACAGCCCACTCGCTTGTAATGTCAAATGATGTGATAGTAATAGGGGAGTTAAAAGGAGAAGAGGCTATGGTGTTTTTTGATGCTATTTCAACAGGACATAGAGGGTATGCTACAGTACATTCAGATAGTTCAAAAAACACAATTGATAGATTAGTTACACTAATGAAAAGAGACGCAAAGGCTCAAATGTACACAGACAAGTATTTAAGAAGGATGCTAGGAGAATCAGTAGATTTAGTAATTTATATGAATAATTTTAAAGTTCAAGAAATTGCAGAGGTTGGTGTAAATAAGGAAACAGATGATATTGAGTATAATCCTTTATTTGAATTCAAAGTTGAGAAATATGAAAACAGAAAGTCGATTGGAAAATTTAAAAAATTGAATTCTCCAAAGTGGAGAGTAAAGGATAAAATAGACCTTAACAAATATGAAATTGAAAGGCTAGGTAAATTAGCATGATTGTAGTTTTAAATATAATATTATTTTTATTAGTATTGTGTATATGCTATTTGACCATATGGCTTGGATACAACTTTAAACTTGGAGAAAGAGTATCAAAGTTTGTAAGAATAAAGAATGAAAAATACTATGAGAATTTGATCACTTATTATAATAAAAGCAAAAAGATAAAAATGACATCAAGAGTGAATGTCATATATAGAATAGGAATATTACTTGAAAAGGCAGGTATAAAAAGCAACTTACTAATCAATCCATATATGTTATTGTTGCTTTGCTTATTATGCTTTTTTATAGGTTATAGTATTGCATTCAGTCTTTTTAAGATGGTGTTTTTATCTATAATCGTAAGTATACCGGCTTTGTTTATTCCAATTGCTATAATTAATCTTGTTGCTGAGTATATGCAAAATAAGCTTGAAAAAATAATGTTAGATTTTATTTTACAACTAAAGAATTATACACAAATTAATAATGATATCATTTATGCTTTTAAACAAGTAAAAACACTTGAACCGATGCAAGGGTATATTAATTCGTTTTTAATAGAAGTGAATAGTGGAATAAAATTTGAAAAAGCAATTGAAAATATCAAAGAAAAAGTTGGTTTTGAAAGGCTTAAACAAGTTTTTGCAAATATAGAATATTGCTATATTTATGGCGGAGATTTTGCTTTATTAATGGACAAGAGTTATAAAATGATTTCAAAAGTTCAAAAAGAAAAAAGCAAAAGAATGCAAGATACAAAAAGTGCAAGAATAGTAATGGGAATACTGATTGTTCTAGATTTGTTCATTTATTTTTCATACATAAAGAATAATCCTAGTAACCTACAATTAATGACAAAGAGATTTATGGGAAATTTAATACTATATTGGAATTTTATAAGTATTTGGCTATTAATTTGGCTGATGCGCAGAGTAAAGAAGTTGGAGTATTAATAACATGGGGCAATATTATTTACAACAGGAAAGGAGAATAGCAATAATAATATTGCTTTAAAAGTCACATGGCAGGAACATTAGATCTAAGTTTAAACAATGTAAAAAACAATTCTTTAGAAAATACTTCGAAAAACATTATTAGTAGTATAGGTGATGCCTTTAAAAATGCAGTAACAAAAGGAACAGAAAAACTATCATTTCCTGAAGGAATGGAAAAAACAGTTAAAGAGGGTCTTGAAAAGATAGATTTAAAGGAAATTGGTGGTAAAGCTGCAGAAACTGCTTTAAAATCAGGTATGCAAGCACTTGGAATGAAAAGCTCATTATTTTCAAGTGTTAAAGGGGTATTTAAGGCCATACAAGAGGGAGATTTAAAAAATGGACTATCAAATGGATTAAATGCGGCAATCGATTTAGTAAAAATACCTACTGTTGCCAAGACAATTTTAAAACAAGGAAAAGATATGATTTTAGAGCAAACAATGGGTGATGAGTTAAAGAATGTTATGAAGGCACAGCAAAACACCGTTTCTAGAATAAATAGAAAATGCAATCAAATGGAAGAAGCGTTTAAAAATAATGATGACAAAACATTAGATAGAGTTTATAAATCTCTAAAAACAGATATGGAAAAGGTGATGCCAATTCAAAATGTCCTTAATAAAGGAAACGATATAATGAATAGATACGAATTATATAAAAATAGAGGAACTACACAAGTTACTCAGGTAGAATCAGAACTTCTAAAAAAATTGGCATAAAAATAACGGGACTTATTAGTCCCGTTTTATTTTTATAATCCAAAATTTAATAAAGTTGTTCCTGGCTCATATAATTTAAACGTTGCAGTATATCCAAAATATACGGCAATAGTAAATGCAAAAAGGAAAAATAATGATGTGACAATTATAGCTCGTCTTCTTTTTACATTTTTAACTCTAGTTGAAGGAAGATTATTTGGATTGATCCTACTTGCTTTTGAAGTAGGAGTAGAGTTAGTAGGTATGTTATTTACTTTAAGAACATATTCAGATTTAATTAGTTCATTTGATGTTATTTGTCTTGAAGTAGCATTCATATCTGGTTTCGTAGCCTGAATAGACATCCTAATAACCCTCCTTTTCTAAAAGTTAAACAGTCGCTTGTTTTTACTTACGAACCAACACCCACATTATATCATCGTTTACTTGTTATGTCAACCTTAAAGAAGACAAAATAATCACATTTTTTTGCCTATTTTTAGGCAAAAAATAACCCTATTTTCTTTAATAATTTAGGCTCTAAAAACTTGCATTTCCAAGCCCGTTTTAGTATAATTTTTATAGCGATTTTTGTAGGAAAAAAGTAGAATTTTGTAGCCTTTGAAAGCCTACGGGCTCAAGGCTTCTACGGCATGTTTTTTAACCCCTACAACTCAATAGATAGGAGAGATTTTTTTAATGGAAGAAAATGCAAGAAAAATAGTAAAAGTTGACATCGAAAAAGAGATGAAAAAATCATACATTGATTATGCTATGAGTGTTATTGTATCTCGTGCTCTTCCAGATGTTAGAGATGGTTTAAAACCTGTTCATAGACGTATTTTATACTCTATGAATGAGCTTAATCTTACACCTGATAAAGCATTTAGAAAGTCAGCATATATCACTGGTGATGTTTTAGGTAAATACCATCCACATGGAGATGCTTCGGTATATGATGCATTAGTTCGTATGGCTCAAGATTTCTCACTTAGATATCCATTAGTTAATGGACATGGTAACTTTGGATCTGTAGATGGAGATCCTCCTGCTGCTATGCGTTACACAGAAGCTAAGATGCACAAAGTTACACTTGAGATGCTTGCTGATTTAGATAAAAACACAGTAGATTTTATGCCAAACTATGATGAAAAATTACAAGAACCTACTGTTCTTCCAGCTCGTATTCCAGCATTACTTCTTAATGGTTCTCAAGGTATTGCTGTAGGTATGGCTACTAATGTACCTCCTCACAATTTAAATGAGATTTGTGATGCAGCAATCAAATTGATTGACGAAGATAATGTAACAGACGACGAATTATTAAATATAGTTAAAGGGCCAGATTTTCCAACTGGAGGTATTATTGTTGGAAGAGAGGGTATTAGAGATGCATATTTAACTGGTCGTGGAAAAATAATTGTTAGAGCTAAAACAGATATCGAAGAATATGGAAATGGTCGTTATAGAATTGTTGTTACAGAGCTTCCATATATGGTTAATAAATCAAGACTAGTTGAATATATTGCTGACTTAGTTAAGGACAAGCGTATTGATGGAATTTCTGATTTAAGGGATGAATCAGATAGAGATGGTATGCGTATTTGTATTGAACTAAAGAAAGAAGCAAATCCAAAAGTAATTTTAAATCAATTATTAAAATACACTCAAATGCAAGATACATTTGGAGCAATTATGCTTGCTTTAGTTGATGGTAGACCTCAAATTCTTACACTAAGACAAATGATTGAGTATTACATTGCTCATAGAAAAGATGTTATTACTCGTAGAACACAATTTGAATTAGATAAAGCACTTGCTCGTTCTCACATATTAGAAGGTTTAAGAATAGCAATAGATAATATTGATGAAATTATTTCTATAATTCGTAATTCATATAACGATGCTCAAGAAAAATTAATGGAAAGATTTGGACTTTCTGAAATTCAAGCAAAAGCAATCTTAGATATGCAATTAAGAACATTACAAGGATTGCAAAGAGAAAAGATTGAGCAAGAATATGAAGAGCTTCAAAAATTCATCAAGAGATGTAAAGAAATTCTTGGTTCTGAAAAATTAGTATATGATTTAATCAAAGAAGATTTGTTAGACATCAAGAAAAAATATGGTGATGAGAGACGTACTACATTTATGGCAGCAGAAGGAGAATTTGTTGCCGAAGATTTAATCAAAGATGAAGATGTCGTTGTTACAATGTCACATTATGGTTATATCAAGAGAATGACTGTAGATACATATAGAGCTCAAAAGCGTGGCGGTAGAGGCATTACAGGTATGCAAACAAAACAAGAAGATTTTGTTGAGCAAATGTTTGTTGCATCTACACATAACACAATAATGTTCTTTACAAACAAAGGTAAAGTATATAGATTAAAATGTTATGATATTCCAGAAGCTGGACGTACAGCAAAAGGCACAGCTATAGTTAACTTACTTCAATTAGATGGAGACGAAAGAGTTACTGCTATTATTCCGGTTGCTGTATTTAGTGAAGGTCAATTCTTAATAATGGCAACAAAACAAGGCACAATTAAGAAGACTTCATTAATGGAATATAACAACAATCGTAAGACAGGTCTTCAAGCAATTGCTCTTAAAGACGATGATGAATTAATTGATGTTAGACTTACTGATGGCGAAAGAAATATAGTAATGGTTACTCGTGAGGGTATGTCAATTACATTTAGCGAATCAGATGTTAGAGCAATGGGTAGAGTATCTCAGGGTGTAAGAGGTATTAGACTTGATGAGG
This sequence comes from Clostridia bacterium, assembly GCA_017539905.1. Classification (GTDB taxonomy): domain Bacteria; phylum Bacillota; class Clostridia; order TANB77; family UBA1234; genus RGIG6105. The sequence goes on along the minus strand of JAFYBZ010000007.1, from coordinate 204,528 downwards.
GTGATTATGTAGTTGGTATGGAACCAATATATGATCAAACACAATGCTTGTTAACTATTACAGAAAATGGATTTGGTAAACGTACAGAACTTTCTGAATATCGTGTTCAAAGCCGTGATGGCAAGGGTGTTATTACATACAAGATTACACCAAAGACTGGTAAAGTAGTTGGAATCAAAGTAGTTAAAGATGAAGACGAAGTAATGCTTATAACAGACACAGGAATTCTAATTAGAATTTCATGTAAAGACATAAGTGTACTTGGAAGATCTACACAAGGTGTTACTCTTATTCGTTCAAACGATGGTGGAGTTGTTTCAAGTATTGCAAAGATTTCAAATGATGATAGTGATGAACAAGAGCAATAAAAGATAAATAAAACGGCTGGTGGATTGGCCATCAGCCGTTTTTTGGAGGAAATAATTAATGGCAGACTTGAAGAATTATAAAAAAATATATCCTGTTAAAGAAACTACAAGCGTAAAAGACATGATGGAGCAGGCTATAAATGAATGCCCAGATAAAATAGCATATCGATATAGAATTAATAAAAAAATAATAGATGTTACCTTTAAAGAGTTTTACGATTTAACTTTAAATTTAGGTTCTGCTTTAGAAAGCATTGGCGCTACAGATAAACACATAGCCTGCATTGGAGATAATAGCTTTGATTGGGTTACAGTTTATTTTACTGTATTAAAAAGCGATAATGTTTTAGTTCCTATAGATAAAGAATTACCTTTAAAAGATATTATTTATGTTTTAAATCATTCGGATTCGAATATTTTGTTTTATTCAGATAGATACGAGGAATATATCGAAGAAATAAAAACAAATTGCCCAAAGCTTGAAACATTTATTTGTTTTGAAAAAGAAAAAGATGAGAGTGAAGCAAAATTATCTTATAAGCAATTTATTGAAAAAGGAAAAAAGGCAGAAGGCTATCAAGAAAAAGAGCACGACACCAAGAAAATGAAACTAATAATTTATACTTCTGGAACAACTGGACTTGCAAAAGGTGTTATGCTTTCAGAGTTTAATCTAATTAGAGTAGTTGTTACATCACTTGCGATTTCTACATTGGAAAAGAATATGTTATCAGTTCTTCCATATCATCATACTTATGAATCAACCTGTGATTTATTAATTGGTTTTCACAACCATTCAACAATTTGTATAAATGACAGTTTAAAACATGTTTTAAACAACTTACAAGAGTTTAAACCAACAGGAATGATGATTGTACCAGCATTTGCAGAATTGTTTTATAAAAAGATTTGGTCAACAGCTCAAAAAGAAAAAAAAGACAAATTACTAAACAGGTTAATTAAGATAAGTAATGCTTTAAGAAAAATACATATAGATTTAAGAGGATTGTTATTTAAATCAGTTAGAAAGCCATTTGGTGGAGAACTAAAGCAATTGATTTGTGGAGGAGCACCACTTAGAGCTGAGATAGGAAGGTTTTTTAATGATATTGGAATAATGATGCAAAATGGATATGGAATAACTGAATGCTCACCACTTGTTTCTTTAAACACTCCGCTTGTAAATGATCCTTCCACAGTTGGTTCACCAATTTTATGTGTTGATGTTAAAGCTGTTAATAAATCAGAAGATGGTTATGGTGAAATATGTGTAAAAGGCGATAGTGTAATGCTAGGTTATTATAAAAATGAAGAAAAAACAAAAGAAGTGTTACAAGAAGGTTGGTTTAATACGGGTGATTTAGGATATGTAAATGAAAAAGGACAAATAGTTATAGTTGGTAGAAAGAAGTTTTTCTTCGTTTTAGCTAATGGAAAGAATATTTATCCTGAAGAAATCGAAAACTATATATTAGCAATTCCTTATGTACAAGATGCAATTGTAAAAGCATCAACGAATATACATGGAATGAATGCTAGTAATCTAATGACAGAGGTTTATTTAAATCAAGAAGCGGTAAAAGAATTAGGTGAGATAGATATAGCAAAGAAGTTGAAAGATGACATTAATGAAAAAACAAGAGAACTTCCAACATATAAGAAAATTGCAGAAATCATTATTAGAGATGAACCATTTGAAAAGACAACTACAAACAAAATAAAGAGATAAAACACAACAGACCCGTTGTCGTCACAACGGGTCTGTGTTTTTTTCTGTTGAGGTCATGCAAAATCTTAACTTCCGGAAGTAGGCATTACGCCACGTAAGACAAGCACACCGACAACTGGCCTAGCCACAGCTAGTAAACCTAAGTGAATCCACTGTAATACAGCCGGATCGTCATATGGAAATATCCTCCTTTTTTATCAACAACGTGCCACCATGTAGTGTGACATCGTTGATTGACTCTCTAGAGTGTATGTGATGTTATCGTTGATCATATCCAGATCTTTTTGTCGGAACGATCCGATTGGAGAAAGTACATAACTATCTTTTTCTCTTCTTGCCAATACGACGGGTAATACCTTTTTGGTTGCATCGGAAAACGAACTGTTGTATTCGGACTCTTCTGTACCATAAATGTATTCGTCAGAGTCAAACTCAAAGGAACCAAACTTGAATACTTTAAATACATTGTTCCTACATTTGACTTCAACTACCCGAAGGAAAGGTTCGCATACATCTACGACTAATTGTTTTCGAAGTACAAGGTTTGCCGGAAAATCTTCACCTACAAACATACTCTAAGAAAACCTCCTAAAAACGAATTTCTTGATTATGTTAACACGCTTTTCACAAAAATGCAAGTTTTTTGGAAATATTTATTAAAAATTGGGTGAAAAAAGGGCCCCAATTGGCCCTTTTTTAGTTTTATTCGTAGTTGAAAGCGTCATCTATTAAATCTTCGAGACATACAGTTTCCTGTTTTGTTACATCAATATAAGCTACCTTTTCCTCTCCGTTTTCGGCTTTGTAGAAGCATTTAAGGATGAGGTGTTCATAATAGGATTTATCTTTTTCTTTTCTAAAAAGAACAAACTTTTTGTATGAGTCAAAACTAAGATTAAAATCAACTTTGTCAGGATTTTTAGGGATAACAAGAGTGTACTTTCCATACTCAGAAAATGGAGTGTCAATAATAAAGCAATCATCAATATATAGATAGTGAACTTTTTTATAACTTGTTTCATTTATTATTGGGGTATTTCCTGATACATTTCTATCAAATCTCTGTGAAATGATAAATTTTATTGCATCATTTTCATCGTCCATATAAATGATTTTACTTAAAGAAGAGTAATCAATAATTGATCCAAGGCAAACAGAGTTTTTAAGCATTATAAAAGAATTATCTTCTTCCGATTTGCTATCTTGACCAGTAATAAAGATTACTCTATTCCAAATAGGAGAAGCTTCTTTATCAAGTCCGGTTAACACAGTAATGTCAAATGGCAAATCACAGTACACGATTTTTTCATTTTTATCTATATAAAACATTCTAAATCCGGGAGCATTTTCGATGATGTTGGGAACAGTGTAATCATATAGCTTAAAAACACTCTTTTGCGGTTTAGTAGATTGTTCATTAAACACAAATCTTTTGTGAGTATAATCGTATAAAAATCCTTTTACATCAGTGAATATTCCTTTTGTAACTAAGCTGGGAGCAAATGCATTTTGACCTTCATACAAGAAAATAAAATCCAGATTAGGGTTTATCAAATTAAACACTTCTATATTGTATCTAGATATATCATTGCCTAGAAGAGCCAAGATATCTGAGATATCATAAAGTTTAAAATTAAACACATCTATAAAACTGGTATTAAATCGAACATATAAATATTTTTCGTATTTAGCATCGAAATAAAAAATTGCATCTTCTGGAATCTCATATGTGTCAATTCTTTCAGAAGAGAAACGAATAATTACTCGATCCGATTTGACTGTTCTATAGAAGAAGAAATTATCATGATAAACAATTCTTTTCATGAAATCATCAAGACAATTGACACTGGGGAGTAGCGAAAGATCAATTGTTTGGAGCTCTTGAAATGTTTCAACTCCTTCTGCTTTTTCATCATGCCAAAATGATATGAAAGTAAGTTCTTTTTTATCATGTGTTGCAATTAATAATACATCTTCATTTTCATAGTCATAGTTCATTAATTCTAATGCTTCAATTTCAACTGCTCCGGTAATCTCGTAGATATCATTATAGAATTTGAATATGAAGCCAACATCTGATGTAAATAATTCGATATCTTCGACAGCCCCTTCACATTCAATTACTTTAGAGCATCTAAACCGTTGACAGACTTTAATGTATTCTTTTGTTTTACTACCATTCACAAGAAAATTGTCATCAGAAATTTGTATGAATTTCCATTTTGAACTAGCGCTATAGGATTTTGTTTTTTGAATAAACAAAACTAATGCCTCCTTTCTAGAATTATCATAAAAAGAGAATATCAATATTTAAGCCAGGTAAATATATCATTAAATGCCTTTAAAGTCAATGTTATGTAAATAATTAGATTGGCCTTAATAGTTGTAATTAGAAGGATTATAATGTATACTACCATTGGCATAAAATTGGGTATAAAAAATACCTAAAAAGAGGGTGATTTTATGAAAAATATAGGCATAATTGGTGGAGGAATTAGCAGCTTAATGGCAACATATAGTTTGCTTAAAAATTCAAAAGATACTAGTGTAACTATATTTGAAAGAGGAAATAGTTTAGAAAATAGAAAGTGTCCAATTTTAGAGAAAAAGGTTGATAAATGTATTAAGTGTAAAACTTGTGCTATCATGGAAGGAATTGCTGGAGCAGGTGCATTCAGTGATGGAAAATATAATATAACTACTGAATTTGGAGGATGGCTTCAAGATATTAGAGATGATACTCTTCAATATATTGAAAAAGCAGATGCTATCTTGGTTGAAAATGGAGCAACAACAGAAAGATTCATGCCAAATGACGAGTTAAAGAAAAGATGTCTTCAATATGATCTTCATATGCTTCAATCAGAATGTAAACATTTAGGCACAGATGCAAATTTTGATACTATGGTTAAAATGGTTGAAAACATTAAAAAGATTGGAAAAGATAGAGTAGAAATTCTTACTAACTTTAATGTTTGTGACGTTGAAGATTTAGAAGATGGAAAAAAAGTAGTTTATAAATATATTTCTGATGATGAAAAAGAAGAATATAAAACAAAATTTGATATTATCATTTTTGCAACAGGTAGAGCAGGAAGCCACTTTTTTAGTAAATGGTGTAAATCACATGATGTTAAATTAAAAAATAATCAAGTAGACATTGGTGTAAGAGTAGAACTTCCATCTAGTATTTGGGAAGAATTCGAAAAAAAAATATATGAGCCAAAAGTTGTTTATAGAACAAAACAATATGGTGATGTTTGTAGAATGTTTTGCTTTAATGGTAGAGGAGAAGTTGTTACTGAAAATACAGATGGTATTCTAACAGTAAATGGACACGCATATAAAGCAGAAGAAAAGAAAACGGAAAATACTAATTTTGCTATTTTATCTACAACAAGATTTACAGAGCCTTTCAATCAACCAATTGAATATGCTAGATATACAGCAGGACTTGCCAATATGATTTCTGGAGGAAGTGTAATTGTTCAAAGACTAGGCGATTTAGAGCTTGGTAGAAGAACAGACATTAAGAGATTAAGACAATCTACATGCCAACCAACATTAAAGGGTGCTGTTCCAGGTGATTTAAGTCTATGTATGCCAAAAAGACAGCTAGATAATATAATTGAAATGCTTCATGCATTAGATAGATTGTGTCCTGGTACTGCTAACTATGATACACTTCTATATGGAATAGAGTGTAAGTATTATGGCGCTAGACCAGAAGCGGATGATAGATTTAGATTAATTGGAAAAGAAAACTATTATGCAATTGGAGATGGAGCAGGATTTACAAGAAGTTTAGCTCAAGCATCTGCACAAGGATTAATGGTAGCAGATACTATAATGGGAAAAAATTAACAATTAAAAGCGACAGTGATTTAATCACTGCCGCTTTTTTATTATTGATTTTGCCGTAGCCGTCTAGTGTAGCACTTTCTACAAAGAGGAATATACTCATGATTGCCAACGACAATATCAACATTTTTTTTGCCAAGAAAATATGAATAAACCGCATTTTCTTCAGCACAATCATTACAAATTGCAACGCATTTTTCAACTTTATCTGCAATTGCAAGAAGCTCTGGCATTTTGCCAAATGGCTTTTTTTCAGCTGTCATATCTAGGCCGGAAATAAAAAACACCTTGTTGTCCTCATCACACATTTCAATAAGAGTATTAATATTGCCATCCAAGAATTGAAATTCATCAATAATATAGACTTGAGCATCATAGGCTCTAAGATCATCTATTGATGATATTTCGATGGCTTCAATTTGCCCAAAACGTCTACTTTTAATAATATTGCTTCCAAATCTGTCATCTAATTTAGGCTTAAAAGCTTTCACATCTTTGTGAGCTATTGTAGCCCGTTCATATGCACCAAGAAGCAAGTTAGTTTTTCCAGAAAACATAGGACCTGTATAGACAGTAATTTGCCCCATTTAAGAGCCTCCTTTCAATAAATATAGATACCTTATTTATGATAAAAAAACATGGAAATTAAATCAATAATTGTTATATAAATGTAAAAATAGTTTGACTTGTTAACATAATACTGGTATAATTAAAAAGGTTACACATAGGCGTTATTGCCTCAAAAAATTATTATTTGGAGGGAAAAACAATGATCTACGGACGGACAAATCCTAGTCAGGCATGGGAATGCAAGAATGTAACATGTGAACCGGCTATTATTTATGATCCAAATTCAAAGGTAATTGCTATTCCTGGACTTCTGGAAGGTCTTCGTGAAAAATCTTCTTCTGGTCTGTTTTTCTATGTTTACAGCTATCAGAAGAAAGAAAGATTTGTGTTCGTGACAACTGAAGCTGTCGACTTCCTGGCCCTGAATAACCCGGAAAACATGATTTATTCTGGTCTCAGCATTTATGTGAATGGTGCGCTTTGGGATCTTGAAAAGCAGCGTTTTGTAGCTTTTAACAAGCCAGAAGGCATGTTTAACACCTTTATGCTGTATGACGCCGGGATTCCCAACATCGTTTTTGATAGAGAGGAAAAGAGGTACACGATTTTCGTTATCGAAGATAATGGGGGGTATGCTTTCTTCAAGAACAAAGCTCGGTATCAGCCGACGATTGTTTCTCATCTTTGGAAGAACAATCGCATTGGGCGGCCCGTGAACAACCGTCTTATTTTTGTCACTCGTGAGGATGCGGATAGAGACAGTATGGTTATTCTTCATGAGGAAATTGAGCTGGACTCCTTCAATGATGGTGTTAACTACGTTGAAACCATGCCTCTTAATACGGAATCTGATTCGGATGAAGCATATTTTGTATCAGTACATGGGAAAGATGCAGTTGGGCATGAAATTAAGGAAGCAGAACCTTATCTGGTAGTTCACCTGGTGTTCGAAGATGCTGTAATCGTGGAACAGCCATACAATGAGTACAATATCGTATTTGTTGATGGCGGAAATGTCGTGTTTGATCAGGAATTCGATTGCGTGGAATATGATAAAGTCATTTCCTATGATTCCTCTGGCAATGTGAAAAAGTGCAAGGAAAACATTGTAAGAGTGACTTATAAGAAAAATGATTTTGAAAATGGCTACGCGACGTTTAATCTTACTACAGGTAAAATTACCCATTAAACAAAAACCCGTTGGGAACTTCTTTCCCAACGGGTTTTCGTTATCTATATAATAATTTATATCTGTTTTTATTAATCTTTTGAATGATTCCATCATCTTCTAAAGCTTTTAATTCACGCATCATGGCACTTCTATTAACACTTAAAAAGTCAGCAAGGTCAGTAAGTGAAAATGGAATTCTAATGATTGGTGAATAACTTTCAATAGATAAAGTTTTAAAATAAATTAATAATTTTTCTCTAATAGTTCTTTTTGTAATAACTTCTATTCTAGAATTTAAGTGAGTCGTATTTTCAAAAAGCAAATTAAGTAAAAGTTCATTTAGCATATCGTGATTTTTACATCTTGAATCACACTTTTTTAAAACATCATCAAGCATTATTGTAAGCACTTTACACTTTTTGGATGCAATAACACTCATTTCACTATTTAAATACACATTATAAAATGCTTCGCCAAAAACACTTCCTTCATGAAAAAAGTCTACAATATCTTTGTTACCTCTAACATCATATCTAATAAGTGTAGCTTCACCAGAAATTAGGATAAAAATTTGTTTTCTTTTTTCGATATATGATGTTATCATTTCATTCTTTTCAAAGGACTTTTCGACGAGTTTGTAACAATATGATTTTGCATCAATTACTTTTTGCAAATCTACCATAAAAACCCCCAAAAAATGCTTGTTTTATGTTGCATAAGCAACATTATACTAGTAGAATTATATATGTAATTTTGGCATAATTCAACCGAATTTATAAAAAGGAGTTAGTCTATGAAAGTAATTAAAAGAGATGGACGAGCTGTTGATTTTGATAGAAGTAAAATTGAAATTGCCATTGAAAAGGCAAATAATGAAGTTAAAGATAAAGAAAAAGCAACAAAAGCAGAAATAAAACAAATTATAGATTATGTAATGGATCTAGATAGAAAAAGAATCTTGGTAGAAGATATTCAAGATATTATTGAAGAACAATTAATGTCTTTAAGACATTTTGAGTTGGCTAAAAAATATATGATTTATCGTTATACTCGTGCTCTTGTTAGAAAAGCAAACTCAACCGACCAATCAATTTTAGGATTGATTAAAAATCAAAATAGAGATTTAAGTGAAGACGGAGTAAGTACAGGCCCTGTTATTGCTTCGACGCAAAGAGATTTAATTGCTGGAGAAGTATCAAAAGATTTAACAAAAAGAATATTGTTGCCAGATAAAATATCAAAAGCTCACGAAGAAGGTGTACTTTGTTTTCACGATGACGATTATTTTTTACAACCAATTTTCAATAGTTGCATAATCAATTTAAAAGACATGTTAGATAATGGTACAGCAATGAATGGTAAGATGGTTAATTCGCCAAGATCTTTCCAGGTTGCATGTACTGTTACAACGCAGATAATCGCAATGGTTGCAAGTTCACAATATGGTGGACAGTCAATTAACGTTTCACATTTAGGAAAATATTTAAGAATAAGCAAGGAAAAATTTACTAAAGAATTAAAAAATGAAATTGGTAAAGAAGTAGATAAATCAATTATAGATAGGTTAGTACAAGTAAGATTAAAAAGAGAGTTGTCATCTGGAATTCAAACAATTCAATATCAAATTAACACATTAATGACAACAAGTGGAAAGCCACCATTTGTTACTCTTTTCTTATACTTGCAAGATGATGATGAGTATAAAAAAGAAAATGCGATGATAATAGAAGAAATCTTGAATCAAAGAATAGGTGGCTTGAAAGATGAAAATGGAGAAACGGTTACTCCAGAATTTCCAAAACTTGTATATGTGTTGGATGAAAACAACAATTTATCAGGTGGTAAGTATGATTATCTAACAAAGCTTGCAATAAAATGTGCGATGCTTAGAAAGTATCCTGATTTTATTTCAGCAAAAATAATGCGTAAAAACTATTCTGGAAATGTATTTTCACCTATGGGTTGTAGAAGCTTTTTAAGTCCATGGAAAGACAAAGAAGGAATTTACAAATTCGAAGGAAGATTTAATCAAGGAGTTGTATCAATTAATCTTCCACAAGTTGCAATTGCAGTAGATAATAACGAAACAAAATTTTGGCAAGAACTAGAAGAAAGGTTAAAGCTTTGCTTTGAAGCACTTATGTGTAAACATTATGCGTTATTAGGAACAATTGCAGATATATCACCAATCCATTTTAGAAATGGTGCAATAGCAAGACTTGAATCTGGTGAAAGGATAGACGATTTGTTAAAAGGTGGATATTCGACTTTGTCATTAGGTTATATTGGATTATATGAAACAACCAAAATGATAATTGGTTCATCGATGGTAACAAAAGAAGGTAAAGAATTTGCAATTAAGCTAATGAAAAAACTAAAAGAAACAGTTGACTCTTGGAAAAAAGAAACAGGTCTTGGCTTTGTATTGTATGGTACTCCTATAGATAGTGTAGGCCGTAGATTTGCAAGAATAGATAGAGAGTATTATGGAACAGTAAATGAAAAAGGCTATTATACAAATTCATTCCACTTCGATAAAAATGAAGAAATAGATGAAATGCAAAGATTAAAGATAGAATCAGAATTTCAAAATTTATCTTTGGGCGGTTCTATTATATATTTTGATGTTGCAAACAAAGCAGAAGATGAAGTTGAAGATTTAATAAAGTATATTTATGAAAATGTACAATATGTAGAATTAAGTGATGGCAAGTAATGAAAGGATTTTTAAATGAGCAAATTTGGTGAAAAAATACTTAAAAAGATTAATCCTCTTTTTCCAAAACAAGTTCATCCATTTAATTTGGAAAACAATGGAGAGCAAACATATGCAGAGTGGCAGTATGAAAAAGGCGAGCAAACAATTAAGTTTTATTTAGATAAATATACAACAGGTGAAATGTTCAAGGATAAAAAAGTATTAGACTTTGGTTGTGGTGGCGGAGGAAAATCTTTATACTATGCAAGCCTTGGCGCAGAGCATGTTACAGGTGTAGATATAGTAGAAAGATATGAAAAAGAAGCTTATGATTTAGCAGATAAATTAAAATTAAGAGATAGATTTACATTTATTTTAGGTGATGCAACAAAGCTTCCATTTGAAGATGAATCATTTGATGTAATTATTATGAATGATTTTTTTGAACATGTATCTAGGCCAGAAGAAGCATTAAAAGAAGCATTAAGAATATTAAAAAAGGGTGGAAGAATATATTTAAACTTTCCACCATACAAGCATCCATTTGGAATGCATTTATCTGATGCTATCAATGTTCCATGGGTTCATTTATTCTTTAGTGAGACTACTTGTATTAACGTTTATAAAGAATTAATGAAAGATGTTCCAGATGGAGAAGAAAGAATTAAATTTAGATTTTCAAAGGATAAAAATGGCAAAGAGTATATTTCATACATTAACAAAATGAGTATAAAAAGATTTAAAAACATTATTAAAACGATGGATATACATCCTATTTATATTAAATACACACCACTTAGAAGCATTGTAGCTCCACTTGCTAAAATACCAGGATTAAATGAAGTGTTTTATAAGATGGTTACATGTGTTATAGAAAAATAGTTTTTTGAATGCATAAAAAATCCGCCCCAATTATTATTGGGACGGTAAAAAGAGTTTAACTAACTTTTCTATAGTAAAGCAGCCAGTAAGGATACCCGTTGGAACAGTTACATTCCTCTTCTATGCCGGTAAGTTTTACTTCGTAGCCAAATAGTATGCTCAAGAATTCTTGAATTTTATGAGATGGAAATCTTGTAAAGTTGTCTCCTATTCCAAGGATTTCTTCTTTGATTTTCTCGTAGTGAGGTTCATTGTGAAGTCGGTCAGACCATACTACTTGATCTGTTTTTTTCCAACCGTTGTTGAAAATACAATACCTCGTGTAGCTATAAGGATAATCCTTGCGACTACGTTCCTGAGGTTGACCATCAATCGTAAAACGTGAGATTCCATAGAGCATGATTGAATCCTCCTCTTTTTATTGTAGCTTGTATAAGCACAAGATATATTGTATCACAATTATGTAAACCGTTCAATAAAAAGAGCTAAAATATCATAATTTTTTGAATATAAATGAACTAATTATATGATAATCTTACATTTTGAAAAACTTGACTTTTTCCTTATATTTAGTATAATTATGTGAAATTGGAGCAGTTGAAAAAAGAGTAGTAGTAAATGAAAGTTCTTATAAGAGAGGGCTTAATTGCTGAAAGGGCCTAGAATACTAGTTTATGAACTTGCTTTTGGATGTTTTGGGTTCGCCCGTTATAGCGAAAAGAGAACAAATTAAGGTGGTACCACGATCATTCCTCGTCCTTATACGAAGATTGATCGTGTTTTTTATTGAATAAAAAAGAAAGAAGGAATTACAAAATGGCTTACGACCACAAAAGAATTGAAGAAAAATGGCAAAAATATTGGGAAGACAACAAGACATTTAAAACTGATAGCTGGGACTTTTCTAAGCCAAAATTTTATGCTTTAGACATGTTTCCATATCCATCGGGAGTTGGTCTACATTGTGGACACCCTGAGGGATATACAGCTACAGATATTGTTTCTCGTATGAGAAAAATGCAAGGATATAATGTTCTTCATCCAATGGGATTTGATAGTTTTGGACTTCCAGCAGAACAATATGCTATTACAACAGGACATCATCCAAATGAGTTTACTCAAGAAAACATTAAAACATTTAGAGCACAGCTTAAGAGACTTGGATTTAGCTATGATTGGGATAGAGAAATCCAAACATCTTCTCCAGACTATTATAAATGGACACAATGGATTTTTAAGAGACTAGTTGAAGATGGGTTAGCAAGATGTGTAGATATGCCTGTTAACTGGTGTGAAGAATTAGGTACAGTTTTATCAAATGATGAAGTAATTGATGGTAAGAGCGAACGTGGAGGATATCCTGTTATTCGTAAGAATATGAAACAATGGATTATAGATATTCCTAAATATGCAGAAAGATTACTTGATGGTTTAAATGAAATTGATTGGCCAGAATCTACAAAAGAAATTCAAAGAAATTGGATTGGTAAGAGCATTGGTGCAGAAGTAAAATTCAAAGTTGCAGATACTGATGAATCATTTACAGTATTTACTACTCGTTGCGATACATTATTTGGAGCAACATATTGTGTACTTTCACCAGAGCATCCATTAGTAGATAAGATTACAACTCCTGAACAAAAAGAAGCAGTTGCAAAATATAAAGAAGAGTGTGCTAAGAAATCTGATTTGGAAAGAACAGAATTAAATAAAGATAAAACAGGTGTATTTACAGGAAGTTATGCAATTAATCCTGTTAACGATGTGAAAATCCCTATATGGATTTCAGATTATGTGTTAGTAACTTATGGTACAGGTGCTATTATGGCTGTTCCAGCACATGATGAAAGAGACTATGCATTTGCTAAAAAATTTGGATTAGAAATAATTCAAGTATTAGAAGGAGGAGATATTTCTGAGGAAGCCTATGTAGGTGATGGACTTCATATTAACTCTGGATTTCTAGATGGAATGAATAAGCAAGATTCAATTAATAAAATGATTGAATGGCTTGAAGAAAGAAATCTTGGAACAAAGAAAATTAACTATAAGATTCGTGAATGGATATTTGCAAGACAAAGATATTGGGGCGAACCAATGCCAGTTGTACATATGGAAGATGATTCGATTGTATGTTTAAAAGATGAAGAACTTCCACTTATTTTACCAGATCTTACTGATTATAAAGCTCATGGAGGGAATGCACCACTTGCTAATGCTGTAGATTGGGTAAATGTATCAATTGATGGTAAGAAAGGTAAGAGAGACACCAATACAATGCCGGGTTCTGCTGGTTCAAGCTGGTACTTCCTAAGATATATAGATCCTCATAATGATAAAGAACTTGCAGATAAAGAATTAATGAAACACTGGCTACCAGTTGATTTATATGTAGGTGGACCAGAACATGCAGTAGGACATTTGCTATATTCTAGAATGTGGAATAACTATTTATTCGATAAGGGAATTGTTCCAGTAAAAGAACCATTTAAAAAACTAGTTCACCAAGGAATGATACTTGGTGAAGATGGTAACAAAATGGGTAAACGTCATCCTGAATACTGTGTAAATCCAATGGATGTAATTAACGAATATGGTGCAGATACTTTAAGACTTTATGAAATGTTTATGGGACCTTTAGAAGCTGACAAGCCTTGGAGCAAGACAGGCGTAGAAGGTGCTAGAAAATTCTTAGATAGAGTATATAGAATTTTTGAAAGTGGAAAAGTAACAGATTCTGAAAATAAAAATTTAGAAAAGGTTTATCATCAAACTATTCAAAAAGTGTCTAAAGATTATGAAGCATTACAATTTAATACGGCTATTTCTCAAATGATGATATTTGTAAATGCAGTATATAAAGAAGAAAGCCTACCTAGAGAATATGCAGAAGGATTTATTAAAGTATTAAATCCAGTAGCTCCATTTATTACTGAAGAATTATGGGAAATGCTTGGTCATAATGGAACAATTTCTAATGAACCATGGCCTACATTTGATGAAGCAAAGACGATTGATGATGAAATAGAAATTCCAGTACAAATAAATGGAAAATTAAGAGGAAAGATTTTAGTTCATAAAGATGCTTCAAAAGAAGAAGTAGAAGAAGCTGCTAAATCTAACGAAGACATAAAGAAATTCATTGATGGAAAAGAGATTGTAAAAGAAATCTATGTTCCAGGAAGAATGTATACAATTGTTATAAAATAGCATAAAAGACTAGGAGAAATCCTAGTCTTTTTATTGTAAATATAATGTTTAAACTGTAAAATATAATTGGATTTTTTAAATAAAGGAGTTTATATGGGTACTAAAATTAAATCAATGAGCATATATTCAATATGCCACTTTATAGTAGATTTTGTAAGTTGTATATTTGCGTTGGGAGTTGCACCTGCTTTTTGTTATGATGCAAACGGAGAATTTTTATATGATATTTATATAGCTGAAATAATAATGTACAACTTCTTTGCATTTGCATTTCAAGTTCCAATGGGATTTATAATGGATAAGCTTAAATTATATAAATATGTTGGAATTATTGGTTTTTGTTTAATTGGAATATGCTATGTTTTAGGCTTTGGAAATGCCATTGTGCTGTCTAGTATTGTTGGAATAGGTAATGGATTATTTCACTTAGAAGGTGGAGTAAATGCATTTGAAAATAGCAAAGGGAAGGCCTTTTTAAATGGTGTTTTTGTTGCGCCAGGTGCTATGGGAATATTTTTGGGAACATTTTTCTATGAGCAATTGGCAGCAACCTATTTACCAATTATTTTAATTCTAGTTGCAATGTTTTTGTTAATATTTGTTCAAAGAGATAAGATTGATTATATTGAAGAAGAACATAAAAATATTGCAAAAGCTGGAATGCTATTTAAAGCACATGACATTCTTACAATTGCTTTATTAATTGGAGCATCAATAATTGTTAGATCAATTGGTGGAGGAGCAATTAAGTATGATTGGAAACCTAAAGACTCTCTTTTGATTGGAATAATATATACAACTTGTGTAATTCTGGGAAAAGCATTTGGTGGAATGATAGGTGACAAATTAGGACTTAAGAAGACTGCAATAATAAGTCTTGGAGCGGCTTGTATAAGTTTGATATTGGGATTTAATATACCATTTTTTGGATATTTTGGAATATTCTTATTTAATGTTCCAATGGCAATTACACTTATACTTTTAGAAAAATGTAATGTCAAATACTTAGCAACTATGGTTGGATCAAACACATTGTTTTTATTCATAGGATATTTAATATGCTTAAATCCTTTAACATTAAACAATTATGCTGTACTTATAATTAGCATTATATTGGCAATACTATCTATATGGTTTGCATTCAAAATATTTGATAAGAAGGAGAATAAAGATGAAAAAAATAGCTAGTTTATTACTTTTAAATCTTGGTTTATTAAGTACTGCATTTGCAGATATTATTTATACACCACGTCCCGAGCCTAAACCAGTACCAGCACCAGAACCTGAGGATGATGGAGAAGTTGTTGTTATAAAAACATTATTAATCATGGGGATGCTTGTAACAATGGGAATAATGATGTATATGAAAAACAAAAAATCAAAAGTGAAGGAATACTAATATGGAAGATTTTTTAAGATTATTATCTACGTTAGGTTTAACAATTATAATTGAATACCCGGTTGTTCAACTTCTTTGGCTTGCTATTAAAGAAAAAGAGAAGTCAAAACTAGCGTTTTATAAAAATAAGATAATAATAATTCCAGCAATTATAGTTAATGTTCTTACAAATCCTGCACTAAATGTGTTTGCAAGGTTTCTGTTTAGAGACACTGATATGCCCGAGGATACCATTTGGCTTATTATTACAATAATTGAATTTGTAATTTGGGCGTTAGAAGCTGTTATGTACAAGTATATGTTAAACACAAAATGGACAAAAGCATTTGCAATGGCTATATCAGCAAACTTTGTGTCATATATGTCGAGTTTTATTATCTAATTAAAAGGAGTAATATGAAATTAAAATCAAATGAACGAATTGATGATTTACAATTAAATAATCTAAAAATAATACAAAACTCTAAAGAATTTTGTTTTGGAATAGATAGTGTTTTATTATCAGATTTTGCTAAAGGGGCTAAGAAGCATAAAAAAGTCGTTGATTTGTGTACAGGAAATGGTGTTATAGCAATTCTTCTTTCTGCAAAACTTCCAAAGGCAAAAGAAATAATTGGAGTTGAGATTCAAGAGTATAGTGTAGAACTTGCAAATCGATCAGTTGAAATGAATGATTTGCAAGATAAAATCACAATCATCAACAAAGATTTGCTGAAAGTCAAAAAAGACATTCAAGCAGGTAGTGTAGATTTGGTTGTTTGTAATCCACCATACAAACCAAAGGGTAGTGGAATTATTAATGAAAAAGACTCTAAGACAATAGCTAGACATGAGATTTCTTGTACATTAGAAGATATAGTCAAAGAAGCATCAAGAGAACTAAATTTTGGTGGAAGTTTTTGTATGGTTCATAAAGTTGAGAGAATGACTGACATTTTTTATTTGCTTCGTAAACATGGTCTAGAACCAAAAAGGATGAGACTTATATATCCTCAAGTTGGCGAACCTGCTAATTTAGTTTTGATTGAAGGAGTAAAGGGTGGGAAACCATTTTTAAATATGGAGCCACCAATATATGTTTATAAAGACAAAAATGAATATACAGATCAAATATATGACATTTATGGAATGAAATAAAAAACTCCCCATTTAGGGGAGTTTTTTTTAATACTCTAATCCAATATCTTTGATAATTTGTTCTTTATTATCTCTCATTGCAATCATAAATGCATCAACAAGTTCTGGATCAAACTGAGCTCCTTTACATCTTTCCATTTCTTCCATAGCTTTAACTACTGTGAATCTTGGCCTATAAGCTCTATCTGATGTCATAGCATCAAATGAATCTGCAACACATACTATTCTGGCCATAAGAGGAATTTCTTCGCCTTTAAGCCCTCCAGGATATCCTTTACCATCATATCTTTCATGATGACGTAAAACCATAGGTATAAGCTGCTCAAAGATTTTAGCTGGTCCTAAAATCTTTGCACCTATAGATGGGTGATTCTTTATATCATCATATTCTTGGTCTGTAAGTTTACCGTGGTTTTTGCAAAATTGCATCAGGAATTCCAATCTTTCCGATATCATGGAAAAGAGCACCTTGTTTTAATGTGTCCAAATCCTCTTCAGAAAATCCGAGTTGTTTTCCAATTAAAACGGAATAATAAGAAACTCTATCAGAATGATTTCTAGTGTAGGTATCTTTTGCATCAACAGCAAGCCTTAGTGATTCTAATGTTCCATAATATGCTTCTTTTAATTGCTCATTAGCTTCTTTTAATTGTTCATTAATTTCTTCAATTATTCTCATTTGAGCAACTGATTTTAAACCAGATTCAACTAATAAAAGTAATTGGTTAAAATTATTAGATTTTTCACAATAACCTTGAATATCCAATCTTTTAATAGTTTCTAAAGGTGGTGCCAAGTCTTTGTGTCCTGTTAATAGTAATATATATAGTGATTGATTAAATTTACGTATTTCTTCAACAACTTGATCACCATGTAATGGCATCATTAAGAAGTCTAAAAGCATCAAATCAAAATGTTCATTTTTTACTGCTTCAATTGCGTCTAGAGGATTTGTAAACCCTCGAACATGATAATTACTTAGTGAAATTGTAATAGCATCAATAATACCTTGTTCATCATCTACTACAATAATATTAAAATCTTCTTTTTCTACAACATTTTTTAATCTCATTTTTTTGCTTTAGCTAGATTATACCAAGCTAAATCTCCTTTATATAAATATTTAAATAATTTTAACATATTTTATGGTTGTTTACAAATTAGCGACCTATTTTTTCCCAATGCTTAATATATTCATCGCCGATTGTTGACCAATTAAAACCATTCTTTTTCAACAACTCTTGAGTGTAATCACTTTCTACATGAACGATCATTTCTTTTGTGTTCTTTAAAATACCTTTTAAATACATAGCTAAAAACTGCATACTAGCATTTTCAGAATGATTTATCAAAATAGGGTATAACTCAGACATAGGTTTATATGTAACATCAGTAAGAGTTTCCATGTATTTGCCAATTGTTGGGCTCGAATCACTTACAAAATGATATACATTATTCTTGGGTTCCTTTTGAGATAATAGCACTATAGCCCTTGCTAAATCATCGACCGGTGTGAATAAGAAATTTTCATTCATTAATTCCTCGGGAGCTAGCTTTAATTCATACATTACTTTGGTCATTAAATATAAGTCGTTTTCATAGTAGTTTATTTGGAAAACTCCATCTTTGATTCTCCAAGTAAGGTTTGGTAATCTATAAATGCTTGCCCTTAATTTATTTGACCTGATCTCATTAATTATTTCTTTTTCTGCCAAGTATTTACTATGAGAGTAAACATTTTCTTTATATAGTTGACCGATATAAAGGTTGTCTTCTTTAAATTGAGGATAGCTTATTGTTTGAGGTGTCAAAATGTCACCAGAAACACTCATTGTTGAGATATGGTGAAGCTTTGCATTTGATTCTTCTGCGAATTTTATCAAATTACATGTACCAATATAGTTAATTGTTTTGGCTTTTTCCCATGAACAGAAGAAAGAAACTGAAGCAGCACTATGATATATATCTGATATTCTATTTTTTAATTCTTTATAAATAGTGCCAGAGACACCAAGCTTTTTATCCGCAATATCGCCAATAATTGGTATTATTCTATAATTTGGATAATCAATACTTGTAAATAGTTTTACATATTCTTCAAATTTTATCTTATTTCTGATTAGACAATATATTTTTTTGTTAGTTGTTTTAAAGATTTCATCTAATAAGTGAATTCCTAGGAATCCAGTTGCACCAGTTAATAGGACATCGCCATCTTTTATTTCATACGCATTACAATCTCGAATGTCACTTATTGTTCTATATTGTTCATCATCGCCATAATCTCCAATTGCAGCTTTGGTTGACGATACTAGTCTTGCTAAATCTTTAATAGTTCTATTTTCATAGATGTCTTTTATTTTTATATCTATTCCTTCGTTCGCAAGCGTTGTAAGAGCGATAATTACACTTAGAGATGTAAGTCCTGAAGTTAGCAAGTCGGATGTTACACTAATCTTTGCTCTTTTTAGAACTTTGCAAATACATTTAGCAATCTTACTTTCTAACTCATTTTCTGGTGCTACATACTCTTCATCTTCAAAGAAGTTAGGGGATGGAAGAGCCTTTCTATCAATTTTTCCGTTTGCATTTAATGGTAGTTTTTCAAGACATACATAATAAGAAGGCACCATATAATCAGGCAATTCTTTTGACAAACGTTGTCTTAAAGACTTTTCATCAATATGTACGTTTGAAGAAAAATATCCACAAAGATATTTTTCGCCAGTATTTTCAACAACTGTAACAACACATTCGGAAATATTTGTATCCTTTAATATTGCATTCTCAATATCTCCTAATTCAACACGTAGGCCACGAATCTTTATCTGATTATCTATTCTTCCAAGATATTCAATATTTCCGTCTTCGTTCCATGAACATAGATCGCCTGTTTTATACATTGTTGGGTAATCATAGAAGGTATTATTGATAAATTTTTCTTTTGTTAATTCATCTCTATTGATATATCCGCTACCAACTAAATCTCCACTTATATGTAATTCTCCAGGAACTCCAATAGGTAACAATTTGCACGCTTTGTCTAATATTATTAATTGTGTATTATCTACAGGTTTTCCTATTGGAATTGATTCAGGAATATTGTCTTTATCACAATCATAATATGATACATCTACTGTACATTCAGTTGGACCGTATAGATTGTGCAATGTTGTACCATTGACTCCCAAAAGATTATAAAACTTTTTAACGTGTTCACTTTGTAAAGCTTCTCCACTAGCAAAAACAAATTTTAGAGATGCCAGTTTTTCTAATGCTTCTTTATGTACCGAAAGATATTCTAAAAAAGCATTCAACATGGATGGTACAAAATGAATATGTGTTACTTTTGATTCATAAATTGCGTTTACAATTGCTTCTGGATCTTTGTGACCTTCTGGAATTAGTATCCTTAAAGAAGCATTTTTTAGGCTCCACCAGAATAATTCCCATACGGAAACATCAAAGGTGTATGGAGTCTTTTGAAGAATAATATCTTTTTCTTTTAGTTCATATTTATCATGCATCCAGAAAATACGATTTATTACTGAATGGTGTCTAATTACTGCTCCCTTTGGCTTACCAGTTGAACCAGATGTGTAAATACAATATGCTGTATCATTTGGCGATACATCTAAATTTGGATTTTCTTTGCTAAAGCCTTCGTAATTAAAAGAATCTAGAAGGATTGTTTTACAATTGTTAGTTTTTACAGAGCTTAAAGATTCTAGATATTTGTTGTTTGTTAGAATAATTGGTGCTTTGCTATCCTCAAGCATAAAAGCAATTCTGTCAGTAGGAAAATGAGGGTCAATAGGCATATAAGTATTACCTGATTTTACAACTGCATAAATTGCAATAAGCATATCAAACGAACGCTCAAACATTATGCCTATTATATTATTCTGACCAATGTTTTCATTAATAATACAATTTGCAAGTGAATTAACCTTTTCATTGAATTCACCATAAGTCATCATTTTTCCTTCAAAGAATAATGCTGGCTTTGATGGATTTTTTTCTGCGTTTAATTCTAAATTATCATATACACGCATATTCTTTGGATAATCATGTTTTGTGTCATTAAAATCAACCAAAATAGTTTCTCTTTCTTTAGGGGTAACTATTTCAATGTCTCTAAACAATATGTCTTCGTTCTTTTCATTATGAGTATCAATTATTTGGTGAGCAATGTATAGTAATCTGTTATATATATTTATAATTTCATTTTCATTAAATGCTTCAATTCTATAATCAATATTAATATCAAAAGCGCCTGTATTTTCAATATCAGAAATGTTAAACATAAAGTTTAATTCTGAATATCCATTAAACACCCATTTTGTATAATACTTTGTTTCTTCGTGTTCATCAAATTTTGCGTTTTGATAAGATACCATAACATCATAAATGTTTGTGATTCCATGTTTCTCGGAAATCGATTGCATAATACTTTGAAAAGGGTAGTTTTGATGTCTATATATCTCAAAATGTTCCTCTCTAATATCTTTGCATAGTTTTAAAATACCTTCGTTCCAATTAATTCTAACTCGCATAGGCAAAATATTGCTAAAATTACCTACGATTCCTTTTAACACTTTACTAGTTCTATTCAACCCCATTGAACAAAGTGTTATTTCATCTTGATTATTTATTCTTGCTCCATATACTGATAAGACTGCTTCAAAGAAAATAGCAATAGATATTTTGTTTTGAGAACAATAATTTTCGATTTCTTCACGAAATGCCTTATCAATTATAAACTTTTTTCTTTTTCCTATCGGATTTTTTGAATTCGTATTTCTTGCAAATGATACAAAAGCAGGTTTCTCAGCAAATCTATCATTCCAAAAATCCATGTCCTTTTTATATTTATCTGAATTAAAGTATTCTTGCTCTTTATCAAGGAACAAACTATATGATGGAATGCTGCTTTCAACTGATTCATTATTAAGAAATTCATTATAGTATTCAACCATCTTTGATACAACTAAAGCAATCGACCATGCATCGGATATTAGGTGATGAAGAATGATAGATAAGCCACATTTTCCGGTGTATTCAAAGTATCTGAATGCATATAATTTGTCATAAATATTAAATGGAGTAGTCATCCATTGATTGCATTTTTCATCTATATCATCAATCACTCCCGCATTTTCCAACGGCTCATATTTGTACTCTTTAAACTCTTGAATTGCCTCATTATTTTTTCCAACAATTCTAATTCTAAGTGCATCAGCGTTTTCTAAAAGTCTATTAAATGCTTTGTTTAAAATGTCATATTCAATCCTTTTTTCAAATATCATGTATCCACCGATGTTTTGAACAGATGTGTTTTTGAAATAGAGTTCGGTTTCTAATACATTTTTTTGAGGAGCAGATAATTGCACTCTTTTCACCTCTTACTTTCTTTTGTTTCTAAATATTTTTATTTAATACTATTTTAAATGTTGTACCTTTTCCTTTTTCTGATACGAAAGATAGGTCTCCATTAAATTTTCCTTTAATTGTCGAATAACATATGTATAATCCAAGGCCTGTTCCATCTTTTCCTTTTGTTGTTATCATTTGTCTAAACAATTTATCTTTTATGTGTTCTGGAATTCCGCCTGCATAGTCTTCAACTTCAATAAATACATTGTTTTTGTTATCGAAAATTCTAAGGTTAATAATACCTGGAGTTTTGTTATATGCTTCAATTGCATTATTGATTAAATTGTTTAGGACTTGAATTATTGCACTTATTTCACCCTTTATAGTAATGTCATCATTAACTGAGTTTTCAAGATTTAATTCGCAGTTAAATTGCATTAATTGTTCTTTCATTAAAATTTGGATTCTCGTTACTAACTCTTTAATACTAAATTCGGTTACCATTGAAGCATTCATAGATACAGCTTGTCCTTTTGCTGTATTAATAATTTCTGTCATATAATCAAGATAAACATTTATTTTGTTATTCCATTCATGCATATCGTTTGCTATTTCGTGGAAATCTTTTTCATTAACTTGATCATTTCCAATTGACTTATCATATTCATTGATTAAATCATCTAATGCCTTTGAAGCGCCAGAAATTGACATTATAGGTGTTTTAAGATTGTGTGCAATTCCACCTATTAATTGTCCAAGAGAGGAAAGTCTTTCTTGCTCTATAAGTATCTCTTGGTTTTTTACCATTTGTTCATTATGTGCTTTTTCCATATCTAGTATCTTATTGAACGAGACAACTAAATCACCTAATTCATCATTAGATATAACGGTCATTTTATTATCATAATCAACATTTTTTTCGTTTGCTACTTTACTCATGTTGTCCGATAATTCAAAAACTTGGTTTCCAATATCTTTAGAAAAATAGAATAGGAAAAATACTGATATTAAAAACATAATAATAGATGTTCTAGTTAGTATAGAGAAGGAAACTCCAGTATCGATTCGATATAAAACTCCATATGCTATTGGTACGCCTTTTAATGAAGTGTTTAGGAATACACCTTGCTTACCACTTGCATAGTAGCCATATGTGTGTCCATTTGTAGAAACATTAAATGTATATTTTATAAAGAATTCATCTACACCTGTTTCTGATTGGTCATCAATATACAAAATAGATTCTTTAACTCTTTGCCTTAGACTTGAGTCGCCAACTCTTGTGTTTAAAGGTTTTATTACAAAGAAAACATCTTCAGAGTTAATTTTTTCTACTTTGTTCATTTGATTGATTATTTCATCGAGAGAATCATAACTAACCATATTATCTATTAAAGCAAATCTACTTTGATAGTTTTTAAATGTATTTTCGCCAACTTCGCTTTCTAGAACAGCACCACCTGCCAATGTTGAGAATATTATAGTGGCAAGAATTAGAGGGAAGAATAGTAAGAAAATTTTTTCGGTAAATGTATATCTTAATCTTCCTACAAATCTTTCTTGATTTCCTAAAGTTTGAAGAATTTTATTAGAAATATTTTTTGCGAAGATAAATGCAATTATTCCATGAAGTAAAAAGAATGCAAATAATAATAACCCAATTCTAAAAGCAAGACCTGCTCCGGCACCAGTTAGTAATAGAATTAAAATAATAGATAAACTTGGTACAATTGCATTAACAATATATACTTTTGGAGGCATTTTAAAACAATTCTTTTTGATTTCTTCTATTTGCTGTTTACTTTCTTCATCATCCTTGCCGATATACTTTTTATATTTTTCAAGGCTTTTGAAAGATATAATGAAGTATATATTTGAGATAACAAATCCAACTAGAATAACAGCGAAAGCTTGAACATTATAGTACAAACCAGCGTCAATTGTAGTTTCAAATTCTGTATTATAAGAATTTGGAGGATAGTTAAGAAATGATGGAACTAACATAGTAAAAGCAGTTGCAAAAATAAAAAGAATAATATCGTATAACAAAACGCTTTTAATATTTTCATTTTTTTTCATACGTTGAACTCCTCGCTTTTTTGTTGATAAAAAGTTATAAAATCTCATAAAAATTATATAATACTTGAATATCAACTACAATCTTCGTAATAATAATGTAATAATTGAATTCAAGGCATTTTTGGGCAAAAAAAGAGACCATAAAATGGTCTCTTTTAATAAATCATTATTTCTTTTCTTCATTCAAGAATTTGAATGCAAAAGCTGCAATTGCTGCACCTATAAGTGGAGCAACTATAAATACCCAAACTTGAGTTAATGCATCGCCACCAAGTAATACAGCTGGTGCAAGGCTTCTAGCAGGGTTTACAGATGTTCCTGTTAAAGGAATTCCTAAAATATGAACAAATGTAAGAGTAAGACCAATCATTAATCCTGCGCAATTTGATTTTGTATGGTCTGAAGTAACACCATTTATTAAATAGATAAATACAAATGTTAAAATTACTTCTGCTAGGAATGCTCCCCACATACCAATATGACCAAATCCATTTTCTCCCAAATGCTCAACTTTCTCAAATTGATCATTCATAGAAACAAATGCGTATAATAATCCAGACCCTGCAAAAGCACCTAAAATTTGAGCAATTGTATAAAAAACAAAATCTTTCCAAGTGATGACCTTACGTATAGCCATATTGAATGATACTGCTGGGTTAACGTGGCATCCAGATACATTTCCAATAACATATGCCATAGCTATTATAGAAAGACCAAAAGCTAAAGCAGTAAGGGCGTATCCGCCTGGATTGTCTACACTACAGTTTGCAAATACAGCTGTTCCACAACCAAATAAAACTAAAACTGCTGTGCCTATAAACTCGCATGTCATTTTTTTAAATAATTCCTTATTCATAAAATAGACCTCCTTAAATTATGTTTTCCTTACGGAAATAAACACTAAAATAATTTTATATCAATAAAAAATAATTAACAATATATTATTTAATATATATTAAAAACATTAAAAACATTAAAAACATTGTCTTTAATAATTTGCTAATATATTATATATACTGTGGAAGTGTTAAAGAGATTTTAATGATAAAGGTGAAAAATGAAAAAAGTTTTAAAATATATTCTTACTTTAGTTATAGCTTTTTTAGTAGGAAATCTACTGCTGTTTCTGGTTTGCTTGATTCCTAGAAACGCTGTAGAAGATAATTGTATAGAATCGGCTAGTGTTTTGATAGAAAGAGGTCCAAATTTTCGTTTCTTAGGATTTTTTCCATGTGACAACTATACTGAAACAGAAATAATAAATGAAGCATATAGTGTCGATAGTACAAGCCCAATGTATTCTTACTTAACAATGAGAAGATGTTTTGATCCCCAAATAACAGAAAATGAAATGGAAAATCCGAATGGAAAAGGAATAGAATTACTTGGCGGTGGAGACTATACCAAGAAAAATGTTGATTTAAGCAGGGAATTAGCTGCCTTTTTAAACGGAAAGGTGACTACAGCAGTTAAATATGGTCGTTATTGGCATGGATATATGGCTTTATATAGACCTCTGTTAGTTTTTTTTAATATTATTCAAATTAGATTAATAATGTTAGCTATTATCATTATAATGCTCATATTGATTTTTAATGGAATAAAGAAGAAAAATGGTTTAGCTATGGCAGTAGTTTTTTTAATAACATTCTGCCTTGGAGGATTAATAAGTGGAAGTGTTCAATTTCAATTGTTTCCGGCTATTTTTCTCGCATTACTAGTAGGCTTGCTAGTATTAAAGAATAAAGTGAAATTTGATTTTTATTTCGTATTTACTTATGGAATAATACTTAATTATTTTGATTACTTTACAATTCCTTTATTTGCTATTTGTCTTCCAATGATTTTTTATTTGCTAGATAATCCTCAAAAAAGTTTAAAAGATAGTTTGTTCTTCATTATTAAAATACTAATATTATTCTTTGCTGGTTATGCTTTGATGTGGGGAGCAAAAATTCTTTTATATTACTTCGTTGTTGACAAAGAATTTTTGGAACATATTATAACTCAATTTTTTTATAGGTCATCTTCATATAGCGAATTGGGAATCAATGTTTTTGGGCGTTGCATTAATTTAATGTTTGTTCGATTATTACTTTTAATATATCCAGTAATGCTTATGATGTTATTTAGAATAAAGTATGGATTTTCGATGGATGAAATAAAGAACCATTTATATTTGTTTTTCCTTGCTATCATACCATTTGTATATTTGGGTTTACTCGTAAATCATACTTCAGCTTGTTGGACATTTACATATAAAGATATTATGACTTCAGGACTAGCTTTAAATATATTTATGGTTAAATCAAGAAAGTGGCAATAATAATTGAATTTTCTTATGCAAAATAAAAGAAAGTATGTGTAACATACTTTCTTTTATTTTGGCGGAGTGAGTGGGATTCGAACCCACGGGCGGTTACCCGCAGAACTGATTTCGAGTCAGGCCCGTTATGACCACTTCGGCATCACTCCATATAGTGGCGATTATTAGTCGCCAAAGTTATAAAACATAATATTTAATCAACAAAAATAGAACAATATGTAACGGGTATGACAAATAAAACAAGTATTTAATTGCTTTATTATATTTCCCTTGTAAGCCATTATAATTTAGAATTAGAGGAATGGTAATAAATGTTCCAGCCAAAATATAATTGTTCATTAACACATTAAAAAATGGTTTGTTATCAATAAAACATTTTAAAACAATATTTGTAAGAAGCTGAGAAGTTGCAAAAGCAATTATGGCCGTGTATAAAGTGTTATTTTTTAAACTGTTTTTATACAAATAAAATCCATAAAATAATATTACGCCATGGAATATGTAATTTGCAAAAAATATGGTTGATAGAAATGCAGACATTAAAAAATAAAATATCTTTAAAGCTTTATTGTTTTTGACTTGATCTAGCAGAATTAACATTATAAGTCCTAAGAATAAATCAAACAATACATTTTGTTGTAAAAAGTAAAAATATCTATTATAGAATAGTAAATTAAATGGCACTTCTGTAATAATGGCAAATAATAAGATATTTAAAACATATTTACATAAACGCTTTTTATCATCTTTTACATGGAAATATCCATCAACAATTAAAAAGCAATAAAGCGGAAAGGCCATCCTTCCAATTAGCCTTAAAATAGTTGCTTCAGGGAAAAATAAAATACTAATATGATCTAATATCATAGTTAACAATGCAATTATTTTTAAAGAAAGTCTAGAAATATTATCACCCCCAAGATATAATAATTGTATCACGAAAAAATGCTATTCGCAATTTGGATAGCTTTAATAATTTGAGGTGTTATATGAAATATAGTTTTGTGCTTCCATGCTTAAACGAAGAGAATTCTTTGCCAGGTGTAATAAGCGAAATAAAGGAAGCCATCGATAAATACAATTTGAATGCTGAGATTTTAATATCAGATAATGGAAGCACAGATAGAAGCATTGAAATATCTAAAGAAAACGGATGTAGAGTGTGTAACTGTGAAAAAAAAGGGTATGGAAATGCGTTGATTTGTGGCACAAAAAATGCAAGTGGAGACTATTTATTTATGCTCGATTCGGATGGAAGCTATAGTCTTCAGAATTTAAAATTTTTCCTTGATAAGATTGATGAAGGATATGAATTTATAAGCGGTAATAGATATAAAGGTGGCATAGAAAAAGGGGCAATGTCTTTATCTCATTGGGTAGGTGTTAAGGGATTATCAATGTTTGGAAACATGTTTTTCCATACCCCAATTAAAGATTGGCATTGTGGACTAAGAGGATATAAAAGAGAATTGTTTAAAGATATTAATTGGATTTCTTCTGGTATGGAATATGCAAGTGAGATGATAATTAGAGCCAAAAAAAGAGGCATGAAAATGTGCGAAGTTCCAACAATTTTAAGACCAGATACTAGAGGAAGAAAACCACACTTAAGGACAATTAGAGATGGGTTAAGACACGTTAACTTAATTACAAAAATGTTTATAAAAGGAGAAAAATAAAACCATTGCCTAACCAGGCAATGGTTTTTGATTGTTATATATCATTTAAGGCATAAATAATAAAAGTATCATCTTCATAAATTGATTTAGAATCATTAATGTTTTTGAAGTAGTTTCCCCATGGAAGATTCTTTTTACAAATAACATGAGTAAATTTATATTTTTGTATCATTTTGTCCCAAACCGGCTTAAATTCTTCTTCACTTTTTGAAGAGTTACATAGTTTAACATATTCTTCTAGTATATGGCAATCTTTGCTAAATGAGGGCAAATATATTTCGGTGCGGGAATCTATAAAAGGTTTTATTTTACAAAACTCTAAATATGATCCATAAGTTAGTTCGTTAAAAAGTTTTATATTTGTGCTATCTAAATTTTGGTTTATAAATGTTGATGCAAATATTGGATATGAGTCATTGGTATAGTATTTTTTACTATGATTTATCATAGCAATTGATAGAATAAATATTATATAAATAAAACATAAATATCCAAAAACAACTCTGTGTTTTTTAATCAATTCTTTAAAACTATGACACTTATTCCATAAATTATACTGGTTAATAAAACCAATTATAGTTTCGCAAAAAATAGGAGCAACGATTATAAAAGCAATTGGCACATTTCTAAATGCTATGAACGAAAAAATAATCATGCCTATGGCATAAAACAAATTTGATAATGTGACTTTTGTGTGTTTCATAATTGCAAGGGTTGAGACTATTACAAAAATAAAAGAAACCGTATATATACTTAACTCTGTGTAGAATAACTCTATTATTATATTTTTTGCTACAGAAGAAATCTCTTTATATGGATATAGAAAAGGCGAAAGCTTAAGCGGCGTCAAAAACCCTGTTATTAATACGGTAACAAAAGTGCCAATTAATAGTTTGATGTTAATATCTCTCGATATTATATTTTTGTTAAATCTGTTGAATGATCCTTTTAATATTTTTTTTGTGATAAATTCTGCAAAATAAGGTAAAAACATAACATAGTACACGATCCATACAGATGAATGAAATGTTAGTAGTATAAAAGATAGAATAACAAGTAAAAATGAGTATAGGATTTTGTTTGTTGCAATTAATTTATACAAAAAATAGAATTCCCATGTGAATATCACATACGATATAATTTGCGCTCTTGCGCTTAAGAAAAAAGTAAAGGAAAAAGTAGCAAGAATTACCACTAAAAAAGATAGTATTTCTGAATGAGATATTTTTGTACAAACATAAAAAAGTGAACATCCTAGGATAAAAGCGAAAAATAGAACAAAACAAAAGATGGCATCAAATCCAAATTTGTTATACAAAAAAGCGATGAGAATATCAAATCCCCATCTAAGCTTTGTAAAAGTTAAATTTTCATTAAAGGTAAATGGCTCAACATCATCAATGCCATTTTCCAATATGTAGTTTCCTGTTTCTATGGTAAAAAATGTATCATTTTGCAATTCTTTTGAAACAAAAAAAGTCATAATTATTCCAGACAATATAATAAAAAGTATAAATCTATAGGATTTTTTCATATGTTTGACTCCTAAAAATATGGTCTTGGAGCGGGAAAGGGGAATTGAACCCCCATCACTGGGTCGGAAGCACAGGATTCTACCATTGAACTATTCCCGCAAAGGTATATAAAAATAAAAGAGCTAATACAATATTAGCTCTTAAATGGTAGCGGAAGTGAGATTCGAACTTACGACCTACCGGGTATGAACCGGGTGCTCTAGCCAACTGAGCTATTCCGCCGTCAGCCCTTTAATTATATGCTATTTAGGGCTTTTTGTCAACAAACAGCTTGATTTTTTTCGATTTTTCGGTTATAATCTATTTAGAATAGCCGAATATGGAAATTCATTGGAAGTAGCACAATGGTTATAAGCAATCTTTTACTAAGGTGGTGATAATATGCTTAAGAAAGATATGTTTATAAAGCTTTTAGCAATACTTATGTGTTTTGTTCTTCTAAGCAGTAATTTTGCTTTCGCTTTGACTGACCCAGATGGTGGTGGAAATCCAGATGGTGGAAGTGCACCAGTTAGCACGACTAGTGGAGATATGGGTTCACAATATCAAACTGAAAGTCAAAAGTACCAAAATGGAGAAGGAGCATATGGCACTATTAAAAGTATAGCAAACACCATGTTTTTAATTGCATTTGCAGTTGCTGTTTTTAAGCTAATTCAAATAGGAATTGGATTTTTGACGGGTTCAGGTAAATCTAGACAAGATGCAAAAATGGCCTTAATTCCTTGGGTAATTGGTGTTATGGTGTGTGCATTGTATTTCACTGTAGGTGATTGGATTATAAGAACGCTTACAGGGGGATTAAATAGTAATATTTTTGGCTAGAATTAAAATTAATATATATATAAAGGGAGGATGATCATTATGAAAAAAATGAACAAACTTTTAGTAGGTTTAGGAACAAACCTAACAATAGCTAGCATTGCATTCGCAAATTATGGCGGAATCGGAGATAACGTTAGTATGAACGGAACAGGCCTAGATGCTGGAATAGTTGCAAAAATTAATAGTGCATTAGG
This sequence comes from Clostridia bacterium, assembly GCA_017539905.1. GTDB lineage: Bacteria > Bacillota > Clostridia > TANB77 > UBA1234 > RGIG6105. The sequence goes on along the minus strand of JAFYBZ010000007.1, from coordinate 173,489 downwards.
AATAGCACAATTAATTGGATTTGTAGTAGCTATTGTAATGATTATTTGGGTAGGTGTTAAATACTTAACATCAGGAGCTGGTAAGAAAGCAGAAGCAAAGGATACACTTATTCCAATCGTAATTGGTGCTGCATTAGTAGCATTAGCACCAACAATAGCAAGAGCTTTATTTAACGCATTTACATCTTAGTTTAATTACAAAAATTACAATAATATTAAAAATCGCCGAAAGGCGATTTTTTTTATGTAAAAAAACAATATTTGAAATAGATTATGGTATAATAGGACTAAGTTGATATTTTTGAACTAAAAAGTTCAGCTAAAAAGGAGAAATAATTATGAAAAAAATGAACAAATTTTTAGTTGGCTTAGGTGCCAACCTAACTATTGCTAGCATTGCATTCGCTAATTTTGGCGGAATCGGAGATAACGTTAGTATGGATGGAACAGGCCTAGATGCTGGAATAGTTGCAAAAATCAATAGTGCATTAGGAATAGCACAATTAATTGGATTTGTAGTAGCTATTGTAATGATTATTTGGGTAGGTGTTAAATACTTAACATCAGGAGCTGGTAAGAAAGCAGAAGCAAAAGATACACTTATTCCAATCGTAATTGGTGCTGCATTAGTAGCATTAGCACCAACAATAGCAAGAGCTTTATTTAACGCATTTACTTCTTAGTATAGTTACAAAAAACGAGAATATTAAAAATCGCCGAAAGGCGATTTTTTTATGTAAAAAATGTTTATTTTTGGCATTTTTTGTGCTATAATCAGTCCAGTTGATATTTTCGAACTCAGTGTTCAAATAAGGAGAAATAATTATGCGAAAAATTGACAAATTTTTAATTGGATTAGGTTCAAATCTAACTATTGCTAGCATTGCATTTGCTAATTTTGGCGGAATCGGAGATAATGTTAGTATGAATGGAACAGGATTAGATGCAGGAATAGTTGCTAAGATTAATAGTGCATTAGGAATAGCACAATTAATTGGATTTGTTGTAGCTATAGTCATGATCATCTGGGTAGGCGTTAAATACTTAACATCAGGAGCTGGAAAAAAAGCAGAAGCAAAAAGTACACTTATACCAATTGTTGTTGGATCAGCATTAGTAGCGTTGGCGCCAACAATTGCAAGAGCGTTATTTAATGCTTTTACATCTTAAAATTACAAAGATTACAGCAATATTAAAAATCGCCGAAAGGCGATTTTTTTTGTGTTAAAAAGCCTACTTATATATTTATATATGCTATAATAACCTTTGGTTTATTATACGATTTTAAGATTATTGGAGGTGTTTTTTAGTGGGAACTCATCTTATTCCAAGAAGTAATGTTAAAGGACAAGATAGATTTTTTATAATTTTTAGTGTTCCTGGTTTGATTGGAACGGTAATAGGGCTTTTAATTGGAACGCCAATTTATTCAATTTTTAAATTAATGAATAATGGAGAATTGTCTCTGCCAGGCCTAGTTGTACTATTCTTATTTGGTGCTGCTGGCTTTGTGGTAGGACAGGTCCAAATACCAGAAAATGGAAGCTTGCCACTATTCAAAAAAGTGGGAGGATTATACATTAGGGACGTTATTAAACAGTATTTCACTTTTAGTCGAAATAAAAAGAAATTTGCACTTGAGGTTTCTGAAGATCAAAAATTTGATGAATCTAAAGCTAAAATTGCAAGTGAATTTTTACTAAATAAGCAAAAGAAAGAATAACAGAACAATTTTTCAATGAACTAAAAGATAAAACGTAATATGCATAAGATAAGAGGAGGAATGTAAGATGGATCAAGGGATGACCTTAATCATGATATTGCTTGTATTGCTTGGACTAGTTTGTGGAGCACTATTTGTAATCGCATATCAAAGAATGAAAGGACGTAGAAGCGTCGAAAAAGAATCAAGAGAATTAAAGGAGAAAGAAGCTGCTGAAAGAAAGCAAGAGCTTCAAGCTGCTCGTACTGAAAAAATCAGAGACTTCATGGAGTTTGATACCATAGAAGATGACATGATTATTCAAAATGATGGAACTAGATACGTTATGGCCATCAAGTGTATGGGTATTAACTATGACCTTATGTCAGAGCCAGAAATGCTTGCTGTAGAAGAAGGCTTTTCAAATTTCTTAAATACACTTAAATTCCCAATTCAATTATATGTTCAATCACGTACACTAGATCTTTCAGAAGGTATTGGTGTTTATCATAAAAGATTGGATTCTTTAAGAGATGAATGCGATAGGTATATAGATGCCGTTAATCAAGCAAAGGCAACTAATCCAAATCTAACAATGAACCAAAGACAACAAATGGATTTTGAAATCAGAAAAAAGAGAAATCTATTAGAGTATGGTGCAGATATTGTTAGTTATATCGAAAGAATGAGTTCTAATACAAACATTCTTCAAAGAAAATATTATATGATTGTATCTTACGAATCTACAGAGATTGGTCTTACAAACAACTTCTCTAAGGATGAAACAAAAGATGTTGCATACTCAGAGCTTTACACAAGATGTAAAACTTTACAAGCAGCTATTTCTGCTTGTGGTATTGAAACAGAACTTTTAAGATCAGAAGACTTGGCAGAATTGTTATTCATTGCATATAACAAAGATGATGCAAATGTATATAACATAAAAGATGCTATTAGAAGCGGTGTTTATAGATTGTATTCAACAGCAACTTCTGTATTAGACAAGAAGAGAGCTGCTCTTGATGCTAAGCTTAAAGATGATGCTTTAGCTGCTGCTCAAACAGCATTAAAGACAGCTATGGATAGCATTAGAAATTCTACACAAGTAGATATTTCTGGTTTAACAGAAGAAGAACAATACGAGGATGATACAAAGCGTGAAGCAATGTCAATTATCCTTGATAATCAAGATCAACTTGATCCTGAAGTTGTTGACAAAGCTTTAGAGGATTTAAACTCAAGCATGCATAAGCCTCTTGTTTCACAAGAAGATTTAGATTATGCAGATCAACAATTCCAAGCTGAGCAAGCACAGTTGCAAGAAAACAATTTTGGTCAAGGACCAAATGAAGAAGATATGAGCATAAATAATTTAACAAATCCAGATCCACTTGCTGGACTAATAAACTAGAGAAAAGGAGGAGTAGAAATGGTAAATCCATTTGAGAAAAATAATACACAAAATGAAATAACACCTGAAGCAAATGAAGTAAACAACACAAGTAATATTATGAAACTTAGAAAAGACTTAAAAGATTTGATAGCTCCTTCTGGAATAGATGCAACTGACATCGACTATTTAAAGATTTATTCTAGTACAATGCATAGATATGCAAGATGTCACTACATTGCGGGAGTACCTAGAATGGCTACATTCCCAACATTCTTACGTAACATGTATGATTTTGGTGATATTAATACATCAGTATTTATAAATCCAGTAAACGAAGCAGATTCACAAGCAGACTTAAATAAAACAATTGTATCATTAGAGTCTGAAAGAATCTTCGCTGCAAAACGTGGAGATATTAACAGAGAAGCTGAAACAGCTAACATGAAAGTCGAAGTTGAGCGTATAAGAGATGAAATCGCAGCAGGTTTCAACAAATTGTTTGAAGCATCTGTTGTATGTACACTATTTTCTGATACGCTAGATAGTCTAGATAAAGAATCAGAATTACTTACTATGGAAATGGCAAAAGGACTTATCAATTTAAAATCTGCATGGGCAAACCAAGAAGCAGCATTTAAGTCAAATTTACCATATAACAGAAACTATTTAACTTCTAAAAAACATACTTTTGATAGAAGCTCAATGGCTACTGTATTCCCATTTGTATCATCAGAAGTTGGACATCCTACAGGTGTTCCAATAGGTTTTGATAAGCAAACAGGACTTCCAATTTTGTATAACAATTTTCATGGCTCACTTACTAACTACAATATGGTTATTTTTGGTAAGTCTGGTGCTGGTAAATCTGTTACAATTAAAACAATTACAGCAAGAAGTTCTGTACTTATGGGCATTGAAAGCTTAGCACTTGATGCTGAAGGTGAGTATGGTATTGTTGCTGAAGCTCTTGGAGGAATAAATGTAGTTATCTCTCCAAGTTCTAAAACAATTATCAATTTCTTTGATGTTGAAACAGAGGTTGTAAGAGATGAAATCACAGGTAAAGATAGAACAGTATTAAATATTGAAAATAAAGTAGAGGATGTTACAAATGCTTTACTTACTATGGCAAGGGGTTCTACAAGATCAGAAGATGTTAATGAAATTACAAAACAGATTATTGCGGAAGCCGTTGCTGAAGAATATCAAGCATTAGGTATTAATAATAATCCAAATAGCTTATATTCGGATGATGATGTATCACTAGGTGGAGGACTTACTCGTCGTAAGAAACCAATGCCAACAATAGGTTCTTGGTATCAAAGAATTTTACAAAAGGCATCTATGAATGAGAATATAGACTATCAATTCCACTTCAGTTATTTAACTAAAGTTATGAGACAGTATACAAGAGAATATGATGGACAAATGGCTTATTTTGATGGTCAATCAACATTTGACTTGCTTGATTCTTGTCCATTCGTTAACTTAGATATCTCTCAACTTGAGGAAAGATTTGCAAGACCTCTTGCACAACAAATTCTTCTTTCTTGGGTTTGGGAAAAATATGTTAAGAAAAATTCTGAAGATAGAACAAAGGCAAGACAAAAGAGAGTACTTGTCGACGAGGCATGGATGTTACTTCCATACCCAGAAGCGGTTGATTTCTTAAACACAATGGCAAGACGTGCAAGAAAAAGAAACGTATCCTTGGCAGTTATTTCACAGAAGTTCCAAGACTTCTATGAAAATAAAGCTGCTCAAGTAGTTTTACAATCTGCAGATACAAAATTATTCTTAGCACAAGATAAATCAGAAATTGATTATCTAAAAGAAGTATTTAAATTATCTGATGGTGAAGCAAATTATCTTTTAACATGTACAAGAGGCGAGGGATTATTTAAGGTAGGAAACGAAACAGCAATTCTTGAGATAAGACCTACTGATAGAGAGTTTGCATTCATAGAAACGAATGTTAATAAACTAGCAGCTCAAAGAGGAATAGGTTAGAGAAGATTTAAATGTCGTAGCGGCGACAATTAGTCGTCGCTACGATTTAGCTAATAAAATAAACAAAAAATGAAAGGTGGTGCTATTATGAGAAAAACAAAATTATTAGTTGGTTTTGTTCTTTTTTGCATAGTACTATCTTTTTTTAGTGTAGCTTTTGCAGAAAAAATCACATTTTTGCCAAATAGTGAATGCTATAGTTTAACTCCGTCTGAGGGTGGTCCTAGATATAGTGAAAACACTTTTAGAATCAAAAATCCAGGAGGAACTACAAGGTCAACATTCTTCAAGTGTAACCAAACAGGAGTATATACAATTAGTCTAACTTTAAAAGATGGCAAGGCCTGTCCAGATTATTGTATTTATAATGCTAGTAGCCCAGACTGGAGAGATACTCCAGAAACACAATTTGCTAGCTTAGCATGCTATAAAGATGGCGAATCATATGTGACATTCTCACCTCAAACAGCATCTAGTGATACAACTGTAAAAGTATATTTGTATGCAGGAAGAGAATATAGAGTTGATAACTGGAGATCTGAAGGAGAACTTGAAATTTATTATAGTCCATCGGACAATTCGTCTGATAAAGAAGTATATGATTCAGGAATTAGTTCTCGTTATAGAACATGTGTAAATTGTAAAGATAATTGTGGACACGATACTGTAGTAGATGGAGTGCCAGATGGAGGAGATGTTGAATCACCTGAAGATGAAAGAACTACGGTTGAATCAACAGAGAGTTTGTTTGAGTATTATCTTGTTCAACTATTATTATCAATTGGTGATTTCTTTGTAAAACTATTAGGAGATATTATTGGATCTGATGTTACAATTACAAAGATTATCTATAATGGCGCTGGAGATAACAAAATACCTGCATTGAATCCAAATTTGTTTGATAAGACTAACGCAAGTAGTTTTGTGGGAATAGATATTTCTCAAGTAGTATCAGATTGGTATAACTTCTTTAGAGGATTAGCATTTTTATTCTATGTAGTTACATTATTAGGAATTGGTATACACATACTAATTAATTCAACAGGACAAGGAATGGCTAAAGCTAAATCATTAGCTATTGAATGGAGTAAAGGTGTGCTTTTACTTATATTCATGCCAGTGTTTATTAAATTCTTGTTTGAAATAAATGAAGCATTAGTAAAAATGGTTTATGAAAAAGCTTTAGGTAATACTTATAATGCTGGAGAAATGCTCACCTATACTGATGGTAGTGAATGGTCTGCGACGGCAGTTGAATTTAGAAGCCCTGAATATGTATCGAAGTATACAGGCTCAGTTGCACTAGGTTCGGAGGAAGCATCTATTGCATATGTTAATAAACTAAGCACTTATAGACAATCATTTGATTTAATGCGTATTGCAAGAGCATATGCAGGAGCAACTAGAAAAATAGGTTATTCATTTATTTGGTATGTATTGATAGGCCAATTAATGGTATTTATCGTAATGTATTATAAACGTTTCTTTACGATATTATTCTTAATTGCAGCATTTCCAGTAATTTGTATATTCCATGCAATTTCATTACTAAAAGGAATGAATAAAGCACCGGAAATATCAAGCTGGTTTAAGAAAATTGTTGAACAGATTTTTGTTCAATCTATACATGCAGTTGTTTATGCATTAATAACGGGAGTTTGTTTGACGATGTTTAAATCGTCAATTTCAGGAAACAATGCTGGTATTAACTGGCTACTAATGATAGTAGCAATCAACTTTGTTCCTGAGGGAGAAAAAATATTAAAGAGGATACTAAATTCTATCGGTGGCTCAGGCGGAGGACTTGCTGAACAAGGTAAAGGTCTTAAGGGAGCTATTGGAAGAGTTACAAATGGTGCAAGAAAACTTGTTGGAAGACCGCCAAAAGAATAGTTATATTTTAGTTTAAAAAGAAAGGAGTGAGAATGATGAATAATAAAAAGAGTTTTAAGTCAAAGATTATATTGCTTTTTGTCATTCTTACTCTTGTAAGCATATGTTGCACTATTGCAAAAGCAGGAAATGTAAGTGCAATTTTAGATAATTATTTTACGCAAACAGGTAATAATGGCTTCATAATTTATCAAGTAAACTATGAATCAGACGGACCAGGCGGATCAAAACAACATGGTGTTTGTTTTAGATTACCAAATGCTATTGGTCAAGATGCATATGTTGATCCAAATGGAAGAGGATTACTAATTGATGGAACTGAAGTCGTTCAAATGGATTTATCTTTTTCATATAAGAATTTTAGTTGGAAAAAGTCCAATTTTGCTCCAACAAGAACAGACGATGGAGAATCATTTATTTATCCACCTAATCTTATGATTAAAGAAGAAGATGGAATTAAAAAAGTATACTATGAAGATGAATATGTTGATACTTGGGACAATTTTGTTGCTGGTGTATCAATTAAAGTTGAAGTAAAAAATCCAGATCAAAAAACTTACAATATTTCACCGGGTTCGATGCCTACTAAAGAAAAAAGTGCAGGAAAATTTTTCTTAATCGCTTGGCTAGAATGGATTGCAGACCAAGCAATTTCTATACTAAGTAATATTCTTACAAAATTATTATTACGTATTGGAAGAGCGTTACATGAATTAATTATTCTAATATTTGGTGAAAGCGTTTCTTTAGATAAAGTAGTTTATAACAAAGTTTCTAAATTAGATATTAACTTTTGGAAAGCAGGCGCTGTTACTGATCCAAGTGAGGCAAGTTTAGGACAATTATTAAGCCCACTTGTTTCATATTGGTATGGAAAATTCCAAGGAATAGTTTTGATTATATATTTAGCAATGTTATTATTTGCTGGCATTAAGATCCTTCTTTCTAGTACAGCAGGTAGTGTAGAAAAAGTTAAAGAATTATTATCATCATGGATTTTAGGTGTAGTACTTTTAATTTTCTTCCCAACCTGTATGAAATATATTGTTGAAATAAATGAATCCATGGTTGGGTTAGTTGAAGAAGCAAGCACAAATATTTCTAACAATGGCGAAAAAATTGATGCAATGGATAAGATAAGGAATATGGCAGACAAATATAGCAATATTCCACTTTGTATAGTCTATTTAATTATGCTTGGACAACTTGTAGTATTACTGGCAGTGTACTATAAAAGAGCATTTACAATAGCTTATTTAATTGTAATATTCCCTGTTGTACAAGGTTTTTACATATATGAAAAAGTTCAAAAAGGAAAAGGATCACGAGCCCTTACAAACTGGGTCAAAGAATTTTGCGTAGCAGTATTTTTACAATTGGTTCATGCGGTAGTATATAGTGTACTAGTTGAAGGAGTATTATCGACATTCAAAGAAGAAGCCGATGGTGCTCTAAGTGGAAATGTTATTTTATATGTATTTTGTGTAACATTTTTATTTAAGGCAGAAGCAATTGTTAAGAGTATATTTAATGTTAGATCACCTGGAAATGCAATTGGAGACGCAATAGCAACAGCAGCAACATTAGGAGTAGTTACAAAACAAGCTAAGGGCATTTTGGGTGGAAGTAAAAATAATAGTAAGGCAGAAGATGAAGACAGCAAGGATGCAGATAAACATGCAGCTAATGTTAAGCAAATGGAATCTAATGCTAGTCAAAAGAATAAAGAAGAAGCTAATAAGAAGAATGATGAAGGAGATAAAAAGCCAAGTGATGGCGGAAGTGGTGCAGGAGCTGGTAGTGGTGATGGTACTAGCGAAGGAGAATCGGATAAGAAACCGAGCGGAAAGCCATCAGAAAAAGGTGCACCAGATGATTCTGACTCGAAGGACAAAGAGTCTTCAGGGGAAAATACACTTCCTCCACCAGCAGATGATAAAGAAGCACAAAGAAACGCAGCATTAAAAGAAGCGGAACAAGCCAAAGAAGTATTAGCTCACATAGCATCTCAAAAGAAAAAGAAGAGTGTTCCAACTAAGATTGCAAAAGGAATTGTAAGTGGAGCTATGAGAACTACTGCTATTACAGCGGGTGTTCTTTCAGGACTTGCAACAGGAGATGTTCAAAAAGCCGTTTCTAATGCAGTAGTATTTGATGGTACAGCCAAGAGAATGGCAAGAGGAGTAAACAAATTAACAGGAGCTGCAGCTAACCGAATGGGTGGAGCTATAATGAGAGCAAAAGTAAAACATGGTGGCTATAATAAGCAATTAAAGAAAGCCGGAGTAAATGTTGATTTGATATATGGAAATGAAAAAGATAAAGCAGTTCAAAAAGCGCTTGGTCAATTTGCATCTGCACAAAGACGTGGAGGAGATGCGCTAGGTGAGATGAAATGGGCTAAAGCTGTTAATACAAAACTAACAGAAAAAGAATCAAGAGATAGAACAACAGAGAAAAAATAATGATAATAAAACTAATGGAGGTGATTAATATGCAAATTGGTTCATTGAATAATAAAATTTCATACAAATTAATAATAGTTTGCATATTAATGCAACTACTATTAGTTAGTTCGATTTCATTTGCTGGAGATTTTACAATTCAGTCAGGTTCAAATAGTGAAGTTTCAAGTGTAATGGATCAATCATTCTATTTCCAAAAAGATTCTTCAAGTTTGGCTGATGAATATTCATATGCAGTCTTTAAGCCAACGCAAACTGGATTATATAGAATCAATGCATTAAAATTAATTGATTTTAGTACAGGGTATGGTCTAGTTAGTTATAGATTAGATAGAGTAACCAACATGCAACTATCAACTAAATACACATTTACAAATGTAAGCTTGGCATCAGAAAAAACAGGTGATGATGTTCATTTTGCTAATGTAGGTAATGATGCATATAGAAAAGATAGTATATCAGGTTGGGGTGGTGTAAAGCACCCAATTGATAGAGCGGTATATGTTGTTTTAGATAAGAATTCTTTATATGCAATTCGTGCACAAGAAGACATTGGAAGTAGCATGATTTTTGTTCAAGTTGAAAAGAAAGCAGAGGCATCTGGAGCTACATATGGATTTAGTAATAATGCTCCATCTGCATGGATTACTATGGGACAGAAGAATTTAAATATTAATTCTGCTGACCCTCAAATAAATGGATACCCAACTATGAATGTATCTGCCAAAAAAGTTAATGAACTAATTGATCAAATGAGTTTGGAAGATACCACAAACAATGAACATGCATTTCAATGGTTAGAAAGAATACTTGTATACATTATTTTTACAATAGGAAATACTATAATTGATTTATTTGAACAAGCGTTAGGCCTTTCTAGATTAACATTAGATAATTTGATTTTTAATAAAATGGCGAATAATGCTAATAATCCTACAATTGACTTAAGACCTCTACGGGGGAATTGGAAGGTCTTTAGGTACAAGTGAACCATATGATGGCATTTTACAAGTTGAAGCAGTAAGAAATGTTGTTGGAAAAATATTTAACGGATTAAAAAATATTGTTTTAGTATTCTATCTAGTACTACTATTGTACGTTGGATTAAAAATGCTATTATCTGTAGGAACAAAAGATGAACCTAAATCAAAGAAATTCTTACAGTATTGGATTACAGGCTTAATTTTATTAATTGTTATTCCATACATGCTTCCAGCCATACCATATATTAGTAATCAACTTGTTCAAACAATAAGTGATAGTGCCAAGAGCTCATCTAAGTATTCTATGCAAGAAGTTGCTAGAGAATTAGATGTTGAGTATCGTGGTGAAGATGCTGAAGTAATTAGAATGGTAGATATACTAGAAGAAAAAATCGAGAAAAAGAGACGTGAATTAAGTGGAGATACTACACAGTTAACAGCAGATGAAGCAAGAGCCAAAATAATTGAATTAATGGATAGATACACTGATACTGGAACGTTATCTGGTTTAAGTGCAGATGAGAAAAACGAGTTCAAGAATAAATACTTAGCAGTTGCAGATAAAATATACGCCAATGTTGCTGATTGGAGTAGTAGTGAATATAGTAGAAAATATGTTGATGATTTGTATGATATCAGAGACTATATTTACAATCATCATAGTACCGTACAAGGATTTCCAGACTCTAGTTCATCATATTTCAGGATGGCAAAAAGAGATTGGTTAAAAGTTACAAATGATCCAAATATTTCGACAGAAGATATGAATGCAATAGATAATGAATTGCTTGTAATTGCTAATTATTTAAAAGTTGCAGACAATCTAGATAAAAATGGAAGAATAATAAAATCAGCAATTTATAATAATGCTATTAATAAACTAAAAGAAATACTGAATAAGTACTATGGTAGCTCTGAATCGTCAGCACGAGTGGAGAGTTTGAATTCTAATTTAACAGATGGTAGTTTCTTTGGAAACTTTTATAGAAACATTTATAAAGTTGGATCTTCATCAGGAATTAGCCCTGCATTCGATGAGTATTTAAAAGCGTTACTACAAGAAAAACTAGAGTTGTATGAAGACATGCTTGCATCTTTAAGTGACCCAATGATCAAGTTATATTCAATGGCAAAAGAGCAAGGAAGAGTGGTATATGCAGTAGCATGGGCAATACTTGCATTCCAAATAATAGCAATATTATTTATGTATTATAAGCGTGTATTTGTTGTAATACTACTTGTAATTTTATTCCCAGTAGTAATGGCATTGTATGTAATAGATAAATTAGGCGATGGCAAAGCACAAAGCTTGTCAAATTGGTTTAAAGAATTCTTTGTTAATTGCTTTATTCAATTTTTACATGCACTTGTATATATCTTAGTTGTAAATCTAGGAATAGATATTTGTAATATTGACCCAACACGAAATTGGTTATTCCTAATTATCGCAGTAACAAGCTTATTCCCGATTGAAAGAATGATTAGACAAATTGTAGGATTGAATTCTTCAACCGTTGGTGGATTAAAGAATAATATTATGGGAATTGTATTGGCAGGTGCTGCTCTTAAAAAGACTGGTCAAAATATTACAAACATGGGAGCAAATGCTGCTAAAAAAGGTGCTGCATTTGGAAAAGATATAAAGGAACAACATGATGGTGGAAAATCATATAAAGCTATAGCTGGTGAAAAATTATCAGAAGCAAAGAAAAAAGTAAAAGAGAACATGCAAAAACCGGCACAAGAAGTTCAAGCAAAGAGAGCAAAGAAAACACAAATGAGGCAAAGCAGGTCAGACAATAGAGCATATAGACAACAAGCGGCTTCTGAAGCAAGAACAGCAATTAAAAATGGTGTTGGAACAGTAGGAGATAGAATTGATATTGCAAGAGGAGCAGTTGCAAATGTTACTGGAGCAGTATCAAATACAATGAATAAAGTTAGAAATAGTAAAGTAGGAAGAGTAGGTGCGAAACTTTCTATGGGTGCTAGCTATGCAAAAGCATATGGTGGAAAAGCATTGAAAAAGACAGCTGGTGCATATAGAAAAGTTGCCGGAACCGCTGCAGGTGTGGTTACAGGTTTAGAGAACGCGGCAGATAGTGCTGCAAATAATGGTGAAGGTTTCTTGGCTGGTGTTACGACAGGAAGAAAAGCTATTCATGAATTTGGTGGATATAAAGATCACAAGAAAGCAGAAGATAAAGATAAAAAAGAAACCCCATCTAATTTCACAGATTCATTTGCATCTAGATCTGGAGCAATGGATGGTGGCTCTGCTTCTGGTGGAGAACTACCAGGTTCTGATGGTGAATCATTGAGTTTCGAAACTAGAAGTGAAGGTGAAGAATCTTCAGCAGTTGAAAGTGATACAAGAGAAGCAGCAAGTGATGCTGCTGAAGATTTAGCAAAATCTGCTGAAGGCGGCGAAGACGTTCCAACTGATGCAGAAGGATCAGATGAGGGAGCTAGTGAAGGAGAGCCAACTGAATCTGCACCTGAGATGACAACAGAAGAAAAACCAGAAGAAGGAGATTCTTCAGGTGATGCTGATGAACCAGTTGGAGAAAGCGGTGATTCGAGTGAACCTAAATCTACAATGACATTTACTGAAGAAGGTTCTCCAGAAGCACCAATATCGAGTACAGAGGAGACTCCTCCAGAAGCACCTGTTTCTGAAAGTGCGGAGGAAGATCCAATTGGCCCTATAGATTAAAATAAAAAACTAGAATGGAGGTGATGGTATGAAAAAAATCCAAAGAAGAGTAAGTTTAATAATGGCTATAGTATTATTATTTAATTTTATAATACCATCACTTGCATTTGCAGATATTTCATCTACGACAACTGGTGATGCATTTGTAGGTGTTAACACATCTTTTCATGCAGATTTACAAAGTGGAGAAACTAATACAAGACAAGTATTTTTAAGAAAAGAAATAGATAATAGGCAAATAAAACTAACTGTTGAAGAAACAGGTTTATATACGATTTCGTTAGGCGGTTTACACTACTATATTAATAATGGTAAGGGACTTTCAACGCTTGCTTCGGCAACATATTTGGATGATGCTGGTAATCCAGTGTACAATAGTACACTTTTTAACCAAGACACTACCACAGTAACAGTTTATCTAAAAAAAGGTCAAGATTACTATTTTCAAGTTTTTGACTATAACCTAGAAAATACAGCTTTTAATCTATCTCTAACAAGACAGGATGTTGATTTAGACAAGGTTGTAGAATTAGAAACAGATCTTATTTTAGAAGAGGGATTGGGAGCTTACAAGTATACAAGAGGATACAATGAAGGCGGAGCATTTGGAATCGGTAGTGTTCATTATCAGTTGGGTGAAGATAAAAGAGTTTCTGAAAAAGAAATAGGAGCAACACAAGTTAAAATGGATTCCGAATATGTAGAAACTGAAAGTGAAGCCAGTCTTTTCCAAAAAGTGATTGTTTGGCTTATCGTTTATGGCGTATGTGATACTTTTAAGGGATTAATCAGTATGTTTGTCGGTGAAGTATCAATTGACTCGCTTGTATATAATGAGTATAAGCAAACAAAGCTTTCTTTCTATCCTGAGAATTCAAAAGATAATCCAAATCCATTGTTAAAAAGTGGAAGCGGAATTTTAGAAGCAATAAATTCATACTTTAATGCTTTTAGAGGAATAGCATATGTCTTTTATTTAGTAATGCTTATATATGTTGGTATCAGAGTAATGATATCTTCTACGGGTAAGGAAAAAGAAAAATTTAAAGCATTATTATATGATTGGTTTGTGGGAATACTTATATTGATATTCTTCCCATTAATTATTAAATATGCAATTATCTTAAATGAAAATCTGGTGTCTTTAGTGAAAACGGAAATCAGTGATAAGATTTCAGCAGATAATGGAGCTAACATATTACCTTCTGTTCCTGGTGTAGATGAAGCGATGCTTGAAGTACTGGGAGAGAGTGTAGAAGATGAATCCTCATTGATGGGTCAGTATAGAAAAAAGGCTTTGGATAAATCTGATTTAGGATATGCATTTATTTATTTATTCTTACTTAAGGAATTAGTAGCATTTATTATTGTTTATTATAAGAGAATGATTACAATTATATTCTTAATTGTATTATTCCCGTTTGTAGCAATATCCTATGTATTTGATAAAGTAAAAGATGGACAGGCACAAATATTTACAGCATGGACAAGAGAGTTCATGTTAAATGTGTTTATGCAATTGTTCCATGCAATATTATATTGCTCTATCATGTTTATAATAGCGGCTTTGATGGACAATGCAACTGGTGGAGCAAATATTATTTTAGTATTGGTAGGTCTTGGATATTTAAGAAAAGGAGATTCATTATTAAAGGCAATCTTCCCAACACTATTAAAAGGTGGTGGAGCAGGAACTACTAAAGATATTGCTGAAACAGCCAAATCAATGGTTAAAATACAAGCGGTATCTTCATTAATGAAATCTGCTCAAAATATGGGCAAGAGAGTTACTAAAGCAAAAGAAAAAGTCTCTGAAACAAGACAAAAAGCATATGAACATAGAGCAAACCAAAATATTAATAATGAAAATAGGAGAGCTGCAAGACTTGAAGAAGGCAGAAAGAGGGATGCAAAAGATCCTGGAAAACTAAAACTAAATTTTGCCAAAGCAACTGGAGGTATTAGTACTCTTCCTGAAGCTGAAAGAGAAAAACTTTCACCAGAAGAAAGAGAAAAGAGAGATGTTGAAATTAAACGTGAAGGATTAAACAATCTTAACTATGCAAAGAATTCAAAAGATCCTGAAGTTCAAAAAGCGTTTAAAGATTTCATGGCTGGCTTGAAACCAGAAGAAAGGAAAAAGCTTGAAAAACGTATGCAAGCAAGCGAAGCAATTAATATGCTTGTTACGAAAAAAGGCCGTGATGGTGTAGAATTAACCGAAGAACAATTAAACATTAATGCTAGAATTGTTTATGATATAACAAGAGGCGGTCCAGAAGATGCCTTGTATGGTGATTTATATAAATGGATGTCAACAAAGGAGATTTCAACTGGCGAAAAAGAAACACAATATCGTTCTAAAAAGACAGGCGAAATTGTTCCGGAAACAGAAGCTAAAAAGAGAATAGCAGAAAATGGCGAAAGATTTGTAACTACAGAAATAGATAAAAAGCAAAGATTGACAGAATACTTCGGAATTACAAAAGATGAAGAAGGACGAGAAGTTGTTGGACAAGGACTTAAAGGAAGAGTTCTTACATCAAATGCTCAAAGACAAAAGGAAAGATTAGATAAAGCACTTGCTGAACCAGTAACTACAAGGGCGGATGGCACTAAAGAAGAAGCTGGTTATACAATGACTCAAGAGGAAGAAGCAGACGTATTAAGAAAAGAAGAAAACCAAAAGAAGATACAAGCTATGGTTAGTAAATTTGGTGGACCAGATGCTACTGAAGAACAAAGCGCAAGTGTAAGAGAAATGGCTGGCCTTACTGTTTTATTAGGTGAATATCAACGAAGAGGAGAAGAAGGTGCTCCTAAAATGAGTGCTAAGGCTGCTCTTAAGATTTCAAATAGAATGCTTGAATTAAGTAGAGAAGATGAAGGCGCAAAACGATTGATGGATACTATGGTTGTTGGAGAAACGCCAGCAGAAGGTGAGTCAACAATACATGTTCATACTCCTGGAAAAGGAACATCATCGAAACCAAAAGGCACTTCTAAAAAGAAACCTGATACAGATTCTCTTGGAACTCCAAGAGATGATTCAGATGCTCCTTTAGGCTCAGATTCAATAGGCTCAACCGATGAGGACGAAGCTATCGAGGTAGTAACAGATGATTTAGAAGAGATGAAGTTAAATCTTGGATACTCTGTTGAAGGTCTTTCTAGAAGAGCGGCTCGAGGAGTAATTGAACAAAATGATGTTTTACAAAATGGTGAGAGAGAAGAACTTACAAGGATGGCTGTAGATACTCTAAGAAGCGAAACTTCTGATGAATTAGGTTTAAGTGAAACTTTCGAATCAGACATGGATGATATAATAGAAGGATATAGAGATATAGACGAAGATGGATTCTTAGATGAACCTGAAGGAACTCAAGAAGAAGTAAAGCAAGCAAGATATGAAGGAAGACTTGATCAAACTAAAACATGGTACGCAAATGGAGAACTTAGAAGAACACGTGGAAAATTTGCAAGAGCAACAGGTGAAGCAATTGGTGCGACAGCATCCGCTACAGTAGGAAATGCTGTACAGGCAGCAACTGGAATAACAGCGGCTAGTTTGACAGCAGGTGTTCAAAGAGAAAGCTCTTTAAGTAATTCAATGATAACAGCAGCTGCTGGAGCAAGAGCAGAGCAAAGCGTAGAAAGAGGAATTCAAGGAATAGGAAGAGGAGTTTCTAGAGTTACTACTGCGGGTATTGATAGGGTTCAACATGAAAGAGAAATAAGACACGATGATAGTGTAACTGGAATAGAAAGAGTTGCTGATATTCACAGAAGAGTATCAGATGATCCTAATAATCCAAAATATGAAAAACGTGCATATGCAAGAGAAGCACAAAGTAGAATTAGAGCATTTAATGAAAAAATTTCAGATGTTAAAAAGAATAAATAATATAGTTTAAATTTGATGAAAGGGGTGTCAGGGATGAAAATTAATCAAAAATATATAGTATCAATGTTAATAACGATTTTATGCCTTGGCATCTTTTCAACGAATATATCACTAGCTAGTGTTATTGAAACATCTTATCCATATGCAACATTGGATTTTGAACCAGGAGATGGTAATGCAACTACTGAGGCTAGAATAAGATTTTTCGATGATGATGTAACATCAAACTCTAATGCAAGACAAACAGATATTTTAGATGCGCTTAGATCATATTATGAACTTGAAGGAATAACCCCGCCAAGCACCTTACAAGGTATTTTTAATGAATACCCTAAGTCAGATAGTTGGGATGATTTAAGTAAGCGTAATAGAGGAGATGCAGATGGTTTAGTATATAATGGAGAGATCTTCACTCCTTATATAATGATTACAGATCAAGCTGGTAATAGTGTAATGTATTCTAATCAGAGTGTCTTTCTTCAAAATAGTTGGATACAAAAAGATAAATATTATCAACAAAGATATTATGAATCAAATAATACATATAAAGCACTTGAAGAAGTAATATCAGCAGAATTAGGTACCATTTTAATTGATTCTAAAGACGGCAACATTGAAGAAACAGAAATATTCGGTTTGGTTGTATCAGATAGAAATGGTACGATGAATGACTTGCTAAAAATACTAGAATATGCTGAGCTATGCAAAAATGGAAATGGTGGATTAAAAATTACATATGGTTTAAAAGGTAATAAAGGTTCAGAATTTTTGCTAAAATCTGATGTTATGCCAATCCACAATGGAAATGGTGGATATGTTGCTGATGATGAATTTCATGCATTAACAGGACTAAGTCTAGATCATTTTGAATATAGTATGGAACAAGCTCAGGATTATGCAGATAATGTTGGCGGCGACATGTTTGAACAACTTGAAAAGGCTATCGCTGCTATGATTAGAGGGTTAGCCAACTTTGTTTATAATGTTGTAATGCTTGGAATTAGAGCTACTGGTGGAAATTCTTCAGAGCTAGTAACAATTGATGATTTGGTTTTTGATGAGTTTCCAGATACAAGTTTAAATGTCTTTTATGATGGTGGTGATAATACATCATTAGTTAGTAGGTTTAAATCTACCGTAATGGATTGGTTTAATAATTTCCAAGGAATTGCATTAATGGTATATTTAGTACTACTTTTGTACGTTGGATTAAGAATTCTTATTTCGGTTGGTGGAAAGCAACAATCAAGATATAAAGAAATGCTTTTGGCCTGGGGCCAAGGCTTGGTATTATTAATTATTTTCCCTATTGCGATAAAGTATGCAATACAACTAAACCATGCTATTGTACAAACAATAAAAGACTCAAGGTTTGAAGCGTTTGCAAAAATAGGTGTAAATGTTAATGCTAATAATATGGATAATACATCAGTACCAGACGTACAAGACTTGACAGCTAGCAATGGTACTGAGGTAGGTAAGAGCATAGTATCAAATCCATTTAAAGGACATATGAATGATAATTATATGGCCTATATGGCATGTACTGCAGAAGATGATGAAAGACTTGTTGATGCAATAGTATATGCAATAATGGTATTCCAATTTGTAATGCTATTAGTACAATACTATAAACGTTTGATGAACTTTGCATTTCTAATTACTATTTATCCAATTGTAATGATAATGTATCCAATAGATAAAGTAGGAGATGGTAGAGCGCAATCGTTCTCAACATGGTCAACGGAATTAATGATGAACATATTCATGCAAGTTTTCCATGCAATAGTATACGTATTTGTTATAGGTGTAGTATATTCTGCACAACTTTCAGGAAGCTGGTTACTAGCAATAGTTGGTATTACATTCTTATTCAAGGGTGAAGAATTATTACGTAGTGTTCTTCAACCTGGAGAATCTCAAACAGCTCCAACCATGAAACAATCAGCAGGAAAAACAATTGCAGCATTTACTGTTATGGCTACGCTTACAGACAAACTTACAGATAATATTGGACATGCTACATCTGCTGTTAGATTTGCAAGAAAAGCAAGAGCAGAGAAGAATTATGCAAATGCAATTCGTAAATCCGGTGGTAGAATTGGTGGTGCTGGAGGAACAGGAGCCACAGGTGGAACAACACCTGGTGGAGGCTCTGATTCTTCGGGAGGTTCAGATCAAACTATAAATGTAACTACACCACAACCACAAATAAAAACAGCTGCTAATAAAGCCCTTGCCGGAACAGGTTTAACAGCTGATGATGTTACAAAATCGGTTGCAGTATTAAAGGGAGTTAAAGACAATAAAAATCCAGAAGAGATTGCAAAGGCACTTAAGAATCTTCAAAAGGCAGTAAGTGTAAATGATCCTGCTGTTAATAAACTTCTACAAGGATCAGGATTATCTGCAAAACAAGTTGAAGAATTATCTAAGCTTCAAAAACAAGCTATGGATACCGCACTTAAGGGCGATAAAACTAAAGGAAATTATTCTAAGACTCTGGAAAAGATAAATAAGGATTTGGAAATTGGTTTATCTGCTATTTTCCCAAATTTAAGTACTGCAGATAAGAAGAAATTTAAGCAAGCAATGATCTTTAATATGAAAGATAGAAGTCAAGTTGCTTTAGGAATTGGTGCCTCTGATCCCGCTTTTAGAACTATAAGTAGTGAAAGATTAGGTAAAACAGGAATAGAGCAAGAAGTTCAAGGTGCTCGTTCTAGAGCAAATGCATTTTTAGATGTTGATAAAACTGCGGAAAGATATAGAGGTAAAGCAGGAGAATTATTTGCTTTATCTAAAGGAAAGATTAAGCTTAGTAAAAATGCTAGAAGAGAAGAAGCAATCATGCGTGCTGAGTTAGGAAGTACAGTTTATTTAAACTCAGCAGGACATGCAATTACTGAATCGGAAGCAGCACGTATTAGAAGATCTGGTGGAGTCGTATCTACTAGACAAGGTAAGTATTATGAAAAGGCCAAAGATTGGTCAGCGGATTCTAAAGATAAGTTTGCTGAAAATTATGCTATAGCAAGTGAGTTTAGAAGAAGAGCACAAGGCGACACAACAGCTACTGCTTATACTCTAGAACAAGTAAATGATGCATTTACAGGACTTGCAGAATTAGAAGATAGAAAAGAAATTCGTGGTGAAGTTGCTGGCATTTTAAAGACAGAATTTGGTGTATCAGGAAAAGAAGGACAATTATTATTTGATGAAACTGTCGGTGCAACTTTGACTGACACTGGGCTAGATGCTACTGAAGACTTACATCTTCCTGTTGGTGAAAGACAATTTAGAAAAGTTTTAAAGAGCGCTATGGATTTAGAAGAGCGCAAGAAGCCAAGAGGAAAGAAGATTGTAAGAAAAGCAGTTAATGCTGTAAAAGATTATGGCGAAGTAGATCACGAAGAAACAGATATTGAAAGAGGAGTAAAGAGTGCATTTAATGCAGAAGCATTTAATGGCACAGCACCTAGTGGACAAAGTGCAGAAGATACTGAAAAAGCACTTGATAATACACAAAAAGCATATAAAAAGGTTATGGCAAGAGTTGTTACTCGTGATAATAAAAGAATGTTCCAATCTGCTAAAGGCAAGAAACCAGGAGCAGGTGGTATAAGTGTAAGTACACCAGGTGGTCCAAGCGGTCCAGCTCCGGCTCCAGATAGTGAAGAACCATTTGAATACTATGAAGATTCAACTATGAATACTTCAATTGCGCAAGTATTATATAATGATAGAGAGGGAATTAGTGATGCAGATTATGCTGCAATAATGTCTCAAGAACGTCGTGATGTAATATCGACTGTAATGGAAGATTTACAAGCAGGTTCTATGAAAGAAGATAGTGCTTATGTAGGAGCAACAATAGATGATAGTGGACATTATATTCCGGACACTTCTTATACAATTAATAATATGACAGCCGATGAACATGAAGCAAAAGCGAAAGAGTATAGAAGAAGAATGTTTGAAGAGGCTGCAAGAACAGTTACCACAAGCAGTTCGGCATTAATGGGTGCAACAATGGGTGCTCCTTTGGGAATTGGTATAGGAGCAGAAGATTCTATGCTTAAAGAGGCATTAGTCGGTGCTGTTGGTGGTGCAACAATAGGAGATACTTTAGCTGAGAGAACTTTCGGAGAGCAAAAGAGTATTACAAAACTACGTGTAAGAAATCCATATGATGGAACAATAACAGAAATTGATGTTCAAAGAACTGGATTTGATGCAAATCCATTAGGAATTCTTGGTGAAAGTGCAGTAAATTTAATAGATCCTGACAAAGTATATGAAGTTAGTGATTTACCAAGATTACTACCGGAAAGCACAAGATTAAATGTTGATGCTCAACTTGCTGATTCTGCTAGAAAGAGAAGAAAGAAGATAGAAGAAGACGAAGCTAAGAATCGTGTAAATCTATATAGAGATAACCTTTTAAGCAGCAAGAAAGATAAGAATAAATAATACAAATGAAAAGTTGGCAAGTATTTGCCAACTTTTCGCAGTTAAAAATGAGGGGTATTTATGAAAAATATCAAACTATTAATTGAATATGATGGAAAGAATTTTGCGGGTTGGCAAACACAACCAGGTAAAGAAAGTATTCAAGGAGAAATAATTAAAGCAATAAAAGAAGTGACTAAAGATGAAGTTGAACTAAATGCCTCTGGTCGAACAGATGCTGGGGTTCATGCCTTGCGGACAGGTTGCAAATTTTAAAACTAATACAAAAATAGATACTTCAAAAATACCATACGCTTTAAATAGTAAATTGCCTAATAGTATAGTTATAAAAAGCGCAGAAGAAGTAGATGAAAGATTTCATTCTAGATATAACTGTAAAGGAAAAACATACAAATATGTAATAAACAATAATGAATTTCCATCAGCTTTGAATAGGTATAGAGAATTTCATATTTCAGATAAGTTAGATTTAAAAGCTATGAAAAAAGCACTAAAATACTTCGAAGGAGAGCATGATTTTGCTGGTTTTAAATCATCTGGAGGATCTCCTAAAAAGACTACAGTAAGAACCATTAAAAAGGCTACTTTAGATATTTCTGAAGATAATAGAATTACTATTACTTTAACAGGAGATGGATTCTTATATAATATGGTAAGAATTATTTGTGGAACAATTGTAGATGTTGGTTTAGGTAAAATAGATGCTAATAATATCCCAAGTATTATAGAAAGCAAAGATAGAAAAATGGCAGGGAAAACCCTGCCACCTCATGGACTATATTTAGTTCAAGTTTATTATTAATCTGCAAATCCATATGTAGATTTGCCACATTCAATAGATACTAATTGATATTTAATGTATTTATTTGAAGACTTATATTTAAGCTTTAATTCCATGTTTGGATAGTTTAAAACCATTCCATAATCTTCAGTACCTTCTCTACCGCTACATAGAACAGTATATTGGTCTGTTGATTTAGTGTATGTAATGCTTTGAATTTCATCTAATTCCATCCAATTAGCACCTAAAGGAACAACATAGTAATAATCACCATCTTCTTTATATGCATAGAAGAAGTCCTCAATAATAATAGGATCTTGAATTCTAATTCCAGTAAGTTCAAATATAATGTCATGAATTGTAGATTTTGGAACATACTCGATATATGCTCCTTCTTCAGGAGTTTGATACAAGCCTTGTTTTTCTGCAATTCTCATAGCTGCTTCTAGTAGCGTTTCAGTATTAACATTAAAATTGTCGAAATTTTTGATTTGAAGAAGTATGTTTAAATATGCTTCTTCTTTTATTTTGCTTGCAATTTCCTCCGTTACTTCAACGGTTTTTTCTTTTTCGCTTTGTTCGTTAGCAGGTGTAACTATATCACCTGATGGACTAACAACGGGCTCATTATTCTTATTTATAATTAAAGTGACTATGATAGCAATAATAATCAGCAAAAGCACTATTATTATTCTTTTGTCCATAAAATTCATCCTTTCATGACGTAAAATCCATCGTCATTTTATTGGTGGAGCTGACGAGAATCGAACTCGTGTCCGAATATCCCATAAAATAAAAAACTCTCCGAGTGCAGTTTATCTTTTGATTTCCACTAAAATATCGCCGATAAACAGGCTATAAAAAAGTGTAACTTTATAAATACCCCTTATCTCAAAGTTTTGATAAGTTTGTTTCCACTTTAGTTTGACGCCCATTCCTTAATGAAAGTGGCACATAAAGGATGAACGAGCCGCGCTTAGGCAGCTACTAAATCATATTCGTTAATTATTTTTTTCTCGCATTTTTTAGATGGCCGAGCGAGAATCCATCACTCGCTATTTTTACCACGGAATAATCGTCGAAACCATTGCAGCCCCGTGTATTCGTAATAATTGAAAGAAATCCTAAAATATGATAATATTTTATTATTAAAATCAACAATACAAAGGTATTATAACAGGAAAGAGCCTATATTTCAATACTTGTAAGATAAACGTAACAAATGGGGGACATATGAATAAAGAGTTTATAAAAGAGACATTCAGATACTTAATTGTTGGTGTAATCACCACAGTAATAGCTATTTCACTACTTTGGCTGTTCTATAATACGCTGGGATTAGAGGAAAATGTCTCAAATGTAATATCTAATATAATTACTATCATTATTGCATACGTGCTAAATAGAGTATTTGTATTTAAGAGTAAAGACACAGATATCTTGAAAGAAAGCCTAAAATTTATAAGTTCTAGGGTTATTGTAGCAATAATAGATGTTATTCTTTTCTTCATATTATCGGTACTAATAACAAGCGATTTTACAGT
Source organism: Clostridia bacterium (assembly GCA_017539905.1). GTDB lineage: Bacteria > Bacillota > Clostridia > TANB77 > UBA1234 > RGIG6105. The sequence goes on along the minus strand of JAFYBZ010000007.1, from coordinate 149,625 downwards.
GCTTTCAATAGAAATAAACCATGTTTTATTGATAAAAATCATAGTTAATATTGTTGTTATCATTTTAAACTACATTTTTAGCAAGCTTTTTGTGTTTAAAAATGCAAAAAAAGCTTGATTTTTACATATTTTTAGTGTAAAATTTGCGTAGCATATAGGACATTACAAAAGAGTGAGGCTTGCCTCACTCTTTATGTATGTAAGAAAGGTGATTCTTATGACTAAAACAGAATTAGAAGTTAAATCACTTACGGAAGATACGATTAGAAGCCTTGGCTATCATTTGTATGACATCATGTTTGTCAAAGAAGCTGGAGACTGGTTTTTAAGATTTTTTATTGAAAAAGAGGATGGCTCTCATGTGGACTTAGACGACTGTGAAAAAGTATCGCAAGCCTTAGATCCGATTCTTGACGAAAAAGATCCAATATCTGAAAGTTATAGCTTAGAGGTATCTTCTTGTGGCTTGGAACGACATTTACGAGAAGATGAGCATTTTAAATGGGCAATCGGAAAGCAAGTATTAATAAAGACTTTTAAGCCTGTTGAAAAATCAAAGGAATTCAGCGGTATTTTAGTCGCTTATGATGATGTTTTAAAACTAAAACAAGACAACAATGAAATTATAGAAATTGCAAAAGAAAATATTGCTACAAGCAAAATTTTATATAATTGGGAGGAATTGAAAAATGAATAAAGAGATGTTTGATGCGCTTGAAGATTTAAGTATTGAGAAAGGTATTAATAAAGACTATTTATTAGACGCTATTGAGCAAGCTTTAATCACAGCATATAAGAGAAACTTTAATTCTCAAGAAAATGTTAAGATTGTTATTGATGAAGAGCACAATCAAATTAATGTTTATTCAATGAAAGAAGTTGTAGAAGAGTGCTTTGATCCAGCTATCGAAATTGAAGTTGCTGATGCTAGAAAAGTTAAAAAGAGAGCTAAAATCGGGGATATAGTTGAAGTCGAAGTTACTCCAAAGGATTTTGGAAGAATAGCTGCTCAAACTGCAAAACAAGTTATAGTTCAAAAGATTAGAGAAGCTGAAAGAGAAATTGTTTATTCTGAATACTCAGATAGACAAGGTGAAATTGTTTCAGGAATAATCCAAAGAGTTGAGCGTAATGTAGTTATAGTTGACCTTGGTAAATTAGAAGGCGTTATGACATTAAATGAGCAAGTTCCAGGCGAAATCTATAATGTAAATGATAGAATCAAAGCATATGTACTAGAAGTAGCCAAGAATAATAGAGGAGTTCCTCAAATGCTTATTTCTCGTACACATCCAGGATTTGTTAGAAGACTATTAGAACTTGAAATTCCTGAAATCTATGAAGGATTAATTGAGATTAAGAATATTGTTAGAGAAGCTGGTTCTCGTACAAAAATTGCTGTTTACTCTAAGGATCCAAACATTGATCCAGTAGGTTCTTGCGTTGGACCAAGAGGAACACGTATTCAAAATATTTTAAATGAACTAAAAGAAGAAAAAGTTGATGTTGTTGAATGGAGTGAAGATCCAGTTCAATATATTGCTTCTGCATTAAGTCCAGCAACAGTTTTAGCAGTAGATATTGATGAAGAAAACATGGCTTCAAAAGTAGTTGTACCAGACAATCAATTATCTTTAGCAATTGGTAAAGATGGTCAAAATGCAAGACTTTCTGCTAAGCTTACTGGTTGGAAGATAGACATTAAATCAGAAACACAAATTAAAGGTGGAGAATAAAATGGTAAAAAAAATACCTATGCGTAGATGCTTGGGTTGCATGGAATCAAAACCAAAAATAGAATTAATTCGTATTGTTAAATCACAAGATGGTGCAATAAATGTTGATAGGACAGGAAGATTAAACGGCAGAGGTGCATATTTTTGTGATTCTATAGATTGTTTAGACAAAGCAATTAAAGCTGGAAGAATATCTAAAGAATTTGAAATGCAAATTTCAAAAGAAGATTATGAGAAAATAAAGGAACAGTATATTAATGGATAAAAAACTATTTAATATGCTTGGGCTATGCATGAAAGCCCGGCAAATTGGCCTATGGCACAGATATGTGTCTAGATAAAATAAAATTCAAAAAGGCAAAATTAGTATTATTATCTGAAGATGCCTCAGATAATAATAAACAAAAATTCCAAAGCATATGTGAAGATAATAAAATACCATGCTACATATATGGAAATAAATTTGATTTAAGTAAAAGCATAGGAAAAGATAATAAAACTGTATTTGCAATATTAGATGGCAATTTTGCAAAGAGCATTACTAAAATGCTAGAAGATTTAAGGGGGGCTATTATTTAATGGGAAAAATGAAAGTACATGAGTTAGCAAAAGAGCTTAAACTTTCAAGTAAAGAATTCATGGAAAAGCTAGAGGAAATGGGAATTGAAGTAAAATCTCATATGTCTAGCTTAGAAGATGATGAGGTTGAAAAGATTAAAAAGAATCTTGGCAAAAAATCATCTCCTAAAAAGGCTGAAGAATCAAAGACTGAGAAAGCAAGTAAACCAAAGGTTGAAAGAATTAAAGCCGAAAAATCTAAGCCTACTGAAAGTGAATCAAATAAAAAAGAAAGAAAGCCAATTACCCCTGTAATTATAAGAAGAGAGGTTACAAGAGTAACATCATCAGAGCCGGAAAAGGCTGTAAGAAATGTAGATAGAGACGATTTAGGCGTTGTTCAAAGAAGAACAGATACTTCAATGAACATTAAGTATAGAACTGAGCCTAGACGTCCTGCACCAATTGCTACAAATAGAAAACCAAAGCCAAGACCAGTATCTAGTGATGAATTAAGAGGAATAACAAAACCAAAGGTTGAAGAAGTTGAAACAACACCTGAAGTTAATAAACCAGTTAAACCAGTTGAACAACCAGTTCAAAACACCGAGGATAGACCTAGACCAAGACAACAATTTAACAGAGATGATAAAGCCCCATTTAATAAAGATGGTAAGAAACCATTTAATAGAAATCAAGGTGGACAACAAGGTGGTTTTGTAAGAGGAAATAAACCAGGCAATAGATTTGGTGGAACAAATGTTGAAAAAGGTATTAAAGATATAATGTCAGCTCCTATGGGAGATATGCCTAATAAAGAAACGGGTAAAGAAAACTTTAGCACAGAATATAAAGATAAACAAAAAGCAAATAGAAAATTTGAAGAAGAAACAATAGTTAAGAAATCACCAAAGAATAAAGCATCTCGTAATAACGCTGAAGAAATTAACTATGAAAAATTAAAAGATTTACAATCAGAAACAAACTTTTCTTCAATGTTTGATGATACAGAAAGTAAGATGTTTGATTACTATGATGTGTCAAAGCAAAAGAAGAATAAATTAGACAAGAAATTAAAACAAAAGAATAAAGAAAAGAAACATCACGAGCAAAAGATTTTTGAACTTACAGATATAGACATTCCTGATACAATTTCAGTTAAATACTTAGCTGAAAAGCTTAAGAAAACAGCATCAGACGTTATTAAGAAATTGATGGGATATGGTATCCTTGCATCTTTAAACCAAGAAATTGACTTTGATACAGCATTCTTAGTAGCATCAGAATTTGGTGTTACAGCTCATAAAAAAGAAGTTGTATCAGATGAAGATATTTTATTTGATGAGAGTGAAGATAAGGAAGAAGATTTAATGCCACGTCCTCCAATAGTTGTTGTTATGGGACACGTTGACCATGGTAAAACATCACTATTAGACGCTATTCGTGAAACAAACGTAATAGATAAAGAAGCAGGTGGTATTACACAACATATCGGTGCTTACAAAGTAAAAGTAAAAGATAGAGAAGTATGTTTCTTAGATACTCCTGGACACGAAGCATTTACAGCAATGCGTGCAAGAGGAGCACAAGTTACAGATATAGCAATTATTATAGTTGCAGCAAATGATGGTATAATGCCTCAAACAGTTGAAGCAATTAACCATGCCAAAGCAGCTGGAGTATCAATAGTTGTAGCAATCAATAAAATTGATGTTCCTGGTGCAAATATTGAAAAAGTTAAACAAGAATTAACTGAGTATGGATTAGTTCCAGAAGAATGGGGCGGAGATGTAATCTGTGTTCCAATTTCAGCAAAATTTAGACAAAATATTGATGAATTATTAGAAGTATTGCTTTTAGTTTCAGACATGAAAGAACTTAAAGCAAATCCTAATAAGCAAGCAAAAGGTACAGTTATTGAAGCAAGACTTGATAAGAATACTGGTATAACAGCATCACTTCTTGTTCAAAGAGGAACATTAAATGTTGGTGATACAATTGTTGTTGGATCAGTAATTGGTAAAGTAAGAGCAATGACTGATGATAAAGGAAATAAAGTTAAAGCAGCAGGACCATCTACACCAGTAGAAATCGTTGGTTTAACTGAAGTTCCAACAGCTGGTGAAGTGTTCTACGAAGTAGATAACGAAAAAGTTGCTAAGCACCTAATCGAAAAGAGACGTGCTAAAGAAAGAGAAGCAATGATAAATGCATCTGCACCAGTTACACTTGATAACTTATTCAATCAAATTGAGGCTGGAAAGTTAAGAGACTTAAATATCATTATCAAAGCAGATGTACAAGGTAGTGTTCAAGCTCTTCGTGGATCGCTTGAAAAGATTCAAAACGAAGAAGCAAGAGTACGTGTTATCCACGCTGCAGTTGGTGGTATTAACGAGTCAGATGTTACACTTGCAAAAGTTACAAACTCATTAATTATTGGATTTAACGTTAGACCAGAGCCAATGGCAAAATCAGTTGCTGATAAAGAAAAAGTTCAAATCAATTTATACTCTGTTATTTATAATGCAATTGATGATATTGAAGCAGCACTTAAGGGAATGCTTAAACCTAAGTATAAAGAAGTTATTCAAGGTACTGCAGAAGTTAGACAAGTATTTAAGATTACAAACTCTGGTATGGTTGCTGGATGTTATGTATTGGAAGGTAAGATTGTTAGAAATTCAGGAGTTAGAGTTCTTCGTGATAATGTTGTTATTCATGAAGGAAAACTATTCTCATTAAAACGTATGAAAGACGATGCAAGAGAAGTTGCTGAAGGATATGAATGCGGTGTTCAAGTTGAAGACTACAATGATATTAAAGTTGGCGACAAGATTGAGTCTTTCATTATGGAAGAAATTAAACAATAAGAAAAGGAAGTGAAGACATCATGGAAAGAGCAGAAAGAGTAGAAGAAGAAATTAAAAAAATAGTTGGAAAACTAATTGATAATGGAATTAAAGACCCACGTGTAAATGGCTTGATTTCAGTAACTAAAGTCGAAGTATCTAAGGACATGAAATATTGTAAAATATATGTAAGTATGCTTGGTACGAAAGACAAGGAAGAAGCATTAAAAGGTCTTGATTCTGCAAAAGGTGTTGTTAGAAAAGAAATTGGCGATAAGATTAGAACATTTAACACACCAGAAGTAAAATTCATTTATGACGACTCTATGGAGTATGGACAACATATTGATAATATCATTAGCAGTTTGAATATTAGTCATGATGATGAAGAAACTGAGACAGAGGAATAATTGGAGGTAATTATGTCTGTACTTGAAAATATTAAAGAAAAAATTGAAAAGTCAAAATCAATTTTAATACTTACTCATGAAAACCCTGATGGAGATGCAATTGGTTCGTCTTTAGCACTTTACAATGCACTTAGAAAGAATGAAAAAAATGCTTTGGTATACATTCCTATACCAGATAGAACATTTTCGTTTTTGCCAGGATTTGATGACATTTTGATAGGAAGCGATTTGCCAGATAGAGAGCATTTTGATTGCTGCATATCTTTAGATTGTAGTGATCTAAATAGATTGGGAATTGCACAAGATTTATTCAATAGTTTTGAAGAAACTATTTGTATAGATCATCATATTACAAATCAAAACTATGCAGATATAACATATATAAATGCGGTTGCATCTTCTACATGTGAAAACTTAATGGTTGTTTTGGCCGGCCTTGGATTTACTATAAATAAAGAGGTTGCAGAATGCTTGTATACTGGCTTTATAACAGACACTGGTGGATTTAGATACAACTGCCAACCAGAAACCATGGAAATGGTAGCTACGCTTCTAGAAACAGGAATTAACATGGCTAAAATCTATAGAACAGTATTTGATGTTACAACATTTGAGAAAACAAAATTAACAGCAAGATGTTTAGATAGATTAGAATTATTAGCAGATAATAAAATATCATTTACATATGTATTAAGAAGTGATTTAGACGAGCTAAAACTTGAAGAATCAGATACAGACGAAATTGTTAACTTTGGAAGAAATATTAATTCGGTTGAAGTTTCTGTTTTTGCAAAAGAAAGAGATGATAACACATATAAAATATCTATGAGAGCTAATGAATATGTGGATATTTCTGTAATTGCAAGTAAATTTGGTGGTGGCGGACACGTTAGAGCTGCTGGATTTGAGACTGCAATGAGCTTAGAACAATTAAAAGAGACATTAGTAGAAGAAATAAAAAAACAATTGAAATAAACAAATGAAAAGTGGTGGCAATATAAAGTCACCACTTTTTGAAACTCAATAAAAAGAAGGTGAGATTTTGAAAGATGGTATTTTAATAATAAACAAACCACAATGGTATACATCATTTGATGTGGTTGCTAAATGTAGAAAAATTCTAGGAACAAAAAGAATTGGACACACAGGCACATTAGATCCAATGGCTACTGGAGTATTAGTGTTATGTATTGGCAAAGCTACAGGCCTTGTAAATATGCTTACTGCAGAGGACAAAGTATATAGAACAACTATTAAACTAGGTATAGAAACAGATACGGCTGATTTAACAGGAAGAATAACTGGCTATATAAAAGATGGCAAAGCTTATGAAAGAAACAACTTGGATATGGACAATATAGTAGATACTGAGAAAAACGTACAGTATTTAAGCGATATAGCTAGAATAAACTATAGCAACAATTTAGCTTTTTCAGAAGATTTTAAATTTGATTTAACAAAAGAACAAATTGATGAAGCAACAGATATGTTTATAGGAGTGCAAGATCAAGTTCCGCCAATGTATTCTTCAATTAAGATAGATGGTAGAAAATTATATGAATATGCAAGAGAAGGCGAAGACGTAGAAGTACCATCTAGAGAAATTGAAATATATGATATATGTGATGTAAAATTTGATGGTAAAAACGAATTATCATACACAGTTCATTGTTCAAAAGGAACATATATAAGAACTTTAAACGAAGATATTGCTAAAGAGCTTGGAATAGTTGGTACAACAATGGTTTTAGAAAGAGTTCAAACTGGAGATTATAGTTTGGAAAACGCATATGATTTAGAAGATATCTCTGAAGATGCTATAATATCTATTGAAGAATTGTTTGCTGATAGAATAGATTTGGATGAGAAAGATGAAAGCAAACTATTAAACGGAATGAATATACAAGTTGATAATGAAGATGGTATTTATAATATTTATATTAACAAAAAATACTATGGACTTGGTGAAGTTATAGAAGGAAAGCTAAAAAGATTTATTATTGTAGAGGAGCATTCTTAATGATAAACAAAAATGAGGAATACATAGTTGAAATTATAGATAACGGAATTGATGGAGAAGGTATAGCTAAAATCGATGGTTATACTCTTTTTGTCGATGGCGCAATTAAAGGAGAAAAAATCAAAGTATTAGTTGTTAAAGCTAATAAGACATATGGCTATGGAAAAATACTTGAAATCATTGAAAAGAGCCCAGATAGAGTAGAGCCAATTTGCCCACAGTATAAAAGATGTGGTGGTTGTGTGTTACAACACATGTCTTATGAAGCACAGATGAGATACAAAGAAGAAAAAGTTAAAAAAACTTTAAATAAATTCTTAGGAGATTATAGTTATCAATTTAATAGTATAATTGGTATGGGAATTCCGTATAACTATAGAAATAAAGCACAGTACCCATGTCAAAATGGAAAAATAGGATTTTATTCTCCAAGAACACATGATGTAATTGAGAATGATTATTGTTATATACAAGATGAAGAAGCAGATAAATTAGCAAAGAGATCATTTGAATTGTTAATGCAATTTGGAAATGAATGCTATGATGAGACTAATGCTAGTGGCAACATCCGCCATATAATGGTTAGAATAGGTAAAAATACTGGCGAAATGATGCTAGTTATTATTACAAATAAAGAAGAATTGTTAGGAACCGAAGAAATGATTGATACACTAAAAAATGAATTTGCAAATTTAAAATCAATTGTTCAAAACATAAATAGTAAGTCTACTAACATTATTATGGGACAAAAGTGTATAACTTTATATGGAGAGGATTATATTGTTGATACATTAGGCGAATACAACTTTAAGATTTCTCCGCTTTCGTTCTATCAAGTTAATCCTGTTCAAACAGAAGCGTTATATTATACTGCTATTGAAATGGCTGATTTAAAAGGCGATGAAACGGCATTTGACTTATATTGTGGAATAGGCACAATATCTAGCTTTTTATCATCAAAATGTAAAAAGGTGTATGGAGTAGAAATTGTTCCTGAAGCAATAGAAGATGCAAAAGAAAATGCACAATTAAATAATATTTCAAATATTGATTTTAGATGTGGAGCAGCTGAAGAATTAATTCCTAAAATGTATGAAGAAGAAAATATATCAGCTGATGTTGTATTTGTTGATCCGCCAAGAAAAGGTTGCGATGTTGAATTACTTAATACTATAATTAAGATGAAACCAAAGAAAATGGTATATATTAGTTGCAATGTTGCAACACTAGGAAGAGACATAAAGTATTTGGTAGATAATGGATTTGAATTAAAAGAAGTTCAACCGGTAGACCAATTTCCACAGACAGCACATGTAGAAAGTATTGCGGTTCTTGAGAGGAGATAGAACATGAGCAAATATGAACCTCTATGGAAATATGTTAAAAAGAAATAAAAATTATAATAGGGAGATAATATGAAAAAAATAATTGGAATTTTACCAACATATAGATTTGAAGAAACTGATTCGCCATATGATGATGTGTATAAATTTGTACCTTTATACTCAATTAAAATTCATGAAGCTGGTGGATTACCAATTGGAATACTTTTAAATGATAAAAAGCTAGATATGGATGTCCTTGATATGTGTGATGGCTTTATTATTCCTGGCGGAAATAAAGTATATGATTTCTTATTTGAAGTAATAAACTATTGCATAAAGAAGAATAAACCAATACTAGGTATATGCCTAGGTGCTGAGGCAATTGCTATATTTAGTGAAATATATGAAAAGACAAAAAATCAAGAAAATTTTTTGAAAGTGTATTCTGAAATTGAACAGGAAACAGAAGGAGCTGTTCTTAACAAGCTAGATGATAGTTCAATGGCACTTCATAGTAGGCACTATTCTAGATTCGAACCAGATAGTGCAAAGCATATAATTAAACCAAAAGAAGGATCACATATCTTTAATATTTATGGCGATAGTAAAAATGTTGCTAGCATGCATTCTTTTGATTTTAGAAAAATTGGTGAAGACTTTGAGGTGACTGCAACTGCTTCTGATGGAGTCTCAGAATGCATTGAATATAAAGACAAAAATTATTTTATTGTAGGTGTTCATTTTCATCCAGAAGTTGAGGAAGACAATAAGATATTTGAATTTTTTATGAATGAAGTAAATAAAAGAAGTAATAATTAAGAAGGAAGTGTTTTTATGGAAAAATCAATTGTATATGTATCAATGAGAGATGATAATGATCTAGATTGTAGTTATTCTATTGTTCAAAAAGATGATCTTAGAATTATTATTGTTTTAAGAGATGTCGAATTAGGAGTATTTGATTATGAAGAATTAAAGGAGAATCATGATTTTAAATATCTTCTTTTAAAACATTACCCAGATAATGAAACAGCATATAAAGATTTTATGAAGATTATTGGAAAAATGTGTAAAAAGCCAAAGAAGAGTAAATATTTCTTAAATCATAAAGACGAAGATAATAGAATGATATATGTTGATTTAAAGACTGAACATATGATAACAGATGATGAAAGAGAGTATTACAAAGAAAGATTTTTAACATTCGAAAAGTTTGTATGTGAAGAAGCAGATTTGTTTTAATAGTAAAATTCTATTTGAGGTGAGAAATGTACTTAATTAGTGCGTGTTTAGCAGGTGTAAATTGTAAGTATAATGGAAATAATAATTATAATGAAAAAGCATTTGAATTGGTAAAAAGAGGAGAAGCAATCCCTATTTGTCCGGAGCAACTTGGTGGATTGATGACACCAAGAATACCTGCTGAGATTAGGATAATAAACGACAATAGAAGAGTAATTAATAAAAATGGTGAAGATGTTACAGCACAATTTGAAAAAGGTGCAAATGAAGTGCTACAATTATGTAAGAAACTTAATGTAGACAAAGTAATTCTACAAGCAAGAAGTCCATCGTGTGGTGTAGGTAAAATATATAGTGGCGATTTTGACGGAACATTGATTGATGGAAATGGTATAACGGCACAGTTATTGATTGATAATGGGATTGAAGTAGAATCATTATAATAAAAGTTAAACAAAAGAAGGAGATACATATGGGCTCTATTTTGATGCATTTTTGTATTAGTGATCAATTAAGAAAAAAATATAATTTTGGAAGCAAATTCATGGTAGGAAGTGTACTGCCAGATATTTATAAAAGAACAATAATGTCTAGAGATGAATCTCACTTTATAGAAAAAATAGTTGAAGATGGTTATTCTTATCATTTACCAAATTTAGATAGATTTGTTGAAGAGCATAAAGAAAAAATTACAACGGATGATATTACAATAGGATATTATGCTCATCTTGTTGAAGACTATGTTTGGTTTAAATATGTTTCTGGACTTTTTACAAAAGTTAAGGAAGACGAAGATGCTCAAGATTTAGTAAGGTATAGAAGTGAGAATTTTGAAATACCTCATCCTGAAAAAGAGTATTCTGAGGCGATGTATCAAGATTATTCAAATATGAATGAATGGCTCTATAAAAAATATCCGGTTGATATAGAAGAAATTGCCTTTATGACAAGGGAATATACTAATGATGAACGAGCATATTCTATTATCAAAGAATACTGCTGTACGAATAAAATATACAGGGATGGAAAGAACGTCTTTTTAACCGAAGAGAATATAGAAAGGTATATTAAAGCCTCTATAGAGCTTTTTGAATTAGAGTGGGAAAAGGTCAAAAATAAATATAATCAATTGTAAATAGTTTGTAAAATTTACATAATGCTTTACAAATCTATTTAATATGATATAATAAGCTTAAGTTTAAGAGTGATTGTGAGTGCGCATATGTAGTTTTAAAGACTATTAGCTGCGCAAGGAGAAATCTTACACGTGAGAATATACGGAGTCACAATACCCGCAATGGTGGAGTTTTGCGGGTATTGTGACTCCTTTTTTTTATCACTTTTAGGCAAATAATTTTTAAAGAAGGTGAAAAAATGAAGGCAATCGAAGTAAAAGGTTTAACAAAAACATTTACAGTTAAACAAAAGACAAAAGGTTTAAAAGGCAGCCTTAAGGCAATCTTTAAGCCAAATTACAAAAGAGTAGAAGCAGTAAAGGGAATTATTTTTGACGTCGAGGAAGGCGAAGTACTTGCTTTCATTGGACCAAACGGTGCAGGAAAGAGTACTACAATTAAGATGCTTACAGGTATCTTATATCCAGATTCAGGTGAATGCGCAGTCTTGGGGTATAATCCTTCTAAGCAAAGAAAAAAATTAGCGTACAAAATTGGTACAGTTTTTGGTCAAAAAGAACAACTTTGGACGCACTTAACTCCATATGACAACTTTAAGTTTTTTGGTGCAATTTATGATTTAAAAGATAGCGAAATAGAAGATAGAATCAAAGAGTTGTCAGAAAAATTTGAATTGGGAGAATTCATTAATACTCCTGTTAGAAACTTAAGTTTAGGTCAAAGGATACGTTGTGAAATTGTGGCATCATTAATTCATAACCCTAAAATATTGTTTTTAGATGAACCTACAATAGGTCTAGATCCAGTTGTAAAGGACAACATTAGAAAACTTATTAAGCAAATGAATAAAGAGTATAAAACCACAATATTCTTAACTTCACATGACGTATCAGATATTGAAAAACTATGTAAGAGAGTTATTATCATCAACAATGGTGAAATAGTTCTTGATGATTCAATGGAAAACTTAAAGTACCATTATTTAAATAAAAAATTAATAGATGTTAAATTGATAGATGGTGCAAAGGCTGAATTTGAAGAGGGTATCAACATTATTAAAAACAAGGGTAACAATTATAAATTAGAAATTGATTTAACAAAAAAATCTGTTAGTGATGTTTTAAAAGGATTAAACGCCGATGATATTTTGGATATTAATATTTCAAATGTACCGCTTGAAGATACTATAACAACTATATATAAAAAGAGGTGAGGAATGTGAGAAAGTATTTTAACATACTAAAAGCTGAACTTATGACTAACATTCAATATACCTTAAATATAATTCTTGGAAGTATTGGATTTTTAATGTTTGTATTTACATTTTATTTTATATGGCAATACATTTATAGTGATCCCAATGAATTAATAAACGGATACTCTATGTCACAAATGATATGGTATTTGGCAATTACAGAAATAATATTTACAAGTACTAAATCGAGTAGGATAGTTAAAGATGTTAGTAAAGATGTTAAAACAGGAAGCGTTGCTTATAACATAAATAAGCCATATAGTTATGTTTTATATGTTTTGTTTAAAGAATTAGGAAAGTGTATTTTTACAATGCTTTTATATTTTGCAATAGGCTTACTAGTTGTTTCTGCTTTAGCAAAGGGCTTTCCAATTATCAGCCCACATGAAATATTACTTGTAATTATTTCTTGTATTCTTGCACAAATAATTGTGATTTTTATAGCAATATTTATAGGACTATTCTCATTCTACATAGAGGATTCAAGCCCATTTTATTGGATGTATAGTAAGTTTACGATTTTGCTTGGAATAATATTTCCAATAGAATTTTTCCCTGAGATAATGCAAAAAGTATTAGTATTTACGCCGGTATATGTTACTGCTTATGGACCGGCCAAATTATTTGTAGATTTTTCATATAGTAATTTCTATACAATTATTGTAGCGCAATTAATTTATATAGCTATTTCATATGCTGTATGTATGACATTGTTCGCATGCTCAGTTAAAAGATTAAATGTAAATGGCGGATAAGTGAGGTGAGAAAATGTGAAAGAGATAAAAAAAGAATTAAAGATAATGATGCTATCTATTAGATATTCAATTATGAGAGAAATGCTAAATAAATTTACTTTTTTTAGCAACGTTATTTTTATGGTATTAAATAATGCGTCATTTATTTTTGAATGGATAGTATTATTTAGTATTAGAAATGATATAGGTGGATATGGCTTTAAGGAGGTTATGCTTCTTTGGGGAATGGCGGCAGGTAGTTATGGAATCTGTCATGTTTTCTTTGCCAGATCTGTAAGACTTTCTGAGCTAATTATAAATGGTGAACTAGATACATATTTAGTTCAACCAAAAGATGTTTTGCTTTCAGCAATTACATCTTCATGCGATGTATCTGCGATAGGTGACTTAATATATGCAGTAATAATGCTATTTGTTTATGGATTCTCAATTCCAACATTTTTATTATATACTGCTGCAGTTATATGTGGTGGATTAATTTTTACAAGCGTACACATTATAATACAGTCTTTGAACTTCTGGTTTGTAAAGCTAGATATTGTTCAAGATATAATCGGTAGTTCAATGATAAACTTTGCAACATATCCAGGAAGCATATTTAAAGGAGGAGTAAGATTAATTCTATATGTATTTGTTCCAGTCGGATTATCTACATATTTGCCTACAGACATGATTATTAGCCAAGATATGGGTTTGTTTGCAATCCTATTAGCATTAACAGTTTTGTTTGTATTTTTTGCATATAATTTCTTCTATTTAGGCTTGAAAAGATACTCTTCTTCTAATTTAATGAATGCAAGAGTTTAGAGAAAAATTATTAATAAAATGCCGAAATTAAGCCATTTTTTATATTGAACAATATGTGAAAATGTGCTATAATTTGCAACGTACATGTGAAATTTAATGGAGGGATTTAAAAGATGGGTAATAATAATGATTTCGTTAAAGATATTACCAATATAGAAGAAGATTTCGCTAAATGGTATACAGATATTGTTATTAAGGCAGAACTTGCTGATTACACAAATACAAAAGGATGTATCGCAATTCGACCTTATGGATATGCTATTTGGGAAAACATTCAAAAATATGCAGATAAGAAATTTAAAGAGCAAGGAGTAAAGAATATTTCTATGCCTCTTTTAATTCCTGAAAGTTTGCTACAAAAGGAAAAAGATCATGTTGAAGGATTTGCTCCAGAAGTTGCTATGGTTACTGAAGCAGGTGGAGAAAAATTAGATGAGAAGCTAATCATTAGACCTACATCAGAAACAGTATTTGATGATATGTATGCTAAGTGGTTAAATTCATATAGAGACTTACCATTCTTATATAATCAATGGTGTAACGTTTTAAGATGGGAAAAAGAAACAAGACCATTTTTACGTTCTAGAGAATTCTTGTGGCAAGAAGGACATACTATTCACGAATCTGAAAAAGAAGCAAGAGACTTTACATTAACAATGCTTGATGTTTATGAAAATATTGTTCAAGAAGCATTAGCAATTCCAGTACTTAAAGGAAGAAAAACCGAGAGTGAAAAATTTGCTGGTGCAGAAGATACTTATACTATCGAAACATTAATGCATGATGGCAAAGCATTACAAGCAGGAACATCACATTATTTTGGACAAAAATTTACAATTCCATTTAATGTTAAATTCCAAAATAGAGAAGGTAAAGATGAATTTGCTTATCAAACATCATGGGGAATTTCTACAAGGTTAATTGGTGCTATTATCATGGCACATGGAGATAATAGAGGATTAAGACTTCCTCCAAAAGTTGCTCCAATACAATTAATTGTTGTTCCAGTTGCTGCAAATAAACCAGGAGTAATTGAAAAAGCAACTGAAGTTTATGATGGATTAAAAGAAAAATATAGAGTTGAAATAGATAAGAGGGATCAATATACTCCAGGATTCAAATTCAATTATTGGGAACTTCGTGGTGTTCCAATAAGACTTGAAATTGGACCAAGAGATATTGAAAACAATCAATGTGTATTAGTTAGAAGAGACAACTTCGAAAAGATTGTAGTTTCACTTGATGAATTAGATGCAAAAGTAGGAGAGCTACTAGAAGAAATTCAAAAGAACATGTTTGACATGTGCCTAGAAAATCAAGAAAGAAGAACTTCAATTGCAACTAATATTGATGAATTTACAAAAATTATTAATGAAAATCAAGGATATATTAAAGCTATGTGGTGTGGCTCTGAAGAATGCGAAGATAAGATTCGTGAGCTTACAGGAGCTAAATCTAGATGCATGCCATTTACTCAAGAGAAAGTTTCAGATAAGTGTGTATGTTGCGGAAAACCAACAGATACTTTAGTAGTTTGGGGAAGACAATATTAAAATAAAAATGCTATCCATTTGGATAGCATTTTTTTGTTAGGCAAAATTTTTAACTAATTCAAGCAAGTCAAATTCAGACAAGAAACCTTCTGCACCGCCATTTGCACCAATTTTATAAGAAGCAAAAAATGTTGCATATTTGAGGGCATCTAAGGGTTCTTCGCCCTGAATGTAAAAGTGTAAGAAAGAAGAGAAAAGAGCATCGCCAGCGCCAATAGTATTAAGAATTGGTCTAACGGTAATAGCATCCACTCTGTGAATCTGGTCTTCAACTCTATCATAAATCATAGAGCCTTGATCACCCATCGAAATGACTATAATATCTTGATTATAAGCATCAATGAGTTGTCTCATAAAGCCTTCTTCATTACCTTTGATTCCTTCATTGCTCATAAAAACAATATTAGCATTCTGCAAGAATTGTTTATCATATTCGGAATTAATATCTTTCAATACATGACAGTCAGTGGCAATTGGAATATTTCTTTCTTTAAAGATTTCGAAAAATTCTCTAGAGAAATTTACATTTCCTAAAACAGCTAAATCATATTGAACATGATATAAATGAGTAAAAGCAACAGGATAAGTAGCATCTTGAATATTTTTCAAATCACAATATATTTTTCTTCTGCCAGTAGAATCATAGATGATAATAGATTGTGGTGTTGCATCAAGAGTGTGATAGACGCCTTCGCCACCGATATCGCAACGCTTTAATTCGAGGTTAATTAATTGCCCAAGTGTATCATCACCAACAATAGTATGCAAATGTACTTCATTACCGAGAGTACGGAGAGCTTTAGAAACATTATATCCAACGCCAGAAACATTAGTAGAAATTCCATCAAAAAGGTATTCGACAGGAGAGTAGTTAATTGGAAAGTCATTGATCTTAAGGGTGCTTTCAACGTTTACTAGGCCTGATACGAAAATGTTGCTCCGCGACATATTATCACCTCTATTCTTTCGTCGCATTGGCATTATATTCTAAAAAGATAGAATAAGGCCCCAAAAGTATAAACAACGCTTGTAAATATACCACGATTTTGGAGTTTTTGCAACGAAAAAGACTGCATTTTACGATTTTTATGGTATAATATGGCCATAAATAATAAAGGAGTAAAAATGGAACATTACTATACAAATAACCCAACTTCTAAATCAGAAGAGAAAGAAATTGAATACTATATAGCAGATAAGAAGATTAAACTTGTTGTAGATAATGGAGTATTTTCTAAGAACCACGTAGATATAGCTACAAACTTTATGCTTAATGTTTTGCTTAAAGAAGACATTAAAGGTGATGTGCTAGACTTTGGCTGTGGATATGGCGTAATAGGAATTACAATTGCAACTTTTTTTGAAAATACAAAAATCACAATGCTAGATATAAATGAAAGAGCTTTGAGTTTGGCTAAAAAGGGAGTTAAGCTAAATAAGTTAAATGATATTAAAATTATTGAATCAGATGGGTTATCAGCATTAAAAGAAGAAGATAATTATGATGTTATAGTTACTAATCCTCCAATTAGAGCAGGAAAGCAAGTAATATATAAAATGTACGAAGACTCATTTAATCATCTAAAAGATGGCGGAGTTTTTTATTTAGTAATAAATAAAAAACATGGTGCTCCATCTACAAAAGAATTTCTAACAGAATTGTTTGGAAATTGTGAGGTATTAGATAAAAAAACAGGATTTAATGTTTTGAAATGTGTAAAATAAAAAATCCAGACTATAAAGTCTGGATTTTTTATTAAATGCTTTCTTATGGTTCTTTTGATAAAGGCTTTTCTTTTAGTTTTTCAACTAGTAAATCAAAGTCTAATTCAGCAAAATCATATGGAGTCATATTCTTTTTGCTTTTAAAGAAGTCAATTATTTTTGATGGTGAGTATAAAGAAACTCCGTGTTCTTTACTATAATTAGGGTTTCTTTCCATGTTTTTTCTTACATCATTCAATGGAAAGGCGGTATTTCTACACATATATCCAATAAAAAATGGGTACATGTTTTTAAATGTTTCATCTTTGATATGATGCTGTTGATTCTCACCATACGTATAAGTAATTCCTTGTTCATTACATAGTCTTGCACATAGCTCATTATCACATAAATATTGAATAAAACCATGTAGATTTTTGACTGATTCTAAGCTTTGGCCTTCTTCATATGGAAGAATTTGTGAATGCATGCTTTCATGTGTTAAATAGACAAGTTCCATAATCTCATGATTTTTTCTGTCATCATGGCAACGAGAGAAATATATATCTCTATTACTTCCTTGAGTTGTGATTCCTTCATCAAAAATAGGAGGTAAAACCATAACTTTTATATGTTTATAATTATTATTTCCTATTATAAAACCTACAAAATTTGATATTTTTTCTTTATTATTTTCCCAGTTTTTTGATAATTGTTCTTTATATTCTAATGTTTCTTTATATAATTTAGAAAATTCAGGTGTGTTCAACAGTTTATCAATTATATGGAATAAATCAGTTACTTGCTTAGATATACTTAATTCAAATCCATGTTCTTCAAATTCTGAAATACATCTATTAATTATTTCTTTATAATTACTATCATCTAATGCGTCATAACCACTGAATAATGCTTCCAATAGTGTTTGGTTTTTAAACTCTTTATTAAATAAAATGTTTTGACATACTTTTAATTCATCGTTGCTTAAAATCTCTCCTAATCTGGTAGGGTTATTAAGCAATTGAATAAAATCACATGACTTAGCTGGAGACAAAGAATAATTCCAATCATTTTCATTTGAACTACGAGACATTTTTCCATACATCATTATAGTATGAAGCAAAACACTAATTTTACTTGAGCCGAATTCTATATTAATCATAGTATCACCTTCTTACACACTATTATTATACCATTTTTTGGTCAAAAAATAAACTCTAGCAATTGCTAGAGTTTTATAGTGAAAATGAATTATTAATCAATTTTATCACAAAGCTCTTTTTCCTCATCAGAGAAGATTCCCCAATCGCCAGTGAAAGGAGCCTTTTCAGCAGGAATATGAACATCTTTATCAAATACTGTGTCAGGTTTTTTAGAAGCGGCCTCAATAAAATATTGGAGTTCTTTATACTTTTCAATTACTCTTGTGGTATCTGAAATTTTATTTTCTAGATCGAAAAATTGCTGCTTTATATCTTCCAATTCTTCTAAAGTCTTGTTTCCTTGAACTTCAGCATCATGATGAATAGCTTTATACTCACAATCTGCAATAATTATTTTTTTCAATTCAGCGATTTTTTCATCAAGAGTACCATTTGTTTCAATGCGCTGAATAGGAAGCCTTAAAATCTGATGTTTTGTCCTTGTAATAATATAATTTTGCCGGAGAATTTCTGTTTTTATAGCATTTGCGACTAATCCCCAATGTTTTCCCATAAAGCGTACGAGAGCCATGTAAACCCCTCCTTAATCAAAATATTGTTATAGGAAGAATAATTTGTATTTTTGCGAATTTTATCACGAATTAATTAAGATTTCAATCAAAATTAGTGATTTTTGATGATGATTTGACAAATTCCATTATATTGAAAGAGTAGTGCCAAAATGGTATAATCACTAGGTATCTAAAAATATGTGATTTATTTTTTGTAAAAAATAAAAAGGAGGTAAAGGATACTTTAAAATAGCGACTTATTTACTCAATAAAGAATAATGCAAAGGAGAATAAAAATGAAAAAGAAGACAAAGATTATCATTACAGCCTTGGTTTTCATTATTGTTGCTATTCTGGTGGTTGGAGCTGCTGTTATTTTCCCACAGGTAAGTCATGAGCATGTTGCTGGTGATATTACCTGCAATGAAGCTGGTCATTGGTATAAATGTGCTAATGGTTGCGACAAAATGCTTAACGAATTAGGGGAAGTAATCGAAGAGCCTTTTCCTCACGATTTCTCAGGAGAGATTTTTTATGTGACAGATAATGGCCATGCATTTAAGTGTACTACATGCGGTGTCGGGGGATATAATGGAGTTGTATTTACTTCTGCACCTTGCCGCTTTGTATGGGAAAAAGAAGGACCTAACAGTGTAGAAGGCACACACTATAAAATGTGTGCTGATTGTGGTCATATTGATGAAGCTACAAGAGGTAATCATGTCATAGATCCTAGTGCTGATAATCATAAATGCTCTATTTGCGGACTTGTGAATGTTTTGGATGAAGCTGGTGGACCGGATTTTCACTATTTTGAAAATGGTTTTGAAACAACATGTAGCGCTGAAGGATGCGATGCGGTACTAAAGGTGGAAAGTGATTTTATAAGTAGTACACAGTACTTTGTTAAGCTAAATCATATTCCTTATATGGATGCAAGTGGAGAAATGATGTGGAACTCAACACCCATTATGATTATACAAGAATGCACAGATGATGTTGAGCGCACTATTTCAGGTAAAGAGATAGCCATTGCTCCAGAATATGACGAAGAAAATCATGAGTGGATATTTGATCTTTCACAGTATCATGGGCATTATTTGATTAAGAGAATAGAAAACATAGCCGGCTATTCTGAAGGAATCGAGATTAATGATATCTACAAAAATGAAGAATAATTTCTGAATGAAATAAAAAAGCTGTTAGATAAAATCTAACAGCTTTTTTGAGTTGACTTTATTAGTAATGAAAAATGAATTATACTTAGATGGAAATAAACATTTAATAATATGTTCTCTTTTATGAACTATTATAATAGTATATAATTTATTTGGTGAAAGAAATGAAGAAATGTCTAAATTGTGGAACGATTATTGAGAGAAATTCCCAAAAATATTGTTCAATAAAATGTCAAAAAGAATTTGAATATAAGGAATATATAGCAGCTTGGAAAAATGGAGTAATAACAGGAATGCGTGGTAAATATCAATTATCTATGCATATTAGAAGATACATTTTTGAAAAATATAATAATAAATGCTCGCAATGTGGTTGGAGTAAAATGAATAAATATACAATGATGATTCCGTTGGAAATAGAACATAAAGATGGTAATTATGAGAACAATTCAGAAGAGAATTTAATACTTCTATGTCCAAATTGTCACTCGCTTACATCGACATATAAAGGAGCTAATAGGAATAATGGTAGGAAAGAAAGACTAGAATATAGCTTATATAGAAAATAAAAAAGAGATTTCATAAGAAATCTCTTTTTTGGAGCCAGTGATCTGAGTCGAACAGACGACCTACTGATTCATACCACTACAACTTTCGTTGCCACAAATGTGTTTGTAGCCTGGACTTGCTCTTTACCATAGCTTTCGCCTTAGGTACACCGTATAAAGTCTCTACACTCGGTATTGCTACCTAGCTCGGGATTGGCATGTGCTATGCATTTAGCGTTCCCCGAATTAGCGGTGTCCACCTTAAATATTTCTACTTAAGGGTGCAATTTTGTTTACAAGTCAGTTGCTCTACCAACTGAGCTACACTGGCATATTAAATTATTGGTGACCCGTAGGAGAGTCGAACTCCTCACTCCGCCGTGAAAGGGCGATGTCTTAACCGATTGACCAACGGGCCTTAATAATGGTGAGCCATCCGCGATTCGAACGCGGGACAACTTGATTAAAAGTCAAGTGCTCTGCCAACTGAGCTAATGGCCCAAACTCAACCTTATGTCTTCGCGACTAGTATATAGTACAATATTTTTTGGGCTATGTCAACCTTTTTTTATTGAAATTTGGCAATTTTTTATAGTTTTTAAATAGCTCATAAATGCGGTAGAAGCTCACTTTATCACGGTTTTTCTCTAAAAGCAATAGAATTAACATAAAAATGGAAAAGTGGTAAAAGTAGACGAAAAATAGTAACATAAATTTTGATTTTTTTATTGACACTAAAAATAAACGCTATTAAAATGAGCTCAACAAAATCAAAAACAAGGAAGTATTATATGAGTGTGTTAGATTTTATTTTACTACTTCTCATATTTATCATTTGTTATTTATCAGTCAAGCGATGGTATATTAAGCATGAACTCAAAAAATATGTTCAAAGTAGTAATGCTAAAAAGAAAACCAAAGATGTTAAATTCAAAAACTTTATTTCAAAATTTAATTTTCTAAAAACTAAAGATTTGTTTCTTTTGAAACAAGGATATCCATTAAGATTAGATTCTTTAAGATACTATACTTTAAAAATCATTTTAAGTTTAATATTTTTCTTAGCTGGAATTACAAATTATAATTCGAGTTTTATTGCTATATTATTGGCGTCAATAGGTTGGTTTTTTATTGATGTTTATATAATGGTGAATAAAAAATCAAGAGATGCGGAAATTTGCAATGATCTTTACAATGTAACCAATTCAATTTGTTTACAATTATCTAGTCACGTTAGTTTAAAAGATTCAATAAAGTATCAATTCCAAAATTGCAAAAACAAAGATTTCCAAAAAGCAATGATAGAGTTCTCGACTTGTTATGAACTCACAGAATTAAATATTGATAAGGCAATACAAACATTGAATTCTAGATTTGATATTCTAGAAATCAATATGTTTTGTAATGCTCTTTCAGAGTACAACAAAACAGGAGATGTTGTAGAAATACTAGAAAATCTAGCTTCTAGTCTTGGAGAAAAACAAATAGATGTAATTAAAGAACAAACTAGAACCAAGATAATCTATGTCACTATAGGAGTGATAATAGCTTTAATAAATATTATTCTTTTAGTATTTTATCCATTGTTTATATCACTTGGACAAGGTTTCGATACATTGTTTAAGTGAAATATATATAAAGAGAGGTTTTTTATATGAGAGAGATTTATACAAAAGTGAAAGAAAATTTGAAATCAGAAAGAGGATCTGAAATATTGCAAGTTATTTTGATTGCAGGAATATTATTAGTGCTAATTATTACTTTGTTTTATCCACAAATGCAATCTTTATTTACAAATGTTATGAATAAAATTACCACATGGTTTGATGGGGCTGGAAGTTCTGTATTTAGAGCATAGGAGGATATATGAATAAAAAAGTTAGCATACTTATTATTTCAATAGTCCTTGCAATCATTATTTTCATCATATCTATCAATGCACAGAAGAAACTTGTTAATTACATTCCCACAGTGAAGTGTATGGTGGTTATTAATGATATTCCTCAGTATTCACAAATTACAGAGGATGATATCAAATATGTTGATATGCCGGTGGAAATAGTTGCGAGTTCACGAGTTGTACAATCATATGATGAAATCAAGGATTTATATCTAAAAGATGGCTTATATAAAGGCCAAATAGTATTAGGAAATCAATTAGATACTAGCGAAAATTTGATGATTTTTGACAGTGAGGAAGGTAAAGAAAAAATTGCTATTAAAGTGAGAGAATCGGAAAACGGAGCTTCTTATATTGTCAAAAAAGGGTCAATGGTTAATGTGTATGCAACAATAAATGACGAATATGCAAATCATGGTATTTTAGAAGGAAAAGAAAAAGTGTCTATCGGAGAAAATGATAGAGGATATTCAGTGTTTAAAGTTTTGTCAGAATCAAAAGTTTTGGGAACGTTTAATGAAAACGGTGAAGAGGTTGAATCTTCAAGTGAGAAAAATATAGACACAATCTTATTGAATGTTTCCTCGGGAGATGCATATTTGATTAATCTAGTTAGAGATATTGCAAGCTTTAATGTGACTGAACTTTAATAGTTGTGAGGTTAAAATGAAAAAGTATGTTTTATTTTTGTTTATAATAATTGTGATTTCAACAATTTGTTATGCTAGTGATGATTTAATAGATATTGATAATCATTGGGCAAAGGTTGAGATAAAGACACTTATAAGAGATGGTGCTGTTACAGGTTATCAAGATAACACATTCAGACCTGATAATGTTATAAGAGTGGATGAATTTTTAAAAATACTAATTGACGAGAATAAAATGAAAACATATAGACAAGGTAAGGATTGGAGCGAAACGTATTATTTTGCTGCATTAGATCATAAGTTAATTAAGGATAATGACTTTGATAGGCTTGATAGACCATTATTAAGGCTTGAAGCTGCAAAAATAATAGCCAATTATATAAATCTTGATGAAGTATCAAAAGCAAAAGATGCTTTCAAAGATTTGTCTAAAGAAAATAAAGATTCCATCTTAAAAATTGTTAAACTTGGAATTATGAGTGGATACAAGGATGGATCGTTTAGGGAAAATGATGAGGTTACTAGAGCACAAGCCTGCAAGATTATTTTAAATGCAATCAAATCAAAAAAAGAATTATCTAAAACTAGAAAATATACACCAGACCATAAGAACACAAATATTGGTCCTGCCCAATCCGGAGATGTCGTTCAAGATATTAGATACAAAATTGAGAAAAACAGATTATACATTTATGATTCAGGAAGATATTCTTGTTCTGATTGGACTACTTTAAATCAAGAATATCTTAAAGATGATCGAGTAATAAAACTAATTAATACGCTTGTTGATGATTTATCATATACAGAAGTAATGTATGTTCCTGATAAGTATACTATTGATAGCCTTAATGTTTGTTATGGACAAAGAGAAGGCTATGTTAATAATGGCAGTTACAGCTTTTCTTTCAGGTTCTATGAAAACTCTTATTACAATGTCGCAAAGGCAAATGATATTGATGAGTTTACAGATAAAGCGTGTATGCTTATTCAGATCGACAGAATGTGGGACACTTTATCCGAATTTGATAAAGTCAATAGCATGAGTGACTATCGAAAATATAAATTAGAAGAAGCAATAGGAACTATATTAGATAAAAGCGTTAAAAAAGAATTCATTAACTATATTGAAGATAAAATACTTGAATCAAAAATACTAGAAAACAATGATTTTGAACCGAAAATTGCAGAAGTAAAAAAGATAGGGAAATATACTATTAACACACTATGCATTAGAGATTCAAAACTATATATATACATAGAAAAATTCTAAAACTGATTTCACATTTGCAAGTGATATTTCACTTGCATCTAGTCATACGCTAAAAGGAGGTAGAGCCTCATTTCTATCTCCTTTTAACCCCTTAAATAATTCAAATAATATAAAGGAAGTATTAATCAAATGAAAAAATGTTTTGTTTTGTTTGTTACTATTCTTTTGATAATTATTTCAAATCAAGCCTTTGCATATTCGGAAAGCTTTCAATTCTTAATTCAAACAATGGAAATTGATGTACAAAATCCTCATGGGAAAAAACTAAATGAAGATATATACAACAAATATAGTCTATTTGTATATGGAACTCCTTTAGATGGGTATTCTGAACAAAGATTTAAAACTGTCCAAGAAGGAAATTGCGCAAAAGGGATAGGCGTTTGGAATGGCGCAGGAGAAAGAGGAGAGTATTGGATATTAGGTGAAAATAATCTTGGCTTAGAAGTTCATAACCACAAATTTCCTGTTGATATAGAGCCTCCCACCCCTCCTACACAATGGAGATATGCTATTATTTCTGGTGCAAAAGAGTCATGGCAAGATCAGTCCAAATATATGGATGACTATCAAAAAGAATACATGTTAAATACAAATTTAATGCGTAATGATATTAGTTATGATATCACAGCAATAAGTATTGGCTTAGATAAGGTGAGACTCGAAAACTATGCAACATGGAAAACAAAAGGAAGCGTCTATACTCAAAGATATGATATGCAGAATAAAAGATGGGCGGCTAATTTTATGGTGCCTCCAATGGCCGCTGATGCTGAACTTGATGGCTATGCCTCTTTTCCAAACGGCAGAGAATTCGTTTTAGACAAAGATGAAATATCATTAACTATTCCAATTTTATTTGGTGCCAAAATGATTAATTTGAGTGATTATGCAAGACCAGAACATGTAAAATCGATAAAGAGTGAATTGTATATCGAAGGAGAGTTAGTTGATGTTGTTGAAGACAGTGAAAAAGTTGAGATTGGCTCAAACTATATTTTTGTCTTTGATAAAACAGTTTCTGACGAAATTGTTACTATAGAAGTTGTTGTTAAATCTAGTTTGTTAACTAAATTTACAACTGATTCAGCATTAGTAGATATCAAAAAGTATTCAATAACAATTAAAGGCAAGAATTACATAGAAAAAGAACCAGTGAATATGGTTGTTGATGAGAATAATTATATAGAAGAAAAAACATATATAAATAGAGTATATGACGAGAAATATGCAGAATATCCTGAAAATCCACCACCATATATAGAAAGTGTAACCATAAAGAAGGATGATGATAGCAATGTTTTCATTGCTAAAAATACGGGAAAGAGATTTGTTTTAGCAGGACAAACTATAAAACTTGAAGTAGTTGCTGTGAACTTTCCTAATTCTGTTACATTAGAATTTGAGGGAGATTCATCAATATACACTTTTGATAAAACTACACAACGATTTGAATGGGAGGAACCTAAATCACGTAGAGTAAATACGCTTTGCCCAAGTCTAAATGAATTTAAGAAAATGTTCAGTAAAGTGATATCTTTCAAAAAGGTAAAATCATATGAAACGAAAACAATTTATACTTTAACCTATGTAATACCTTATGAAACAAAACAAACTTTAAATTCGTGGAATACGTTAAGGGAAGAATCTAAAGATGCATTTAATATTGATGAAAGAAAATTATTCTCAAGAATTAGAAATCCATATGAACTTGTTGTTAAGGTTAGAAATGCAAATGGAGCAGATACTAAACGAGTAGATTTAGATGTGTTCGAAAGATGGGATACTTTATATAATAGAGATCTTACACCATATATTTCAAAATAGGATGTGTAAAATGAATAATACAAACAAGGGAAATAGTTTTATTATTGGAATTATATTTGTTGCGCTAATTATTATTGTTTTGTTTTTTGTGTGCGCTGTATTTGTTGGAGAAACGAATTCTTTATTATATAACATAAAACTAGATATGTATTCAATCAACAAATCGGCGATAGTATCAGTAAATAAAGGGACAACAAGTAGATCAAGAATAATAGATTATGACAAAAAAGAATACTTAAATTATTTTAAAGAAATGATTAAGAAGAATTATAATTTAGATGACAATTTATCGAATCTAAATGGCTTGGTTCAAAAGGTTGATATTGTAGATTATGAAGTGTATAGAAAAGGAAAAAAAGATAGGTATACAAATAATCAAGTAGATAATACAACAATACATAGTGTAATTAAAGTAAGTATAAAACCGGTTATTTTCGAAGACTTGCTAAAAGATAGATTTGTATTTGATATTCATGAAGATGTTAGCATGAATTTAGTTGAGATTTAGATGGTGATGATATGAAAAAGAATTTGTCAAACAATAATAGAGGTAGTGAAATCATAACAACACCAGTTGTTATTGCAATTGGACTAATGCTTGTTGCTGTATTAATAGTCTTCTGTGTTAATATTTTAATGCCATATATTTGGTATGAAAAGCTTTCTTCTACATGTTTGAAATACGTTTTTGTAATGGAAGAATATGGTTATTTAACAAATAAGGAAAAACAAAATTTGATTAATGATTTAAAAAATCAAGGCTTTGACACAGCACAATTAATAGTGGATTCTACAACAAGAAGACAAGTATATGGGAGCCCAATTAAATTGAATGTTAGATATGTTTATAAAATGAAATTACCAATTGTTGGGAATAAAAATGTTGTTATGAATATAAGCCGAGAATCAGTAAGTAAAAGATAAGATGCATTTTGGGGACACTTACAAAAAGTCATAATATTATGACTTTTTGTAAGTGTCCCCAAAATGCATCTTATTTATGATATGTTTCATTATTGGCTATTTTAAAAGCTCTGTAGATTTGCTCACAAAGCATTAATCTAAATAGTTGGTGTGGAAATGTTAGTTTTGAGAAGGATATCTTCACCTTATGTGATTTTAATAATTCCTCATCAATTCCAAGTGAACCACCGATTATAAAATCTATAGTGCTATAACCAGATACGGTTATAGCACTTATTTCTTGTGCCAATTCTTCTGATGTTAATTCTTTTCCTTTTAAGTCAAGTATGCATACAAAATCATGTTGACCGATTTGACTTTTAATTTTTTCTGCTTCTTTTTTCTTAACTTGTTTTATTTCTTTTTCTGATGGATTATCTGGAATTGGTTCATCAGGAAGTTCTATTATTTTTATATCTGCATATTTTGAAATTCTTTTTGTATATTCATTTATTCCATCTTGCAAATATTTTTCTTTTATTTTACCAAGACAAATAATATTAATTTTCATTTTTTTCTCCTTCGAAAATGGCGACCATTGGTCGCCACATAAATTTATAATGTGATCATTGGGTCAACAAAATCTCTAGAGGCAACTGATAAATTACAAATATTTCCATTCATGTCTATTTCGTTAAATACAGTTTGATAAGCTAATTCTGGAAAATTATTCTCTTTGCTTAAATGACCAAGTATCATATTTTGAACATTATTTTTTGAAAGATATGCTAATGTTTTTCCTGCTTCTTCATTTGACAAATGTCCTTTTTCGCTCATGATTCTTTTCTTTAATTGATATGGATAAGGACCACATTTTAATGTTTCATCATCATAATTTGCTTCTAGCAAAAGTATATTTGAGTTTTCCATTTGATGAAGTACGCCTTCAGTTATATGTCCTATATCTGTAGCGATTGTGACTTTTTTATCATCATGAAAAATTGAAAATCCACAAGGATCAACCGCATCATGTGATATTGAAAATGGGTATATTTTAAAGTCCCCGATTTCAAATTCTTTTCCAGTTGTAAAAGTGAATTTGCAAGTATCTTTAACATTTAAACTTTCTATCATATGCCATGTCTTTATATTTGCATAAACGGGTATATTGTATTTTTTACTTATCGTTGTTAATCCTTTTGTATGATCAGAATGTTCATGAGTAATAATTATTGCATCAATTTCATCTAATTCAATGCCTATTTCATGTAATGCTTTTATTATCTTATTACAACTAACACCAGCA
This sequence comes from Clostridia bacterium, assembly GCA_017539905.1. Lineage (GTDB taxonomy): Bacteria > Bacillota > Clostridia > TANB77 > UBA1234 > RGIG6105. The sequence continues at coordinate 120,976 of JAFYBZ010000007.1, read as the reverse complement.
TCTACTAAAATTCTTGTGTTTTCGCTTGCTATATACGTACAATTTCCAGAACTTCCGGAATATAAATTGCAAAAATTAATCATAAGTAAATCTCCCTAAAAAATGGCGAGCTACGCTCGCCGTTATTAATTTTATTCTGATACTCTACGAATATCTGCACCAAGTGCTTGGAATTTTTTCTCAATGTGTTCATATCCACGGTCCACATGTTCAATTCCAAGGACTTCTGTTGTACCTTTTGCAGCAAGACCGGCTAAAATAAGGGCAGCCCCTGCTCTTAAATCTGTTGCATAAACTTGAGAACCAGTTAAATACTCTACACCTTCAAAAACAGCTCTTTTTCCTTCTGCATTTATTTGAGCTCCCATTTTGTTTAGTTCTGCAGTATATTGAAATCTTGAATCCCAAATTCCTTCTGTTATATAGCTTGTTCCTTCAGATAGTGAAAGTAGTACTCCAAATTGTGGTTGCATATCTGTTGGAAATCCAGGGTATGGCATTGTTTTAACAGATGCTTTTTTTGTACGGGTATTGCAAAATACTCTTATTTCATCACCATCATCGTTTTCTTCTATATCTACACCCATTTCTTTTAATTTTGCGGAAATAGGATCTAAGTGCTTTGTAATACAATTTTTAATAATAATGTCACCTTTTGTAACTGCTGCAGCTATCATATATGTTCCAGCTTCAATTTGATCTGGAACTATAGCATAAGAAGGTCCTCCTTTAAGCTCTTTTACACCAGTAATTTTGATTATGTCAGTTCCAGCCCCTCTAATATTTGCGCCCATCATATTTAAAAAGTTTGCCACATCTACGACATGAGGCTCTTTGGCAACATTTTCGATTTCAGTGATTCCTTCACAAAGTGTGGCTGCTAAGATTGCGTTAATTGTAGCACCAACACTTACAATATCTAAATAAATATGACCACCTTGCATATTTTTGCCATCAGCTGTTATTAGTCCTCCGCCACAATCAACAGTAGCACCTAATGCTTCAAATGCCTTGATGTGTTGATCAATAGGGCGCTGCCCTAAATTGCATCCTCCGGGACTTCCAACCTGAGCTTTATGAAATCTTGATAGTAAAGAGCCGATGAAATAGTATGATGCCCTAAACTTTCTTGTGATGTCAGGTGAGATGTCGGTCTTATTTATATTTGATGAGTCTACTTCAATAGAACTTGGTGATATGTATTTAATTTTCGCTCCAATGCTTTCAAGAATTTGGCAACAAAGCTTAATATCGCTAATATTAGGCAAATTCTCAATTGTACATTTTCCGTTGATTAATACTGTGGCAGGAAGTATTGCTACTGCTGCATTTTTGGCGCCATTTATTACAACTTCTCCTTGAAGCCTTTTACCACCATTTATGATTAGCTTTTCCATTAATCTACACCCCTTTATTAGTGTAAAAAAACTATATCATAATTGAATTTTTATTGCAATATAAAAGAGCCTTAAAAGCTAGGGAAGTTTGGATAGTAAATACAATTTTTGTCAATATTTTTTATAAAAAAAGCACAAAAAATACCATAAAAATCGAGTATGTTACAAAAATGTTACAAACATGTTAATTAAAACTAACAACTATATATATATATAGTAGAAACTCATGTTTTTTATTAGAATATTATAAGGGAAAATTCTACGTAAATACGAGTTTTCGATAAATTTTATTTATCTAAAAATATATATGCTTATGGAGGCAAAAATTATGAATTTTAAAATTAAAACTTATCACAGAATAATCGCTATGGTATTAGCATTTACTTTTGTATTTCCGATAATACCATTTGAATATATGGATGATATACTCCGGAACTGATCTCGCGAGATATAATTCTTTTGCGAGCGAAGCGCAGGCAATTGAATATGATGAATCGAATGTGGTGAAACCATTTGATCATGGTTATACGGGAGGGGAAGAAGAAATAGCAGTTACTAGTATTGCTGATATAAATGCTGCTATTGAACTTGCAAATAGTAACCCGGATAAATTATATATTTTAACATATGATCAAAGGACTCCAATTACTATTTCTGGAACTGTTACATTAGAAACATCTGGACATATTAAGCTTTTAAGAAAGCAAGGTAACTCTGGTGGTACTATATCTAATAATGATGGATTTATGTTTTATGTTCCTAGTGGAGCAACTTTGAATATTGGTTCTGCCAATATGACAGGTACTATCGAGTTAGATGGTGGTGCTGTTTGGGTGCTTGCGTCAAATGAGCCAAATATGGATTATGACTTTGAGAGAGATAGAGCACATGATAATGGTAATAATGGTGTTAGAAACAATAAAGTAGTAAACAATGTTCAATATGTTTTGTTTAATGATGGTGAGGATTATTCTGTTGCTCATTGGTATAAAAATACAGGTGTAGATTCTACAGCAGGATTGATTAGTGTCAACAGTGGTACATTAAATATATATTCAAATACTAGAATTGGTAATGTCTTTGCAAGTGCAACTATAGCAGATAAATATTGTGGTACTATTTTTAATAATGGCGCAGGTAAAGTAAATATGCATGGTGGTGAAATTTCATGGAATTCCATGGGCGTACAACAAAATAGTGTCGGAACGGCCATCTTTTCGAAATCTACAAATGGTGTGGTAACTATTAATGATGGATTAATAGCATATAACACAGCAAGAGATAATAAACCAACAGTTACTGATACAAATAACAATAGAGCTTGTGGTGGTGCAATAGGTATTGATGGTGGTAAGTTATACATTAATGGTGGAGCAATAAGCAATTGTAGATCTGCTACTGGAGACGGAGCAAATGGCGGTGGCGTTTGCGGTCGTGAAGGTGCAAGAATATATATGAATGGCGGTGAAATATCTAACAACTTAGCTGGTCATAATGGTGGTGGTATTGTTCTTTGGAAAGCAAGCTGTTATTTGAATGGAGGAACAATCACACGTAACTTTGCTATAAATGGTGGTGGTATAGCTGCGACTTCAGATGGTACTGGAACGCCAAATGGTTGTGAAATAGTTTTACAAGGTAAAACGGTTATCTCAGAAAACTATGCAGAAGTAGGTGGAGGTATCGTTGTTGGCGCACCAAATTCTTCTAAAAGAAGAGGTATAAATTGTAAATTAGAAATGCTAAATGGTGAAATTATTAATAACTATGCAACCAAGCAAGGTGGTGGTGTTTGCGATGTTAATGACCAAAATTCAGCTATTACGTTAAGAGGAGGTACAATTTCTCACAATAAAGCAGGCGTTGGAGGAGCCGGTGTTGCGATTTTCAACACAGGATCAAGTAGAGATCCACTTTTATATCTTGAAGGTGGTATCATTGTAAATACAAATAACGATGTTTATATTAGTGCTTTAAATTGGGACACAGTTTCAGGGAAAACGGTATATCAAACACCAATTAGAGTTACAGGACGTTTAGAATCAGCAGGTACAATTGGTATGATATCTATGGATGATTATTCTACCTATGTTGGTGAAAACATTGTTCTAGATGTTGTAAAGTTTCAACGTGAAGATGGAGGCACACTTGAAGTACAAGAAAACAAATTTGCGATTGATACGGATGAATATATATTAAAAGAAGAAATAGCAAATAATTCATTACGTTTATATCATAATACAACAGCTGATACTAATTCATATGTTGCAAGAATAGGTGAAAAAGTATATACAAACTTAAAGCAAGCGATTGAAACTTATGCTCAAAATGGTGATACAATTTATATTATCAAGAATATCACTATGACAGAAACAATAAATGTTAATAAAAATATTAAGATTGTTGCAGAAACAGCCAATACAAAAAATGATGATAATATTCTTGATAAGAATTTAAAAAAAGCAAATGGTACTCTAATTACTCCATCAAATCAATCTTCTTTGAATTTCAGATACTATCCTACTGGAGATTATACAATTTCATTGGCATCGTCTTTTGGTGACAATAGTAATAATACATCTGGATTCATTGTAAAAAATGGAGGAAGTCTTTCATTTGGTTCAGAACAATATGATGAAGCAGATATTTCAGTTTTGAAGGGCGGCTTCTTGGGACTTGATGGAAATTCTGGTCATGAGATAAATGGTTCACTTGTTGAAGTTCAAAATGGAGGAACATTTAATGCTAATGCAGGAGTTACTATTGGTAACAATTCAACTAATAATGGATTAGTTGGTGCAGGTGTTAATGTTTTAAGTGGTGGACAATTTACTTTAAATGGTGCAAGTATTAAATATAACCAAACAACAACTGATGGTGCAGGTGTTTATGTTGCTGGTAACATGACTATGATTAATGGTCATATTGATGAAAATGAAGCGCAAAATGGTGCAGGTATTTATGTTGCAAATGGTGGTACAGTTGTAATTTCGAATGGAAGTATTAATGCAAACGATGCATCTAATGATGGTGCTGGTATTTATATAGCTGGTGGTGCTACTGTTACTTTTGAAAATGGTGAGATAAATAACAATGATGCAGATAATGATGGTGGCGGTATATATGTTGGAGCAGATGCAATTTTTACAATGAATGCGGGAAGCTTTAATAATAACCGTACCATTAAAGGAGATGGCGCTGCAATTTACCTAGATGGTGACGCATATATTAGTGGTGGTTCATTTAATGGAAATAATATTTCATCATACAATTCAGATCCAAAAGGAAGAGGTATTTTAGTTAATGTTGGAAGCGAATTGCATATTTCAAAAGATATTTATTTAGATTCACGTAATCCAGTTTATCTTACAAGCGGAGAATTAATCTATGTAGATGATGCTTTGACAATGTCACATGCAATTCCAATGAATTCAGAATTGACTGCACCTCAAACTAGAATAGCAAAAATTAATACTAATGATGCTACAAGAGCAAGAGAAATTGAAACAGCTACTTTATATAACAAATCAATTTATGAAATAAAATATAATAAAGACATAATAGGCGAAAGAACAAACAATGAATATTATTTAATCTATGATGCTGTTACTGTAAATTATGATGGAAACAATGCTAAATCAGGAGATGGAGTTCTTCCTGTAGATGAAACATTTTATAGTGGTGGAGATACTATCAATATTTTGCCACAAGTTAGTGGAGATCCTATAACACGTGATGGATATGTATTTATTGGATGGAGTCCAGTACAAGTTAATCCAATCACAACAGCTGCAGACGAATTAAAAGTTGATATATATTATCCAACTGATTTAATACCAGGCGTTATATACAATAGACAATATACAATTTATGAAGTTACAGCGTTCTATGCTGTATGGTCAGTTGATGCTAACCATAATGGTCAACCTGACTATAGAGAAAATGTTTTAGACATTACTATTGCTCCATCAGAAAATGGAAGCATGACTAGTAGTCTAAATCAAGCACAAGGTGGTATGTTTGTACTTCTAACAGCAATTCCTTTTGATGGTTATGAAGTTGATACTATTGAAGTTAAATACACTTTAAATGGAGTAGAGGGAACGTACTCTTTAAATAATAATAAAGTTATTAAATTAGACGAAAAATTATTCTACTTCTATATGCCACTTGCAAATGCTACAATTTATACTACTTTTAAAGTTCAAACTATAAACGAAGTTAAGATTACTTGGAATGATGGATCTGAAGAAGAATGGGGAACATTACAATCTGCAATAAATGAAGTCGAAAATAATACTTCAAAACAAGGAAAGAAAATTTCTTTACTTAAATATGTTTACTCAAAAATAGAAACTGACATTCCAGAAGGCGTTAATATAGAACTTGATTTAAATGGACATACATTAGATATGAACCACCTTCCATTTGTAATATATGAAGGTGCAACACTAAAAATATCTGATAGTATGACAGGCGGTAAGATATCATTTAATAGCACTGGTGGTAGTAATAATGTTGCTAATAATTTAGTTAATAATGGGACATTAAATATTACCGGCGGAGCAATTTCAATGGAAGCAGGTGCTGATAGTACTCAAAACTTAATTCAAAACAATGGAACTTTAACAGTATCTGGTGGTTCTATTAAACATAATGATGAAAATGGTATAGCAATTTATAATGATGGAACAGCTACTCTTACAGGTGGTAATATTAATGGTGGAAAATATGGCATTTATCAAGCAAGTACAATTAATAATTCTTTAGACATCAGTGGATATGGACCAATTAACACATATGGCATTAACCAAGATAACTTTATTTCGTCAGTATATGTTGCAAAGAATACATTTATAAATGTATCTGGTGTTATAAATAATTGCTCAGGAGATAATAGCGTATCTGCTGAAAACAAGATTCCTTTATATATTGATGAAACTATAGATGTGAATGAACCAATTATTAAATCAGATAAAGTAGATACAATGGTTAAACATTTTAGGACACACTTTAGTCTTGCAAATCGTCCTAAGAATATGATAGCTGTTACACCTTCAAACGAAGCTGTATTAATAGCTAAACCATATGGAACAGTTGTAACTAGTGGAGATAGACCATCATATCCATATAGATCAACAATGACAGTTACGGCACAATTACTTGATGTAGATCGCAATCCATATGTTGGTGCAACAGGAACAGTTTATTTCTTCTTATTTAAAGGTACTAGTGATTGGCACCAAGTATGGCGTAATGAAGAAGTTAGATGGGGAGATAAAAAGGTTACATCTGGAGATACTCAAATTATTGTTGGACAATATGGACCACAAGACGCAGATGGAGTAGCAAGAGTTGATAGTACAACAGGAATTGCTACTTGTGAAATACCAAGTGAAGAATTTGATACAGGTTTATATTATATATTTGCAATTTATTTTGGAGATGGAACATATGACACATTCTCACTTGATGGACTTAGCACAAGTGGATATGAAAGCCCATTGTATGCTAAAACTAAGTATATTGATGCAGATCATGACAATTTAGAAGTTCCTCAAGGAAAAGTTGCAATTTCTAAGAAGAGAATGGATGATCCAAGTATTTCAGTTACTCCTATTAATCCAAGAAAATATAACGGAAAAGACCAAAGCGGAGACATTGAAATAGAAGTTTATGATGGTGAGATGCTTTTGGTCGAGGGCGTTGACTATGAAGTAAATATGCCAATTATTAAAGATGTTGGAACTTACAATATAATAATTACTGGTAAAGGAAAATACGATGAAAACACAAATACAAGTGTTTCAGTAGAAGTTCAAAAATATAATGGACAAATTCATATTCAAAAGTTTAATGGAGAAACTTATATTGATGGATTAGGATTAAGATATAATGCTGGTTCTATACCAAATATTGATTTTAGTAGTGCACAAGCTAATGCTAGAGTAGTTGATAGTTATGGAAATCCAGCATTAGTATATGGTACGGACTATAGTATTAAATATTACAAGATGGATACTACAACTGAGCAGTATGTAGAAATTCCTTCATTGGAGTCTACAGCTGGTGTATATAAGGTTGTTGCAACATGTTTAGCTTCAAGTACTGATTATGAAGAAGGTTTAACTGCTGAAGCTGCATTTGTTATTTCAAGTGATGGCTCTCAATTTGAAGCAATTGTTGAAAATCAAAATTCTCTTGTTTTCAATGGAAGAGAAAGGACAATTTCAGAATTAGGTGAGATAGAAGTTACCGGTAAAGTATCTGAAACAGCTCCTGAAGTTACATTGGTAAGAGATGTTGATTATACAGTAATGTTTGGTACATCAAGCGTAAAAAATGCACGAACATATCCTTTAATTATTCAAGGTAAAGGAGAATATGCAGAGCTAGTAAATTTAGCAGTTGATATAACAATAAATAAAAAAGTTGTAACAAAAGATAATACTACAATTACATTTAGTGATGATGATTTAGTATATGAATACAATGGCAAAGCTATTATTCCTTCAATTCAAAACATTGAGATAGATGGAGTTGATACAAGCAGTGCAACAGGTACACCACTTGTTGCTGGTACAGATTATATTACATCAGTTTCTGGTGATAATGTTAGAGTAAGTGCTAGTGATCCAGCGTTTGACTTTATAACATTAAATGGAAACTATGCTACAGCAACCTTGGTTTATCCATTCCATATTAATCCTAGAAGCTTAGCTAATAATAATGATGTTACAGTTTCTATTTATCAATCAGGATTTACGGGTAATGAAATAGTTCCTACAGTTACTATCTTAGATAGAGTAGGAGGAGTATCTAAGAAACTAACAGAAGATGATTACACAGTTACTTATAGAGTAAGTGATGTAGAAAATAATACAGCAACTTTATCTAATGGTTATCCATTAAGTAAAGGTACATATGATGCAATAATTACAGGTAAAGGAAATTATCAAGATCAAAAAATCGAAACATTTGAAGTGGGTAACTATAGAGGCAGAATTATTGCAACATTAGATCCAAGTGAATTCACATATACTGGTAATGATTCGGCAATACATGGATCAATTGTTAGCGCACTTACTGTAACACGTGGAGATGATGCAACTGCAGAATTAGAATATGGTACCGACTATACTTTGGGATATGGCTCACCTGAAAATACAGTTGCACCTAGCGAAGTTGGAGAATACTTACTATATGTAGTAGGAACCGGAAACTATAACGGAGTTCACGCTACAACTACTTATAAAATATCACCACTTACTGGTACTATTAATATAGAGTTAAGTGAAAATTCTTTAACATATAATGGTAAAATTCAACGTCCTGAACTAAATAAATCAACTTCATATATGTTAGTAGAAGGAAGCAAAGTATATTTAAATAGCCTAGAAGAAGGAAGAGACTACGCAGTAATCGTTGATGAAAACTCTAAAGATGTTGGTGGATACATTTTACAAGTAAATGGTATTGGTAGATATGCAGGTAACTACAATTTTGCAAGTTATCAAATCACACCAAGACCAATTAATGATGCAGCTATTACTATTAAATCAGCAACATCTACAGATAGAGAGTACAATGGTCAAGCGCAAACTCTTGTATTTAGTCCTAGTGGAGATGCTTGGTTAGAATATAAATATGATGTAAATGAAAATCCAATAATATTACAAGAAAATAGAGATTTTACTGTAGTACATAGTAATAACACAAATGGTGGTATTGCCGTTGCAGTTATTGCTGGTATTGGAAACTTTGGTGGATTAACAACATATACTTTTGTTATTGAAAGCAAACCAATTAATAGTGGAGATAATGTAGCAGATGGATTTACTTTAACAGGAGTAGAAGACAAAGATTATACTGGTTCTGCATGTATGCAAGATTTAGTTCTTACAGATACAGTATTTAATAAGGTTCTAGTTGAAGGTACAGATTACACTGTTACTTATCAAAATAATTATGAAGTTGGTACAGCAAGCTATAAGATAGAAGCAAAAGGAAATTATAAAGGAACAATTAGGGGAACATTTGAGATTAATCCAACAAATATTTCTAGTGCTAATGTTATAGTTTCTAATGACAATGCTGTATACAATACGATATCTCAACGTCCTGAAGTTAGTGTAAGTATTGCTAGAAATGGCACAACAGTTCAATTACATGAAGGCGTAGATTTCGAAATTGTTCTTGGCGAAAATCAATTTATTAATGTAGGAACTTATGACTTTACAATAAAAGGTAAAGCTGGTTCAAACTACACAGGAACTAAAGAAGTTCAATTCACAATTGTTCCATATACAGGTGCTTTAAATGTAAGCTTAAAACATGATCGTTATAATAATGGAATAACTAAAGAAGAAATCGAAAATGATTTAGTTATCACATATGGAACAGACACATTAAGTGGAGATAAATTTGATATCACATATACACCAGATGGAAACCTAACAACAGGAAATTATGTAATTAAAGTTGATGCAAAGAATTCTTTACCTAATTACTATGAATCAGCAAGCTCAAGAGCTAATGGAACAGCTTTCTTTACAATTGAAGGTTTAGAAGATATTACACTTTCATTAAGAGAATCATCACGTGTATATACTGCTGGAACTATTGTTATTCCAGAAAGCGATATGATAATAAATAGTGGAGAATCTGTTTCTGAATTAAGAGAAGATCCTGCTAACCGAGATTTAACATATGTAGTTTCTTGGGATAGACCAATTAAAGATGTTGGAACATACACACTTACAGTAAGAATATTAAAAGGCAATAACGAATTACAAAGTGCATCTACTACTTTTGAAGTTTTAGCAAAAGATATTAATGCAGTAGATGTAATCGCAGATGAAATAGAAGATCAATTCTACACAGGTGCTTCACTAAAACCTGATTTCAGACTTGAATATAACGAAGAAGTTCTTTCAACAAATGATTATACAGCCGTTTATTCAAACAATAAAAATGTAGGTGAAGCTACTATAACACTAGTTGGTAAAGGAAACTATGTTGGAACTAGAGAACTTCCATTTGAGATTATTAGAGAATCTCAAGGAGATATAATAATCACTCTTACTGAATCTGGAGAAGAAGTAACAAATACAACATATATATATAATGGCCTAGCAAAAACTCCAAATGTATCTGTTGATTATGTAGTAGAGGTAGGAGAGAGAGTTACACTTGTAGAAGGAAGAGACTATAGAGTTGCTTTTGAAAACAATGTAAACAGTGGTACTGCTAAAGCTATAGTTACACTTTGTGGTAACTATGAGGGAAGCGAAGACAAAGAATTTAAGATCAACAAATATAACTTATCTATCGCAAATGTAGTATTGGAAGATAGCACTGTATACAATGGAAGAGTTCAAAAGCCACAAATAGAAGTTAGACGTGACAACACTTTACTTGAACTAGATAAAGATTATGAAGTTTCATATGATGGCTCATTTATTGATGCAAATACATATAGTGTAATTCTAATACGTGCTTTGAGTGGAGATAATTGCAACTATAATGGTGAGCAACAAATCACATATACAATTAATCCATATGGTAATAATAGTGGTGAAAAACTATTATTAGACTTTGTAGATGATAAAGCATCATTTAAAGATGGAACCATAGCAGATACAAATGCATTTAAAGATTTATTAATTGTTAAAGACTTAAATGGCAATACATTGCCAAATTCAAATTACACAGTAGAATATACAAAAGCTGGAAATACTGTAACATTCCCACAAGGAGTTGGAGTATATACAGTTAAAGTAACTGGTACTGGTGTAAACTATGCTGGCCATTATGACATTGCAACAAGAGATTTTGTTATTTATTTACGTACTGCAAATGTATCAGATACAACTGCAACATATAAGAATGCAAACTTCAACATTTCAGAAATAATAAATTCTATAGTGATTACTTCTGAAGAAGACAGCACAGTTGTTTTAAATAAGAATAATTTTGATATTTCATTTGGTAGTACGGTTCCAAGAAGTATTGGAACATATACAGTTATCGTAATCGGAAAAGAAGGTACCGATTATGAAGGAATACTTGGCACAGGTTCATTTACTGTTACACCTGCTCAAATAGTATTTAGTAGTGTTACAGATAGAGAATATTGTGGACACTCTCATGAACCAGAAATGACAATAGCTGGTGTTGGAGGAGAAGATTTACTTTATAAGAAAGACTACATTATTAAGTATTCTGGAGATTCATATGCTACAACAGAAGTGCCTCCAACAGATGTAGGAAATTATAAAGTTACAGTTGAAGGATTAGGAAATTACCAAGGTAAAGTAACATTACCATATGAAATTACTCCAGTTGATTTAGCTGACGATAGAGTTGCAGTAGAGTTAGTTAATAATGATCAAGTTTATAATACAACTAAACAAGAACCTTCTATAAATGTTACTTATATCTCAGGCCATGGAGCTAAGAGACTTGTTCTTGGAGAAGATTTCGAACTTGTATCAGGCGATAATGGTTATATAAATGCTGATACATATAATGTAACAATTAGAGCAGTAACTGGTTCAAACTATGTTGGTAACAAATCATTTGAATATACAATTAAACCTTATGTTGGATTATTAAATGTAAGCTTATCTGGAGATGCTGAGTATACAAATGGTGTATCTAAAGAAGCAGTTTTAGCTGATTTAATAGTTACATATGGAAATGATGTATTAAGTAGTTCAGATTATGATGTTGAGTTCTCATCTGATGTCCTTACACCAGGTGTTCATACTATAAATGTTACTGCAAAAGATAGTAATACAAATTATAGTAATGGCACAGAAAGCGCAAATGGTAATGTACAATTCACTGTAGATCCAGCATCAGATATTACTGTTACTATTTCAGGAGATACTTGTGTATTTACTGCACAAACTATTGTATTAAGTGATGAAAATATCTTAATTGATGGCGTATCAGTTCACGATTTAAGAGAATCAAATAATGGTTTAACTTACGAAATAACAGGAATAAATGGTATTAAAGATGTTGGAACTTATCCAATCACAGTTAGAGTACTTAAAGGAAATAATGAATTACAAAAAGCAATAGCAAACTTTACAGTAACTAAGAAAAATATTGCTGATGATGATATTTATACAAGACCAGTTGCAGATCAATATTATACTGGTTTAAAGATACAACCAGAATTCTTATTGTCACAAAATGGTATTGTATTAGATCAAGATGATTTTGAAGCAGTATATGCAGACAACACAAATGTTGGTGAAGCAACAATTACTGTAGTAGGTAAAGGAAATTACGAAGGAACAAAAGAGATTAAATTCAATATTGTTGAAGCAAGTGGCAATGTTATTATTACTCTTACTCAAGATGGAAACCCAGTAACAGATAATACATATACATATGATGGAACTGCTAAAACTCCTGACGTATCAGTAGCATTTGTTGTTGGAAGTCAAAGTATTCCACTTGAAGAGGGAATAGATTATAGAGTAAGTTACGAAGATAATATTGAAAGTACTTCTCAAACAGTTCGTGCAAAGGCAGTAGTAACTCTATGTGGAAACTATAGTGGAAGAGAAGTTAAAGAATTTAGAATTGGAAGATATAACTTAGCAAATGCAACTGTTACATTGAGTGATACAGCCGTTTATAATGGAAGCGTTCAAAAACCTGCAATAGAGGTAAAACGAGACAATGTAATTCTTGAACTAGGTACAAATTATATATTGACTTATAATGGTACATTTGTTGATGCAGGAACTTATGAAGTGGTTATAAATGCACCTGAAAATAATAATTACACAGGTGAAAAAGTTGTAGAATATACAATTGATAAATATGGTAAGAATGATAATGAAATTTTGATTTTAGAATTTGCTGATGATAAGACAGTGTTTAACGAGACAATTACTAAACAAGTATTTGAATCTAAACTTTCAGTTAAAGATATAAATGGAAACACTTTATCTGATGGAAATTATACTGTTACTTATTCAGCTGATGGCACAACATTCACAAATAACTTCCCAACAGAGATTGGCTCTTACGTTGTTAAAGTTACAGGTACTGGAACAAACTATGCAGGTCAACATGATGTATCAACAAGGTATTTCGTAATTAGTGTAAATGCACTAGATGTAAGTAATTCTGAAGCAATATATAAGAATGCAGCTTACAAAATAGATGAAATAATAGATCAAATTGAAATTTCATCTGTAGGTGGTGTAATAGATAATGACAACTTTGACATTAGATTTGGTAGAAGCACACCAAAGAATGTAGGAGCATATACTGTAATTGTTACAGGAAAAGATAATACGGAATATGCAGGAGTTTACTCGGCGGGAGAATTTAATATTAAACCAGCTTCTATAGTAGTTGGTAATATTGAAGATGTTGATTACTCAGGAATATCTGTAGCACCAAGTATAGAAATAAGTGGTGTTGGAGGAGAGAATGTTGTAATAGAAAAAGACTATACTATTACATATTCTGGTGAATCATATAATTCAAAAATCGCACCTACAAAAGTTGGCAACTATGATGCAATTGTTACAGGTAAAGGAAATTATACTGGTACAGTAGTTAAACATTATAGTGTTAATCCAATTGTTTTAAATAATGAGAATATTAATGTTGAAGTTTCAAATAATAACACGATATACAATACGGATATTCAAAACCCAATTGTATATGTAACTTATGAAACTACTAATGGATTTATAAAATTAAAATCTGATGATTACGAATTAGTACATGGTGATAATGTTTACAAGAATGCTGATACATATGATTTCACAATTAAAGCAAAGAATGATTCTAACTATGCTGGAACTAAAGAAGCAACATATACTATTAAGCCTTATGTAGGAAGCATAAATGTAACTGTTAATGAATCATATGTAAATGGTATTAGTAAAGAAGATATTATTGATGACTTAGTTGTTAAATATTTAGATGAAGAATTAGATAAGACTAAGTTAGATATAGTATTTACACCATATACTTTAACAACTGGTCACTATACAATCGAAGTAAAAGCAAAAGATTCATTAACAAATTATTATGAATCAGAAGATTCAAGAGCAAATGGATATGCGTTATTTACAATAACAGGAGCAAGCAATATAGACATTTATCTTGAAGAATCTACTAGTGTATATTCAGCTGATGAAGTTGTGATAACCAAAGATGATGTAATCATTAGCGGAGATGGTACAGTTGCAGCTGCTGAGCTTGCACACCCTGATTTAGATTACGAACTAGAAATAAGTGACACAATTAAAAATGTAGGAACATATACAGTTACCTTAAAAGTGTTAAGAGAAGGTAATGTACTACAAAAGGCAAGCACAACATATACAGTTACTCCAAAAGATATTGGAGCAAATGATGTTGTTGCAAACAACATTGCTGATCAAACATATACAGGTAATGAAATTGAGCCTGCATTCACACTTACATATAATAATGTAGGTTTGACACCAAGTGATTACACAGCATTCTATAAAGATAATAAGGATGTAGGAACAGCAACGATAATGTTAGCAGGTAAAGGAAACTTTGAAGGAACAAAAGAAATCACATTTACAATTAAACCTGAAGCTTCTGGAGATGTAATAATTACATTAAAAGAAAATGGTGAAGCTGTTACAAATAGCACATACACATATAATGGAACAGCTAAAACACCTGATGTAATTGTAGAATATGTTGTAAGCGGAGAGAGAAGAACTCTAAGCGAAAATAGTGATTATACAGTTGCATATGAAAGCAACGTAGATAGTGGAATAGCTAAAGCAATAGTTACACTTTGTGGAAACTATAGTGGAGTTGAAGAAGCAGAATTCAAAATAAATGAATTTGATTTAAGCGATGCAACGATGACATTAAGTGAGAATAAAGTGTATAACGGAGCAGAGCAAAGACCTCAAGTGACTGTACAACGTGGAGATGTATTATTAGTTGAAGATAGAGACTACGATGTATCGTACTCAGGAGATTTTGTAAATGCAAGTACATACAACGTTAAAATAACAGCAGTTGCTAATAGCAATTACCAAGGAAATAATTCAAAGAACTTTACTATAAGTAAATATGGATTAAATAATGGTGAAATACTATTACTAGAGTTTGCAAATGGAAAAGCATCATATGTAGAAAGCACAACAAAAGCACAATTTGAATCTAATTTGGTAGTAAAAGATTTAAATGGAAATACATTAGCAAATAACACATATGTAGTTACATATTCTGAAGACGGAACAAACTATACAAGTACATATCCAACAGGAGCTGGAACATATACAGTTAAAGTTACAGGAACAGGTACAAATTATGCTGGTCAAAATGACATAGCAACAAGAGAATTTGTTATCTACGTAAACACAGTTACAGTGACAGATGCAGAAGCAACATATAAGAATGCAGTATTTACAATAAATGACATTTTAGATCAAATCACTATAACATCAGACGCAAACACAGTAATTGCAAATAGTAACTTCGATATAACATTTGGAAGCACAGAGCCAAAGAATGTAGGAACATATACAATACTAGTTACAGGAAAAGCAGATACTGACTTTGCAAATGTTACAGCAACAGGAGAATTTACAATTAATCCAGCTACACTAACAGTAGCAAATATTGCTAATGTTGAATATACAGGAAAGACAACTACTCCAGTAATTGCAGTTTCAGGAGTAGAAGGCGAAAACTTAGTAATTATCAAAGATTACACAATTACATATTCAGGAGATAATTACAACTCAAATGTAGCACCAACAAATGTTGGTACATATCAAGCTATAGTTTCAGGAATTGGAAACTATACAGGAACACAAACAAAAGAGTTTAGTGTAACACCAATTTCATTTGCTGGAAATAACATTGAAGTAGTAGTTACAAATAATAATCCTGTATATAACAGAGCAGAGCAAAAACCAGAAATAACAGTAAGCTATGTAACATCAGATGGAACAATAACATTAGTAAGTGGAGAAGATTACACAGTAGATAATGGTACAAATGGATATACAAATGCAGGAAGCTACACGGTAACAATCAATGCAAAAGTAGGATCAAACTATGTAGATAGCAAAGAAGTAACATACACAATTAAACCATTTGTAGGAACATTAAATGTAACACTATCTGGAGATCCATATACAAATGGAGTAACAAAGGAAGAGATAATAAATAGCTTAACAGTAAAATATGGTGATGAAGAGCTAGATGTAAGTAAGTTAAATATAGCAATAACACCAAGAGAGTTAACAACAGGAAATTATACATTAGAAGTAAATACAAAATCAGAGTTAACAAATTACTTTGAATCAAATACATCAAGAGCAAGTGGTTATGTATTATTTACAATAAATGGTGCAAATGAAATAGAGATAAGATTAGATGAATCAGAGAGTGTTTATACAGCTCATGAAATCGAAATTACAAAAGCAGATGTGATTGTAAGTGGAGATAACAAGACTGTAGAAGAACTTGAAGCAGATAATCAAGATTTAACCTACGACTTAGTAATAAATACTATTAAAGATGTTGGAACATATACAATAACATTAAAAGTATCTAAAGATGGAAACTTGTTACAACAAGCAAGCACAACATTTACAGTAACACCAAAGGACATATCTGGTGATGATGTAATTGCAAGTGAAATCGAAGATCAATTATATTCTGGCGAAGAGTTAGAGCCAGCATTTACACTAACATATAGTGGAGAAGTACTTGTAAGTGGAGAAGACTATACATATGTATATAAAAACAACAAAGAAGAAGGCACAGCAAGCATAATAGTAGAAGGAAAAGGAAACTACAAGGGAACGAGAACACTAGAATTTAATATAGTAAATGACTTGGATAATGTAACAGTAACAATCGAAGATGCAACATATAATGGAGGAGTACAAGAGCCAACAATAGTAGTAAAACGTGGAAATTTAGTACTAGAAGAAGGAACAGATTACACAGTAAATCATGGAACAAATGTATATAGAGATGCAGGAGAATATGAAATAACAATAGAGCCAGCAGCTGGAGCAAGCTACCAAGGCACAAAAGAAGCAACGTATACAATTAAGCCATATGTAGGCCAATTAGAGGTAAGCTTATCTGGAGATCCATATACAAATGGAATAACAAAGCAAGAAATACTAGATAATCTAACAGTAAGATATTCTGGTGAAGAATTAGATATAGCTAAACTAGAAATAACATTCACACCAGATGAAATTACAATAGGAAATTACACGTTAGAGGTTAAAGCAACAGATGAATTAACAAACTTCTTTGAATCAGGAGATTCAAGAGCAAATGGTTATACAACATTTACAATAATTGATGCAAGCGATATTACAATTTCACTTGATGAATCATCTCATGTATACACAGGTGATGAAGTAGTAGTTGGAAAAGCAGATGTTAAAGTAGATGGCGATAAGACAGTATCAGAATTAGAAACAGAACATGATGATTTAGATTATGAATTAATTACTAGTGGAACAATACTAAATGTTGGTAAATATACTATTACTTTGAAGATTTCTAAGAATGGTAATTTATTACAACAAGCAAGCTGTAATTATGAAATTACTAAGAAAGATTTAGCAGATAGCGACGTTTCTTTAAGCGGAGATATTGCAGATCAAACATATACGGGTGAAGAAATAGAACCAAGCTTTACACTTAAGTATAATGGTCATGTTTTAACAAATGATGATTATTCAACAATTTACAAGAATAATGTAAATGCAGGTACAGCTAGTATCGTTCTTCAAGGAATTGGTAATTTCAAAGGATCGAAGACAATTACATTTAACATTGTTGCTGAACAAGGAGAACCAACTATTAAATTATATGAAGGTAACACTGAGGTATCAGAAGATACTTATACATATGATGGAATAGCAAAAACTCCAACTGTTAAAGTATTTGTTGGTGCTACAGAATTGAATGAAGGTATTGATTACAACGTAAGCTATGAAAACAATGTAAATAGTGGAACTGCAAAAGCTAAAGCAACACTAAAAGGTAATTACTCTGGAACTAAAGAAGCTGAATTCACTATTAATAAAGTTGACTTAGATGATGTTGAAATCAAGCTAAGTTCAAATGTAACATACAATGGAAGTGTTCAAAAACCATCTGTTGAAGTGACATATGGAAGTATTCTCCTTACAGAAGATACAGACTATGAAGTTGCTTTCGATGGCGAATTTAAAAATGCTGGTTCATATGCTGTTACAATTACTGCAATAAATGATAGCAATTATGCTGGTTCAGTTGAAAAACAATTTACTATAAATAAATATGGAACAATTGCTAAAGAGATACTATTATTAGAATTTGCAAATGGAAAAACATCATATAATGAAGATATTACTAAAGCAGAATTTGAACAAAACTTGCTTGTAAAAGATATAAATGGTAATACGCTTTCTAGTGATGATTTTGTGATTTCATATGATGATGAATTTACAACAGCAGTTGGAACATATACAGTTACAGTTACTGGAACAGGTACAAATTATGCAGGAAGCAATGATAAAGCTTCTAGAACCTATGTAATTTGTGTTGACTCATTAAATATTAATAATGTAGAGAAACCATTTAAGAATGCAGTATATACAATAAATGAAATATCTGGAGATATAGTTGTTAAATCAGATGTTGGAACTGAACTTCCAAAAGATAGTTTTGATATGTCTTTTGGAGAGTCTAATCCAAAGAGTGCTGGAAAATATACAATTATAGTATCAGGTAAAGCTGGAAGCGATTACGAGGGTACTCTTGGAACAGCTGAATTTGAAATCACGGCTTTAGACACATTTACAGTTGAAGATGTTGATGATATTGACTATACAGGTACAACTTCTAAACCAGATATTACAGTAAATGGAGTAAATGATTCTATACTTGAAGAAGGTAAGGATTATACAGTTACATACACAGGAACAGATTATGAAGGAAATGAATATAGTAGTACAACACCTCCTACAAAAGTAGGTGAATATACAGCAATAATTACTGGTATAGGTAATTATGAAGGTGCTACTGATACTAAAGCATTTAGTATTGATCCTATTGAAAATAGTGATATAGATGCTACATTAGTTCCTGAAGAATTTGTATATAATGAATCTAACCAAGTTCCTGTTGAAGTTGTTAAATACATATCAACAGACAGCACGATAATGTTAGTATCTGGAACTGATTATGATGTGGTTTACGAGACTGTAAGTGGCGATAGCATAGCTAAAGCAGACATTATAGAAGTAGGTAACTATAAAGCAATAATTACTTTAAAGGGAAATTATTCTGGAACAATCAGTTTAGACTTTAGCATTTTAGAAAAGGATATAAATTCTCTAAATATTTCTATAGTAGATAACTCAAAAGAGTATAACAAAGAACCACAAGAAATTGAGCTTATTGTTAAAGATCCAAAAGGAAATGAATTAGTAGAGGGTACAGATTACATTGTTACATATTATAAAGATGCTAGTTTAACTATGCTAACTGATGAAGAAGATGGTGCAACAGGCGAAGGCAAAGCTCCAGCTAATAGTGGTAAATACTATGTTAAAGTTGCAGGCTTAGGAGATTATGATGAAGTTGAATCAAGTGCAACATTTGTTATTACAAAGAAATCAATTGATGATTTGGTTATTGAAGAAGTTGACGAACAACTTTATGATGAAACTGCAAAAGAACCAGCTATAACTATAAAAGATGGAGTTACAGAGGTCTCTTCAGATGATTATGAAGTTACATATAGTAACAATATTGAAATAGGAGAGAATACAGCTAGTGCTACAATTACTATGAAAGATAGTAGTAACTATAAAGGTAGTATGACAGTTTATTTCTCAATAGTAGTTAATCCAGATGAAGAAACAACAATTGAGTTAACTGATGGCAGTGATGTTACATATGTTTATGATGGAAATGAAAAGAAACCATCAGTAGTAATTAAGCGTGATAATAGGATCTTAGAGGAAGGTAAGGACTATACATTATCTTATAAAAACAATAAGAACGTTGGTACAGCTACCGTTACAGCTACATTAAAAGGTGATTATACAGGAACAGTTTCAACAACATTTGAGATTACTCCATTAGATATTGCAGATGCTATTGTTGCTGCTAAGCCTGAGAAATCTAATTATACTGGTAAAGAGATAAAACCTGAAATTTCAGTCAGAATAAAGACTGATGATGGAAAACAAATTGAATTGAAAGATTCAGATTATAATGTAGTATATCCAGAAACTTCTAAGAATGTAGGTACTTATAAAGTTACAATAAATGCAATTTCTGATAATTATACTGGAACTGTAACAGGTACATATTACATTATTAAAGAGAAAGGCGGTTCTGGCGGTGGCGGTGGAACGCATTATGTCGAAGTAGAGAAAATTGTTGAAGTACCAGCATCAGGTGATACTAAAGAGGAGAAAGTCTCAACATCTCTATTAGATACAACAAACCACAATAGTTATATTACAGGTTATGAAGATGGAACTTTTAAACCTGATAAGATAATGACAAGAGCGGAAGTTGTAACAATATTTGCTAGATTATTAAAAACAAAACCAAAAATTGAAGATGAAAATATCTTTACAGATATTGATGGACACTGGGCTAAATCAGATATTATTACGATGAGTAAACTTGGAATTGTTAAGGGTTATGAAGATGGAACATTCAAGCCAGAAAATAAGATAACTAGAGCTGAATTTGCTACAATGATTACAAGGTTTGATGAAATGCAAAAATTAAACATTGAGACAAGCTTTGTAGATG
The DNA here is from genome assembly GCA_017539905.1 of Clostridia bacterium. Classification (GTDB taxonomy): domain Bacteria; phylum Bacillota; class Clostridia; order TANB77; family UBA1234; genus RGIG6105. The sequence goes on along the minus strand of JAFYBZ010000007.1, from coordinate 99,749 downwards.
TAACTAAAGATCATTGGGCATATGAAACAATTAATTATGCAAGAATTATGGGATGGATTTCAGGCTATGAAGATGGTACATTTAGACCAAATAATTCAATAAAGAGAGCAGAAGCAATTACTATTATCAATAGAATGCTTGGTAGAATCGGAGATATTCAAACGATTAATAGCAATAAGACATTTAATAAGTTTACAGATATTGATGGACATTGGGCATACTATGGAATAGTTGAAGCAACAAGTTCTCATGAATATGAATTTGATGGAGATATTGAAATCTGGAAATAATAATAGAAAGCCGTGCATTTGCACGGCTTTTTATTTTTGGAACGCATTTTTTTTAAAGCATATAAAATATATCTAAAAACAATTATATATGTCAAATTATCAATAATCTCTTACGGGAGTGCGGATTTTATTATTTCAATAAGATTATTTTATTGTTAAATATTTCGTAATAAAAATAAATTAAGGTGGTTGTCTTATATAATTAGAAGGTATTAAAAGAAAGGATGTTATATTATGAATACAAAAAAAGCCGCTGCACTATTAGTAATAATCATAACAATATGCCTTATTCCAATTACTCTTGCAATGAATTTTTCAGATATTCCAGATGATTTTTGGGCATACACAGAAATCGAGGAGCTTACAAGCACTGGAATAATAAATGGATATCCAGATGGAACATATAGGCCTCATGGTACAATTACTAAGGCCGAGTTTTTGAAACTTGTTCTAATTACATGTTTCCCAGAAGAAAAATCATTTACTGAAAAAGCTAAAGATAATGAGCATTGGGTAGATAATTATTATAAATATGCCCAAAAATACAGTTTAGTAGATAATACTTGGGATAAAGAGAACTTGGATGAAGCTATTACAAGATTAGAAATGTGCAGATTAATTGCTAGATCTGATTTAAAAGTAATGAAAGCTTCTTTGGACAAGAAGAATAAAGAACCAGATTTTAATGATACAAAGGATATGCTTCAAGATGATAAAAACTTCTTGGTCTATAATGTTGAAAATAAATTCTTATATGGTTATGAAGATGGTTCATTTAAGCCACTAAAAAATATGACAAGGGCAGAAGCTGCATGCGTTATTTATAGGTTAAGAAGTGCAGTAGAGTCATATGTTGACTATACGCCAATTAAACCAATTACTGTTTATTCTTCAACGAAATATACCATTTCATATGATGCAAATGGTGGAGAAAATGCACCAGCTTCCGAAAAGAAGGTAAAAAATAAACCATATACTATTTCTAGTCAAGTTCCAACAAAAAATGAGAATGAGTTTTTAGGGTGGAATACAGACCCTAATTCAAATGATGTTTTATATGTTGGTGGAGATACATATAATACAAATAGCAATTTGAAATTATATGCAGTATGGCAAGGTAAAAAATATATAGTAACATTTGTAGACGAAGGTGGAACATTTATAGCATCTGGAGATTATGAATATGGTACAAAATCTGGAGATATTGTAGTTCCAACAGATCCAACAAAATCTGGAGATGCAGAGTGGAGTTATGCTTTTGATGCATGGACACCAGATATAAAAGAAGTAACAGAAGATGCAACATATACAGCAACATATACACAAGCAAAAAATAAATATGTAGTAACATTCATAGACGAAGATGGAACGTTCATTTCATCTGGTGATTATGAGTATGGTACAAAGTCTGGAGATATTGTAATTCCAACTGAGCCAACAAAATCTGGTGATGCAGAGTGGAGTTATGAGTTCGATAAGTGGATACCAGATATTGTAAATGTAATAGAGGATGCAACATATACAGCAACATATGCACAAACAAAGAATAAATATGTAGTAACATTTGTTGATGAAGATGGAGCATTCATTTCATCTGGTGACTACGAATATGGTACAGAATCTGGAGATATAGCTCTTCCAACAAATCCAACAAAATCTGGAGATGCAGAGTGGAAATATGAATTTGAAAAATGGAATCCTGATATAGCGGCAGTTTTGACCAATGCAATTTATACTGCATCATATACAAAGTCACCGATAAATGCACAATATGTATCAGGAGATCAATTTAACGCAAAAATTAAACAATTGGCTACTGGAACTTCTTCAACAGTCGACACAACAAATAGCAATATTACATCTATTAAGTTCCAAACATCAAAACCTACTGATGAAATAATAAATAGATCAAGTACAATTAATGTTGGGGTTGAATCAGATACACTTCTTCCAATATATGCATGGTTTGAAAGTGGTACCATTAAACTATGGAGTGAAGCAGAAAATATTACAATGAGTGATGATGCATCATACATGTTTAAAGACCTAAATGTATTAGCAGCATTAAATCCTACCGAAGATTTAGGAGTTGTTTCAACAACAAATGTAACCAACATGTCTCATATGTTTGAGAAGTGTACTAATGTAACAACATTAGATGTTAGCGGATTAGATACAAGCAATGTAACAAATATGTACGCAATGTTTAAAGAATGCCAAAAAGTTTCAAGTCTTGCTACAATAGCAACTTTTGAAACAGGAAATGTTACAAATATGGGTGGAATGTTCTATGATTGTCGCGCATTAACAAGTCTAGATTTAAGTACATTTGATACGAGTAAAGTTGAAGAAATGAAAGCAATGTTCTTCAATTGTATAGTATTATCTAGTATTAATTTAACTGATTTTAATACTAGTCTAGTTACTGATTTCAATGGATTGTTTGGAAACTGTAGTAATCTTGCAACTCTAGATATAAGTAGTTTTGATACAAGTAATGTTACCAATATGAATTTGATGTTCTATAATTGTACAAAACTTGCAACCATCAATGGAATACAGAATATTAATACATCAAGTTTACAAACTACAGGTTCGATGTTCTTTAACTGTGATGGTTTAACAACATTAAACTTGTCTGGTTGGAACACAACCGCTCTTACAAGTTGTAATGGAGGAGCACAGTCTTTAGCATCTGGCATGATTCCACAACACTATAATGGTATGTTTGAAGAATGCTCTGGTTTGACACAATTAGATTTAACTGGCTGGAACACTCCTCATTTAACTAATACAAGTTATATGTTTGCTTTCTGCCATAATTTACAAAAAATCTATGCATCAACAACATTTGTTGTTACGAGTGTAACTAGTGATGAAAATATGTTTAAGAGTGATACGACCGTTCATCCAAATCCAAGGTTAACTGGTGGTAATGGAACTAAATACGATGCTAGTCACATAGATAAAGAATACGCATGGATAGATGGTAGAGATGCTAATCCAGGATATTTCTGGTGGCATAGCTCATACACGATTGCATTTGATGGTAATGGCGCAACAAGTGGAGATATGGAAAATATTTCAGTTGACTATGGACAAAATAAGAGATTACCTACTAATACATTTACTTATGATGGTAAGACATTTAAAGAATGGAACACTGAAGCTAATGGCTCAGGTGATAGTTATGCAGATAAAGCAAGAGTTAAGAATTTAACATTGGTTTCTGGAGATACCGTAGTATTGTATGCTCAATGGGAAGATGAAACATATGAAATCACATTTATAGATGAAGATGGAATATTGTTACAAAGTGGTGATGTTAAAGTTGGGGTGATGCCAGTATATTCTGGAGATATTCCAACAAAATCTAGCGATGCGGAATGGAGTTATACATTTGATAAGTGGATTCCGGATATTGTCCCTGTAAGTGGAGATGCAACATATAGAGCCACATATACACAAACAAAAAATAGATATGTAGTAACATTTGTTGATGATGATGGAGGATTTATTCTATCTGGAGATTACGAATATGGAACAGATGCGGATGATATTGTTCTTCCTGCAAATCCAACAAAACCTGACGATGCACAATATAGCTACGCTTTTGCTGGTTGGACACCAGAAATAGAAGATGTAACAGAAGATGCAACCTATACTGCTACATATAATGGTACTGAAATCTCGACAAATAAATATTTAATAACATTTTTAGACGATGATGGAACAACTTTACAAAGTGGAATGGTTGCAGAAGGAAAAATGCCTAAATATGAGGGAGGAGTTCCAACAAAACTCGCGGATGAATATTGTAGATATGTATTTGAAACTTGGTACCCAGATGTTTGTCCAGCAACAGAAGATGCAACATATCAAGCAAATTATTACTCAGTTTATGATAATGATTACGCAGTTATTTATATGCCAAACGCAAATGGCGATTATGTTGAAGATATGCCATATTCGGATACAAAGTATGAAGGCTATGAATATTATATTGCTTATGATACACCAAAAAGAGAAGGTTATAGGTTTAATTATTGGGAAGCATATAGTGGAGATGAAATCACAATATACTATCCTGGCGATGAATATACAGAAGATGCTGATCTAAGATTATATGCTCATTGGACATTTAGAGGATTTGGTCCTCCTATAATTACTTATTATGATAATGCGAGTGGAGATTCAACAGTAGCTAATATGCCAGAACCACAAGAAAAGCCAATTGGAGAGGAAATTCAATTATCTGATAAAATACCAACAAGAGAAGGATATTATTTCAAAGGTTGGGGAACAAGACCTGACGATTATTATGTTTCTTGGTATCCAGAAAGTTACTATGGTGATGATTATGATTTGGATTTATATGCATTATGGCAAGATACGACAATAAAAATAGGAGACTATATTACATATAATCCAACACCTTCTTCATTTACATTAACTTTAGAGAATACGGGTTACGATTATGAAAATAGTGATGTAGAAAGCGTAATAAATACGGATGCTCCATCAGGCTTGTATTGGAGAGTATGGAAAGTAAGCGGAGATGAAATACAAATTATACCAAGTAGGGCACTAAATGAAGGAGAAGTATGGCTAGGGGGAATTACAGGATTTACTGTGGGTGCTCATGAAACACTTGATGAAATATGTAGTACATTGTATTCAAACGATGATTTTTCTAGCAGTGTAAGATCACAAAAATATGAGGATATACTAGAAGTTGCAGAGATTACTCAAAATGGTGTAGAACACTTTGGATTTGCATATTTCGCACCTGGAGATGATACTCCGCTCAACAGTTCATTCTATCAAAGAAGATCTGCGGTAGAGCCATTAGTAAATGATTTCGATGAGCCTAGATTTTATATTTGGTATAGTGATGAAGACGAAGAAATAAAATATGATTTAGCTCAGCAATTAAAGACAGATGAAAATGGATATCAGTATATGGTACCTATAGCGGGACATCCAGTATATGTTAAGCATAATTCTACAGCTGGATATCCTATAGTAAGATGGAAAACTATTGCATTCGGTGAGACAAATGCTACTACCACATCAAGATATGAACAGATTATAGAGGGTAGTGGTGGTAGACTCCATGGAGATGCTTGGTTAGCTACAACTCAAGTATTTTTGAATGATGCATTTGCAAATTTTGAAGTAACAGCATTCTATTATAATACTGCGGAAAATAATAAAAAATTCTCAGGCGCAGATGCATTTTATTCATATGGATTCGAAAGGTGTGCTGGTTCTGGACTTGGAGTACGTCCAATAGTTACTCTTCGCACTGACTTAAAGGTAGTTGGAGGAACAGGATATGATAGATACAGTGCTTGGGTATTAGAATCACCAAGTGGTGATTAATAAAAAAATAACGGCGATTTCGCCGTTATTTTTTTGTAGCGGCGCCGTTCCGGCGCCATAAATATATAATGACATATTAATTGCATGATAGTATAATAAATTCGAGGTGTGCGAAATGTCAAAACCACAAAAGTATATGTTTGTTTCAGACATTCATGGAAATATAGATGTATTTAATGAAATAATAGAAATATTTAATAAAGAAGAAGCGGATAAGTTAGTATTTCTTGGAGATACTGGAGCAAGTTATTACGATGAAGAGAACAATAGAGCAATAGCAGATATATTAAATGAAATGGACAATAAAGTTGAGCTAATTAGAGGTAATTGTGATAGAAGTAATTTTGAAGATTTATTAGAATTTGTTTTATATGATGATGATACTTTATATATCAATGGAAGATTTGTAACAATTACACATGGACATTTAAATGGTAACTACTACTTGCCTGAGTATTGTGGAGAAATATATATTCAAGGACATACTCATGTGCCTGTTTTAGAAAAGCAAGGAAGTTATATTTTGGCAAATCCGGGCTCTCCAAGTAGGCCTAGAGGCATGAATATAAAGTGTTATATAATAATTGATGAAAAAAGTATAAGTTTAAAAAGCTTTAGTGGAGAAACACTTAAAAGCATTGATTTTTGAGGATTTAAGAGCAAGGAATAACCTTGCTTTTTTATTGCTATTTAGGGATTTTTGTGGTATAATTCAAGCCGTTGATTGAAAAAGTGAACAAAAAATTGGAAAGGAGGTAAGCTATGATTTATTGCGGAAATGATATAACAAGTGTTAAAAGAGTTGAAGACGCTATTAATAAAAATGGTGAATCTTTTTTAAAGAGAGTATATACAGATGAAGAAATCAAATATTGTGAGTCTCGTCGAATGCGGAAAATATAGAAGTTATGCTGCAAGATTTGCTGCTAAAGAAGCAATTTATAAAGCTTTATCTCCATTCATAAAAGACGAATATGATTATACTGATTATGAAGTTATAAAAGATGAAAAAGGAAAGCCGATTGCAAAGTTTAATGGTAAGCTTGCAGAAATAAAGGAAATACAAAATATAAAATTTCACGATTTATCGCTTTCACACGAAGGTGAATATGCAATTGCAACATTCGTTGCGGAAATATAAAAGGAGAGATATAAATTGAAAATTTTAATTGGTGGCGCTTGGCCATATTCAAATTATAAATTACATTTGGGTCATGCTGCAGGTTTAATTGGCGGTGACTTGTTAGCTAGATACCATAGAGCAAAAGGTGATGACGTAATTTACGTTTCAGGTTCTGATTGCCATGGTACACCTATTACAGAAAGAGCCAAAAAAGAAGGGATTTCACCTGCTGAAATTTCAGAAAAATATCATAATTTATTTGTTGAAGCATTTGATGCTTTAAACTTTTCTTATGATTTATACACAAAAACAGAAACTGATTATCATAAATCACACGTAATGGAAATCGTTAAGAAGATGTACGACAATGGTTACATTTATGAGAAAATTGAACCACAAGCATTTTGTCCTACATGTAATAAATTCTTAGCAGATAGAGAATTACAAATCACTTGTCCTAATTGTGGAAGAGTTACAAAATGTGATTCTTGTGATTGTGGTTATGTTCCAACAGAAAAAGATCAAGAAGGCGCTACTTGCACAGATTGTGGAACAAAAGCAATCAAGAAAGATAACAAGAATTTATATATTGCACTTTCAAAAATGCAACCAGAAATTGAAAAGTATGTTGCAGAGAAAAAATCTAACTGGAGAATTAATGCTCAAAACGAAACTGAAAAATATTTAAGAGAAGGTTTAAGAGATAGAGCAATTACTAGAGATTTAAACTGGGGTATCGATGTACCGGTTCCAGGCTATGAAGATAAAAAATTATATGTTTGGATTGAGGCTGTGTTAGGCTATGTAACTGCAAGCTTAAAGGTTTGCGAAGAAAGAGGACTAAACTTTGATGATTATTGGAAAAATCCAAATTCAAAGATTTACATGGTTCATGGAAAAGATAATATAACATTCCATACATTAATTTTCCCTGGAATTTTGTTTGCACTTCAGGATGGAATGAGATTTCCAGATGTTATCGTTTCATCGGAATACTTAAACTTTAATGATGAAAAAATATCAAAGAGTAAAGGAAATGCAAAACCTGTTAAAGAGTTTTGTGATGAGTATAATTCAGATACAGTTAGATTCCATTTAATTAACAATGGACCCGAAAAGAAAGATACAAGCTTTAATGTTTTAGATTATGTTACAGTTCATAATAATGAAATTACTAACAAGTATGGAAATTTTGTTAATAGAACTTTGAAATTTAAAGGAATTAGTGAAATTCCTCAAGGCAAGATGGATGAAGATATTAAAGCTTTAATTCTTAAAGCATATGATGAAGTGTCTCATGATATTGAAACATTAGAATTCAAAGAAGCTTCTTCAAAAGTAATTAGATTAATTGAAGATGCAAATAAATATTATGATGATAGAAAACCTTGGGTACAATTTAAAGAGGAAGACAAATCAGAATTCAATAATACAATTTATACATGTGCAGTTTTAATTGCAAATATTTCTAATCTAATGGAACCATTTATGCCAGCGTCATCGGCTAAGATTAGAGAATGGTTAAAAATTGAGAAAGCTACTTGGAATTATATTGAAGTTGAACCTGGTATTTCTCTTGAAAATGTAGATGTTTTATTTACAAAGTTTGATGAAAAAGATGTAATAGCAAAGATTAAAGCTGAAGCAAAAGAACAAGAAAAGAGAAGAAAAGAAGAAGAAAAATTAGCACAAAAAGAAGGTGCAAAATTGGAAGAAATTACAATTGATTATTTAGATAAAGTTTCATTAAAAGTTGCCAAGATTTTATCTTGTGAAAAAGTTGAAGGCTCAGAAAAACTTTATAAATTAATGGTAAGTTTAGGAAATGAAGAAAGACAAATTGTTTCTGGCTTACAAAAATATTATAAAGAAGAGGAATTAATTGGAAAGAAAGTAGTTCTAGTTGCAAATCTTAAACCTGCCAAATTAAAAGGTGTTGAATCAAATGGTATGATTTTAGCAGCAGGCGATGGAGACAATGTCAAAGTATTATTAGTTGATGATTCAATTAACGAAGGAGAAAGTATATCATAATAACTGGCGAGCTTTGCTCGCCTTTTTAATGGAGGATATAATATGGCCAAGAGAAAAAAGAATACATATAGTAGTGTCGATTTCTTTGTGGGATTAATTGCTACTATAATTCGGTATGTATTTGATAGTTGTATTTATATTTTCAGTTTATATGAATTTTAGATACCTTGATTACAGATTAACTACTGGAACAAGAATATCTGATTCAAAGTATTCTTATCTAAATGATCGACATACAGTTGATATTTCTGGACATCCAAGTAATTATGGAGATCGAGTTAGAGTGTTATATGATAAAAATGATCAACGATACGCAGAAGTGGTAGAAGAACATTGGATTAATAGTCTAGCATTTTTGTTTTTTGCTCCTTTAATCTTGGCAGCTATAGCAAGCATATATGTTATAGTTAAACAAGGAACTTTAAGTTCAAATGCAGGTATACAAGCGGGTGTATTATGGGGTCTTTATGCAGGAGGTTTAGCTTTTGTTGCAGACTATAGATTTTTACTTGCTGGTTTTTGGTTTGATGTTATATCGTGGTTTTTTAATAAATAGATTTTATGGAGGAATGTAATGACATTATTTGATTCACATTTTCACCTTTATGATGATAAATATGGAAATGAACAAGATGAAATAATTAAAAATGCTCATGATAATGGCGTAAAATATATGGTGGATATTGGGCTTGATGAAGAAACTTCGAAGATTGTTATTGAACAAGCAAACAAATATGAAGGATTGTATTGTGCAATTGGAATGTATCCGGAGTATTGTAATGGTGATGAAATAGATTTAAGTTTTATAGAAAAACTATATAATGAAAATCAAAATGTTGTTGTAGCACTTGGCGAAATTGGCCTTGATTATCATGGTGATGATGTTAACAAAGAAAATCAGAAAAAACATTTTATAAGACAGATTGAAATAGCCAATAAATTAAATCTTCCAATTTGTATTCACAATAGAGAAGCGGACATGGATATGCTTGAGATTTTAAAAAGTCATAAGGTTAATAAAGGATTCGTAATGCACTGCTTTTCATCTAGCTTAGAGATTGCAAAAGAAATTATTAAACTTGGAGGATATATTTCGATAGCAGGACCTGTTACTTTTAAAAATGCAAGAAGCTTAATTGATATAGCAAAATTTGTTCCATTAGACAAATTGCTAATTGAAACAGATGCTCCATACCTTTGTCCAGAGCCATTGAGAGGCAGAAGAAATGAGCCGGCAAATGTTAGGTTTACTGCTCAAAAAATAGCAGATATTAAAGAAATGTCTCTTGAAGAATTTGTACACAATACAACAGAAAATGCTAAACACTTCTACAATATTACCTAAACATAAGTAGAAATTATGAAAGCGTTTACAAATTATCAATTTACATAAAGTTAAGAACGTGATATAATGTGAATGAAAATAAAATTAAAAGGAGGTACTCCTACGATGAAATACCTTGCGTTGGCGCTTACCATTTCGCTGAGTGTATGCATTTTTGCCCTTCGGTTAAATGATATTATAACTCAGTGGTTTGCTTTCATCTGCCACGTTTTTATCGGTCTTTCATTAGGTTTTATTATCAACAATTGGAAAAAATGTAAGTAAGTGGTACCATAGCCCCTCGAAGCTCTTTCGAGGGGCTAATTTTATCTATTAAGTTTTGTTTACAAAAGCGTTTCAATCAATACAATTATTATAGTTATATGCTAAACTTATATGTGAGATTTTATGCTCAATTTTAGGGAAATGAGGTGAGTAACATCAATAAAAAAGGTGTTTCAATGATTTCTTTAGTAGTTATAATTATCGTTACGGTTATATTGATTGGTATAGCTGTATCTGCTGGTTATATCTACATTGAAAGAGCAAATGAACTTAAAAGAGTTACTCTAAGTAAAACGATAGGTCAGGTAGCTGCAGAAAGACAGAATAATCTAGCTACTGGTACTTCAGATAGATTTTATGAAGGATATATTTTCGATACTTCAGAGGAAATAGCGGGGGTTACTGAGCATAAATATGCTTTAATTAAAAACCTACCAGAGGAAGATGTTTTAGATGCTGATGGAAATTCTGGTGGCGATGGTATTCCAGACTGCTTACAAAGACCAGGTTCTATTTGGTATTTGATAGATGCTGAATCAGCTGCACTTTTGGATGCTGATGGAGCAGATCAACTTCTTTCTAGAAACATTGCTTATTCAGAAGCTTTTGGCGAGGCAGAATTAGTTAGAGTTGTTCTTGTTGACTATTCAACAGGTGATGCATACTATGTACAAATGCCAATAGAGGTTGCTAAAGGATCAATTAAAACTTCTACAACAGGTTGTCCAAATAGTCCTGATGCAAAGCATAGATTCACTATTGCAACATGTATAGAAGATTCTAGATGTATTTATTGTGGTGCTCTTGGAACAGAAGCTTTAGGACATGATTTTTCAGATGCAACTTGTGAAGAACCTCAAAAGTGTAGAAGATGTAGCCTAGAAAATGGTGAACCTTTAGGACATTTATATGTTAGAAATAGTGATATAGATGTTTCAGATATTAAAGATAGATTTACTGCAAAAAGTTTAATCCTTGTTGCAAATAGAGAAGATGATATTGCGTGGGTTACTGATGCAGTTAAGCACTGGCATGAATGTATTAGATGTGGTGCTAAGAATGGAGAAGAGGCACATACTAAAGGATTTGTAGATGCTGATTCATTATACCATGAAGAAATGTGTACTGTTTGCGGATGGACATCTGCAAAGATTGCACATATATTTGATAGACCAGTTTCAATAAGTGATTATCAACATACAGTAAAATGTAAGACTTGTGGAATGATAGTTACTCATAATGAAGAAATTCCATCAGGTAATGTTTCAACAAATGCATGGTATGGGGATCATAATGATGTGCATTATAGAATATGTGCTGTTTCTGGAAGTCCATGTAATAGTTACTTAACTGTTAACTTGAATGGAACAACAAAACATGTTGTATTCAAAGAAAACCACATTGATCGAGACTTCGATTCTATTTGTGATGTTTGTGGTAAGAACTATGACTATCGTGCACCAGCAAATTTTAATGATGAAGATGCGGGTGCATATGCTAGAGTTACTGGAAATACAACAGACACAATTTCTCTAGAAGCATATACGATTGATAGAGAAAGAAGAGTTGCTTATTATGAGTTTGGTACATATGATGCAGCAACAAATTCTATAAATTGGGTTACTGAACGTGTATATGTAAGTTCGACAACTGAGGTTGCTAAATATACATTTAAAAACTTAAACGCTGATACAGCATACATATTCTACGTTAGAGCAACTGATGATAATGGAAATACAAATGAAGCATATAGAATAAATGGTCATACATCTACATTTCCGGCTTTTGCGGGTTTGATTAATTGGCCACAAAATGGTTCTAGTGCATATGTTGCACCTGGACATGAAGTTAAAGTAAAAGAAATCGAAACTGATCTTACTGAGATAAGATTAAACTATTACCAAAATGGTACTTGGATTTCATCAGGTTATAATAATGGTGTAGAGTTGGATGATATAGAAGATATAATCATTCGCTTACAACGTGATAATGATAATCCGGATGATCCTTATAGAGAAGAATTGAAATTCCAATTAATTGATCCAAATGGAAATAAGTCACAAATTTGGCCTTATGAAACTGATAGAGTTGATGCGATTGCTCCTAAAATTTCTATTGAATCAAAAGAGGGAACAAGTGGAGCTAGCCAACTAAAGCACAATGCATTAATTGTTATTACAGACAACAAATCAGGAATAAAGCAAGGAACAGAAGTTAAATATGCTTGGTCTACTTCCAAAACAACAGCTCCTACTTCGTGGACAACAATTCATACTGAGAACCTAGATACTGCATCAAGGGTTACATATGAGGTTCAAACTCCAGTTGGAGTTGTAGGAACGTATTATTTGTGGGTAGATAAAGGTGTAATGGATGCTGTTGGAAACACTACTACACATGCTACTTGTGATAATGGTGCAGTACCATTTATAGTTGATGATACAATTGCTACAATTTCAGATATTACAATGCTTAATGTTACTCCTGCAGTACCAAATGAAAAATTATTTGTTAAGACAGATGGTACAGTTACTATCACATTTAAAGCTTCTAAACCGCTTGGTTTAAATCCAGTAGTTAAAATAAATGGAGTAAATGTTGATTCAATTGTTCCAGATAGTAACAAGATTAATTATACATGTAAAATCAAAATTACAGATTCATTTAGTGAAGGAATCCTAGAGCTTACTATTTCTGAAATAATGTCACAACAAGGAAAGTTAAGCGATATCATATACACAAATGCAGATATTGCTAATGGACAAGGTCCTGTATACTATGATAAAACATTCCCTGTTATGGAGTATGATCCAAAATACAATCATTAATAATTCAAAGACTGCAAAATGCTTTATTTTGCAGTCTTTTTGTGTCATTAAAGCTGTTTTATGGTAACTATGAAAGGCTATTTGTGAATATTTTGTAATGTCTGTTGTAAATTACGATTTGGCGAATTATAATTATATTGCATTGTATGCGACATATAGTATTTTGGAGGTTTTTATGAAGAAAGTAAGTATTTTATTAATTGTTTTTATCATTATGTCATTATTCGCTGTTTCATTTGCAGATGAAGTAGTTCCGGAAGATGATACAGGCGCATATATAGATAGTGCAAGCGAATTAGATGCATTATATGGAGGTCAAGATACAACTGAAGAAGTTGATCAATTAAAAGAAGCATATGATATGTACCAAGAGTATTTGCTTGAATATTATGATGTTTACGAAAGACCAAATACATATAAAGCTAAGGTAATAGAAGTTAAAGAGCCTAGAGATGAGTACTTCCAACAAGACTACTATTCAGTTTCAAAGTATGTATTGCAGCCAATTAAGGTTGAAATATTAGAAGGCGAATATAAAGGAAAACAAAAAGAATTTGATTATGTTTTAACAATGGATTCTTTGAATAATATTAATATCCAAGAAGCAAAAGTTGGGGATGTTTTATTTGTATCTGTAGACTTAATTGCATCAGGTGATATAGATGTTACTGTTCCAAATAGTTGGGCTTCAGTATCAAGATTTCATGTTGTAATCATTCTTGCAATTATTGCAGTATTATTATTAGTAATATATGGTGGCAAGAAGGGTATTACAACGGCAGGAATCATATTGAGTGCCATTATTGGAACAATAATTGTAATTTGTACATTTGGATTTAATGCTATGGGTGTTGTTTGGGCAAGCATCTTCCTAATGATTGCCATTAGCTTAATGATTTCAATTCTTCATTTGGGATTCAACAAACAAATGTTAAAATCATTCTTAATTTCATTAGGTATGATATTAGTGACATGGTTTGTATTATTTATTGCATGTAGCGCTGCTAGAAGTGCTGGCATTTCATTTGAATTTGCAGCTATAGCAGAAAACATTATAAATAATAAAATTGATTTCACACAAATGTATTACATCATTACTCTATTAATTGCATCTGGGGTTATTTCAAATACAATTGCAATGTCTGCAAATAGAATGCTTAAAGAAAATGTAGATTCGTTTAAGGATAGAATTGAAGTTAGTAGAAAAGCATTAGCATCAAACTTAATAGTATTAGTTATTACAGCATTTGCTTTATACATACCAAATCATATATTATTATTATCTAATAAATTCTTATTAAAAGAGATTTTAAATTCAGAGACTTTAGTAAGCGAATTAATTAGATTCTTAGTAATAGTTATTACCACAACAATATCTGTTCCAATAGTTAGCTTGGATATTTTTGGGTTTGGAAAGAAGTTTATTAAAGCTGCTGATATTACTGAAGTTAACAACACATCAACTGCAACAGAAACAACTGAAAAAAGTGAAGCAGAAAAAGCTGAAGCTAAAAAATAATGTACAATAAAATTCTATTGTGGTAACATATATTTATACGTAAGACAATATTTTTCAAGGAGTGAAACTAATGAAAAAAGTAGTTATTCTTACAATACTTGTAGTTTTGATTATTGTTATTGCAGCAGTATTAATATATTTAAATGGAAATGGTACTCCTACAGATAATTCTGGCGATATTCCAATATTTGTTCCTGCTTCGGCAAAATATGCATTAGTTGAAACAACGCCAAATTCAACAAATGGTAAGGTAAATATATCTGGTAGAATTCCATATTTCCTTGAAGAAGCATCTGAAGATGATGATGCACGTGCATTGAGTGATCTTAATTTTGCTAAGGAAGTTAATAATCAAATTTATGATGTTGTAAACACATATTCAGAAGAAATCTTATTATTTAAAGATGGCGTGTCTTATGATGATAAGGACAACGATATAATTAATAATAAGCAATATAGATATACTATTGACTACGAAAGATATAATAATGGTAATTTTATTTCACTTGTTTTGCTTTTGAATTATAATACAGGTGGTCTTAGATCAAATGTATGGAAAGAAATCTTTAATGTAGATGTTGTAAATAATAAGATAATTAAGCTTTCGGACTTATTTTCAAGTTCTACATATAAATATGAAATAGCCAAAGAGATTAACAAACAAGCTAAAGAAAGATATATTAATTTACTTGATGAAGAAGGAATAAAGTCTATTCCAGATGATCAAAAATTCTATATAAAAGATGAAAAATTAATAATATACTTTGAAAAATCAGCAATTGGTAAAGATGAACTAGAATTCACAATGCCATATGAATTCTATACACTTTCTAACTGCTTTGTTCTTAAATAAATATATGAGGCTTCTAAAATAGTAATATAGTTTAATTTTAGAAGCCTTTTATCATATAAATAATTACTGAAAGAGTGAAAAGATGAATAAATTATTATTTAACAGAATTAGGATGGATAAGAGACTAACATTATTTATAATAGTTGCAATTGTTATAATAGTATTGTTGATAGCTCTCTTAATAAATACAGTATTTAAAGCTGGAAAGGCTAGAGAAGAGGAAATAAGGAGCATGGCTTCAACAGGTGTTATAGTTGAAGATACCGGCTCTTATGGAGAATTTGACAATATAGAAGTAGATGTAACAATTCCGCATTTTAAGAATCTCAAGGACAGTTATAATTTTTTTATTAATAATCTTATTAAAGAAAGATTTGATTATAAGACAGTATATAAAGAATTTGTGGCTGGCATGAAAAATGCTGAGACATTAAAGTTTAAATATAATGTAAGTTATGAAAGATATGATTATTATGATTGCGTATCAATTGTGATTAATGAATATGCCGAACTTCAAGGAGATAGACCTAGACAAACAAAAACATGCTATGTAATAAATGCAAAGGAATCTAGAACTGCTACATTAGGCGATGTATTTGATAAGCAAGATTATAAAAATAGAATAATTGAAGAAGTTAACAAACAAGCAAAGAATAAGAATATTGATTTTGCATCAGAAGAAGGTATTACTTATATTCCAGAAGATCAAAGCTTTTACATCAAAGACAATAAACTTCATATTTTTTATGAAGCATCAAGCGTAGCTGCAAACATTTATGGCGATTTAGATTTCGAAATGCCATTCGAAAATGATAAAGGTATTTTTGTATTTTAAGGATTTATATGGACAATAAAGCATTAGTTAAATCAAAAATTATAGATAAATTAAATATCTACGAAAAAACAGGGGACATTCAAGCCACCAATTTTTTAGATCCATTAGACATCATTGAAAATGCATCTATTTATAGTAAGCATTTACATTACTTATATGGCGGAATGGAAAACTCTGAGAGAAAAAGACTAATAATTGGAACTGATGAACCTGAATTAGCAAAAGACTTCATATCTATTATTAGAATTGAAAGTCAAGAAAAACTAGGACACAGAGATGTCTTAGGAAGTATTCTTGGATTGGGATTAAAAAGAGATGTGGTTGGCGATATAATTACTAAAGATACAATCGCATATGCTATTGTAAATAGTGATATTTCGGATTATATAACTAATAATTTGAAAATGATTGGAAGAGAAAAAGTAAAAGTATCTATAGGCAATATGGAAGAAATAAGTGATGTAAAAGAAGAATTTGAAACCCAAAATGTTACTTTGTCTTCACTTAGATTGGATAGTGCTATTTCAGAATGTTATGGCCTATCAAGGGCAATATCTAGTAAACTTATAGAAGCGGAGAAAGTAAAGTTAAACTATAAAGTTGTCACTAACACTTCAAAATCTATAAAACAAGGTGATTTAATTTCGGTACGTGGTTATGGAAGATTTGTAATAGAAGAAGTAGTTGGAGAAACTCGAAAAGGTCGAATGAGAATACAAATTAATAAATATAAATAAGGAGGTACATATGGATTTATCTCAAATATGTATGGAAAGTAACTTAAAGAAAGAAGAATCGTTAAGTCCGTACGCTTGCAAGACTACTTCTGCATATAGACTAAGAACAGAAGATAGAGAAAATGAATTTAATGTAAGACCAGAATTCTTTAGAGATGCAGATAGAATTTTGCACTCTGGCGCTTATACAAGATACATGGATAAAACTCAAGTGTTTGCGATGGTGAATAATGATTTGATAACACATAGAGGATTGCATGTTCAGTTTGTTTCAAAAATTGCTAGAACTATTGGTAAGAATTTAAGATTAAACGAAGATTTAATTGAGGCTATGGCTTTAGGTCATGACTTAGGACATGTTCCTTTTGGACACTTTGGAGAGAGGGTTTTAAACAAAATTTGTGAAGAAAACAATATTGGACATTTTTTACACAATGCACAAAGTGTTAGAGTTTTACAAACTCTTGAAGGAAATGGTAAAGGCCTTAATATTACAGCCCAGGTTTTGGATGGTATTTTGTGTCATAATGGAGAAATGCTTGAGAAAAAATACGAGCCTAATTATGAAAAGACGGTTAATCAGTTCTTAGATGAATATGAAAAATGCTGGACGGTTAAAGGTTTTGATAAAACAATTAGAGCTATGACATTAGAAGGATGTGTAGTAAGAATATCTGATGTAATAGCATACATTGGAAGAGACATAGAAGATGCTATTAAACTAAATATACTAAAAAGAGAAGATATTCCAGAATCAATAACTAAAGTGTTAGGAAACACTAATTCTCAAATAATAGACAAGTTAGTAGAAGATTTGTTAATTAATAGTTATGAAAAGCCATATTTAGAATTTAGTGATGAAGTGTTCAATGCATTAAAGGAATTGTTAGAGTTTAATTATAAACACATATATAATAGCCCTGTTAAGCAAGAGGCTGAGGAAAGGTCTCAAAAACTATTTGAAATGTTATTTGAAAAATATATAAAAGACCTAGAAAACAAGACTGGTGATATATATGACCAATTCTATGTTAAAATGTCTGATGACTATACAAAAACCAATTCTTATGCTAAAATAGCGGTTGATTTTATTGCGGGCATGACAGACAATTATTTTATTAGACAATTTGAGAAGAATTTTATGCCAAGCGAGTTTTAATATGAAAGGATTATGCAAAAATGATTAGTGCAAACAATGTTACGTTAAGATTTGGAAAAAGAACATTATTCGAGGATGTAAATATTCAATTTAAACCTGGTAATTGCTATGGATTAATTGGTGCAAACGGTGCAGGAAAAACTACATTTCTTAAAATTTTGTCTGGTGAGATAGAGCCATCACAAGGAGACGTTACAATGAATCCTGGTGAAAGACTTTCTGTTTTAAAACAAGACCACCACGCATTTGAAGAAGAAACTGCAATTAATGTAGTAATTAGAGGTAATGAAGAATTATATAAAATAATGCAAGAAAAAGATGCTATTTATGCAAAACCTGATTTTAGTGATGAAGATGGTATTAGAGCTGGTGAGCTAGAAGCTAAATTTGCAGAGATGGATGGTTGGAATGCAGAAGCTGATGCAGGTATTCTATTAAATGGACTTGGAGTTGAATCGGAAAATCATTATAAACTAATGAAAGATTTAACCGAGGTACAAAAAGTTAAAGTATTACTTGCAAGCGCATTGTTTGGAAACCCAGATGTTATGCTTCTAGACGAGCCTACTAACTACCTAGATATGGAAGCTATTGAATGGCTAGAAGAATTTTTAATTAATTTTGAAAATACAGTTATTGTAGTATCCCATGATAGATATTTCTTAAATACAGTATGTACTCACATTGCAGACATTGATTTTGGAAAGATTCAAGTTTATACAGGTAACTATGATTTCTGGTATGAATCTTCACAACTTGCTTTAAAACAAATGAAAGATGCTAACAAGAAGAAAGAGGAAAAGATTAAAGAGTTACAAGAATTCATTAGTAGATTTAGCGCAAATGCTTCTAAATCTAAGCAAGCAACTTCAAGAAAGAAACTATTAGAAAAAATTGAATTAGATGAAATTAAACCATCAAACAGAAAATATCCATATATAGATTTTAAAATGGATAGAGAACCTGGAAAAGAAATATTATTTATTAACAATATAACAACAAAGGATGAAAACGGAAAAATATTATTAAATAATGTTAATATTAATGTTAGAAATGGTGACAAGATCGCTTTTGTAGGTCCTATGGGTGCTTCTAAAACAGAGTTATTTAATATCATCACAGAAAATGCTGCTCCTCAAGAAGGAGATTATAAATTTGGTATTACAATAACATGGTCATACTTTAAAAAAGACAATTCAGATGAATTTAATTCAGATATGTCAATTGTAGATTGGCTAAGACAGTATTCACCAATCAAAGAGGATACTTACGTAAGAGGATTTTTGGGAAGAATGTTATTCTCTGGAGATGAGGCTTTAAAGAAAGTTAATGTCTTATCTGGAGGAGAAAAAGTAAGATGCATGCTCTCTAAGATGATGCTTTCAGGTGCAAATCTATTAATATTTGATGAGCCTACAAACCACTTAGACTTAGAATCAATTCAAGCATTGAATAATGGATTAATGGCATTTAAAGGTGTAATCTTATTTACTTCTCATGACCACCAGTTTGTTCAAACAGTAGCAAATAGAATAATAGAAATAACACCAAATGGAATTATAGATAAAGAAATGACATATGATGAATACTTAGCTAGCGATGAAACAGCTAAGAAGAGAGCACAAATATATACTGCAGAAGAGGATAATGACTAATAAAATGGAGGCCGATGGCCTCCATTTTTTGTATATTTTTTATGGTATTTTGCCTGCTAATGCGGTATAATAGCAAAAGGTGATTTTATTGATATTTAAGTATGAAAATTTAGATATTAATTATGAGATTTTTGATGAGCGAGAGAATAAAAATGATGGTGCAAAGCCACTTTTGCTTCTTCATGGTTGGATGGCTAAGATAGAAGCTATGGCGCCAATTTATTTGCATTATAAAAAATCAAGACCAGTTTATGTCTTAGATTTTCCAGGACAAGCTGGTAAGTCTAGCACTTTAAATAGTGTATGGGGAGTGCCAGAATACTCATTAATGGTTAAAAGCTTTATTGAAAATCAAAAAATAGAAGGCTGTGATGTTATAGGTCATTCTTTTGGTGGTAGAGTAATTATTTATTTATCATCACAATATAAAGATTTATTTGGCAAAATAATACTAACAGATGCAGCTGGAATTAAATCAAAAATGACCTTAAAGAAATTCTTTAGGATTTATAGTTATAAATTAGCTAGAAATATGTCTAAGATTTTTTTATCTAAAGAAAAGTATGAAAAAAAGCTTGAGGAAATGCGCAAAAAGAGAGGCTCTTCTGATTATGCACAATTATCAAGTGATACAATGAGAGAGACTTTTAAAAGTGTAATTAATCTAGATTTAAAAAATAGATTAAAAGATATTGCTAATTCTACTTTGTTAATTTGGGGAGAAAATGATCAAGATACACCATTATATATGGCAAAGATTATGGAAAAAGAAATAAAAGATAGTGGACTTGTAGTGATAGAAAATGCAGGACATTTTTCATATTTAGATAATACTAATAAATATTTATTAGTAGCAGATAATTTTTTAAATAATTAATACTGGAGGGACATTATGTCTAATCAATTGGAATATTTAAGAGTATATTCAAGTTCATTTGATATAATATTCTTAATTTTATACATGTTTTTAGTTCCTAAAATGCTTCATATTATGCAGCAAGAGAGTTATCAAAATGATGGTATGATTAGGTGGCTTGGTAGAAATCTAAAAAAAGCATTTAAAAAATCATTAATTGGATTACTTTTGTGTATAGCAATTTTCATGTTATCTACATTGGGACTACAACAACTTTTACAAAATGGTGTTATTAAAGATGCTAATAAGTATTATGCGTTGATACCAACAGTAATTGCTTTTACATTTATGCTTATTTATAACATTGTTGTGGCTATTCAAGATCATAAAGAAAGAAAAAATGCAAAGAAGCCATTAAAATATACTTCAAGAGCAAAAAGACTAATGTTTTACAACTTTTTAATAGTTACAATATTAATTGTATTCTTAATTGAAGCAACGGGAATAAAGTATGAGAGTACAGTTATGTTTGCTCCTTTAATTTATAGCTTTTTAATTTTTACTTTACCAATAAATATGATTATTTCAAATTGGTTTGTTTCTCCAATTGAATACAAAATCGGTGAGCACTATATGACTAAAGCATATAGAAAACTTAATCAAAAAGAATATAAAAATTTAATTAGAATTGGGATAACTGGTAGCTATGGAAAAACATCTACAAAGTTCATTTTAAAGACAATATTAAGTGAAAAGTATAATGTTTTAGCTACGCCGGGAAGCTTTAACACTTCTATGGGTAATGTTAGAGTTATTAGAGAACAGCTTAAGCCAGAACATGAAATATTTATCTCTGAAATGGGAGCAAGAAAGAAAAATGATATTAATGAAATATGTGAATTTGTAAATCCACATATTGGAATAATTACTTCAATTGGTCCTCAGCATTTAGAAACATTCAAATCAATTGAGAATGTTGCTAAGACAAAAGGCGAATTATTAAATGGTGTATTTAATAAAAAAACAGGAAAGGGATTTAGCTATAGATTCGATTCTGCTTTTTCAATTGCTAAAGCAGCATTATCACCATCTACATATGGTTTAGGAAAAAATGCAGATAAAGAAGAGGAAGTTAATAAATTTACTCAAGATGGTGCTATTTTCTTACCAAAAGATGGTGCATATTGTGAAGAGCTTTATAATAAAGATTCACATGAAAATAAATTCTTGTTTGGAGTAGAAGATAAATTAACAGATGTGTATGCAAAAGATATTAAAGTAGATGAAAATGGTTCGACTTTCACTGTTGTTAGTAAAATCAATGGAACATATGATTGTAAAACAAGACTTTTAGGTGAACACAATGTTCAAAATATAATTGGTGCAATTGCCATAGCTGAGTATTTGGAATTAGATAAAAATCAAATAAGAGATGGCGTAGAAAAAATTGAACCAGTTGAACATAGATTACAACTACTTCCAAGCACAAATGGAACTATTGTAATTGATGATGCGTTTAATTCTAATCCTGTTGGAAGTAAAGCGGCATTAGATGTTATATCTCAATTTAAAGGAAGAAAAATAATAATTACACCAGGTATGGTAGAGCTTGGAACGGAAGAAGACAAATATAATAAAGAATTTGGAAAACAAATGGCAAAAGCTGTTGACATAGCAATACTTGTGGGTCAAAATCATACTAAGCCTATTCAAGAAGGATTAAAGGAAGCAGGTTTTGATGATATGAGTATTTATGTAGTTGGTAGCTTAGATGATGCAACAGCTAAGCTTGCTAAAATAACAAAAGTCGGCGATGTTATTCTTTTCGAAAACGATTTGCCTGATTCATACAACGAATAAGTAATGGAGGAAGTTTGATGAAAAATTTAGGAGTTATTTTTGGTGGTGTAACTTGTGAGCATGATGTATCAATAGTTACAGGACTTCAATTAATTGAAAATGTTGACAAGAAAAAATATGTTGTTATACCAATATATATTCATTCAGATGGTAATTGGTATACAGGTGACAAACTTTTAAATGCAAATATTTATAAAAATTTTGAATCGCATTTAAGTGAAGTTAAAGAGGCAATTATTCCTCCTAATAAAGCAGGTCTTGTTGTATACGAAAAAGGATTGTTTGCAAAAGAAAAATTTATTTCTCTTGATGCTGTTATTCCTACTATGCATGGAATGAATGGTGAAGATGGAACACTTCAAGGATTATTAGAATTAGCAAATATTCCTTATTCTTCGTCAGGCGTTTTAGGTGCATCAGTTGGAATGGATAAAATATTGATGAAAAAAGTATTTGAATCATACAACTTGCCAATACTTCCATATGTTTATTTTATTCGTGATGAATGGATGAAAAATAGTGAAGAAGTTATTAAGAAAATTGAAAGTACTTTGAGCTATCCAATGTTTGTTAAGCCTTCTAACTTAGGTTCTAGCATTGGTATTACAAAAGCCAAAAACAAAGATGGATTAATACAAGCAATCGAAGTTGCTATTAGTTACGATTCAAGAATTGTTGTAGAAAAATCAGTTGAGAATATTAAAGAGATTAATTGCAGTGCGCTTGGATATAAAGATGATGTTGAAACATCTTGCTGTGAAGAGCCAATTAGTTGGAAAGATTTCCTAACATTTGAAGATAAATATTTAAGAGGAGGAAAATCTTCAAAAGGTGGAGCAAAAACTGCACCGACTAAAATTGCTAATATGCCACTAGGTTCAAAGCAAAGTGGATCTATGGAAAGCATGGATAGAAGAATCCCTGCAGATATTCCTGATGAACAAACAAATGAAATAAAGGATTTAACTATAAAGACTTTTAAAGCGTTAAATTCAAAAGGTGTAGTAAGAATAGACTACATCATTGATAAAGACGAAAATAAGGTATATTTGAACGAAATAAACACTATTCCAGGATCAATGGCATTCTACCTTTGGAAACACGATGGAATGGAGTATTCAGAATTAATTGATAGACTAGTTGAGATTGCAGAATTAGCACATGATGATAAAGTTAAGAATAATTATACTTTTGATTCTAATATAATTGGAAATATAACTAAAATTGAGAAATAATTGTAGCGGCGGCCATAGGCCGCCACTATTATTAAAGGAGAATATTTATGAAACTAATTCTTAAATCTAAGCAAAACTATGGTACACACGAAGAAGAAATAAATGAAGAGTTTGAGTGCACTGTAGATAATGATGATGACATGATCAAGATATCTTTTGAAAATGGTTTTATCCAAATAGAAGAAGATAAAATAATTCATGAACGTGGAGAGAATAAATTAGTAATTGAAAAAGATAATACTTATGAAGTGGATTATGATACAGCAAATGGAATGATTGTTTTAGACCTTACGGGAATAGAGGTTAAGAAACATGATAATACAACAGGACTAATTGCCTCAGCAAAGTATGAGATAAAGATGGTTGGAGTAGATCCTTATATAAATGAGATAGAAGTATTCTTATATGAATAAATTAGACTAGGGGACGGTTCTCAAGTCCAATTTTGGACTTGAGAACCGTCCCCAAATCAAATTTGGAAAGCTTGATTTCCGTAGTTTTTTAAGAATATTACAGCCCTGTAACATGAACGTTACAGGGCTGTTACGATTTACATAATATTTTTACAAACTACACATAAACTATATCTAAAAGCCTATTTTCCGCAGATCAAATGTAAACAATATGTAAAAACAGTAAATATTTTTTTAAACAAATTGACGAAAAATATTACCGATTATAAGATAGAGCCTGTGAAGACGAGGTAAACATGATTTCAAGTGTCATAATTTACCTGGCTCGCAAAATTAGACTAGTAAAGAGAGTAGAAAGAAAGGAAGATAGTCTAGTTATTTTAAAGTTTCCTTTCAAACATATTTATTTTACAAGGAGGACAAATCTAATGAAGAAAATTATATCATTAGTATTAGCTATCTCAATGGTACTTAGCTTATTTGTTTCTGCATTTGCTGCTACAAAGTACACAGACTTAACAGGCAACAATGCTAAATTTGCTGGTGCTGTTGAAGCTTTAACAGAATTAGGTGTTATCGATGGTTTCAAAGATAATACTTATGGACCAGAAAAAGAATTAACAAGAGCACAACTTGCTAAAATGCTTGTTATTTGCTTAGGTCTTGGTGATTCAGTTGAATCATTAACAGGCAAAACAGTATTTTCAGATGTTGACCCATCACACTGGGCTGCTGGATACATCAATGCAGCTGCTCAATCAAAAGTAATCACTGGTTATCCAGATGGTACTTTTAAACCAGAAAAGAATGTTACATATGCTGAAGCTTTCACAATGGCTTTAAGAGCTTTAGGTTATGGTAACGTAGTAGAAGCTGAAGGAACATGGCCAACAGCTTACATGCTAAAAGCAGTTGAATTAGAATTAACAGAAGATATGGACGGAACAATCGTTGCTGGAAATCCTGCATTAAGAGGAAACACAGCTATTCTTCTTTGGAACATGTTAAGAACTCCAATGTGGAAGATCTACGAGGAGTCTCAAGGTAATGGTATGACATTATCTAACATCCAAGGCGATTACATGTTAAATGTTAAATTCCCTAAATACAACTATGGTAAAGATTTCTATCTAACATCAATCGATGTTGTTGACAACACAGAAGTTAATATTACAGTTTCTGGTTTAGACAACAACGGAAGATGGGTAGTTGCACAAGAAGGTAAACTAGCTAAAGATACAGACGTATCTAGATTAGTAGAAGGAATGAAAGTATCAGCTCTTATCAAAGATTACAAAGATGCTGATAAAGCTACATTCTTAACATTAACACCAGCTTACGAATTCGTTGAAGGATTAGTAACAAGTGTTAAGAACCTTGCTGAAGGCAAGATTGAAATTGAAAACGAAGAATACAAACTAGCTAAAGCTGCTGATTTCGATAGAGATATCGATGAAATCGAAGAAGATATGTTTGTTATCGTTGAAGTAGAAGGTAAGAAGATCGTTGACCTTGAAGGAGTAGCTGTTATGAAAGTTCTTCCAAACACAGGTATCGAAGTTTCTAAACCATCTACATTAAAGAGCAAAATTGATGAAGATGCTCTAGTTATCATTGATGGAGCTTGGGCTACAAGAGATGATATCGAAGAAGGCGATGTTTATACAGAGCTTGGAGATGAAGATGCTACAGGTACATACTACATGGTAGCAAGAGAAAGAGTAAATGGTACATTTGAATCATTAACATATGAAAAAGATGATGATCAAAGAATGTACTTCGAAGTTGATGGTGAAAACTACAGAACATTCGAGAAATTCGTTAACGGACATGTATATGTAGATGACGAAAAACTTGAAGATGCAGTTGATAAATTAACAAAGAAGAAGAAAGATAATGACTTCCTAGATAAAGAAGTTGAACTTGCTCTTAACTACTTAGGACAAGTTGTAAAAGTATATTTCGAAGATGTAAAGGGAAACGGAGAAAACAACTTCTATGCAGTAATGTCAAATGGTGTAAGAGAAGTTTCTGATCCTGATACAGGAGATACAACATTAAAGATCAGACTTGCAAATGCTGAAGATCCAGAAGGATCAATGTATGCATTCTCAAGCAAGTTTGAATTAGGCGATTTCGATGGAACAGCTATCGAAAAAGGTAAAGTTTATAAGAACGCTGAAGGCGAAAGCGGTGAAGGCGTATTCGTATGGGTTAAATTCAATGATAAAGACCAAATCAAGGCTATCGCAGTTCTTGAAGCTGGTTTATCAGGAGATCCATATGATGATGATTATGGATTCACAGAATTCGGTGAAGACGGATATGACAAGAACAACGGTTACATCACAGCTGATGATGGAGACTTCAAAGTAACAGCTTCTACAGTTGTTTACAAGTTAACTCCAGAAACAGACGAAGAAGATGACGGTGTTGTTGGATTTAAGTTTGAAGTTGCTGAAGACGCTAAAGCAGCTCTTCAAGGTATCGATGGTGGTTTAGTTGCTTACGATAAGACAACTAAGATCAACAAGAATGGTAAGAGAATGACAGCATCATATGTATTCGTTACTGAAGATGCAGTTTCTTCTGAACTTGAAGTTGCTAAAGTAGAAGCAGTTAAACAAAGAGCTGGTATCACTCATGTTAAAGTAAATGGTGAGTGGGAAGAAGTAGATCTTGATAACAAGAAATCAATCGTTGATAGCTATGCTGCTGCTAAAGAATTAGATAAAGCATTTATCGCATTCTCTAGAACAGAAAGCGACAAAGTTGTTATCAAAGGTGTTCTAAAAGTTACTGACGTTGCTGATGGAAATGCTTCAATTGTAAATGCAGTTGATGGTTCTATCGTTCAATTAGAAGGCGGAAGACTAAGCGGAGACATCGATCTTGAAGATAAAGATGACGATGTAAACAAAGAGTTTGAAGACTATGCTATAGTTGCTGTTACAGCTAGCGTTGATAAAGACGGATATGTTGAATTCGACGATGGTGAACAACTAGGCACAGGATTAGCTGCTGGTAAGTTCAGCAAAGGCGACAGAGTTGTAGTTGATGATGATCTAGAAGTAATCTATATCATTACTGTTGAAGGCGTTGATGATGAAGACGAAATCGACACAGACGGATATGTTACATACTATGACGAAGATGCTGAAGAAGAAGAAAATGTTACACCAGTTTCAGGTGAATCTGGAGAAAGAGTTTAATTTTCTTCATTAGATAATATAGAGCGGACATTAATGTCCGCTCTTTTTTATATGTAGAAAGCAGAGATAAAATTTACATATTTTTCAGTATGTAAACAATATTATGTCTCTTTTAATATAATCTTAATTTTTTTGTAAAAATATTTATCAACATATATATAGGCAAATAATGGCTAAATAAAGGCAAAGATGTGGATAACTATAAGAACAAAAATTCGCCCATATTGTGGAAATTTGGTGAAAAAACTTGAATTGGAATTTTCGTTCAAGTATAATACTAGTGGTTTGTGAACAGCAAATTATAAAGGAGATGAAATATTGGTTAGAGTTTCTAGCAAAGCTAAGCTGAAAGCTGGCGTGGCAGGTAAGGTTGTTCTAACTATTCTTATTGGAATCATAGCAGTTGTAGCTCTTGTTTTAGCATCATACAAACCAGTATACTCAGTGCTAATAAATGGAGAATTCAAAGGCTATGTAAGCAGCAAGAACAATTTGCAAAGTCAAATCGAGACAT
Organism: Clostridia bacterium; assembly: GCA_017539905.1. GTDB lineage: Bacteria > Bacillota > Clostridia > TANB77 > UBA1234 > RGIG6105. The sequence goes on along the minus strand of JAFYBZ010000007.1, from coordinate 71,632 downwards.
ACCTTCGTGAGGGTGAAGGCGACAATGTTGGATACATACTATTAAATACTCGCCCTGAATATGAATTTAGTCTTGTAAAGAAAGATATTGTTACTAAAGATGAAGAAATATTACAACTTGTTAAAAACGAGTGTGATGTTTATTACAGAGTTTATGCAATTAATGTTAACGACGAGGAGAAGGCTGTAGTTGATTCTTTAGATGCTGCGCAACAAATAGTCGATAAGGTTAATAGTGCAACTAAAAAGTTTACCAAGAAGGCTAGTGTAGTCGTTTCTGAAAAATATCAAAATGAGCTTGATGTCGTAGATGATTTAGAGCTTGCAGCAAATGACATTATTAAGCCTCTTAAAGCAGAGAATGATGAATTGGTTACAAAATACCAAACATATACAGTTCAAAAGACAGTTCCACAATCAGTTTTAGACAGCTTAAGAGAAATGGAATCAGATCTTAATTTTGGTCTTCCACTAACAAGCTATGTTGTTACATCAAGATTTGGATGGAGAAGAATGGGTTATCATACAGGAATAGATTTTGCTGCTTCTATTGGTACTCCAATTCATGCTCTTGAAGATGGTGTAGTTACATGTGCGGAATGGAAAGGCAATTATGGTTACCTTATAAAAGTACAACATACAGGTGGATTTGAAACATACTATGCACACTGTAGTAGATTTGCTTGCAATGTTGGTGATGAAGTTAAAAAAGGTGACGTTATTGGTTACGTTGGAAGCACTGGTAATTCTACTGGTCCACACGTGCATGTAGAAATCAGATATGATGGTTCATACTTCGATCCAGCAACGATGCTTGGTGAATTTTAATATATTTTGATTATTAAAGAAGATTGTCATTTTTGGCAATCTTTTTTCATTTATAACATTGACATTTCAATTTCGTTAATAGATAATTAAGTAGTAGAAATTAGTTCCGTTGGGGGGAAGTTAGAAGTATGAGTAAGAAAATTTTAATTGTTGATGATGAGAAAAATATAGTTGATATTCTTAATCACAATTTAATTAAAGAAGGTTATACAACTTGTCAAGCATATGATGGTGAGCAAGCTGTTGATGTTGCTAAAGCTGAAAATCCAGATTTAATTTTGTTAGATGTTATGCTACCAAAGAAAGATGGTTTTACAGCATGTAAAGAAATTAGACAAGTTTCTAATGTTCCTATTCTTATGGTTACTGCAAAGGAAGACGTTGTTGATAAGATTATAGGTTTAGAATTAGGTGCTGATGATTATATCACAAAGCCTTTTAGTGTTAGAGAAGTTATGGCCAGAGTTAAGGCTAATCTTCGTAAAACAGAAAAATATGATAAACCAGGTTATATGGGTAATAACAATCCAGAAATTAAATTTGGTGCATTGTCACTAGATGTAGATAAATACGAAGTAAGAGTAAATGATAAAAATGTTGATCTTACACTTCGTGAGTTTGAGCTATTAAAATTCTTAGCTACACAAAGAGGTCAAGTATTCTCTCGTGAGGAATTACTTGAAAAAGTATGGGGATATGAATATTTCGGAGATGTTCGTACAGTAGATGTTACTGTTAGAAGAATTCGTGAAAAGATAGAACCTAATCCTAGTGTTCCAGAATTTTTAGCTACTAAACGTGGTATAGGCTATTACTTTAATGGTCAAGAAAACAACTAATAAAAAGAAGAGCCTCAAATTTATTTGAGGCTTTTATTTTTTGTAATAGAGGGGTTATATGATAAAGAGTTTACAATCAAAAATGATACTAATAATGTTTTTATTCATTTTTCTTATCATTTTATTTTCTGCATTTGTTTCAATTATTAGAATGGAACAAGTGTATTTTAGAGGATTCGATGAGGAAATGCTTAACACCATTTCTAGCTTTGGTATAGAGGCAAATAGTTCTAATGACAATAAAGATGGCGAATTAGATCAAGTATCTATTGAAAAGCTAATTTCAAATTTCAATATTTATTTTTCAATTAATAAAACAAATAGAAATGGTATGATATTGGATGAAAATAATAATATACTATACTCTAGCGAGCCAGATGAGTTGACAGATGAAGTTAAGGGATATATTGCAGATTTTTCAAATCATTCAGAAGAGCATCAATTAGTTAATAGCAATCAAGCAAATGAGTATTATTTTATTTATTTTATTCGTGACTTTCAAACAGGTAATACTAAATATGTTATTGTTGTATCACAAGATAAAACATACATTAATAGTCAATTAAGAGATGTTGCTTTATTCTATGTTGCATGTTTATTTGTCGTTTCAATTATTACAATCGTTGTTTCAGCATTATTAGCTTCTAATGTTACAAAACCAATTGAAATCATTAGAAAGAAAGCTCAAAAGATAGCCGCTGGAGACGATATTGAAGAAATCACTTTAGATGATTCTCAAAATAGCGAATATGAAGTTAAAAGATTAGTAGAATCTTTTAATCTAATGATTAGTCAAATAAAAAACAACTTATCAGAAATATCAAGCGAGAAAAATAAGTTAGAAGCAATTCTTTTACACTTAAGTGATGGTGTTCTAGCTTTTAATACCGAAGGAGCGCTAATCCACGCAAATCCGGCAGGAAAGAAGCTTTTAGATATTAAAGAAGAAACTACATTTAAGGAAATATTTGATAGATTTAATTTTGATATTGATATGGAAAAAATCATGTATCTAGATGACTGGACCAAGACAGAGCAAATGGTTAAATTAAATGATAGCATGATTGTAAATATATTCTTTGCTGCATTTAAAAACGAGCAAGAAAATCTAGGTGGACTTGTAGCCGTTGTTCATGATGTTACAAAACAAGTTAAGTTAGATGATATGCGTAAAGGATTCGTTTCTGATGTATCTCACGAGCTTAAAACACCACTTACATCAATTACAACATATACTGAAACATTACTAGATGAAATGGAGCCATTAGAAGGTGAAAATCCAGAAGATGTTGTAGTTGATAGAGAAGAAGAAAAGAGATTCTTAAATGTAATTCTTTCAGAATCTAATAGAATGAAAGAGATGGTTGAAGGACTACTTCAATTAAGTAGATTTGATGCTAACAAAGTAATTTGGAAGAAAATATATTTTGACCTTCCTGAACTTACAAAGCAAATTTGTGATAAGCATAGGATTTTGGCTGATACTAAGGAGCAAGAATTAGATTGCTATGTTACCGCTAATGTACCTATGGTATATGCAGATAGAAGTGGTGTAGAGCAAGTTATAACTAATATTATCTCAAATGCTATAAAATATACTCCTGAAAAGGGTAGTATAAAGGTATATGTTGGATGTGTACATGATGATGCATACATTAAAGTTATAGATAATGGTATTGGAATACCTGAGGAAGATCTTCCAAGAGTATTTGAGAGATTCTATCGTGTAGATAAAGCTCGTTCTCGTGAAATGGGAGGAACCGGCCTTGGCCTTCCAATCGCTAAAGAGGTAATTGAGTCAAATGGCGGTAGTATAGATATGAAGAGTGAGGTTGGAAAGGGCACAGAAGTAGTCATAAAAGTGCCTGTAAAAGAGCCAGAAAACTTGAATTAGTTGGCGTTTTATTATATAATATTCTCTAGTTTTAATAAGAAAGGAGAGTAGATGGTTTAACTACCATCATACATATATGAAAGAAAAAGAAGCTGTTAAAAAGTCAATTCAAAGAGAAATATTAGAATGGATAGTATGTATTGTTGTTGCATTTGTATTGGCAGTGATTATTAAGTATTTCATTTTTACACCTACACTTGTTAAACAAACATCTATGTTTCCTACAATTTATGATGGTGACAGAGTATTTGTTAATAGATTGGTTAGAACTTTCCACATTCCAGTTGAAAGAGGAGACATCGTTACTATTGAAAAACCAAATGGTTCAGAATTAACACCAGAAGAATTAGAAAGTGGAGAAGTAAGGGCTCGTTATTATGACCATACTGGCTGGGATTGGATTACATATAATATGCTTGAATGGGGAAAAACAAGCTATATAAAAAGAATAATTGGAGTTTCAGGTGACCATATTCTAATTGAAAATGGTAAAGTATATGTTAATGATGAAGAAATAGATGAAAGCGCTTATCTAATTGATGGTGTTGATACAAATCACTACTTTGGAGCGGGTGGTATCAGTAATGATTTCATAGTTCCTGCAGGATATGTATTTGCTATGGGCGATAATAGGGGCGGATCAGAAGACTGTAGAAGATTCGGATGTGTTCCTGTTGAAAAAGTTGAAGGAAAAGTATTGTTTAGACTTTGGCCATTTGATGAAAGATTTGGAGAAATAAAAAAATCTACTCTTACTTATGAAGAATCTAGAAAAAAATTAAGCGAAATTTATGGAACGGAGCTTTAATTTGAATAATATAGTAGGTCATAATAAAATAATTGAGAGTTTAAAAAGTATTATTAAAAGCGACAAAATATCAAATGCATACTTGTTTTGTGGAATTGATGGTATCGGAAAATTTTTGATAGCTAAAGAATTTGCTAAGTCTATTCTATGCTTAGATCCTAAAGATGGAGTTTATTGTGATGCTTGTGAATCTTGTAAGACTTTTTCATCTACATCAGATTTAGTTGTGCTAGAAAGTGAAGATGGTTTAATCAAAGTTGATGCAGTTCGTTCGCTTTGCAGAGAGATAATGCTTAAACCTACTATTTCGGATAGAAAAGTATTTATTATAAATGATGCTGATACAATGGGAGATCCTGCTCAAAATGCTCTTTTAAAGAGCTTAGAGGAGCCTCCTAAATATGCTACAATAATCTTAATAGCTTCAAATAAATCAATGCTTAGAAAGACGATTTTATCAAGATGTGTGACAATAGATTTTTCTTCTTTAAGCAATGATGAATTGAAACAAATTGCAAATAAATATGGGATTATCCTTGATGATGCAATTCTAGATTATTGCGGTGGAAGTATAGGCAAAGCAATTAGACTTACTCAATGTGGCTATTTTGATTTAGTAGAAGAACTTGAAAAAGCTATAAATAGCGGTAGTTTAATTGAAATGAATAGAGCTTTAGTAGAGCTAAAAAAATATAAAACAATTAAAGAAGAAATAAATGATATATTAAATTTATTAATTAATAAACTTTCTAAATCTTTGACAAATGACTGCAATCGTAGAGTTAAGCAGATTAGTATCATAGAAGAAGTTAATGAAAATATAAAAAGAAACATTAATTTCGAAGACAGTTTAGACTACATGATTGTGAGAATATGGGAAGAAGGAAATAGGAGGAAATAGTGCAAGAAATAATTGGAGTGAAGTTCAAAAAAGTTGGAAAGATTTACTTTTTTGATCCAAACGGAATTAAATTTAATAAAGGTGATAATGCTATAGTTGAGACAGCAAGAGGCATAGAGCTAGGTGAAGTTGCAGTAGCTAACAGAATGATGAATGAAGATAAAATCATTGCATCACTAAAAAAAGCGATTAGAGTTGCAACACCAGAGGACAACAAAATATTTAAAGAGAATGAAAAAAAGGCTCAAGAAGCATTTAAAGTTTGTGAAGAAAAAATAGCAAAGCATAAATTAGATATGAAACTAATTGATGTTGAATATACATTTGACTCAAGCAAATTGCTATTCTATTTTACAGCAGACACAAGAATAGATTTTAGAGAGCTAGTTAAGGATTTGGCAGCTATATATAAAACAAGAATAGAACTTCGTCAAATAGGTGTTAGAGATGAAGTTAAAATGCTTGGTGGATATGGTATGTGTGGTAGAGAATTATGCTGCGTTAACCATTTAACAGATTTAAATCCAGTGTCAATTAAAATGGCTAAAGAACAAGGATTATCTTTAAATCCAACAAAGATTTCTGGCTCTTGTGGAAGACTTATGTGTTGCTTAAAGCATGAACAAGAAGTTTATGAAGAAAAATTATCTAGACTTCCAAATGTTGGTGCAATTGTTAATACACCTGAAGGCAAGGGTACAGTTGATGATGTACAAGTATTAAGTGAAATCTTAACTGTAAAAATTGAGAAAGACGATACGACAATTAGAAAACAATTCCCTTTAAAAGATGTTGAGATTTTAAAGAATAGTAGAAAGAAAGCAGAGAAGCTTGAAGAAGGCGTTACAGAGAAAGACCTTAAGAAATTAGAAGAAGGTTTTATTCGTACAGATGATATTTAAGAAAAATATATATTTTTGAAGGTGAGGTGAATTAAATGGCATACGAAATTAGTGATGAATGTATTAAATGCGGAGCATGTGCTGCTAATTGCCCAATCTCTTGCATTAAAGAAGGAGAAGCAAAATATGAAATTGATCCAGCTCAATGCATAGAGTGTGGAACATGCGCAGGAGTTTGTCCTGTAGGAGCTCCAAAACAAGCTCAATAATTATTGTATAAAAGGCGGCCTTTGGCCGCTATATTTTTCTTTAAAGGAGAAATATAAATGGAAAAAGGAACATTATATTTGGTTGCTACACCAATTGGAAATTTAGAGGATATAACATTACGAGCATTAAATACGCTTAAAGAAGTAGATATAATTTTGGCTGAAGATACTCGTAAAACTTTAAAGCTTCTAAACCATTTTGAAATATCTAAAAAATTAATAAGCTTTTATAGACATAACGAAGGGGTAAAAATAGATTATGTTTTATCTTTATTAAATGATGGAAAAAATCTAGCTGTTGTTTCAGATGCAGGAACACCAGGAATATCAGACCCAGGTGAAGATCTAGTTAGAGCTTGTATAGAAAACAATATCAAAATTGTTCCTATTCCAGGTGCTTGTGCATTCATTCAGGGGTTGATTGTTTCTGGATTTGATACAACAAGATTTGTGTTCGAAGGGTTCTTACCTATGAATAAAAGAGGTAGAAAAGAAAAGCTATCAACTTTGCAAAACGAAGAAAGAACAATGATTTTTTATGAAGCACCACATAAACTAAAATATACCTTAGCTGATATGATAGAATACTTCGGAGGAGATAGAAGAATAGTTCTTGCAAGAGAGCTTACTAAAATACACGAGGAATACTTGAGAATGACTTTAAAAGAAGCTTTAGAGTATTATGAAGAAAATGATATTAAAGGAGAATTTGTGGTCTTAGTTGAAGGAAATTCAATTGATGAAAAAGAAAAAATTTCTGATGAATCAATTGAAGACTTGATGAAAAAGTATATCGCCGAAGGTCTTGATAAAAAAGATGCAATGAAGCGTGTAGCAAAGGATAAAGGGGTGTCTAAATCAGAAGTATATAAACACCTTCTTTAAAGGTATAATACTAAAAAGCGGCTTAGTTTACTAAGCCGCTTTTAATAAAAACTATTAAATAACCCAACCTCCGTTAGGTGAAATTACTTGTCCTGTTATATAGTTTGCGTCATCTGATGCAAGGAATAATGCAGTTTTTGCAATGTCTTCAGTTGAACCTAATCTTCCTAATGGAATTTCGTCTGTAATTGCATTTAATTCATCCATAGAATATTCAGAAATCATATCTGTCATAACTATTCCTGGAGCAATGCAATTTACTTGAATATTACTTGGACCAACCTCTTTTGCTAGAGCTTTTGTAAGTCCAATTACACCTGCTTTTGAAGCAGAATAAGCAACCTCCATAGATGCTCCAGTGATTCCCCATACAGAAGATATATTAATAATCTTTCCAGATTTTCTAGATATCATTTGTGGTAGAACTGCTTTACACAAATTATAATTTCCTGTCAAGTTTGTAGCAATCAAACGATTCCATTCATCACTTGATAAATCTTGGAATAAGCCTGTGCATGAGATACCAGCATTATTAATTAAAATATCAACACTACCAAATACATTGTTGGTATATTCAACCATATTCATTACACTTTGTTGGTCAGCGACATCTGCGCCATATACTTTAACATTTGAAAGCTCACTTGCAATTTCATTGGCAATCGATTCAGATTTGTTGAAGTTAAGCATTACATTGTATCCAGCCTTTGAAAATGCATATACCATTGCTTTTCCGATTCCACGTGAACCGCCAGTAATTAATACTGTTTTAGCCAATTTTATCATCCTTTCTATAATTCAAATCTACTTTCGTGTTTAAATATTCTTCCAGAGATTAGTTTACCTACAAAAGAGATTATACGATACATAGTAATTCTAATCTTTTTCCTGATAAAATATCCCTTTCTAAGCTTTGGATATAACAAATCAAGCTTTGAGGTTACTGGAACCATGGCATTAAGGTTCTCAACTATTGGCTCAACCATGTAGTTTTGGCCATTATTATTGTCCCAAGAGCCATTTGAATCCCTAAAACAGAAGAAAACAAGGTCATTTTTGTTAAATGTTATATCTGCCTCATAATTGTTATTTATATTCCTAAAAAGCTTAATTTCCTGCAAATTCTCCCATAAAAGCCCATATCCATAGTGCATATAGACAGATTCAGGGCTAGAATCGCATAAAAAGCCCTTATATATTATCTTTGTAGGAGTGTCTAATTTGACGTTTTCGCCGTCAAAATAGATAGTTTCGTCAATAACCAATAAAATCCCCCCGTATTTAAAAAAATACCCTAAATAATTATATAAAATTTCCAATATAATTGCAAGAAAGCCACAAATTATGTTGCCTAATAGACATAATTATGTTACAATTACTTATGAAATTTTTATCGAAAGAGGTAGAAATATGAGTAAAGTAATGCGTTCTAATAAAGCGGAAAAGAAGTTAACTTTTGTTGTTATTTTATTAATAATTCTTATCATATTGGGTGCTTTGGTTGGTTTAGCAATGGCAAAAACAAATAATGATAAGATTCTTAAAGGAACAAGTGTTAACGGAATAGATATTGGAGATATGAATAAGGAAGAGGCAACAAAAGCTCTTGAAGATTATTCAGATACTCTTTCTAACAAAGAATTTGTATTAAACTATGAAGGATCAAAACTTGCCTTTACTGGTAAAGATATAGATGCTAAAGTAGATATTAATTCTTCTGTAGATCAAGCATATGAATATAGTAAAAGTGGAGATTTCTTTACTTTGTTTTCTAGAGCAATTGGAAGCACATTTGGAGGAACAAACAACATTGAAGCTGCAATCAGTCTAAATGGTGAAAGTATTAATGAATTGGTAAATAAGATAATTGCTGGTAGCGGTGATATGGCAAACTACGAACCAGAAATCAAAGATGATACTATTATTGTTACTAAAGGTCATGATGGAATTGCACCTAGATATGATGAAGTTAAAGAGCAAATTAGAAGTGATATCACAGAATTAACAAGTGTTAGTGAAATTAGAGTATTTGCAGACATCTCAAAATCAGTTGATGTAGACTTAGATGCACTTTATAAAAAAGTATATGTTGAGAAGAAAGATGCAAGTTATTCAAAAGAAGCAGGATATGTTGATGCTGTTAGCGGAGTTTCATTTGATTTAAAGAAAGCAAAAGAAGATTATGCTAAGCTTAAAGATGATGAAAGCATGACAATTAAACTAAAAATAGAAGAACCTGCAGTAACATTAGAAAATTTAGAGAGTGTATTATTCAAAGACAAACTAGCTACATATTCAACACAATATAATGCAGCTAATTTAAATCGTTCAAATAATTTGCAACTTGCTGGAAAGAGTATAAATGATTATATTCTAAAACCAGATGAAGAATTCTCATATAATGATGCATTGGGTGAGAGAACAGTTAAGAATGGTTACAAAGAAGCACATGTATACTCTGGTGGAGAAGTAGTAGATGGATTAGGTGGAGGAATTTGTCAAATTTCTTCTACACTATATAATGCAGTATTACTTTCAAACTTAGAAGTTACAGATAGAACAAATCATATGTTCTGGCCAGAATACGTTAAACCAAGTTTAGATGCAACAGTAGCATGGGGTGCAATTGATTTCAAATTTAAGAACAATAGAGAGACTCCTATAAAGATTAAAGCTTCAGTGTCTGGTGGAACAGCTACAGTTTCAATTTATGGATTAAAACAAGATGACGATCCAATAGTAGAAATTGAGCAAAAGACACTTACAACATCATATCCAAAAACAATTGAAAGACCAGATAATACAATGTTGGAAGGAACAAAAGTTACTTCTCAAACACCAGTTAATGGATATACATCAGAAGCGTATAAGATATTAAAAGATCCAAAAACAAAAGAACAAATATCTAGAACATTGATATCAAAAGATACATATAAACCAACAGATAAGATTGTTAAAGTTGGAACAAAGAAAGTTGAAACTACTCCTGTAGAACCAGAGGAGCCAGTTGTACCAGAAGTTACTGAGACACCAGTTACTCCTGAAGAAACAACTCCTACACCAACAACACCTGTTGAGGTAGAACAACCAACTACAACAACTCCACCTGCAGAAGAGAAAAAGCCTGAAAATACTGGCTGGCCAACAGGGTGGGATACACCAGAAAATCCTGATTATAAAGGATAAGAAGCGGTTGATTTTTTGATAGAATAATATACAATAAATAGTGGCAATAGATATTGCCACTATTATTTATATTCGGGTGTCGCCAAGTGGTAAGGCATCAGACTCTGACTCTGACAGTACGTGGGTTCGAATCCTACCACCCGAGCCAAAAAAGCTCCCATTATTTGGGAGCTTTTTTATATTTCATCTTTATCATCATCGTGTTGCATCAACATAAACTCTTTTCTTTTTGCTAAAGAATTCTTTAAGTATATTTGCTTGTTCATAAAATTAGCTAATGTAAGTTGTTGGTGTCCAGACAAAAATTCTACAACATTTTTTGTATAATCTTTTGCGATTTGTCTTTCTGCAGGATCTGGGCTAATTTCACATGGCTTTCTATCATTTAACTTTATAAACCATATTTCTTTAGCAATCATAGCTTTTATTTTTGCAGTTGTACCATCATTATCTATGATTTCTTTTAAGATAGTATGTGTTCTAGAAGAAGCATCTCCTTTAAACTCAAATAAGCCAAATCTAAGTATCTTATCAGTGAACATTCCTTCTTTGATTGCTTTGGCAATGCTATCACTTAATTCTTTTTCTTCAGGAACATTTGGCGATGGCATTCTATCATCATGTTCTTTCATGAACTCATATACTTTTTCTAATTGCTCGTATGTTTTTATATCTTTCTCTAGATTTTTTATTAGCTTTGGGAACTCACTAAGTTCTAAACTTATTATGTTTTTGCAGTAAGCAGACATTGTGGTTTCATTTCTTAACCTAAAAGCACTTTTAACAAATAATCTTTTTTGTTTTTCATATTTTCTCTTGAACAAATGAAGATATGGAGTATCTAATTCTTTTATTAGTTCGTCAACATGGGATAATACTTGCTCTTTTTGAGGCATTTCCTCGCCAAAGAAATCATTAGTAATTGAACTAATAATAGCATCTTGTTCTTCCAAATGCTTTTGCTTTTTAAGTCTTTCAAATCTATCCGAGTATTTTAATAATTGAACAACTTTTTCTTGATTTTTAAAATCATATCTTAAAATAAATGTTCTAATGGCTTTATAAATATGATTAGGAAGAGGATTTTTTTGTTTAACAGTTTCGATTGCATCCTCTAATAAAGAAGTAACTTCATCATTAGATGGTCTGATCTGAAGCAAAAGATTTTCCCAAGCCTTAAGTGGTATTTCCTCTTCTAAGGCTAGTTTAGAAATCTTTGATAATGATGTGGCGCTCAATTTCATTAAACATTGCTTATACAATTCAAATGCATTTCTTTCAATTAAATCATCACTATCTTCTTGAGGTGTTCGATGATTTTTTTCTATGTAGTTATACACTTCATTAATTATTATTAGTGTTTCATCTTGCTCTTTTTCATATAGACTATCATATTTACCAAGTAGAGATTTTCTTTCTTCGTCAGTCATAAGCAATTCGGGTGGCATAACAAAACGAAGTTTATTTAATTTATTAAATTGTGAATTAGATACATATCTATAATACTTTTCAAGTGTGAAATAGGCTTGTATTACATCTTCATCAACAACGCTCTCAATAAAAATATCCTCTTCGATTTTGTTGTCTCTTTTGTATTTTTCTATGCACATGATTGCATTTTCGATTTTTGCTTTTATAAAGGTTCTCTCATTTAATTTTCCAGCCAATGCTTGTATTTTAGTAAGCATTTCTTTAGACTCATCCATGATTCTAAATTTACCAAGCATTTTTTCGTATTTATCTTTTTGCTCTGGATGTTGTTTTATTCTTTCTTGAATTTCTTCTCTAAAATCATCATAAACTGCGTATATAGCATCATGGTTGCCATAGTTATACATTAAATCAAATACTTGAATTTCCTTTTTTCTGCCAGAAAAAGAAAGTGCTCTTCCAATTTGTTGAAAATAAATAATAGGGGATGTTGTACGTCTATTTAGAATTACACCATCAACATTATCTACATGGACACCCTCATTTAAAACATCTATGCATAATAGTATGTTGAATCCTTCTTTTGCATCATTAAATGCTTTTAAATTGACCGAACGTTCATCTTCATTTAAATATGAATGAACAATAAATATTCCATCATCTTTTATATCTTTAAACCATCTTCTGATATTCTTTCTTAATAATTCCAAAGCTTCCATATCTTTACAGAAAATGATGTATTTACCATTGTCTTGATGCATATACTTATTAAATAAATCTGTATTCGCTTCACTTTGAAAACTATCTACATCTAACATTTCTAATTCATGAATTAATTTTGATTTGGTTGCACTTTCAGGAAGTTCATGAATCTTTCTTTGTAGTTTTTCAAATTCTTTTACAATTGCTCCGCCAGAAATATAGTAATTTGGTATTGGCAATAATTCATCACACATAGCATTTGCAAGTGTTAGGTTTGAAGCTACAACACCATCAAATATTTCATTAGTCATATTTCTTTCATTATCTAAATATCGAATTGGAGTAGCTGTAAGACCAATGAATTTCTTTCCTTGAGGATTCTTTTTAAGTAGATATTTTAATTCTTTAATTTTATAAAAAGTTTCTTTAGCTCCACATCTATGATATTCATCAAATATAATCCCATCATATTTATTAAAAGTCTCTGTCATATCCATATCGAGAAGTGAACGATATATCAATCTATCAATATTAAGTTCCTTGGGATTTATACCTAATTTAACAGCATCATCAATTAGTTGATCCAAAATAGGGTATGTAGGGGCAAGATATAAATACTTTTTATCTCTGTTGTTATATAAATATTTAAGTGCGATAAATGATTTCCCTGTACCAGTAGCATGATTAATAGTAGCACAATTGCCATTTTTTAGTGCTTCATTTAGTCTGTTATATGCTATTTCATTATGTTCAAATAATGACACTTCTTCCACTTATCACACCTTCTTCCATACAAAAATGGGTATAAAAATCCCGATATTATGTTAACATAATATCGGGAAAAATTCAAGGAAAAATGTCAAAAAATAGGGATTTATTCAGCAATATGCCACGGATTTCCATCAGTATAATCTGTAGGGTCCCAATTTCTACAGTCTAGATTATCAGAAATTGGAGCAAGCTCAGGTTTTCCGCCTGGTCCAGGATTATCATCTTCATAAAATTCGACTGTTGTACCTGCCCAGACATTATCATAAACCCATTTGGCATCAGCTACACATAGTCTAATACATCCTAATGAGGCACTTTGGCCTAATTTATCATATTCTTCGTATTCTAAGGCCGATTTATTCTTCTTTGAGTATGGAACAGAGTGAAATAGGATATTACCATTAATTTGAACTGCATATTGACCATATACGCCTCCAATTAACTTATTCCAAGTAACTCTATAAGAAGTTAATTTGTATTTTTTACCAGCTTTTGGAGTGGATTTTCCTGTTGAGCAAAGCATAACTTTCTCAAAAATTGAATAATCGCCACTTTCATCTTTACCATACACATTTACAACATTTTGAGCGATATTTACTTTTACATAGTATGGCATGGTACTTTCTTTACTTGTAGCCACTGGATCTACTTTAATTCTTTCTTCAGTTATATCTATTTGTTCATCTAGCTCTATTTCTTCGCCAGAATCATATACATCGACGACTTCAATAATAGTATTATTTTGTTCTTGAGGTATAACTTCATTTGTATTATTAGGTGATAGCATAGAAATTAAGGCAATACCTATTGAAGCAACAGTATTTGTAATTGAACCCATATTTTTCTCCTATTTTTATATATAATAATCCAATTTAATAATAAAGCATGGGCAATAAAATGCCAAATTCTCAGGGCATTCTTAATTATTTATTAATATAGATGTAATAATCTATTTACGAAAATAAGATATATTGTTACAATAAAATGTGTGGTTAAATAATAAAAAAGGGGACAAAAGAAAATGAAAAGAATAGTTTTTCCAATGGTAATAATTATTTTATTATTGAGTGTATGCTTTGCCGTTCAAGCTAATTTTAGTGATTTAGATAAATCACACTGGGCTTATGACACAATAATTAAAATGTTTGATGAAGGTTTAATTAAAGGCTATGAAGACAATACATTTAAGCCTGAAAAAGAAGTAACAAGAGAAGAATTTGCTCAAATGGTTTATAATACTGTAAAACAAGAGGCAACAACAGAGCAACTTCAAAACTATTTTGATGTACCAAATACAAAATGGTCATATAATGCGGTTCAATTAGTTGGAAATTCTTTAAAAGAAACTTCTGATGGATATGTTTATTTTTATCCTGAAAAACCAATTCAAAGACAAGAAGTTGCAAAAGTATTATATGATTTCTTTGAATTATATGAACCAAACATGTCTTATATAGAGGGATTTCCTTCTTCATTAACAAACAATGTTAAAGAAGAATATCAAACTGCTGTAATAAAAGTATATCAAGTTGATCTTATGAAAGGCGTTTCTGAAGACAATTTTGCTCCTGAAAAGAGTCTAACTCGTGCAGAAGCTGCTACTTTAATTAGCAGAATTGCAGATAGAGTAAAAGGAGAAACAGTAGAACCAATAAAACCTCAAGAGAGTGATAAAGATTTTAATCTTGATTTCTTAAAATTAGAAAACAATAAAAAGAATTTAATATATAGTCCACTTTCTATTAAGTATGCTATGAAAATGCTAGTTGAAGGTGCTGACGGAAAAACTAAAGAAGAAATAGAGGGTTTAATTAGTGGCTTTGAATTAACAAAATATAAAAACATTGAAAAGATATTATCTCTTGCAAATAGTATTTTTATAAGAGATACATATAAAGATTTCGTTAAAGAAGAATTTGTTAATCAAGTTAAAGATAAATATGATGCAGAGATTAAGATTGATGCTTTTGCAGATGCGAAAAATGCTAATAATTGGATTTCGGATAAGACTTTTGGAATTATCAAGAATATGTTAAAAGATGAATTGGTTCAGAATCCTGATTGTGAAATGCTTTTAATTAATGCTTTAGCAATTGATATGGAATGGGCAAATAGATTTAGCTTTGATAAAACAAACGGAAGAAAATTCACGACAGAAGATGGGAAAGAAATCAATGCTACAACAATGTTTAAAGAAGAAACAAAATCAGATAGCATTAGTTATTTTATGGATGATAAAATAACAGTTTTGTCAATGGATCTTAAAAAATATGATGATGTTCAATTAGAGTTTGATGCAATAATGCCAAAGGGAAACCTATCTGAGTTTATTAAAGGCATCACAGGTGACGAGTTAAAAGAAATTTTAGGAAAAACAACAAAAGCTTCTAATACAAAAGATGGACTAGATATATATATACCTAAATTTAAATTCAATTATGATTTGGGTTTAAAAAATGATTTAAAAGAACTAGGAATGGTTGAGGCCTTTTCTAAATATGATGCGAATTTCACTAAAATGACTAATAATCCAAGAGGGCTATATGTAGGTGAAGCACTTCATAAAGCAGATATAGATTTTTCTGAAGAGGGAATAAAAGCTGCTGCTGTTACAGTATTTGCAATGGATGAAAAAGCATCATTTATAATGGATCCACCTAAGCCTATTGTAGTAAGAATTGATAGACCGTTTATGTTTTTGATTAGAGATAAAGTAACTGGAGAGATTTGGTTTGTAGGAAGCGTTTATTCACCAAATCTTTGGGAAAATGATCAAGCATCATATGCATCTAAATTTTAATTATAAAGGCGGCCATTGGTCGCCTTTTATATTTTCATAAAAGAAGGAGGAAAGAGGAAATATGAAAGAAATTATAATTGCGACGAATAATAAAAACAAGATTCGTGAAATGAAAGAAAAACTTGCTCAATTTAGTATTAATGTAATTTCTCAATCAGAAGCTGGAATTAACATTGATGTTGAAGAAACAGGAACAACATTTAAAGAAAATGCTGAATTAAAAGCTGAGGCAATTTACAATTTGATTCATAAACCAGTAATTGCTGATGATAGTGGTCTATGTATTGATTATTTAAATGGTGCTCCTGGAATTTATTCACATAGGTTTGCTGGTGAAAATGCAACGGATGAAGATAGAATTAAAAAAGCATTAAATGAATTAAAAGGAGTTCCTGATGAAAAAAGAACTGCAAGATTTAAATGCTGTGTATGCTATATAGATAAAAATGGAGACAAGCATTTTTTTGAAGAAACTGCAGAAGGAATTATTGGACATGAACCTCGTGGAACAAATGGATTTGGGTTTGATCCAATATTTCGTTTTGAAGGTGGAGATAGAACCTTTGCTGAGTTTTCGCCAGAGGAGAAAAATGCCGTCAGTCATAGGGGAAAAGCGGTAGCAAAATTTATTGAATTTATTAGTAATGAGGAGTAAATATGGAGAATAAAGCTAAAAATGTTGTAGATTTTTATGTTATATGTAATAAACTAAAAAATGTTATTAGAACTGGATGGAAAGATTGGCATGTTAATAAAGAAAGGTTAGAGAGTGTAGCAGAGCATATTTATGGAACTCAAATGCTTGCTATAGCAATGTATTCAGAATATGAATATGATTTAGACATTAAAAAGGTTGTATATATGCTTTCTATTCATGAAATGGAAGAAATAATCATAGGGGATTTAACCCAATTTCAAATATCTAGAGAAGAAAAAATGAAAATGGGACATGAAGCAATTGAAAAGGTTCTAAGTTTATTGGCAGATAAAGAATATATAAAGGGGATAATTCTGGAGTTTGATGAAAGAAAGACTCCAGAAAGCAAATTTGCTTATTATTGCGATAAATTGGAATGCGACATTCAATGTAAGCTATATGATAAAGACAATGGAGTAGATTTAACAGATGCAAGAAATAGAGTTAATATTCATGATGAATCAGTATTTAAAATGCTTGATGATGGTAAATCATGGTCAGAAATGTGGATGACTATGGGGCAAAAAAGATATAACTATGATGAAAATTTTCTAGAAGTATCTAATTATGCAATGAATAATGACATTTAGAAGCAATTATTGTCTCGGATTTTACGATTTTATTAAATTACTTTTAAAATGAAAGTAGTCTTTCAATAGCTATGGTAAAATAAAGCCAATATGATTAAATGGGGGGAAGTGTTATGAAATCAAAGTTTTTGGCATTTTTAGTTATAATACTAATAATGACATGTTTTACTACTGTCTATGCCAAAGGTAGAGTTCATGGAGATTTAAATGGTGATGGAGTTTTTAACATTGCCGACATAAGACTATTGATACAATCTTATGTTCATGACACAGGCGCTAGTTTGTCTGCAGCAGAATTTGAGGAACTAGATCTTAATGGTGATGGACTAATAAACGTTAATGATGTTAGAGTATCAGTTCAAAACTATGCTACTGATGCAAATTCAACATTTTCTGATGTAGATTATGATGAAGAAGATTATGTACTAGATTTAGGAGAGAACTGGGAAGATTATACATATAAAGTTATGCCTGAGTATTATTTATATGGAAATTCTCAAGGATCAGTCTATGTAGCTTCACAACAATTTATTAATTATGACTTTTTAGAGAAATATTTTTATAACCGTACATATAACACATATTTTGATAAAATAGCAGTAAGAGTAATGAATAGTGACAATCATCAAATCTATAAAGATATAGAGGTACCTAATCCATTTTCTGGTGTTTATTACAATGAGTATACATATACATTGGAATTAGGCGAAGATTGGGATGATTATTCATATAAGGTAATGCCAAGATTCTATGGTTATCATGAAACTCAAGGAACAATTTATAATGCTTCACAAAGCACTTTAGATTATGATGATTTAAGAGACTGGTTCTATAATCAAGATACTGGTTTATTCTATGATTCTATTGCTGTAAGAGTAATGATGGAAGACAATCGCAGTGTATATAGAGATATTAGAGTTAATAATCCATTTGCCGGAGTATACTACAATGAATACGCATATACTTTAGAATTGGGCGAAGATTGGGATGATTATTCATATAAGGTGATGCCAAGATTCTATGGTTATCATGAAACTCAAGGCACATTATATAGACCATCACAAAGTTCTGTAGCATATAATATGCTAAGTCCTTACATGGGAGAATATCCTATTGTAGCAGTAAGAGTAATGAGATCTAGCGATAATGATTTATTTATTGATGTGCCAGTAAGGAATGTATTTAAAAATGTTTACTATGATGAAAATGAATATGAATTGTGTTTAGGTGAAGATTGGGATGATTATTCATTCAAGGTAATGCCAGAATTCTATGCGTATGGAAGAACTCAAGGCGCAATATACGAAGCTTCGCAAAGAACAATAGATTATGAATATTTAGATGAATATTTCTATAATAGTCAAGCTCGTTCATATTTTGACCGTATTGCGGTAAGAGTTATGCTAACTAATAATAAATCAGTATATAAAGATGTCGAGGTAGAAAATCCATTCTATGGTGTTGAATATGACAAAGAAGATTATACATTAGACTTTGGTGCCGATTGGAATGATTATTCATTCAAGGTAATGAAAAACTATTTCTATAATTCATCACAAGGAACAATTTATAGAACTACACAACGTACTTTAGATTATGATTATCTTGGTGCATATATGGAAACTGAAAGTATGAAAAACGATCGTGAAAGAATTGCAGTAAGAGTATATATGAGAGCAAATGAAAATGTTTATAGAGATGTCACAGTTACAAATCCATTCTATACTTATGACTATTATCGTAGAGAAGGTTCATTGTATTTTTCTGCAAGAAAAAATTATCCAAGTGTTGTTGGAATGAGCTATTCTATTGATAATGGTGGATGGAAAGATGCAGAATCTGTTGAAGACGATGATTATAATAAATTTGCAGTAGACATTTCTGGATACTCAACAGAGGAAGAACATGTAATTAGATATGAGTATATTGATAGAAATGGTATTATATCTAGAACATTCAGTTATAAATTTTGAAATGTGCAAGACTAGTTAATTAAGTTGCAAAAAGGCGGTGTAGATGTGCTTGTTACATTTGCATCGCCTGTTTTATTGGAGTGATTTGAAATGAAAAAAGAAAAAGAAGCAAAAAAGAAAAGGGTGGACTTTCTAGATGTTATATTAATACTTGCCCCGTTTTTAACAGGACTATTATCTATCTGGAGCTTAGCTCTTGTTTCTATAATGTGCCTAGGAGGAGTGATATTCTTTGGCATAAAAAATAAAAAGGTTAATTTGCCATATGGGAAGAATCTGATTTTTTTATTAGTATATTTGCTAAGCTTTATTGTTGTCGAATTTTATGCAATTGATAAAGGAATGAATATTCTAGGTTTCTTTAAGAATCTTACTATTCTTTTATTTGTGATTCTATATGCTCAATATGATAATAGTGAGGAAGAGAAAAAGAGGAGACTTGAATTAATTCCATACGCGGCATGTGCTAATTTATTATTAACATTCTTTATTATGCTATTCCCAGATAATGGGGTGTATTTTAACAATAGATTACAGGGAATATTTGGGTATGCTAATTCATATGGTTTGTTTTTGCTAATTGGTATTACAGTACTTGCTAATAAAGAAAAACTGAAATGGTATGATTTTGTCATTTTTGGAATACTTGTTATTGGAATAATACTAACTAATAGCCGTGCAATTATTCTTATGACCATATTTGCTTTGATTGTTTCTTTATTTACAAATAAGAAAAACATCAAAAAAATATCAGCACTGCTTATTGGTGCATTGGTTATATTTGGTGGAATATATGCATTTTCTCAAATAGAAAAAAGAGTTAATACAGAAATGCTTGGAAGTAGTGAATTTACAAGTAGATTATTGTACTATTCAGATGCTTTGAATATGATTAAAGATAATCCATTTGGATATGGATATGAAGGATGGTATTTTAAACAGGCAGAAGTAAAAACTGGTGTATATGATACTAAATATGTACATAATTCAGTTTTGCAAGTCTTGCTTGATGTTGGAATTGTTCCAACAATTGCTTTATTTGCTTTATTGTTATTCACTTTTTTTGACAAAAAACAAACTGCTTTGTCTAGACTTATAATGATTTTAATATTAGGACATTCAATTATTGATATCGATTTAGAATATATTTATTTTATCTTGTTAATAGTACCATTTATTGATTTTAAGAAATACGAATGTGGAGAGAATTCTATTTGTAGAAAGATTATAATTGCTATATCGAGTTTATTAATAATTCCATACTTTATGATTTTCATTTCTGATGCTAATTATTCTGCAAAGAACTATAAAGAGGCTGTAAATATAATTCCTTTCCATACAGAAGCAATTCAAGAGGTATTATATAACGTTAAAAATAAAGATGAACAAGTTAAATATGCACATGAAGCTTTAAAATATAATGAAATAGTTAGTGGTGCTTATGAAGCATTGTCAAATGAATTGCAGGAGCAAGGAAAATATTTAGATGCATTGGAACTTGAAGAAAAAAGAATTAGATATAATAAATATGAAATGAGATTCTACATGGATTATGCTAAGTTCTTAACAAATGCGTTTAATTACTATACAAAACAAAAAGATTTTGAAACAGCTAGAGTATTTTTGGATAGATTACTTGGTATAGAAGATAGAATAGCTAAAGTAATTGAGCAAACTAACCCGTTGTGTTACAAGACTATTCATACACCACAGTTAGATATAAATGAAGCAATGCGTAAATTGTTAGATCAAGCTGTTGTAATGAAAGAGAAGCTACCAGCAAATTAATAAAAAAGCGTGGAATAATCCACGCTTTTTTTATATGTGATTTTTAACATATTCAACAACTGAATCTGCACCATTTTTGATTTCATATTTTAGTATGTTATTTAAACAATCGGTTAATTTTTGAGTCTCTATTAGATTTGTAACTTCTTCATATAGTTTTTCTGGTTCATAGCATTTTATTCCAAAACCATTTTCGGTTATAAACTCATAGTTGTAACTTTCTTGCCCTTTGATGCATCCTGTAACTACGACAGCTGTAACACTTCTAACAGCTTCTAACATCATGTTTGGTCCGAGCTTTTGTAAGTAATATGTGAGAATTGTCTAAGAATTCATTCATATTTGTTACAAATCCATGAACCTTTATGTCTTTTGATAATTCACCACTCTCAATTTTTTCGTTTAATGCCTTAAATAATTCTTCATCTCTTCCACAAATAAAATTAATATTTGCGTTCTTTACTTTAGAGATTTCTTTTGCAAAAGCAATGTTTGTATTTAAATTGACAGAAGGATTAACTAATAGAATATTTACTTTATCGGTAATCTCTTTTGGAGTCTTTCTAGGTGCTATATCGCTTCTAACTGGAAAGCCTGATTCTATTAGCTTTGATTCATCCATTCCTTTTTTAATATAATCTTCATAGATTAATTTTGTCGGAACAAATGTACAATCTGCATCTTTATTAAACCAAAGTTTTGGAGGTTTTACCAAATCTACAACAACTACGTATAATGGAATATAAAGATGATTCTTTTTAAGAATTTTTGAAACTGCTTTATTGAACATACTGTGTACTGTAATGATTAAATCTGGTTCATAATCTAGAATTTCTTTTAACATTCTGTTTTTTACCTTTAAATATATCCAATTATGAAGAGTGTTAGTACAGTCTTGTGAAAACTTAAAAGAAGCGTACCAAATATTAGGATGTTTTATTGTAAGAGGAATATATGATGCTTCCATTTTTTCGCCAGTTTTTCCCATAAGAGGAAAAGCATCTATTTGTTTAACATCGTAACCTAATGGCTTTAATTTCATTTCAATTGCATTGGAAGAGGATTTATGACCCGTTCCAGTACGTTCGGCTGTGATTATTAATACTTTTTTCAATAATATCACCTACTTATTAGAATTTGGCGATTTATTATCGCCGGTACAAGTATATTATAGCAAATAAAAAAGTATTGTAAAACACAATTTGGTTGTCATAATATGCCCTTTTCACAAAAAAATCATGCTTTTTGACCACCTGGTCTAATGATTTTTGACCATATTAATGGTATAAATATCTTGTAGCGGTG
Source organism: Clostridia bacterium (assembly GCA_017539905.1). Classification (GTDB taxonomy): domain Bacteria; phylum Bacillota; class Clostridia; order TANB77; family UBA1234; genus RGIG6105. Next base: position 49,124 of record JAFYBZ010000007.1, on the reverse strand, counting down.
ACAATAAGTTGTCACAATTGGGAGGAATATAAATGAGATTTAATACAATTAAAGAATTATTAAATAATAGTATTGAAAAGTTTTCAAACAATACTTTATATGAAATAGACGGAGAAAAGATTACATATGCTGATTTTAAGCATATGGTGGATAGCTTAGGAACATGTTTAGTTAATATGGGCCTTAAAGATAAAAGAATTGCCGTTATAGGTAAGAATTCAATGCATTGGGAAGTATCTTACTTATCTATTACTTGTGGCACAGGTGTTATTGTCCCTTTAGACAAATCTCTTCCATTCGTTGAACTTGAAAGTTCAATTGAGCGTTCTGAAATTGAAGCAATATTCTTTGATGAAAGTTATGAAGAAGATATAGTTAAAATTTCTAAAAATGGAAATAATAAGCTTAAATATTTGATATCGATGGGAGAGGCTACAAAAGAAGGAGTTCTTAAAAAAGCCGATTTAATTAAAAAGGGTGAAGAATTATTAGCTGAAGGAAAAAGAGAGTTTTTAGAAGCAACAATTGATCCAGAAGCACTTGCTATATTATTATTTACGTCTGGAACAACAGCAAATTCAAAAGCTGTTATGCTTTCAAACCATAGCATGTGTTCTTGTGTAAGTAATGTTATGGAGACTTTAAATGATATTGGACAAGATGATACATTTTTATCATTCTTACCATTGCATCATGTTTTTGAAGGTAGCGTTGGATTTTTATTTCCAATTGCAGTTGGGTCAAAAATAATATTTTGTCGTGGTGTTAGGTACATTGCAGAAGACTTGAGATTAAATCATATCACAGTATTAATGTGTGTTCCTGCAGTTTATGAGAGCATGTACAAAACATTAAGAAAGAAATTAGAAAAAGAAGGTAAGCTAGATGCAATAAAAGCATTAGAAGCAAAAGCAGATGCTGAGAATTTATCATTAGATCAAAGAAAAGAATTGTTTAAATTCTTACATGAAGCAGTTGATGATAATGTTAAGTATTTAATAAGCGGAGCTGCTGCATTGGAGCCTGAAGTTGAAAAAGGATTTAGAAACTGGGGATTTCATCTAGTTCAAGGTTATGGTCTTTCTGAGTTTTCACCAGTAGTATCTGTTGAAACAAGAGATAACTATAGACTATCTTCAATTGGTAGACCATTGGCAAATGTTACTGCTAAAATCATTAATCCAGATAGCGAAGGCTTGGGTGAATTAGTAGTATATGGTGAAAGCAAGATGCTTGGATACATGGGAGATGATGAAGCGAATGCTGAAGTGTTCTCTGAAGATGGTGGCATTAAAACAGGAGACTTAGCAACAATAGATAAAGATGGCTTTATCTTTATTAAAGGACGTAAGAAGAGCGTTATTGTTCTTAAGAATGGAAAAAATGTATTCCCTGAAGAAATTGAAAAAGCTATCAACTTAATTCCTAATGTTAAAGAATCATTTGTTTTTGGAAAACCAAAGAGCGATGATATCACAGATATTAAGCTAAATGCTTTAATTGTGTATGATGAAGAGGAGTTTAAAGATAAAACAGAAGAAGAGATTACAAAACATTTTAAAGATATTATCAATAAAGAGATTAATCCAAATCTACCAAAATATAAACATATATTAGGATTAGTAGTTACAAATGAACCTTTAATAAAAACAACAACTGGAAAGATTAAGAGAGATAACAATTTAGCAAAATTTATAAATAAATAAAAAATAAAAAAAGATGGCTATTAAGCCATCTTTTTTGCATATTCAAATGCTTGCTCAAGACTGGAAATATTCTTACAAACTTTAACAGGCTTTTTTGACACTATCAAAGCCTGACCGCCGTTTTGTAACCAACCAATAGCATTGTCCAAGTTGTCTTCGACAAGGAGATTGTGCCTTGGCTCTACAACCATATATTTTGGAATATCAATTGGAACAATAATAATACTATTTCGAATGAAATTCTCTCTAAGGTATATTATTTTTGATTCACCTTCTTTTATGGAACAACAAGAAGTAAGAATACAAGCTTCTTTCGGATCATGTTTTCTCAAAACTTCGAAAGCATTTCCTCTAGGTCCTTTTTTTCGAAGCCAGTCATACCAATCCATATTAATTAAGTATTGTCTTTTGGTTATGCCTTCCAAATTTTCCTTTTGCCGTTCATATTCATCAAACAAACCTTCTTCAGTATTACCAATCACACCATCATAATCAAAGTAGATCATATATACTCCTCCTTCTTTATTGAAAAGGAAAGTCTAGATATAATTTGGCAAATTATACCACGCAATATGGAATAAATCAACCTTCCATGGTATAATCATAAAAAACGATAAGGAGAATTTTAGTTGAACAATAATATAGAAGTAGCGATTAGTCGATGTGAAGACTATAAAAAGGATAATATAAGTAAGGCTTTAGATGAGGCATTAAGCTTAATTGGAGGATTAGATTTCATTAAGTCAGGGATGAATGTTGTGATAAAGGCTAATCTAGTTGGACCAATGAATCCAAATAAGGCAGCAACAACCAATCCGGATTTGTTGTTAGAATTATCTCGTCGAATTATTGAACGTGGTGCTAGTGTTACAATAGGTGATAGTCCAGGAGGACCATTTACTAAACTGTACCTTGGACAAGTATATAAAGCCACTGGATTAAAAGATTTAGAAGAGTTTGGCATTAAATTAAATGACGATTTTGGAGAGACTAGGGTTGAATTTAAACAAGCGATAAAGTGCAAGGAAATACCTATTACTGAATACTTACTTAAGGCAGATGTCATAATTAATTGTTGTAAATTGAAAAGTCATGGAATGATGGCTCTTTCTTGTGGTGTTAAAAATCTATATGGAATTGTTCCAGGAACAACGAAACAAGAGTTTCATTTTAGATATCCAGATTATAACGACTTTGCTAATATGCTTATTGACTTAAATGAATTCTTAAAACCATCACTTACAGTTGTAGATGGTGTTGTTGCAATGGAAGGAAATGGACCAACAGCTGGAGTACCAAAAAATGTTGGATTAATAATTGCATCTAAGAATCAATACAAACTAGATTTTATATGTGCACATTTAATTGGATTATCTAGAGAAAATGTACCGACAATCGAAGAGTCATTTAAGAGAGGATTAATACCAGCTGATGTTCATGATATATCATGTAATATGAGTATTGATGATTTAGTAATAAAAGACTTTGACATACGAAAAACACATAGACAGATTGATTTTGCAAATAGTTCTAAACTAACAGGAAAGCTATTTAACAAGTTTATGAGATCAAGACCAATGGTAAAAAAGGATGAGTGCATTGGCTGTGAAAAGTGTAAAAACGTTTGCCCTGCAAAGGCAATAATAATGGTAAATGGAAAGCCAAAGATATGTAAGAAAAAATGTATTACATGTTTTTGTTGTCAAGAATTTTGCCCAAAAGGAGCAATGAAAGTAAAGAAAACTTGGCTTTCAAAACTGATAGAGAAGAAGTAGCGCAGAAGCGATTATAAATTACCATTATAATAGACTTTTATGTGATTCTATGATAAAATCCAAATACAAATAAAATGAAAAGGAACAATATATGAATAAAACAAAAAGAAGGATTTTTAAAACAGCGATTAAACTGTTTGCTGAAAAAGGTTTTGATAATGCCGGTATAGAAGAAATCACAGCGGTTTCTGGTGTTGCAAAAGGTTCTCTTTATTATCATTTTGAGACTAAAGAAGAAATATTTGACACACTACTAGATAGTGGTTTTAAGCTATTAGAAAATAGTTGTGAAATCAAGTTTAGGCACAAAGAAACTGCTAAAGAAAAGCTAGATGCAATAATTCTTATTTTAATAAAGGTTGTTGTTTTATATGAAGAGTTTGCTTCAGTAGTTATTTCAAATAGTCTTTGTGACAACGAAAGAGGAATAAAGTGTCAAAAAGAAATTGAGAATTTTTGCAAGAAAATAGAAGAAGTAATTCAAGAGGGCATAGATAAAGGCGAATTTAAGGAATGTAATGCCGAGGATTTATCCTACTTAATATTTAGTACTACGTACTCTACGGCTATGTATAGATTTAAAAAGAATAAGAACGCTACAAGTAGTGAGATTTATGATGATTATAGTAAGACAGTTTTAGAAGGATTATTGAAATAGTATTGACATATAAAAAAATTAGTGATACGGTTGTACTAGTACAGATAGTACAACCGTATTTTTATGAAGGAGATGAAAATATGATTCAGATTACTGACTTAAACAAGTCTTTTGGCAATAAAAAAGTATTAGAAAATCTTAATTGTACTATAAAGACTGGTTCTATTTATGGGTTAATTGGTGCGAATGGCGCTGGTAAATCTACACTTTTGAGAATCATTATGGGGATTTTTAGGAAGGATTCAGGAAAAATTACAATTGATGATAAAGAATTGATTGACTCAGAAGAATTAAAACAAAAGCTATGTTTCGTTCCTGATGATTTATTCTTTTTTAAAGGATACACAATTAAAGACACAATTAATTTTTATTCTAAAATGTATAAAAATTTTGAATCTGAAAGGGCTAAAAAATTTGCAGAAAGTTTAAAATTACCTATAGATAAGAAAATATCAACTTTTTCAAAAGGAATGAAAAGACAAGTTGCACTAATATGCGCAATATGTACTAATTGTGATTACATGTTTTTCGACGAGACTTTTGATGGAATTGATCCAGTGATTCGTAATTATTTAAAGAAAATAATAGCCGAGCAAATGGCTAAAAAAGAAACTACAATAATTATGACATCTCATAATTTAAGGGAATTAGAAGACATTTGCGATAATGTAGGCTTGCTTTACAAGGGCGGAATTATATTTGAAAGTGAACTTGATTCATTAAAGACTAATATGTTTAAGATTCAAATATCTCTTCCTAAAGAATTTGGAAAAGAGGATTTTGAAAATTACAATGTTTTAAGTTTTAAAAAGACAGGTAGTGTAGCTACAATAATACTAAAAGGCGATAAAGAGAAGTATGAAAATGATCTTCAAAATATGAATCCTATAATACTTGATTTCTTACCTTTAACACTTGAAGAAATATTTATTTATCAAATGGAGGTGCTTGGTTATGAATTTAACGAAATTATTTAACTACCAGTTTTTTATTCAAAATATTAAAAAATCAAGATCAGGCATCATTTTTTCGGCAATTATATTGCCATTATTTACGTTGCTTTCGATGCTTTTGCTTAGTAGTGACAATACTTCAATGGTTTTAGATTTTTCTACTTTAAGTATATTTAATATACTATTTATGTATGTTATTCCAATAGTATTAAGTATTTCTCTTTTTAGCTATGTTTATAAAAAGAATAGTAGCGATTTTGTTGGTTCAATGCCACTATCAAGGAGAACAATTTTTACAACTAATACTATTGGTGGAATTTTTATAATTGCTTTAATCCAAATAATTACAATGATAATAGTACTTTTAACATCTATGATTACAAATAACCTATTAGTCTTTGGATCAATGATTTGGGATATTTTTATTTATTTTACAATTTCATATATATTTGTATTTATAGCTTGCAATTTAGCAGTGAGTTTTTCGGGAAATATGTTTGCCACAATTGCTGCAACAATGCTAATTCTTTTCTTTGTTCCATTTTTGTTATTTACATCAAGAGCTAGTTCAACATGGAACGCATATTCATATTATAATGGTTTAAATTATGAAGAAACTAATAATATTGTTTTTTATGACCAATTTAATTTCACGGCTCCTTCATATTTTATGGATTGTATGGCTAATAGCGTGGAATATGAATATAACTGTCAATCACTATTAAAAATGGTTATTCTTTCAGTTGCATATTTTGTTATTGGACTACAGCTATTTAAAAGAAAGAAATTTGAAATGGCTGAGGAATCATATGAAAACGAGAATGTTCACTTGATAGTTAAATTATTAAGCTTGGCACCATTCTTTGCTGTTGGAGTAGAAGGACAAGTAATTGAGAGTTTTACATCTGGAATATTCTTTTTTGCAGTCGTTGCTACTTATTATTTCTTGTTTGATGTAATAACAAAAAAGAAGATAAAATTAGGAAAAAGCATTTTAACATTTATAGCATTTTCAGCAATAATGTATGCAATATTTGCATTAATAGTGCCTCATATTGATATAATAACCAAAAGAGAATTATCTATAGATGATATTAAGAGTGTAACAATAAAATCAATTTCAACAAATTATGGTAATAGCATTTTAACGAACTTGGAAATAGATGATAAGAATTTAATATATGGAATGCTTTCCAATTTGGGATCTACTGACAATTATTATTCGGGTTTTAATGGCGCTGACTTAGCTATTAAAGCACAAAATGGCGAATATTTTATCAATAGAGCCGATATACCAAATTTCAAGAAAATAATGGACAAATATGGAAATGAAAAATATGAGCTTAATATAGATAATTACAAAATATCTCTTGGTGGAGCCAAATTAACAAAAGAAGATACAGATGTTTTAAGAAAGGCAATCAAAACAGATTTAGATAGTATTACTTATAATAGATTATATAATATTTTAAAAGGCGACAGAGAAATATATTCTTTGACTGCTACAAGTTATATAAATCATAAAATAATTATAAATAATTATAATGCTTCTGAAATGAAAAATATATGTAATGCAACAATAAAGATTTTAAATAAATCGGCATATAAACATTCTACGGAATATGATTTTACTAATATGACATATATGCCTGATTTTAGGGAGTATATTATTAAAAAGAATCCTGACGTGCTATTTGATGATTATGAAGAATATGATTATAAAACTCCAATTGAAGTGCTTGAAAGTGGAGAAGAATATAAAGACGATTGGGTTATTAATATAACAGATGTTATTTTTGACGGATTAAGAAATATTGGAAAAGATGATTTAAGAGAATACTTATATGAGCATAAAGATGACGAATTTGATAAAACAAAGCCATATTTTTCAATTTGGTTTGTAACAACAGATGGAGGTTTTTATTCAAATGATTTAAAAGGGTTTTATAAAATTTTTTCCAAGACATTTAATGAAAGAGTGTCAAATAATTATGGAATTAAACTAAATGAAGATTAAAGGAGGGATACATATTGATTAATATAGATTATACAAGTCGTACACCTATTTATGAACAAATAGTTAATGAAATTGAAAGATATGTAACCCTTGGAGTGCTAAAACCGAATCAAAAAATAGAAAGTGTAAGAGAATTGGCCTCAAATTTAGGTATTAATCCAAATACAGTAAAAAAAGCCTATGATGAGCTTGAAAGGAGAAAGGTAATAGCTACAATCTCCACAAAAGGCACATTTATAGCCGATGACACAAAATCTCTTACAGAGTTGAAAATTAGTGAAAAACTTGGTATAATAAAGGCCGAGATTTCGGAGCTACAAAAACTAGGAATCTCAAAAGACGATATCTTTAAAAATTTGATGAAATAATTGTGATGGCGACTTATAAGGTCGCCATTATAAACGAAGGAGATAAATAGTTTTGGATAAAGGCAAGATTATCAAGTATTTGCGTAATTTCATATTGTTTGCCCTTTTGATCTTTCTAACATTCTGGATTATTTTCAAAGATCAAGATGGTGAAGCATTTTTAGATACTATGAAAAATGCAAATTGGACATATGTATTAATTGGATGCTTATGTATGTGCTGTTTTATTGCATTAGAAGCATTTAACATAGGGAGAATGCTAAAGCATTTAGGCGAAAAATCCACTTTTTTAAGAAATGTTAAATATGCAATGATAGGTTTTTTCTTTAGTGCAATTACACCAGCGGCATCAGGTGGACAGCCAATGCAAATTTATTATATGCATAAAGATGGAATTAGTATAGGTAGTAGTTCTTTGACTTTATTGATTAATATAACATGTGCCCTTTTTGTTACAATTGCTTTATCACTTTTTAATTTGATTTTTAATTATCAATATATGACACCTGGACTTACAATTTTCTTTATATTTGGCACAGTTATTAACTCAATTGCAGTATTATTATTTGCTATTGCTATATTCTCACAAAAAACATTAGATAAATTAATGCAAATTGCTAAAAACATTCTCAAAAGGCTTACCTATGGTAGCATGAAAAAAGTTAAAAAGAGTGTTTTTTCAAATAAAAAGTCGTTGGTTTCTAGAATTCATGATAGGCATGAAAAAAGGATTAAAAAGATAGAAGAGCATGTAAATAAATATAAAGAAAACGCTAAGTATTTAAAAGAAAATAAAATTATAATTTTAAAGACTATAATACTATATTTTATTCAATACACATTCTCATATTCAATTTCGTACTTTGCATATTTGGCAGTACCTATAAAAGATCATATTCATAGTTGGTTTGAACTTACATCACTTCAATCAATTGTATTTGCTACCGTTTCAGGTATTCCTTCTCCAGGTGCTGTTGGAGTATCAGAGGCAGCATATATTGGATTGTTAGGACAAGTTGTACCAGCAGAGTTTTTAAATAGTGTATTACTTCTTTCTAGAGTAATGAATTTCTATTTATTTGTATTATTATCTGCAATTGTTGTTATATTTGCTATGATAAAAGTAAGTAGAATGAATAAAAAAAATGAGAAGTCGAATTAATTCGACTTCTCTTATTTTTACCAATCAGAGTCCCAAGAACCGCCCCAGTCAGAATCCCAAGAACTTGAAGAATCCCAAGAAGAACTTGAATCCCAGTCATCATCATCCCATGAAGAACTCCACCAGCTGCTACTTGAACTTGAGCTTGAACTAGAACTTGAAGATCCATAATCACTTGAGCTATAGTATGAAGAACCTCCGCCATATCCACTATAGTATCCACCGCCTGAGCCAAGAAAAGCACCACATGAGCCAAGTAAGGCAGGTAGAACAAAGAACAAAATAATTATAACTACTATTGCAATTAAGCATCCATTAGATGTGTGCGTATTAGTGTTAGAATATGATCTATATGCATTTGCATTGTTATTATTTAAGTAATTGGAGGAACTAGGCCTATATCCTGATTTGTTTTTTTGTTGTTGAACTGCTTCTTTAAGTTTTAAATATAATTCTTGAACAGCATATGCTTCGTCGTTTCCAGCATATCTTACTGCTCTTGATCCATCAGATTTATTCTTATATACAATAAAATCTCCTGAACTTTCATCTTTGTATATTCCAAAAGCTTGTGGACCAGTGTAGTTTTTACCTACAAAAAATCTAGTTACATTTTCATCTGGAAGATTATGATTAGTGTACCATTGTTTTAATTCTTCAATTGTTTTTGGTACGCCATCTCCTGTACGAATTATTCCTGTGTTTGCTGCACCACAAAATGAACATTTTTGATCTGATTCATCTATGTAGTTGCCACAGTAATCACATTTTACTTTCATCTAATTCACCTCCCCACCATTATACTACAAAAATCAAGATAAAACATTATTAATAGATTAAATTAGTGTTACAAAAATACTTTAAAATATTGTGTTTTTCGTGGCTTTTTACATAAAAATATGGTATACTTTCCTAAGCGAAAAGGGGTATAAATATGGTCAATATTTTGCTGTCTCGGAAATAATAAGGTTTTTGATGGGGCTCTAACAGAGCTTATTTCAATTACCAATAGAACAAAAGAAGCTATTAATTGTTTTATTTATACTATGGATTTGACTAGAGTTGATGAAAATTTTAAGCCAATTTCCGATGAACAAATAGATTTTTTAAACAAAGTTGTAAAAAACAAGAATTCAGATAATTGTGTTATAAAAGTAGATGTTACTGATATCTACGAAAAAGAATTTGGTAATTGCAAAAATGAAAATGCTTATTGTACACCATATACTTTGCTAAGATTGTTTGCAGATTTGATTCCTGATGTTCCAGACAAATTGTTATATCTAGATATAGATATGATGTTTGCGGATGATATTAAAGAATTGTATGACAAGAATGTAGATGATATAGAATTTCTTGCTGTAAAGGAAAAATATGGCTGCTGGCTTATTTGGCCAGATTATTTTAATGCAGGAATGCTTTTATTCAATATGAAAAAAGTAAAAGAAACAGGTCTTTTAGAAAAAGCACGAGAGTTAATTAGAACAAAAAAGATGCTTTTTGCAGATCAAGATGCTGTTTATCGTGCCAAAACAAAAATGAGATTTTTGCCAAGAAGATATAATGAACAATCAAAATTTGATCGAAAAGACACTATGATTTGTCATTATTGCAAACGACTTTTGCTATGGCCATGGTTCAAAGTTGTAAACATTAAACAATGGCATATTGATGATGTTCATAAGTATTATAAATGTCATAGATTTGATGATGATTTAAAAGAATATCTAGAGTATAAGAATGAATTTGAGAACAACAAGTAGAAAGGAATATTATGAGTAACAAAAAAATAGAAGTTCCAATATTTTTTGCTGTGGATGATGGTTATGTTCCGTTTTTAGCAGTAACGTTGGAAGGAATTAAAAAGAATGCATCAGACAAGTATTTATATAAGGTAGTTGTTTTATACAACAATATATCTAAGTTCAATATTGATAGAATTAATAAGTATAATAAAGATAACATTAGTGTAGAGTTTTTGAATGTTACTAATCATATGGAAAAAATATCTGAGAAACTTTATACGAGAGACTACTATTCAAAATCTACATATTTTAGATTGTTTATTGCTGATTTATTCCCTGAATATGATAAGGCATTATATTTAGATAGTGACATAGCAATCTTAACAGATATTGCAGAATTATATAATATTGATATTGGAGACAATTTGTTAGGTGCAACACCAGATGGAGTAATTCAAGCTTATGATACCTTTAAAGTGTATGCGGAAAAAGTTGTTGGCGTTAATAGCTATAAAAACTATTTCAATGCTGGAATATTAATAATGAATTTAAAAGAACTTCGCAAAATGGATTTCCAAGACAAATTTGTTTATTTACTTGGAACTATCAAATTTAAAGTTGCGCAAGATCAGGATTATTTAAATAGAATCTGTAAGGGTAGAGTAAAGATTATTAGTGATTCTTGGGATAAAATGCCAATTCAAGGATTATATGATGAAAATCAAAAACTTAATCTTATTCATTATAATCTTACAGCAAAACCTTGGCATTATGATGGAATTTTATTTGAAGATTATTTTTGGGATTTGGCAAAAAACACAGAGTATTATGATCACATTCTAAAGTTGAAAGAAGAATATACTGAAGAAGAAAAACAAAATGATAAAGAGTGTTGGGATAACTTACAAATACTAGCAAAGAAAGAATCTGACTGTGTTGGTTTTGATAGTCCAAATGGGTTTACTTTTTAATAGAGAGGTATAAGATGTCTAATAGAAAATTAGTTGATTATTCAGATAATCAAAAAGTAAATGTAAGAGTAGAAGTTAAAAAAGAAGAAGAAATAGAAGAAAAGCATAATCAAATTCCAAAAGCACCGGATAGACTTGAAATTCTTAAGTTAATTGAGGAGTACGAAAAAGAAGGAAAATTTGATGTTGATCCAGAAAAGGATCCACCTACAATTGTTCTTACACCAGGACAAGTTGATTACTTGAGAAAAAAATATTTAAGTAAGGTTAAAACAGCTGTTGCTTATACCGTGGGAAAACAATTTTTCGATGCCATGCTTAGAAATAATAAATTAATTATTAAAAAGATAAATGGAATAGAGAATTGGAATGAATTAAAAACAGGTGCTATTGTTACTTGTAATCATTTTAATCCACTAGATTGCTTTACAGTTGAGAAAGTATTCAGAGATACAGTTCATTATCAGAATAAAAAATATCTATATAAAGTTATTAGAGAGGGAAATTATACAAATTTCCCTGGATTCTATGGCTTTTTAATGCGAAATTGTTATACAATGCCTTTATCTTCTAACAAGCATGTTATGATGGAGTTTTTGGATGCTCAAAAAGAAGCATTGCAAAGTGGAGATTATATTTTACTATATCCAGAGCAAAGCTTATGGTGGAATTATAGAAAACCAAAGCCACTTAAAGATGGTGCATACAAAATGGCTATAAAGAATAATGTTCCTATTCTTCCAATTTTTATAACAATGGAGGATAGTAACATTATAGGAGACGACGGATTTCCAATTCAGGAATATACTGTAAATGTATTTCCTGCAATTTATCCAAGTGGTGGGCTAACTGATAGAGAAAATGCAATAAATATGAGAAGAGAAAACTATGAACTATGGAAAAATTGCTATGAAGAGTTTTATAAAAAGCCGCTTGAATATTCTACAGATAAAGAAGTTTTAGAAAAATTATTGTAAGATTATGGCGACCTTAGGTCGCCATTTACAAAGGACTTATATGGAAAAGAAAGTAATTTATTATAAGGATGAATTAAATGATGAATTTTCCAAAGCAATTATTAAACCAGATATAGTCGATGAAAACTATAAGTACATTCACAAAAATTTATTTTGGAAAATAGGTGAATTTTTTGCTTATTTAATAAGTTTGCCTATAAAATCATTATATCCTAAAGTTAAATTTCATATAAAATACATTGGAAAAGAAAAAGTGAAGCCATATAAAAATACAGGGTATTTTATTTATGCTAATCATACACAGGAGTTCTGCGACACATTTATTCCTACTAATATGATTTTTCCAAAAACTAACAGTTTGATAGTAAATCCTGAAAATGTTTCTATGAAAGGATTAAAATTGTTAGTAAAGATGCTTCATGCAATTCCGATTCCAAATAATATTAGAGGAATGAAGAACTTTCTTGATGCAGTTGAGTACTATATCCATAAAAAGCATGCATCAGTTACAATTTATCCAGAAGCTCATATTTGGCCGTATTGTAATTTTATAAGAAATTTCAAAGATGTGTCTTTTAAATATCCAATTAAATATGATGTACCAACATTTTGTGTAACAAATGTGTATAAGAAATATGGAAAAAACAATGATAAAATCCAAATTATATCATATTTAGATGGGCCATTTTTCGCAGATAATAGCCTTAAAAATGCAAAGGAACAACAAAAAAATCTTAGAAATCAAGTGTATAATAAAATGTGCGAACGTGCAAAAGAGAGTGAAATTACGCTATTTGAGTACGTAAAATCATAAAAATAAGCTAAAGCTATGCTGAAATACTATCAGTATAGCTTTTTTATTATATTTTATTTAAAAATGTGTTACGAAAAACCATATTTATAGTCATTTAAGGTATAATCAAACCATATTTAAAATAGGAGAAATGTATGAAAAAATTTATAAAAATGAATGAAAAAGTTTATAAATTGATATTGATGTTACTCATCTCATTAGTTGTATTATGTTCGTTCGGATATGCACGTGAAAACACTGCTCCAACAGGAGCAATATCTGTAGACAATACATATACAATGAAAAACGGAAATAAAGCTGTACCAAGTAGGGATGTTACACTTAGAATAATGGCATCAGATAGTGGATCTGGTGTAAATAGAGTGTGTATTCTAAACGAAAATGAATTAAACTCTATATCATTTACTAATTGGACAGATAGTAGTTTTGTTGCAACAGGAACAGCAAATACAAAAACTAAAGCTTGGACTTTATCAACTGGAGATGGTGAAAAAACAATTTATCTAATTGTTGAGGATCAAGATGGAAATACTACTGTTGTACCTTCAACAACATTTAGATATACAATTAATTATAATCTTAAAGGTGGCTCTAATGGACCATCGGCTGGAGCAAAAGAAGTTGGGAAAGCATATACCATTAGTTCAACTATACCAACAAAGACAAATTATGATTTTATGGGATGGGATACCTCAAGTGCAGGAACCAGTAAAGTGTATAGTGGAGGAGACAAGTATTATACAAATGCAGATTTAACTTTATATGCATACTGGCAACCTCACTATACAATAAAATTTAATGGAAATGGAAGTACTGGTGGATCAACAGCAGATCAGGGAATGACATATGGTGTGGCCAAAAATCTTACAGCAAACGGATTTACTAGAACAGGATATACATATAGCAAATGGAATACACAAGCCAATGGAAGTGGCACAAATTATAACAATCAACAAAGTGTAAATAACCTTACATCAACAGCAGGCGGAACATTCAATTTATATGCACAATGGAATCCGATTACATACACAATTTCATTTAATGGAAATGGAAATACAGGCGGTTCAACATCGGGTATGTCAATGACATATGATGTTGCTAAAAATTTGACAGCAAATGGATTTACAAAAACTGGACATTCATTTAGTAAGTGGAATACACAAGCAGCTGGCGGTGGAACAAATTATAATAATCAGCAAAGTGTAGGTAATCTTACATCAACAGCAGGAGGTACCGTAACTTTATACGCACAATGGACACCAGATACATATACAGTAAGCTACAATAAGAATGCTGGAAGCGATACTGTAACCAATATGCCATCAAATCAAACAAAGACATATGGAGTTACATTAACACTTTCAGGTAATACCCCAGTACGTAGTGGATATGAATTCAAAGGCTGGGGCACATCATCTTCTGCCACAACAGCATCATATCAACCAGGTGGAAGTTATACAGCAAACTCAGCTACAACATTGTATGCAATATGGAATGAATTAGATGCCAAATATGTAGATGGTAAAACATTTGCACTAGCAATAAAGAGACTTGCAGGAAATAATATTTCATCATACGCTGACTCCGACAGTTCAATTACTTCTATTGCATGGTCAAATTCAGCTCCAAATATGAGTTTAGATTCAGCTGTAAAAGCAAGTCAGTATAGAAATATTTCTTCATCTTCTTTGGTAGATGTTTCAAGTACTGCTGCGCCAATATATGCTTGGTTTGATAATGGTGCAATAAAGTTATATAGTAATGCAGAAAGAATAACTCTTAATAGTGATGTATCGTGTATGTTTTACGGACTAACCAAGCTATCATCATTGAATGTTAGAAATAATTTGAAGGTTTCAAGTACAAGTAATGTTACTAACATGAATAGAACATTTTATAATGTTGGTGGAAGTGTAACAACACTAAATATAGACTTATCAGTATGGGATACATCGAATGTTACTGACATGTCAAATACATTTGAACGATTAGGATTTAGTGCAACCACTATTAATCTAACGGGCCTTTCTAACTTAAATACGTCTAGCGTTACAGATATGAGTAATATGTTTTATTATTCTTGTTATAATGCCACGGCATTTAATTTGGATTTATCAAGATGGAATGTATCAAATGTAACAAATATGAGTGGTATGTTCAGCGGAGCTGGTACAAATGCAGAAACATGGAGTATAGGCAATTTGTCAAGATGGAACACATCAAATGTTACTAAAATGAATTCAATGTTTTCTCTTGCAGGTGAACAAGCAAATACTTTCTCTTTAGACCTATCTAGTTGGAATATCTCAAATGTAACTACTATATCCGGTATGTTTAACCAAGCCGGAAGATACTCTTCATCATTTAGTTTGAATTTATCAGGATGGAATACGGCAAACATTACTTCCATGTCATATACATTCTATCAAGCAGGTGAGAAAGCTCAAACAATTAACTTGAATTTATCAGGATGGAATACTTCAAATGTTACAACTATGAAGAGTTTATTTAATGACTTTGGAGCAGATTCTACCACATTTACTTTATCGTTGGTAGGATGGAATACTGCTAATGTTACTGATATGTCAAGTACATTTGAACATACTGGTGAAAATGCAACAACATGGAGCATTGGAGATTTATCAGGATGGAAAACATCAAATGTAACTACAATGCAAAGAATGTTCTTCCAAGCTGGAAAAAAAGCAACAACATGGAATATTGGAAATTTATCAAATTGGAATACATCAAAGGTTACTAATATGGGAGGAATGTTTTATGAAGCTGGATCTAAATCTGGCACATGGAACATCGGAAATGTTGGAAAATGGGATGTTTCAAAAGTAACTAGTATGTATGATATGTTTTATGATGCAGGAGAAAGCGCAACGACATGGTACTTAGGCGACTTATCAGGGTGGAATACATCAAGTGTTACAAGTATGGGACTAATGTTTTGTGGTGCTGGTGCAAATACAACCTCGTGGAGCATTGGAAATCTATCAGGCTGGAATACATCTAGCGTTACTGAAATGTATGGTATGTTTTTAGGTACTGGCGCTAAGTCAACAACTTGGAATATAGGAAATATTTCAAATTGGAATGTTTCAAATGTAACTGATATGAGTAGTATGTTTAGAGACAGTTGTGGAAGTAAGTCATCACCTGCTATAGTACTAGATTTATCAAATTGGAATACTTCGAATGTAACTGATATGGAAAGAATGTTTTCTAATGCACATGTATCAACAATATATGCTTCAAATAAATTCGTAACAACACAAGTAACATCATCTACGAATATGTTTGAATACTGTAATAGTCTTGTTGGAGGCGCAGGAACAACATATAATACCTCAAATCCAAAAGACAAAACATATGCTCATATAGATGGCGGAACAAGTAATCCAGGATACTTTACAAGGAAACCATAAAGTTAATTATAATAATAAAAAAGGTGTAATCCATTAGGATTACACCTTTTTTTATACTATACAAATTCCACCGATTGTTTTATATGAATTAAACTCGGACTTGTTATGATAATCATAAGTATCACTTCCGCCAATAACAGCGGTTGTACCTGATACAACATATCCTTCTTTTTTGGCTATTTCCATTCCGATTTTTAACCATTACATCAGCAAAATCTTTTTCGACAATTATAGGAGTAACTCCCCAAATGAGATTCATTTGTCTTGCTGTTTGTTCATCTGGAGTAATAGCAATTATATTACAATGTGGTCTAAATGAACTAATAGCTTTTGGAGTATTTCCGTGTGCTGATAAAGAAAAGATTGTTGGAGCATCTACCTGCATAGCAACTTCACAAAGAGAATGGCCTATTACTAGGTCGGTAGTAGTATTTTTTAGGTCACCACTTCTTGTTTTAGTATTTAGTATTCTCCAATGTTCCATTTGTTCTTCGACTTCTTCAGCAATATCTCCCATAGTCTTAACACATAGAGCAGGGTAGTGACCGGATGCTGTTTCACCAGATAGCATTATTGCCGATGTTCCATCTAAAACTGCATTCGCAACATCGCTTACTTCAGCTCTCGTTGGCCTTGGATTGTTAATCATACTTTCTAACATTTGTGTTGCGACTATAACTTGTTTTGCATTGTCTAAACACTTTTTGATAAATTTCTTTTGAAGTAGTGGAACTTCTTGCATAGGAATTTCTACGCTTAAGTCACCACGTGCAACCATTATTCCATCTGAAACCTCAAGTATTTTATCAAAATTATTAACGCCTTCGATGTTTTCTATTTTTGAGATAATTTTAACTTGCTTTGCATTATACTCTCTTAAGACGTCCCTTATAGCAGTTATATCATCTGCTTTTCTAACAAAAGAAACTGCAATAATATCAAATCCATTTTGAATTCCAAAAATTATATCTTTTCGATCTTTTTCACTTAGAAGTGGCAAGTTAAGGGATAATCCAGGAACATTTATAGATTTTCTATTAGATAATTTACCGCCATTTTTAACTTTGCAAACAATATTTTTATTTTCTATATTTAGTACTTCTAATTCTATAAGGCCATCATTTACTAGTATTCTACTTCCAATAGTTACATCATTATACAATTGCTCATAATTGACATATACGCCGTTCTCATCGCCTAAGCATTCATCATGTATTAGTGTAAATGTATCGCCTTCATTTAAATAAATTTCATCATTTTTGAATTTTCCAATTCTAATTTCTGGACCTTTAGTATCAAGCATTAAAGGAATAGGAAGATTCAAATCGCTACGAACTTGCTTTATAAGCTCAATCCTTTTGGCTTGCTCTTCATAATCACCATGTGAAAAATTGATTCTTGCAACGTTCATTCCAGCCTTGCAAAGTTCAACTAATTTTTGATAATCATCAACGGCAGGACCAATTGTGCAAACAATTTTGGTCTTTCTCATTTTTTCACTTCCTTTTTAAGATTCAATCCATTTAACAAGAGACATATCATGTGGATTAATTAGCATTTCATGATGTGGCATTACTCTAAATGTATATCCATAGTTTCCACCATTGTCTATATCGATAGTTGTTTTATATTCATAGTTGCCATTTTCTAATTCTTTAGATAGTTCCATCTCAATAAATGATGTGTTTGTTAATTTTTCACCTTTGCTGAATTTACCATAGAATACTTCCACTGAAACGAAATCAGTTTTAATAGGTCCTAAATTAACTATACAAGTTAATTCTAACTTATCTCCAGCTTTAATTGATACTTCGTTAGATATTTCTGGTGAGCTAATTGTTATATTATTCCAATTTGATTGCATAATTGTTTTCCAATTGTAGAAATCGTCTACTTTACTATTATCAGAGTAGTCTCCTAAAATATTCTTTAGCTGAGGAACATATAGTCTATCTAAGTAATCACAAAGCATTCTAGAAGTATTGTAATTACCACCAACTGACTTAATAGAATTTTTCATCATCTTGATCCATTCTTTACTAATGCCTTTGCTATCTTTTGCATAATAAAGAGGCATTATTTCATTTTCTAGAATAGAGTAGATGCTCTTGCTATCTGCGAAATCTTGTAATTCATAATTTGTATATTCGGTATCATCGCCAATTGCCCAACCATTTTTGTTCTTTTCGAATCCTTCATACCACCAACCATCTAGGATTGAGAAGTTAATTACTCCATTTAATCCAGCTTTTTCACCAGATGTTCCAGATGCCTCTAAAGGACGACGTGGATTATTAAGCCATACATCAACACCAGATACTAAATATCTTGCTACATGCATATTGTAGTTTTCTAGTATTACGACTTTATTCTTAAACTGTGGCATTTTTGAAAATTCGTATATTTCTTTAACTAAATCTTGTCCTTGAACGTCAGCTGGGTGAGGTTTTCCTGCAAAAATGATTTGAACTGGTCTTTGAGGATTATTTAATATTTGAGTGATTTTTTCGATATCTTTAAATATTAAATCTGCTCTTTTATATGTTGCAAATCTTCTTGCAAATCCTATTGTAAGCGCCTTTGGATCAAGCAAATTATCTGTTTCATTTATTTCATCAATTGATTCACCATTTCTAATCTTTTGAGCTTTAATATTTTCACGGCATACTTTAATTAATTTCATTTTTTGTTCTTGGTGAATGCTCCATAATTCATCATCAGGAACATTGTCAATGTCTACCCAAGTCTCTTTTTCATGAACTCTTTCTTGCCAGAAAGGACGCATATACGCGTTATATAATTCTTTAAGATTTGGTGCAAGCCAAGTACATGTATGAACGCCATTTGTAACATAGTCTATTGGTATTTCTTCAAGTGCAGTGTTTGGCCATAGTTTTGAGAATAGTTTCTTAGAAACTTCTCCATGTAGTTTTGATACACCATTTTTCTTTCCTGCAACCTTGAGAGCAAGAACAGCCATATCAAATCCAGTTGAAGGAATATAGTTATCACGTGAACCCATTGTTAAGAAATCGGTTCTTGATATTCCTAAATCTGCAGAATATTTCGCAAAATATCTATCCATTAATTCAAGCGGGAATATATCGTTTCCTGCAGGTACTGGAGTATGAGTCGTAAATATTGTACAAGCTGATGCCATTTCTCTTGCTATTTTGAAAGGAACATTTTTTTCTTTCATGATTTTCTTAATTACTTCAAATACAACAAAAGAAGAGTGGCCTTCATTCATGTGGTAAATTGTTGGATTGATTCCAAGTGCTTCTAGTACTTTCATTCCACCAATTCCAAGTATTATTTCTTGAGAAATTCTTGTTTCTTGATTTCCACCATATAGTTTTAACGTAAGACCTCTATCTATCTCTGAGTTTGTATCAATATCGCTATCTAAAAGATAAAGTTTTATTCTACCAATGTGGATTTCCCACACTTTTAAGTATAAAACTCTACCAGGTAATTCTACTGAAATTATAAGGTTTGTACCATCTTCATTTAGAACAGGAAGAATTGGTAAATCATCCATCTCTGCTTTTGAATATTCAAAAGTTTCACTACCATCTTTGTTGATTAATTGATTAAAATATCCGTCTTTATATAATAATCCAACAGGATAAAATGGTATTCCTAGGTCTGATGCTGATTTACAATGATCACCAGATAAAATTCCAAGTCCACCTGCATAAATAGGAAGAACTTCATCTAAACCATATTCAGCACTAAAATATGCAATTTTAGTATCTTTAAGATCGGGATATGTTTTTGAAAAATAAGTGCTAGTAGCATTAATATAACCATTAAAATTATCCATAACGATGTCATATTCTTTTAAGAATTCTTCATCCTTTGAAACTTCTACTAGACGCTTTTGATTGATTTCTGATAAAAACTTAACAGGGTTTTTATTTACTTTAGAAAATAAATCTGAATTTATATAGTCGTAAAGCCTTAGAGCGTAAGTGTTCCAAGACCACCATAAATTGGTTGCAAGTGAATATAATCCTTCTATTCTTTGTGGAAGCTGTGGCTTCACATTTATCTTTCCAAAAACGTACATTAAAAATTCCTCCTAAGTAAAAAAATATTATACTAATTCACTTTATATTATCATTCAAACTACGGAAAAAAGCAACTACAAAATTTTTCATAACACTTTGATTTGCAACTTAAAATTCAATTGTTACAAATATGTAACAAATATCAAATGGAATCTAATTTTCTTGAAGAATCCGTAGGTTATTAGTATAATGTAATGTGACATATTATATGAGGTGATATGATGATTAGACGTGTACTAAAGAATAAATTAGTATCACTCGGTTATGGAGCAGGATTTGTCGAAAACAAGATGAGAGAATTCTCTATTACTGTTGATACTAGTAAATATACAGAGAGCGAACTTATGGCTAGAGTTGAGGTAATTTCTTATGACCAGCCTACAGCAGAGATTCCAAGATTTTATCTAAATCTTTCTGGTAAGCTCCAAGATAAATTTTTATTTGATGGCAAAATAGATAATTTTGCAAAGTTTTCTACTGTTGGTAGTCAAATTTCAATTGTTGACTATCCTTTATCTCAAAGTCTTTGCATAATTGGTATTACTAAAGATAAAAAAATTATTATCTTAGTTTATAGTCCATCAAGAGATGTTTCGGCCAGATTTGGTGATAAAACATATGAAGAGATTTTTGGTGATGAAAGAGAATCAGAGGCAAACGATTATTATAATGCTTTGACAGCTGGAGGACGTATACCAAGTCTTAAAGCAAAAGATATTTTGTATGTTCTAATGTCAGAGTATGTTATAGATACAATACTTATAGAAAATTTAAATCCTAGATTAAGATTATATGATAATGCACAAAAATTTGCGGAGGTTATTACAAGTTATCAATACAAATATATAAATAGACGTATTAATAGAATTGAATTTGTTGAAAAAGAAGTTAAATTAAAATTTGCTGGTGATGGAGTTTCAGCTGGATTTATTTCAAATGATCCATATTTATTACTTAGCCAAGTAAATAAAACAGCCGATTTTAAATTAGGAAAACCTACCTATGCATGGATATTAGATGATGGTACAAGACAAGAAGAACTTGCAATCTATACAGCATCTGATGGTGCAAACAAACCAACTTATAGAGAACTCGTTGGATATAAAGAAGATCCTGCTTTAAGACAAGAAATGGAGAAACTTATTGCAAGATTCTCTCATGAAGTTGGTTATCAAATTCAAAGACAATACTTAATGGGAGTATTTAAGAGACTTAATAAAGAATTGATTGTTCTTCCAATTGATTTTATTAAAGCACATACTCAAGAGAGTATGGAATTTATAGAACCATTAAGATATAGATTTACAATTATTAGAAATAGACGAGAATTTGAAAATATCTTGTACAACTCAATTGAGAATAATCTAAATGGAAGGTACAAGTATAGATTTGTAGAAAAATTAAGTGGAATTTATCTTACAGTTGGTAACAAGCTAAATTACACTGATTTAGAAGGAAACACTATAAGGAAGCAATCAATTGCTGACTTTAATATAAACTATAACGCAGCTGTTATTAAGAGAGAGACTATCATAGATAGCCGCTCTATTCCGCAACTTTTGGGATATATTTATAAGGACTTAGATAATATAGGTACAGATACCCTGCCTGTTCCAAGTATAGAAGTAGTTTTTTATTTCCCAGAGCTTCAAGCTTTAGGAAGAGAAATTGAAATGTATAATGGTACTCCTATTGACTTAGCCAAAGGAGATGGAGGATCTGCCTTTTCTGAAATTGATATTGGTACTGGTGCCACATTTGTTGCTACAAGGCCAAAAGATCCAAACGAAAAATATATTACTGTTAAATATATTGATTCAGATGGAAATATCCTAAAAGAAAATATTATCAGAGATGTTGATATTGGCAGTATTTATACACCGGAAATCATTACAAATATTAATGATAAAGAAGGCAAAGAGTGGGTTATAGCCTCAAATCAAATTCCAAATGTTACTGTTACAAATGATAATGCACAGAACATTATTGAGGTTAGATACGTAAAAAGAACTGCTAAAGTTAGAATTAATTATTTGAATAAACAAGGCGCAGAGCTATCTGCCCCTATAATAAAGAATATGCAAGTTGGAGAAGTATTCGATATGGTTGCTGCCAAGAAGTTCACTGATAAAACAGGAACTGAATGGAATTTATATCAAAGCAATCCAGCTAGGTTCACAGTGTCAGAAAAAGAAGCTACTAATGTTTTGACACTTATTTATGATGTCATAAAATCAGATGTATTCATTTCATACAAGACACGTCAAGGATTAGATATTAAGCCACAAGAAAAAATATCTACTGTCGCTAATAAGGAATTCTCGGCTGTTGTTCCACCTGAACTTGTAGATAGTCAAGGACTTGTATGGACAGTTGGTGCTGACTCAAAGAGCACAATATATGTTTCGGAAACAGAATTAAATGTAATAGAGTTAATATATGATGAAAAGAAAGCAAGAGTAATAACAGAGTTCTTTGATGATGAAGGAATTAAAATTAAAGACGATGTTGTTGAACTTGTACAAATTGGAAAAATATATAATCCAGTATATGAACCTGCTTTAATTGATATATATGGAAAACACTGGAATTTGTTGGGCGCAAGCAAGCCAGAATTCAAAGTAATGGCTGATGAATCTTTAAATATTTGTATTGTATCATACGAAAAAGTATTATCTACAATTATGATTTCTATGATTAACGAAAGAGGTCAAAGAGTTAAAGACGATATAATTGAAAAAGCTCAAATAGGTACTACATATACACCTGCAACAATCAATGAAATTGAAGATGTTGAAGGTAAGGTTTGGATTTGTATAGATAAAGAAAAGACACTTATAGTATCGGAAAGTGAAGTGTCTAACAGAGTATCATATTCATACAAACCACTTATTACAAGAGTGTTCTTCCAATATGTTGACGATGAGGGCAATGAACTTCTTCCAAAGAAGGATAGAGAGGCTCAAGCAGGTACATATGTTACACCTGAGTTTATTAGCTCTTTGCAATCTAAAGATCAGAGAGAATGGGAACTTTCTACAAACAATGAGAAGCAATTTAAAGTAAATATTCATGAGGAAGAGAATATTTTCCAAATCCATTATGATAAAAAGCTTGTTGATATTTTCTTATCGTTTAGAAATGTAAATGGTGAAAAATTAAAAGAAGAAATAAAAGTTCAAGCGCAAAAAGGTAGTGAATATAATCCATCTTTATATGAAAAAATCACATCTGATAAAGGCGAAAGATGGATGGTTACTAAGACTGAACCAGCTACAATGTTTGTAAGAGAAAATGCGCATTTTATATTAATTTATGATGAGATTAAGGCAAAAGTTGTTGTCAGATGCATTAATATTTCAGATAGCAAGTCAATTGTTAATGACTTAATCATTACAACAAAATTGGGCGGAGTATTTGTTCCAAATATTGGACTTCAATTGTTTGATAAAGATAAGTGTAGATGGAAATATGTTGGCGAACCAGCAATGAATATAATTGCTAAAGAAAATGAGCAAGAGAATATTGTATTGTTAAAGTATGAGCCAGATGTATGTAATGTCACACTTAAATATACTAACGAATATGGTCAAATTGTTCACCAAGATGTTGTAAAACCAGAACAAATTGGTAAGAAGTTGGCGATTAAGAAGTATGAAAAAATAATTGAAGATAATGGTATTGGTTGGACTCTTAAAAACATATCTAGAGAAGAAATAATAGTTGATGAAAACCCAGAAAAGAACATTGTTACTTCAAACTATATTCCATTGTTAGTTGATGTAATGACAAGATATATTGATAATGACGGAACAGAGTTAACAACTCCAAAAGTTGAAAAGCTTCAAGTAGGAAATGCATTTAACGCAAATATTCTTCCGAGAGTTACTGATGGAGAAGGTAGAATATGGACATATTCAAATATCAAAGTTAACGAGATAAAGGTTAAAGACGAAGTAAACAAGATTAATATTAAGTATGTACCTTTATTACAAAAAGTAACTCAAAGATTTTTGAATATGCAAAATGAAGCACTTGTTGCTGATAAGGTAATAGATGCACAAGTAGGAAGTGTATATGTAACTCCAGAAGTAAATAGAGTTATAGATAAAGAAGGTAAATATTGGGCATTTAGAAAAGTATCTGCAGATAGAATAAAAGTTCAGGAAGATCCAAATGGCAACGTTATAGTAGATAACTATGATAAAGAATTAATTGATGTTACTGTTCAATACTATACAGATGAAACCAATTATATGCTTGAAAAAGATAAGAATCTTAAATTACAAATTGGTAGCATTTATAATGTTGAATATACAAAAGTATTAATGGATAATCAAAAACTTTCTTGGATAGCTAGTGATGATAATAAATTTGAAGTTAAGATTTCTCCAAATCTAGAAGAGAATACTTACAAGATTTCATATGAACGTTATATGGTTCATGTTTATGATAAATTTATTAATCAAGAAACTAATGAGGAAGTTATTAAACCTGAAGTTAGCAAGCACCAAGTTGGTTCAAGCTATTTAGTTACAGTTAAAAATACAATTGTTGATGAAGAAGGAAAGCATTGGATTCAAGCTGCTTCATCAGAATCAAAATTGTTTACATCTTCATATAAAGTTGATCCAATTAAAGTATCTGAAGATGAAACAAGAAACTTTACAGTAGTTAAGTACAAGCCAAAACTAGCTGAATGTAAGATTAAATACTTAGATCCAGTTGGAAATGAAATAAAACCAGAAGAAACCAAGAAATTACAAATTGGTAGTGTGTTTGGTGAAAATGTACCAACAAAGATTATTGATAGATTAGGAAATAGATGGTCGTTTAATCCAAAGAGTAAAGTGGATGTTGTAATTTCTGAAAATCCAATGGATAACAATATCGTTCTAGCTTATGAGGAAGCTCAAGGTACGGTAACATTTAAATATCTTGATAATGTTGGAAATGAAATTGTTAAATCTACCTCATTACTTGCTCAAATTGGTAGCGTTTATGATCCTCAGTTCGATATGATTGTCACTGATGAAAAAGGCTGTGTATGGGAATATTCTGAAAGAGATAGAGAAAAGATTGAAGTTGATGAAGAAGACAGTAAGAATATTATCAAACTTACATTCATTCCATTAGATATTGATGTTAAGATTAATTACATCGATTTATGGGGTAATGATATTATTGAGCCAGTTATGAAAAAAGCTCAGTTAGGTAGCCATTACAAACCTTTAATTAACAAAGACTTCACTAATGAAGATTCACTTCTTTATAGGGTTACGAAAATTGAACCAGAAGAGATTGTTATTAAAGAGATCCCAATGGGTAAAACAGAAACTCCAAATGAATTTACAGTTACATTTGAACCTATTAATAGTGATGTTATTATCAAATATAAGGATTTAAATGGTGTTGAATTAAGAGATGATGAGAGAGTTCATCTACAAGTAGGTAGTAAGTACACTCCAGAGCCTCCAGAGTATATTAAAGATAAAAGAGGAAACGAATGGAAACTTGCTGCTTGGAAGAAAGATCCTATCAATGTATTTGAAGATCCAGAACATAACGTACTTACATATTCTTATGAAGTCGCTATGGCTGATATCATCATTAGATTTGTTACTGTTGAAGGTATTACAATTATACCTAACACAAAGAATGAAATGCAGGTTGGTCAAGAATATGTTCCAGACCCAGAGCCATATATTTTTGACGAAGACAATAAAAAATGGAGATTACTTGATGTTAAGCCTGTTCATTTGAAAGTAGGAAACGTAAACAATATCGTTACTGTTACTTATCAAGAAGCTAAGACTAAAGTTAGATGGGAATTCTATAATGAAGCTGGCGAGAAGATTAAAGGTGACGAACGTTATGATGTTCAAATAGGTGCACATTATGAGCCACAAATCACAAATAAAGTTATCTATAATGAAAATGAGATTTGGAGATTTGTAAAGACTGATCCTCATGCAATAGTTGTTTCTGAAAATCAAGAAGAGAATGTTGTTAAGCTTATTTACACAAATAATGTAATTGATAGAGAAGAGGAAGAAGAGAAGAAAGAATTAGTAAATCCATTTGCTAATACAATTACTGAAGAAGAATTAGAACAAATGAGATTATCAAATAAGCAAAATGTATTTGATGCTACAGGCGATGATAGCCTTAAGTCTTCTGATGGAAGTGTTACATTTAATCTAAATGCTGATACAGTAGAAGAAGTTGAAGAACAATTTGAATTTGAAGATCCATACTTACAAGGACTTGCTCGTAGTATGAAACTTACAAACAAAGAGAAGATTACAATTAACAATTTGAATGACATTAACGCTCAAATTGTAAATCTAATTAGAAATTCTCAGACTGCATATTCAAGTGGTTCTGCTAACTTTGATTATTCTGGTGTAGAAGAATTAATGACTAAGGAAAAAGAAACAATTAAGAAAGATTTGGCTACAGTTATTTCTAATGATAAGTCTGGAAGTCAGCTTTTAAGAATATTTGAAAATATTACTGCATCTGAAAGTGATGATAAACTATTAAATAAACTTCAACAAAGAAAAGCAGTATTAATTACAGACTACTTTATGGATAGATTAATTGATGCTCAGGATAAATCAATTTACATTTGTGAAAAAGGTAAGAATGAACAATCTATTATGATTATCAATCGTAAACTGGCTTCTAATGCATTTAAAGATCCAACTGAAGCAATTAATTTAAAGACTTGCTTATACTATCAAGAATTGATGCTTAAGAATTACTATAAAGCAAGAAATATTTCTTGTGATGAGTTCTTTAAAGATCCATCTGCTAAGGATATTTTAGGACCAGATGTTACTGTTATGGTTACAAATATGCTTGTAAATCAGGCTAAAAATATTGCAAATAAAGATACAGGAACATTGGATACTAGAATTGAATTAGAAGCTATTTTGAGACTATGTACACCTCAACAAATCGCATCTATTCAAGAAAAGGTTGATGGTAAGGCTAAGAAATTAGTAGCACAGATTTTAAAAGATATTGAAAGAGGTAAATAAAACAAAAACCGAGCCTTAATGGCTCGGTTTTTCTATT
Organism: Clostridia bacterium; assembly: GCA_017539905.1. Lineage (GTDB taxonomy): Bacteria > Bacillota > Clostridia > TANB77 > UBA1234 > RGIG6105. The sequence continues at coordinate 21,388 of JAFYBZ010000007.1, read as the reverse complement.
TTGCATAAATTGAATAATCAATGTTTGGAAATATCTTATCTTTATAAGAAATATCGTCTAAATATTCTTCATTTATTTCATGTTTATCTATCATGTCAGCTAAGGCGTTAAAACGACCTATATGATCTTTTAATCTTTTGTGTGCATATTCAACCATAGTGTTCATAGTAACTATGAAAGGCCAGTCGGAACTTTGCGCAAGCAATAATTCTCTTGCACATTGATTTAAAGCTTTTCTCTCTAGTTCGGTTGGATTTGTTATGCATCTAGCTAAATAAACCATTCTGTCAGCTGCAGCATGAAGATGTTTGTACATATAGTCATTACCAGGGTTAATCCATACCTCTGAATAACCATGTGCTCCCCAAGTCGAAATTGCAGGTTGAGATTCTTGAATTTTAGGATATCTATTTAAATATTCAGAAGGTGTGATTAATTCAAATGTATCTTGATTAAAATGAATCTTTTTAAATAATACATATATCCAATAAGGACCCTCAAACCACCAGTGACCATATAATTCAGCATCATATTGAGATGTAATTATTGGTGGAACAATCATATTCGTTGCAGAGTCGTTTATTTGTTTAACTCTAGAATACATGAAATGGTCAGCTTGTTCCTCAGCAATTTGCATTGCCCAATCAGGATGATATAGCTCTTTGTAGTCTGTTTTTCCTGTAATTCTATGATATTTAAGTCCTGTATCAACACGATGGCCAGATTTTGCTACGAAAGGTTTAATGTAATCCCAGTCTGATTCAAATCCAATATCTTTATAGAATTCTCTATAATTTGGATGACCAGGATAACCAGTAATAGAACTCCAAACTTGCTCGCTGCTTTCTAAGTCTCTTCCAAAAGCAGCTATTCCTTTTGGAGAAATTATAGGACTTAATGTTCCATAAATTGGAGTAGGATCTGCATTTGTGATTCCATGTGTTTCTAAAAAGATATATTTAATACCAAATTCATTTAAAGCGTCTTCTAGTTCCGGAATATATGCGCATTCTGAAAGCCACATTCCATTCGGATGACGTCCAAAAGCTTCTTCATAAACTTTTATTCCATTTGCAATTTGAGCACGAGAAGCATTAGGAGTAACATTTAGAAGCGGTAAAAAACCATGGGTTGCAGGACAAGCTACTATTTCTAAGTGTCCCATGTCTTGAAACTTTTTAAAAGCAGGAATCAAATTACAATTATATTCTCTTTTAAATATCTTATATTGTTCTTTAAACCTGTTGTAATAAAACCATGCAAGATTATTAAGGTCGTTATGGCCTTTTGTTCTTCTAATTTCTTTGTGAGCGAGCCATAATCTTTCAACTAAATATCTTAAAGATCTCTTTTGAAGCAAGTCATCTGTAAGCATTGTAATAAGAGGGGCGGATATGTTCATTGTGATTTTAAATGGAATGTTTTCATCACATAACTTTTGAAAGTATTTTATTAAAGGAATGTATGTTTCGGAAATTGCTTCGAATAGCCATCTTTCTTCCATATACATCTCACTTTCCGGATGTCTTACATATGGTAAATGTGCGTGAAGAACGAAATTTAAATATCCTTTTGGAATGGTGCTCACCTCTTTTCATTTTGTAAAAAATAGCACCGCTTACATTACGGTGCCTATTTATGCTTTAATAATCAAAAACCTCTAAATCCAGAAGAATTTTCAGAAGAACCTAAGAAACCTTCTGAGCTTCCGTTAAACTTCTTGTTTTCAAATGCGGTATGATTTTGATTTTGAAATCTATCATAATGTTCTTTTGAACCAAATATTTTAATCTTAGATTTATCCCCAATACATAGGTAATTGCCAAATAAAACTCCATCCAATGAGTAATTTGAACGTGCAGGATACATTGACGGAACCATTGCAACATTTGATGTATATAGGTTAATGAAAGAATTCTTAACCATTCTTCCTAGTTCAACTTTGTAATTGCATCCAGAGTCTTCAACTTCAATATAATAATTGTTGGCAAAAGGATTAACTGGAATTGAGTAAGAATAATTATTGGTTATGTTGGTGACCTTAAGTACAACTACGCAATCGTCATAATTGTGGTATTTCTTGTTAAATGACCTTATTGTATCGTCTGAAACTTCCCAATAAACAAACATACGAGTAGGAGACTGTACTAATAAGCGTATAACTGTGCGATTATAGTTTTTTGGCAATTCATAGTATTCTGACTTTAGAAGTTGCACTTATTCTCCCTCCTCTTTTCTTTAGTTTGTTAGTTTTAAATAAAAAATGACACAATTGGTCAAAAATAGACCCAATACTCACTCAATACAAATAATTTTACCTTTTTTACAAATTTTTATCAATAAAATCGAGAATTTGTAATGTTTTTGTAAATTCTAGCAGGTTAAATGAACAATATAGAATCTAGAACAAAAATCTGCAAAAATTATTCAAATATAATATTACAGAATTTTTAAATTTAATGGTCAAATGTTTACAATAAAAATCTTTATATATACAATGGTAATAGCAGTTTTATACTGATTTTTTAGGTATATTTTTTTCAGTAATTTTTTCAAAAAAATTTAGTTTTTTTTACAAAAATTTTTCGAAAAAATTAAATGGACGTAAGACAAATTTAGGAGGAACGTTTTAATATGAGAATAATGATGCTTACTTGGGAGTATCCACCTCGAATTGTAGGTGGTATAGCAAGAGTAGTTCATGATCTATCACATGTTTTTGCTAATCAAGGTCATGAAGTACACGTCATCACGTATAAAGAGGGAAACACAAAAGAATTTGAAAAAGATGGAGAAGTGTTTGTTCATAGAATAGAGACTTATCCTATTAATGCCAATAATTTAGTTGATTGGGTTATGCAATTTAACTTCTGTGTTATTGAAAAAGCTGCAGATGTAATTAAAGAATTTGGTAAATTTGATGTTGTTCATGCTCATGATTGGCTTGTTGCTTATTCTGCAAGAACAATTAAAAATTCTTATAAAATACCTTTAGTTGCTACTATTCATGCTACTGAAAGTGGTAGAAATAAAGGAATCCATGATAAGAATCAAGGATATGTAAATGATGTTGAGTGGTTGCTTACATATGAGGCTTCAGATGTAATTTGCAATAGCTTATACATGAAGAATGAGATCAGCCATCTATTTGGTAAGCCATGGGAAAACATTCATGTTGTTCCAAATGGAATTAATGTTAACAAATTTGATGGTAAAGTTAGAGATTGGGACTTTAGAAGAAATTATGCTTCAGATAATGAAAAAATTATTTTCTTTGCTGGACGTATAGTTTATGAAAAAGGTATCCAAATATTATTAGATGCTGCTCCTAAAATTTTACAAAATTATAATGATGTTAAGTTTATAATTGCAGGTCGTGGACCATGTCTTGATGAGCTTAAATCCCAAGCAGAAAGACTTGGAATTTCAAATAGAGTATATTTCACAGGATATTTAAATGATGTTCAAATTACTAAGATGTACAAGGCTGCAGATGTAGCAGTATTTCCTAGCTTATATGAACCATTTGGTATCGTTGCACTAGAAGGAATGCTATCGGGTGCTGCTACAGTAGTTTCAGATACTGGTGGATTAAACGAGATAGTATCACATGGCATTGATGGTATGAAATCATATTCTGGGAATGCCAATAGCTTAGCAGATTCTATATTGGAAGTATTATTCAATCATGATTTGTGTAAGCAAATTGCAAAGAATGCATATCAAAAAGTTACAAAAGAATACAATTGGGAAATAATTGCAAAGAAGACTATGGATGTATATAAGCAAACAATTAAGACAGCTAAGGCAAATCAAGTTAAAGTTAAATTTGAAGAAAAAGCTGGAATCAAAGAAAAGCTACCTTCTTTTGCACCACTTAGTGCTCAAGAGGATAATACAATTACTACTTCATCAACTGATTCTGAAATCCGTGGAATTTTACCTAATCCACTTAGAAAATTCAAAAAGGCGACTGATTAATAATTATTAAGTAATAGATTGGAGAAAAAATGAAAAAACTATTATTGTGTTCAATTACTATTTTTATTGTTTTATCATTATCATGTATTTGCTTTGCTGATGGAGGTGGACCGTCATTTGCAGCATTTAAAGCTTTAGTAACTGCTGAAAATGGTACTGTATACTATGAAGATTTATGGAATGGTACTCCTGTACCTTATCCAATAGAGTACAATACTCAAATAAATGTTTTAGATTCAGCATACAAAGATGATGTTGAATATTATGCATTTATCTTTCCAGAAGAAGATGCTGGAGATTATGAATGGTACGATAAAATTAAATACATTTATATAGATGATGTTGCTGTCGATAGAGTAAATACATCTATAGATGATTATATTATTAATGAACAAGGTTCATCAATGTATGCGTTTGCTAAAGATGGTATTAAGATACGTGAATTTGCTGTTGATAATGCTACTGTTTTAGGAACAATTCCTTTGGGAACATATTTCTATGGAAGACGTGTTGCTGGAGTAAGAGGTGTTACTTCTTATGGAGAAGATACACCATGGTATTATATTAATTACAATAATATTAAAGGTTTTGTTTATGAAAACTATGAGGGAATAGGATATTCATCAGATGACGATAAAGAACTATTACTATATAAAACACAATACTTATATAGTGGACCAGAAAAAAATGAAGATGATAGACTTATAGAAATACCTAAGAATACAATTATTAGGCCTATCGCTTATAGGGGCGGATATGTATTCTATGTTGAATATAAAGGATTTAAGGGTTTCTTATTTGATGTAGCTTATAATAGATCAACAGACTATGTTATTGTATGGCATGAAGGTGCAAATCTATATGAAGAGCCAAATCCAGATAGTGAAATACTTGAAAGCGATATTCCAGTAGATACAATAATGAAATCTGATTGGAGAAATGATAATTGGCGTAGAGTAGTTTATAATGGCAAAACAGGTTGGGTAAAAACTACTGGAAGTACATTAGAATATTTAGTAAATAATGAAGAACAAGAAGATAGTTGGTATGTTACAGAAAAATACTTGTCTAGATATGTTTCTTCATATAGCACAGATGAATATAATGAATTAGCATTTAAGTATGAAGAACAACAAAAAGGCGCCGTAGAACCACAAGAAGATTCTGGGGAAGAGATTGTCTATGAATCTCCTATATCATTAGATTCAGGTAGTCGTTATGAATCAGGTGAAATAGTTGATACATCAAAAGAAGAAATCGAATTTGTTCCTTCTGAATCAATGATGGATCAAATTAATAGAGAATTTTTACAAAAAGTTATTATTGGTTTAAGTATAGCAATTATACTTTGCGTTACAGCATTGGTATCATTAGTATTAATAAATAAGAAGAAAAAGAATAAATAATTAAAAGCCTCCCTTAAAGGGAGGCTTTTTTTATGCATTGCCATAAATAATTAAATTATATATTACACCAGAAAAATATGATGTAAGATTTAATATAAGTGATAATAATAAACCGTTTATTCTTCTATAATTCAACACTTTAATATAGATTAGACCTTCTATTGCAAAGGCTAATATTTCTAGAATAAATAGAGAAATATTTCTGCCTAAAAGTCCATACTCGTAATTGAAATATATCGGAATAACAACAACTAAAGGATTTGTTAAAATGTTTACCAAAACAATATTTAGCAAATCTTTTTTATCGCGAACGCCTAATATAAGTGCAATTACAACTTCGATAATAATTGTTAGCAATAGACAAGTAATCATTATTTGTGGAAGACTTTTTATTATTGTTATCATTGCTTTTTTAGCTCCTTAGCAAGCGCAACTAATCCGAAAATAATTGAAAAAGCCATTGAAGCCCAAAATAAATAATAAACTATTTCGTTATTATCTAAGTGAATAAAAAATTCGTTATAAGCATTTATCATTTTTCTACCTCATCTTTCTTTAAGATTAAAGCTAATATTCCGGTACACAATACAGTCATTCCAATAATCAAAGCAACCTGAACATTAAATTCAACAACCTTAACATAGAATATTGGTGCTGTTCCCAAGAACAATCCTATTGTAGTAAAACCAAATCCAAGTCCTGGTGATTTTTTTAGAACAGATGTAATACAAGCTAGGGTAATGGACATTGTCATACTAAATAGCATTACTCCAATTAATGAGACGAACATTATATTATCGCCAAGGCATAAGAATGGTGCAGCAAGTATTGAACTAATAATTGCCATCTTCTTAACACCATAAGCATCTGCAAGTAAACCTCCGCAGAGCCTTACCAATACCCATGATAAAGAATAATGCTACTGTCTGTCCGATAGTAGTATTCCATGAAGTAGGAAGAGCGTATCCTACATAACCTCTAACTATAACTACAAATGTTGCTAGTAAAACAATCAAGTATGGAGCAATTTTAGTATTTGCATAATTAAATTTTTCACAACTAGATTCTTCACTATAATATGTATTTGCTAATAGAATAAATGGAATTGAAGTAAGAATTAATAGCCATATTGCCCAATAAGGTACAAATGTAGTTGCTACTAATCTACCAAGAATTACACCAAAAGATCCGCCACCAACGAAGATAGCACTATGAGCAAGTTTGCCATAAGAATTTTTTAGTGTTACTTCGGCTCCATGTACATGAACAAAACCATTTCCAATACATAGTATTGTAAGTGGAATATAAACACTTACATTAAAAGTAAAATACAAGAGATAGGCTAATGCCATCAAAGCCATACCTATTACACCAAAATTTGCTTTTGGGAATTTATCATTTAACCAACCAATAATTGCCTGAGGTGCAAAAGCTAAACCATCATAAACTAATGGTAGAAGCCATACAACTGGCGAATTGTTGGTTGCCTTGGCAACAAAGTAGAAACATGTTATTTCAACTACAAAATGAACATATGCAAAAAGCCAACCAACTGCAATATTTTTAGATTTAAATGCATTAAAAAACTTTGACATAATAACCTCCTTAAAAATATCTTCTATTATTTATATTACTATATTGAAAAATAATAGACAATTGGTTTGACAAAAAATATGGCGTGTGTTATTTTCTAGGTTGAAAATCTAATAAAGGAGGTTTGCTTGGCATGGATAATTCAATGCTAAAATCCAAGAAAGTTTTGTCTATCTGTATGGAAACGACGGCCGGCGGTAGGAATTATTCTGGTGGTCTGGGTGCTTTGTATGGTGACACTACTCGTACGATGTATCGTCTTGGTGCGTCTTTTATTGCTGTTACGCCTATATATAAGAATGGATATGTTCGGCAGAACGTAGATTCTGAAAAGGTTATCGACAATTTCCCTGCCCAAAATCATGAGGACAATTATATTGATACTGGTATTATTCTTTCTGTTCCTATGCTTGGAAGACTTATTTACGTCAAAGTTTGGCAGAACAAAGAACTGAAAAATGCTTATGGTATTGATTCAAATCTTCCTCAGAATGGGGAGTTTGCTGATATTACCAACAATCTTTATGGTGAGTATGGTATTGCTGGCTACAATGGTGAAGAGCAGAGGCTTATGCAGGAAATTCTTCTTGGCGTTGCTTCTGTAAAACTTTGTAGTGAAATTAAATTTGATTTTGACATTGTTCATCTTAATGAAGGTCATGGAGTTTTTGCTCCCATTTTTATGATGTCTGAGCTCATGGCTAATAAAAATTATACTTTCAGAAATGCTCTGCTTGAAATTAAAGAAAAGACAGTCTTTACTACTCATACTCCTATTATGGCTGGTAACAAGAGTCGGCCTCTTGATATGATCATGAAGCTTGGTGGCAACTTTAATCTTTCTTATGATCAGATAAGATCTATTGGTGCTTTCAATGAACATGACTATCAGTTTGGCTCGACTGTTGCTTCACTTCGAGTATCTAAAATTGCAAATGCTGTTGCACTTCGTCATCGCCCCACTAGTCAGGAACTGTGGAGAGATGTTAAAGGTGCTTGTCCTATTACTTATATTGATAATGGTGTGGATATTGAGTTCTGGCAGGATCCTAGAATTCGGGAATCCTTTAACAATACTGACTATAGAGCTATTGCTGATGTACATTATGATAATAAGCTCAAACTTATTGCATACATTAAAGAAAACAATGGTGTAGAGCTTAATCCTAAAAATATTATTATCGGCTTTGCTCGTCGAGCTATTGCTTATAAGAGATGGGATCTTATTTTTACTGATATTGATCGCTTTGAGTATTTGATTAAAAAATATAATATTCAGTTTGTATTTTCCGGCAAAACTCATCCTAAAGATGAGGGAAGCAAACAGATTCTTGTTAAAATGTATAAAATGACTCAAAAGTATCCGAAAAATGTTGTTTTCCTTCAGGACTATGATGTTAAAGTTGCTGGTCTCATGACCAAGGGCTGCGATGTTTGGATGGGCAATCCTCAGATTCCGCTTGAGGCTTGTTCTACTTCTGGCATGAAAGCGGCAAGTAACGGCCTTCCCAATCTTTCCACTCCTGATGGCTGGTGGTATCGTAGCCTTCGTGAAGGCGTGAATGGTTGGGCAATCGGTGAGAATTATTCCAAGGATTATCACGAAGATGCAAAGCATCTTTATGATGTCATTGAGAACAAAGTTATGCCGTCTTTCCTCAGCGAGAGCATTTGGCCCCACATGATGTATGCTTCAATTTATACTGCAATGGAAGAGTGTTCTACTAGTAGAATGTGTAGGGATTATTATACTTACATTTATAATGCGCCCTTCTTTGGGTTCTAATAAAGGCACCGGTAAGTCTACGACTTACCGGTGCTTTTTGGTTGAAGATTGACATAAAATGTGGTATAATAATAAGTGCATTCGAAGAGATGGCTGCACCGAATTGGTGCAAGGGAGGAGAACATCATGAGTATTATTACAACAATCAGGAATTCACTCCATCCATGGAATGGTGCTGACGCCTGGGCTTTGGTAGGTTTCTTTTTGTGGGTGTTTCTCATCTGGTGCATGCACGATAAGAAAGTGGGCTGGTTTAAGGCCTCCTTCAGAGCTACCATTATAATTATTATTTTGGGAGTGGCTGTCGGCAAAATTTTTGGTTGAGCTGGGATTTTCCTGGCTCTCTTTTTTATGCTCAAAAATTTTTTACTTTACATTTTTTGATTTTATGTGTATAGTAAATAATTGTTATGCGACATTAGAACAAAAAAATTTTATAAGGAGACTTCTCATGCCAAAGTATTTATTAATAGTAGAGTCGCCTGCAAAGGCCACTACAATAAAGAAAATTTTAGGAAAAGATTACTCTGTAGAAGCATCTATGGGACACATTAGAGATTTACCCAAATCACAAATCGGAATTGATTTTGATAATGATTTTGAACCTAAGTATATAAACATTAGAGGAAAAGCAGAATTAATTAAGAAATTAAAAAAAGATGCAGAAAAAGCTGATAAAGTATATCTTGCTACTGACCCTGATCGTGAGGGAGAAGCAATAGCGTGGCATTTAGCATATATATTAGGTATTGATGAAAAAGATACTTGTAGAATTACATTTAATGAAATCACAAAATCAGGTATCACAAAAGCTATCAAAGAGCCAAGACAATTAGATATGAATTTAATTGATGCTCAACAAGCTCGTAGAGAATTAGATAGAATTGTTGGTTATAAGATTAGTCCATTACTTTGGAAAAAAGTTAAAAGAGGTCTTTCTGCAGGAAGAGTTCAAAGTGTTGCAGTAAAGATTATTGTAGATAGAGAAGAAGAAATTGAAAAATTTGTTCCACAAGAATATTGGTCTTTGGATGCAGATTTTATAGAAAAGAAAAAATCATTTGTTGCAAAGCTTACTAATTATAATGGAAACAAAATTGAGATTCATTCTGAAAAAGAAATGAATGATATACTAAAGCACCTTGATAATAAAAAATATATTGTTAAAGAGATTAAATATGGTGAGAAAAAGAGAAATCCAGCTCCACCATTTACAACAAGTACTCTTCAACAGGAAGCTTCAAGAAAACTAAATTTCTCAATTAAGAAGACAATGCAAGTTGCTCAGAGTCTTTATGAAAGCGGTTTAATCACTTATATGAGAACTGACTCAACAAGAATTTCAGAAGAAGCAAGAGCTGCTGTTAAGACACAAGTTATTTCTCAATTTGGAGAAAACTATTATGAAAATAGATATTACAGAGCTTCTAAAGATGCACAAGATGCGCATGAAGCAATTAGACCTTCATATATTAATAGAGTTCCAAGTGAGATTAAGGGAACAGTTACATTAGATCAATACAAATTATACAAATTAATATATGAAAGATTACTTGCATCACAAATGGCTCAAGCAATCTATGACACAATGTCTGTAGATATAGAAGCAGGCAACGCAGAGTTTAGAGCAAACGGTTCTAAGATTAGATTTGCTGGTTTTATGGCTTTATACGTTGAAGGAAATGATGAAGCTTTAGAAGAAAAAGATGTTATTCTTCCAGATTTGAAAGAAGGACAAGAAGTTAAACTAAAAGAATTAAAGCCAGAACAACATTTCACTGAACCACCAGCAAGGTACACAGAAGCAAGTTTAGTTAAAGCTTTAGAGGAAAGAGGAATTGGAAGACCAAGTACTTATGCTCCAACAATTACTACTATTATAGATAGAAGATACGTTGAAAGAGAAAAGAAGCAATTAAAACCTACAGAACTTGGTAGAATTGTTAATACGTTATTATCTGAAAACTTTAAAGATATAGTTGATGAAGAATTCACAGTTCAAATGGAAACAAAATTAGATAATATTTCAGAAGGAAAAATAAATTGGAAGAATGTTATGAGAGAATTCTATGGTCCTTTTGAAGAAAATCTAAAAGTTGCCGAAGAAACATTGAGTAAAATTGAAATAAAAGATGAAGTTTCTGATGTTCAATGCGAACTTTGCGGAAGAATGATGGTATATAAAATAGGTAGATACGGAAAGTTTCTAGCATGCCCAGGATTCCCAGAGTGTAGAAACATTAAATCTATTATTCAAAAGTTAGATATTCCTTGTCCAAAGTGTGGAGGAGAAATCCATATTAGAAAGAGTAAGAGAGGAAAGAAGTATTACATTTGTAGTAATAATCCTGCTACTTGCGATTTCATTGCTTGGAATGGACCAGATAAAAATGGTGTAATTAAAGCTGCTGATTTAGGAGATAAATCAGAAGAAAAACCAAAAAAGAAAACTACTAAGACAACAAAGAAAAAGACAACAAAAAAATCTAAATAAAAAGACAAGCTTTGTGTTTATCACACAAAGCTTGTTTTTTTTATTCGTTGTTGTAATTACAATCGTACCGTGCAAAATGATTTCTGTTGCCGTGGAGTCCAATTGAGTCCCTTTCTCTTACAGGAAGTTTCTGAGGCATTGTAATGACTGCGGTATATTTCTCCTCGGATGCAATAGTCCTGGCAGCTACTAGAAGATCAACACTATAACCAGAGATCCGTGCCAGGTACTGGAGATTGGCGTAAACAGTGGGAGGAAGATTGATCTTGCCATCAGACATCGCATGGAACATGACTTTTTTGTCATGCATGCAGTTGATGAAAAGACATATGACATCTTTCTTACTCACAGAGCCTTTCCATTTTATGAACCGTTCGTTCTGCTCCAGGGGAGTATCCAGGGGAAAAGACTTGGGGAGGTTTACCAGCTTAAGAGGTTCCATACATTTCTCCTTTCGATTCTTGTAGGCAATTCGCCCACGTAGTAGAGGTTCCAACAAATAAATGATAGCATTATTTTTGAATTATGTCAACAAAATATGTTGACAAAATAAGTTTACCATAATATAATAGTCATTGTACAAATTCACACAAAATGCGCTTTCTGGCAAATGAAAGGAGGCTAGTATTTAAGGAGCGCGAGTAACTTTGATACTATTTCGACCAATGAAAGGAATGATACTCTATGATTAATACCAAGGAACTCGTCAACAACTCTAAGATCTTCAAGCAGGCTGCCGAAGAGGAGAAGGAAATCTCCAAAGAAGAGCGGCTTGCTAAGAAAATCTCCTCCATCACATGGACCGCGAAGCTGGTAGCGCAGAAGCGCGCCCCTTTGTGGATTCAGAATGAAGAAGCGATTGTCTCTCAGGACATCACCGACTTTCTTCAGAATGGTGAGAGTGCCGATGGCACGAAGATCCGCTCCTACCTGGAGACCGGCCGCGTATCCGTGTTTTATGGGAATTACAATCCCGATAAATCCCTGGCTCGCAAGAGCTATGGCGGATACCTTCTGTCTTTCGAGCGCGGTGATGAAGGAAAATGTCCTTTCCTGCTCGTTATGACAGTGCTCGCCAACGGCAAGTTGTCCAAGCTCCTGTCGAAACGGCTCGGCGTTGAGTATATTTCTCGCCATGCCGCAGAGAGCCTGCTGAATCAGGAAAAATCCATGAAGTTGGAGCTCAACTTCGTCGATATCGAGGCATTCGCCAAGAAAGTCGGCAAAGGAGAGCCCATCGAACTGGCTAAGACTGAAACCGTGATTGGCAAGTGCACCCCGATCGAGGTCAAGGTGGTCGGATTTGCCAAGAATGGTAAAGCATGGTTCTCCCGGACTGACTGGTATGCCGGCTTTGAAGAAAATGCCCGGCCCGTCGAAGTCTTCGATCTGCACAAGATCTTCGAAGGTCAGTTTGAAACCTGATGAAAAAAATGTCCCACGCATTCCAGCGTGGGCTTTTTTTTTATTATCTAATAATGTATAATATTAAAGGCATTACAATCAGCAATGCGATAAAGCGTATCAAAGGAGAAAATATATGAAGTTTTTAATAGCAGCAGGAGGCACCGGAGGACATATCACGCCTGGTTTAGCAATCGGTACTATGCTAAAAAGCGAAGGTCATGAAGTTATATTTATTGGAACAGAAAAGGGCCTTGAAAAAGATTTAATTCCTAAAGCAGGTTTTAGAATAGAATATATACATGCTTCAGGATTTGTATCAGATTTTCAAGGAAAACTAGAAGCAATAGATAATCTTAATAAAGGAACTTCTGATTGTATAAAAATAATTGATTTAGAAAAACCTGATATGTGCATTGGAACTGGTGGATATGTTACAGCTCCGCTTATGTTTGCTGCGCTAAAAAGAAAAGTTCCAACATTGATTCATGAGAGTAATGCACTTCCTGGAAAGACAACTCAATTAGTTGCTCGAAGAATTAATGAAGTATGTGTTGGCTTTGAAGAAACAAAAACAAGACTTAAAAAAGGTAATGTAGTTGTAACTGGTAACCCTAATAAAATGGGACTAAATAAACTTACTAAAGAAGAAGCAAAAGCAAAAATTGGTATTAATAATAAACTTTTATTAATATTTGGTGGTAGCCAAGGCGCAAAAAAAATAAATGAAACAATTATAGATGCAATTAAAAAGGTTCAATTTAAAGGCTTTGATGTTATATATGCTACTGGACCAAAGAACTATGATGATGTTAAGAATTCATTAAAAGAATCCATAGCAGATTTATATGATGTTACCGAAGATGAAGATAGTATAACATTATTTATAAATGACAACTCTTTGACATATACAGCAAATACAGATGGAATTAATAAGGACGTTAAATCAATTCAAAGTGAAAACAAAATAATAATCAAAAAGTTTATTTATAATATGGAAGAAGTAATGAAAGCATCAGATATTGTTGTATGTAGAAGCGGTGCATTAACATGTTCTGAAATTGCTGAAGTTGGAGTAGGATCTATTTTGATTCCATTTCCATTTGCAGCAGAAAATCACCAATTGTTTAATGCTAAAACACTTGAAAATGTTGGTGCAGCGGAGATTATAGAAGAAGATAAATTAACAACAGAACTACTTGTTGAGAGGATAAATAGCATTATCAACAATGATGAGTTACTTGAAAATATGGCTGAAAATAGTAAAAAATTGAGAACTGGAAATCCTATCGAAAACATAAAGAATGAAATTTTCAAAATATTAGCTCAATGAAATCATTGAGCTTTTTATTTATATTCTATATAATTGTTTTTGCACATAGATTATAAGTACGAAAAGAGGTGAGAGGAAGTTGCCAAAAAGTGTAATTATTGCAGAAAAACCATCTGTTGCTCAAGAATTTGCAAAAGTATTAAAAGTAAATGGAACTAGAAAAAACGGATATATTGAATCAGAAGATTATATTGTTACATGGTGCGTTGGCCATTTAGTTACAATGAGCTATCCAGAGGTTTATGACGAAAAACTAAAGTTTTGGCGCTATGATACACTTCCTTTCATACCTACAGAATGGAAATATGAAGTAATCGCAAATGTGCAAAATCAATTTGATACAATTAAAGAATTATTAACTCGTGATGATGTTGATACTATTTATGTATGTACCGACTCTCGGTAGAGAAGGAGAATACATATATAGATTAGTAGATTCAATGATTGGTGTTAAAGGAAAGAATAAAAAAAGAGTTTGGATAGATTCACAAACTGAAGAAGAAATCTTAAGAGGAATTAAAGAGGCAAAAGATTTAAAAGAATATGATGCTTTGGCAGATTCGGCTTACTTAAGAGCCAAAGAAGATTATTTAATTGGTATAAATTTTTCAAGACTTCTTACTCTTTCTTATGGAAAAAAAGTTGCTGAACTAAATGGAGAAGAAAGAGCATCTATTTCCATTGGCCGTGTTATGACTTGTGTTTTGGGAATGATAGTGGATAGAGAAAATGAAATAAGAAACTTTGAAAAGACAAAGTTTTATAAAGTACAGGCTAAGTTTAATGGCAACTTAATTGCAGAGTGGAAAAATGTTGAAAACAATGAAAGAAAGAATCCTATTTGCGAGACACTTCAAAAAGCAATAGAAACAAACAATTTATACAATGATAACGGATTTAAAAAAGAAGAAGATGCAAATAAGTTTATAGAATATATTTCAGCATTTAAAGACGAAGCAATTGTAACTGAAAGTTCAAAGAAAACTCAAAAAGAGAACGCTCCGTTATTGTATAACTTGGCTGAAATTCAAAATGATTGTAGTAAAAAATTTAAAATATCTCCAGATCAAACTCTAGAGATCATACAGGAGTTATATGAAAAGAAACTTGTGACTTATCCAAGAACTGATGCTAGAGTATTATCTACAGCTGTTGCAAAAGATATAACTAAAAACTTAAATGGATTAGCAAGATTCAAAGAGAATGAAGAAGTAGTAAATGCTATCAACCTTATGAAAGAAAATAAATATAGTACTAATCTGTTAAAAACTAAATACGTAAATGATAGCAAGATAACAGACCACTATGCTATTATTCCAACAGGACAAGGATTAGAAAACTATTCTAAACTTCCAGAATTGCAACAAAAAATATACATATTAATATGTAAAAGATTTCTAAGTATATTTTTCCCACCTGCTGAATATACAAAGCTATCTTTAACAATAGATATTCATGATGAAAAGTTTTTTGCTAACAGTAAAGTATGTACTAATCTTGGATATTTAGTTTTGTATAAAGATGATAAAAAGAAAGATGATGAAGAGTCAAAAGAAGATGAAGAAGTTGAGTCTGATGCTGACTTGATAAAAAAGATTAAAAAAGGTCAAAAACTAAGTGTGGAAGAATTCAACAAAAAAGAAGGGGAAACATCGCCGCCTTCAAGATATTCATCTGGTTCGATTATTCTTGCTATGGAAAATGCAGGAAAGCTTATTGAAGATGAAAAACTAAGAGAACAGATTAAAGGAAGTGGAATTGGTACTTCAGCAACTAGAGCAGAGATAATAAAAAAGCTAAATCGAATTGAATATATTAACACTAACGCAAAAACCCAGATTTTGACGCCAACTAATAAAGGAGAGCTTATATATAAAGTCGTAAAATATACAATGTCAGATATGCTTAACCCTGAACTTACTGCTTCTTGGGAAAAAGGGCTTGAAATGGTTGCAAATAAGGAGATCAAGTCAGATGAGTTTATGGTCAAATTAGAAAAATATGTCAAGGATAAAGTAGCCAAAGTTAAGGCTATGACCTATGCTAGGTAGTTAAGTGAAAAAATAAGTGCAAAACAAATATGAATGTGGTAAAATCAAGTTTGGTGGTGATTTTTTCCTAATATGAAGAAGAGTGAAGATAATAAATCTAAAGCATTTTATGATATTGAATCTGACAAGTCCAAAGGTATTGGGCTTGGAAATATTGCTATGGGAAACTCACCAGTTTTTACTACAAACGAAAAAGGCGAAATTGAATTTGAAATAGAAGTTCCAAAAGCACCTGAAGAACCAGAAACTAAAAAGACGAAAAAACATAGATGGTTCAAAAGAAATAAAAAAGAAGAAACCGAAGAAGCAGAAGAAATAGAAGAAACTGAAGAGACTGAAGCTGAGGAAACAGAAAAGATTGAAAGTTCTGATTTGCAAGATGAAGAAAATGGAGACTTCTTTAAGACTTTAAAAACAATTGTAAGAATTCTTTTGATAACTATTATAATAATTGCTATAATACTTGTAGTTTGGGGACTTACATCACCAACATTTCATATAAAGAGCATTAAAGTAAATGAAACTATAAATGCTGATAGAGAAGCAATTATAGAAATTGCTTCAGGTGATATAGGTAACAATATTTTCATAGCCAACTTTGGTTATTTAAAAACACAAATGGAAAAGCTACCATATGTGTATAAAGCAAATATCTCAAGAAATTTACCGGATGAATTGAATATTGAAATAGAAGAACGTGATGAATTATTTGCTTTTTCAACTGATTCGGGATATTTGTTAATAGATCAATACGCATATGTAATGGCAATTGCATCTGGAGATATTTATAGTATTCCAACAGTACAAGGAGTATTACAAAATGAATATAAAGTAGGAGATACACTTGGCGGAACCGACGCAACGAAATATAAGAATTTGAAGTTCTTTATGGAAGCTGCAAAAAGCATTAATTTTGAATATAATGTTTCTAATATAGATTATTCAAATACAAACAACTTGAAATTTGATATTGCAGACTTAGGAATTAAAGTTTCATATGGCGAGATAGATAAAAATGCAATTAGTGATAAATTAATTTTCTTAAATGAGATATTAAAAACTTGTGCAGATAACGGCTTTAGAGGAGAACTTGATTCTAGTGCTGAGAACTATTTAGAGAATACTATTTTCAAAAAAGAAATATAAAAATTTGGTGGTGATTTGTTTGAAAAATGTTTATATTCCAATTATCTCTTTGATATTTTTTGTGATGTTTGCAATGATTACTGTGCAAATAAGAACAATCAAAAAGAGTAATTCGGAAATAACAAGACTAAAAACAGAAAATGAACTTAGAAGTGATATAGATGAGTGGAAAGATAGATATGAAGCTGTTTCATATAAAGTTGAAGAGCTAGAAGCTAAAGTAAATGAGTATAAAAATTCAGCAACTGAAAATGATAAGACATTAAAACTTCTAAATGATGAGATTAATTCTTTAGAGATAACTGCTGGTCTTACAGAAGTTAAAGGCTCTGGAATTGTAGTTACATTAGATGATACAAGAGCTATAGACCAAATCGCTGCTGATGCAGGTAAATATGATCCAAACGTTTTTGTAATTCATGATTCAGATATATTATTAGTCATTAATGAATTAAAAGCTGCTGGAGCTGAAGCTGTAGCTGTAAACGGACAGAGAATAATGTCTAATACAGAGATTAGATGCGTTGGTCCAGTAATTCAAATAAACGGAATTAGATTAACTGCACCTTTTAAAATTTCTGCAATAGGTGCACCAAATACTCTTGCAAATTCACTTAAATTAAGAGGCGGAATTATAGATACTATTTCTTCTGCAAACATTGATGTAAACATTGAGTTACTACCAGAAATAGTAATACCAAAATATGAAAAAGTAATAGAGTACAAGTATGCTACTCCTACAAAGGAGGCGACAGAATAATGATTATAATTATTATTGCTAGTGCTCTTGGAATACTAGTTGGAATGTGGGTTCCTGTTATACCATATGAGTACGCTAGATATCTTGCAGTTGCTATTATGGCAGCATTTGATAGTGTCATGGGCGCACTTAATTCATTAACAAAAGATGAGTTTGATATAAAGATATTTGTATCTGGTTTCTTTGTTAATTCAATTATAGCTATCGTGCTTACATATTTAGGAGATAGCCTTGATGTAAACATTTTCTTAGCCGCAATTTTTGTATTTGTAACTAGAATATTTAACAACTTTTCATCAATTAGAAGATACCTTATTGTTAAGAAAAAAGACAAGGAAAATGTTGATGAAAAAGAGGAAGAAAAAGTAAGCGAAAATTGATTTGAAATAGACATAAAATGGCGATTACACTACCGATTTTTGGTAGTGTAATTTTTGTGTAATTTATTTGTAATAAAATCGTAATATTTTATTGACTTTTATTTTTTTATTTAATATTATTGAGTTGCATTATTTAAGGGTACGTAGGAGGTGCAAAAGTGGCCATCGGGGATATCATAGTTGGAATTGATGTTAGTACCTCGAAAGTCTGCTGCTCTCTAGGGCAAATCAACAAGTTTAATCAAGTAGAAGTTTTAGATTCTGCAAGTAGTGAATGTGATGGTTTTAATAAAGGAAATTACGATAGTACAGATGCTATTTCTCGCGCAATTAGATTTGCAATTTCAGATATAGAAGAAAATCATGATTACACGATAAAGTCAGCATACATTAATATACTTGGTAAGTACGTTGAGGTATACAATACTAAATACAGTATTGAGTTAGAAGACAAGTTCGAATGTGTAAAGCAAAAAGATATTGATAAGATAATCAGTAGCGTTGCACTTGCAGAACTTCCAGAAGGCTTTCAAGTTATTGATATAGTTCCAAATGTTTTTATTACTGATACAAAAGTAGTAACAGATCCAATTGGAATATATACAAAAACACTTTCAGCAGATTTAGATGTTATAGTCGCTGAAAAAAATATAATCAAGACAATAAGTTTAGCGATGCGAAAAGCGGGACTAGATATAGATGGAATAATTGTTAATGGATTAGCTGTTAAAGATTTAGTTTTGGATGTTGAAGAAGAACAAGCTGGTACATTACTATTAGATGTTGGACAAGGTTTGACAGATATTTCTGTTTTCAAAAACGGAAATTTACTTCATACTGATTCACTTCCAATAGGTGGTGACACGATTGCAAATGATATAGCAATAGTTCTTGATATATCAAGTGAAGAAGCACACAAACTTAAAAAGCAATATGGATTAGCAGATCCAAGATATATAGAACATGATTACAATATTAAGCTTGCAACATATACAGGAGATCAAGATAGAGCAATCATTAGATGCTCTGAATTAGTTGAGATTATTTCTGCAAGAATTTATGAGATGTTTGAAATAATCAAAAAGACATTGATTGAAAATGATTTATTATCTGAAATAAAAAGTTGCGTTATTACAGGTTCTGGTTTTAACCTAATTAATAAAGTAGATAAAGTTGGCGAGGAGATACTTGGAGTAGAAGTAAGAATTGCCAATGTTAAAACAAACAATCTTTATAAGCCAGAATGTGTAACAAGCTATGGCATTATAAAACATATCTCAAATATTAAACATACGAAAAATATCGGTAGCAAATTAGAAGTAGATAATGACCAGTCTATTTTGAATTCTACCGTTAAGAGTCTAAAGAAAGCATTTGGTGGAGCTTTCAATAAAAAAAAGAAGTAGGAGGAAAAGATGGTGTACGAGGATGTTAATGGAAGATACGATAACAACGACAGTCAAATGTTTGATGGTATGGCAAAAATAAAAGTAGTTGGTGTTGGAGGAGCAGGAAACAACGCCGTTAATAGAATGGTTGAAATTGGTATTGAAGGCGTAGACTTCATTGCAATCAACACAGATAAACAAGCTTTAGGAGTTTCAAAAGCAGGAACAAAAATTCAAATAGGAGAAAAAATTACAAGAGGTCTTGGAGCAGGAAGTGATCCATTAATCGGAGAAAAAGCTGCTGAAGAATCTCACGATGAAATAGCAAATGCACTTAAGGGTGCAGATATGGTATTTGTTACAGCTGGTATGGGAGGCGGAACTGGTACAGGTGCTGCTCCAATAGTTGCACAAATTGCAAAGGATTTAGGAATTCTTACAGTTAGTGTTGTTACAAAACCATTCACATTTGAAGGTAAGAAGAGAATGCAAAGTGCAGAAAGAGGAATAGCTAGTCTTAAAGATAAAGTAGATACATTAATTGTTATTCCAAATGATAGACTACTTCAAAATGCTGAAAGAAAAACAACTATGATTGAAGCTTTCACAATGTCTGATGAAATTCTTCGTCAAGGTGTTCAAGGTATTTCAAACTTGATTACAGGTATTGGATTAATCAATCTTGACTTTGCAGACGTTAAAACAATTATGTATGACACAGGTATGGCTCATATGGGTATTGGTAGAGCATCTGGTGAAAACAGAGCAGAAGAAGCTGCAAAAGCTGCTATTAACAGCCCACTTCTTGAATCATCAATTGAAGGAGCAAGAGGAGTTCTTCTTAACGTTACAGGTGGTAGAGATCTTGGAATCTTTGAAGTTAATACAGCTGCCGAATTAGTTCAAAAGAGCATCGATCCAGAAGCAAATATCATATTTGGTGCTGTTATTGATGAATCAATGGAAGACGAAATTGCAGTTACAGTAATTGCTACAGGATTTGATAAAGAAAGAATTCCACAAACATCTGTAGATAGAATTCTTAAAGGAGATATTCCATCTGGTGCAAATAGAACAAATAGATTTTTAGAAGGCAGAGATTTTTCATCTAGAAGTGAGAAGGGAGACCTACAAATCCCTGATTTTCTAGGCAAAAAGAGCAAGAAAATAAACTATCAAGATCTATAATTGGTAATGATTTACAAGCATAATTAGATTGCTAATTATGCTTGTAAAAAGTGTTAAATTTTTTGATTAACAACGCATTTTTGCGATGCTAATATAAAAGCTGCAACATTAGTGTTTGCAACATGTTTGTGGTTTTTTAAAATCTTTAAAAAAATATTATAAAATATTTAAAAATATTTATTGACAAAGATGATAAAAAATCATATAATTAAAAAGCTGCTAGCGTAAAAGCAGCGAAAAGCACATTGAAAAGTAAACAATGAGAGTAAGAGAAAACCAAGCGTTTGCAAGGGTTTAAGAGTAACGATTAGTTACCAAACAAAACTCAAGCAATTAGAAAAACATCGTACTATAAAGTACAAATAAAACCAAGAGTATGGATACTCAAAAAAGAGCTTAATCGGAGAAATCCGATCGAAAATCAATTTGAGAGTTTGATCCTGGCTCAGGAGAAACGCTGGCGGCGCACATAAGACAT
>JAFYBZ010000006.1 GCA_017539905.1 Clostridia bacterium | reverse complement strand
TTCTTTGTCTGCTTCTGTTACACCTTGCTTAAAATCAGTTATAAACAATATTACATCTGCAATTGCTACAGCCATATCAGCTTGTGTACGCATTTGAGAAATAATTATATCTTCACTTTCAGGTTCTATACCACCTGTATCGATTAAAGTAAAGTCCATTCCTCTCCAATTTGCATCTGCATATATTCTATCTCTTGTAACACCTGGTGTATCTTCAACTATTGAAATTCTTTTTCCTACTATGTAATTAAAAAATGTAGATTTTCCTACATTTGGTCTACCTACTATTGCTACTGTCGGTTTTCTCAATTTTTTCACCTCTTTTACGGTTTCTATTTTATAACATTTTATTATATTAGTCAAATTGTTTTTTAGAATTAAGTCATTTATTTTAATTGACATAAAACAGCTATTATGATATAATTCTTCTATCTCTATATGAGAAATATTAAAAAGGAGGTTTGCTTAATGCTGATAATTACTGACTTAAGTGGCAACAAGCGGAAAGCATTGGCAAAAAGCATCAAGGATTTAATTGAGCCTAATAATGCTCAGACTGCAACTCTTCTTAAAGAAACCGAACTTCGTAAGTTTCTTACATCAAGAGGAATTACAGCCAACCTTGGGGATGTTGTTGATTTATTAAAGTCATGTTACTCTGAATTTACAGTAAACAGACTAATCAGCAAAATCCAGCAATCAGTTGTATGGGACACTAGCCTTTCACGGCTTACAGTTCAGAAACTTGGTGAACTTCTGTATTGTAATCCCAGGACGAACATCTTTCTTACTTCAGTTTTAGACGAATTGAAAAAGAAGATGAATGAAGACGACGTTACAAACTCGACGAAATTCAAGTATTTGTATTATTCTATACTTAGCGATACAAATTCTGAGTATTCAACCATTGTAGATTATGATAGTAACTTAACGTATACAGATAACCAGATTTTGCATTTTGCAAAAGAGAATATGTATATGATTTACACTTATGATCACACTTTGGGCTTAAGAGCAAAATCTCGTCAGATTCCTGTATCCATTTTTAACAAAATCTCAGATGATTTAGTTCCCAAATACAACCCCGTTGCAAGCGGCAAAAACTTAGTTTTGGCTCCTGAGTTGATATCAAATTTAACATTAGCAGAGATTATAAAAATTGCACACGTTCTTCATGCTAACAAATTTGTTCTAACTTATAATTTTGTGGAAGAACTTGAACGAGCAAAGAACGCATCAGCAACAAGAGAATTTATTAATTTCTTTGTTTATGATGAAAATGAAGATTATACGATTTATGCTTTATGTGAAGAAGAGTCAAATTATGACTTACTATGCAAAAAGTATAACGCAATAGTTCTTACTTCAACAGAAGATTGTGCAATTATACTCAAGCAATCGCAAATTCCATATTATATAGTTTTAGATCCAAGCATCACTAAATTCCTTGAGGAAAAAAATACTCAGGTCACACTTGAACCTAAAATTATAAGCAAAAACGAAGATGAATCTAAAAAGCTCATTTCCGAAACGGAAAAGCAAACAACACCGGCGCTAGTATCTTCAACAGCATCAACAAGAATTCCTTATTACAGCCCCAAGTATGACGCAATAACGTATAAGCCTTCAAACTCTGTTCATGAAAAAGTTTGGGTTTTGGATGATTCAAATAACGAGCTGAAGCCTGAAGAAAGAGCGAAATCGCTCAAATATAGAGCTTTACCTGGATATTTCGTAATCATTGGAAACAACAATTTGGATGGTAGTTACACCCTTACGGTTTATAAAATTATCATTAAAGGATCTTTTAAAACCGGTCAGATAATTCAGAATTTCACATTCACCAGTGAAACTGATGTTCCAAAGGAATACAAGCATTATGCTGCTGTTTTAAAGATGTCAACTTAAAACCAAAAAGTGCGCTACAGACTGTAGCGCACTTTTTCATTTTTTATAATATATATCATTCTCCGGAAATAAAAAATAACACAATGTAAATTGTGTTATTTTTTATTATTCAGCTTCATTTACAGAAACTACTTGTTCTCCATTATAATATCCGCAACTTGGGCAAGCTCTGTGTTGCATCATTAATTCATGACAATGTGGACATTCAACTAAGTTTTTAGCTTTTAATTGCCATGTTGATCTTTTTAAATGTGTTCTAGCTTTAGACCATCTTCTTTTTGGTTGTGCCATATCAATTCCCTCCTTATGTATCTAGATTGTATATCTATTTTATAAATTTATACCGTTTTTTAATGTCACTTTAAAATTATACTAGTGTTTATGAAATTTGTCAATAGTTGGATAGGATTTTTTTAAGACATTTTTATCATAATACTTCTAAATATGTTTTTAAGCATTAAAAAATGTTGAGTGTGTAAGAAAAAAGAGGTAGAAAATTTCTACCTCTTTTAGGAAATTATTCAGTTCCAGTAACTTTAAGTATTTTTAGTGCCATCTCTTTAACCATCTCGTTTTCGTCTTCTGCGAGCTTTAATCGACAAGCTTTAGGTGCATAAATGTTTCCAGCTAAAGCATATCTGACCTCCCAAGCTTCGTCATCTACAAGCCTTGTCATATCAGCTTCGAGGGTACTAAGATTTCCCGCTACAGCAGCTCTAACATCTTCTATAGCATCTTCTGCAAGCATTGACAAATCATATTGTGGTGTTTTGGTATTTCCTGCTACAGTCAATCTTACGCCTAAATCCTCATCTTTTGCAAGCGTTGATAAAACTGCTTCTGGTGCATATGGATTTCCACCTACTTGAGCCCTAACCTCTTCATCTGAATCCTGTGCAAGCTTTTTCAAAACAGACTCTGTTGTACTTTGGTTTGCTGCTACACTAGCCCTAACATCTGCATTCTTATCTTTTGAAAGCTTTGATAAGTCAGATTTTAATGTATTAGGGTTACTTGCTACATAAGTTCTAACATACTCCTCCTTATCTCGGGCAAGCTTTGTCAAATCAGGTTTTGAGGTATTACGATTTTGAGCTACATTACATCTAACCCACCTTTTTTCATCTCCTGCAAGTTTTGAAAGATCAGATTTTAATGTGTTACTGTTTCCTGCTACAGCACATCTAACATCCCATACTTCATCTTCTGCAAGCTTGGTTAAATCAGAATTTAATGTATTTCGATTTCTCGCTGCTGCTTGTCTAACATGCCAATCTTCATCTTCTGCAAGCTTGGTCAGACAAGATTTAGATGTGTTGTTGTTTCTTGCTACTACACATCTAACATCCCTTACTTCATCTTCTGCAAGCTTTGCCAAACAAGATTTAGATGTACTACTGTTTCCTGCTACAGCACATCTAACATCCCCTACTTCATCTTCTGCAAGTTTTGCCAGGATTATGTTATCTTTCAACTCCTCAGCCAATTCGCTCCGCAGTTTTGAACTTAACTCTCCCAAGTTCAGCTTAACTGTGCTTTCCATGATTTTTCCTCCTTAATAATTATTTAAGAGATTTTGCTAATTTGCTATTCTTATTATATTTCGTATAGCTACGAATAATTATGGAAATATTATAGCATACCATTACGCTAAAGTCAATTTATGTAAATCGTGACCTGTAATTTTTAATTATTTTTTACCTTATTTGAATACTTATCATATATATTTCCAACTTTTTCAATGCTCTCAATTAATTCACTATACTCAATTTCTCTTGCATAAAAATATGTTTTTTGATACACTTTCCATCTTTTTATCATATCTTCATCATTTCTTAATAATTCTAATGAATGTTTCCAATCTTTTATTAAATCTATTGATTCTCTATGTTCTGATGTTAGATTAATTGCAACTGTTAGAAGCTTTTTATTAATGTTTTCTTCCTGAGTGTTTATTAACATATATACATCATAAAAATCCCTTATTCTTGTACCTGTTATACCTCTTTTAATTACTGCTTCAAATTTTTCAGCTAAGATTGTTTCTAAGTTATATGACCATACTGGAATCTTTCTGTCTTCTAGCATTAGATTGTAGTCATATTCAATTTCTTTATATGTAATAGCATCACCTGTTGTTATATCTATTTTGAATATTACAGGCATTGCATTTTTAAATTTTGCTTCAAATGTTGCTCTGTATCCGTTATAGTCATCTTCTTCACGAATTAGCTCTATCTTGTTCATCTTAAATGTTATATCATCATCTAATTCAATAGCACATATTTCATTTAATATTTTTGTAGCATTTTCCTCTGTAAGCTCAAATCCTTTTACAGTTGTGTCCATATCCATTGTTGATCTACTTGACATTCCTAGGATTGCTGAAATTAGCATTCCACCTTTTAAAATAAAATTATCTTTATATGGTGATACTGCTATTCTTTCTAGTAATCTTTCTAGCATATATACTTGCAAAACTGATTGTGGTGCTACCTTTTTCTCTTTTGATAGATTATTG
>JAFYBZ010000028.1 GCA_017539905.1 Clostridia bacterium | reverse complement strand
ATTTGAATGCCTCCTAATTAATAGTACATTAATTACAATGTCCACTGACTATTATATCAAATTTCTAGCGAAAAATCAATATTATGTAACCTAATCGCATAAAATGCAAACTGTTGAAATTAACCATAATCTGTGATATTAGATGTATTAGAAAGGTATATTAGTGAATTTGATGTAAATGCACTTTAGATGATGAAGCTATATAATTAGGCAACTAACTATATAAGTTTATAAACACACAGAATTATTTCTGTGTGTTTTTTGTTTTTATATTAAAAAATAAACAATCAAATTTTCTTCTTATTATATATATTATAAATAAGAAGAAAGTAAATTATAAGATTTATTTATGCATTTTATAAGACCATATTATAACATCGGGAAATCGCTCAAACTGTTGATATTGCGGACTTACAGAGCTTCACTAATATTGACCCTTTATATAACCATTGATAAAATGACATCGTAATAAATCCTTACCGGGGCTCAAGTTCTTAATAGAAGGAGGGTAAACGAAAAGATATGCTAGAGCATGCAAACTTCAAATCAGTTTCCAATTTACACAACAACGACCAAACAAAACACAACAAGGAGGAAAAGAAAATGAAGAAGTTCTCAATGATTATCATGACCCTGGTTATGCTCTTCGTGATGGTTTGCAGTGTGAACACTGCATGCGCGGAAGAGACGGTAAAAATTTCCATCGATGAGTGGATCGGCTGGCAGTCCCTGCTGGATGCCAATGGTGGTCTTAAGACAGCTCCGGATTCTATCAATGCCAAAAATGGTATCAGTGTCGAATATGTCGTAATGAATGACGCGACCACTTCGAGCGCTGCACTTATTTCTGGTGATCTGCAGGGTGCAGGTTATACAGTTAACCGGTATGCATTCCTTCAGGCAAAGTTTGATGAAGCTGGACTCAAAGTTGTAATGCCTTACATCACAAACTTCAGCAATGGTGGAGATGGCATTATCGCGAAGTCTGATATCCTGACTATCAAAGATCTGGTTGGAAGGAAAGTTGCAGTTCCGAAGTTCAGTGAAGCGCAGACTCTTGTAGAATGGCTGCTTAACAATTCGGATTTGACTGCTGAAGAAAAGGCCCAGATTCGTAGTGATATGGTATACTTCGAAACCGCTGATGATACTGCGAAAGCATTCTTCAGTGGAAGCGTTGATGCCGCTGCTACGTGGGAACCCTATCTGACGCAGGCTGCTTCCAGCACAGATAGCAGAGTACTCTTTGATACTTCGATGAGCACCAACTTGATTCTTGATGGTATTGTCTTCCGTAAGGATTTTGTTGAGAGCCATAAAGACTTTATCATTAAGCTGATGGATGGATCTTTCGAAGCTGCTGGAATGTACAAAACTGTTTTCGACAACGTACGGCAGATGCCCATGTTTGAGCTGATGTCTGACGAAGAAATTGTCGAAATGGCGATGGGCGCAGATCTTGCAACTTGTGCTCAAAATGTAAGGCTCCTCAAAGAAACTGCTGTTCAGATGTATTCGGATATGGCTGAAGTATGGATTGTAGTTGGAGAAACTGCATATCCGGAAAAAGCAGCTGATGCATTTGAGAGTAAGTTTGCTGAGAACCTGCTCACCAAATATCCTGCGATGGAAAATACGACTTCTGAAGTACTCACTGACGAGCAGAAAGTTACATTGATTGAAAGCCCTGAAAGCCTGCTTTCGTACGCGGCTGATATCAAGTACAATCTGAACTCTACTACTATTAAAGAAGCTAGCTATGCACAACTCGATGAGTTTGTGAAGATTGCGAAGATTCTTGATGGCGTGTATATCCAGCTCGAAGGTAACGCTGCTAAAAGAGCCGACGGTGTGACTGATCAGATGATTGTGGAATTTTCCGAAGCTCGCGCACAGTCTGTGAAAGACTACTTCGTTGCACATGGTATTGATGAAAATCGTATCATCGTGGTAGGAAATGGTGACTTTAAACCCATCAACGAAGAAAATCTTGCCGCAGCTGAAAATAGAAGGACAGAGTTTTACTTTAAAACCGTCCGTGGCTATTAATGCGTAAAGTGATCTCTTTTACGAGGGGCTAGCGTAAAAGCGCTAGCCCCTTTTTCAAAGAAACGAATCCATAGCAACTAAAGAAATAATGAGGTGACTAACAATGAAAAAATTAAGTAAAAGAGCATATGGATTAATCTATATTGCTTGCATCATATTCCTTTGGTGGCTTTGGAGTGCAATCACTAACAAAGAACTATTTGCTCCATCACCAAAGGCAACGACTGATGTTGTGGTTAATCTTTTTGAAACTGGTGCATTCTTTAAACATCTTTGGTCTAGTTTCATAAGAGTAACTTCAGGTATTTTAATTGCAACAGTTATTTCACTTCCACTTGGAATGGCGATGGCTTGGTGCAAACCTGTTGGGAAAGTGTTTAGGCCAATAGTAGACAGTCTTAAATTTGCACCTGTAACTTGTTTCCAATCACTTATCGTTTTGTATTTTGGTATTGGTGAAGAAATGAAAATTTCACTTGTAACTATTGCATGTATATTTTCATTTTTACCTACTGTACTACAAATCTGTGAAGATAGCACGGACGAAATAATCAAACTTAAGGAAACAGCGGCTACTATGGGATTTAGTTATCCTCGGATGCTTATTCATTGTTTAATTCCATATATTACTCCGTCACTTGTCACTTCTTTTATAAACCTATATGCAGTAGGTTGGACCTATGTTGTAATTGCAGAAACAAATAATACGCAGTATGGTCTTGGACATTTAATGTATATAGGTGGTGCACGAGGAAAAACTGCAATGGTTTTTGCAGCAATAATTATTCTGTTTGTTTTTAGTAAGCTATTTAATATGCTTGCGACATGGATCACGAAGAAGATTTTCAAATGGAGGATTGAAGATGAAAAGAAAAGTGTTAAGGCTTGAAGAAATCAGCCTGTCATTTGGCGAGAATGAACTCTTCGCCAACATGGATTATATCTTCACACCTGGCATCTACGCTTTTTCTGGTCCTTCAGGAGTTGGTAAAACAACATTAATGCGTATGATAGCTGGACTCGAGGGAAGATATTCTGGAAAAATCTACATTGAAAAAGATGTAGAAAGAGAACTTGTTTCAACTGATGTTGAGTACTGTCTTTTTGGACTTGATAAAAAGTTAGAAAGGGTAAGGTCAATCATAGATAGACCAATACCAAGTATTCACATGGTACATCAACACTACAAAAGTTTTCCTTGGCTTACGTGTCTTAACAATGTACTTATGGTACACAAAGGACATAAAGTAAGGCCGACTGCAGAGGATAAAGAAGAAGCAATTAGAGTACTTGAAAGGCTTGGAATTGCTGAGCATGCAAAGAAACTTCCAACACAAATTTCTGGTGGTCAAGATCAGCGGTTATCACTTGCAAGTGCTTTTGTAAATAGATGGAGTGATGTAATTCTATATGATGAACCTACATCTGCACTTGATGAAAAGAATGACATGCTGGTTGTTGAACTAATAAAAGAACATCAAGCAAAATACAACACTATAGAAATAATTATTACTCATGAACAACATGTTATTGAAGGACTTAATCCTACAATAATTGAGTTTACACCAAAATTTAGAATTAGACCTTCAAAAATAAAGAAGGAGGTAAGAAGTTATGAAACTGTTCAAGCGGTTATATGATTATTTAATCATCCTTTTTTGCTTGATTCTTTATGTTCTTTTAAGACTGATTTTTGGAAGTAGTATTGTATTCTACATCATTGTTCCTCTGATTGGAATAATTCTTCACTATGTGATTTCATACTGCATCTATTTCAAAGAAAAAGAAATTGAAGCAAGCTATGAATATCAGAGCAAAACTATATCGGAGAAAAACGAGAGTGAACTTTCTCAGGCAATAGAAAAGCTTGAAGATATGAGTGATGATAATTCTGATTTCAGAAATGTTATTAATGATTTTCTTCACAAAGTAGAATCTTTTGCTCAGAAAGAAAAAGCACTCAATGAACTCATCAAGATGAATGATGATAAAGCCAAAAGATTTTTGCAAGAGCGTAGTCAAGCTACAACGAGTTTTATTATTGCAAATGCAAAGAAACTCATTAAAGCTTTGATTGCATACGATGCAAAATCTAAAGGAAATCGTCCTTCTAAAGTAGAAGATGTTGCTATTGTTCGAGAAGTACTTAAAAGCATGGATAGTTTAACAACAAATTATGACCAGCTCTTGGAAGAAGTATCCAAGATGGGTGATGATTTTAATCCTGAAGATCCTGGACTCAAGGATGTTGTAGAAAATCTCCAAGAGATTAGAACAACTTCCAACATTGATACTGAAGATGATGAGCCTGAAGAAATTCATCTTTTTGTGAATAGGGCATCAGGCTAAGAAAAGGAGTGAGAAAAATGAAGAATAGGAGAACACGGATTTTAAGCATTGTTCTGATTGTTGTTATTCTCGGAGCAGGAATGATTGGAGTAGATAAATTAATTTCTATTTTCCACAAAGAACCTGCAAAGCCCTACAATCCGAATAATGTCAAAGAGGTTACAATCTCCTTGGATGAATGGATCGGATGGAAACCGTTAATCTATGCCAACGGTGGTCTTACTACAACTCAAGATAGTATCAATGCTCGGAATGGAATCAGAGTACGCTATGTAGTTATGAATGATGCAAATACTTCTTCTGCAGGTCTTATCTCTGGTGAACTTCAAGGTGCAGGTTACACAGTAAACCGTTATGCATTCTTGCAGAATAAATTTGATGAAGCAAATGTTGAAGTAACAATGCCGTATATCACCAACTATTCAAACGGTGGTGACGGAATTATTTCCAAAGCTTCTATAAAATCAGTAAAAGATCTTGTAGGTAAGAAGATTGCAGTCCCGAGATTCTCTGAAGCACAAACTCTAGTTGAATGGCTGATTACAAATGCTGGATTAACTCAAGAAGAAATTGTTAGCATTCGTAATAATATGGTGTACTTTGAAACAGCTGATGATACCGCAGAAGCGTTTTTTGCAGGATCAGTTGATGCAGCTGCAACATGGGAACCGTATCTTACACAAGCAGCCAGCTCTACAAATTCTAGAATTCTATTTGATACTTCAATGGGAACGAATTTAATTCTAGATGGACTTGTATTTAGAAAAGATTT
The DNA here is from genome assembly GCA_017539905.1 of Clostridia bacterium. Taxonomy (GTDB): domain Bacteria; phylum Bacillota; class Clostridia; order TANB77; family UBA1234; genus RGIG6105. The sequence goes on along the minus strand of JAFYBZ010000028.1, from coordinate 52,971 downwards.
TGTAGATCAGAATGAAGACTTTATTGTAAAACTGATTGATGGTGCTCTTGAAGCAAATAGCATGTATCTTCGTGAATTTGAATCCATTAAAGTTATGCCTATGTTTGAACTTATGGATGATGATGAAATCAAAGAGATGTGTAATAATGCTTCGATTGCAACATGGGCAGATAATATGAATCTTCTGAGTACAACTGCTGTAAAAATTTACAAAGATATGGCAAACATTTGGATTTCTGTTGGTGAAATTGCAAAACCTGAAAAGGCAGAAACAGCTTTCACAACAGTATATGTCGAAAAGCTTGCGAATAAATATCCGAGTGATGATATAACTTCCTTTGCATTTTCGAGTGAGGGAAGGCAAGCTGCTCAGCAGATAAATAATAATTCTGCACTGCTATCAGTGAGACTCGATATTAAATTCGAAACTGACTCTTACAAAATCTCTAGCGAATCTTTTCCTGCACTAGTTGAATTTGCAGAGACTGCAAAAGTTCTTAATGGTGTGTATATCCAGATTGAGGGCAACACCGCAAAAGTAGATGGCGATGATGGTAAAGACTTCTCCTTTAAGAGGGCAAGAAGTGTTGCAAAATACTTGCAAGCACTTGGAATTGATTCTCGTAGGTTTATTATCATAGGAAATGGTGATACTAATCCTATTGATACTAATCTTACTGACGAAGGGAAAGCCAACAATCGTCGTACCGAAGTTTTCTTTAAGACAATTGGTTACTAAAGTTTACTTGTAGCGGATGTCATAAAGATGCCATCCGCTACATTATAACAAAACAACGTGAAATGGAGGTTAGGAAAATGAAAAGGCGGAATAATATCTCTATGTTGATTGCGATGGTCATCGCATTTACAATTGTTCTTTCGGGATGTGATAGAGTTTCTTTCAAGCCCGAAGATGTCAACTACGATAATGTCATTTCTTACATTGATAGTTTGAAAATTGATCTTACAGAAGTTACTCCTATTAAAGGAGAGATTCCTGCTAAGACAGTTAAGAATGATTCTAGTCAGGCTATTATGTACGAACTTCCTGACATCAGTAGTTATGATCCAGTCGTAGTTGGTACGGCACCTAACAATGTTGAAGTATTTCTTCCTCTCGAAGATAACAACAGTACAATTAATAAAGTAGTTGAAAGTGCAGCTTGTAAGTATAACGAAGAGCATGCTGGAAATTCTTCAGTAACAATTCGTATCTTGGAGTCTTCACTTGCAAACGACTTTATTAAGTCTGGAACTTATCTTCCGAAGGGCTACATTGCTTCTAATGAACTTTATGGACTGATGCTTAAAGAAAGTGGCATTAAGGTAAGTAAAGTTTCAGATAAGCTTGTAGGAAATACAATTGGCATTGTACTTAAAAAGGATGTTGCAAAAAAAATCAAAGTAAGTGAAAGTGAAAATCAGTTTGATGTAGTATTCAAAGCTGTGATGAATGATGAGATTAAAATTGGATATCCGAATCCTACTAATAATCCTTCAGGACTCAACTTTGTAATTTCTATGCTTTCGTACTTTGACAGCACCAATCCTTTCAGCATGGAAGCAACCACTGACTTTGGAGCGTTCCAAAGCAAAGCAACTGTTGCTTATTCTTCCACGCAGCTCAAGGAATCTGTCAATAGAGGACAGACTGACGGATTTGTAATGGAGTATGAAGCATTCAAAAATGATTCTTCGTTGAATGATTTTGAATTTATTCCTTTTGGAGTAAGACATGATTATCCTTTGTACTCTGTTGGTAATGTAAGTGAAGAAGAAGTAATAGTGCTCAGTGAGTTTGCAAAAGTATTTGAGGAAAGTGAAATCAAAGAAATGGCAAATTTCAGTGGATTTAATCAGAATGCTGAATATTCTTCAAAGGTAAATGCAGGTGCTTACGAAGGTCTTATCAGTGAAGTTCTTGATTACTGGAAAGTTGAAAAGAAGTCTGGTAAAAAAGTTGCTGTCTATTTTGTATGCGACATCTCAGGAAGTATGGGTGGCAGAAAAATAGACGCGCTTAAAGAATCTGCTCTAAATGCTATGCAGTATGTTGGAGAAGATAATCTTGTAGGACTTATCACTTTCACACATGATGTGTATTTAAATCTTCCTCTGGGAGTTTTTAACACTGAGCAGCAAGAACTATTTGCTGGAAGCATTCGCAATCTTAAAAGTGGCGGGGGCACTGCTACAAATAATGCGTTGCTTCATGCACTCAAGCTTCTTGATACATACTATAGAAAGAATCCTGATACTATTCCTATGATATTCCTCTTAAGCGATGGTTATACTGAGAGTGGATATAGCCTTAGTACTGTAAAATGCCTGATTGATGCTTTCGATATTCCGATTTATACAATTGGATACGAAGCAAATCTCAAAGAACTGGAATCTATTGCAAAAATCAACAATGGTGTTTCTATTAATGCATCGACCGATGATGTAGGATATATTCTGAAATCACTGTTTGATGCGCAAACCTAAAACAAAACACTCCGTGAGAAATTTCTCACGGAGTGTTCTTTAACTTTGCAATAGTTTCTTTTGCAGTGATTATATTGCTGATAGTTAATTGGTTTTTCAAAAGAGGAACAGTTACATTTAATACTGTATTGATACGTTCTAACACTGCTGAATCGGTTGAGAGTATCAATTCAATTTGTGCAATTGTCTGCATTACAACAGTACGAGAAACAGAAAGGTTATTGAGCCTTCTTTTGAAAGTATCAAGTGCTTCGCGTGCATTTGGATTATTCTCAAATTGCTTAATTCTTTTTTGACCAGCTAAAATATAAAGAGAGATTTCTTTATAGTATTTTTTGTTGGTCTTTAGAATTTTGTTTAGAACATCCATATCTTGCATGATAATAAGTTGAAATTCACGAAGCCTAGCTGTGAGTCCTTGAATATCTTCTTTTATTCTTATACGATTTGCAAATTTGCTCCGTAAGGAATCAAAACAAGCTGTCAAAGAATCAAATGTTTCATTTATTTTCTTTATATCATCTGCGCTAACCTGATGTAAGATCTTATCAGAAGATTCAGAAAGCTTTTTTTGAGGATTAGTTCCATAATTGAGCACTAGGTTTAAATCAAAGATATCGATTTGTTCGACTAGGTCATTTGCTTGGGCTAATTCTTGAGCCGTGAATTCAGTCTCATCTATCATAACAATATCTGCCAATTTATCTCCCTCCCTTAACAAAAAGGTTGAAATATCAATGTTTTTTACAGGCTAATCATATCATAAATTTACATAAAATGCAATACAAGGGCTTGAATTTTATGTAAATCTGTGATATAATGCCTAAGGAAAAATCCCTATATATCAACCTTTGCAATTATGAAGGAGGCAAAACTATGGAACAGAAACGGAGAAACCAAATCATCTTTTTGGGGGTGTCAGTAGCATTGGCTGTGGTTCATTTTCTCTGGGGTAAACAAATCCTGAAATTCCTTTCTACTACAATTCTTCACTGGATCATTACTATTATTGTTGTTCTTATGCTGGTGGGTGCTGTTGTGGCGATTATCACTAATCATGATGTCTCCTATAAAGCATGCGACTCGTACCTGGAAAAGATAAAAAAAGAATATACAAAAAAGGAGAAAGAGGAAGACGATGGATGAAGGTTATATTTCCTACAAGGAAGTCCGGGATCTAAAACTTGAAAGAGATGTTTTAGAAAAAGTATTCCTGGGAATACAGCAACAGTGTAATGAAACAGCAACGTTCTACTATTATCAGAGAAAACAAAGATTGCTCGATAGCATGAGAGCTAGTTGCGACAAAGACGATAAGCAGAACAAGTTCAATTTCAAAAAAGCTCAAAAAGAACTTGTGAAGCTTTGTACTCAGTTTGGTCACGATGCTCCTTGCCCAAAGTCTGAAGATGAAAAAGTAGTTTGTCGTTGCTGTGGAGAAAAGTTTACCTACGAAGAATTGATTGACTCCTATTATAGGAAAACAAGGTTTTCAAGAATGATTTTGTTTGACTATATCAAGGAACAGCCATTCTTCAAAAGAGCACAATTACTCCCTTTGACATATGACGATGATGAAGGAGGTTTGCCATGAATAACGAAGATGGAGTCAGCCTGATTGAAAGGCTCATAGTCATTGTATTCTTTGTGGGTATATTATATCTCATGTTTACAGGGACTATAAAAATAGGTAGTGATACAGAAGACTATGTGGATGAACCTGCCACGGAGCAGGTTCAGGTGTTTGAGGAAGACGAATCAACTTGTAGTCCAATTGTTGAATTGGATGAAGACATCATAGCAATTTAAAACTAATCAATTGTCCAACATGACATTATAGGAGGATATAATAATGTTCAAGTTCGTTCTGGGAATAATCATTGCGGTGCTCGGTATCGTTGCTATCATCATTGGTGCCAGGTTTGCAAAGAAAGACAGCGAATATGAAAAACAGGGAAAGATTACACGGATTTGTGGATTTGCAGGAATTGTTGTCGCAATTGTATTTGTGCTGTGGTCTTTCGTAGTCACACTGGCTCCTGGTAAAGTTGGTATTGCTTATCAACTGAGTGGATCTGGCTCTGACTTGAAAGTAGGCTACAACTTTGTAGCACCCTGGGCAAAAATACATATCTGGGATACGACAATCCAGGTGATAACCTTCTCTGAGGGCGAAGCCAAGGATGACATATATGGTGCGCAGACGACTGAAAAAGACTATATCACGGTCGTGGCCACCATCGGTGTTCACATCGATACTACCAAGATGGATGAATATATCGCACTGTACGGCAATGAGCAGGTACGCTCCGATAGAATTATAAAGCTTTTAAAAACAGTTTCCCGTAATTCTATCGAAAGTGTGATAGGCTCTTACACGACAGCACAGGTCATGGAGAACAAGAAGATGATCGGCGAGCAGTCCGGCGAGCACTTCAAGGCATCTGTTGCAGCGCTTCCGCTTGTGATTGATTCATTCACTATCGATGACTTAGTAGCACCTGATTCTTATGAAAATGCAATTAAAGAACAGGCGCAGCTGAGAATGAATCGTGAAAAAGCTACACTCCAGCAACAGGTCAACGAGCAGGAAGCAGCAGCTAATAAAATCAAAGCAGAAGGCGAAGCGGCTGTTTTGAAGACTCAGGCACAGGCGCAGGCAGATGTTAAGAAGATTGAAGCTGAGAATGCTGCAACGGTCAAAAAGATTGAGGCAGAAAATGCTGCTCAGGTTGCAAAAATCAAAGCAGATAATGATGCCGAAGTCAAAAAGATTCAGGCCGATGCGGATGCTTCTGTGAAAGTAACTCAGGCAACTGCGAGCGCTGAAGCAACTGTAAAACAGGGTGAAGCTGAAGCTGAAGCAATAAAGGCACAGGGTGAAGCCTACAAACAGAATCCTCAGCTGATTGATCTTAAGGTAAAACAGATTGAAGCTGATGTTCAGGGTAAGTGGGCAGAACACTGGAGTGGATATTCCTTTGACGGAATTGGCGGATTTACATTCACTAATCTTGCTGATCTCTTGAAGGGACTTATTCCTGGATTTGCTGCATCAGGTGAACCTGCCGCTCAGTAAAATGGAGGACTGAAATATGATCTCAGCAGTATTAGGAATTATTGGTATTGCAATATGTATTCTTGCTGCATGTCTTGTCAGTCCAGATGATAATCTAAGAAGACCGTTAATTCATAATCCGATTCCTATTAATCATAAAAGAGGAGATAGTGATGAAGAACGATAATAATAACGATAATAATAACGATTTTCTTATTCCTTTGTTGTTCATAGTTATTATTGTATTATTTTTCTTTTTCTTCTTTATCAATGGACTTACTGCTTTCAAATAAAATTAACCTCTCAGTGGCAAATGCTACTGAGAGGTTTTTATATGTTTCAAAATTGTAAAAGAAGTTTTTTTGTGCTATGATTATTATGTTTGAGGTGTAAAATGATAGTAGATAAAATACCAGAAACCGATGAAAAAATAATTCAACTATTAAAGTACAACACTCTTAGTGTAGCTGAGATGGTTCATTTTTTAAGAGAAGTGAAAGATAAAAGACTAAGAGATGATTATATAGCTACATTAAAAGAGCCACTAAGAATTTATATTATTGATGGAATAATAAGACTTTGTGGAAGTGAAGAAGAAAAAGAAGCATGGAATAAAAAGATAGTTGAAATAACAGATATAACTAAACTGAATTTAGAAGACTTAGAAAAAATGCCAGATGATACAATGATTAGAATTTGTGGAGAATATACAGGGTCATGGCAAAGACAGTTATATACAAAAGATACATATATAAAAATTGTTAATAAAATAGATGAAATTTTTGGAAATATAAAATCTGCAACGAAAGATGACATTAAAAGTGAAATCATTACCTTTATGCAAGTATGTTCTAAAATATGCAAGATAAGATTTGATGAAAGAACAATGGTAAGGCCAGGTATTAATGACCCTGAATTAGGAGTCTCTTCAAGAAATCTTGAAGGTGGTGTATTAGACAATACATGTGTATGTGAAGGCTATTCAGAACTACTAAGAAATGCATTAATATCTAAAGGAATTGATGCAAAGTTTATTAAAGGAACAATTAAAGATGGAAGTACACATGCATGGAATCAAGTTAAAATAGGTGGTCATTGGTTTAATGTTGATTTAACATGGGCAATAAAGAATCATCCTGAATTGGTTAATTCAGAAAATCCTTTTATTATTGAGTTGTTGCAAACTGATGAAGAATTTTCTGAACATGATAAATATGAATTGTATAGACCAAAAGAAGAGAAAAAGTGTAAGAAAAGAATTCAAGAATTAATAAGAGAAAGTGGAAAAGAAATAGAATTATAATTTTATTTAGGAGGGATTATTAATGATATTCAGTAAATTAAAAAGTGTTTTATTATTAAGTATTCTTTTAATAGTGTTTGTTATGGTTGGGCAAGTAGCTTTTGCGAATACAATTGTTAACGAAGTAAATATAAGCTATGATACTACTATAGTTAGTCCAGATACAATGTGGACACTTGATGAATTACACTATGTTATTCAAAACTACGTTACATGTAATACTACTGGTCTTACAATGTATACAGATTCTAATTCACAAGCATTTCAATTTTATTATGATGAATTTTGGGGACCAACTAGTTATTATTCAGTAGAGAATCTTAATGAAAATACAACATATGGCTTAGGAGTTGGATTGCACATAGATAATAATTATGATGTTCCTGATAGTGTTAAAGCAGCTAATAATGAAACTTGCATAACTGAATTTACTAACTTTAAAGTTAAAGTAAATGGAAGCTATAGAAATGATGTTTATATAAAATATTCAACTTATGATGATGGATTTTTAGATGTTATTATTCCTACAGGAAAACCTACTAAGAATACATACACTCCTTATATAGAGGAAATATTTATAAGTGATTCAGAGGTAACTTTAGGTAAAGGAGATACTAAACAATATAGTGCCCAAGTAAAAGGTATAGCAATTAATGATGTTACTTTAAGCTGGACTGTTACTGGTAATAATAGTTCTAGTACTACTATAAGTTCTACTGGATTATTAACAATTGGTGGAGATGAAACTGCATCAACAATTACTGTTACTGTTTCAAATAGTGCCGATGGTAAAACAGCTACATCTACTGTAACAATTAGTACTACTCAGTTAACTATTGATAGTGTTGAAATATCTACTAGTAAAAACAGTTTGTATCCAGGAGAAAGCCAATATATAGATTTATCAGTTGAAGGAACTGCAGATGATAAAACTGTCGAATGGACAATTACTGGTAAAACTAGTACAAAAACAACAATGGATGGACAATCGTTATATGTAGGTAGGGATGAGACTGCTAGTACAATTACAGTTACAGCAACATCAAATTATGATTCTACAAAGAGTGATTCTTTGGAGATTAACATTTTAGAATCAGATATAATAGATTCAATAGATATTATTTATGATGCAACAGAATTTCCATTTGATGCTGATACTACTTGCGATGATTTTATGGCGTGGGTGAAAAATAATACAACTTCTTCTTTGGGCACTGAAGTTTTATCTGATAGTAATACTGCATTATATAGAAAAGAGGATTCAGGATTTTGGTATGTTGGTGACTCAGAAGACCAATTAGGAGAAGATTATGAATATGTAATTTTGTATGGTATTATACCATCAGCAAGTAATTATTCCTTTCCAATGAATGTTATTTGCTTAGACACTTCAGAAGAAAAACAAATTACAGAAATAGATGGTTTTACAATTAAAGTTAATGGTGTAACACGAGATGATGTATATATAGAGTATAGTGATTCATGGAATTGTGTAATGGCATTTGTGCCAATTGGAAAAACCACAGGCGTTCAGGAAATTAAAGGCGATATAAATGGAGATGGTATTATTACAGTTGATGATATTCGTTTACTAATCCAAGCATATGTTAGTTTCGGACATGTTGAATTTACAGATGAAGAATTAGCTGTTAGAGATATGAATGGAGATAGCATAATTGGAGTAGATGATATAAGACGTTTGATACAGGCATATTTAAAAGTATAAAATAAACCATAGGATGAGCTTTTTGGGGACACGTACTAAAAGTCACAAAGTTTATAACTTTGTGACTTTTAGTACGTGTCCCCAAAAAGCTCATCCTATGGTTCATTATTACTCGTCTTTGAATTTGATATAATAGTTCAATCCTTCGCCGAAGAAAGAATATCCATAAGTGGGAACAGTAGTAACATGCTCAACGTTGTAGGCTGCTTTTATGATGTCCAAAATAGTTGCATCAGTTTTTGCAAGTTCTTCCATAATAGGATATTTAATTTTGAGTTCGGTTTCAAATACGCCGGGGAAAATCACCCGAATATAGTCTTTATAAGGATCAAATCTCACAAAAATGTTTTGAATGTCATCACAGTAGAAGCGGTCTTCAGAAAAATTGTCCTCTTTTGTAGGAAGTCGGCCTTCAATAGTCATTGTAGCTCGTGGGTTTCTAAATTTCATAACAGTCATCCCTCCTCAAAATCTTGATATTAGATGCTTTGAAATTGCTCTATAACATACAAACTTATACCATTTTATTAGAACATTGTAAACAAGTTGAGCTAAATCAATTTGAAATAGTATACATAATGTGGTATAATAGGAGATGCATAATCGCTTTATGCATAAAATTTGGAGGTGTATAAGAATGAAGAAGAAAATTGACTTTGGTAACCTGCTTTTTTGTTCCATTCCTGCTATCCCGGCTATTTTGGTGCTCGTTTTTGTTATTATTGTGGCGCCTAAGGGATAACTTCCACATTTTGAGTGGTGGGGAGCTTCTCCACCGCTTTTTTGTTGCAAAATTATGTCAATTATGATATTATTTTATGCAGTTGATTGGAGGTGAGACAATGTCTAATAAAAAAGTGCTTTTGGGCATGAGTGGTGGCGTAGATAGCAGTGTAGCAGCAATTTTACTAAAAGAACAAGGCTATGAAGTTTTTGGTACCACTTTAGAACTATGTAAGAATAGTAGTTGTTGTAATTTAGAAACATATATTGAGGCTAAGAAGGTATGTCAAAAGCTTGGTATGGAGCATTTTATCTTACAAGCTTCAAAAGAGTTTCAACAATACGTTATTGATGATTTTATAGATAATTATAAGACTTGTCGCACACCTAATCCTTGTATTGAATGTAATAAATATCTTAAATTTGGCTTAATGTACGAAAAAGCTAAAGAAATGGGATGTGAGTATATTTCAACTGGACATTACGCTAAAACTGAGTATAGTGAAAAATATGGAAGATGGGTGCTTAAAAAGAGTAATAATCTTAAAAAAGATCAGACATATGTTTTATATACAATTCCAAAAGAATTAATTAAGCATATGGTTTTTCCTTTGGGAGATTTTGAAGATAAAGAGCAAGTAAGAGAAGTTGCAAGAAAGTATGAATTTAGTGTTGCATCTCGCCCTGATAGCGAAGATATTTGCTTTGTGCCAGATGGAAACTATAAAGATTATTTGGAAAAAAATGCAGGTTTTAAATCTAAAGAAGGTAATATAGTAAATAAAGATGGCAAAGTTTTAGGAAAGCATACAGGTCTTTATAAATACACAATAGGTCAAAGAAAAGGACTTGGAATCTCGTATTTTGAACCATTATTTGTAATAGGCTATAATGTAATAAAGAACGAATTGATAGTTGGAACTGAAAATGAATTATATACAAAAGAGTTTACGGTCAAAGATATTAACTTATTATTATTTGATGAAATAAAAGAACCTCTAGAGTGTGAAGTAAAGATTAGATATTCTGCAAAGCCTGAAAAATGCACCATTATTCAAGATGGAGAAGTACTAAAAGTTACAATGAAAGAAAAAATAAAATCAGTTACTCCTGGTCAATCAGCAGTATTCTATATTGATGATATAGTAGTTGGTGGAGGAAAGATTGTGTAACAAAAGTGTGACAAAATGATTAAATAATCATTATAAAAAGCTAAAAGTATTTCACTCGAGTTTTGTTATGTTAAAATAAAATGGAATAGAAATATGGATACAAATGAGGAGGAGTATTTCATGAGATTACTAAACGTTAAAAAAATTGGATTATTAACAGGAGCTTCACTTGCAGTTAGTTCTATTGCATTTGCTGCTGGAGAAGGAGTTACAAGAAGCTTAGCTGATTGGGTTTCACTAGTAGCTGAGATTTTATCTTTTGTATGCTTAGCAGTATTCATTATTTATGCAGGAAAGCTTTTGAAAATAAATAAAGACCAAGCTCCAGGTGGCGGAGATCAACAAGATGCTACAGCTACAAGAGTTAGCAATGGAGTTAAAAATGGAATAATGACAACATTAGTTGGTATTGCATTATGCCAAGCAGTAATTATCGTTGCTCAAGCATTATTTGCAAAATAATTTGAATAGCTTATAGAGGCACCGCATAACAGTGGTCGCTTATATGAGACACCCGGAGAGTCTTTGGCTCTCCGGGTTTTATGTTATTTGATATACCTTATATTATTGTAATTTGCCCATTTTTGTGTTATAAGTAGTAGTGGAATTTTTAATGAAAAATAGCAAAAGAAAGGTTTATTATTAATGGATAATTCATCAAGATTTTTAGAATTAAGAGATACATATAAAGAGTTTTACTTTAATGAATATACTATACATGAAGATGATGATGGAATATATTTAGAATTTGATTTTGAAATACCAGGGCTTACTAAATTCAATCCTAGATATAAGATCTTAAGAAAATCATTAGGATTTAAAAGCATAGATAGTAACTATGTCAGAAATATGGTATTTCATATTGGTCTTATAGAACTTATTAGCTATTGGAAATGCGCTTGTTCACCTAAGATAGTAGTTAAATGTGGATTTTTAAATGATGAGCAAATTGCATGGTGGAAAAAGCTTTATTTTTATGGCTTAGGAGAATTGTTCTATAGAAATAACATTAATGTTGATATTCAAAACTTTGTATCAATAGAGTGTTTGGGTAATAACATTGAATATGAAAAAATAGAAGATGAATCCAATGGATATATTGTTCCAATTGGAGGAGGAAAAGATTCTGTTGTTACATTAGAAACATTAAAAGTTGATGTTAAAAATGATTTTTGCTTAATAGTTAATCCTAAAACTGCAACTTTACAATGTGCAGAAGTAGCTGGTTTTGAGTACAATAATATAATTGAAGTATATAGAAGTATAGATAGAAATCTAATTGGCTTAAATGATCAGGGATTTATTAATGGACATACACCTTTTTCAGCTATGCTTGCATTTTTAACATACTTTGTAGCTTATATGCTTTCTAAGAAATATGTTGCACTTTCAAATGAAAATAGTGCTAATGAATCAAATATCATTGGAGAAAAAGTAAATCATCAATACTCAAAGAGTTTTGAATTTGAATGTGATTTTATTGAATATGCAGATAAGTATTTAAAAGCACCTGTAAAATACTTTAGCTTTTTGAGACCTCTTAATGAATTACAAATTGCAAAGATTTTCTCAAGACATGAGAAATATCATAGTGTATTCAAAAGCTGTAATGTTGGAAGCAAAGAGAAAGAATGGAAATGGTGCTGCAATTGTGCAAAATGCTTATTTGCTTATACAATATTAAGTCCATATTTATACAAAGATAAACTTGTAAAAATATTTGGCGAAGATTTATTTGAAAGAGAAGACTTGTTACAAATATTTATAGATTTAACTGGCAATGGTGATGTTAAACCATTTGATTGTGTTGGTACTTTTGAAGAAGTAAACTATGCGATTAGTAAAACTATAAAGAACATCGAAGAAAAAGCTGACCAATTGCCATATTTGTTAAGACACTACAAAGATAATTATTCTTTAGTAAATGTTGAGGATGATATTACATTAAGATATAACGAAGATAATAATCTTAATGAAGAACAGAATGAATTGTTAAGAAGAGAGGTATTTTTGAGTGATAAATAATTTGATAGATTATTTCAAAGATAAAAAGATACTAATACTTGGATTTGGAAGAGAAGGACAATCAACATATAATCTAATTAGAAAATATTTACCAGAGCAACAATTATATATTGCTGATCAAAAAGAAGATTTTCAAAACAACTTTGATTTTCTAAAAAGTGATAATCATGTTACCTTTATTGGTGGAGAAAATTATCTTGAAGGTTTAGAGGATTACGATGTAATAATGAAGTCTCCTGGAATTTCATTTGCTCATTTGGACACTTCAAAATTTATTCATAAAATTAAATCACAATTAGAATTGCTTTTAGAATTTTTTGAAAATTTTACAATAGGAATTACTGGAACAAAAGGAAAAAGTACAACTAGTTCGCTAATATATAAAGTTATTAGTGAACAAGATAGAAAGTGTATCTTGCTAGGTAATATTGGAGTTCCTGTATTTGACTATGTTGATAGCATAGACCAAGATGTAATAATGGTTTTAGAAATGTCTTCACATCAATTAGAATTTATGGAATTATCTCCTAATATTGCAATTTTGCTAAATGTTTGGGAAGAGCATTTAGATCATTATGAGTCTTTTATTAAATATGCTGAAGCTAAATGCAATATTTATAAATATCAAAAAGAGAATGATTACTTTTTGTTTAATGAAGATAATGAAACGCTTAGCTCATTAGTTAAAAATCCAAATGGTATAACATATAAAGTTAGTATGAGTGGTAAAAGCGATAGCGACATATTTTTTAAAGATGATAAAGTATTTATGCACGATAAACAAATATATGATAAGAATGAGCAAAGAAACCTAGTTGGAGACTACAACTTGAATAATATTATGTTTGTTCTTGGCGTTTCTGAGATACTACATTTAGATTTAAACAAAACCATAAAGAGCATTAGTGAGTTTAAAACATTAAATCATAGATTAGAATTTGTTGGAGAGTTTGATGGGGTCAAGTATTACGACAATAGCATAGGCACTATACCGGTGGCCACTATTGAAGCTGTTAAAGCTTTGAAAGAAGTTGATTCGCTAATTATCGGTGGAATGGATAGAGGCGTTGATTATAAGGAACTTATTGAATTTTTAAATAATAGTGAGATTGGTAATATTATTTGCATGCCAAAAACAGGTCATGATATTGCAAAAGAGTTAAAGCAAGAAAAATGTCATATTGTTGATACTATGGAAGAGGCAGTGGCTGTAGCAAAGAAGTATACTAAAAAAGGTAAGATTTGTTTGCTTTCTCCAGCAGCTGCAAGCTATGGATTCTTCAAAAACTTTGAAGAAAAAGGAGATATATTTAAACAATTAGTACAAAGCACCTAAATGGTGCTTTTTTTATACTTTAAATTATTATTACATTACCGTTATAATCGTTGAAAGGGCTTGCTTAAAGTGTAATAATAAAATGGAGGAGGATTTTACATGGTACATTTGATAGAAGAATCACAAATTAATGAAGAAATAGTTAGAAACTCTACAAGACTAATGATTTTAAACATTTATGCTGATTGGTGCTTGCCTTGTGAAGTTTTGTCTCCAATTTTAATAGAATTAGATAAAAAGTATAAAGATGTAGAAATATATAAAGTTAATTCTGATGAAGCTGCTAATTTTTCTACTCTAAATAATATAACTTCTATACCAACTACCATTTTTTATAAAGATGGCGAAGAGAAAGAGAGAATCGTTGGTGTTGAAAGTATAGATAAGCTTTCAAGTATAATAGAAGAATATACTAAAGAGGATTAATTATATAGGCTTTGAGGATCAATTTTCTTACCTTCTTTTGAAATTGCCAAATGAAGGTGTGGGCCGGTTGTTGCGCCATTAGTTGATTTGCCAGTTGAATCTTTATATGTTGTATATGATTTTGTTTCAACATATTTAGGGCCAACATTTGCTATGTATTGGTTTTGATATACTTTGTCACCAACATGTACAACAAAGTTTGGATTTACATGTGCATAAGTACTAACATATCCATTTTGATGATCTATCATTACACAATATCCATTTGCACCACCCCAAGATGCTTTTGTCACAACACCTGAAGCAACTGCATAGATTTTAGTACCCTCTACTGCGCCTATGTCTATTCCACCATGGTAAGTTGATGCGCCACCGAGTAGGTGCTTTTCTATATCCAAATTTTGATGTGATAAAAGTGTAGCCAGGAGTTGGCCAAGCGAAGCTACTGGAGCTTTGAATTATTGATCCGGTCAAAGGTTGTAAGTATTATTCTAGTGTTTTCATCTTGATTATTTGCAAGTATCGCTGGAATAAAAAATATAGAAATAAAAATAGATAAGATAATTGGAAGTAAAGTTGAAGAATATAGTAATTTATTCACATTTCACGCTTTCTGCCCTGTTAAAAAGATTTCCCCTATGTGAATATTACAATGGCTTTCTAAAAATATCAATACCAATTGTTGAAAAAATCTTAGTAAATATATATACTTTAAATAGATAAAGGGGAGAAGTCCAATGAATAACAAAGGTATTTCATTAGTTACAGTTATCGTAATTATTATTGTTATGATTATTATTGCAACTGTAAGTATAATTGCAGGTAACAAATTGATTCTTGATACCAAAAATTATACAGATTCACAGACAATTGAAGGTATTAAAGAAGCTATTGATCGTGTGCAAAACGAAATAGTTAATAGTGGTACACTTACTCCTAAGGGAGAAAAATATATTGGTAGATATTCACCTGCTGTTGGAAATGGTGATGTTAAAGCAGAAGGATGGTATTTACTTGATGAAAGTGCTTTAAAAGAACTTGGCTTTCCAAGCCAAAAAGGAAGATTTCTTGTAAATTATGAAAAATCTGAAGTACTTGATATGAGTGATCCAACTTATTTTGAAAAATACAATATTGTAACTTTCTTATATGAGCAACGTGATGAAAAAGACTATGCAAAGGCTAATAGTTATAGCTTTACATATATAGGAGAGGCTCTTGAAGATATTGGCTCTGATGGCTCTGGCTTGATGTATAAATTCTTTAATGATGCTAAACAAACAGAACTTTTTGGTACAGGATGGTATTTAGTTAACCCTTCTGATTTACCAGAAAAATATGCCCCTCATGTAACTAACAGTTATTTAATAAATTATGACAGAGCTTTATATGTCATGGTTACTAGTTATTTTGAAAGGATTCCATAGTAATATATGATTGTAGGAATTTGTATTTTCTTAGGGTTTAGTATTATATTCATTCTATATTTACTATATCTTAAGGAATATATGGACTTAACAAAGAATTATAAACTTCTTGTTAAGGTGTTAGAAACACGTAATTTAATACTTTTAAGGATTCTTCCTGAGCATAAAAACAAAGATGATAAAAATCAAATAGCAACACTAATTGATACTCAAATAAAGTCAAAAAGCTTAGGAATAAATGCGACAATTGAATCTGATGTCACGCTTAACAAGTATTTGAAGCAAGTATATGAAAAGATTAGTAAGATTAAAAACCCAATTGTTGTTGAAGAATTCAAGAGAATCATAAGGTTAGAAAAGAATCTTAAGTTAATTAGAAGAGAATTTAACAAATCGGCGGAGGAGTACAACCAAAATCTTTTAGATCACAAGTTAGTTTGTACTAAAATTCTAAAAATGAGGCCTGTAAATTCTTATAAACTGGGAAATGAATAATTAAAAAAGACGACCATTAAGGTCGTCTTTTTTGTTGTTTTTTTGGGGTGTTTTTTTGGGACACTTACAAAATTCCAACTTAAAAGTTGGAATTTTGTAAGTGTCCCAAAAAACCACCCAAAAAATCATCTCTTTATTACAAGTATGTTAAAAATGCATTTGGGTGTTGATTTTTATCTCAAAGTGGAATAAAATGATATCGAAGTGGAGCGAAGTGGAGTAAAGTGGAGGTGATAAAGTAATGTTGCTAGGTGAGTACTTTCATAATATAGACGCCAAAGGCAGGATTATTTTACCATCTAAATTTAGGTCTGAGCTTGGTGAAAGATTTATTGTTACCAAGGGTTTCGATGGATGTTTATATGGCTATTCGGTAGATGAATGGAAGAACATCGAAGACAAAATTAAGACACTTCCACAAGTTACAGGTAAAGATGTAAGAAACTTCACTAGATTCTTCTTTTCAAACGCTATAGAGTGCGAGATAGATACACAAGGAAGAATCTTAATATCAAGTTCACTTCGTGAATTTGCAGAATTATCTAAAGAAGTTGCTATTATAGGAGTTAGTTCAAGAATTGAGTTCTGGAACAAAGCTAAATGGCAATCATTTAGTGAGAATCAAGATGCTGATGATATTGCTGAGAAAATGGCATTACTAGGAATCTAAGTGTAAGGTAAGGTTTTTATGGAATTTAAACATACACCAATAATGTTAAAAGAAGTTATTGAGAATCTAAATATTAAAGATAATGGTGTTTATGTTGATGGCACTTTGGGTGGAGCAGGTCATTCATCAGAGATTTTAAAGCATTTATCAAAAGATGGCACATTGATAGGAATTGATAGAGACAAGGATGCATTAGAGGCAAGTCATAATAGACTTAAAGATTATGATAATGTTAGATACATCTGGGGTAGACATGAAGACATGAAGGACATTCTAGAAAACATTAACATACATAATGTTGATGGCATTTTATTAGATCTTGGTGTTTCTTCATATCAGCTAGATGAAGCTACTAGAGGGTTTAGTTATACTAAAGAGGCTCTTTTAGACATGAGAATGAATAAAGAGCAAGAGTTAACTGCCAAAGAAGTAGTTAACAAGTATTCCAAGGAGCAGTTAGAAAAGATTTTCTTTGAATATGGTGAAGAAAATTTTTCAAAGAGAATTGCTAGTAGAATAGTTGAAGAAAGAGAAAAGAAAGAAATTGAGACTACATCAGAGTTATGTGACATTATTAGAAGTGCAGTTCCAAAGAACAAGAACGCTATTGATTCATTTAAAAGAATCTTTCAGGCTTTAAGAATAGAAGTTAATGGAGAACTAAAAGAATTAGAAAAAGCCATAATTGATGGTGTTGACCTATTAAATAAAGGAGGACGATACTGCATAATAACATTCCATTCGTTGGAAGACAGAATCGTAAAGAATACATTTACAAATCTTGCTGGTAAATGCATATGCCCAAAAGATTTTCCAGTTTGCGTTTGCAATCCAAAATCCTATGGAAAGGTCATTACAAGAAAGCCAATTATACCAACAGAGCAAGAACAAGTAGAAAATCCAAGAAGCAAAAGTGCTAAATTAAGGGTTTTCGAAAAGATTTAATTTTTACATTTTACTAAAGATAAAAAGAAGTTGAAGGGAGAAACAAATTAATGCCACAATTGGATTATGATTATGAGGAAGCTTATAGTTATAAATCTAGTGGAAAAAATAGTCGTAGCAATGGCTATTATTATTCTGAAAACGTTAGAAAAACAAGCGAAAAGACAAAAAATCAAGTATTTGATTTAATGAATGACAATTTAGCATACAAACCAAGATACAAGAGCATTTCAGAATATGGCATTCCACAAGAGGTTAGAAATAGAAGCTTTTATGCTGAAGAAGCATACAGAAGAAGAAAGAATATTGAAAAAGAGCAAGAAGAATTAGACTTATTATTTAAACCGAAAATAACTTTTGACTATGATAGTGCTACAACAGCTGGAACACTAAGAAATATTAAATCTAAGCCAGAAGAAGTTGAATTAGAAGAAGTTGAAACAGAAAAAGAGGAAAGAAAGCAAAGAAGACGTGAAGAAAGAAGAAAAGCTTTCAAGGCAATTAGAACAACAATGCTAGTTCTACTAGGATTTGCAGTAGCTTTCTTTATTTGTTATAGATATTCAATAATAAATGAAAAGTTTAATCTTGTAGAAAAGTCTAAAAAAGAGCTTCTAAATGTACAAACTGTAAATGAGCAATTACAAGCAGATATTGAAAGAGAAACAGATTTATCATATATAGAAAATTACGCAAGATATCAAATGGGAATGCAAAAACCTCAAAGTTCCCAAACAATATACATAAATACAGAAAAACAAGACAAGATATTCACTCCTGTTAAGACAGATGAAGAAACAACTAGTGATAGCACATTTGATACAATAATCGAGAAAATATCTTCCATTTTTTAATAAAGTTCTATTTTCTACGAGATACTCCCAGTCCCCCCTGGGAGTATTTACTTTTTATCTAAAAATATTGATAAAATATGGTATTATTTGAATTTTTGGTATGATATAATTAATTAGATTGATTATTTTATAAGGAGAGAATGAGTTGCAAGAAGTTAGCGATAGTTCTAAAAGAAGAATCATTTTAATACTTGTTGTTTTTATGCTACTTTTTGTGGTGCTATTAGCCAGAATGGTTTATTGGCAAGTTATAAAGGCTGATGAACTTAGTCAAAAGGCATATTCTCAACAAACTAAAAATAGCATTATAAGTCCAAAAAGAGGATCTATTTACGATAGAAATGGAGTGGTACTTGCAAGGTCTGTTGCTGTTGAGACCATTAGTGTTACCCCTAAGAATATTAAAAAGAAGGAAGAAACTGCTAAGGGACTTTCAGAATTACTAAGTCTTGATTATGACACAGTTTTAGGAAAAGTTAACAAGACTACAGTTGAGGAAGTAATAGCCAAAAAAGTAGATAAAGAGATAACTGATAAAGTTAGAACGTGGATTAAAGAAGAATCAATTGCTGGAATAAACATATATGAAGATACTAAGAGATATTATCCAAAAGGTGATTTCTTAGCTCAAGTACTAGGTTTCTGCGGAACAGATAATCAAGGACTTGAAGGTTTAGAAGCAAATTACGAAGATATATTAAGAGGCACTGCTGGCAAAAGAGTTACATCTAAAGATGCCACAGGTAAAGACATGCCTCTAGATGATACAACATACATTCCATCAGAGGATGGATATAATATAGTTCTTACAATTGATGAAAGAATTCAATATATTACAGAAAAATATTTAGAGCAAGCTATTGAAGAAAATAATCCAGTAGATTATGGAACATGTATTGTTATGAATCCAAAGACTGGTGAAATTTTAGCTATGGCTACTGCTCCGGATTTTGATCCAAACTCACCATTTACACCTACTAGTAAAGAAGACATTTTAAATTGGGATGAGTATACAGGAGCTCAAAAATCCAACGCTCTTCAGGAGATGTGGAAGAATAAATGCGTTGCAGATACTTATGAACCTGGTTCTGTATTCAAGACAGTTACTGCAGCGATTGCTATAGAAGAAGGTAGTGTAACTAATGTAGATGCAATTAATTATAATTGTACTGGTGCATTACAAGTTGATGAGTGGACAATTAGTTGTTGGAGAGCTTTACCACATGGTAAGCAAAGCTTAAGACAAGGTCTTATGAATTCATGTAACCCAGTATATATGACAGTTGCTTTAAGAATTGGTGCAAATAAATTCTATGAATATTTAAATGCATTTGGAGTTGCTAAATCTACAGGTTCAGGAATTATTGGAGAAACATCAGGTATGATACATGATGCAAGTTCAATATCAAAAACAACACTTGCTACTGCAGGATTTGGACAAGGATTTACACTTACTCCTTTAAACATGCTTAATACAATTTGCGCTGTTGCAAATGATGGTAAATTATTAGTTCCTAGACTAGTTAAAGAAATAAAAGATTCAAATGGAAAAGTAATAAAGAGTTATGATACAGAAGTAGTTAGACAAGTTGTTTCAGAATCTACTTCAGACACAGTGCTAGATATGATGGAAAGCGTTGTATCAAATGGTACTGGTAGATATGCACAAGTAGATGGCTATTATATAGCAGGTAAAACATCTACAGCTGAGCAAGGAAGAGGAGATAGTAAGACATATGTTGCTTCATTTGCAGCTTTAGCACCTGCTAAAGATCCAGAAGTTGCAGTGCTATTTAATTTATATAATCCTCGTGGTAAGAATGGACACCAAGGTGGTGGTATTGTCGCACCAGTTATAAGTAAGATGATGGGCGAAGTTTTAAACTATCTTGAAGTTCAAAAAGATTATGAAGTTGAAGATAAGAAACAAGAAATACCTGTTCCAAATGTAGTTGGAAATACTCTTGATAAAGCAAAGAATGTCATCAATAGTAGAGGATTAAAATATATTGTTGAAAAAGATTTAGATAAAGATTCTATAGTTTCTGCACAAATTCCAGTTGGAGGAGAATCATTAAGTGATGGCGGAGTAGTAAGACTTTATACCGAGTCATCAACAAAGAATATGATAGAAGTTCCTAGTGTTAAGGGCTTAGGAATTAGTAATGCAGAATCAATTATTAAATCAAATAATTTGAATTTCAAACATTCTGGCAAAGGAGTGGCTGTAATTCAAGAACCTGTTGCTGGAACTAAAGTTGAAGAAGGTACAATTGTTACCGTTGAATTTAGGCAACAAGGTATTGATGTTCAGTAGCGATGATTATTAATCGCTATAAATAAAGGAGGATTATTTTATGAGACTAGCAGAAATTATTTCTGATTGTGAGATTATTAATTCAAGAGGTGATCTTGATATTGATATTAAAGAGTTAAGAAATGACTCGAGGGCAGTAGAACCAGGTGATATGTTTTTTGCTGTTGTTGGTTATAAAACAGATGGTCATGCATATATTGCTAGTGCAATTGAAAATGGCGCAAAGTGTATAGTTGTTGAAGATGGAAGAATAGATATATCTTTAATAAGGGATGACATTACAGTTTTAGTAACAAACAATTCAAGAAAATTCATGGCTATGTCTGCTTGCAATTATTATAATCATCCATCAAGAGATTTTAAATTAGTAGGCGTTACCGGAACAAAAGGTAAGACAACTACTACATATATGATTAAAAAGATATTAGAAAAAGATGGTAAGAAAGTAGGCTTAATTGGAACTATTGCTAATATGATTGGCGATGAACAAGTCGAAGCTAGTCGTACAACTCCAGAATCAATTGATTTACAAAGATTGTTTAGACAAATGGCAGACGCTAATTGCGATGTAGTAGTAATGGAGGTAAGCTCACATGCTCTTGCACTAGATAGAGTATATGGTTGTGCATTTGATATGGCTGTATTCACAAACTTGTCAGAAGACCATATGGACTTCCATAAAACATTTGATAATTATTTAGCTGCAAAAGCAATTCTATTTACAATGGCAAAAGAAGGATTTGTTAACGTAGATGATATGTATGCAAAGAAGCTTATGGATATAGCTACTTGTCCAATTACAACTTTTGGTATAGATAACAATCCATTTGTTTCAGCCAGAGACATTATAATTACAAATAGTTATTCAGACTTTAAGATTTCTATGAATAGAACTCTTCAAAGAATTAAAGTAGGTATTCCAGGTAGATTTACCGTATATAATGCACTTGCTGCAATTTGCGTTACTGCAAAACTGGGTGCAAGCATCCAAGCTATGTGTGAAGGACTAGAAGAAGTTACTGTTCCTGGTAGATCAGAGATAGTACCTAGTCTTAAAGAATTTGTAGTAATGGTAGACTATGCTCATACACCAGCAAGCCTTGAAGGAATTCTAAGAGCAGTTAAAACATATACAAGAGGAAAAGTCATTTGTGTATTTGGATGCGGTGGAGATAGAGATCAAATCAAACGTCCTATGATGGGAGAGATTTCTGGTAAGCTTGCCGATTATACAGTAATTACATCAGATAATCCTCGTACTGAAGATCCTGCTTTTATAATTTCTCAAATTGAAGAAGGAATTAAAAAGACAAAGGGCGAATATAAGATTTTACAAAACAGAAAGAAAGCAATTGAGTTTGCAATTAGAAGAGCTAGAAAAAATGATATCGTTGTTATAGCTGGTAAGGGACATGAGACTTATCAAGAAATCAACGGAGTTAAAAATCATTTTGATGATAGAGAAGTGGCTGCTGAGATTCTAAAAAAATTACCTGAAGCAAAGGCACCAAAATATTAATCCAATACACATAAAGAAAGGATATTTCTATGAAAGAATTAATTGAGAATGTACATGCACAAGTACCATGGTTGAACATTCAAATATTAGCACTATTAGGATCTTTTATATGTACATTTATTCTAGGACTTATAGTGATTCCAATTTTAAGAAAAAGAAAGGTTGGTCAAGTAGTAAGAGATGATGGACCACAATCTCATCTTAAAAAAACTGGTACACCAACTATGGGTGGAATTATTATTCTAATTACAACCTTAGCTCTTTCAATAGTAGCCTCATTAAAGTTTCCTAATATTCTACCCGCAGCACTTGTTACTTTTGGATATGGTTTGATTGGTTTTATAGATGATTTCAAAAAATTGGTATTAAAAAATCCAAAGGGCTTAAGTCCTAAACTAAAAATGCTTGGATTGATAATAGTTTCTGGAGCTTTTATTGGTTATTTATTATATTCTGGATTTGATACAAAAATGTACATACCAATATTAAAGACAACAGTTGAGTTACCAATTTGGTTTTATGTTTTATTTATGCTGTTTGTTATGGTTGGAACAACTAATAGTTTAAACCTTACAGATGGACTAGATGGATTAGCAGGTGGGGTTACAGCAATTATAATGATGTTCTTTGTGTTTGTTTCAATGGCATGGGGAAATAAAGATTATAGTATTTTCTCAGCAATAGTTGCTGGTTCAACAATTGGATTTTTATTCTTTAATGTATACCCTGCTAGGGTATTTATGGGAGATACAGGTTCGCTTGCACTTGGTGGTGCATTTTGTAGTATGGCAATAATGCTAAAGATGCCTCTTATATTAGTTGTAGTTGCTGGTATCTGTGTTATTGAAGCAATATCAGTAATTCTTCAAGTATCATATTTCAAGATTACTAAAGGAAAAAGATTATTTAAGATGGCTCCGATTCATCACCATTTAGAACTATGTGGTATGAAAGAGACTCTTATAGTTCCAATGTTTTGGGCTATAACTGCAGTTTTGTGTTTTATAGGATTCAAGATTATATAACTTATTTTTAATTTTAGGAGATAGTATGTCAGAGAGAACTAAAAGAAAATTAGAAAATAAAGTTAATAAAACAAGAAGTAGTGAAGAAGGCAATGATAAAAAAATTGGACTATTTATATTTGGACATAAATTTGATGTTTGGCTTTTGATAATAGTTTTAATTATCCTTGCAGTTGGTTTAATAATGATGATGAGTGCTAGTGCGCCTTTTTCGTATCGTACTGAAAATGGTGATAGCTATTACTATTTTATTAGACAGATTATCTTTGCTGGAATTGGAATAGTTATGATGTTTATTGTTTCTCATCTAGACTATAGAATTCTAAATAGTAGAATAGCATGGCTGGCATATGTCTTTGGACTTCGGATTTATGGCACTGGTACTTGTACCTGGAATAGGTGTTAGAAGAAACGATGCATTAAGATGGATTAATTTAGGCGGCCTTCAATTTCAACCTTCAGAAATTATGAAGGTGTGTTTTATAATTTTGATAGCATATTGTATTTGCAAAAGACAAGATGATATTAAGAAGTTTTGGAATGGATTAATTCCTATATTGTTTTTCTCTGTTCCAGTATTTATATTATTAGTAGTTCAAGAGCATTTAAGTGCTATGATGATCATAGCAGTAATTCTATTTTCAATGCTTTTAATAGGTGGTGTTAGATTATTTCATTTATTTCCAGTTGTTTTATCAGGAATTGCAGCTGCGGCAATGTATGCTTTTTCATCACCATTTAGAAGAGATAGACTTATGATTTTTACTGATCCTTGGCAAGATCCTTTAGGCAAAGGATGGCAGATAATACAAAGTTTATATGCGATTTCTTCGGGAGGAATTTTTGGAGTTGGTTTAGGTCAAGGAACGCAGAAATATATGTATATTGCAGAACCACATAACGATTTTATTTTGGCAACGTGGGCGGAAGAGACAGGATTAATTGGAGTTTTGCTAATTATTGTTTTATTTGCATTGTTTATTTGGAGAGGCTCTGTAATTGCTATGAGAGCAAACGATAAATTTGGTAGTTTGCTTGCAATTGGTGTAACTGCCATGATTGGAATACAAGCAATCTTTAATATTGCGGTTGTTTCTTCGTCAATGCCGGTAACTCGGAATATCACTTCCATTTTGTAGTTATGGAGGAACATCCTTAATAGTATTGTTTATAAGTGTAGGCTTGTTACTAAGCGTATCAAGACTAAGTAAGAAAAAAGAAAAAGAAGAAGCTTAAGCTTCTTCTTTTTTAGTTGTTTTCTTTTTAGTTTTCTTTGATGGCATCATTGCAACAATACTATTAAATACTGATTCTTTGTCTAGTTTATAGATTTTTTCTATTTCATCAGTTTTACCATGTTTAATGAATTCATCTGGGTAACCTAAGAATAATGATTTAATATCATTTTCTTTTGCAATTAATTCTTGAACATTCGATGCGATTCCACCTTTTAAATATGCATCTTCAATTGTTACTACAAACTTTGTTTTCTTAATTGAATCAAGTATTGTTTTATTATCAAAAGGTTTTAAGAATCTTGCATTGATTACTTCTGCATGTACACCTTTTTGATTTAATAGTGTAGAGACTTCTTCAGCTTTCTTTACAGTTTTACCATATCCGATGATTGTAACATCTTTACCTTTCTTTAATACTTGTGCTTTACCTTTTTCAACTCTAATATTATTTCTTGTTTTTATTTCATCAGTATATCCATCTCTTGGATATCTAATTGCAATTGGTCCTGTTTCTCTAATTGCAAATTTTATCATTTCATCTAATTCGTTTCCATCTTTTGGTGCCATTACTGTCATGTTTGGAATTGAATTTAAATAGCTTTCATCAAGCAATCCTTGGTGAGTTTCACCATCTTGACCAACAATACCAGCTCTATCTATTGCAAATATAACATGTGCGTTTTGAAGTGCAACATCATGAATGATTTCATCATATGCTCTTTGTAAGAAAGTAGAGTAGCATGCAAATACTGGAGTATAACCTTGCAAAGCTAGAGAACCAGCAAATGTTGTTGCATGTCCTTCTGCAATTCCTACATCAAAGAATCTATCAGGATATTTTTGCTTGAACTCACATAAACCTACACCATCTGGCATAGCTGCTGTTATAGCAATCAACTTATTATTCTTCTCAGCTTCTTCGCACATAGTCATTCCAAATCTCTTTGAATATGACATAGAAGATGCTTTTAATGTTTCACCAGTATCTTTATTGAATGGTCCAATACCATGGAATTTGTTTGGATTCTTTTCTGCATATTCATATCCCATACCTTTTCTAGTTACAATGTGTAGAAGTACAGGTTTATTTACATTTTTAGCTCTTTCTAAAAATTCAGTAATTGCTTCGATATTGTTTCCATCTATTGGTCCTAAATAAGTAAATCCAAAGTGTTCAAACATTCTTCCTTTTGGCATAAGAGATGTTCTAAAGAAAGTTTTAATTTCATGCATAATTTTATGAATTGGTTTTCCAAGTAGAGGAAACTTCTTAAGCATTTCTTTAATATCTCTTTTACTTGTGTTGTAGAAGGTATTTGAACGAATCTTACTTAAGTAAGTTGATAGGCCACCAACGCTTTGTGCAATTGACATCTGATTATCATTTAAAACTACAATAAGATTTGTATCTTTAATATTTGCATTGTTTAATCCTTCAAAAGCAAGTCCACCTGTTAATGCACCATCACCAATAACAGCGATAGAGTAGTTAGGCGATCCTGAAAGTTTATTTGCGACAGCAATTCCTATTGCTTGTGAAATAGATGTGCTTGAATGTCCAGTATTGAAAACATCAAATTCGCTTTCATATGGTTTTGGAAATCCACTTAATCCGTCTAGTTGTCTTAATGTGTCAAATTTGTCTTTTCTTCCAGTAAGTATCTTGTTAACGTATGTTTGATGTCCAACATCAAAGACTATTTTGTCACTTGGTGTATCAAAAATATAGTGAAGAGCTACTGTAAGCTCAACAACACCTAAATTTGGAGCTAAATGACCACCAGTTTTAGATACATTATCTACTAAAAACTCTCTAATTTCAGCGCATAGGGTAGATAATTCTTGTATATTCAATTCTTTTAAGTCCGCAGGACTATTAATTCTATCTAATATCTTACTCATAGCCTTGAAATTATAACACGATTTTATGTAGATTACAATACATTTTAAAAACTACTTGAATTATTGATAATAAAGGCTTTAAGCCCTCCCCTCGGGCATTCTTTTCGCTGGTAGGGGAGTATCAATTAAATTTACATAATTTAAGTATAAAAGCATTGAATAGTTGACATAACTGTGATATAATACCATTGTATCATATGTTTGTTGAAGACCGCCTCAATCTTCACTGTGAGTCTATAGATTCACGATACAAGAGGGATTATACAATGTATAATCTGTTCGATTACTATTTTTGACGACATCCATGTGAAGGAGGAAATGATCATGGAACAGGTGAGCGTAATGGAAATGGAACAGGTAATGAAAGCACCGGAGGGGTATGAATGGATTCGCCATGATGGCTTTTCCCGGCTAACCCCAAAAAATCGGCCCAAGATTCTCCTGGAGTATATCGACGATCAGGACAATACTCTTTATCATCTGGATTTTTGTGAATCCAACAATCCCGGCTGGATTGTGAAGATCAACGAGGAGTTGGCTCATGCCTACCATGGCACGAGGAACCTCACCGGCGAAAACCTTCAGAAACCCGTTGAATCCAATGGTCAGATGATTTGCATGATTCCTCGGGATTATGAACTTGTAAAGATTACCCGGAAAAATTCAGATGCTCAGGAAGACTTTATCCGGCTTCAGCCCAAGGGAGAATGGTGGACAGTGGCTGCCCCCAAAAGGGCACCTGTATATGTTCCCAAAGCTTTCCGGCCGATTATTTGGTTTGACATGGGGAAAGTGATTATCGAAGCATTCCCTGTCGAGGATATTGAAGTCCTGGGAAAGCCTGTTGAAATCCCCAGAAAGTAAAAAGTCGTTTTCTTAATAATAGTAAAGGAGGTTTGCGGAGTCCATTTTGTATGGGCTCCGCGTTTTTGTGCCTAAAATTAACTGAAATATTGATTAAATTGATAAAAAGATATAAAATACTTAGTTATAAACAAGGAGGGAGTTTACGATGTTAGACATTAAATTTTTAAGAGAAAATCCAGATGTTGTAAAAGAAAACATCAAAAAGAAATTCCAAGACCAAAAGCTTCCATTAGTAGATGAGGTTATTGAGTTAGATAAGGAATTAAGAGACTACAGGGCAAAAGGAGACAATTTAAGAGCTGAGAGAAACTCCACATCCACACAGATTGGTGGCTTAATGAAAGAAAAGAAAATTGACGAAGCTAACCAAATGAAACAAATGGTTAATGATATCAATAAAGAATTAGAAGAAGTTGAAGTTAAAGAGACTGAACTTGCAGAAGAAATAAAAAAGAAAATGATGGTTATTCCAAACATCATAGATTCAAGTGTACCAATAGGTAAAGATGATACTGAAAATGTTGAGAATGAAAGATTTGGTGAACCAGTTGTTCCACCTTTTGAGGTTCCATATCATGCAGATATCATGGATAGATTAAATGGTATTGATAAAGAGTCATCAGGACGTACTTCAGGTAATGGTTTTTATTATTTGATGGGTGATGTTGCAAGAATTCACTCAGCAATGATTTCTTATGCTAGAGACTTTATGATTGGTAAAGGATTTACTTATTGTATTCCACCATTTATGATTCGTGGAGATGTAGTAGATGGAGTTATGAGCTTTGCAGAAATGGAAGCTATGATGTATAAAATCGAGGGAGAAGACTTATTCTTAATTGGTACATCAGAGCATTCAATGATTGGTAAATTCAAAGGTCAAATCATTAACGAAGCAGAGCTTCCACTTACACTTACTTCTTATTCACCATGCTTTAGAAAAGAAGTAGGTTCACATGGTATTGAAGAAAGAGGAGTATATAGAGTACACCAATTTGAAAAACAAGAAATGGTTGTTCTATGTAAGACAGAAGATAGCATGGATTGGTACAACAAGATGTGGAGCTATACAGTAGAGTTCTTTAGAACATTAGATATTCCAGTTAGAACTTTAGAGTGTTGTAGTGGAGACTTAGCAGACTTAAAAGTAAAATCTTGCGATGTTGAAGCTTGGAGTCCAAGACAACAAAAATATTTTGAAGTTGGAAGTTGTTCAACTTTAGGCGATGCACAAGCAAGAAGACTTGGAATTAGAGCAAAAGGTAAAGATGGAAATTATTTAGTACATACATTAAATAATACAGTTTTAGCTACACCTCGTGGTTTAATTGCTTTCTTAGAAAACAATGTTAATGAAGATGGAAGTGTTAATATTCCGGTTGCATTAAGACCATATATGGGTGGACAAGAAAAAGTTATGCCAAAAAAATAAAATATAAAAAGGATGAAGAGTAATCTTCATCCTTATTTATTTGGAACTCATCATGTTGTTGTAAACATCAATAGCATAGTATCCAATTCCAGTATCATTACTTTTGACTTTTTTATATACACCTATCATTTTTCCGTTTTGAATAATTGGCATTCCTGTATAAGGAATGTTTTCAAATGAACGGAAAACTGAAGGACTATTCTCATCAATTTTAAATTCAATATGGTCATCATACTTTTTAATTATTACAGAAATCTTTTGATTATCTAAACAAGTAATATAAGCGTTTCCATCTGTGACTTCTTCTTTAAATGCAATTTCAATTAATTGATTTTCAGAGAAGTTCAAATTATCAAAATACCCACATACTTGTTTGTTTCTAGAAATAATAGAACCAATAACATCTTTAGTATTATATTTCATGACTAATCCTGAATATGGAGTAAATTCCATATTATCATCAATGGATTCGGCATAAAACTTTTTCGTATTAGGTTCAATCATTGAAACGAAGCAGTGAATCGGCTCTCTTGCATCATAAGAATCAACACTAAATGTCGTTCTTTTGCTTACAAATACATCAATGATTTTCCCATCACGTATAACAGTAAATTTACAATCGTTTTTACGCTTGTTTTTATATTTTGCTACTAAATAATTAATATCATTATTACTAAAAAGACCTTTGTCATTTATTGCAATTATAATGTCGCCGTTTTGTAGCTTAATATCTTTGCTAGATTCAATACCGCTTACTAAGTAGCCATGACTTTTTGCATATATTGAGATATCAAAACTAGTTGAGTAAACGACAGGATTATTTGTAGTAGAAGAAATTGGTAGGTCACTAACATTTTCATTATAATACTCGATTACAGATTCAAAAGCGGTCTCAGCATATACTGCATATGAATACAGTTCATTACCATATCCTGTAATACCAATTAGCTTGTCATTTTGAATTATTGGAGAACCACTCATTCCAATGAATATACAATCTAGATTCTTAGATACTAACCTTTTATCAGTGATAGCAAATGTAATTAGATCATTATATACAGGAGAGGTTTCTCTGTAATCATATCCATCTAATGCAATAATATTAATTTCATACATCTTTTTGCCTTTGCCGAAATCTGTATATATGTATGCCGGGCCAAGTTTTACTTCATCTTTTTGAGCTATTTGAATTGTCTTTAGCTTTTTAGTACTTGTTCTTTCTGAATCGTAAGAAAGCACAACACCATAATTGTTTTGGAATTCAATTTGTCCAAATACAATGTTTCCTTTGTTATTTTTCTCCTTATTCATTAAAAGAGAATCATCGTCGTGTCCAGTAACTTTTGCCTTTATAACGCTGCCATAGATTTTACCATTTGAAATAGGGTGCCCAAGCGCAAAGCCTACTTGCATGTCTGGCAGATAGAATGAAATTGTACCGCATGTAATCGCTGAAAGCCCATACATTTCAGAATCAAAACGAGTATTGTCTATGAGCCGGCTTTCAACCACAATTTTACTATTTACCAATGTTTTAACATCGACAGTCTGTCCATCGTAGTAGCTGTAGGCCTTTGTGAGGTCATCAAGGTTTAGAATGGGGATATCACCAATTTGGACTATATTGTCGTCAACCTCAACAACATCAGTCTCAGTAGGAATGCCTTCTTCTGCCCCGAAAACTAACGATTCTTTGGAATAATTGAAAAAAGCGGGGTCTCCGGAGAGCAAAACGCTAGGCATACTACGGGTATCTGCATAGGAAAAAGAGATAAAAAGCAGGGTAAAAACCGCGAAAAGTATGATAAAATAGCACTTTTTCATAAAAAAGCCTCCTATCTATAATTGTTGATAGTTTTAAAACAATCGATACGGGGATACTATATCATAAACTTAACATAAAATCCATAGATTATGTAAAATAAATTGATAAATTTTATACTTGCCAAGTATAAATTTAAGTGCTAAAATAGAACGTGACTTTAAGGATATTATGAGTTGAAAGAGAGGTGCTAAGCATGGCAAAGTGTGCAATTTGTGGCAAAGCTAAAGTGTTTTCAATGCAAGTTAGCCATTCACATAGAAGATCAAGTAGAGACTATAAACCAAATTTAAGAAGCGTTAGAGCAAATGTTGATGGTTCTCCAAAGAAGATTATGGTATGTTCAAGATGCTTAAGATCTGGATTGGTTGAAAGAGTTTAATTTTAAGAATGTCAAGCAATAATGCTTGGCATTTTTTGCTTTTAGGGAGGAAATATGAGGAAATCAGAAGCAATAATGGATGAATTAATAAAACTATATGGTGGATTAGATAACTTTCTTGAATTTAACACTCCTTTTGAACTAGTAATCGCAGTCATGCTTTCGGCTCAATGTACAGATGAGAGAGTAAATAAGGTCACAAAAGAGATGTATAAGAAGGTTAATACACCAAAAGGTTTTGCAAAAATGAAAGTTGAAGATATTGAAAAGATGATTTCTTCGATTTCGTACTATCATACTAAAGCAAAACATATAAAAGAATGTTCAACACAGATTATGGAAAACTATGGTGGTCAAGTTCCAAACAATATGAAAGATTTAATGACATTGTCAGGTATTGGAAGAAAGTCGGCCAATGTTATAATGCTTGAAGCATTTAATGACTGTCAAGGAATTGCAGTTGATACTCATGTATTCAGGATTTCTAAAAGATTAGGATTATCTGACAAAAATGAACCACAAAAAGTAGAACAAGATTTGTTAAAGCTTTATCCAAAAAAATATTGGCCTTTAGTGAATCATATTTTAATTAGCCACGGACGTAATGTGTGCAAAGCGCAATCTCCTGATTGTAAAAATTGTACAATTTCACAATATTGTAAATTCTATAAAAATGATTGAGTATAACATTTTGTAATGTTATACTCTTTTTGAATAGTAAGTTTTCATCTTTGACCGACAGTTCGGAAGGAGGTTAGAAATGTTTTACCGGGATGAAAATGGCTTAGTAAACAACCGGACAATTGCTAGAGAGATTGCTTTTTGGGCATTTGATGAAGTTAAAAAACCAGACCATAAACTTGGTGTATTATTGTGCGAGGGTGACGAAAATAGTATTGATAAATACGTATATGAAATAGTGTTTCCGGATTTACTTGTAATTCCTGTTGGTGGATGTTCTAATGTTACAAGGCTTATTCCTCGTATAAGAGAATTACTAAGTCTTTGTGATATGTATGCTTATGCTATTATCGATAGAGACGCGCTTTCGAAAAAAGAAACAAAGCGACTTTATCAATCAAAGGGAATATATACTACAAAGCTTCCTTTTATTGAAAACATAATTTGTTCACCTGAAGTACTTCGATATGTTTGTGAAAGACAAGGTATTTCTTATTATGACACTTTGGAAAAGGTTCAAAAAGAGCTTGTTAAAATCTTGTGGCAAAAATTAAAAGAAGCTCTTCCCATTAATCTTGGAATAGAAAAGAATGAAAGAATCTTATTCTTAAAAATAGTTGCCTCTACACGAGTAAAATCTATTGAGAAAATCGTAGATAAATCAACAATCTTGTATTCATATCGAGATAAAGTGATTACAACAATTGTTGCTACTCATATTGGCATCAAAGGAAAAAGAGCATATTACAACTACATGCTTGAAATGATAAATGATGATCAGTATCGAGATGCGCTGGCTCGTGCTTTTGCAAAATTCATTCCTAAACTGGAACTTTACGACTTGAATAAACCATAAAAACTGCTTATTATTTTAAGCAGTTTTTATATTTAATATTAGTATACATAACAAGTTTCAAAAGCGGTTATTTTCCTATTTCTTACTTGCAATAAAGATATAAGTAGAATATACTTAAATAGCATAAAATGTTTTTGCAAAAGTTAGTTAGGAGTAGTAAATTATGAAAAAAGTTGATGAACCAGATTATAGTCGCGCACTCGTTCCAAAACACAACACATTGTACAAGATTATAATTGCAGTTTTAGTTTTAGTTATATTCATATTATTGTTAGTATATTTTGGAATTATAAAACCAAATTTTGATTTAATTCTAAATACTAGTGGAGATAGTAGCGTTTCTGAAAATGTTACTGCTAATCTTGAGGGACTTAATTTTGAAGGAGTTACACCCAATAGAGAAATAGGTAAAACATTAATGAAAATCGACTATGAAGATAATTGTAGTTATACGATAAGTTATCCACAAATAGGTATTGAAGAAATAGATGATAAAATAGTCACACATGCAAACGATTTAAAAAAGTTTTTTTTAGAGAATTATAAAATAGATAAGAACTCAGAAATTACTTTTACTGAACATATAGATTATAATAGTTATTTAGTTGATGATGATAAGATGAAACTTGTTTTTATAGATAGCATTGTTAAAAATGATGTCGAAGAAATATCTAAAAACGAGTACACTTATTTTTTTGACTTAATTACTGGAAATGAATTATCTGCAGATAACTTAGCAATTACTGTAAATGAAGGCTCAAAAGAGTTTGTACCACTTTATACAGAAGATATACAAGAGTTTGATTTGGCATACAGTGGTGATATTGTTAAGTATGCTACTACGACTTTAGTAGTTAGAAAAGAAAAGAGTACTTATGCGCAATTATTAGGTACACTTACACCAGGTGAAGCAATAGAAGTTATGGCTATTGAAGATGATTGGGAACACGTTGTTTATAATGGTGAAGAAGGCTATGTTAAAAATGGCTATTTAACACGTAAAAAGAATCTTCAAAAAGATGTTGAATTAGAAATAGTTGATAGAGGCATAGATCCAACGAAACCAATGGTTGCAATAACATTTGATGATGGACCTAATCCTAAGTCAACACCTAGAATATTAGACACACTTGAACAATATGGAGTCGTTGCAACATTTTTTGATTTGGGTCAATTAGTTAATTCATATCCAGATGTTGTTCAAAGAGAAGAAGCAATTGGATGTGAAGTAGGTAATCATTCATATTCACACAAAAACTTTAATGTTTTAACAGATGAACAAATGCAAGAAGAAATAAAGAATTCAGAAGAAGCTTTTATAAAGGTGTTGGGACATAAGACAACATTATTTAGATTACCTTATGGAAATGTTAATTTGAAAGTTAAAGAAAATGTAGAGTACCCACTTATTAAGTGGAATGTCGATAGCCTTGATTGGAAATCAAGAGATAAGAATAAGATTTTGAACAAGATTAGAGAAACAAAAAATTATGATGGAAAAATAATTTTGCTTCACTCAATCTATGGTACTACTGCTGATGCAGTTGAAGTTCTTGTTCCAGAATTATTAAATAAAGGTTATCAATTGGTTACTGTATCTGAACTTGCATACTATAAAGGAAATCAAATTATAAAGACAGCGCAAGAATATACACATTTTTAATTTACTAAAGACAAATCATTAAGAAGTACAAAATGATTTGGAGGTATACATGTTAGGGTTTGGACAATCAATAGGTATTGATTTAGGAACAGCCACAATTCTTGTTCATGTTAAAGGAAAAGGAATTGTTCTAAAAGAACCTAGTGTTGTTGCAATAGATAAAAATACTGGAGAAGCTTTAGCAGTTGGTAAAGAAGCGCAAAGAATGCTTGGAAGAACACCGGGTAACATAGTTGCTATTAGACCTCTGAAAGATGGTGTTATTTCAGATTACTCTGTTACAGAAAAAATGCTCAAGTTTTTTATTCATAAAGTATGTGGTGCTTTTATATTTTCACCAACTCTTATGGTATGTATTCCATCGGGAGTCACTGAGGTTGAAAAGAAAGCAGTTGTAGATGCTTCGATTCAAGCTGGTGCTGGTAAAGTGTATTTGATAGAAGAACCAATAGCTGCTGCAATTGGCGCTGGAATAGATATTACTAAACCATGTGGAAGTATGGTCGTAGATATGCGGTGGTGGTACTACTGATATTGCGGTTATTTCTCTTGGTGGTGCTGTAGTTTCAGAATCAATTAAAGTAGCTGGTGATAAATTTGACGAAGCAATTGTTAAATATATTAAGCGTACATACAATGTTGTTATTGGAGATAGATCAGCTGAAGATTTAAAGATTAATATTGGAAGTGTATATCCTAGAACACAAAAGTTAGAAATGGATGTTAGAGGAAGAGATGTTACAACTGGACTTCCAATAAATCTTACTGTTAATTCGGATGATATTTTAGAAGCATTGTATGAACCATCAATGCAAGTTTTAGAAGCAATATTTAGTGTATTAGAAAAAACTCCACCTGAGTTATCTGCAGACATAGCAGAAAGAGGTATATATATGACGGGTGGTGGATGCTTAGTATATGGTTTTGATAAACTAATTACATCCAAAACTGGAATTCCTGTAATGATAGCACATGATAGTGTTTCTTGTGTTGCTATTGGTACAGGAAAAGCATTAGAAGATGAGAACATGCTTATGAAGCTTTCAGCAAAACAAAAAAGAGTAAAGTATTAAATGTAACGGAGGCCATTGGCCTCCATAAAAATGTTAAGAGGTGAGTGTACTTGCTATTTTATGACGAGTTAGAGAAAGGTAGTAAAATTCATTTTATTGGAATTGGTGGAGTATCTATGAGTGGTCTTGCAGAGATTGCTCTTAGTATGGATTATAAAATCTCTGGTTCAGATATGAATGAGTCTGATGTGCTAAATAAACTAAGAAAAAATGGAATTGAAATAATGATTGGACATAGTGAAGAAAATGTTCATGGTGCAGATTTAGTAGTTTATACTGCTGCAGTTAAAAAAGACAATCCTGAATTAGTTGAAGCACAAAAATTAAATATTAGAACAATGGAAAGAAGCGAGTTTTTAGGAGAACTTACTTTGCTTTCTCAAGAGACTATAAGTATTTGTGGAACTCATGGAAAGACAACAACTACTTCAATGATTTCTGTTGCATTTATTAATGGCGGAAAAGATCCATATGTTCAAGTGGGTGCTGACTTAAAACAAATAGATGGTAATTATAGAATTGGAAAGTACCCTTACTTTATTATTGAATCATGCGAATATGTTGATAGCTTTTTACAATTCCATCCGGAGACAGCTGTACTATTAAATATTGAAGAAGATCATTTAGATTATTTTAAAGATATAGATGCAATCAAGGCATCATTTAAAAAGTTTGTAGAGAAAGTTCCTGAAAGAGGATATGTTATTTACAATGCTGATGATCCAAATAGTTGTGAAGTTATTAAGGACTTAAAGTGCAATGTTATATCATTTGGTATAAAGAATACTAATAGTGATTGGATTGCAACTGATATTACTTTAAATCCAACAGGATTTTATTCTTTCACAGCAACAAACGGATATGAAGAAGTAAGAATCGATTTAAATGTAGTTGGACATCATAATATATTAAATGCTTTGGCAACAATTGCTACTTCAAGAGCACATGGTATTGATTTAGAAACAATCAAAAAATCTCTTGAAGAATTTACTGGTGCTTCTCGTAGATTTGAATATAGAGGTACATTAAATGGAGCAAGAGTATTTGATGATTATGCTCACCACCCAACAGAAATAAAAGCAACAATTGATTCGGCAAAAGTTCTTCCACATGAAAAAATATGGGTAGTATTTCAGCCACATACATACTCAAGAACTAAAGCATTGTGGGATGAATTTAAAAACACTTTTATGGATTGCGATAACGTTTTGCTATTAGACATTTATGCTGCAAGAGAAAAGGATGATGGAGAGACAAGTTCAATGAATCTTGCTGATGCTATAAATGAAGTTTCTTCAAATTGTTTATATGTTAGCTCTTTTGAAGAATGCATTGACTATTTAAAAGAGCATGTTAAAGAAAATGATATAGTTTTGACAATTGGTGCAGGTACTGTTACAAAAATTTCTCATGAGATTACTAACAACTAATTTGCTACGTTTCGGTTAAGTTTTTGTTACAACAAACTAATATCCAAAATAAAAAGGTATAATAACAGTGAGTTATTATACCTATTTTGATGAAGGAGAATTAAATTGGAACTAGATATAGATTGGAAGGTAATAAGAAGAAAAATTAAAAATTATTCTTTAGTACTTGTCGCAATTGGTATAGTTTTATTTGCTTTTTGGCTGTATCACCAAGAAAACAAGAATATTGTTCCATATAACGAGTATCCAGACGGAAGCGTATTAGTTGTAAAGAATACTTATACATATCCATATAAAACAATAATAGCTATATATAAAAATGGTAAGGTTAAAATAAGTAAAATTATAGATGAAATAAATGAGACAGGTAAACCGAAAGAACACTACAAAGATGTTACTCCACTTACATATAGCGAAACCAAGGAACTAGAGGCCTTGATTAAGGATGTGGCGGATCATAGAGCAGTTGATATGAGCGAGCAATACTATGGAATTCTTATTAAAACGAGTAATAGTAGTACCTTGGAAAATGCTGGTAATTTTGAGCATGAATATGTCCAGAAACTGAACGATTTTATTGAAAAAATCAGGCAAGCTAACTAAATTAAAAAAATATTAAGTTTTTTTTAAAAATATATTGCACCTTCTTTAATGTTTATGTACAATACCACTTGAAGGGTGGTGTGCAAAGGCACGCCCGACTCTCATATAACATTGAAAGGCAGGTGCATTTTAAATGCAAATTACTGAGGTAAGACTTAAGAAGATTAGATCAGAAGGCAACA
Organism: Clostridia bacterium; assembly: GCA_017539905.1. Classification (GTDB taxonomy): domain Bacteria; phylum Bacillota; class Clostridia; order TANB77; family UBA1234; genus RGIG6105. The sequence continues at coordinate 15,332 of JAFYBZ010000028.1, read as the reverse complement.
TGAAGGCTGTTGCATCAATCACTTTTGATGACTGTTTCGTAATTCATGACGTTAAAGTTATTGAAAGACAAGACAAACCACTTTTGGTTGTTATGCCAGAAAGAAGAAGAAAGAACGGAACAAGAAGCGATGTAGCTCATCCAATTAAACAAGAAACAAGAGATATGATTACAGCTGAAGTACTTAAAAAGTACGAAGAGACACCAGACGCTGACGACGCTGATGCTTCTGCTACAGTTGAAGAATAAAAGATTTTTAGATGCTATTTTTGTAATAGCATCTTTTTTTATTCTTTTTATTGCAAATTGACATAAAGTGTGGTAGTATAGCCCAGTATCGGGTAATTATGGAAACTCTAACCAAAATTTTGTGTAAGGAGGCTGGTGTAATGAGCATGGAGAACTTTAGAGTTATCCGATTCTTCTACTACTTCCAGGGCGAAAATGGCAAAAAAACCCAGAATATTACTACCGCGCGGGGTTGGATAGAAAAAGGTAAAGATGTGAGAGCAATTCTTTCAGATGGTACTGAAGAGGAAAAGTTTAAGACAGACCCTATTAAACAGATCAGCGTGTCTGAGCTTGACTATAAGATGGTCATCCTTACTGTTAAATATGAAAGAATCTTTGTAAAAATGAAGTTCCCCAAGTCAAAGTATGTTCATGTGTCCTACTTCTTCCGGGATAGTGATTTGCCTGAGAACAGACTTCCTAAGGTAGAAGAAGCCAAAAAAGGTAAGACTGCCTTTAACGTGATGGAAGATGTAAAAAAACTTGTGGACAAGGCAAAAGATGTACATGCTGTGTACCAGGATGAGTGTAAGGTGACCACATCAAGGATTGTCAAGGTTGACGTTGAAACGACTTCCTTTGTAAATGATGTTGGAATCACTTATTTTATGACTTAAAAAAATATGCGATAGCTTCTTTTGCTATCGCATTTGTTATATAATGATTGTAGCGGTGACTATCAGTCGCCATTGAAAAGAGGTGAGATTAATGTTTGATATCAAAGAAGAGTTAAAAAAGCTACCAGAAAAACCTGGTGTTTATATTATGAAAGACAAAGATGACAATATTCTATATGTTGGAAAAGCTGTTGTATTAAAGAATAGAGTTCGTCAGTATTTTCAAAAAACAAATAAAACAGAACGAATTAAAAAGATGGTTTCGCAAATAGATCACTTTGAATATATAGTTGTCGATTCAGAGATGGAAGCATTAATCTTAGAATGCAATTTAATAAAACTTCATAGACCTAAATACAATGTATTGTTAAAAGACGATAAAATGTATCCATATATAAAGGTTTCATTGAATGAAAGATTTCCAACTTTAAGAATTGTTCGTAAGAGATTAAATGATGGTGCAAAATATTATGGACCTTTTACTAATGCATATTCAGCAAAAGAGACAGTAGAGTATTTAAACAAAGTCTATAGATTAAAGCATTGTAGAAGAATATTTAAAGAAGGTAAAGCAGAAACTCCTTGCTTAAATTATCATATCAAAAGATGTATGGGACCATGTATGGGAACAATATCTCCAGAAGAATACATGGGATCGATTAATCAAGTAATAAATATTTTAGATGGTAAGACAGATGAGATTTTAGAGCAAATATATAATGATATGTTAAAAGCATCAGAAGAAATGAACTTTGAAAAAGCAGCAGACTTAAGAGACAAAATGGCGCATATTGAAAACTTAATGCAAAAGCAAAAGATTGATACATTTAGTGAAAATGATTTTGATGTAATTGGTGTAGTTAAAGTTTTAGATAGAGCATGTATTGAAGTGTTTAGTGTAAGAAATAGTAGAATGCAAAAAGGTGAGAATTTCATTTTTAAAGATATATCTACAGAAACAGAAGCGGAGCTTTTAGAAAACTTTATCATGCAATATTACACTGAAGGAAATGTTCCACAAAAGATAATGTTTAAATATGAACTTCCATCACAAGATTTAATTAAAGAATGGCTTGCTAAATTAAGTGGAAGAAAATCTATTGAAATAAAGATTCCAAAGATAGGCGAAAAAATGAGATTCATTGAAATGGCAGAAAAGAATGCAGAAATCGCACTTCAAAATAGAACAACAGCTATGGAAGATGAAGAAATCTTAATGGATCTTATGAACTTATTAAATTTGGATGAATTACCAAAAAGAATTGAAAGCTATGACATATCAAATATTTCAGGCACAGACCAAGTTGCTGGTATGGTAGTATTTGAAAATGCAAAGCCAAAAAGAAATGAGTATAGAAGACTTAAGATTAAGACTATTGAGGGGCAAGACGATGTTGGTTCATTAAGAGAAGCATTATCTAGAAGACTTAAATATATAGCTACTTCAGAAGAATTTGATAAAAATCCATTTGGCCCAAAGCCAGACTTGATTCTTATGGATGGTGGAATTACTCAAATTAGATCTGCTAAAAAGGTAATTGATGAATATGGCTTAGATATTGATGTTTTTGGCATGGTTAAGACAGATAAGCACAGAACTAGAGCTATTTTAGACGAAAATGGCAAAGAGTACGATATTTCACAAAACCAAAAACTATTCAATTTTGTGACTTTTATGCAAGACGAAGTGCATGATACGGCAATTTCATACCATAGAAAGCTTAGAGAAGAGAAAATTCGAAAGTCTGAATTAGATGAAATTCCAGGAATTGGCGAGAAAAGAAAGAAAGCCTTAATGGATAAATTTAAGTCTGTAAAAAGAATTAAAGAAGCCAGTATTGAAGAGTTATGCAAGGTAGATGGAATTACTAGAGAGTTAGCCATAAAAATCAAGAATAATTGACATAATTTAATTGACGTTTACATAATATAGTGTTACAATATAATAGGTTACACAAATACTATGAAAGGAGTTAATTTTCGGTTTTCTAGTTACATTATTACAATTGACAGGAGGTAATTATTACCATGGATGCCAAGAAATTCACTGAGGGAACTGAAAAGAGAATCAAAGGACTTTTTGGGGCGGTCACGTCCCGGCTCACCAAGAAGCAGAACCTTGCTCTGGTGATTGTCATGTTCATCGTTTTTGAGCTCATTTCCTACTTTGCGCTTAACTGGCACATCCAGCTGTTCCTTTACCATGTGATGATGACGGCGGCGCTGTTACTGTTCTGCACGACCTGGTACGTCCACTCACTGAAACATGCCAAGGAGGATGTCAAACCGGTTGATGAGGAACTGGATGAGGAGCCTGAAGAGTTTGAAGAAGACTATTCGGATGCTGAAACAGATCCAGAAGCAGAACCGGATGCCGAAGGCACTGAATATGAGCCCGATGAAACTGGAAGTCGCGAAGCCTCTCGCACTCGTAAGGGTCGCAGAAGGGGATATGTAGATTAACTGCCATCTCCGGCGCAATATTGCGCCGGAGAATTTTTATTGTTAAGAATATGTTACATATATTGACCAATTTTTTTTAATAATGATATAGTTATTTCATAATTAAATTTAGAAAGGAGTTTGAGGTTGTTTTCCCGTCCGCTGTTACCAATTTGACCTTCCTAAAACCAACGCACTTATGGAGGTGTTAAGAGTGGGTGCAAAGGTTTCAGAGATTAAAAAGGAAGTGGGTGATATCCTTAAAAAGATATTTTCTAAACTCACTCCGAACCAGGGAAAAATAGGAAGCCTTGTATTAGCCGCCATTATAGCAGTCTTGTTCCTTTGTACTGCGACCGGCAGAGCGGTGATTGTCTTTATTGGCTATTTGATTTTTGCCTTAGCCATTTTGACATTTGCTTATAAGCTTTACAAGTTTGCTTCCCAGTACTCAATAGCTGAACCCAAGCCGAAGGCAATGCCTGAGGTTACTGAAACTGCTGAAACTACTGTAACTGACGAGAACGACGACGTACAGGAGGAGGAATTAGCAGAGGGCCATCAGATTACTATGGATGAGTTGGAATCCAATCCGTAACTCTCCAAACGACAAATAACCGCATATTTATACAAATAACCATTTGTACAACATACCAAAAACTCCCTTGCAAGTAACAGTTTACTTCTCGACATAGCACTGGTGATATCACCGGTGCTTTTTTATTGGGACGATTCCTAGGTTGCTTAACGCAACCAGGGAACCATCCCTTAGTTGCAGAGACCTGTCCCCGAGTTGCACTCTGCAACTTAAGAACCGTCCCCTAGTTGCAGAGACCTGTCCCCGAGTTGCACTCTGCAACTTAAGAACCGTCCCCTAGTTGCACACTCTGCAACTTAAGAACCGTCCCCTAGTTGCACAAAAAGGTTGACAAGTATACATAATATATGTTAAAATGTTAACTGGTACGATACCCTAAGTAGGCTTTCTCAAAATAATTATTTAAAGAAAGGAGGGAAATAGACATGTCGAGAAGGTACAAAAAAAGAGAGTATGGTTTCTCACCCAAGGCATTTGACGAAATGGTTTACCGCTCTTTACCGGCCCAGCCAGCCAATGGATACCAATTCAACTACTACTATGGACTACCCGAAGATGCGTATGGCAAAGACAACAGCATTAAAGTTCATTCTTCTGGTTTGTTCCTGACAAAGGGCAAAAATGGTGTTCTTCTTGACAGATTGCAGTTTGGTGTAAAATTCATCCGCATTTTGGAAAGAGATTCAAATGGGTGGTATAACCCAATTAACACCAACAGTTTCAAGGTTTTCTATTTCCACAGCTTTCCACAGCTACTTGAGGTCGAAGTGGATCGGGTAAAATTTAACGCTAGCAGCGGACAATATGACGATGGTTTCTACCTATTCAGGTATGATGAATATCATAAGCAGTTCGTTGAAGTTGAATACGATCCAGAACAAAAAAGGCTAGTGGACAAAGAATAGCAACAGATGTGTTTAAAGAAAATGCACATCTGTTGTTTTTTTTTATCTTAATTGGTATAATTTTCCTTGAATTCAAGGAAAAGAGGAATATTATGTTATCTATTAATGAAACACTCATTAAGGAGTTTAGTTTAAAACCATTTCAAGTTGAAAACACGTTAAAGCTTATCGATGAAGGAAATACAATTCCATTTATTGCTAGATATAGAAAAGAAGCAACTGGTGGAATGTCAGATGAGCTATTAAGAGACTTTTTTGATAGGCTAACCTACTTAAGAAATTTAGAGCAAAGAAAAGAAGAAGTAATTCGCTTGATTGATGAGCAAGGAAAGCTTACAGACGAATTAAAAGAACAAATTGAAAATGCTGCAACTATGACAGAAGTTGAAGACTTGTATAGACCATATAAGCAAAAGAAACGTACAAGAGCAACTATTGCTAAAGAAAAAGGATTAGAACCTTTAGCTTTAATCATTTTTGCACAAGAATCAAAAGATGATATTGATAAGTTAGCTGAAGAATACATAGATGCTGAAAAAGGTGTTGAAACTATTGATGATGCAAAGCAAGGTGCATCAGATATTATTGCTGAAATGATTTCAGATGTTGCTGAATATAGAAAGAAAATTAGAAGTTTGATTTACAGATTTGGTATTATTCAAACAAGAGCTTCAAAGGAAGAGGAAAAATCAGTATATGAAATGTACTATGATTATCAAGAACCAGTTTCTAAAATACCAAGCCATAGAATTCTAGCTATCAATCGTGGTGAAAAAGAAGAATTTTTAAAAGTTAAGATTGAAGGAACAGATGAGGAAATCATCAAGTACTTAAATTCACAAGTGCTTATTGAAAATGGTACTTTCCATGATTTCTTAGTTGTAACAATTGAAGATAGTTACAAGAGACTAATTAAGCCATCAGTTGAAAATGAAGTAAGAAACGAACTTACAGAAAAAGCTGATGAGCAGGCAATAAAAGTATTTGGACAAAATGCTAAAAAACTTTTATTACAACCACCACTTAAAGACTTAGTAGTTATGGGATTTGACCCAGCATATAGAACTGGTTGTAAGATTGCTGTTATTTCAGAAACAGGAAAGCTTTTGGATACAACAACTGTTTATCCTACAGAACCTCAAAATGATGTTGAAGGTGCTAAGAAAGTATTGCTTGCATTAATAGATAAGTACAAGATAAATATGATTTCAATTGGTAATGGTACAGCTTCTCGTGAATCAGAAATGTTTGTCGCAGATATGATAAAAGAAGTTAAACATCCAATCTACTATGCAATTGTAAGTGAAGCGGGAGCATCTGTTTACTCTGCATCTAAACTTGCTACAGAAGAATATCCTGACATCAACGTTTCTTTAAGAGGAGCCATTTCAATTGCAAGACGTCTTCAAGATCCGCTTGCTGAATTAGTTAAGATTGATCCAAAGAGTATAGGAGTTGGACAATATCAACATGATGTAAATCAAAATAGATTAGAAGAAAGTTTAACTGGTGTTGTTGAAGATGCTGTTAACTCAGTAGGTGTAGATTTAAATATTGCAACACCATCACTATTAAACTATGTATCGGGTATTTCAAAATCAATTGCAACTAACATAGTTAAGTATAGAGATGAAAATGGAAAATTAAAAAATAGAAAAGAATTACTTAAAGTTGCAAAACTAGGTCCAAAAGCTTATGAGCAATGTGCAGGTTTCTTAAGAATTCAAGATGGTGATAATCCATTAGATAACACTGGCGTTCACCCAGAGTCTTATGAAGCAACAATTAAGCTTTTAGATAAATTAGGTTTCAAGCTAGAAGATTTAAAAACAAATTTAGCTGAAATAAAAATTAAACTTGGAACAATTAATACTAAAGAAATGTCTAATGAATTAGATGTTGGTGAACCAACATTAATAGACATTATTAAAGAGTTACAAAAGCCAGGAAGAGATCCTCGTGATGAAATGCCAAAACCAGTACTTCGTAGTGATGTACTAAAATTTGAGGACTTAAAAGAAGGCATGATATTAACAGGTACAGTAAGAAATGTTATAGACTTTGGTGCATTTGTTGATATCGGAGTTAAACATGATGGACTTGTTCACATTTCAGAATTATCTGACAAGTACATCAAAAATCCAATGGATGTAGTTTCAGTTGGAGATGTTGTAAAAGTAAGAGTTATTAAAGTAGATACTGAAAAAATGAAGGTTTCATTATCTATGAAAAATGTTGAGGGTTAGTAGTTTACAAATGAAAAAAGTGGTATAATTGTAATAGTATATTTTTTGTTTAATGAAAGGAGATTTGTTATGAACAAAAAAGTTATTGGTATTATTGTTGCAATACTTGTTATTCTAGCAGTAGTTGCAGTATGTGTTTATTTAGGTAACAAAAACAAGGCGGAGGAGCCTACAACTCCAGTTGTAGTTATAAATGAATCTGGCGATGAAGAAATAGTTGTTCCAAGAGAGCTTGAGACAGATCCATATGTATCAAATGTTCCAAATGAAATTTTAGATGCATATTTGAAAAAAGTAGATGATATTGAAAAGAAACATAAAGAAGAGCTAGCAGCATTAATGGAAGAAAACGCTGATTTAGATTTAACATCATTATCTATGTTAAAATATGATTTGATTTTCTTTGATGAAGATGATATTCCAGAGTTAGTTGTTACAAATACAGGAAACAATACTAGACTTTATACTTATGATGCTGGCAAAGTAATCTATGCAATGAGAGATGAAGATGCACCAGATGAAGAAGCTGGATGGACATTTGGAGCAGGTGGAAATCATGGATATGAATTCATACCAAGAGGAAATACATTAAGAAATTACAATACTGATTATGCTGGACTTATACTTTATACAGGTTATTTTAAATTGTATAATGAAACACATAACTTAGCAGATAAATTTGATGGTGTACTTTGCGAATATCATTTTGACGACAAGAACAACAATGGTGAAGTTGATGAAGACGAAATGGATTCATACACAGATGATGTTACAGCTTACTATGTAAATAATAAGAAAATCACAGAAGAAGAAGCAAAGAACTATCTTGTTATAAGTGATGACTTTGAACCATTAGAGGGAACAAAAGTAGTAGAAGAATTTAGAAATAAACTTCTAAATCTTGTTAACGAGAAATAATTAAAAGCCGGATGAAAGTCCGGCTCTTTTTAATTTGCAAGTGATTCTTCAATTATCTCCCAAGTGCTTTCTACAAAAGCTTTTGATTCAGAAGAATATGGAAAAATCAAATCTAATGGAACGTCTAATGCCTTTGCAATATCTTCTACATAAGAATTTACTTTAGTCTTTGCAATTTTATCAGCTTTAGAAGCTAAAACTATATAACGTCTATCAGTTGATTTTATATATTCAAGCATTTGAATGTCATTTGCAGTTGGCTTGTGTCTAATATCAACTATTAAAATTATTAGATTAATACTTTTTCTATTTTTTAAGTAGCTATTTACAGATGTAGCTACTTTTTCTTGTTCTGCTTTAGACATTTCAGAATATCCATAACCAGGTAAATCAACAAAATAAAACTGTTCGTTTACTAAGTAAAAGTTAAGCTGTCTAGTCTTACCAGGTGCTGAAGAAGTACGAGCAAGAGATTTCCTATTGAGCATAGAGTTAATAAATGAAGACTTACCAACATTTGATTTTCCAGCTAATACTATTTCAGGCTTTCTGTTAGTAGGATATTGAGATTTATTCATTACAGATAATTCAAATTTAGCACTTTTTATAACCATAATAACCTCACCTTTATTCTCTCAAAGTATATAAAAAAATGTGGTTTTAGTCAAATAAAGTCGACATAATCCAGTTGAAATAAGAGCCTTTTTGTAGTATAATTCGTGTGACTGTAGGAGGCATTATGAAATTAAAAGACTTTTATTATGATTTGCCAGAAGAGTTAATAGCACAACATCCAATTCAAAATAGATCTGAATCTAGACTTATGCTTTTAAATAAAGAAACTGGTGAAGTAAAACATGAAACATTTAAAAATATAATTAATTATTTAAATAAAGGTGATTGTTTAGTATTAAATGAAACAAGAGTAATACCAGCAAGGGTATATGGTAAAAGAAAAGATGTAGTTACTCCACAAGGAGTAGAGTCTTCTAAAATTGAAATGCTTTTATTAAAAGACATGGGCGAAGAAAAATGGGAAGTATTGGTTAAGCCTGGAAGAAAATGTCAAATAGGTACAGTACTAACATTTGGAGATGGTCTTTTAGAAGCAGAAGTTGTAGATATCATGGAAGATGGTAATAGAATTGTTAAATTGAAGTATGATGGTATTTTAAATGAGATTCTAGATAAAATTGGTGTTATGCCACTTCCACCATATATACATGAAAAATTAGAAGATAAAGAAAGATATCAAACAGTATATAATAGAGTATCTGGTTCAGCAGCTGCTCCAACAGCAGGACTTCATTTTACAAAAGAACTTTTACAAGAAATTGAAAATAAGGGGATAAAGATTGTAAAAGTATTACTTCATGTTGGTCTTGGAACATTTAGACCAGTTAAAGAAGATAATATAGAAGATCACAAAATGCATTCAGAATATTATGAAATATCTCAAGAGGCATGTGATGTTATTAACGAGACTAAGAAAAAAGGTGGAAGAGTAATCTGCGTTGGTACAACATCATGTAGAACAGTTGAAAGTGCTGCAGACGAAAATGGACTTTTAACTCCAAAGCATGAAGAAACATCAATCTTTATTTATCCAGGATATAAATTCAAAGTATTAGATTGCTTGATAACTAATTTTCACTTGCCAGAGAGTACACTAGTGATGCTAGTGTCATCGCTTGCTGGACGCGAAAATGTCCTTAACGCATATAAGATTGCCGTTGATGAAAAGTATAGATTTTTCTCTTTCGGTGATGCAATGTTCATATTTTAAGAGGAATACAAAATGAGATTAAAAAATATCAAAGGTGCAAGTGAATATGTTGAGAATTCTTCGCTAGTTATAAAAAATCCTCAAGATTATAAAGGAAAGTGGCAAGAAGAGTTTCAAAATGATAATCCTATACATATTGAAATAGGTATGGGCCGTGGCGACTTTGTAATTGGTATGGCAAAGCTTCATCCTGAAGTTAACTATATTGGTATTGAGATTTATGATAGTGTTATTTATAAAGCTGTTAAAAAGTTAGAAGAGGAAGAATTAACTAATATAAGATTTGTAAGATTAGATGCAACAATTATAGAAGAAGTATTTGATAAAGAAGTGTCAAGAATATATTTAAACTTTTCAGATCCATGGCCAAAGAAAAAACACACAAAAAGAAGATTAACTTCACAAGAATTTCTTACAAGATATGATAAAATTTTTAAAGATGATAAAGAAATATATCAAAAAACCGATAATAATGATTTGTTTGAATTTTCAATGGAGTCTTTAAAGAAACATGGGTATGAATTAAGCGAAGTTACACGTGATTTATATAGTAATATGATTGAGGGTAATGTAGCAACAGAGTATGAGAAAAAGTTTGTAAAGGATGGAATTAAAATAAATAGACTTGTAGCAAAAAGGAGCTAATATGATAACTAGTAAAGAAAATGCTTTAATAAAAAAAGTTAAGTCATTATCACAAAAGAAATATCGCGATGAATATGGCCAATATGTTGTAGAAGGTATTAAAATTTGCGATGAAGCAATTAAATTTGCAAAAGTTGAAGTTTTGATAGTTTGTACGGAACTTTTAGGTGACTTTGATGAGTCTAAATATAGTAAGGTAAAAGTGGAACAAGTTTCAAAAAGCGTGTTTCTACATATTTCTGATACAAAGACTCCACAAGGAATGCTAGCCGTTGTTAACATTCCAGAGCAAAAGAAGGTTTCTGATACAGTCGTATTTGCGCTAGACAATATTCAAGACCCTGGTAACCTTGGAACAATTATCAGATCATTAGATGCCTTTGGGTATAAAGATTTGATTATTTCAGATAATACGGTAGATCCTTATAATTTAAAGGTAGTAAGATCTACTATGGGAAGTATTTTAAGATTGAACATAAAGAGCGTAGATTTACTAAATGAATTAAGTAGTTTTAAAAAGTCGGGATATAAAATTGTTGTTACATCGCTTGATACAAATCAATACATCTATGACATTAACTTTAGTGAAAAACAAATAATAGTTATAGGAAATGAAGCAAATGGTGTTAGCAAAGAAATTCAGAAATTAGCTGACTTGAAGGTAAAAATTCCAATGAAAGGAAAAGCTGAAAGTCTTAATGCTGCGGTAGCTACTAGCATCATAGCATATGAAAAAATTAGAAAGTAATAAGGAGTGATAGTATGAATAATGAAGAAAAGAATAAAGAAAAACTTGCTGAAAACAAATTAATTATTCTATATTTGTTAAATAAAGCTGATTGCTCACTTACTAATATTCAAATGCAAAAATTGTTATATGACGTTGAAGATTTTAATTATTTCAATTTTCAACATATTACATCAGAATTAATTAATCAAAACTATGTTTCAAATTATAAGCAAGGCGAAGAATGGCTATATGAGATTACACCACAAGGAAAAGAAGTCTTAAAATTAACAAACGAAATTCTTCCAGGAATTATTAAACACAAACTAAATTCAATTATTGAAGAAAATCTTAACAAAGTTAAAAATGATGTATCTATTACAAGTGAGTATATTCCTGTAAATGATACAGAATATATAACTAGTCTTAAAATTAACGAAAGTCACAAAGTATTATTTGAGTTAAATATTCTTTGCTCTTCTGCAGAAGAAGCAAAGCAAATTGCTGACAATTGGAAAAAGAATGCTAGTACATTGTATCCGAATGTAATTAAACTACTAACAGAATAGTTTATTTCCTAATTCTCTAGTAAAGGAGGTGTATAAAGATTGCTAACTAATAGAGAAAAAGAGCTACTTTATAAAGCTAAGCAAGGCGATATGGATGCATTTGAACAGATTATAAAGCTTTATGAAAAGAAGATTTGTCAAACTATTTTTTATATGGTTAAGAATGATTCTCAAGTTGAGGATATAGCTCAAGAAGTTTTTATTAAAGTATATAAAAACTTATCTAAGTTTAATGAACAGTCATCTTTATACACTTGGATTTATAGAATTACGATGAATGCTTGTTTTGATGAAATAAAAAAGGAAAAGAAAGTATATCATCTAAGCAATTATATTGATACAGATGATGGTGAACAAGAAATAGAATATGAAGATGAAAAACAAAATGTAGATGAAATTGTAGAAAGAAAATTAAATAAAGAAGTTTTAATTAAAGCTATAAAGAGCTTGAATGAAGAATATAGAAGTTTAATAGTTCTTAGAGATATAAGAGGTTTTAGTTATTGGGAAATATCAGACATGCTTAATATGAAATTAGGGACTGTCAAATCAAAAATTTCAAGGGCTAGAGAGTCACTAAAAAAAGAGCTTATTAAAATGGGGTATTCTGGATATAGTATAGATGAAGAATAATAGAACTAAAATGAAGAAAACTGAGTCAAAATAGTAAAAGGAGGTGACACGTATGAAGAATTTATTAGATGAACTTCACAATTTGGATGAAGAAGATTTTGAAGTATCAAAAGATTTTAGCAAAAGAATCATTACAAAGATAAATAAGGACAAAAAGATAACATTATTTAGCCGTGTCACGTCTTTAGTGGCAGTTGCTTGTGTTGCAGCTTTGGCAGTTTTTGTAGGAAGCAAATTTGGATTTTTAGATAGAGTAAATAGCTTGGTAAGTAATAGTTCTAGTCAGATGGCTGAAGAAAGAACTCCTGCTACAGGAATTGAAACGCAAGTAGAAGATGAGCAACCTATGGTACAAAAGCAACTTCAAAAAAATGATGTTTTTGATGAATATAGAGCTTTTGAAGAATCAGTCACAGAGGAAAGTGCATTTTCAGATAATGTTGTAACTGCATCGAAAACATATTCTAAGCAAATGAGTTTAGATGATTATATAAGAGACATAAAACAAGCATTGGATGAAAATAGCATCGAGTATGAAGTGATCTCAAATACTGAAATAGAGGTTTATACAAGCGATATGGAATCATTATACGGAATAATAGATAATTACCCTGATGTACAATTAGAACTAATTGAAGATAGAACATTGTTAAGAATCGGTCAAAACTAAAGTTTTGACCGATTTTTTATATTAAGATTATATTAAAATAATATTAAATAGAAGAAATATAAAGGAAATAATTGTTACCGACTGATAAAATAATGTAAAGTTATTATTTCAAATAGGTGGGGTATATGATTAATAATAAGGTTAATTGTAGAAAATTAATAAGAAACAAATATGTGATAAGTTTTATTGTCGCTATGCTTTTATTATGTATTGTAAATACAAGTACGGTATATGCAGACTCATATTGTGGTATGTGTGGTGCAGTAGTAGCTTGGAATGAACTTAGACCTCATAATTATAGACAATATAATGCTACACACCACTATGTACAGCGTTATGTGTGTGTGAATGGGCATATGGGTAACTGGAATGAGGAAGAACACACATTTAAATATGGTGTATGTATTTATTGTGGATATGGAACTCTAAATGTTCCTAGTAATGTTATTTATGGTACTTCGAAATCTATTACAATCACTGAGGGTGAAACAAAAACTTTTACTTATGAAAGATATAATCAATCAGCAACTTCATCATTTCCAACTAATACAAGTTCACTTTTTACAGTATCACCAGTATATTCAGGAACTCCAACTATGTCTAAACAAGGAAAAATGGAGTCTTCGTTTACTATTTCTATTACTGGTGTAACTGCTGGTAATGGATCATTTACTATAACTGAGTATGAACATAAAGTAACTACTACTGGAGGAGGTCCAAATACAGCACCTACGGTTACTCATAATTTTGAGCCGAGAAGTGTATGTACGGTGTCTGTTACTGTTTTATCAGCTCATACTCACTCTTGGTCATGGACATATAATGATTCACAACACTGGCAAGTATGTTCGTGTGGTGAAACGCAAAATACAGCTAATCATAATTATGACACAACGGTTTCATCTCCTACTTGTACAGAAAATGGTACGGAAAAATGCAGTACTTGTGGAAAAACACGTTCAACAGCAGCATTAGGGCATAGTATGGGAAGTTGGTATATATCAGTAAATGAAACATGTACGGCAAATGGACAAAATAGAAGAGATTGTCAAAGACGGTTGTGGGTATTATGAAACGTCTGTAAGAGCAGCACCGGGACATAATTGGGATACGGCATGGACTACAGATGATAACAATCACTGGCATAAATGTACAAGATGTACAGCAACAAATGGGACAGCAGCGCATAGTTGGGGAAGTGGAACGGTAACAACAAGTCCAACATGTACAGCTACTGGAGTTAGAACGTATACATGTTCAGTATGTAGCAAAACAAAAACAGCAACAGAACCGGCATTGGGACATAATTGGGCTACGGCATGGACTACAGATGATAACAATCACTGGCATAAATGTACAAGATGTACAGCAACAAATGGAACAGCAGCGCATTCAGATACATCAAGCCCTAAAAATGGCTTGTGTAATACCTGTGAATATAGAATGTACTATATAGCTACGCTTGCATCATATCCGGATAAGACATATAATGCTGCTTCGCAAAGTATTAGTGCATCTACTGGATATACTCTAAGTGGAACAACAAGTGCAACTAATGTTGGAACATATACAGCAACTGCGACACTTTTAAATCATTCAGATGGAAAGCCATATAAATGGGCAACAGATGCGGCAACTGGAACAAAGACAGTAACATGGAAAATAGTTCCATATAATTTAAGTAATGCAACAATTGCAAATATATCAGCATATACTTATGACACAACAGCAAAGAAACCAACACCAACTGTAACTGTTCCAATACCATCAGGAAGTACAACAACATTAACAAATGGAACACACTTTACTTATTCATATAGTAATAATACGAATGCAGGAACTACAGCAAAAGTAACAATTACTGCAGTGGCAAATACGAACTATACTGGAAGTAAGTCACAGACATTTACGATTAATCAATATGATTTAAGTAATGCAACAATTGGAGATATTTCAACATATATATATGGAGGAGACGAGAAGAAACCAACTCCAACAGTTAAAGTACCAATACCTTCTGGAAGCACTACAACTCTTAATACAACAAACGACTTTACATTCTCGTATAGTAATAATGTAAATGCTGGAACAACTGCAAAATGTACGATAACTGGTAAAGGTAATTATAAAGGAACTAACTCAAAGAACTTTACGATAAATAAAGCAACAACAGCAATAGCCATGAACCCAGGAACAACATCCGTTATAAAAGATACATTTGGTTACTCCTTAGGAGAAGCACATGCTAAAGTTTCATATGGAGCTTCAAAGAGCATGACTGCAACT
>JAFYBZ010000027.1 GCA_017539905.1 Clostridia bacterium | reverse complement strand
TAGTGTATAAAATATCAAAAAGAAATACTACTGAGGTGATAGGTACATTTTATAAATCATCTGGTTTTGGATTTGTTGTCGCAGATAATAGAAAAATTTCCCAAGATATTTATATATCCAAACAGTTAAGAAGAGATGCAAAGAATGAAGACAAGGTAGTTGTAGCTATTACTAAATACCCGGAAAATGGTAAAAAGGCTGAAGGTAAAATTGTGGAGATTTTAGGTAAGTCAAACGATGCTACAATTGATTTGATGACAATACTTAAAGAGTATGGATATAAATTAGACTTTCCGAAAGAAGTAATAAACGAATCAAAAGAAATTCCACAAAGTGTTTTAGATGTTGATGGAAGAATCGATTTAAGAGATAAAGAAATATTTACAATAGATGGTTCGGACACTAAGGATATTGATGATGCTATTTCATTAGAATATAGTCAAAACAAATATAAACTAGGAGTCCATATAGCTGATGTAAGTAATTATGTTGTTGAAGGATCTGAAATTAATAAGGAGGCAATCAAGAGAGCTACATCAGTATATTTGATTGATACAGTTATTCCGATGCTTCCTAAAGAATTATCAAATGGTATATGTTCTTTAAATGAGGGCGTGGATAGATATGCTTTATCATGTGAAATTGTTTTAGATAATAATGCAGATGTTGTTTCTTTTAAGATTTTTAAAAGCATTATCAAATCAAAAAAGAAGATGACATATGATGATGTGTATAAGACACTTTGTGGAAATGCGCCTGAAGGATATGAAAGATTTAGCAAGACTCTATTAAAGATGAAAGAACTTGCTGAAAAGCTAATTCAAAAAAGACACAATTTGGGAATGATAGATTTTGATATTCCTGAACCTAAGATTAAATTAAGAGAAGATGGAAAACCGGAAGAGATAAAACCATATGAAATTACAATTGCAAATAGAATGATTGAAATGTTTATGGTATTAGCAAATGAATGTGTAGCTAAAAAGTTTGATGAAGAAAAGATTCCATTTATATATAGAGTTCACGAATCACCATCACTTGAAAAAATTACTAGATTAAAAGTATTTTTGAAAAATTTAAATTATCCTGAAATAATTCCAGATGAGGCAAATCCTTCAGATATTCAAAAGGCTATGGAATACTTTGATGGAACTGAAAGTGAAAAGGTCGTCAGGATGATGGGACTTCGAGCAATGGAACTTGCTAGATATGAAAATCAGAATGATGGACACTTTGGATTGAGCTTAGAAAATTATTGTCACTTCACATCACCAATTAGAAGATATCCTGATTTATTCATTCACAGAATGATTTCGAAATTTTTAGATAATGGATTTTCATCAAGAGAAAAAACTAAATATGAAAAACAATCATTAAATTATAGTGAAATTTCTTCTATGATGGAAAGAAAAGCTGAAGAAGCGGAAAGAGATTTAAACGAAATCAAAATGTGTGAATATATGGAAGAACACATTGGTGAAGAGTATGATGGAGTCATTTCTGGTATAACTAATTATGGAATATATGTTGAATTAGATAATACGATTGAAGGATTAGTTCATGTAGAAAACATGACAGATGATTACTACACGTATGATGAAGCAAAATGTCAAATGGTAGGAGATAGAAAACACAAAGTATATCAAATGGGAGATGCAGTAAAAATAAAAGTCATTTCTGCTAATAAGATTTTGAGAAGAATTGATTTTGAATTGATTTAAGGTGCTTTTTTGGGATGCTTTTTTGGGACACTTACAAAAAGTCATAAAATGGTGACTTTTTGTAAGTGTCCCAAAAATGCATCTTTTCGTTTATTAATTCTTTTGAGCTTGAAGCATTCTTCTTTCGGCATCTTTTTTAGCAATTGATTCACGCTTATCATAAAGCTTTTTACCTCGAGCAATGGCTATTTCGACTTTTACCTTATTTTTAACGAAATAGACTGAAGTAGGCACTAAAGTTACCCCTTTTTGAGAAATTTGCTTATAAATCTTGGCAATTTCCTTTTTGTGAAGCAAAAGCTTCCTATTTCTAGTAGGTGAAACGTTTGAAAAACTACCAGCATCATAAGGGCTTATATGCATATTTATAAGTATAATTTCGCCATTTTTAAGCTGTGCAAAGCTATCTTTTATATTAACTTTCTTATTTCTAATGGATTTGACCTCTGTGCCAATCAAGGATATGCCACACTCGTACTTTTCGTCTAAAAAGTAGTCGTGAGAGGCTTTTGGGTTGTTTGCCACAATGGTTCTTTCTGAGTCTTGAGATTTCATTGTTTTTCCTCCGTACAACACTATTATTACACGAAAAATACCTGTTGACAAGAGGCTTAAAGTGTATTAAAATATCAAACGCATGGGAAATTGCGAGCTAACCCGGAGGCTCACTTTTTTCAAATAAAATAATATGGTTAATTTAATTTGAATGGAGGTAAAAGTATTACCATGAATAATACTACATATAGCCCAAAGGCTAGCGAAATCGAAAGAAAATGGTACATTATTGATGCTGATGGCAAAGTTGTTGGTCGTCTAGCTCAAGAAGTTGCTAAATTATTAAAAGGCAAGCACAAGCCTACATATTCAACACATATGGATATGGGAGACCATGTAATTGTTATAAACACAGAAAAAATGGTTCTTACAGGTAAGAAGCTTACAGATAAAATCTATACAAGACAAACAGGTTATATCGGTAACATGAAGAGTGTTGCTGCTAAAGATATGGACCCTAACGAAATGCTTATGCATGCAGTTAAAGGAATGCTTCCAAAGAACAGCTTAGGAAGACAAATGCTTAAGAAATTAAGAGTATATAAGGGTGCTGAGCACGAACAAACAGCTCAAAAGCCAGAAGTATACGAGTTTTAAGGGAGGGAACATAGATGGCTAAAAAAGAATCAAACATTTTTTATGGTACAGGTAGAAGAAAAAATGCTGTTGCTAGAGTAAGAATTATGCCTGGTAAAGGTAACATCACTATCAACGGTATTTCACTTGACGAATATATGCCTACAGATGTTGCAAAAATCATCGTTAAGCAACCTCTAGTAGTTACAAATACTGAAGGAAAATATGACTTAATAGTTAAAGTAGTTGGCGGAGGTTTCTCTGGCCAAGCTGGTGCTATTCGTCATGGTTTAGCTAGAGCTTTAGTTAAAGCAAATTCTGATTATAAGACAGAATTAAAACAAGCAGGTTTCATGACAAGAGATCCTCGTATGAAGGAAAGAAAGAAACCAGGTCTTAAGAAAGCTCGTAAAGCTCCACAATTCAGCAAGAGATAATATGTATATTTCAGCATTTTGGATTTCCAAAATGCTGATTTTTTTGTATAAAAAAGGATGGCCAAGTTTATCACTTGACCATCTTTTTTATTTACGTCATTGCTTTTCTGAGAGCCTTGTACAAATACTCGGGTTCAGGATACTCCGGAAGCGTTGCGCCAACGAAGCAGTCCCTAATGGAAAGGCCCTCACGGCCATCTTTCAAAATAGGCCGGGAAAGGATCTTAACGAGAGGCAAAATGTCAAACTTGAACCCATGATTCATCGCGTATACTTTTGCAAAACCGATTATAGCTCGGGTGTTGCCATCGCGGAACGGATGTATGCCCCACATCTTCGCAAGGCAATCTGCAAACTCCTTTATACGCTTTTCGTTTGTCATTTTATGCCATTTGGTTTTCGCCATTCTCCACATGACAAGTGCAAGCTCCTGGTAGATTTCTTCATGGTTTTCATAGGTGAGAGAACAGCCGGGGCAGAAGAACTTTTCCTCCTTTTCGATGTTGACTGTTCTAAACTCACCAGCCCACGTGAAAATCGTTCTGAAGTAATACCGGTGAATTTTTTTCAGTGTTTCGATGCCGGAATCAACCGCAAAGTCTTGAAACAGGGCTTCTGCAGTTATTAGCGGTTCGATGATCCGCTTTTCCTCGGCACGGAGCATATCATTGTCGTAGAACTCCATAGGCAATTTGGTAATTAGTAACCCATCTTCATTGGTATATGGGTCTTTTTTCTCGAGATAGTTATCATCGAAAGTGCTATCCTGGGGTAACATGTAACGACCTCCTTCAGCTTTTTATAATATAGGAACCAGTATTATTATAGCATGTTTACATAAAATGGTCAAATAAAATTTGACCATAAAAATGCTAAAATTTGCTATTTTACTCATAAATTAAGTCTTTGTTACTAATAAGTGACATTGATTATATTGTTAATTATTTAGTGATATTATATTTAAGGGTTATTTTATTTTTTATAAAGGAGATATTATAAATGAGAAATTATTTAACAAAAAGTTTGATATTTACTTCTTTAATTATGATGATTTTTATATTTTATGGAACTGCGTTTGCTTCTGATGAAGAGTATAATATTACTTTTTTAAACAATTGTGGTTCGGCAAGATTTTATGATGAAGCAACACATCAAGATGACCTTAATGTTACTAAAGCCAAAGCAGGAGATAGATTATTAATTTGTGCTCGAGAGCCTTTAGGAAACAATGCTCTTGAGCATTGGATTATAAATGGTGAAGATACTGACTATGATGAATTTAATTTTATTTATGAAATGCCTGCACATGATGTTACTTTTAGCATTGCTACTTGTGCAGCAATTACTAGTATAGAAATATCTGGTGACTATGGAACACCTGAAGTACATGGACTAATTCCAGAGTGTAACTTTACAATTACTAAAGTAAATGGTGGAACTGAACTTTTAGATAAAGTTAATTTAGTATTTGCGAAATGGGTTAGAGTTAAAGATTACGTTAGTGCATATGCAAATTATTGGTGGAACTATATGGATTATGAAGATCCATCATCAGAATATTTTGAGAATGCTGAAGAATACATGTTTGTCTATAAATTTGAAACAACAGATGATGATTATGCTTTTAAAAGATATAGTACAGAAGTAACTATAGTAGGTGATGATACAGAGATTTCTTGGGTTGATAAAGAAATGGGTTCACATGTTATGGTTCGTGATAATTTTGACAGATTTATTTCTATTGAAAATGGTTATCATAGAGTCGCTTTTTATAGTGGAAAAGGTGAATTTTATAATTCAGAAAAGCTTTACACAATGGCAGTGCCTCATGGCTCATATATAGATAAAAGTATGATTCAAACCCCTTATTTGTCTGGTGGCTATATTTTTGATCGATGGGCTTCTTATAGTGATTATAATTCACCAGAATTTGATTTTGACAACCCAATTAATTATGATACTAGCATTTATGCTCAATTTGTGAAACCTATTAATATGCCTACATGGGTTGAAGATAATAAATTATCTCTAGCTATTACATATAGTGGAGACTATTATATTCCTCCATTTAAAGGTTATGATCCAGACACTATGGAAATTCGCTATCCAAGCGACTATGATACATATATTCCAAGAAAGAATTTTGATAATACGGAATACATTAGGTACTATATTGATTTTGAACCTAAACCGGGGTATATTTGGGCAACTTATCCAAGTGGATATGAAAATGGAGTTACAACTGAAGTTCCATGGGATAGAAGAAAAGATAGAGTTGGTATAGAATGGTTAGTTTATCCAGCAATGGTAGAAAAACCGTATATTGTATCTACTGAGACAGGTAGTTATGAAAAGGAATCTGGTATGACTATGGATGTTGTTTATGTTCCTGCATATCAATATACGGGTGAATATATTTATCCAACATTGTATACTTCAGGAGATGGCACTTGGCTATCTGGAACAGATTACTACTATTTTACAGGTGACGGTGCACCAACTAATACTACTTATGGATCTTCAAATCCGGTGTATGATACAAATGAGACAGAAACTCATGGACCATATTCTGCTTATGAAATGCGTGCAGTTTTATTAGGTGATGGTAGGTATGTTTGGTCTGATGGTTCTTCGGATCCTCTTAAATTAGAATGGATGATTATTCCTAAAAAAGTATTAGAACCAGCTTTGACTCAGACAGTATATCAATGCACAGGATATCCAATAAGTCCAGAACTTAACATAGATGAAGATGATTGTTTGATATCTGGTGATCGTACTGCAATATTAGAAGGAAATTATGAAATTACTGTAGCATTAAAAGATTTAAGAAGAACTATGTGGGTAGATAGTTATGACTATCCAACGTACTCAAGAGATCACGTCTTCACATTAAATTGGGAAATTCAAGGAGAAATTCCATATCCAGAAAAACCAACATTAGTAGCAACATCAGTAAATTATACTGGTAATGCTATTACAGCTACCGTTACTGGATATAATAGTGAAACAATGAATATCTCTGGAGATAAGCAAACTAATGCAGGAGACTATACAATTTCTGTTACACCAAAACTTGGAAAATGGAGTGATGGCACAACTGCTCCTGTAACTTGTACTTGGAAAATTTTACCTAAGAGTATTACTCCAACAGTAGAAGATATTCCAGCGGTTACTTATAACGGACAAGAGCATAAACCAACTGTTGTTGTCAAAGATGGTAATAAAGTTTTAGTATCAGGAGAAGATTATACCGTAAGTTACGATAACAATGTATATGCTAATACTGATGAAGGATATTCAAAAGCTAAAGCAATAGTTGAATTAAAAGGAAATTATACTGGCACAGAAACTAAAGAATTCACAATTAATAAAAAAGTTATTTCTATTTATGAATGGATTATGGGTAAAGATTATGATGGCTCACCAGAAGCTAATGTTAAGGTATTCTTTAATGACTTGGTTGAAGGCGATACTTTGACTGAAGGAAGTGATTATAGTGTATATGCTACTTTTGTTGATGGGCCAGAAATCGGTGATCACAAAGCTGTAGAAGGTTATGTTTCTTTGTATTCTTATGGCACAGCAAATAATTATGTGATAGAAAATCCTGAATTTGAAGGTTATGCAGATATAACTAGAATACATTTAGAAGTAACTATAGATGATATCGAATCTGTCACATACAATGGTAAAGCTCAAGAACCAGAATTTGTTGTTAGGAGAGCGGATGATGGTAGTATCTTAACAAAAGGTGTCGATTATACTTTTTATTATGATAAAAATATTGATGCCTATCACCAAGCTTTAGTTCATATAGATTTGCAATATCCATACCAAGGCACGAAGGAAAAATTATTTGAAATTAAAAAAGTATTATTGGGAGCAACACTAATTGTTTCTGACAAAGAATATGATGGAAGTACAAATGCAGAATGTACAGTAGAATTTACAGGATTGATTTCGGGAGAAACACTTGCATTAGGCACTGACTATACATTAACAGATGTTACTTTTGAAGATGCAGAAATTGGAGAAGAGAAAAATGTAACTGCTACAGTTTCGTTTTTACCATTTACTACATCAAGAAATTACTACTTAAATAATTACACTTTAACAAATAAGGCAGATATAAAATTTAAGAATTTGAATATCTTTATAGAAGATATTCCAGATCAACTATATAAAGGACAAATCATAGAACCAGACATAGTAATTCAAGTATCAGGTGATGATATTGAATTACAAAGCGGAGATTATGATATTGAGTACACTAACAATAATAAAGTAGGTATTGCTACAGTAACAGTTACTCTTAAGGGTAACTATGTTGGAAGTGCTACAAAGAACTTTAATATTGTTATAGAAGGAATTGATTTCCCAACATGGGTAACTGAAGATGAAAGCCAAATATTCCATTTACATGTATATAGTAGTGGAGAATCTTATTATATTCCACCTATAAATAATTTGGATTATGAAACAATGAATATTCAAATAGATCCAGCACCATATGTTCCTTTTGATATTACAGGAAGTTCAAGTGTTAGTAGTGTTACATATTATTTATATGTAACACCTGAACCTGGTTATGAATGGAAACAAGTACCTGATTTCAATCAATATCCAAATGTACTTGTTAATCCAACAACTATTCAAAAGAAAGCAGGATTTATGATAAGCTTCACAGTTCATGCTATACCAGTTGAACATCCAGTTTTGAATGAAGATACATATTCATATACTGGTCTTCCAGTTGAATTGGATTTAACATATGATTCAGGTGAGTGTTATATATCTGGTGATTATGATGCTTCATCTGCAGGAGAGCATACTTTCTATGTAGGATTGAAAGATACACAATATCACGCATGGAAAGATGAAAATCCAGTAAGCCAATATGTTTATGAATTTACATATGAGATTGTTAAAACACATGCTGCTATGCCAGGAGACATTGATTATAATGGCGTAATTAATGTTCAAGATATTAGATTGTTGATTAGTATATACGCAACAGTAAATGATACTTCTGATTGGACAGAAGAGGATTGGTATGTTAGAGATATAAATGGTGATGGAATAATAACGGTTCAAGATATTAGATCACTAATCCAAATGTATGTAAGATAATAGCTAAAAAAAGAACCTCTGGAGCATTTAAAGCTCCGGGGGTTTTTATTTAGTTTTGTTAAAGTATTGTTAACATAACACTTCGATAAGATGTAAATATTTTATGGTAAATCTATTGTATTTTTTGTACGTATTGATATAATATATTGGCGTTTTAAATAGGTGCGTTCACACGGCTTAGGATCGATGGGACGTATACTTTATAAAAACAAGGAGGAAATTAAAAATGAGCAAAAAGTATGTATATCTTTTTAGCGAAGGTAACGCAAACATGCGTGAGCTTTTAGGTGGTAAGGGTGCTAACTTAGCTGAGATGACAAACATTGGTCTTCCAGTTCCACAAGGTTTCACAATTACAACAGAAGCTTGTACACAGTATTATGAAGACGGAAGAGAAATCAATGATGACATCAAGAAAGAAGTAACAGAGTATATTTCTAAACTTGAAGAAATCACTGGCAAAAAATTTGGAGACAAAGAAAATCCTCTATTAGTATCTGTTCGTTCTGGTGCTAGAGCATCTATGCCAGGTATGATGGATACAATCTTAAACCTTGGATTAAATGAAGACGTTGTTGAAGTACTTGCAACTAAATCAAATAACCCACGTTGGGCTTGGGATTGCTACAGAAGATTCATTCAAATGTATTCAGATGTAGTTATGGAAGTTGGTAAGAAATACTTTGAGCAACTAATTGATAAAATGAAAGAAGAAAAAGGCGTTAAACAAGACGTTGAATTAACTGCTGAAGATTTAAAAGAATTAGCAAACCAATTTAAAGCTGAATATAAAGACAAAATTGGTAGTGATTTCCCAGATGATCCTAAGGAACAATTAATAGGAGCTATTGAAGCCGTATTTAGATCTTGGGATAATCCAAGAGCAAATGTTTACAGAAGAGATAATGATATTCCTTATTCTTGGGGAACTGCGGTAAATGTTCAATCTATGGCCTTTGGTAATATGGGGGATGATTGTGGGACAGGAGTTGCTTTCACAAGAGATCCTGCAACTGGAGAAAAGGGACTATTTGGAGAATTTTTAACAAATGCTCAAGGTGAAGATGTTGTTGC
>JAFYBZ010000026.1 GCA_017539905.1 Clostridia bacterium | reverse complement strand
CACCTATTAACACCACTTTAGAAGAAATATATCTAAAAGCTTGGTTGCATGGAGTACCACCTATTAAATCTGCAAAAACAACAACGCCATCTCCAGAATCTAATTCTTTAATTTTATTACCAATTTCTTCTCCAAAAGTATTTGGATTAGTGTTTTCTGATAAACAAAGTGTTTCTAATTTAGGGATCTCACTCCCAAAGAACATTTTTAAACTACTACTAATTCCAGACGCCATATTACCATGGCTTATTAATAAAATGCCGATCATTTTTGTTCCTTTCTTTTACTCTACTGCTTTTCTTACAAAACCATCAGCGCTAGCTAACTTTTCTTTTGCAGTATCTAAATCAACATTCAAAAGAATCATAACAATAGCTTCCTTACAATGATTATTAGAAATCTTTAAAGCTTCATCAGCCTTTTCCCAATCACAATCAGTAGCAGCCATAACAATTTGTCTACATCTTTCAACAAGCTTTTCATTAGTAGCCATAACATCTACCATTAGATTCTTATACACTTTGCCAAGACCAACCATTGAAGCTGTTGATAACATATTAATGATTACCTTTTGGCAAGTTCCTGACTTAAGTCTTGTAGAACCAGTTAATACTTCAGGACCAGCACTAACCTCAATCGGATAATCAACCATCGCACCAATCTTAGTATTCAAATTACAACATACACAAGCTGTCTTAGCACCAATCTCTTTAGCATACTCAATGCCACCGATAACATATGGTGTTCTTCCAGATGCTGCTACACCAACAAGTAAATCCTTACTAGTAAAATTATTATTCTTTAAATCTTCTACACACAATTCTTTCTTATCTTCCGCGCCTTCAACCGCCTTAACAATAGCACCATAGCCACCAGCAATTAAGCCTAAAAACTCATATGTACAACTAAATGTTGGACCACATTCTACCGCATCGATAATACCTGTTCTACCAGAAGTCCCTGCTCCAACATAGATAACGCGACCACCATTTTTCAAAGCTACAATCATAGCCTCAACTACTTTTTCAATTTGTGGTAAAGCTTTCTTTACTCCTGCTACAACATTTAAATCCTCTTCATTCATAATCTTTAGGATGTCCATTGTAGAAAGTAAATCCAAATCTTTTGTCTTTTCGTTTCTTTGTTCAGTACCTATATTCTTAATATCTGTCATATATCCTCCGTTTCAAAATTGTTTATAAAAGCCTCAGAAATTATCCTGAGGCTTTTTTAAGATTAGGTTGATTATAATAGTTAACACTAAACGTTACTAGATAAGTAATTTACATATCTAGAAGTAATTATCTCAGGACGTGTTATAGATGTTCCTACAACTACAGCTAAGGCACCAGCTTTAATGGCTTCCGCTGCTTCTTCTTCGGTTTTGATTTTACCTTCTGCAATTATTGGAGTATCTGTGATTTTAGTAATTTGTTTAATAAGTTCAAGATTTACAGAAGTTACATTTTCAGATTCCTTTGTATAACCTGACAAAGTTGTTGAAATTAAATCAAAATTCAAAGGTAATATATCTTTAGCCTCCTTAAGTGTTGATATTTCACCCATAATTAGTACATCTGGATAGTTTTCTCTTATTTTCTTCACTATATCTTCGACTTTCTCATTATTAGGTCTTTGTCTTGGAGTTGCATCTAAAGCAATGATTTCAATCCCACAATCCAATATATCTTTAGCGCTTTGATATGTAGGAGTAATATATACTGGATAGTCAGAAAATTGTTTATTAATGCCAATAATTGGTAAATTAACTTTTTCTTTGATTTTAGTAATATTATCAACTCCAGTCGCTCTAATACCAGCTGCGCCACCGTCTTCGGCTGCTTTTGCAAATGCTGCCATTATATCAGCGCCGTACATTGCCCAGCCTGGTCTTGCTTGACAAGATACAATCAATTTGTGTTTTATTTTTTTTAGTACTTCATTTTCCTTCATATTAGAAAATTTGTAATAATTTACCTACAATACCAATTGCGAAACAAATGGCAATGCAGATATACATTCCTTTCTTTTTCTTATTTAAAATTTGATAGAAGCATAAAACTAATACTAATGACAATAGTCCCGGTATAATTGAATTTATTGTAGTTAGAAGATTTACTTCCTTACCACTAATATTCCAAATAACATTTAATGGAACGCTTACAAAGCCTACAGTCATGGCACCAGTTACCATCATACCTACGATTGTTGCGGCACTTACGAACTTGTCTAATAAGTTGTTGCTATTCATCTTAGATACAAGAGAGATACCAAACTTATGTCCATATTTAATGAATAACCAACGAGAAGCAATGTTTAGTGCAACATTTGGAATAATAAATACAAATGGAGCAATCACGTTTCCTTCAAGTGCCATGCCAGCAGCAAGAGCTGCGAATATTGTCATAAATACTGCTTTAAAAATTGAATCACCAACACCAGATAATGGACCCATTAATGCTGCTTTTGTTGAAGCAATTGCTTCTTTAGAAATATCTTTTCCTAGCGCTCTTTGTTCTTCAAGTGCTAATGTAACACCCATTACCGCATTTCCTGTATAAGGGTGACAATTAAAGAATTCATTATGACGTTTTAAAGCAGCAATTTGATCCTCTTTGTTAGGATATAGTTTTTTAATGGTAGGAATCATTGCATAACAGAAACCAAGTGAACAGTATCTTTCATAGTTGATTGATGTCATTGAGAAGAAAGAACGCCAGAATGTTTTCTTTAATTCTTTATCTGTTAATAAACCAGCAGTATTTTCTACCACAGGGCTTTCTTCCTCAAAATCATCAAACTCATCATCGGATGAAGAATTTTTATTACCTAGTTTATAGATTGCCACAGCAATTACTAGAGCAATTAAACTTACTGCTGTTTGATTCAAAGATAGATAACCAACTAAGACGAATCCACCAAGGAAGAAACACCAGTAGTTCTTGAAATCCATCATCTTTAAAAGCATAGCCATTCCGACTGCAGGTAGCATCTTAGAAGCAACAGTTAAGCCACCACTTAACCATGCAGGCATTGTGTTAACTAAGTTAGACACGAAATCCGAACCAAAGTAAATAGCTAAGAAGCTAGATACAAAGAATACTGTAAAGAAAATTGGAATACCGGCTAAATGTGTTCTTTCAACTCCTTTAATGTCGCCTGCTTCAATATATTTATCAGCTCTATGCATCAAATAGATATTGATGTTCCAAGCTAACATAATAAGTAATTGAGCAAGTGTGCCAATTGGAAGTGCAAGCGCGATACCAACAGATGGATCACCACTTGTAATCGCAAACACAGTAGAGATTGTACCTGCAATTTGTGCATTAGGTGGTACAGAACCTCCTATTGGTAAAATGCCCATATACATTAGTTCAACAGTTGCACCAACAAACAAACCAGTTTGAACATCTCCTAAAATTAAACCAACTAATGGCCCAGCAAAGATTGGTCTTGATACCATCCAATAGCCGTAACCATAGTTTTCAGTAACAAGTAGTGCTATAAAAGCGCTAAGTAAAAGTGTTTGAATAATACTCATTTTTATTCTCCTAATTATTTTAAAATTTACAAATCAAATCCAATTCAGGGTCTGATGGAGTAGTTCTGCCATCAACATAAACTCCCTTGTCATGGATTTTTAAAATGATATCTTTAGTTTCTTCATCAAGATATACAGTGTTAGTATATTGTTTTCTTCCTTCTTTAAAGTAAATTCCACCAACATTAACACTATCCATCTTTATTCCGTTTTTCAAAAGATATAAGTATGATTTTGGATGCTTTGCTACTAGAAAGAACTTCTTGTTAGGATATTTATTTAATATTTCTACACTTTGTTCTTCACTAGCTACAAAGCATTTCATGTTTTTCGGACACGCCATTTTTAATAATGTTTTTTGCATGTCATCTTTTGCAGCTTGGCTATCAATCGCAATAACTGCATCACTTGGATATGCCTTTGTCCACGAATATGCAACTTGACCATGAATTAGCCTTTCATCAACTCTTGCAAGCGTAATCATTTTAATCAACCTCCCAAATTCAATTTAATAACATAGTATTTTTAATTCAACTATTTGAAAAGATTGCGGAATAAAATTCCCTATTTTGTAATAGTTAGAGTCTTTTTTAGCACCTCGAAGGAATTATCAAAGTCTAATGAAATACAAGTTGTGTACAAAAGATCAACCATATATAGGGTTGCTGTTCTAGATGCTATAGCACCATTTCTAAGATTACTTTCCTTTGATGTTACAAAAAGATTATAAAGCGTTTTATTCATTAGCTTATTCTCTGTTCTACTTGTTATTGATACAGAAGGAACATTATTATTTTGAAGAATATCTGCTATCTCTAATATTTCCTTGGTTTCACCAGAATATGAAATCAATACAGCGAAATGATTTTTATTTGAATTAATTGCTTGAATCTTTTGTCTATCTATCAAGGATAAACAGCCAACAATTTTTCCTATACGCATAAATTTGAATGCAGCATCAAATGCAATATTATTACTTGCACCAACACCATAAAAATCAATAACATCCGCTTTCATAATTCCTTTAGCAACCTCATAAAGAACTTTTTCATCAGCTAATAAACTAGTCTCCTCTATGGATTTAACTGTTATATCGGTAATCTTATTAACAATGTCTTTTACTGTATCAGTTTTCTTAAATGTTGCATTATCAAGAATATTGATATTCATTGTTTCAAATGTCTTTAATTCACTTGCAATTTCAATCTTTAAATCAGAAAAACCTTTAAGCCCAAGTCTTTTACATAGTCTCATGATTGTTGGAGGTGAAGTAAAGCTTTTAGATGCTAGCTCTTGAATAGACATTTTAATTACTTCATTTGAATTTTTTAGTATATACACTCTAACTTCATTCT
Organism: Clostridia bacterium; assembly: GCA_017539905.1. Lineage (GTDB taxonomy): Bacteria > Bacillota > Clostridia > TANB77 > UBA1234 > RGIG6105. The sequence continues at coordinate 1,188 of JAFYBZ010000026.1, read as the reverse complement.
CTGAATTTGGTAGTTGTTTATACTCTCTAAGTTTCAATAATACGCTCATGATATATACCTCAATCTACTTCTTTGGTTAAAATTATAGCTCATTAATAAAAAATGATATTACTTTTTATCTTTTTTAATAAATATTAAGTTTTATAAATAGAAAATTATTTAAAACTTAATTCATCATAGCACGTTAAAGAAAGCATTAAAAAAATCAGCAATATGATAGTTTTTACTCTCATATAAATGCCTCCAGTACATCTAGTATTAAATAATTAGTGATTGTACCAATAATATTTTATATATAGATTAAATCATTTACAATCAAGAAGAATGAAAAGCCTTTATTTATATGGCTTTTTTAGTTTTTTCGCATAAAAAACATGTCCTATTTATTTGCGAAAAAAAGAGCACTTTTTCAGTACTCTTAAAACATTGATAATACTCTGAAAGCAGACAGGAACATCGGAATCATAAATGCCAGTAATGCCGGCATCATACATAACGGTATCTGCAATGAACTAAAAATATTGTCCTGGTTTGCAATGAAGGATCGTTTATCTATCTCTACCTTTTTATAAATATCATCGATCTGGCTCAGTAATGCAGGAACGATTGGGTCTCCCCTCTCCTGCGTTCTTTTTGCTGTGGAGATAAAGTTATTTATTTCTGAATAGTTCAGATCCTTGTTCAATGCTTTTAACGCATCGATATATGTGTCACCCGCCAGACCGGTTATCGCATTCTTTGCGACAACCTCATTCAGTCTGGCTTTTATTGGACTGTTATCATCGATCAGTTTGTTAACTTCTATGATGGAAGTTCTCATATCTACTCCCCCTGAAAGGTACAGAATAATGTAGTTCAGGAAAGTGTAGAAACTTGAAATATACTTCTTCTTATACTCTCCCTTATTTACGATTCTGTGAATGAATTCCCAACATATGAATAAGATCGCTATCGCAAAGCCCACAACAGGTAAACCTGTCGCAAAAAAGATACCATACCCTATTGCGGCATATATGCAGCTTCTTAATACATCCCTCATCAGTTTTTCAGGAGAATCGTTTTTAATTCCGTTGCCTGTGGTCATGTAATAGAGTTTATCTTTGATCCATTCATTTGCCATCATTCTGTCAAAGATGGAGGCATTGATATTTGGAACGTTAGAGAAATAACTTAATTTGCGTCTGGTTG
>JAFYBZ010000005.1 GCA_017539905.1 Clostridia bacterium | reverse complement strand
TGGAAGTGCCATGTTGTGGTGGACTTAAAGTGGCATTGGAAAATGCATTAAAAAAATGTGGCAAACTTATAGAGTGGCATGTAGTAACCATTTCATGTGATGGAAGAATTATTGATAGTTAATTTTTATTTAATATTTTTTGCAACATATCCTTGTTTAATTTGCTCAGTTATTGGATTTGTTTTAACGATTGTTTTGATGAAAATTGAAAAACTTAAATCAAAAAAATTGATAGTACTTGGTTTCTTTTCTATTTTAATTTCAATTTTACTTTATTTTTGGAATTAGCAGGTATTTTTATGGATATAGATGTGAAAAATCCTAATGTAAAGCCTTTTGCTAATACTATAGAAGAGTATTTGAAAGATATTGATAAATCGGAGTTTGCGAGGATATGACGGTGATAACGCTGAAGTACGGAAATACGAATACATTTTATATTCAAGGTTGTGAAGGCGGTTTGCTCTTTGATACCGACTATGCTGGAACGCTACCACTGTTTTATAAGGCGTTAAAGCAGAACAACATCAGGGTAAAAGACATCGGATATGTTTTGGCTTCACACTATCATCCCGATCATATGGGGCTGGTAGGAGAGCTTGTCAAGCAGGGAGTAAAGCTCCTTCTGATAGACATTCAAAAGGAATTCGTTCATTTTTCAGATAACATCTTTGCCAGAGATAAGCTGCGATATACGCCGGTCGATGACACAGATGCAACAATGATCTCCTGCAAGGAAAGCAGATCTTTTCTGTCAAGTATCGGTATTCATGGGGAGATCATTCACACACCAAGCCATAGCGAGGACAGCATCTCTTTAATTATGGATAATGGCGATTGTCTTGTCGGAGATCTCGAACCATCCGAGTATATTGGGGCATATGAAGAGAATTCAGCACTGAAAGCGGACTGGGAGTTGATTGCTTCTTTCCATCCTGAGATCGTGTTTTATGCGCACAAACCTGAACAAAGAATTCATTGACAAATTCCAGTTTGTGGGGATGAACGTTGGAACATAAAACCGGAATACAATGTGGGATGACAAATCGGGACTTGCCAAATTACGAAAGACAATTATTAAGAGATTAAATATAGCCATAGAAAGGACTAAAAAGCAAATAGTATGACCCCGCGAGACCATTTCAATTTAATATATCCACAAATTATGGAACAGGACTTTAATGAGACTTACACCAAAATTTTAGAGTGCGATACTTTTGAAGAGTCAAGACTATTATTTAAGAAACTTTATAAAGCATTAATTGAAGAGATAGAAAAAGATAGAGGCGATGGTAATTTTTATGAGCCTTTTACTAAATCACAGCAATTCAAAGAGTACAGAAGTTGGGAAAATGCCTGTGAAGAAACAGCTGTTAATGATAAACTAAATGATTTGATGAAATTAGATTATATACAAGATTTAGCAACGACAATATCTGATGCATTAACAGTTGAGAAGATGCGAACATATGCATATGAAGAACATCTTAAAGGCGAAATAAATGATTATGTCCAATTAGCATCAGATATTCAAGCTTGTTATTTAAAAGAAATAAATGAAGTAGGACTGTATGAAGAAAGTGAAAATATTAAATTTGCTGATAAAACAATTTATAAAAGAAAACTTGAAAGTGTTGATAAAGAACATACAGAGTTAGATTTAACACCTAATAATGAAATGCGAAAGCATGTAGAGAATATTGTTAAAAATGCTGATTTTCAAGAGCAGTTAGATGATATACTTGATGCTCTTGAATCGGATGATATTGAGTATTTAAAAGGTATGATTTGTGCTCAACATAGTGATTACTTTAAAACATTAGCAGAGAACTATTGTTTGAAGAATGGTTTATCACTTGAAATGTCTGAAAAGATAACTTGGGAATTTAATAAACAAGAAGTAAAAGATGAGGATAATGGGCTAGATGATTATGAAATTAAACTAAACTGGGTAAGAGAAAAAATTGATGATTCCATTGAAGAATAATTATGAAAGATGATAAACAAAAATTATATGAAGATCAAAAGAAATTACTTGATACATTTTTAAAGACTGGAGCTATTGATAAGGCACAGTATGAGAAGTCGCTAAATGGTTTGAAAGAAAAGATGGGTATAGAAGATGAAAAGC
>JAFYBZ010000004.1 GCA_017539905.1 Clostridia bacterium | reverse complement strand
ACATTTCTATTATCTAGTGTCTTTCCAGATATATTCCAAGAGGATGAAAATTGTGAGTATGAAACTTGTATGTATTCTTTTAAATGCCACGGTGTTCCAAATGTTTCAACCATAAATTGTTGAATATATTGTGGTGGTATCCAAGTAGCACCTAGTTTGGCAGTTATTTCACTAGCTTGTAAATCTTCTGGTATAGATTCTTCAAGAAATTTAATGTTAATATCTAGTGACTTATCTTCTTCATAAGCAAGTCTTGCATCTTCTAATTTCTTTCTGACATTACCACTTAAGTATTCACTTGCTGTAACATAGCTATCTGTATTTGGAAGTTTAAAGATAACTCCTCGTAATTCATTAATAAGTGTTTCTTTAGGTAGCTTTGAGATTTTACTCATATAGTCTAAATCCACTATTGCTTTTTCAGATATGGATACTATTAAAGCATCTGTTGATGTTTCTACACTTTCAACCTCTCTATGTGGCTTAATTGTTCTCTTAAAGAACATATCCGCCTTATTTAAGAAATTACCTTTATCATCATTAATTTCAAGTGAAGAAAGTAGATAATAACTACTATCATCTTCAAATGCTTTTCTATTTGCTCTTGAGCATATTCTTCCGTACTCTACAACAAGGTTATCGTACATAAAGTTTAATGTGCTTTGTAATCCTTTTATTTCTTCATCTGGAGCATCATAAGTTTGTAATTCAATTAGCTTTCTTGTTGTATCTCTTATATCTATTAGCTTTTTAATTCTTTTTATACTGCCTTCTGGAAGTTCTTGAAGAAACATTTTTGAATTTTCACGATAATAGATTTTGTTATTAACAACAGTAAATGAGAAGTTACGAACATTTAGATTAGCAGGAAGTGATGTATCTACATCTTGAGATTCAATTTCATCAACTTCAATCTCTGGTATTTCAGCATTGATATTTTCTATCGCTTGTTTTAATTGTTCTTTTAAGTCAGTATCTGGTAATGGTGTGCAAACTGCATCCATTCTTCCATATTGAACTGACTTCATTTCCATCTTACCAAGCACCATTTGTGGATTATCTACAAAGTATTGATTAATGCTAATACCATCTTCATTATTATTTAAGTATAGCCACTCTGGTTCACTATATTGTGGAACATCTCTTTTTTGTAAAAAGATAATATCTGAAGTAACTCTTGTACCTGCATTTTTGGAAAAAGTATCATTTGGTAGTCTTATAGCTCCAATTAAATCTGCTCTTTCTGCTATGTATTTTCCGAACGAACTATTTGCTTTATCTAGTGTACCTTTACTTGTTATAAAAGCAATTATTCCTCCTGCTCTTACTTTATCTAAAGTCTTTGCAAAGAAATAATCGTGTATTTTGAAATTGTATTTATCATATCGTTTGTCTGTTGGTACATAGTCATCAAAAGGAACATTTCCTATTGCTACATCAAAAGAATTATCTGGAAACTCTGTTTCTTGAAATCCCTTAATAGCAATATTTGATTTTTGATATAACTGCTTTGCTATTCTTCCAGATATACTATCTAATTCAACTCCATAAATATGAGAATTCTTCATTTCTTCTGGTAATCTTCCTATGAAATTACCGATACCACAACTTGGCTCTAGGATATTGCCTGTCTTAAATCCCATTTTTGAAAGAGCATCATACATTGCAGATATAACAATAGGTGGAGTATAAAAAGCTGTTCTTGTTGATTCTGCTGCATCTTTATATTCCTCATCAGTAAGTAGTTCTTTTAGTTCGTTATATTCATTTCTCCAGTCATCTTGGTCTTTTTCAAATGCTTTAGAAATGCCTCCCCAACCTACATACTTTGAAAGTATT
>JAFYBZ010000003.1 GCA_017539905.1 Clostridia bacterium | reverse complement strand
TTGGTGTCAATTTCACCATCACGACGCCTATAAGGAAATATAGAAAATTTTATACGGTGAAACTTTATATGTAGAAGTTTTTTATCAAATATATAAGGAAATGATTTGGTATAAGGAATTTCTTGTTTGCATCTGTCGCAATATTCTACTGTAGTTGTTACAACCATTTTCTCATCTCCTTTCTTTTTATTGTATTATATATTTTTTATTTAATTAATACTGCTTCTAGCCGTTCTTCAAAGCTAGGTTTCTTTTCTCTTTCAGGTTTAAAAATTTGAGGAAAATAAGTTCGAGCAATATAGTTTTTTACTCCTAAAAAATTCATGCCACGCTGTGCAATATAATTATTTTCTAGATCATCTTTTTCTTCTTCTGACATAGAAGATATAAGTTCTATTAGTTCATCATGAGTCATTGTTTGAAACTTTTTATAATCACCTATAAACTTTTTCATTTTTTTCTCCCTTTTTCTTTTATTATAGTACATATTTTAATAATTGTCAATTATTGGAAAAGAATTCACGAATATTAAACCATTTATTTTCTATCAAATTACCGATTTCATCAATGGTTCCGCCCCATCCATTTGTCTTACATCTAATATACTTACCTTTTAAATCTTCCCAGTGCTCTACACCAACTGTATCCATAATTTTCATCATGGCTACTAGCCCATTACCCGATTCTGCTTTAAATTCATCTGCACCTAAATACCCATGACCGATACAATATCCGCCAAAGCTGCAACCCCAGCCGGCGCCTTCAAGTATTAAATCAAACGTTAAGCAACCATGGTCAGCCATAGAAATACGTGTACTTGTAATTTTTGCATTCTCAATATCCATATTTACCTCAATTATTCAAAATATTAAAATCCACGTTTTCAAACAAGAAGTCTCGACGTCCCTCAACTTCCATTACACAACTATATGTTTCCAATTCTCATTTAACCATACACGGCGAAAACTTCCTTCTGCAATACCGGTCCAAGCATAATCTTTATATACATCTTGTCTAGATTCTCCATTCTTTCTGCGTAATCTAATGTCTCGTACCATATCTTCGGTTAATAAAGCACGACCATTTGCTGCGCCTTTATGAGAATTACGTTCAAACAGATAATATTGGCGATTTTCTTCAGTATAGACATCCATATGAACTTCTCTCCAATTTTGTCCAAGCCAAATTTTATGAAATCCACCTTCACTTATTCTATCCGCAAATTCATCATAAACATCATTTTTATCATAATGCTAATTATAACATTCACGAATATAATAAACTTCATCCTTGGTTAATTTATGTTTTGGATGAGCTTCACCGCGCATTCCATATTGAGCATATTCATATCCAGTAGTTTCATTATATCCATATTTATCATCATTGCTATGATATAATAAAATATAATAATTTTCTTTTTCACTAAGTTCTTCTTTTAAACACTCTTCTTCAACTTCAAAAGAGAAATTTTCAAGTCCGTATTTTCTAAATGCGCGATAAAGATATTTATCATATTCTTTACTTGGAATAAAAGCTCTTCTTTTATGTGTATTCCATCTTTTTGTAATGTTTACAGACTACCCTATATAAATTTTCCCGTTTATTTTATTTGTAATTTTATAAATGCCTATCATTTTATGGCACCTCCTTATTTTCTTTCATAAAATAAGTCATTTCGCCTAGTCCCGATTGAGGCATTTTATTTATTTAGTACGGAAAAATCTACATTTTCAAATAGAAAATTTTTTCTTTCTTCTACTTCTGTTCCCATTAACATTCGTAAAGAATCTTCTGCTGCTTGAGCATCACTTATTGTTAAAACTTCTAGTCTACGATTAGTTGGATGCATCATTGATTCTGCCATATCTTCTGCCGTACACTCACCGATTCCTTTGTACCTGGATTGCTCCCAGCCGCTATGAGTTTTCTTAAGTTCAGCAAGTTCTTCCTCATCATAGGCATAAACACTTTGCTTTCCCTTGCTCAAACGATATAGTGGTGCACGAAGCCATCCAAGCCTGCCCTCTTCTATAAACTTTGGCATTAGAACATAGAAGAGTGTAGTAATTAGGCACATAATATTGTAACCATCAACGTCGGCATCAACGGCGATTGCGACCTTGCCATAGTTTAACTTTTTATTATTATATTTGTCTTGAATACCACATCCAAGTGCCATAATAATATCTGATACTTCTTGATTTTCCAAACATTCATCAAGCGGATGCTTCATCAAGTTCTTTACTTTACCGCGTACTGCGTACAGCGCTTCAGTCTTTACATCGCGCGCAGGAAGTAATCCACCCAATGCTGAATTACCTTCACAGATAATCAACATTGAATCTTGTCCGTGCTTCTCGCAATCTTTATACTTATCAGAAGAAGTAACTTTACGCTTACGCTGTTCAGTCTCTTTCTTCTCCATATTGAGAACTGCTTCACGAGCACGACTCGCGGCTACTTCGGCCTTCTCAATTTTAGTAAGCATATCTACAATTGCGTTGAACTCAGATGGATATTGCGAGTTCATATCTTTTAGTGCATTTGCGAAAGCAGTTGTCGCAAGAGTACGGAGAGACGCATTATTGACTTTGGATTTAGTCTGGTTTGCAAAAGAAGGATTTTCTACTTTACAATTCACCACATAGAACAAATTCTTACGAATATATTCACCTTCAAAGGAAGCGTTAGCGAGTGAATTAAAAGTTTTTGTCAAAGCACTTCTTGCGCCGGTTACTGGACTGCCACCTTCTGGACAGCGCAAACCATTTACGAAAACATAAGCGGTTTCATTTCTTACACCCCATTGGAACGCAATTTCAATGCTATCGGTTCCATCAGTGGCTGAGCCAGTAATAATATGTTTATGTAGCGGCTTTTTTACATTCTGTGACACAAAGTCTAGAATACCATTTTTCGCGCAGTATACCTTTTTTTCAGTATCATTAGATACTATAAATTCAATACCTGGATATAAATATGAAATATCTTGAATGTCTTTACAAATACGAGAATATTCATATCCAATCGGTCCATTTGAGAATACTTCAGGATCTGGACTAAAATCTATTCTAGTACCATTATGATTCTTTACTTTATTTTCAGTATAATATTTTAAAATCCCTTTTTCAAAAAAAGCAGTGGCACTTTTACCATCACGAAAACTTTGAACAGTAAATGTTCTTGAAGAAAGACACACGCAAGAACCGCCAATACCATTTAGTCCTGAAGCATTTTTATATACATCATGTGAGAATTTTCCACCGGTGTGAGATTTAGTAAAGATAGATACCAGAACATTTTCGCCATCTTCACGAATACCAAATGGAACACCACGACCATAGTCTCTTATAGATATGACATTATTTTTTTCATCTACTTCTATTTCAATCTTTTTTCCGTAGCCTGCGAGCGCTTCATCAGTACTGTTATTTATAATCTCTTTCAATGCCTGATAGGTTCCTTCATTGTCGTCCGATCCAAGATACATTTGAATTCTAGTACGGACGCCTTCACGAAAGTCTAGGCTTTGAATTGAGTTTATATCATAGGTTTCTGGCATTTTCTCACATCCTTAATTTGAAGTTGTGGCAATCAAAGCATTGCCACAAGTAATTCTATCGCTATCTTCTTCAATACTCGGTACGAATACGATAACATCCCAGCCATAGTCAAGTAGAGGCTGCTCAAAATCCCTATAAACATCATAATCTGCGTAGGAAGTTGATACATCAAATTGATTATCCAAAGCAGATTTTGTCTGATGAATAGGAGTGATCTTCACAATAAATTTATCTTTATCAAACATATTCGTCAATGTTTTAGCATCTAGAATTGTTTCTTTTGTTACAGCAAAGTTCAAAGTATATTTGCGGCCGAGGGGTGCGGGAAGACTTTCAGCGAGCTTAGAAATTTCTTTTAAACTCAATGACATGTTATTAAACTGCCAATTTCTCTGTTCTTCATCAGTAGAGTTGATAGAGAATTGAAGTCCTGCTTCACCGTTATATACAATATTCTTTATCTCGCACCAATTTTTTATATAATATTTAAGTTCGCCGTTTGACTTTGGGAGCATTGTAGAAACAACTGGATGAATCGTTTTTGCATCAATATATTTTCGTACTGTCTGTCTAAGATAGTCCTCAGAGAATCCAAGGACAGCCCTGTTGAAAGTCGGTTCACCCATACGAGCAAAGTGTACATTAAATCTGTCTGTATGTTTTACATTCTCATTTTGAAGAATTGTTTCAAGCTGATATTGTAAATCTTCTATTGACACATTTCCGTGAAATCCATACTTCGGGCAATCGCAGAAACGGCAACGCATAGGACAACCATGCTGTGTACTAATAGTAGCAACCCATTTCTTTGTCAAGTCTACTTCTGTATTTGCAACGCCATTAATCTCTTTTGTAAGACCGAGAAAATTAGCTTTGATGTTATTCTCTTTTCCATAATCGCCTACAGTAAGAAATTCAAGACGCTTTTCTCTATCTACATAAATTTTTCCGGTGTGGGTTTTTACAACTTCGATCATTTTAGTCATCCTTTCCTTTTCTTTATACTTAATTATATCATAAATTTAATAAAGAGTCAATTATTAAAATTACTCTTTATACTAAATTATTTTAATAATTGTTTAATATATTTAGCAATTTCATAGGCTAAAGGTACTGGTACTGCATTTCCTACCATTTTATATCCATCATCTACTTTATCATAAATAAAAATGAAATCATCCGGAAATCCTTGTAGTCGAGCGCATTCTCTTACTGTTAATCTACGATATAGATGCTCTTTTCCAGGTACAAATTGACATTTGTCGATTCCAATTTTTTCCATTTTAGGTGCTTGCGGATGTAATTGGCATTGCCTTCCTGAGGCTTGTACAGTATAACCGCATTCATTCCATGCACGAACTCTATTACGTGACATATACATAGATGAAAAATCGCCTGTAAAATATTCATGATTTGGAATTATTAAAGTTTTATTTGCCGTATTATTTGCTAATGCCGGCACTGCAGAATCAACCAAATCTCTGATTGCATCTTCTAAATGTTTTTCTGGTTGTTTGACTAAATCTAAAGTTGGCTCTATATTAAGATCATTGCGCAAGCCGAAAAAGATTACTCTTTCTCTATCTTGTGGCACTCCAACTAATGAAGCATTAATTTTTTTAATAATAACTTTATATCCCGCATCTTTAAAATTATCCAGAAACATATTTAATGCGGTGCTATTTTTTGCAAAAAGAATACCGGGAACATTTTCGCATACAAAAAATTTTGGTTGCTTTGCTTTTAAAATATTAATATATTCAATAAATAGTTGCCCACGGGGGTCAGCTAAACCTTTTTGAGATCCCGCGGCGGACCATGATTGACATGGAGGTCCGCCTATTAGTCCGTCTGCGTCCGGAATATCATCAATACTAATTTTTTTAATGTCATTATGATTCAATTTACACGGATGATTTTTCTCATATGTCGCCCAAATATGTGAATCAAATTCATTTGCAAATACAATTTCATAACCAGCCTGTTCAAATCCTAAATCTAAACCACCAGCTCCCGAAAATAAACTAATAATTTTCACTTAAAAAACACTTCCTTGTAAGTTTTTAATAAATCACCAGCTTTGTATTGTAGGGGTTTATCAAAAACTATTTGATAATCAGTTTTGCTTGTCCAAATAATTGGTACTGCAAGGGTGCGGCAGCCCTCAATTTTATCTTCATTTTGACGATAATTTACTGCTCGAAATGTTACAAAAATTTTATCTGATTCGTTCACATCAGTTAAGTTATTAATAATATCTTGAGCAGTATTATATCTTTCACTATTTAACAATAAACAATTAGCAATCCCAGAATTAGGTACTATTTTATTATTAATTTTAGCGTCTTTATTTTTTGAAGTTAAATTTGTACCGTAATAAATAGCTTTTCGTTGTTGCATTGTAATATTATCTAATTCAATACATAGCTCACCGCTAGCTTTATTAATTAAATCTAGACGCCAACCAATAGTATGAGAATTAGCTTGAATGCGTCCCTTTGCTGTGGGATAATACACTTGCTTATTTAAAAATTTAGGCTTGGCTTTATTAATAATATCTTGCAAATAAGAATAATTATTAAAATTTGCTTCATACCACTCTGCAGTAATTTTATTCTGCAAAAAATCTGCATTAGACTGTTTTGCACTAATTTTAATTTCTTCGCCAGTATTAAGAAGAATATAAATATCAGTTTTACCTTCTCCTTTAGAATATATTGGTTTATCACATGATACAATAGTTACTGGCTTTTCATGGTATATAATAGTACTACCTGGAATAAATAAATCTTTAAGCCTCTTTTCTTCCGCCGTCATATTACAATCCTCACTTTCTTTATAATTAATTATATCATAAATTTTATTAATAGTCAAATTTTTCACTCTTTAAATTTATATATTCAAATCTATCAGTATCAGTAAAAGGAAAACACACATACGACTTATGCTCAACCTTTATACTTTCTTCATATGCTTCCGCAAATCCCATATAGTCATCAATGCATACTGGAAGCTTGAGGTCGTATATTTTTAGTTTATTTATTAAATCTTCAACTGTCATGTCAATACCGTCCTACATTTTCCGTGATATGGCACTGGACCATGGTCTATAATCCATTGCAATTCACTCATCATAGTGTTATAAGTATTGTCTAGATTTACAAAGTTATTACATCCACAATAAACCATTAGAGATGTTGGCTCCATATTAATTTGAATTACATGAACTGGAATATCTTTTGCATAACAATATCCTTGTTCCCAAGCACTGCCCGTGCTAGAGATACGCCCATAACTAATCATAATAACTAGTTCGCAATCGTTAAGTGCTTTGATATCTTCATCAAATACTTTTCGTGCCCATTCCTCCTGCGGCATATCCCAAGCATTTTCAATATGAAGTTCCCAAGGGCAATATACTTTCTTTTCTTTACTTCTAAGAAATTTAGCAATATTTACCATCCCATTTCGATGTTCAGTATCACACGGACCAGCAATATAATAATCATACGTTTTGCTCATTCTTTAATTCCTCCAATGCTTTCTCTATACATTCTCCTAAAAGGTAACATCTAATGGTTGTATCGAAGTATCGTGCGAGAGATTTATTTTCATAATGCTCTATTAGACTAATAGTATCATCATTTATACAGAATTCGCGTACTGCCTCATATAGTAAATCAAAATTATGACATATATACTCAGAGCATTTATCCTCTGTATCATGATAATAGATTCCATTTCCAGTAATTAAATCTTCATCCCAAACTTCATCATAAATCCAGTCTGTTATGTCATCATCATAGATTGATGAACCACCTTCTTCCATGAGGTCAGTATCATTGATAATCCAATCTTTTATTGCGTCTGTTATTGCACGCCGATAATCATATTTTTCCATTACCACACCTCTGTATCAGTAATATCTCTCTCTTCGCCGCAGATAGGGCATCTTACTTTACTAATCATTCCTACTCCAGCACCATATTGTATTACATATGGAATTTGGCATTGAAAATGCTTAGAGAAAGAACGGCATCTTTGATGTTCGTCCACAAATGCATTATAAGCATTAAGTTCTTTTTTTGAAGCAAGCTCTGTAACACATAAACTGAGACGTTCTTTTAATGTTTCAATTTCTCTTTTTAATTGAGCATCTGCGCGAGCGAGTGCATTATCCATTAATTCTTGATTGGCTTTAGCAAGCATTTCACATCTTTTTTGATAGTAGTTTAGAGTATCATATACTTTTTTGCTAAGGGCTTCTGCAGTAAGAATTTCATTAAAATCTTTTGTTTCTGTATCATATACATGAAATCCCATCTTATACCTCCATAGCAATACTATATCCTTCAAGATTTAGTCCAAAGTCTGCGTAAAAGTATTCTTTCATTACGTCATCTAGTTTATGTACGAACAGCGGCTTTGAGGTATCCATGCGCCCATAGATTAGATCATCCCAATCTACAATTGTTACTTCTGGGATACCATACGCCTGGGCTTTTGCTTGAAGACCGCGCTTATTACTAGTAAGGACAATGCCATCGGCAGCCTGCGCAGCCATAAGTAGTTCCTTAGTTTTTCCAGTTCCTACGGGACGAGCGATTACTTTCATTTCTTTACAATCTCCTTTACCTGAACTACGTCAGAGTATTCAAATCGTTTAGTAATTTCATATTTATCAATGAATTCATTTATGGGTATATTAGAGATACGTACTATATATTCATTATGGCTGAATACTGTATCTCTATAAATAATTGCAGTAATTATCCCAGTAAGGGTTATAATTATCGCAAGTATTAATATAACGAATCCGACCCATTCAGTTTCATTTAAGAATGCCGCGCAAAAACCTGCTAAAATTAATCCTCCAAATATTAGAAAGATGGTCCAATTTGGGACTGTATAAATTGGAATTGTTTCAAGTATTTCCATATTTCCTCCTAATGCCGCAAACAGGGCAGTATTCATCTTCATTATATAGGATACTAACTGTTTTACATTCTGGACATTTATAAGCAATAACTTCATCAGTAGTGATAGTCGGTGCGGTATCAATCACATTTTGTGCGGCGTTCATTATTGCTACAGCGAAATCAAACATCTCTTGTGAGTCTGGCATATGCATTTCATAAATTAAATCCCAAAGCATTTCATCGCGCCCGAGGGACGGTGCGTTGAGGTCGCAATCATCACGATAAATTAGTTCTCGCATTTTACTCTCCTTTTTCTTTTATTATAACACAATTTTCTTGTTTTGTCAAATGACAAAGTGAGTTATCTGTATGGGGAACAGCACGCAAATTTAGTTCCATTTCTAATGAATAATTATTCATATAACCTAATCTAGTATCGTTCCAACCTCCATATATATAAGTTGGTTCACTTGTCATTTCTAATGTTTTTAGTTCTGGCACAGCGAGCAT
>JAFYBZ010000025.1 GCA_017539905.1 Clostridia bacterium | reverse complement strand
GTAAGAGATGCTAATGTTGAAAAACTTACAGAAGATGTAATAGCATATTTTACAGAAAAATATGGTGAAGAAAAATTAGAAGAAATTCAAGCAGATGTTTTAGAGAGTATTCACAAATTAGAAAAATTATGTGTAAGAGAAATGATATACAATGAACATAAACGTCCAGATGGAAGAAGTTTAACAGAAATTAGACCTCTATCTTGTGAAGTAGGTGTTTTACCTAGAGTTCATGGTAGTGCAATATTTACAAGAGGGCAAACTCAAGTAATGTCAATTGCTACATTAGGAATGAAAAGTGAAGAACAAGTATTAGATGGTATAGATGATGAAGAAAGCAAAAGATACATGCATCACTATAATTTCCCAGCTTACAGTGTTGGAGAAGCTCGTACATCTCGTGGACCTGGAAGAAGAGAAGTTGGACATGGTGCTCTTGCTGAAAAAGCTTTAGTTCCAGTTATTCCATCATATGATGAATTCCCATATGCAATAAGAGTTGTATCTGAAGTTTTATCTTCAAATGGTTCAACATCACAAGCAAGTATTTGTGGAAGTACATTAGCATTAATGGATGCTGGTGTTCCAATTAAAAAACCAGTTGCTGGTATTTCTACAGGATTAGTTACAAATCCAGAAAATCCAGATGAATGGGTAATGCTTACAGATATTCAAGGAATTGAAGATTTCTTTGGAGATATGGATTTTAAAGTTGGTGGTACAAAAGATGGTATCACAGCTATACAAGTTGACATTAAAATTGATGGTTTAACATATGATATAATTGAGCAAGCTTTTGAAAGAACAAAAGTTGCAAGAGACTATATTTTAGATGAAATTATGTTAAAACAAATTGATAAACCTAGAGCTGAAATATCAAAATATGCTCCAAGAATTTTAACAACTACTATTAACGTAGATAAAATAAGAGACGTAATTGGACCTGGTGGAAAAATGATTAACAAAATTATTGATGAAACTGGTGTTAAAATTGATATTGAAGATAATGGATATGTATGTGTATATTCAACAGATACTGAAAGTGGTAAAAAGGCATTAAAAATGATAGAAGATATTGCAAAAGATATCGAAGTTAATGGTATTTACGATGGAAAAGTTACTAGATTAATGGCTTTTGGTGCTTTTGTTGATGTTGGTGGAGGAAAAGAAGGATTACTTCACATTTCAAAAATATCAAATAAAAGAGTAGAAAGAGTAGAAGATGTTTTAGCTGTTGGAGATGAAGTTAGAGTTAAAGTAATCGAAATAGACAGTCAAGGAAGAATTAACCTTTCAATGAAAGAACTTGAAACAGAAACTAATACAGAAGCTACATCAGAAGCTCCAGTAGAAGAATAAAAAGTTGTCAAAAAATGTTGAAAAAAATCTAAATAATAGTATAATTATAAGTAGAAGTGAATTTTATAAAAAAGGGAGATTAAAATGGAATATTTATATATCATACAACAAGCTATGGTTTGGATTATAACTATTTACTGGATTTATCAATTAGTAATTAGTGTTTGTGCTTTAATTAAGTTTAAAGAAAAACCATTAGTTGACGATAAAGAAAATCGATTTATGATGATAATACCTGCACATAATGAAGAAAAAGTAATTAAAGAACTTATAGAAAGTTTAAAAAATTTAGATTACAAAAAAGATTTATATGATATCTATGTAATTGCTGATAACTGCACTGATAATACTGCTAAAATTGCATCAGAGGCAGGCGCTATCGTGTATGAAAGATTTGATGAGAAACACAAGACAAAAGGATATGCACTTCAATGGTTTTTACAACAAAAAATCGAAGAAGATGCTCCATATGATGCATTCTGTATATTTGATGCAGACAATATAGTAGATAAGAATTTCTTAAAAGCAATGAATAAGAAATTAAATCAAGGTGAAGATGTTGTTCAAGGTTATAGAGATATAAAGAATCCAGCAGATAGCTGGGTTACAGCAGGATATGCTATTTTCTACTGGACAATGAATAGATTCTACCATTTGGCAAGATATAACTTAGGTTTATCACCATTAATAAATGGAACTGGATTTATGGTAAAATTTGATGTTGTAAAACCTAATGGATGGCAAACTAAAACGTTAACAGAGGATATAGAATTTTCATTAAAGAGAATTATTGAAGGAAAAAAATTAGGTTGGGCAACAGATGCTATAGTATATGATGAGCAACCAATTGGATTTAAACAATCATGGTCTCAAAGATCAAGATGGACAGTGGGACATATGCAATGTTTAAAAGAATATACAAAACCACTTGCTGTGGCAGTTAAAGATAATAAAACAATTATGAATTTTGATGGTTTATTATATATGCTTGGAACTGTTCCAATGTTTGTATTAACAATTTTGTTATTAATTTTGAACGTTGTAATATTCTTAGCAAATGGAATGACAGTATCGCAATTAATTTGGAATGCAGTAAAATATATAGTTCCAACATTTTTCTTACCAATATTTACAGGAATTCTAATCATGGTTATTGATAAGAAACCAATTAGACCAATGATTAAAGGATTAGCTTTATATCCATTATTCTTAGGTTCTTGGTTATTAATAAATTTCAAGTGTTTATTTAAAAGAGAAACAAGTTGGGAAAAAATTGAGCATAATGTATCAAAATCAATAGGTGAAATGAAATAAGATTAAAGTATATGCAATCTCATATATTATAATGGGATTGCATATGTTATATTTGTTTAAATAACAATATTAAAGATAGGAGGAGAGAATAATGAAGATTTACAATTCATTAACAAGAAAAAAAGAAGAATTTATTCCAATAGATAAGGATAATGTAAAGATGTATGCTTGTGGAATTACTGTTTATGATGATTCTCATATTGGTCATGCAAGAGCATCTATTACATATGACATGATATGTTGTTATTTAAGATTTTTAGGTTATAAAGTTAAATATGTAAGAAATTATACAGATGTTGATGATAAAATAATAGCAAGAGCAAATGCTTTAAATATGAATGCTTTAGACTATTCTGAAGATAGAATAAAAGCTGCTGAAGAAGTATTTGAAAAACTTGGAGCAGATTTTCCAGATGTTAAATGTAAAGCCTCTGAAAACATCGATAATATAATTGATTTTGTAAGTAAATTAATTGAAAAAGGTTATGCATATGCAACTGAAAAAGGTGATGTATACTATAGTGTTAAAAAATTCAAAGATTATGGAAAACTTTCAAATATTAATACTGATGATTTATTAAATGGTGTTAGAAAAGATGTTGAAGAAGGTAAGCGTGATCCATTGGATTTTGCTGTATGGAAAGCTGCTAAACCAGGGGAGATATCATGGAAATCTCCATGGGGAGAAGGAAGACCAGGATGGCACATTGAATGTTCATGCATGGTTTTAAATAATCTAGGAGAAACAATTGACATTCACGGTGGAGGAAAAGATTTAATATTCCCACATCATGAAAATGAAATTGCACAAAGTGAGGCATTAACAGGCAAACCACTTGCTAATTACTGGATTCATAACGGATTAATTAAAATAAATGGACAAAAAATGAGTAAATCTCTTGGAAATTCATTAACAATAAAAGAAGCAGTAGATTTATATAATCCAGAAGTTGTAAGATACGCAATTGTTTCAAAAAGCTATTCAGCTGATATAGATTTAGGCGAAAGCGAATTTGAATTAGCAGAAAAGCATTT
>JAFYBZ010000024.1 GCA_017539905.1 Clostridia bacterium | reverse complement strand
CCTGTATATATAGCAATTAATTGTACATTTAACTTCTTTAAAGAAGATATTTATGATAAAATTGCAAAAGTAAAAAGAGACGACAAAGAAAAGAAACAAGAAATTAAAGAAACTTAATGTGAAAACATTAAGTTTTTTATTTTAAAAAAATGATAAGTATAGTAAAATTATTGTATAAGAGATAGAAGGTGTTTCTATGGCAATTGAGAAAGATGAAGAACTATTCAAATTACAAAAACAAGTTGAATCAATCGAACCAGGATCTTTAACGACTTTTGGTAACAATATTAAGGATAATTTGACTGTTTTTGGTAATAGAACAAGTGCAATCATGGATGGTTCTAGTGATGATGGATGGGATGATAAAGTAAAAACACAAATCAAAACATCAATGCAGACAATAGTAGATGCAGCAAAGGAAAAAGAAAAAGCAGCAGATCACGTAATGGGTGGAGAAGGAATAATATCCACAATGAAGTATGCTGTAAATGAGTATAAAGACACTTTCGAACAATATGAAACAAGATTAGCAAATGTGCCAACAAAATATGAAGATGAAAAAGATGAAGATGGTAAAAATGTAAAAACACAAGCATATAAAGATTGGGAAAAAGATATCTTCATATTTGAAAAAGCAATCCCAGAATTACAGGAACAAGCAAATACATGGGTAGACCAGGTAAAAGCGTACTTCTCAGCATATGATTTTGCAAAGAATGAAGTAGATTCAAATATATATAAACCAATAACAGATCCTTTGGTATTTTTTGGAGATTTAAAAACTAAGTACGAAGGAGATTATGTAGAAAAACCGCTTGAAGAAAATGAACAGGCAGAAGAGAAAGCTGAAGAAAAGATAGAAGAAACAGAAGAAGCTGTAGCAGCAGCAAGAAAGAAAGAAGTAGACGATAAAACAAAAGCGGCTATTGGCGAACTTGTAACAGAAGGAATAGATCCAGACTCAGAAGACTTTGCTGATAAGCTAGCAGAGAAGTTAAAAGATGCAGGGTTAACAGAGACTGAGATAGCGGCAGCACTTGAAGCATATAATAAACGTAATGGAGAAGAACAAGAGCCTACAACAGAGGAACAAACCGAAGCCGAAGAAGAGCAAGAGCCTACAACAGAAAAAGAAACAGAGGCCGCTGAAGTCGAAGTTGTGAGCATGACAACTGAAACAATGTATGGTGATGATGGAAAGCCTAATGGAACACGTGAGATAAAAATATTAGCTAATGGGCAAGAAGTTGTAACAGAAAAATATACTGAATCTTGGTTATCTGGTACTAATTATGACACAAAATTTTATGGTGAATTTGAGAAACAGACTATAGATGGAAGAGAAATCTATAATAAATATACTGGCTACACCGAAGGGGAAAATGTTGAAATGTATCATTACCGTAGTGATGAAGATACATATGAATATGATGACGATAACAATTTAATTAGAGAAACATCCTCAGAAACTCGTTATGATGAAGATGGTTCTATAACAGCTAGAGCGGCAGAATATATCACGTATGATCATGGTGAAAAAATAGAAAGTATAGACGAATACGAAACAATAGAGCGTATCAAACGTGAGGTAAAAACATATTCCAAAGATACTACGCATGTTGTTGAAACAACTACTAATAAAGGTACAGGAAAAGTAGAAAGTGAATCAACTGGCACATACACAACTGATGGTGACACGCTTTACTATAGAGGCACTAAAAAAGATCACAAAGAAGGAATCATTGTAGAATGTAATAATGAGTGGATTGGTAATAAAACAATGTTAGAAGAAGAAACAATCTATGATTCTAATTATGTAACACAAAAGTGGGTTAAAAAAAGAAGAATAGAAGATACTGATGAATTCACAGTTGATACCACAACTTATAAAGATGGAGTACCACAAATAGTTGAAATAACTAGAGTGAAAGAATAGATACAAAAAAAGAGGATTTATTAATCCTCTTTTATTTTACTAATTCCGTATATACTGTTTCATCGAAATGATGTTGATTATCAGTTTGCTTTTTTAACTCTTCAGTTGTAATTAAAAAGTAAGTATCATCAACTATTTGCTCACCTGTAGATATTATTGGATCATCCCAAGTAAGATCCAAGTGATACCATTTACCATCAAGCATAACTGCATTCCAAACGTGATTTTCACTTGATACCTTATAATTTGGTATATCAAAGTAATCTAAGAATATTGCCATT
>JAFYBZ010000023.1 GCA_017539905.1 Clostridia bacterium | reverse complement strand
TAACATTTACCTATTGTAAACGCAGTTCTGTAATATCTATCTTTGGTATATGCTTTTTCAAGATAATTAATAGCTGTTTGCCATTTTCGTTCTTTATATGCTTTCATTCCTAATGAATAATCTAAATTATTATTATTATTTCTTCCATATACCTTTCTACTATTTCCCATAATCTCGTTCCTCCATAGCCAAAATTATACCATTAATTGACGTTTTTGTCAATTTTATGTTAAGCATTGAATTTTGACAAATCAATCTTTCCTTAATTGTGCAAAATGCACAGCAAGGACGCGTCCCCAACTGTGCATTTATCTTATCTTACAAAATTTTCAATTTCTTCTTTAATGTTTTTAATAAATTCATCAACAGCTACTGCTCCAACATCTCCGTCTTTTCTTGAACGAACACCAACTGATCCTGCTTGAACTTCCTTGTCTCCTATTACAAGCATATAAGGAACTTTTTCAAGTTGAGCTTCACGGATTTTGTATCCAATTTTTTCATTTCTATCATCTAATTCAACACGAATTCTATTTGCTCTTAATTTGTTAGCAACTTCTTTAGCATAATCATGTTGATTATCTGTAATTGGCATTACTTTTACTTGAACTGGTGCAAGCCATGTTGGGAAGTTACCTTTTGTTTCCTCAATTAAAAATGACATAAATCTATCTGAAGAACCTAAAATAGCTCTGTGGATTACAACTGGTCTATGTTCTTTTCCATCTTCACCAACATATGTTAAATCAAATCTTTCAGGTAATGCGAAGTCTAATTGACATGTTGGAATTGTAACATCATGGTTTAATGCTGTTTTAATTTGTATGTCAATCTTTGGTCCATAGAATGCAGCTTCACCTTTTGCTTCATAGAAATCTATATTTAATTCTTTTAATATAGCTCTTAATTGGCTTTCAGCTGTCTCCCACATTTCATCATTATCAATATATTTTTCAATATTATCTTTATCACGTAATGATAATCTGTATTTAAATGCTGATTCTGGGAATCCAAAATCTTTTACATAAACTTCTCTTATTAAGTTTAATACTTTTCCAACTTCTTCTTTAATTTGATCTGGTCTTACAAATAAGTGAGCATCGTTTTGGCACATTTGACGAACTCTTTCTAGTCCGCAAACAGCACCACTATTTTCATATCTGAAGTCATGTGCTAATTCTCCAATTTTGATTGGTAAGTCTCTGTAAGAACGTAATTCACTCTTATAAATTAACATGTGATGAGGACAGTTCATTGGTCTTAAAACTAGTTCCTCTTCATCCATTTTCATTACAGGGAACATATCATCTTTGTAGTGATCCCAGTGTCCACTTGTTTTGTATAAATCAACATTTGCAAGTGATGGTGTATATACGTGGTCATATCCTAATGCTAATTCTTTATCTTGAATATATCTTTCTAGAGTTCTTCTTATTGTAGCACCTGCTGGTAAATACATTGGAAGTCCTGAACCAACTAATGGATGTGTCATAAATATTTTTAAATCCTTACCAATTTTTCTGTGGTCACGTTGTTTTACTTCTTCTAAGAATTGTAAATGTTCTTCCAATTGGCTAGATTTTGGGAATGATATTGCATAAATTCTTTGAAGCATTTTGTTTTTCTCGCTACCTCTCCAATATGCCCCTGAAGAACTTAGTATTTTTACAGCTTTAACTTTTCCTGTACTCATTAAGTGAGGTCCAGCACATAAATCTGTAAATTCACCTTGTTTGTAGAAACTAATTTCTTCACCCTCTGCTAAGTCATTGATTAATTCAACTTTATATGGTTCATCTTTCATTAATTCTAAAGCTTCGGCTTTTGGTAAAGAAAATCTTTCAATTGGTAGATCTTCTTTAATTACTTTTTTCATTTCTTCTTCAATTTTAGCTTTATCTTCATCTGTAAAAGCATTCTCTACATCAAAATCATAATAGAAACCTTCATCAATTGCAGGTCCTATAGCTAATTTAGCTTGAGGGAATAGTCTCTTAATAGCTTGTGCCATAATGTGTGATGTTGTATGCCAATATGCTTTTTTACCGTCTAAATCGCTTTCAAATGTTAAGATTTCTAACTTACAGTCTTCGTTAATAACTGTTCTTAAGTCTTTTACTTCTCCGTTTACTTTTCCTGCTGTAGCTACTCTTGCCAATCCTTCACTAATGCTTTGTGCAATTTCAATAATTGATTTTCCTGGTTCTACTTCTTTAATTGAACCATCTTTAAGTTCTAGTTTAATCATAAAAATTCCTCCTTTTCTTTTTCAACACAAAAGCACTCCTATAAATGCAGAGTTACTTTTGCATTTATAGGAGTGCTATATTTTTATAACACGGTTCCATCCTATTTTTCTCTTAATTAAATACTTTTAACGCAAGTAATACGTCTAGGTTTATGGCCTAGCAACAAT
>JAFYBZ010000002.1 GCA_017539905.1 Clostridia bacterium | reverse complement strand
TTCCAGATTCTTGACCTTCATTTCCAGACTCTTGTCCTTCGTTTCCTGACTCTTGTCCTTCATTTCCAGACTCTTGTCCTTCGTTTCCTGACTCTTGTCCTTCATTTCCAGATTCTTGACCTTCATTTCCAGACTCTTGTCCTTCGTTTCCTGACTCTTGTCCTTCATTTCCAGACTCTTGTCCTTCGTTTCCTGACTCTTGTCCTTCGTTTCCTGACTCTTGTCCTTCGTTTCCAGATTCTGTTCCAGCGTTACCTGATTCATTTCCTTCGTTTCCAGATTCTGTTCCAGCATTTCCAGATTCATTTGCGTTACCTGATTCATTACCAGACTCGCTTGCTTCTGTTGCTTCAAACTTAGCCTCTAATGTTGTATCTTTAACAATTGGTGTATCGAAATCGAATTCTGTATCTCCTTCGTACCAACCAACAAATTCTTCGCCACTTGCAGCTACTGGATTATCAGGTATTAAATCTCCTGAAATCTTTTCACCGCTAACAACATCACCACTTGAAACAACTTCGCCTTTAACTACAAATTTAACTGCAAATGTCTCTGGTGTTGGTTCTGTTCCTGCTATTGTAATTGAATCATTTACACTTCCACATTCAATATCATATTTGTCTTGAGCTTCATCAGCTGCTGGATCTTGTGAACGAATCTTTGATGAAGTGTAATTAAATTCTGCTGTTCCAGATGGAGCATCTTCTTTTACTTTAAACTCAACAATACCAAAGTTACCTGTGGTTATTGGTTTACTATCGCAAGAATACATAAATACTATTTTGTTATCGCCGCTTACAGCACCGAAAGTTTCTGAACTTGGACCTGCACTAACTGATACTGGCCCATTTTTTCCAACTTCATATGTCATAGGATATTCTGCTACTATTTCTACCCTTTCAGCATCATATTCCAACTCACCAGCAACAATGTGAACATTTGCTGAGTCTAAATTGTTGAAATTGAAATAAAGATAAAAGCTATCTCCAGGATCGTAACTAGCTTTTTTTTCATAAACTTCAGCAGATAGCGAAGTTGGTTCACCTGCAGCAAATACAGTCATTGGGAATAACGACATAACCATAGATATTGCTGCTAAAAGGCATATTGCTCTTTTAAACTTTGTAAACATTTTTTTAAATTCCTCCTCTTTTGATTTATAAAAATTAAATTACAACCTAAAACAAGATCTCCACATTCCCCCCAAATGAACATCTATATTAATTAAATTGTTTTCTCGTTAATCATGCTACTTTTACATAAAAAACCTACGGAAAATAGCACTACAAAATTACTTATTATATAATATCAATACGCATTTTTTATTTCAATTAAATTTAAAAAAAACATGTTTCGAAAGTGAAAATTAACCCCTTTGTAACTTGCTTGTAACATTTTTGTAACATTTTACTTTGTGGAATTGATTGTTCTTAAAGAAATAGCTACTGATTGATCAATCGTTGCTGTATTTTTAACACCAAATCTATTTTCTTTAGTACTAATTCCGTTGATGATATTATTGCTTGACATATAATAAATTGCTTCTCTACTCCAATCATGCATTTCACCATCATCAACGAATTTTGTTGTTGAATCCAAATCCACTTTAGTATTAATTCCAGCTTTATTTATTGCCCTTAACATCATAGTAGCCATTTGCTCTCTTGTTATTTCATTATTTGGTGAGAATAAAGCTTTTTCTTTGCTTGTTCCTTCTGTGATTCCAACACTATATGCTTTTAGCACATATTCATCTTCTGTATCATTAAATGTTTCTTTGCTAGCCTTTATTGCTTCTTTATTTGATAACTTTTCATATAATTTAACTGCTACTGCTGCAAAATCTTTTCTTGTAATTGGTTTTGTAAAATCTTTATTTTCAAATGTTTCTGGAATTAATCCTTTTGATTGTGCTTCTTCTAATTCTTTTATAGCCCAGCTAGATGCATTAGACCAAAATTGTTTTTTGGTTTCTTTCTTCTCTTCTTCAGCTTTATCATTTCCTTGATTTACATATTCAGAAATAGACTTTCTAGTATCATTGATTTTATCTTGAATTTCTTTTTCAATGATATTCTCTTTTTTTTCTACTATTATTGGCTTTTTATTCTCTTTTGAAACATCTTCCACTTCAAATGATATAGTTTCATCATAATCCCCAGCTTTTACATTTTTATATTCAAAATCAATCTCATTTATATTAAAATCCTGTTTTGCTAAAAATTGTATGTATGCAAAATCACAATTCTTCATTCGATTTTGCTTATCCTCAAGCCAGAAAAAAATTTGATTGGATTTATCATCGAGTCCAATATCTATAAACTGCGGATAGATTTTTAATTCGATACCTTTAGTATTATCCACAATAATTGGAAATTTACTATTGCTTTTGTACTCTATATAATTATCATCAAATTCCAAAGAGCCAATTAATAATCCAAAATTTGAGCAAGCTTCCTCTATTGATAGATAAACATATACGTCTTCACCTTTATTGTATTGTGTTTTCTCTCCAAAAAAAGTTGTTTTCAACTTAACTGTTTCACTTGCTAAAGCTGCATTTGAAAAACATAATATTAATCCTATAATTGCAAATATTAAACAAATCTTTTTCATTTTTTAAACTCCTTCGCTTTTAAACTACCAAAAAATTGTATCAATATTGTTTTTGAAATGCAATATGAAGGTGCTTTTTGGGGACACTTACTAAAAGTCATAATTTTATGACTTTTAGTAAGTGTCCCCAAAAAGCACCTTCATCATAAAAACAATTATGGTTTTACATATTCTTGTATTAATCTTCTAATATCTGCAACCGTGATTATGCCATCTTCATCCATGTCTCCTGCAGCAAATTGTTCTTCTGTTAAATCTTCTGGATGAATATATCCTTGTATAAGTATTCTTATATCTGCAACTGTTATTCTTCCATCGCCATCTAAATCACCTTGCAATGTAGATGTAGCTGATATCACAAATGATTTAGACCAAGTTTCTGCACTACTTGAGCTAGCATTAATAGAAGGTATTTCATGTTCCCAGTTCTTTCCGTTTATTGTAATAACAAGATTTTCTTTGTCAAGCATATGCGAGTAACCATCACCTGTTTGTTCTCCACTTTCTAGAGCCATAGTACGACTATCATTATCTATAAAGCATGTTGCTATTAATCTATACGTACCTTCTTCAAAAGTTCCTTCACTATAATTATTCCATCTTTCTCCGTCAAATATTTGCCACTTTGTATTGCCTGGCCAAAAGTATACAGGCTTACCTGTTGTAACGATAAATTCTGGCCTTGTTGTTGCTCCACCATAAACAGCAATTGCATCTATATCAGGACTGGTTGTCGCTACTATACTAGAAACTATTTCTCTATCATCCGGATCGCCATAAGTTTTATCTACAGAAATAGTTATTTCTTGAGATTGTTTAGGATTTGAACTATCCTCTACACGTACAACCAAATCTATATTATTACCAACTACCATTGGCGTACCTGAAATAACTCCTTCATCTGATACTGAAATCCATTCTGGTCCAGAAACCTTTGAAAAATGATAAGGAGATGTACCTCCTTCAGCACCACTAGACACATCTTTAGTGATGATTGCTTGGTTTTTATATGATGCTGGAATATCAAATGAACTAGAATCATTAAAATGAAGTTCCGCTGGCATTGGAATTATAAATTCTGAAGAATACACATTGCAATTACTAGAATTACTACCAACACCTACGTCGTCTCTCGCCCATTGTATGCCATTTATCCTGACAACAAGCCCATCTGCGAGTTTATGAGTAGTACCATCACCTGTTGGCTCGCCATCAATTAAAGCCATACTTAAACTATCTGAATCGATAAAAATTGATGCCTCCAATCTCCATTTTCCAGATGTAAATGTTTCGCTTGCTGAAATTTGTTCCCAATTACCATCTACAAACTTTTTCCATCTTGTATTACCTGGCCAAAAGTAAGCTGGCTTACTACTATCTTGAACTGTAAAAGATGGATATGTTATTGCATTTCCATATACTGGAATTGATCCTACATCAACATCTGTAGTTGCAACTACTTCTGAAATAACAATTCTGTTATCACCAGACGCATCAGCTAAAGCAACTGAAAACATCATTACTAAACAAACAATAGAAATTAATAAAAGTGTCTTTTTCATTTTTTCTCCTCCATTTTTATAAAACATCCATACAAAATTTTATCACAATGATTTTTTTATGCAATAACTTTACTTTTACGATGAAGGTGCTTTTTGGGGACACTTACTAAAAGTCATAAAATTATGACTTTTAGTAAGTGTCCCCAAAAAGCACCTTCATCATAAAAACAATTATGGTTTTACATACTCTTGTATCAAACGTCTTATATCTGCAACTGTGATTATGCCATCTTCATCCATGTCTCCTGCTGCAAATTGTTCTTCTGTTAAATCTTCTGGATGAATATATCCTTGTATAAGCATTCTTATATCTGCAACTGTTATTCTTCCATCGCCATCCATATCTCCTTTAACTGATACACCATTTATTACAACGTTTCCAGATTCTGTTAAAGAAGTTCCTTTTGTATATTCATTTCCGGCAGCTAAATAAATACTATACTCATCAAGATTTGTTCCTCCATTAGCAGAAGTAACATTTACAACACCATCATAAATATTAATCTGGCCTAAAATAGTAGTTGGATCTGATGACCAAGGTACTTTCTCAATTCCATAATTTTCCGAAATGATAGTTACATTTCCTGAATCAACCGAAAAAGTATTAGTTGTATTTTCACCATTTCCAAGAAGTATTGCGGACATCACAGTCGAAACATACAAATCACTATTTGTGACAGAAATGTTTCCATATTTGTTTGCAACTATTCCATTGTAGCTTACATTGTCTTTTATTACTTTAATATCAGAATCTATCATATCAATATTATAATTAGCCCATATACCAGCTGCAAATGGATAATCAACATATACTTCTGTTCCGTCAAATGTTAATGACCCTTGATTACCTTCATAATCTCCTATATAAAATCCATATAATGCATTTTGAATTGTAAGCTTTCCGCCTTGAATTGTTAAATTGCAATTAGTCTTTGTATCAATTCCATCAACATCAGATTCACTGATATTTATTAAATTTTCACCTTCCAAAATTATAGTTAAATTTCCAATTTCACTATATATAGTTGCCATATAGTATGGCTTATATTCATAATAATCGGTGATTGTTGCATTAGTTAATGTAAGTGTTCCATTCTCATAATCATATACAGCGGTACCTTCTCCACAATTAATTGTAAGTTTATCTTCAGAGAATTTTTCGCCATTTACCCAAAGATTATAACTCTTGTTTGTATATGTGTATTTTCTAGTTGATAATTCTGAAAGACTTGGTTCGGTCGCATTACTTGCTTTAATTTCGAAATCATATTCTCCATCAGCAAAGTTGTGCTCATCCGCATATTCTTTTAAATTAAAGCTTAGTCCATCTCTAATCTCATCTGCATAAATTCCAAAATAGAATGTATAATATGTTGCTCCTTCAAAAGCATCCCATGAAACAACATCTCCACTTAAAACAACATTTTGTAATTCATCTTTTGCTTTATAGGTATAAGTTCCAGTGGCATATTTTGTAAGATCATAAGTTACACCATTTACTGTTTTTGTAGCTTTAACGCTCCAATTGTATGTTTGGTTCGGGGTAAAATCCCATAATTTAGCACATTCTTTCAAATTTACACTTGTTTGATTATCAGTATTTCCTCCACCAGTTTTAAAAAGATAACTATAATTTGTTGCCCCTTCATAGGCATCCCATGAAAGAACACCATTAGAAGATAAAGTTACATTAGATAAATCTCCTACAGTAAACCAGCCTGTTTTTCCATCTTCGCATGGAACATCATAACTATCAAGGTATCCGTCAGCACAAGCTGTTACTCTAAAATACCATGTTTTGTCACTTGAAAACCTATAATCACTTGAAAAATCATAAGATGTATCTGAAGTAACTACACCAAATTGTCTTGCTCCGCTTTCCGATAAATAAAGACCTATCGTGTAAGAAGTAGCATTTGGAACAGCATCCCAAGCTGCTGTCATTGTATCTTCCCATCTTAAATTAGTAGGATTAATTAGTGGAGTGAATGGAGTTTCATATTCATACTCAAAAACATAGCCTCTAGTAATCTGATTATAACTACTATCTTGTGCAAAAATTTTAATATAA
The DNA here is from genome assembly GCA_017539905.1 of Clostridia bacterium. Classification (GTDB taxonomy): domain Bacteria; phylum Bacillota; class Clostridia; order TANB77; family UBA1234; genus RGIG6105. Next base: position 50,953 of record JAFYBZ010000002.1, on the reverse strand, counting down.
TAGGTATCACTTTCATACTTTTTGTTTGTTAAATCTTGATACATATTAAGACTAGTTTCACTTGAATTTATAGAGCTTTCATATCTGCCACATTCGTACTTAATACGATAAACATTCTCAATATTTAAAGCATCCCATGTAATAACGCCATCTTGTATTTTAATATTTGGCATTTCGGGAAGAAGCGCACCTTCAGGTGCTTCTGACTCTGGTATAACAACGATTTTACAATCGCTAGAATAAGAATCTCCCATTCTTTTTACACTAATGTCTGTCCATGTATCTTGATCATCAATTAAAAAGCAACGGTTACCATCTTTAAGTTTTATAAATATATATTTATCTGAAAACTTTCCACCTGATAAATACATTGTTGAATAAGGACTATCTTCACATAAAGAAAATGTAAATCTATTGAAAATAACATTACTATCATAAGAATATGAAAATTCAAGCAATGATCTATTAGACTTAAAGCTTCCGCCATTAATAGTTAATCTAAAATAGCTCATATCCTCAAAAATATAATCATTATTTGCTATAAAAACACCATCTTCTATCGTCATATATATGTAAGAAAATGTATAATTTACTATTTCAAATGGCGAATTATAGTCAGATCTATTTGCATTTTCTGCATAAATTCCGCCTAATTCTCCAACCCCATTATCTGTAATTGTCAAATTATTATTGGTTCTATAATTTATCTTTATGTATTCATCGTTTTCAATAATAAGTTTATGACCATTAAAGTCTAAAACTCTATCATCTCCACTAACTTCAAATGGACCATCTGCCCATGCTGCCTCCTCATCATTACCATTTGAGATTAATATGTCGGCGCCTAACTTTATGGTATCTTTAGAATAATCAGCAAAAGCAGTTGCTAATTCTTCTGGTGTTGACACTACTATTTCAGTAGCAAAAGCACTTGATGCAATTACAAAAGCAAAGTACATTATTAAAGATAAAAATAAAATTTTTTTCATATTTTTCCTCCATTTTTATAAAATGTTCAATAAAATTTTATCATACTTAATTTTTATTGCAACGTAATTTTGATAAGTGTCTCCCAAAAATATATTGCATTTTAAATTGTCAATGATATAATTTAATAGAGCCACCCTATGAGAGCTTCTCTCATAGGGGCTTTTCTTTTTTATTTTAGATTTTGGAGGAAAAAAATATGGCTAAATTCGTATTTATTACTGGTGGTGTTGTATCTGGTTTAGGTAAAGGAATAACATCATCAAGCCTTGCTCTACTTTTAAAAGCAAGAGGCTACAAAGTTTTTATGCAAAAATTTGATCCTTACATTAATGTCGATCCAGGCACAATGTCTCCATATCAACATGGTGAAGTATATGTAACACAAGATGGTGCGGAAACAGATTTGGATTTAGGTCACTATGAAAGATTTATCGATGAAGAATTAAACTACACTTCTAATATTACAACCGGAAAAATATATTCTAGTGTAATCGAAAAAGAACGTCGTGGTGATTATTTAGGTGCTACTGTTCAAATAGTTCCTCATATAACTGATGAAATAAAATCTAAAGTTTATGCTGCCGCCTCTACTTCGGGCGCAGACATTGTCTTAACTGAAATTGGCGGAACAATCGGTGACATCGAATCACAATCATTTATAGAATCGCTTCGTCAAATTCGAAATGAATTAGGAAAAGAAAATACTGCTTTCGTTCACTGCACTTTAGTACCTTATATATATGGTTCAAATGAATTAAAAACAAAACCTACTCAGCACTCTGTTATTGAGCTTCGCGGAATGGGTATTCAGCCAGACTTTATTGTTACAAGAAGTCCAGAAGAATTAAATGATCACTTAAAAGAAAAAATTGCACTTTATTGTAGTATTCCAAAAGAGCATGTAATAGACAGTGTTGATGTTAAAAACATTTTCCAAGTTCCACTTAATTATCATAAGCAAGGAATGGATGAACTTGTTTTAAAGCAATTTGGACTTGAAGTAAAACCTAGTCAAATTAAATATTGGGAAGACTTAGTTGATAAAGTCGATAACTTAAAAGATGAAATTGAAATATCTTTAGTTGGAAAATATGTTGAACTTCATGATGCATATTTAAGTGTTGCTGAAAGTTTAAAACATGCTGGATATGCTAATAATGTAAAGATAAACATTAACTGGGTAAATTCTGAAGATTTGGAAAAAATAGATGATTTGAAAGATGTATTTAAAAACACATCTGGAATAATTGTTCCAGGTGGATTTGGTTCACGTGGTATCGAAGGAAAAATAAGAGCTATTAATTATGCAAGAGAAAACAAAGTTCCATTTTTAGGAATATGTCTTGGAATGCAACTTGCCTGCATTGAATTTGCAAGAAATGTTTGTGGACTTAAAGGTGCCTCTTCTACTGAATTTGATGAGCTTTGTGCTGACCCTATTATCGACTTAATGGCAGAGCAAAAAGAAATAATTAATATGGGCGGAACATTAAGACTTGGAAATTATGATTGCAAATTAGTTAAAGGAACACTTGCATATGAAGATTATAAGCAGGACGAAATTAAAGAACGTCATAGACATAGATACGAATTTAATAATAAGTATAGAGATTTATTAGAAGAAAAAGGAATGACATTCTCTGGAATTAACGAGAAAGCCAACTTGGTTGAGATAATCGAATTAAAAGATCATCCTCACTTTATTGCGTGTCAATTCCATCCAGAATTCAAATCAAGACCAACAAAACCACATCCTCTATTTAATTCGTTTATAAGAGAAAGCATAAAATTCAAATAATAATGGGTGGTGGGTGCTTTTTTGGGACACTTACTAAAAGTCACAAGATTGTGACTTTTAGTAAGTGTCCCAAAAAAGCACCCACCACCCATTAATTATTTCTTTTTGTATTTAAATAACACAGAAGGTCTATGGCCTCCTCCACCTTGTATTTTATCGGTCTTTTCAACTTTATCTGCAATTACTCTTCTAAATGCTGGCATTAATAATTCTTTTCCTAGTATCACTTCATAAACTTTTTGAAGCTCTCCAAGTGTAAAATATTCAGGCATCATATTAAATACAATATCTGTATATTCAATCTTATTCCTTAATCTTTCAAGTCCTGTTACAATTACTTCTGCATGGTCAAACGCAATACTATCATTTTTGATAATTTCATATTTATATCTATTAGTAGTTTTTTCTACTAATGTTTTTTTGACTTGAACTTCTATTCTATCGTCATCACTTGTAAGTACTAATTGAGCACCAGATTTGTTTTCATCATACTGAATGTTAAACCACTTAGCCCTACTATTAATTTCTTCTTTTAAATCATTTTTATCTATTAGTGCCATATAAGCTGTTGAAACAATTCTCATACGTGGGTCTCTCTTAACTGCGCCAAATGTATAAAGTTGCTCCATATAAATATTATGAAGATTTGTTTCTTCAGCAAGGATTCTCTTGGGGCATTCTTCTAACTCTTCATCTAATTTTAAGAAACCTCCTGGAACGCACCACATATCCTTAAATGGATATGTTTCTCTTTTTACAAGTAGAATACTCATTACCTTTTCACTTGTTTTTCTATAATTGTTTTGTAACAAATCAGATACACTAAACAGCAATATATCTGTTGTCATTGAAAGTCTGTCATATTCATTTGGATTATATGATTTTAAGAATTCTTCCTCGGATCTGTATTCCATTTTTTACCTCCAATACTTTTTGGCATCCATATTTTTTAAATACTTAATTGTATCAACATACATATATTCTCTTAGTTTTTTAGTATATCCTCTCTTCACTATTTCATTTCTTATTTGTGTAGAAGAAATATACTTAGGAGATATATTTGCAAGTATTATATGATCTTCGTACTTTTTATATCTCTTGATTTCTTTCTTGAAATCTATATCATCTCTTTTAATTACAAGCAATTTATAATTCTTTAGTATATCTTCATAGCTATTCCATAAATAGAACTCAGCTAAATTATCCATTCCACAAACAAAAAACAAATCAGCCTTTGGATAAATCTTGTGAAAATAGTTTAGTGTGTTAATTGTATAAAGTCTTCCTTCAATTTCAAATGGTGACACTTCAACATTATCATCATTTTTGAAGACTTGTTTTAACATGTTGTATCTATCTTTTCCATTTAGCAAATAAGATTTGTTGTACTTATCTGCTGTAGGAACAACTATTACTTTATCCAAGTATCCTTTCTTAATTAATTCCTTTACAATATTTTTGTGCATTTTATGAGGTGGATTAAAAGAACCACCGAAGATTCCTATTTTCATTTGTAGAATGTCTCCTTTTATATTGCAATTATAATCATCATTACATTATTTTCCAAATTGACGCATCTAAATCACTTGGCATAACTAAATCTCCACGTGGGCTTAATCCTATTGTTCCAACTTTTGGGCCATCAGCAGAACAACTTCTCTTGAATTGTTGTGTCATAAATCTTCTTAAAAACACATTTAGCCATTTATGAATTTCTTCTTTATTATATACTCCTTCAAAAGCCTTTGTGGCAATTTCTAAAATATAGTTAGGTGTAGAATTATATTTTAAGAAGTGATACAAGAAATAATCATGTAGTTCGTATGGTCCAATATTGCTTTCCGTTTTTTGTGCTATCTCGCCCTTTTCATCAGTTGGCAACAATTCCGGACTAATAGGTGTATCAATTATATCAAACAAAGTTTTACTATTTCTTCTTTCTGCTTCATATCTAATTATATGCTTAATTAATGTTTTTGGTATGTTACAATTAACTGCATACATACTCATATGATCTCCGTTGTATGTGCACCATCCTAGTGCAAGTTCTGACATATCTCCTGTACCTACAACAAAAGCATTTTCCATATTTGCAACATCCATTAAGATTTGGGTTCTTTCTCTTGCTTGTGCATTTTCATATGTAACACTTCTATCATCTACTGAAAGCCCTATATCCTTATAATGCTGTATGCATGCTTCTTTTATACTTATTTCTCTTAATGTCACATCATATTCTTTTGCTAAGTTTATACTATTATTATATGTTCTATCTGAAGTTCCAAAGCCCGGCATTGTAATTGCAATTATTCCTTTATTATCTATGTTAAGCTTTTTGAATGCTTCATTGATTACAATTAAAGCTAGAGTCGAATCACTTCCTCCACTCAACCCTAAAACTACTCTGTTATGTCCTAATTGTTTGATTCTTCTTGCTAAAGCAGAAGATTGTAATTCTAAAACTTCTTTACATCTTTCTTTAATATCCTCAGGTGTATTGGGAACAAAAGGATATTTGTTAAGTTCTTTTTGTGCCTTTTTATCTATAGGTTCTTCTTTTTCTATAACATAGTCATTGATTTCTTCATTTAACTTAATATCACCATAAATCAAAGAACCTTCAAAATTGAATTTTTCGCCTTCTTTAATTATTGTTCCATCATCTATGATTACTGAATAACCTGAATAAACAAAGTCAGTAACTGATTCGTTGATTCCCGGCATTATATATACATAGCCAATACCATTATCCTTTGAAAGCTTTAATGCTTCTTTCTTTACTTTAACAGTTCTAGATACTACATCATAGTTTGAAGTCATATTTATACTTAAATATATTGTTTTGTTTTCTGGATTTAAATACTTTAATTCTTTTACGCTTAATTCAACATCAAAATTTGCGCCTTCATGATTTGGTGCTTCAAAAACATTCTTTTCAAACATCAATTCATGTCCAAGCACGTTTACTTTTCTATCATATATATAAGAGCCTGTATTAAAGCATCTTAATTCATCAGGGCTTAAATTCTTCTTTGGAACAAATCCAATTATCTCTCCTTGATAGATTAAAAGCGCAACATTGTATAGTTTATTTTCAATTTTAAGAGGTGTTCCAAGTACAATTGTGATTTCTAAGTCACTTGTCTCATCCATTATTTTTTGAATGGCTTCATTTACTTTTTCCATTAGATAGTCTTGCTTAAAAATGTCTCCCAAAGATACGCCTGTTGTACAAAGTTCAGGTGTAGCAACAACCTCTACTCCGTAATCATAGGCATCTCTAATCTTTTCTACTATTTTTTCGGCATTATATAATGGATTACCAAGTTTTATCTCTGGTACGATAGCACCTACTCTTAAAAATCCTTCTCTCATAACTTCAACTCCTTGCGATTATTATACTACAAGTCCAACTTCATGTCGCCATCTTTTATCCAATTAATCTTTCGCAATAATTTATTAACTGCCCATGCTACGACTGCTGGAAGAACAATGCATATAATCAAAAGGCCGATCCAGTCCATAGCTGTTATAGCATCTTTAGTTCCATTTGCTATGTCGCTTACCCAACCACTATATACTCCAATTGGTCCAACCATTCCACATGTTCCCATTCCAGAAGATATTGCTGGTCCGTTCATTTGCATTTTAAATACGCATGTTGCAATTGGTCCAGCTACAATTGAAGCAATACAAGCTGGAATCCAAATTTTCCAATTCTTAACTATATTACCCATTTGAAGCATTGATGTTCCAATTCCTTGGCTTACTAATCCTCCAACTTTATTCTCTTTGAAACTTGCTACCGCAAATCCAATCATTTGTGCACAACAACCAGCCACTGCAGCTCCACCTGCTAAACCTGTTAGAGATAAAGCCGCACATATTGCCGCACTACTAATTGGGAGTGTTAAAGCAATACCCACTAGTAGTGCTACAATCATTCCCATCAAGAATGGTTGTAATTCTGTTGCCCACATTATTGCATTACCAACTGCAGATGCAGCTACTCCAATCCAAGGAGCAATTAATGTTGAAAGTGCTACACCAAATATAATTGTTACTGCTGGAGTTACAATTATATCTATCTTGGTTTCTTTTGAAACTAGCTTACCAATTTCTGCAGATAAAATTGCAATTACTAAAACTGCAAGTGGTCCGCCTGCTCCACCTAAAGAGTTTGCAGCAGCACCTACTGCTGCAAGTGAAAATAGTACTAGTTGAGGCGCTTTAAGTGCATATCCAATAGCAATTGCCATTGCTACACCACTTGCTGCCATTGCATAGCTTCCTGCTGTATTTAAAATCTCAATATTAAATTGTGTCCCAATAGTATTTAGAATTGTACCAATAAGTAAGGATGCAAAAAGTCCCTGAGCCATAGCTGACATAGCATCAATGCCGTATCTTTTAATAGAAATTTTGACATCTTTCTTTTCACAAAAATCTTTAAACTTCATATGCATCCTCTCCTTTTTTCTATTTATTAATAAATTATATCAAAGCTGTTTTAGCTTCTCTAATCATATGCTTCTTCATATTAAGTAGTTTTTCACTCAAATCAACATAGTATTTATGTGGTTTTTCAATTCTCTTTATTTCTGGATAAAGGGTTTTCATTTGTTCATTACAATAGTCTTTCTTTGCAAAAATATCTACATCGTTATAAACTAAATTTCCATTTTCAAATATTTTTTCTTGTAAATTTCTTATAGTATAGTTCTCAATCTTTTGGAAATTCATTTCATCTTCTGGGTCTATTAATATATAACCATCTTCAGGAATAACTTCATCATAAAGCGCAACCAAATCTCCAAGTGCAAATCCAGTAGTCTTATCATAAAATCTATATAACTTTTTATAACCAGGATTAATTGTTTTTGCAGTATCACTACTTACTTTAATTTTTGGAATTATTTCACCATTATTTTCTACAGCAACATTTTTATAAACGCAACCAACACGACCATTGTTTGGGGCCGTAATATTATCTCCTAAGCCAACAGAATCAATTACTGCACCTTGTCTTAAAAGTGAATCTATTGTTTCTGCATTTAATCCATTTGATAAACAAATTTGAACATTTGGTAATCCCGCTTCATTAAACATTCTTTTTGCTTCTTTAGATAGATATGCTAAGTCACCAGAATCAATTCTAACTCCTTTTAACTCATAACCATTAGGAATTAAATATTCTTTGGCAACTCTAATTGCATTTGGTACTCCGCTTCTTAAAGTATCATAAGTATCTATTAATAATACACAATTATTTGGATATGTTTTAGCAAAGTTTAAAAATGCTTCATATTCTGAATCGGCTTCTGTAACTAAACTATGCGCCATTGTTCCTAATACCGGCATTCCATAAGTTTCACCTGCTAGGACATTTGATGATCCAGCAGCACCACCAATAATTGCACACTTACTTGCCTCAACTGCAGCATCGGGACCATAAGCACGTCTTGCTCCAAATTCCATAAGCGATATTTCACCAGTAACTTCTGTTATCTTTTTAGTAGCAGTTGCATAACAAATACTTGGATTTAAATATGCTAATAATGCAGTTTCAATTATTTGTGCTTCTATAATTGGTGCTTTTACAGTTAAAATTGGTTCGTTTCTAAAAACAGGTGTACCATCAGGAACTGCATATATATCTCCAGTAAATTTAAAATCCCTTAAGTAATTTAAGAACTCTTCATTAAACTTATTTAAACTTCTAAGATAATTAATATTTTCTTCAGTAAAGTGCAAGTTTTTAATATAATGTATAATATTATCTACACCTGCCATAATTCCATATCCTGCTTCTAATGGTTCTTTTCTAAAGAAAGCATCAAAGTATGCAATCTTATCTTTCTCTCCTGAATTAAAATATACTTGTGCCATCGTAAGCTCATATAAATCTACCATCATTGTTTTATTCTCCATATTAACCATCCTTTCCCTTTCCTTATCTCCATTCTCATTATAAGGCCTAGGTAAAGATATTGTCAATATGTTTTTAACATTTTGTTAAAAACAGAGTGCGTTACGACCCCGTAGATTTATAATTTCTTAGCCCTATGTTCCATACTCCCAACATGGCCAGCATAAATGGAATGACCAGAATTGGGGTAAGTCCATACCAAAATGGCGCATCATCTTTCCCCAGTAAGTACATTATTGGATAATAAGTACATAGTCCAAACGGAATGATGTAGGTAAAGAATTTGGCAAACCATTCTTTATATATTGATAATGGATAACTTGATAAATCCCTTCCTCCATCTTGAAGAATGTTCATCAGTTCCATTCCATCAATTGTCCAAAAGCAAAAAGCTGCTTTTAGAATTTGAAGTGCAGCAAATACAATATTTGATGCTATTAATACCAAAACAAATACAAATACCTTGTATATGTTCCATTCAACATTAACATTTATTAATCCATATATTATAAGGATTATCGATTCTAGCAATCGTCCAATTTTGTGCATTTGAAAATCAGAGCAAGCAACTTGAAACAGTATCTTTCTTGGTCTTGTCATCATTTGATCTAAGATACCACTTTTAACCCTTGTATAGAGCATATCAAGTCCTCTTAAGAAAATCTCCACACAAGTATAACCAAAAATTGCAATTCCAGTGATTAGCATTACTTCTTCTATCTTCCAGCCACCTACTGAGCCAAATTTTTGTAGAAGGAAAACAATTCCTAATACTGTAACTAAAGTTCCTAATGTTGATGCTACCATAGACAAGAAAAAAGCAAGCTTATATTCCATCTCAGACTTTATAAACATTAAAACAAACTTAAAATATAATCTCATATTATCCTCCTTGTACAACTAATTTTTTTGATACTTTTTTCATCATAAAATTACCAAATGATACTAAAGCAAGTATCCAGGCAATTTGTACAAGGATAGTTTGTAATCCTTCTATTTCTGGAATATTTCCAACATATAGTCTCATTGGAAGATCCATACATAATCTGAATGGAAAAATATAGCATATCGTCTGCATTGCGACAGGCATAAATGCAATTGGAATAACCATACCCGAAAAGAAATCAGCTAAATTTCCATAAATATTAAATAGACCTTTACTTGTTGTTGTATAAAACATTAAAGCATGGATTATCATTGCCAATGCAGTTGAAATGATCAATCCCAAAAGCATTGTTACAATAAACATTAAAAATCCCTCAATTGATACTGGACCTTTTAATGAATACTTTTGTGGTAAAAGAATTGTAATCAGAATAACTGGTAAAAATCGTAAGAATCCTGCAGACAGCCTTTTTGCCATTATTTTTGAAAACCACATCCAATAAATATTCAGAGGTTTAACAAATTCGTATGCAACCTGTCCAGATCTGATTGATTCCATAATATCGTTATCCGTTACTCTAAAAAATAACAATGCAAAGAATGCTTGTCCTAACCATATATAGGAAACTAATTCTTGCCATTCCATAGGTGTGGATACTCCATTTTGATAAAAAGCTTCATAAATGAAAAGCATCATTATTCCCCAAAAGAATTGCGTGGCAAGTCCAGCTAAAGCCGAAAAACGATACTGTAATCCAATTGCGAATCGCAATTTAAAAAAAGATAAATATGGTCTCATATTTTTTCTCCTTTCTTTTTCAATATTCAATTTTCAATGTGCGATTATTGCTTTTACGATACTAGTTTTAGCTCTTTGTACATTTCAGCTATAACCTCATCTGTGGAATTATTCTTCGCATGTGCATATTTTGCTTTCAGTTTTGAAAGCGTGCCATCAAATAGCTTCTCACCCTTTCCAATTAAGATGATTCTATTTGTTAGGGCTTCTATATCTTGCATATCATGCGTCGTTAGAATAATCGTGGTTCCCCACTCTTTGTTGATTTTTTTGATAAATTCTCTAACTTGTAATTTGGAGACTGCATCTAAACCGATTGTCGGTTCATCTAAGAATAAAATTTTGGGCTTATGAAGTAGTGCGGCTGCTATCTCACATCGCATTCTTTGTCCTAAACTCAATTGTCTTGTTGGAATTTTAATTACGTGACTAAGATCTAACGCTTTGATTAGCATTGCTCTAGTGGACTCAAATTCGTCCTTAGGAATTTTGTAGATATCTCGTAAGAGATAAAATGAATCATCGGGTGGAACATCCCACCATAATTGACTGCGTTGCCCGAATACAACGCCAATACTTTTGACATACTCGGTTCGTTCCTTGTAAGGAACCTTGCCATTAATAATCACTTTGCCGTGATGTTGGAGTAAGTATTCCACACATTATTTTGATTGTTGTGGATTTACCGTGCTCCATTCGGACCTATGTATCCGAACTATTTCTCCCTCATTAATATTGAAGGATACTTTTTTGAGTGCGTGTACTTCTTTGTACCTTCGACGAATAAAAGACAAGAGCACTTCTCTAAAGGTACTTCCACGCTCTGCAACTTTGAATGTTTTTGAAACATTTTCAAGCTGAATAAGCATAAAAATAACACCTCCTAGAATTTTCTCGATGTCGAAATCTAAAAAGTGCGACGAACTGTGGTCAAATTTATCATATAAAATTATGTTTGTAAAGTATTTTTTGAAAAAAATAATAATTTTGAAATAAAACAAGACATGCCCATAGTAAGGCATGTCTTTAGAATTTATTCATTTGTTAGAACAACTGGCCCATTCTTTGTTATTGCTACCGTATTTTCGTAGTGAGCGCCTAGTGAACCGTCTTCTGTAATTATTGACCATCCGTCATCTGATTCCATTATTTCTTTTCGACCTTGGCATACCATTGGCTCTATAGCAAGTACCATTCCCTCTTCGATTCTTGGACCTTTTCCAGGCTTACCAAAGTTTGGAATTCCAGGATCCTCGTGCATAGCAATTCCTACTCCGTGTCCTTGGAACTCTCTTAAAACAGAATAACCATTTTTTTCAACATACTCTTGAATGGCATGTGATATATCCGAAATTCTATTTCCTACCTTTGCATATTTAAGTCCTTCAAAGAAAGACTGCTTAGTAACTTCTGCAAGCTTTTCACCTTCTGGATTTTCTCCTACTATAAATGTTCGAGCAGCATCAGCAAAGTATCCATCTTTATCTGCAACGATATCTACTTTAACTACATCGCCTTCCTGAAGCTTTCTATCTGATGGTATTCCATGTATAATTTCATCATTAACTGAAATACAACAACATGCTGGGAAAGGTATCTCATCTCCTTCAGCATATCCTTTGCATGAAGGATTATATCCATGAGCCACTATTAAATCTTCAGCAGCTTTATCTACATCTTTTGTAGTAGCTCCAACTACGCATGCCTCACCTGCTGCCATTAAAGCAAGATAAACAATATGGCCCGCTTCTTTTATTAACTTAATTTCTCTTTCTGACTTTAATGTAATCATTTAATAATCCTTTCAAAAATAGTGGCGGCTGTTAGCCGCCATTACTATTAAATAGCTTCTTTTACAAGTGCAACTGTATCAGCAAATTCTTGTTGTCCCTTAACTGTTCTAAGTACTCCTAATTCTTCATAATACTTTATAAGTGGTTCTGTTTGTTCATGATAAACTCTTAATCTATTTGCAACTGTTTCCTCGTTGTCATCATCTCTAATAAATAGTGGAGCTCCACATTTATCACAAATTCCTTCAACTTTTGGAGGATTGTCTCTCATATTGTAAATTTCTTTACATTCTGGATTTGAACATGTTCTTCTATTTAATGCTCTACTCATTATTTCTTCATCATCAACATCAATATTAATTACTCTATCAATTTGAATTCCTTTTGATGTTAAATAATTAGATAATGCTTCTGCTTGTGAAAGTGTACGTGGAAATCCATCTAATAAAAATCCGTTTTCAACACAGTCTGGCTCATCAAGTCTTGATGTTAATAAATCAATTACTAATTCATCAGGAACTAATGCACCTTTGTCCATGTACTCTTTTGCTTTCTTTCCTAATTCAGTTCCTTCAGAAATATTCTTTCTAAAAATATCTCCTGTAGAAATATGTGGTACATTGTAATCTTTTGTAATCCATTTGCATTGTGAACCTTTTCCACTTCCTGGTGCACCCAAAATAATAAGTCTTTTCATTCTAATCCTCCTTCAAGAAATCATTATATAAATTATCTGCTCTTTTTAGTATTTCTGTTTCTGTTTCAAAAACATTATACTTTGTATCAAATGTATTAACTTCCTTATCTAGAAGTTCTCCATTTTCGAAATAGTAAGTCGCTTTTATATTTGTTCCAGCATACTTTCTAACATATGCTACAAGTTTATTATCTCCTCTATAATGAAATTCTATTGAATCTATTCTGTCGTCTTCAGGAACAATATTGATCATAGATCCAGCAACTTGAATTGAACATTGTACTGAATCTGGTATTATGAATGTTTCCATCTCGCCTGAATTCTCACCTGAAACTACTTCACTAGAATTCTCATTAGGAATAACTAACTTACCAAAATAAGATTTTGAAATCTTTTTATTAATAGTTTTTCTAACATTAGCTATTGTATTTAGATTAATTGTACTTTTAATAGCACTAATTAAACTCTCTTTTTCTTCCTTAGCGTATCTTTCGATATTCTCTTTGCTTTCTAATGTTACTTCTACTTTTTCATTTTTATTCTCTATACTAATTTTCTCATCGCCAGATGGGTTTGGATTGTTCTCAACGTAATCCTTATTATATTGAACTAAGAAATATATTGTTCCAACCAAAACTGCGATTGTTAAAATAACTGCAAGTATTCTAATAAACTGTCTCATTCGTACTCCTCCCACTCTCTAAAATTACAAGGTATATAATATCACAAAAAGGTGAAAAGATAAACTCTTTTCACCTTTTTATTTATTAATCTAAGAATCCCTTGTAATTTCTTACCATCATTTGAGCTTCTAATTGTTTCATTGTTTCTAGTGCTACAGAAACTACGATAAGTATTGCTGTACCACCAAATGAAACTCCAAGTCCTGTGAATGCAAGAAGTATTGGGATGATAGCAATAACACCTAAGAATATAGAACCAAATCCAGAAACATATTTTAATATGTTAGATAGGTAATCTGATGTAGGCTTACCTGCTCTAATACCTGGAATAAATCCACCATTCTTCTTTAAGTTGTTAGCAACTTCTGTTGTATTGAATATCATCTTTGTGTAGAAGTATGTGAATATTGCAATCAATGCTAAGTAAATTAGTATGTGTGCAACACCATATCCCCAGTTACCAATCTTATCTGTTAAGCTTGTAAATGAGAATACTTTATATACTCCTGCCCAGAATCCTGTTTCATTTGCTATGTTTGAATTAATAAGTCCAATAATCATTGATGGGAATTGCATGAATGACATAGCAAAGATGATTGGCATAACGCCAGCCATAGCAAGTTTGATAGGAATGTTTGTGCTTTGTCCACCATACATTTTTCTACCAACAACTCTCTTTGCATATTGAACAGAAACTCTTCTTTCTGCTTCTGTTACCCATACAACTGCCGCTATCAATACGATAGCACCAACTAAGATTGCAACGAATGCTAATAATCCTAATGGGCTAAATACTCCATTTGGAATTACTAGAGAATTAACTAATGACATAATTCCATTTGGAAGTCCTACTACGATACCCGCAAAGATAAGTAGTGAAGATCCATTAGCAACACCTAAATTAGAAATCTTATCTGCAATCCACATTAATAATGTAGAGCCTGCTGTAAGTGACATGATGAATACGAATGGTGTAAGCATTGTTTCACCCAAGAATACATTCTTGTAAACGTATGAACCATCTGCTTGTAACATTGGAACTTGTGCAGTTCTATACATCATATAAACACCAAATGCTTCAATGGCACCAAGTACAATTGCTAAGTATTTTGTATAATCGTTAAGTTTTTGTTTACCAGCTTCTCCCTCTTTTTGTAATTCCTCAAGTGCAGGAATTGCAACAGTTAAAAGTTGGATAACGATTGATGCTGTGATGTATGGTCCAATTGACATTGCAAATATTGCAAGTTGTGAGAAACCACCACCAGTAATAATGTTTAAGGTATATAAAATACCATTTTCTGCTATTGTCTTTGAATACTCTGCTACAGCTAAACCATCAACACCTGGTGCAGTAATGTTAGCACCAAATCTAAAGATGATAAGTAGTAGAAGTGTCCAAAGCAATTTTCTTCTTAGATCTTTAATCTTCCAAGCGTCTCGAAGTGTTTTAAACAACTTAGATCACCTCTACCTTTCCGCCAGCAGCTTCAATCTTAGCTTGAGCATTCTTTGTAACTCTACTAGCTTTAATATTTAGCTTTTTAGAAAGTTCACCATTTCCTAAAATAGCGATACCATCATTTAACTTTTTAATTATACCTAATTCTTTTAGGCTTTCAGCTGTAACTTCTGTTCCAGCTTCAACTTTATCTAACATAGAAAGTGTTACTTCTGTGTAAACTTTCTTATTTCTATTTTTGAATCCTCTCTTTGGTAATCTTCTAAATAAAGGTGTTTGACCTCCTTCAAATCCAGGTCTAACTCCACCACCAGATCTTGCATTTTGACCTTTGTGACCTTTACCTGAAGTCTTACCTAAACCAGAACCTATACCTCTTCCAAGTCTTCTGCCTGATTGCTTTGAACCTGGAGCAGGTTGTAATTCGTTAAGTTTCATTTAATTACACCTCCTTATGTGTATTGGATCAACAATTATATCTCTTCAACTTTTTTGCCACGTAATGTAGCTACTTGCTCAACTGTCTTTAATTCGCCAAGAGCTTTAATTGTAGCATATACAGCATTACGAGGGTTATTTGAACCTAAGTTCTTAGTTCTGATGTTCTTATATCCAGCAAGTTCTAAAACTGATCTTGCAGCACCACCAGCAATAAGTCCAGTACCTTCTGCAGCTGGTTTTAAAAGAACCTTTCCAGCTCCAAAATGACCGATTATTTCATGAGGTATTGTTGTATCAACTATTGGAACTTCAATTAAGTTCTTTTTAGCATCATCAATAGCTTTTTTAATAGCGTCTGGAACTTCTGATGATTTTCCGTTTCCAACACCTACATGACCTTGTTCATCTCCAACAACAACAAGAGCACTAAATCTAAAAGTTCTACCACCTTTAACAACTTTAGCAACTCTGTTAAGAGATACAACCTTTTCTTTAAGGTCTAATGTACCTGCATCTATCATTAAAATTTCCTCCTTATTCTAAAATTCTAATCCTGCTTCTCTTGCAGCTTCTGCTAAAGCTTTAACTTTTCCATGGTAAATATATCCACCTCTATCAAAAACAACTGTTTTAATACCAGCTTTGATAGCACGGGCCGCAATTAATTTTCCTACTTCTGTAGCAGCTTCAATATTAGCTTGTTTTGTTTTAACTTCTTTGTCTAATGTTGATGCTGAAACTAAAGTTTTTCCTGCAACGTCATCGATTACTTGTGCAACGATGTTCTTATTGCTTCTATAAACGCTTAGTCTTGGACATTCTGGAGTTCCAGAAATCTTAGCTCTTACTCTTTCGTGTCTTCTAACTCTAGCAACGTTTTTAGCTTCTTTATTAATCACTCTTATTCCTCTCCTTTCATAATTTGGGAATTGTAACTATTTGTGATAATTATTTATCACGCGTTACTTTTACTTCTTACCCATCTTTCCTTCTTTTCTAATAATATGTTCTCCAACATATTTAATACCTTTACCTTTATATGGTTCAGGTGGTCTAACTTCTCTAATCTCAGCACAAAGTTGTCCGATAGCTTCCTTATCAATACCTTTAACAATAATTGAGTTTGGGTTTGGAGCTTCGATTGTAACTCCGTCTCTATCTTCGAACTCAACAGGATGAGAGAATCCCATGTTCATTATAAGTTTCTTTCCTTGTTTTTGTACTCTATAACCTACGCCATTAACTTCAAGTTCTTTTTGGAATCCTTCTGTAACACCAACAATCATATTGTTTAAAAGTGTTCTAGAAAGTCCTGTAAGATTATCTTTATTAGGATCTTGAACGCTAACTGAAAGCACTCCTGCATCTAATTTGATATCTACGTCATGATTGAACTCTCTTGTTAATGTACCTTTAGGTCCTTTAACTGTAACTACTTTTCCGTCGATTTTAACTTCAACGCCAGCAGGAACAGTAATAGGTTTCTTTCCTATTCTTGACATTTTATTCATTCTCCTTTCTACCAAATATATGCAAGAACCTCTCCACCAATTCCTTCTTGTCTTGCTTTCTTATCTGTCATAATTCCTTTTGATGTAGAGATAAGTGCGATTCCAAGACCATCTAATACTTTTGGAAGTTCATCTTTAGATGCGTAAACTCTAAGTCCTGGTTTAGAAATTCTCTTAAGACCTGAAATAACTTTTTGTTTATTTACATATTTAAGAGTAATTCTAATTGTACCTTGTGAATTATCTTCTATTTCTTCAAAAGACTTAATGTATCCTTCATCAAGTAAGATTTGAGCGATAGCTTTCTTAAGCTTTGATGATGGAACATCAACTGTATCATGTCTTTGTGCATTTGCATTTCTAATTCTTGTAAGCATATCTGCTATAGGATCAGTAATGTTCATTTCTTTCTCCTTTCATTTGAAACATTAATTAGTTTAAATATAAATTTTGATTCATGCATTTTTTATTTAATAACAATAATATGTGATATCTTTCTTAAAGTCTTAAGAGATTTATCAATTATATAATGATGTCATGGCGACTACTGGTCGCCTATGCAACCATTACACCAAGTCATTTTTATCAAATAAATAATACATTTAAATTTACTTAATTAATTTTCAATAAAATTTTATTTTTGTTAGTATTCTAACTTTCTAAATTACCAGCTCGCTTTTTTAACACCAGGGATTTGTCCTTTGTGAGCTAATTCTCTGAAGCATACTCTGCATACGCCATACTTACGAATGTAAGCGTGTGGTCTTCCGCAAAGTTTGCATCTATTGTAAGCTCTTGTGCTAAATTTAGGAGCTAATTTTTGTTTAGCAATTAATGATTTTTTTGCCATCTTGTATTTTCCTCCTTATTATTTTGAAAAAGGCATACCTAATAGAGCAAGTAACTCTTTAGCCTCTTCGTCTGTTTTAGCAGTAGTAACAAATATAATGTCCATACCTCTTAGCTTATCTACTTTATCATATTCGATTTCTGGGAATATTAATTGTTCTTTAACACCCATTGAATAGTTTCCTCTTCCATCGAATGAGTTTGGAGATAATCCTTTGAAATCTCTAACTCTTGGAAGTGCAACATTAAATAGTTTGAATGCGAAATCATACATCTTGTCTGATCTTAATGTAACTTTGCATCCAATCTCTTGTCCTTCTCTAATTTTGAAACCAGCGATTGATTTCTTAGCTTTTGTAGCTATAGGTTTTTGACCAGTAATAATACTTAAATCTCTCATAGCATTTTCTAAAGCTTTTGAGTTTTCTCTAACATCATTAACACCCATGTTAATAACGATTTTCTCTAGCTTTGGAGCTTGCATTACTGAAGTATAATTGAATCTTTTAACAAGTGCAGGAACTACTTCCTTAACATACTTTTCTTGTAAACCTGTCATTTACGATTACCTCCTTTCTTTATTTAAGTTCAGCGCCACACTTAGCGCAAACTCTTACTTTTGTGCCATCTTTCTTTGTCTCATATTTAACTCTGACACCTTTTCCACATTTACTGCAATATACATTAACTTTTGAAGCATTAATTGCGATTTCTTTTTCAATAATACCGCCAGCTTCGCCTTGTCTTCTAGGCTTCATATGCTTTTTTCTAACGTTGACACCTTTAACGATTACTTTATTCTCTTTTGGAAGAGCTACTAAAACTTCGCCAGTCTTACCAGCATCGTTTCCAGAGTTAACCATTACTTTGTCACCTTTTTTAACGTGCATACTGTTCAATTTTTACACCTACCTTTTTTGATCATTTTATAGTACTTCTGGAGCTAGTGATAAGATCTTCATGTATTCTCCTTCTCTTAATTCTCTAGCTACTGGTCCAAAAATACGTGTTCCTCTAGGGGTTTTATCTTCTCTAATTATTACAGCTGCATTGTCATCAAATCTAATGTATGATCCATCTTTTCTTTGGATACCTTTCTTAGAACGAACGATAACAGCTTTAACAACATCACCTTTTTTAACCATACCACCTGGTGCAGCACTCTTAACAGAAGCAACGATAACATCACCGATGTTAGCGAATTTTCTATAAGAACCACCAAGGCATCTGATACACATTAATTCTTTGGCTCCTGTGTTATCTGCAACACGAAGTCTTGTTTGTTGTTGTATCATTTTTCTATCTCCTTTCCGAGTTTTTAAACATTTGCAAATATATTATTTTGCTTTTTCAATAATTTCGACAATTCTCCATCTCTTATCCTTAGAAAGAGGTCTAGTCTCCATTACTTTAACTGTATCGCCTACACCGCATTCATTGTTTTCGTCATGAGCTTTTAACTTATATGTTCTTCTCATGATTTTTCCATACTTTGAGTGCTTGTAGCTGTCTTCAACAGCAACTACTACAGTCTTATCCATTTTATCACTTACTACTCTACCTACTCTGGTTTTTCTAAGTGCTCTTTCTTCCATGACTTAAACTCTCCTTTCTAATTATTCTCCTTTAAGTTCTCTTTCTCTAAGAACTGTTTTAATCTTTGCAACGTCTTTCTTAACGCTTCTGATCTTCATCGGATTAGCTAATTGGTTAGTAGCATTTTGGAATCTAAGCTTAAATAATTCTTGTTTTAACTCAGCTTCTAAATTCACTAGCTCCGATGAAGTTTTTTCTCTAATTTCACTAATCTTCATCGTTTTCACCACCTTCTGAATTTCTTGCATCTATAAATTTAGTTTTAACAGGTAATTTGTGACTAGCTAGTCTAAATGCTTCTCTAGCGACATCCTCTGCAACTCCATCCATTTCGAATAAAATTCTTCCTGGTTTAACTGGAGCTACCCAATATTCTACAGAACCTTTTCCTGAACCCATTCTTGTTTCAGCAGGTTTCTTTGTGATTGGTTTATCTGGGAAAATTTTAATCCAAACTTTACCACCACGTTTAATAAATCTTGTCATAGCAATTCTGGCTGCTTCAATTTGGTTTGAAGTAATCCAAGCAGCTTCAAGAGTTTGTAAGCCAAATGTACCATATGTAACTGTATTTCCTCTTGTAGCCTTACCTCTGTTATGACCTCTCATTTGCTTTCTATGTTTAGTTCTTTTAGGCATCAATGGCATTATTTTCTACCCCCTTCTGCTTTCTTCTCAGGAAGTACTTCACCTTTATATATCCAAACTTTAACACCGATCTTACCATAAGTTGTATTTGCCTCAGCAAATCCATAGTCTATATCAGCTCTAAGTGTTTGTAGAGGAATAGTACCTTCTTTATAAAATTCTGAACGAGCAATTTCAGCACCAGCAAGTCTACCACCACATTGTGTTTTGATACCCTTTGCTCCAGCTTTCATTGTTCTAGCCATGCATTGTTTCATAGCTTTTCTATAAGAAATTCTTCTTTCAATTTGAGAAGCGATGTTCTCAGCAACTAATGTTGCATCGATATCTGGATTCTTAACTTCAACGATATTAACGTTGATTTCTTTTCCAAATTCTTTCTTTAAGTCTTCTCTAATTTTATTAACGATTTCTCCGTTTTTTCAAAGTGCAAGACCTGGTTTAGCAACGTATACATTAGCTCTTACAACGTTTGCTTTTCTTTCAATTTCAACTTTTGAAACTCCAGCAATCTTTAATTTCTTTGTAAGTTCTTTACGTATCTTAACATCTTCTACAAGATTGTTAGCAAAATCTTTCTTTCCAGCATACCATTTAGAGTCCCAATCTTTAATGATTCCAACTCTTAATCCATGTGGATCCATTTTTTGTCCCATTTAATTTTATCCTCCTTTCCCCAATTAAGCTCTTTCTTTAAGAACTATTGTAATGTGAGAAGTTCTTTTTCTAATTCTGTTAGCTCTACCTTGTGTAGCAGCTCTAATTCTCTTCATTGTTGTACCTTGGTTTGCATATATTTCTGCAATGTAAAGGTCTTTTCTATTCATCATATTATTGTTTTCTGCATTAGCAATTGCAGATTTTAAAAGCTTCTCAACTAATGGAGATGCAGCTTTTGGAGTGAACTTTAAGATTGCGATAGCTTCATCAACATTTTTGCCTCTAATATTGTCGATAACAATTTTAACTTTACGTGCTGATATTCTAGCATTCTTTAAAGTAGCACTTGGATCTTTTAAATCTTTTCTAATTACTGCTTTTTTACTTTCTTTTTTAGCAACTGGTTGTTTAACTTCAGCTTTAACTTCTTCTTTTTCTACTTTAGCAGCACTTGTCTTTGCAGCTGTTGTTTTAGCAGCTGGTTTCTTAGCTGTTGTAGACTTTGTTGTTTTAGCAGCAGTAGTCTTCTTTTCAGCTGTAGCTTTAGAAGCGCTTGTTGTCTTCTTAGCTGTTGTAGATTTAGCTGTAGTTGATTTAGTTGTCTTAGTAGTTTTAGCAGTAGTTTTCTTAGTTTCTTCCACTTCTAATTCCTCCTATTTATGATTATTACTTTGTTTTTGTAGCTTTATCGCCAGCATGTCCTTTAAATGTTCTTGTTGGAACAAATTCGCCAAGCTTATGTCCAATCATTTCATCTGAAATGTATACTGGAACATGCTTTCTTCCATCATGAACAGCGATTGTATGTCCAACCATTTGTGGGAAAATTGTAGATGCTCTTGACCATGTCTTGATAACATCTTTTTTATTTTCTTCATTCATTTTCTCGATTCTGGCAAGTAATTTTGGATCTACAAAAGGTCCTTTTTTAAGTGATCTTGACATATCTATTTTCCCTCCTATTTAGCATTTCTTCTCTTAACGATAAACTTGCTTGAAGCCTTCTTCTTATTTCTTGTCTTATATCCAAGAGCTGGTTTACCCCAAGGAGTAACTGGTCCTGGACGTCCAACTGGTGATTTACCTTCACCACCACCATGAGGGTGATCGTTAGGATTCATTACAGAACCTCTAACTTCTGGTCTCTTACCAAGCCATCTTGATTTACCTGCTTTACCAAGTTTTACGTTTTCATGATCTGTGTTTCCAACTTGTCCGATTGTTGCTTTACAATTAACAGCAACTAATCTCATTTCTCCTGAAGGAAGTCTAACGTGTGCATACTTTCCTTCTTTAGCCATAAGTTGTGCAGAAATTCCAGCACTTCTTACCATTTGAGCACCTTTTCCTGGCTTTAACTCAATGTTGTGAATTAAAGTACCAACTGGAATTGATGAAATTGGTAAGCAGTTACCTGGTTTGATATCTGCAGATTCACTTGAAATAACCTTGTCGTTAACTTTTAATCCGATAGGAGCTAAGATGTATGCTTTGTCTCCATCTTCATATTCGATAAGTGCGATATTTGCACTTCTGTTTGGATCGTACTCAATAGCTGTAACTGTAGCTGGTACATCCATCTTCTTTCTCTTAAAATCAATTATTCTGTATTTTCTTCTAGAACCGCCACCTTGGTGTCTAACTGTAATTCTTCCATAAGAGTTTCTACCAGCGTTTTTCTTTAATTTGCAAACTAAAGATTTTTCTGGAGTAGATTTTGTAATCTCATCATTAGTTAGAGATTGCATTCCTCTTCTAGATGGGGTTGTAGGACTAAACTTTTTGATTCCCATTTTATTTCTCTCCTTAATTTAGAGGGCAAATTTTCTCAGGTCGTTTGGTTCCCTCGGCTCCAACAACCTATAATTATTATCGCGATTAATAATCGCTGTTACGTTAGATTGTAGCTTCTTTAATTTCAGTATTGAATTTCTTAGAAGCCTTAACGTCTTTACCACCTTTACCTTTGTATGTAAGTGGTTTAATATCTGTAGCTATTTTAACGATAGCTTTTTTGTAATCAGCAACTTTGTATTGTCTGCCGTTTCTATTTCTAAGACCGCCTTTAACAATTGCTGTATTAACACTAATTACTTTAACACCAAATAGTTTTTCAACTGCCTTTTTGATGTCAATCTTTGTAGCTTTCTTATTTACTTTGAAAGTGTATTTTCCTTCTGCTTGAGCATTGCTGCTTTTTTCAGAAATGATAGGTTTAATAATGATGTCTTCTGCAACCATTATGCGTACACCTCCTCTATTTTCTCAACTGCAGCTTTTGTAAGTACAAGTGTAGGATATTTAATAATATCATATGTATTAATTGTATTTACTGTTGCAGTTTTGCAATCTGCAATATTACGTGCTGATAATTGAACATTAAGATTCTTTTCAGAAATTACTACTAATGCTTTTTCAGCTTTAATAGCAGAAAGTACATTAGCCATATTCTTTGTTTTGATTTCATTAAAGTTTAATTCATCAAGAACGATGATTGCGTTTTCTTGTAGTTTAGTAGTAAGAGCACTCTTAAGAGCTAGTCTCTTAACTTTCTTATTTAATGTGTACTTGTAAGAACGTGGTTTTGGTCCTAATGCGATACCACCTTTGATCCATTGTGGAGCTCTAATAGAACCTTGTCTTGCTCTACCTGTACCTTTTTGTTTCCAAGGCTTTTTACCGCCACCAGAAACTTCTGATCTAGTCTTAGTACTTTGTGTACCTTGTCTTTGATTTGCTAGGTAATTAACAACAACATCATGCATTACGTATTCATTAACTTCTACGCCAAATACATTTTCAGAAAGTTCGATGCTGCCAACTTTTTTACCTTCCATATTTAATAAATCAACTTTTGGCATTATTCTCTTCCTCCCTTCCTACTATTTAGCGCTTTTGCAAGAATCTTTAATCTTAACTAAAGAATTCTTATATCCTGGAATACTGCCTTTGATAAGGATAACGTTCTTATCCATATCAACTCTAATAACTTCTAGGTGTTGTACTGTAATTGTATCTTTACCTGTTTGTCCTGGTAATTTCTTACCTGGGAATACTCTTCCTGGGCTAGATGTTGGACCCATAGAACCTGGTCTTCTGTGATACATAGAACCATGTCCCTTTGGACCAATGTGTTGACCATGACGTTTGATAACGCCTTGGAAGCCCTTTCCTTTTGAAGTACCTTGTACGTCAACAAATTCACCAGCTGCGAAAATGTCAGCTTTGATTTCGTCGCCTACATTGTACTCATCTATATTATCAAGTCTTAATTCCTTGATATATTTTTTGTAAGCAATCTTTGCTTTATCGAATTGACCTTTTAAAGGTTTATTCATATGTTTTTCTTTAACTTCGCCTGTTGCAACTTGAAGTGCTGTATAACCATCTGTCTCAACAGTCTTTTTGTTGATAACTACGCAAGGTTCAACCTCAACAACAGTAACTGGAATAACTAGGCCCTCTTCTGTGAAGATTTGAGTCATGCCTAATTTTTTACCATAAACTCCTTTTTTCATTTTAAAAATACCTCCTTGATTATTGGTTCATACTATATATATGTATGAACTTGATCGTTTTAACGATGCAATTATTTAATCTCTACTTCAACACCAGCTGGTAGCTCTACTTTCATAAGAGCTTCAGTTGTTTTGTGTGTAGGATATAGAATATCGATAACTCTCTTATGAGTTCTCATCTCAAATTGTTCTCTACTATCTTTGTACTTGTGTGGAGAACGAAGAATTGTAACGATTTCTTTCTTTGTAGGTAGTGGAATTGGACCAGAAACTTGAGCTCCTGTCTTTTTAGCAGTATCTACAATTTTTTGTGCAGACTGATCTAAAATAACATGATCGAAAGCTTTAAGTCTAATTCTTATTCTTTCTTTTCCTACATTTGCTTCTTTTTTTGCTCTTGGCATTTTGTTTACCTCCTTATAATAAATATGCTATGTAAGGAGACAAAAGTAAATTAACAACGCACCCGGGTGTATACTGACCACCCATATTTAAACCCAGGATAGACCTGGGGAAATAGCGTTTCTACCCTTGTCGCCCAATTTAAAATCGGACATACTCCGTGAAAGTTCCCTGCCAGCATGGGCAGCCACATTTCACATCATCGCATTATCACAGCGATTTCCATTATAAGTCGAACAAAGGACAAATGCAAGCTTTTTTTGCATTTTTTTCATGTTTTTCATAAAAACTTTCATATATTAAAAAATGGCACCCTTTCTCATCAATATTTAGATAAGAAAGGATGCCAAGAAAGCCTTATTTTGGCTTACTCTTCAGTGCCACTGATTTTTTTATGAAACTCCTGAAATAAGAATCTATGTGTTCTACCTGGCAGTCGAAGCTTTTAGATTCTAAATGACTAAGCCCATTGTTCCTTAAGTAACAAGATCTCAACATCTGATAAATCCCCTCGGCGTTACAGGAAAACTCATAGCTCCGTCCACCCCACCAATTGTCCTGGTACTTAAAAACACCATCAATTGTGATGTATCCATCTCCATAGTATTCATCGCAGCTTTCAGTATGGAATACATGAATTTCTTTTTCACCAAGACCAAAAGCTTTTTCTCCATAGTAGTCCTTGATAGTTTTCTCCGCCATAAATGCTTCTTCAGCAAGCTTGGCAAAGGCATTCATGAGAACAATTTCCTGGGCTGACATTTGCATGATTTCCATTAAAATACCTCCCTCGCAATTGCGATTTTTCCTCATAAGAGGAGCATAAGTAATAATAGTGACAATTTCAAATTATATCATATAGTTGACATAATTTCAATGGTATTATAAAAAAGTACCCTGAAAGTTATATCTTTCAGGGCATTTATTATAGTTAAGCTTTATACTTCATTTTGAAATTATTAAAATTAAAGAATATTTGAGCAATTTGTGCTCTTGTTAAAGAGCCTTTTGGATTAAATGTACCATCACCATTACCTTGCATTATATTTGCTCCGTACAATAAATCTACTGCAACTTTGCCCTCTTTTGAAAGTTCAGATGCATCGCTAAATGAAGGTTGAACTATGATTTTAGAATCATTTTTATATCCTTTGTAATTCATGTAATTAGCCATATAAATTGCAACTTCTTCTCTAGTAATTACATCATTTGGTCTAAAGTTTCCATCTTCTAAATCTGTTACTATTTTATTATCTATTGCCCAAGCTAAATATGGAGCATAGTAACTTGAATCATTAACATCTGCAACATCTAGCTTAAAACCTTCTGTTTTAATACCTTCTTCTAGTCTTCCAATAACTGCAACTGTCATAGCTCTTGTCATTGGATTTTCTGGTCCAAATCTTGTCTCAGAAACACCCTTAAATAATCCTAAGTAGCTAACTGATTCAATAGCTCTTCTTGCCCAATGGTCTACAACATCTTCATACATTGGAACAGCTTGTGGTAATCTACCATTTGCCTCTGCCTCAGTAATCCATCTAGCATATAAATCAGTATCTTTATTAAATCTTTGATCTTTAGCTATCTTTGATGTGTAATCACTATTATAATACCATCCATCAAATACATAGCCTTCTTTTGTCATCTCTGGGAAAGTAGCTATTGCTGCTTTTTTAGATTCAATCTTTGTTACCATGCCATCAATATGTAGGCTTAATATAATTTGTTGTGAATTTGTACCATTTACAGTATCAAATGTGTTGTAATCTCTAGTAACTTCAACATAACAGTATAATGTTGCATCTTTTCCGTCAGCTGTTTGCATTGGATAAGATAATGTAGTTATACCAGAGCTTAATGCTTTTAAAGTATTATGATCAATAATAGTAACTACGGCTTCATTACTACTAAAAATATTCTCATAATCTACTTCCTTACCACTAATAATAGCGGCTAAACTTTGTGTTGAACCAACTTTCATCTTAAATGATTCAACTGTGAACTTTGTAGTACTATTGATGCTTCCTACTGCAAAGCAAATACTTGCAAGCATAATTATGCAAATAATCACAGTGCTAAATAACACTTTTTTCTTCATACAAAACTCTCCTTTTATATTCTTTTTATTATTATAATCTACATCTTAATAACATTATACTCTTTATCGAGCTTTTGTGTAGTATATAATTTCGTAAATACTTTTAATTCATCTATATCATCTTGTGGTAATTCAAAAGAATATAGCTTTTTAGCATCACACGAAAGAGCATACACGATAGCCGAAAAACTAGCTTTGCTTAGTCTAATGATGCTTTTATCTAACTTTTGACATGTTTTGCACTTAACGCCATCATCTTTGATACTAAAATAAAACTCTTCCATTTCTTCCACCATAGGCTCATCACAATTAATACACCTATCTATCTGTGGTAAAAATCCTAAAATTGCTAAAAGTCTAATTTGAAACACACTAAAGACTAAATCTAGGTTTTTGTCTGTTTCTGAAATAACATATAAAGTGTTTAAGAATAATTGTAATATATCATATGAAGGAATGTTTTCCTCCGTTACATCATAAACCATCTTAGAAATTGCCGTGGCATAGTTTAGTTTGTCTATATCCACACGCAAATTATAAAACACTTCAATTGTTTCTGCATTATTTATTGAATAATTATCATTTGGACTCTTATACAAAACCAAGTCACTAAATGATAAGTACTCACTACTATTTAATGAAGCAGTCTTGCTTTTCTTAGCCCCTTTATAAAATGCAGAAATCTTACCTAAGTCAGGTGTTAAAATAGTAAGAACTTTATCATTATCTGAGGAATTAGCTGATGCTATTACAATTCCTTTTGTTTTAATAACTCCCACTACTTTATTTCACACCCTTACTTATAAAACTCCTTAAGTTTGTTTGCATCATCTCGCCAGCCTTCTTTGACCTTAACCCAAAGCTTAAGGTTGACTTTTGTATCTAACATTTTTTCTATATCAGCTCTTGATCTCTCGCCGATTCTCTTTAATGTAACTCCATCCTTGCCAATTATTATACCTTTATGAGACTTTCTCTCACAATAAATTGTTGCATCTATATCGTATAATTTTTTTCTAGGACGTTTCTTCATTGATATAACTTCTACAGCTATTCCATGAGGAACTTCTTCATCTAGAAGTCTCAAGCATTTTTCTCTAATTGTTTCTTCAACTATTTGTCTCTCAGTTTGATCTGTAAATTCATCCTCATCATAATACCATGGAGATTCTGGAATTATTTTAATAATTTCATCAATCAAATGTTTTATTCCATCATTTTTTAATGCAGAAATAGGGATAATAGCTTCGAAGTCACACTCGTCGCTATATAGTTTAATTAATTCAAGTATATGTTCTTTCTTTACTTCATCTACTTTATTAATAACTAGAATTCTTTTTGCTTTTATTCCCTTTACTCTTTCTACAATCTTTTGATTTGCTGGCGTAATAGCTTTGTCATTTGCATCAATTAAAAACAGTATTACATCTACTCCATCTTGACTATCTTTAATTGTCTCATTCATTTTTTCGCCCAATTTGTTTTTAGGCTTGTGAATTCCTGGAGTGTCAGTAAATATAAGTTGACTATCACCTTTAGTAATAATTGCTTTTATCGCATTACGCGTAGTTTGTGGTTTGCTTGAAACTATAGCAATTTTTTGACCAGCAATAGCATTTAGCAATGTAGACTTTCCAACATTTGGACGGCCTAGTATTGTAATAAAACCTGACTTCATTAATTATTTCCTTTCAAACTTGTTTTATTAGATAAATCCCCACTCTTAACTTCTCCACTAGTTTCTTCTTGATGGTTTGAAGTAATTTTATAACTTCCATTTGAAGGAATTATTTCTACCCAAGTAATACCATCATTAAACTTAATTTCATTTCCATATTTATCTGTATATTTTGTTTTAGATGAATGTGTTGGCTTTGACCAATACATTTCAATAGCTTTACCATTTGTAATGTAATATCCTTTGCCAGTTCCTGTATTATATATCTCTTGACGTTTCTTGTTATCTTCTTCTCTATGATCGCCCCAAGCTTCCCAAACAGATTTGTTATCTATTTGATAAACTAATAAATTCTTAGCGTATGATTGCTCACCATTAAATTTATCTACATGAGGTGTTCCTTTCATATCTATTAGATATACTTTTCTCTCTTCATCATATTTAAATTCTGTTGTACTCACAGGGAATTTACATGTAATTACATCTGCGTATTCTTTACTATCTAAATCTATATCTTTTTCGTTGAACTTGATTATACAATCTTGAGTTTGTGTTGTTCTCCAACCTCTGTTTTCAATTGTTTTATATACTTTTTCTTTTACAGCAAATGCATTGTGCCATGTTCTATCTGGTCCAATTCTAGCATGATCGGTTTCAATATGTTGAATGCTTCTATCTCTTAAAGCTTCTCCGCCTTGTGTGCTTTGTCCAATATGACAATACAAAGCATCATGTTCTTGTACGTAATCTAAGAAATAATGTCTACAGCTTCTAATCGGGCCAATCTTATCTGGTAGATTATCATATTTAAATACTGCCATAAGTCTTGAAGCTCCACCCTCAACGATTATTTCATAAACCATATATGCATTGTTTAATCCTGCATGTGGTAATGAAGCTTTAACATCATTATCTATCATAAATGCAATAGAACGTGAATCACCAGAGAAAACAGTTGGGCCAGTATATGGCTCTTCTTCTATTATTTCTGGTTCTTCATCTCCACTTAATTCTTCGCCACTAATATCACCAGATTCTACTATTCCAGCTGCGCCCGACATATCTTCCATTGGCTTAATAACTAAGAAGTACACTAACAAGCCAACTATTAATAATACAATCAAAAATGCAATAATAATTGGAAGTGTAGATGAACTACTCTTTGTCTTTGTATTTTTATATGTAATATTATAATCTGAAATTACTTTTTTTGGCTCCTCAACCGACTTTGGTTCTGGCTTTTGCTCAGGTGCTGGCTCAGGCTTTGGCTCAGGCTCAGGAACAACTACTGGAACAACTTTTGTTGTTTCCTCTTCTTCTTTTGCTTTTGATTCAGCAATGTTTTCATTAATTATTGAATCTATTTTTGCATTCACATCAGCAGACATTTCTTCTATTGTTGATGCTTTAACTTCTTCTGCAAGTTTTGTTGTTTCCTCGGCTGGTTCAACATCTTCTTTTGTTTCTACTCTATCAACAGCAAGTAAAGATTCTCCATCACCTACACGGAAAAATTGAAGATTAGATAAAACCGCTTCTTCATGCTCGCGCATTACCTTTTTATCTTCTTCTTCAATATGATCGTATCCTAATAAATGATGCATTCCATGGCAAACTAGATAAGCCAATTCTCTCTCAACTGAGTGACCATACTCCTCTGCTTGTTCCTTTACTTTAGGAATTGACACAACAATGTCACCTAAGGTCTCTTCAACATCATCTTCCTTAGGCTCTTTTAATTTATTAATCTCATCTTTTTCATACATTGGGAATGAAAGAACATCTGTAGGACTATCAATTTGGCGATGTTCTTTATTCAATTTTTGTATCTCATCGTTGTCAGTAAGAATAACATCAACAGATACATCATGAACGATTTTCTCTTCTTTAAGAACTTCTTTTACAACTCTATCTATAATGTATTCATATGATTTATCTTCTGGTATGTTTTCATAAGAGACTTCAATCATCTAAAAGCTTCTCCTTTTTTTGTATTTTTTATTACCTGTCAAAAGAAAGCTTGCTATATTATACACAGTCTTAGCGCCTTCATTAACTTTGTCTTGTATTGTTTCTTCTTGAGTCTCCTCAATTTGACTTTCATCGTTTTGATTATCGCTTAAAAAGTTAAGAGCATTTTCAATTACTTGTAATTTTTCTTCTGCACTTTGCTCTTTTTCTTCTTCAGGATTACCAATCACCAAAGCTCCTGTTTTTTCCTCTTTAACAATTGTGTCTGGAACTTTGATTCTTCTATTTGAACGCATCTTGCCTGATACAGGTGTTGGCTTCTTAATTCTTTGCAATGCATTTAAAATAAGAAGTCTTTCATGATAATACGTTCTAATTTCTGGAAGCTTAATTTTTTCTCTATTCATTACCTTTTTATCATAAGCAATGAATAGTAATTCCCTTTGCTTCTTAAAGCTTTCATAGTCTATTCTTGCAAGTTTCTTCATAACTTGCCATTTAGCATCCATCTGTTTGAACTCTTCTTTTTCAACATCGCTATTCCAATACGCTTTCTTATATTGGATATTTTCAAAATACTCTTCTATTGCATCTAGCAAAACGCCATAGCATTCAAATTTTTCAATATCGGTATAATAATTTGTGATTAGAGTTCTCGCGATTTCAATAATCTCTTTGTAGCAATCTTCTTTCGCAACAAGAGGAAGGCTATATTCAAATAGGACATTTGAAAATCCTAAAAGACATAGTCTTTTTCTAAGTTGTAAATATTGTTTTGTTTCAAATTGATCAATTGGTGCAACAAATTTTTTGTACTCTTTAATAATCTTATTTGTGTCATCTTTTTCTGGAAGTATTGGAAGAACTTCCTTAATATATCTTTCAATAATTGTATAGATAGCTTCATATTCGTCTCTACTGCCATCTTTGCTATTAGCTAGCAAGATAGCGCTGTGACGCATATGTGTTTTGTATAACTCAACTATTTTATACAAATAGAATTCTTTAAATCTTTCTAAATAAGAATCACTTTTATGGGCTTGAACAACATCCCACTCCATATTAAGTGTAAGTATTTGAAGTCTTGTATTAAATTCAACTTCATCTTCACCTTTGTATTTTTTAACCTCATAATACTTTGACATTATATTGTTTTCTTCTAAAGTACTTGCACCTTTTTGCATTTTTGTATAAATGTTTTCGACAATATACTTTTCGATGGTTGCAATATAATTATCATATGCCTTTTTATACTTTTGAGAAATTTGATCTCTCTTAATTTCATCCTTGAACTCGTTTATATTTGAATAATTCTTATACGCCCTAAGTAGTTGGTTTCTTCTTCTAGATATTAAGAAAGAATAAACACTAAAAGATGACGAATAAAAGACTTTTCCAAAGCCAGAAATAGCTTTGCCCCAGACTGTCTCGTCTGCTCTTTTAGATAGTTTTAAACTAACATTAGGATCCATAAAAATCACTTCCTTTAACTAAGATACTTTCTTTGCTTTCCAGCAGCAATTACTCTTAATAGTAAATCATGACGTCTAATATCAACTTCTTTTTTAGCTTGTTCAACTGTAATCTTGCCATCATTAACAGCATCAGCAAGTGAGAACAATATTGAAATATTTCCTCTATCTCTTCCTGATTGCATAGCATCTTCAACTTCGACACTATTAAATTTATCTTTCTTAATCATTCCTCCGATTTGATCATCAATAACTAGAACTTCCGGAATCATGACCAAGTTGTTGTATCCGCCTCTAAGCATTCTTTGAGATACAACAAGCTTTAAGCAGTTAGCAATCATAAACTTAACTGTCTGTTGATCTTCTGTTGGATAGAAGTTGATAATTCTATCGATTGTCTCAGAACATGAGTTAGTGTGTAGTGTACCTAAAACTAAGTGTCCTGTTTCTGCCATTTCGATAGTAGCATCCATTGTTTCTTTATCTCTAATTTCTCCTACTACCAAGACATCGCAATCTTCACGAAGCGAGTTAATAACGCCTTCGTGATAAGATTTACAGTCACCAAATGGTCCAACCTCTTTTTGAACTACAATTGATTGTTTATTTTGGTGAACGTACTCTATTGGGCTCTCAAGCATAAGAATCTTCTTGCTCTCTGCCTCATTTATTTCATTAACCAATGCACTCATAGTTGTAGATTTACCAGAACCAGGTTTACCTGTAACTAGTACAAGGCCTTGGGTGTTCATAACATAATCTTTGATAATCGATGGCAAATTTAAACTATCATAAGCAGGAAGGTCTTGTTTAATAAGACGCATTGTTATCGTTGGTGTGTCCATCGTATATGAAATATTTACCCTGAATCTTGTGTCTTTATATTTAAAGTGAGTATCAAGCAAACGTTGTTCTTGAAGTAAATCCATTATCTTAGAATTATTATTTACAATCTCTCTAATGAAATTTTGTAAATCCAAATCTGTAAGTTCATTTATAAACTCAAGATATTGAAGCTCTTTAGACACTCTAAGTAAAGGTTGGCAACCAACCAATAAATGAATATCTGAAGCTTCGTTCATAACAGCTTGCTCAAGAATGCTCTCAAACAAGTCTTGATCCTGATTATTATGATATACAGGCGTAGCAACATTGCCACCGACATATGCCCCAGGATCATATTTATCCTCTTCATCATATTGAGCAAGTAAGCTCGGGTCTACATAATTTGAATCAATAACATCATTATTGTTACTCATCTCATTCTCCTTTATCTTTAGTTCTAATAACTCACACTATATTTTACTATAAGACCCTACGGAATTCAATTATTTAACAAAATTGTAATGTTCTGCAACTAGGGGACGGTTCTCAAGTTGCACAGCGCAACAAAGGGACAGGTCGCCCTGTCCCTCGGTTGCATTGTGCAACTTGAGAACCGTCCCTCAGTTGCAGTTATTCTAATTCAAAAGCTCCAGTGTATAGCTTGTAATATGTGCCCTTTTGCGAAATTAGGAAGTCATGCTCTCCTCTTTCGATTATCTCACCGTGATCTAAAACCATAATTGCTTTTGCATTTCTAACTGTTGAAAGTCTATGTGCAATTACAAATACAGTTCTACCTTCCATTAGCTTATCCATACCATCTTGAACAATCTTTTCTGTACGGGTATCAATTGAGCTTGTAGCTTCATCTAATACCATTACAGGTGGATCAGCAATTGCTGCTCTTGCAATTGATATTAGCTGTCTTTGTCCTTGTGATAACTCTGCTCCATTTTCTGTAAGCATTGTATCATATCCCTTTGGAAGCCTCTTAATAAATCCATGCGCATTTGCAAGCTTAGCAGCTGCAATTACTTCCTCATCTGTCGCATCAGATCTTCCATATCTAATATTTTCCATAATAGTTCCGGTATAAAGATTAGTTTCTTGCAATACCATACCTAATGATTTTCTAAGCGCTTCTTTTTTAATATCCATTATGTCTAAACCATCATATTTAATGAAGCCTTCTTGAATATCATAAAATCTATTTATTAGATTTGTAATTGTTGTTTTTCCAGCGCCTGTTGCACCTACAAATGCTATCTTTTGTCCTGGCTTTGCATATAAAGTAATGTCATTTAAAACAACTTTATTAGGCTCATATCCAAATGTAACATCTACTAATTCAATATGACCTTTAACAGGCAAATAGATATATTCATCATTTACATCTTTGTAATTTTCTCTTAATTCAATATACTTGTCATCATTCTTAATCATTGACAATGGAACTTTCCAAGCCCAATCTTTTGTAAGTTTAGTAGTCTCAGCATGATTCTCATCCAAGTTAACAAGTATAACCTTACCATCATCTTCTTCTGGTTCTTCGTCAATCAAGTCAAATATTCTCTTAGCTCCAGCTAAAGCTGTAACAACCGAAGCAAATTGTTGCGTAACCTGATTAATCGGCATTCCTAATCTATCTGCTAATTGTAAGAAAGCAACTAAATTACCTAAAGATAATACCCTTGTATTAATTGCTATTGCGCCACCAACAATTGCAATGATTACGTATTGTAATTTCGACATTTTGCCCATAATAGGCATCAAAATGTTAGCAAACGTATTCGCTTTAACAGATGAATCATATAATTCATCGTTCAAACCTTCAAAGTCATTTATTGCATTTTCTTCATGGTTAAATACTTTAATTACTTTTTGTCCATGAATCATTTCTTCAACAAAACCATTTATTTTACCCAAATCATTTTGTTGTTTAATTGAATATTTACTAGCTAAACTTGCAACTTTCTTCGTTGAAAACATTGTAACTAAAATTAGCACAACCGAGAAAATTGTAAGACCTACATTAATCATAAGCATAGATATAAATACAGCCACTATAGTAACAAATGTAGAAATAAATGATGGAATACTTTGAGATATTAATTGGTTCAAAGTCTCAATATCATTTGTATATCTACTCATAATGTCACCATGAGAATTAGTGTCAAAATATTTAACAGGTAGAGTCTGCATTTTTGCAAACATCTCATCTCTAATTTCTCTTTGAACACCTTGTGATATATAAATCATTATTCGGTTATACAAATAAGCCGATACTATAGCTATGATAAAGATAACGCCAATTTCTTTAATATAATCCCAAAGGCTTTTATCTAGCTTGTTCATATCTTCTTCTGATACATCAACTTCTCCATCAATTATGCCTTCATATGATGTGTACATCTTGTCTTCTTGTGGATTGTCGATTTCATCTCTTGCATACTGATCAATTACTGGAACAATTTTTTCATCAATTACTCTTCCAATAAACAATGAGCTTTGCACATCACAAACACTACTTACAATTATTAGTATTAAAACAATTAACCATGCAAATTTGTGTGGGCCAATTACTCTTTTTACTAGTTTTTGAAATGTACCTTTATCTAATTTTAACTTTTGGCCTCTTAAGACAGCGCCACTATTTCTGCTTGGCAATTCTCTTGTATTATTACTCATCTATACTACCCCCTTTCATTTGAGAGTCGTATACTTCTTTATAAATCTTAGATGTCTTCATTAATTCTTGAGGAGAACCAAAGTCTACTACTTCTCCCTCATCCAAAACTAATACTTTATCAGCATCTTCAACGGATGCAATTCTCTGAGCAATAATTAATTTAGTTACGTTAGGAATATCTTCTCTAAATGCTTTTCTAATCAAACTATCCGTACGTGTATCAACTGCAGAAGTTGAATCATCCAAAATTAATATCTTAGGTGATTTTAATAATGCTCTAGCAATACATAGTCTTTGTCTTTGTCCGCCTGATACGTTTGTACCGCCTTGTTCTATATATGTGTCATAATTATCAGGAAATCCTTCGATGAATTCATCTGCTTGAGCTAACTTACACGCATGAATAATTTCATCATCTGTTGCATCTTCTTTTCCCCATCTCAAATTTTCTTTAATGGTCCCAGAGAATAAAACATTCTTTTGAAGCACCATAGCAACGCTATCCCTTAATGCTTTGATATCATAATCCCTAACATCTTCTCCACCAACTTTAAGTGTTCCTTGTGTAACATCATAAAGTCTAGGAATTAGCTGAACTAATGTAGATTTACTACTACCAGTTCCACCTATTATTCCAATTGTTTCTCCTGAATTAATTGTAATATTTACATTCTTAAGTGAAAGTCTCTCTATATCATTTGCATAACTGAAGCTTACATTATCAAACTCTATGCTTCCATCTTTAATGTCATTAACTGGATTGTCAGGATTTTTAATATCTGGAATTTCATTTAACACTTCTTTGATTCTATCAACTGATGCCTTTGAAATTGTAAGTGTAACAATTACCATAGAAATCATCATAAGTGACATCAATAGCTGAAGCGCATACGAAATAATTGATTGAAGTTCACCAGTTGTCATCACGTTTTGAACTGTTAGTTTAGCGCCAACAACAGCAATCATAATTAACACAATATATATACATGTCATCATGATTGGTCTATTCAAAGCCACAATTTTTTCTGCAATTGTATGATATTTAAAAACTTTTCCTGAAACTTTTTTAAACTTTTCTGTCTCTTCATCTTGTAAGTTGTACGATTTAACTTCTCTAACACTTCTAACATTTTCTTGAACAACTAAATTTAATTCATCATAAGTATTAAATACTTTTTCAAACCATGGAAATGCTTTTACAATTATAAGCAATAGTCCAATAATTAAGAATGGAATAACATATAAAAAATATTTTGAAAGTCCAGGGCATATAACTAGAGAAGCAACAATAGCCGTAATAAATTGTAATGGTGCCCTAATTGTAATTCTTAATAACATTTGAAATGCTTGTCTTACATTCATAACATCTGTTGTCATACGAGTAACCAAGCTCGATGTTGAAAACTTATCTATATTTGCAAAAGAAAAATCTTGAATCTTTTTATACATATCCGAGCGAAGATTTTTTGCAAATCCTGTTGAAGCAACTGCCGCCATTCTTCCTGAAATAACTCCAAACATAAGCGCAATTAAAGTAAGACCAGCTAGTAGTAAGCCATACTTTATAATCAAACTCATATCGCCTTGGTTAACAGCCTGGTCTATTAATAGCTTTCCCATAACTGTAGGAATTAATGTCTCTATCGCCACTTCAAAAAGTATTAATAGTGGTGCCATGATTGTATGAAATTTATATTTACCTATATACTTAAAAAACTGCCTCATTATTTCCTCCAAACTAATAAATACTTTCAAGAGGTTTGTCTGCTATTTCACGAGCATTTTCAATTCTCTTTTTCACGTCATTAATATTAAATGTCTCACTATCAAAAACTTTAAAATAATAATTCTGAATTGCAGGATAATAAGAATTCAAATAAATTGTATTTCCATCCGCATCGTCTATCTTAAGGTTAGGGAATGTTTTAATCATTACATCATTGCCCCATATTTTTAAGATTCTCTCTTTTATAATCGGATTACCATATACATCGTCATAATGTTTGACATAGTGTTCTTTTAAATCGCTTTGCACATTTATATTATTTTCAATTATTACTCTTGTCTGATAAAAATCAAGAGCTGCAATTGTACATGCCATATCTGCAACAAGTAAAACATTGACTATAATAACAAATGTGTTTTGCTTAGCACGTGGAATCTTTTCCTTAAACTTGTTTATCATATCATCAATTCTTGGATTAACTTTTGTAATAAGCAAGTACCCCAATATTCCCCAAAAGATTCCAAAGTAAAGACAAGTTCTTCCATTAATATTCATAAAATAAGTTGAATAATCCCACCACTTAACATGCATAACTTTGTCACCAAAAAGACTAACTACATATTCCAATGCGCAACCAATCAAAGCAGATAATCCAAAATTTATAAACTTTTTAGTAGTATTAATCTTTTTAAGTGGCAAAATCATAAGGACAGCGCCTACTCCATATATAGCACAAAAAGGTCCATAAATAAAACTTTGTCTACTCTCTATTACGCCTTTAGATACTAGGCCATATAGAACCTCAACCAAGAAACCAATAAAACTGTATATAACTATATATCCTAAAATACGCCAAAAACTAACTCCACATATTTTTCTGTGTTCTTTTTGATCCAACGTTTTTTCTTCCATAATACCCTCATTTTCTATTCAAAATGCTACCCTATATTTTATTATAAAAATCCAAAAAAATAAAGAGTTTGCCCTTATTTATTGCTAGCAAACTCATTTTTATAAATCTGTAAACATTATTGGACATTCTATATTGTTATAGAAAAAATAAAGTCTAATAAAATACTGTATCATTGTTGCAACTAAATAAACAATAACAACGTACAAAATATTAAATATCTTTTTAGAATAATCTTTTTTAAAGATTATATCTATTATGTACACGATTTCCACAAAAATAGCATATACTATTAAAACCATTGTCGTAGGATGATACATAAAAGAATCCTTAAACTTTAAAGTGAAGAAACTAACAGCGCACCTACTACCTCCACAAAATGGACAAAATGAATTAAAGGCCAATTTCATTGGGCAAAGAACCCATTTATATGCCTTAGTTACTTTGTAAAAAATCACTATAAAAAAAGAAAATAACAACAAAAAGGTATTTCCGAAAAGAAATACCTTTATTTTTTCACCTTGTTCACTTTTAAAACTTTTTTCTAAAAATTTCAAAGTAAAAGCTCCTTATACCGATTAATAATAGTAGTAAGTAGGAGTACTATTAGCAGCTCCTGAAATATAGTAGATTACAGATATAATTGTCATAATTATTGAAATAACTACACCAACAATACCACAAATTAAACCTACTTTAGCATGTTTTAAATCATCTGGATTTGTAGCTTTTCCTTTACCAATTGCACCAAGTACGATAGCAACAATAGGAAGTAACCAGCCACATCCACAGCAACTTAAAACGATACCAATAATACCACAAATCATAGATGCTGTGCACATACCATTCT
This sequence comes from Clostridia bacterium, assembly GCA_017539905.1. Classification (GTDB taxonomy): domain Bacteria; phylum Bacillota; class Clostridia; order TANB77; family UBA1234; genus RGIG6105. The sequence continues at coordinate 12,070 of JAFYBZ010000002.1, read as the reverse complement.
TTTCTGAACCTGCGCCAGGGTTATTGTATACAGGTGGTTGTTGGTTTGGGTTTACTGGATCTGGACCATAATTAGGAGCAGCATTATTTACTGGCTCTGGTCCATAATTAACTTGATTGTTATTATTTTCGTCCATTTTCATTCTCCTCTCGTGTTCTTATTAAAATAAGAATACATAATCTCATTTCTAGCATAAATAAAATGAGATAAAAAAACAACTATATTAATCTTTTTTTTATTTTTTTGTAATATAGCTGTTATATTGATTTTATATAATGATTTGGCCTATTTGTCAATACTTTTAGGCTTCAACACACATATTTAGTACTTCTTTTAGCCTTTTTTCTTGTTTAGTCAAATATAAAAATCCTATTAGAGCCTCAAGGCCTGTAGCGTATTTGTAGTCTACGATATCTGCATTTTTTGCATGAGAATGAGGATTTGAGTTTCTGCCCCTACGGACTATATCTAATTCCTCTTCTGTAAGCTCTTCCTCTATTTTTTTAAGAATTTTAACCTGTGCAGTTGCGCTTACATATTTGATTGCTTTTTTATGATATGCACCATTTTTTAATACGCCCTGATTAATTAAATAATCTCTAACAAATTGTTCATAAACTGCATCACCCATATAAGCCCAAATAAGTGGTGACATCATTTCTATATCTTTCTTTTTAAGCAATTCATTTCCCCCTTTATGGTCTCTCTAAAGATAATCTTCCAATTTTACCGCTTCTAAATTCATCAATTAAAACATTAGCAGCTTTATTATAATCAATCTCACCGCCTTTAATTAAGCAACCTCTTTTACGTCCAATTTCTTCTAAAAGTTCATATGGCATTTCATATGAAAAGTCATCTGCAATTTTAAATCTTTCATATAGTTCTTTTTTATAGTTTTGAGCTAATTCATCTGCAAGTTGAACTGCTATTTCTTCAATTTCAACGACTTCATCTTTTATAGCTTCTACATAAGCTAAATGTCTAGCATGTACTTCATCATCTAATTTTGGCCATAATACCCCAGGTGTATCTAAAAGTTGAAGTCTATCATCTAGTCTAATCCATTGATTCTTTTTGGTAACACCGGGTTTATTTCCTGTATTTGCAGTTTGTTTTCCAGCAATTTTATTTATAAGTGTAGATTTTCCAACATTAGGAATTCCGACTATCATGGCTTTAATATTTCCACCAACCATTCCTTTGGCTTCTTGCTTTTTTAACTTTTCATCCATAATCAAATATGCTGCTTTAACTATTTCTTTTACACCTGTGCCCTTAACACTATCCGCCAAAATTGCACTTTGATTCTCTTTTTTGAATCGCTCTATCCACATTTTATTAACTTTTTCATCAGCTAAATCCGCTTTATTTAGAATAATAATTCTTGGTTTTTTACCAATTAGTTCATTCAAAATTGGATTTCTAGATGCTTCTGGGCATCTAGCATCCACAAGCTCAAAAACCAAATCAACTTTCGACATCGCCTCACCTATTTCACGACGAGCTTTTGCCATATGGCCAGGATACCAGTTTATACCATTTCTTTCTACATTATCTACTTTTGACATTTTTTCACTTCCTAATCTCTATTTTCTTTGTCCAAAAACCTATACTATCCTCAGTAATAAAACCCGCTGCATTATAAAACTTTCTTCTCCAATCATAAGAATTAACATAGCATTTTTCAACACCTAATTCTTTGCATTTCAAAATAACTCCATGCATCATTGCAGTTCCTATTCCTTTGTGTCTATATTTTTCTCTTGTACTTACTGGTTCTATAAATGCAGTTTTAGAATTTTTATCTACATATACGAAACAATATGAACAAACATCATTTGGTTCTTTGCAATTTTCATCTATAACTAAACATTCAAAGCTATCTTTATATAATGGAGATTCTTTTCTTAGATTGTATGCACTCATACTATTTCTATAATCCGGGCTTTCATATTCCGGATGAAATCCCATGCTACAAGCGCTCCACTTATTTACCTCATCAGTATATTCATCACCATAAACTAGTTTAAATCCATCAGGTAAATCTATTGAAAAACTGGTTTCTTGAGGATACACATAATTATCATAATCTTCTCCTTGTTGTTTTTCATATCCTAGTTTTTTCAAGATTTCCACTCTATCTTTGAGACTATCATGTAAAATTACACAAAAATCAATGTTTCCATCCTCGCCGAAATCAAATAATGGCCACAATTATCCTCTGCATATTTAACCATTTCTTCATATAACTCTTCATATCCATTTTTAATAAATATATGTATGGTATCCGTATCTGTCAAAATGCAACCAACTATCTCATCATTTTCTTCCCATAAGAAAAAATAATCACTCGATTTTTCTTTTCCTTTATCCTCTTGTTGTGCATTCATTCTATAAATACCATCATGTAATCTTTCCGGAAGCCATGAGGTCATATTTTTATTTTCAAAATACTGATTCCTTAAAAACTCTTCTAGTTTATCTAAATCTTCTTCAACATTAAAGCTTTTTATTATCATATAACATCTCCATAAAAATCTATCATCTTACAAATCCATATACCATAGTAATTGGACTTCATTAGGATAATCCGGATATGCGTGTTCATAAATAGCGCAAAGCTCCATTCCTTGTTTATGGTAAAAATTCACCGCTGCTGGGTTGGTGTTTTGGCATTCAACTTTTAGTTGCTTAAACCCATTTTCCTTTGCAAACGATTTTGCCATATCAAATAAGTGTTGTCCTATACCTTTATGTCTATATTCCTCTAAAATTCTTATATCCCAAAGTACTGCTAAATCTTTTCTTCCTTCTAGCATGTTACAATTTGGAGTATTTATGACAATTGTACATCCGCCAATCATTTTTTCTTCTTCATTAAAAGCAACAAAGAACTTCCAACTGAATAAATCAAACAATCTCTTCCAGTCTTCACTTCTCTCTCCAAAGTCTTTGTGAAAGTGTGGGACATCTACTAACTCTAAAAGTATTCCACCTAATCCATTATCTATCTTTTTTAATTCATACTTTTTATCGGTATCATAATAAAATGGAATTTTGTCATATTCTTCTAATCGATCTAGACCAATTTCTTTATAACTTATTTTTTCCATCTATACTCCATTCTATCCATTTTGGTTTTTGCTAAACATTTCTTCGCCATAATATAATGTTCTCAACTTATCTAAGCCCAGCGTATTATGGTTTATATTAAAACCATATGAATTCAATTCATCTATTAGTTTAATTCTTTGGGTTTCTTCATCAAATTCGTAATAATCACTATTATCTAAATAGACTAGTAGTCCTATGTCTTTAATAATTTGTAGTTGAACCCTATTATGCATTCCTTCTTTACAATAATGATAATCTTCTTTAACAGTGTCAAACACCTTTTTATAACCATCATTAAGCAATTTTGCTTCATATTCTTTTAATTCTTCATTAGGGTTCCTTAGGCGTATACAAGCTTTTTTCATTTCATTTTCAGTCAATCCATCTAAATTCTTGTTTGTATAATAAACATCATGTGTTACAGTTTGAAAAACACATTCTAACCCATTTGACTTTAAAGCTGAATCGTAATAATCAAAGTCTTTATCAAGTTTTATCCCAATTTCAACTATCGTCAAATTATTCACGCCTCCTTATACTTCAACTATTGAAAATATTATAGCAGCTGTCGCAATAAAAATCTCTTTTATATTATTATACTCCTAAGCCAAATCCTTTTTAACCAAACATTACTATTAGACCAATAATACTCAATACAATGCATCCGATTTTTTGAAAAACAACTCTTTTTCTCAAATCTTCTTTAAAGTATTTCGGAAGTAGCTTTATGCCAATAGCACCTAGTATAAAAGCAAATGCACCTTGAAAACCAGTTAAAACACTAGCAAGGGCAAGCGGAATCGTAACATTTGCAAAATTAACCATAAGATTTGCTATAAGATTAATCGCTTCATTAGTAAGATTTAAAGAAAAATACTTTTTTCCATTAGTTTTGATTGCCTTTATAAATGTAGTTCTAAAGCTCTTGATGCACATTAGTATTAGTCCAATTATTAAAAATCCGATCTGATACCAAAATGCGCATGAATTATATTCTCCATTTCTAATTGCAATATCAAACAAAAAGAAATATGTTGAATAAAATAATGATGATATCGTCATCAAAACTAATGCCAACCATTTGCTTTTATTATTTTTTTCTTCAAAGTTAAACGATATTAAAACTGCTGAAATGATTATTATGATTGAGCCAACAATTTGCTTTACTGTTAGATTTTCTTTAAAGAATATCAAAGCTAATATATAACTAAAAACAGGTATCATCTGAAACATTACGACAATAATTGACGCATCATTTTTCTCTAAAGCCTTAAAATAAAACAAAGTGGCAAGAATATAAACAACCGAGGCCAGTAAAACACATATAAGCGAGATGGTGCCAATACTCACCGAAAAATTGCTTGCTATAAGCCAAATCGGAGACAATACCATTCCTGCAATTAATGTTGAGAAAACTAGTAATGTTTTTATACTACTCCCCGACTCATCAATTCCATCAATCAAAAACTTATCAATATGATTTGTTATTGCCCACAGTAATGATGCCAAAATTGTAATTACAACCGCAACTGTCATATACCCTCCTAAATCATATTTCAAAAATCACCTTTAGAATAATTAATGCCTTTTCTACTTAATTCAAGCCAATATTGGTTTTCATCACTATCATTTCCAATGCTCGCTTGATAACTTGTTTGTAATATGCCCATTCCATTTGCTAATTCAAAAAACAATGGAATCACTTCCTTCTCATATTCAGTCAATTTATTATACTTTTCATACTCATTTATAATAAGAGATATTTTATTAATTGTGTTTTCTTTACTATTTGGATCTAAACATAAATTACAAGCACTAACGACCAAATCTATTATTCTTGGCATATAATTTGATACGGCATAATCTATAATCCACAATTTGCCAATTTTATCTTTAATTACATTAGATGTAATAATATCGCCATGCACAAATGAATTTACTAGTTTTTCAAAATCTATTGTATCGAACTTTTTTCTTAAATCAGACAAGTTTTCGAGGTCACTTTCTTTTAGGCAGCTGCACTTTTTGTCAAATTCCTTCTTGAAATTTATAATCGTCCACGTATCATAAACAAAACCAGAATCAAGTTTTGCTTTATGAATTAGCGCCATTTGTCTAATTATTTCTTTAACTTCATCGTCACTTGGAATTATACCTAAATCAAAAAAGCTATTTCCATCTATATATTCAAACACACACAGTCTAAAATCTATACCGTCTTTGCTAAAAACATATAAAACATTTCTGTCATATTTAAATACTTTTGGAGAATTTACATCAATTTCTGACGACAATTTTATTCTGTCGATATAATTATTACATGCTTCTAAAGATCTATCTTTGTTAAAGATTTTTACGCAGTATTGGCCTTCAGAAGTGGTTAAAACGTAGTTAAAATCTTCGTACCCAACTGTAATCACTTCATTCGAGATAAAACTTCCAATATTATAATCTCTACATATAGCATTCGAAATAATATCTAATTTAAAATTCAAATTAATTCTCTCATACAAATCATTCATATGACTCAATCAGGCCTTTCTCTTAAATTGTATTATCAAGAGTATTTCCATTATGCTGTATTACTGGATTTCTCTCTAGTTTTTCTGCCAAAGCGTTAACAGCATTTATTACTTTTCCCACGAATTTTCTATCAGGTGAGAAGAACAAATCTTCAAAATCCTTTTTATCGCTCGTTAAAAGATTTATTCCAAACTCTTTTTCGTTATATATAAACTCAACCTCATTTATTTCTTCGTAAACAATATATCCATGCTTTTCTCTACAATTATTTTCTAATCTATCCCTTGTAAAATCCATCTTGTCACAAAATTGAACCAACAAACAGAATAATGTGTTAGATGCATCACAAGGATTATCGTGTTTTTCAATAGCATTTAGAATTTCATCATAATAATTGTTGGTTTCTAATTCATTTCCAAACCTATCAATAGTAAACAGCTTTGACTTTTTACCATGCTCCTCTCTTCCATCTACTTGACCAATATCATGAAGAGCGCATGCTATTAAAAGAGCTTCTTTTTCACCACCAGAAATGTTAAAGATATCGCACAATCTATTCATAATATTACAAACATTCTTAACATGCTTAAGCCCATGATTAAATGGGTATGGATTTATCTCATCAATAGCGTTATATCTATTAACAACTTCTTCATCATTTAAAACATCTAAATAATTCATGTTTTACTCCTCTAGTCCTCTTTTTTAGAAATACTTAATACTTCGTTTTCATTTACGCCAGCATTTATGATTAATTCTTGTAAAAATTCATTGTTATTCGCAGCAATATGCATTTTTTCTGCATGATAAGTTACTGCTCCTGCCTTTTCACAAATATATATTCCAGGAATATAATCCCAATATGTGTCCCACACAAGGCACGTCGCACTTAATCTTCCACATGCAACAAAAGCAAAATTCACCGCAGCACAATATAAAGCTCTATATTGGCGAGCTCGCTTTATCATTCTTAATTCGCCTTGAATACTATTAGGTCCTTCAATTGTGAATAATCCTTTATTTACATCCAAATTATTTACATGAATCGGATTTCCATTTAAAAAAGCACCATTTTCATCTGCATAATACATTTCATTAAGTTTTGGTATATAAATCACTGCAGCACACGTTTTTCCTTCTTTAACGCAGGCAACTTGTATTGCCCACAACGGAATATGATGTGCAAAATTAATCGTTCCATCAATCGGATCAATTGTAAAACAATTATCTGTTAATTCTTTTTTGCTATTAAATTCTTCACTCACAATATCAAAGCCAGGATATTCTTCATTTATTCTTTTTATAATATATTGCTCTATCTCTGTATCAAAATTCGTAATTAAGTCCCCATGACCATCTTTTGCCCTTACCTCAAATTCATCAGTAATCATGTTTCCGGCTTGCTTTACAACATCAATTAAGAATTCCAATTCTTTACTCATTACTATCTCCTTTTATCTATATTTTTCGACTAGAATTTTTGCATTTTGATATTCTGTTGATCCTTCGCCATATCTACTCATTATATCTTCTAGTCTCTTTTCATATCCTACATCATTTCCATATTTATCAACTTGCATATCTGCTTGGATTAGTATTTTCAAAAACAAAGAATCATACTTTGAATTAATATCGCCATGATGATATACTTCTTGCCAGTATTTAAAACCATTTCTCTTTAATACTTCTCCTCCGCGTTGTTCGTGATTTAAGTATTCGCCAAACTCATAGCCAATATCGTGGTTAAATCCTAAAACAAACAAATCTTGAAGTTCTTCTTCACCAAGGCCATGCTCTTTTCCAATCTCGACCATTTTTCTAGCGACTGATACGCAATGCTTTAGTTTATCATTATCCATTTTGCTTCTCCTTTTTAAGAACAAAAATATATGAATATGTATTATCTATATCATCTTTACTTGGATAACCAATTGTTTTAGCATCTTCTATAAGAGTTGTTAATTTATAATCATCAATCTTGTTATTCACAATCTTATTTGTATATGATTGTCCATATACTTCTTCTATTTTAAATCCTATGCTTTTAAGAAAATTTGAAATATCGTCAAATTCAAACACTTGCAAATGATATGGGTCTTTATTCTTACCATCCTCAATTATTTCATAAGCAGAATTTGGAAATGATAAAATCAATGTTCCATTATTAGTCAAAACATTAAACAAATTTCTCAAAAAATCTTCCGGATGTTTAAGATGTTCTATCGTTTCAAAACAAGCAATTCCATCAAAACACCCTTCTAACTCTTCATTATCCAAATTCATTTGCAAATAGGTGATATTATCACTTGCATTCTTTTCAGTTGCTTCTTTTAAATATTCACTATTTTTATCAATGCCAGTAACGCGTTCTGATATTTCACCCAATATTTTTGTTCCATATCCATTTGCGCAAGCAACATCTAATACGGTTTTAAAACCCTTAAAAATATTAACTGCAAAATAATATCTAGCAAGATGCTCTACTCGCATTAAGTAATCATATTTCTCATCAAATGGATCAATATATTCAAAACTTATATCCATATTATTCTTTCTCTTTCTTTTTATTTCTCATGAATTCATAGATTAACAATTCAACAAAAATAACAACAACTATAAAAACAATCATTTGCCTAATACTGGTCATAAATAGAAGAGGTATCGCAACTATAAATCTAGATATAGCCTCTGTAATTTGGTATATCAAGTTGTAATGTGTTATATCCATGTCTTTTCTATTTTCAAAATAAATCTTATTTATTGATTGATTTTGCATTTTTTGAACTAGACCATCTAAAAAATATATGGCCAAAACAAAATAGTCCACTTGAAGTACCTTAAGTAAAGAAATAATTAGTAAAAGCACTGTGCTTAAGAATACAAAATTTTTATTTTTATTAATTATTCTTCCATATATCATAACAAATACTATTATTGATATATTACTAATAGCATTAAGATTACCTGCCATTATGTATGTATCCTGAATATATAACGCAATATATATTGGAAATAGCATTGTTAATAAATTGTTCAATTCATAAAAGGCAAAAAGCAGATAATTGCTCTTTTCATATTTCTTCATGTTAGCAATCAAATTGATTTTTGCAGGTTCTTTTTTCGTCTTAATCAAAAATAGCGGAATAACGCTTAAAACAAGTAATGCTGATGAAGCAATTGTAACAAAAGTCATACTAAAATTATCTAAAAGAATAGCGCCAACATATCCAGCTAAAATTGTAGAAATTTGTGCCAATACAACCAGTATACTAAACGCATTTGATGACTCTTTCGTTGGCATTACACTTGTAATATAATTTCTTCTCGAAACCCAATATCCTCTTCTATATAAAGAATAAATAAGTGAAATAATTAATACATATTGCCATGTGTTTTCAACATTTCCAAGCACTATTTGCAGTGCCACAAATGCAATTAGACCAATTATCATTATAATTGCATAATTAAATCTCTCGCCTATTCTTATAAACAGGTATGACAAAAATAGGCTAAAAATATTTTCTAAACAATAAAAAGCAATTATAGATGTGATTGAAAATCCATTTTTAAACAAATAAAGTGAAATGAATATTTCAATCAATGATCTGGCAAAAGTTGAAATAAACGAAAATATATTAAACTTTACTTGGTCTTTAATCATATTTGCCCCTTTTTCTTAAGTACTTACTGTATTTTCCTTTGAATTTTACAAAACAATTTTCCTGATTATCTTAGGTAATTCAACAAATTCATTAATTGAATATTCTGAAGAAAAATATTTATCGAAACCATATTTTGCGTGAACAAAAGGTATTTGTGCTTCTTCGGCTGCTAATTGGTCTTTTCTGGTATCGCCAACATACACGGCCTTAGCTATTTCATTATCGGAAATGATCTTTTTGATTGCCTCACTCTTAGAAATGTCTAAAGCACTTGCGGGAATATATCCTTTAAAATATTCTTTTGTTCCATTTGCATTTAAAAATGCTTCAATGTATTTATGTCTTGAGGTATTACTAACAATGTATAAATCATAATCATTACTAAGTTCACGTAGTACATCTATCTCATCTTCAAAAAGAATGCCTCCACTCTTTTCTAATAAATCAATATTATAACTGCCAATTTCATAAATGTACTTAAGCGCTTCTTCTAGTGGTATATCAGGAAAATAAAGCTTGGCCGACTCTTCTTTATTTGTTCCAAATCCATTGCAAACTGTCTCAACGCTTATCTCTCTCAATCCATATTTTTTTGTGATTTCATTAGCACTTATAAAAGTCGCTTCAGTAACATCCCATAGTGTGCCGTCTAAATCAAAAATAATTGCATTTTTGCTCATATTTCTTTCGTCCTATCTTAATTCATTTACTATTCCAATTAGTTTCATATTCTATAAATCCTTATAATAATAGTTTACATACACATCAATTAGTTCTTCGCCCTCATGTTTTGGCAAATAATGATCAATTGCCGTTGTGATATAATGTGTAAATCCCAAGTGAAAATATATTTGAATATTTCTTATTTCACATGGTTCTACACCAAGTGAAACAGATGTATATCCCCTCTTTTTTAAATCATTTTCCATATAATAATAAAGTTGAGAAAAATATCCTTTGCCTTCATATTCTTTGTCGCATCTAAAAGCGTTTAAATAAGCCCTATTCTCACTTGCTATTCCTTCGACATACTCAAATCCTTGAAAGTTAGGATCTATATGTGCACATGTTTCGGCAATAGCTACTCCATTTAAAAATCCTAAATAAAAAATAGCTGTACCTTCATCAAAATATTTAAGTGTGCCTTCTTTGTATCCCTTCCAAGAATCATCATCAGGGTGATTTGCTATTAAATCATCCCATCTTTTTACCAATTCTTCTCGAGTAGCTATTTTACATATGTAGTTTTCCATTTGTTTTCCTTTCTTCACGGCATATTAGAAATCGCCACTATTATTCATCAGCTGGTATTCCATATCTTGCTAAATGGCCATTTTTATAGTTTTTGTTATCAGTAACGTCCTTAATTACCCATTCCGGTTCTTTGTAGGCTCTGCTCTCTTCCTCAGATGCAAACTCTATTTCCATATATGCAAGGCCGTCTAAGCTATCATGAAAAATATCAAACGCTAATACTTGTCCATCATCATACAATTGATATCTTGTCTTATGAATTGTATTTCCTTCTTGCTTCTGGATTAAATTCTCATATTGTTCTTTATTAATTGTAATGTTTACCTCATCTCTAACTAGTCCATCAGCGCTCATATTATCCTTTATAGTCATTTCGTAAGCCATTCCATTATTATAATTTCTAACCCTCATCTCTGGATTAAAGCTGAAATAAGTTTGCTTTATATCATATACTTCAACATCTTTTGCGGATAAATCATAAGGAATACTGTTTTTATCTACCAACCATTTTCTTTCTATTTCTTTATCATCTGCCAAAACTTCATCAATCCTTTCGTCATAAGATTTACTTTTCGAACCTTTCTGATTCGCTTTCATTATGGCAATAACTCCAATTTCTACAACAATTACTAATACTACTAAGACTATTATAATTTTCACTGAATTATCCATATTAGTCATCTCTCCATTTGTTATTTTTCTATTTCACTTAAGCCTTCATTTGGAAGCAATGAAATATTTAGTTTTCTTTGAAGATTCTTAGGAAATTCTTCACATTTAACATTACAATAATTAAAACATGTTGCAGCACAAATATTATCTTCTGTACCCTCATATTTATTTGATAAATAAACCACCCTTTTAATTCCAGCTTGAGCTAACAATTTAGCACAGTTTTGGCAAGGATACAAAGTTGTATAAACTGTAGCACCCTCAAGGTCTTTATTATCTCCTTTATAGTTTAATACTGCATTTGCCTCAGCATGAATAACATATGGATACTTAGTATGTACTTGTGAATCAGCTTCTCTTCCCCAAGGAAATTCATCATCATTCCACACATTTGGAGCCCCATTATAACCCAAAGAAAGGATTCTATTGTTCTTGCCTACCAAAACAGCTCCAACTTGACTAGATGGGTCCTTGCTTCTATTAGCAGTAACTACGGCATGAAGCATAAAGCACTCATCCCAAGAAGAATAGTTTTGTCTTTTACCTTTTAAATATTCTTTAGGTATTGTAAATTTTTCATCCATATATATTTCCTCCAAACACTTGATTTTCTCTTAGCGATCAATGGTCGCCACCATGAAAATTATATCATTATTGAAACAAAAAAACGAGTAGTTTAAGATAAACTACTCGTTAAAAGTTTATTGATTATTCAACCTCTTCGCCAGTAACAACTTCAGCAACATCTTCGCCAAGGTTTTCTAAACCTTCGTTTACATTTTCAACGCCTTCTTCAACGCCTTCAACAACTTGATCATTGATATCTGTTACTGTATCACTAA
>JAFYBZ010000001.1 GCA_017539905.1 Clostridia bacterium | reverse complement strand
TGCCGAGAGTGAATTGAAGAAGAAACTCATGTTTGGAGAAAAAGATGTAAACATCTTCCAAATATATGCTCACCTTATGGAAAAACTTGATGTCTTCTATCTAATCTTGGCTATTATTGGATCTCTTGGTGCTGGTCTTTCCTTACCTATTATGGCATATATCTCATCAGATTTAATGGGTGATATTGGTAATACTTCAGAATACGCAGATGATCCCTTGATTTTACTGGACAGAGTAAAAAATGCATTTAACAAACAAATTAAAAGATTCTTAATTTTCGGGGCTATTGCATTTGTCGCAAATTTTTTATGTATTTGCTTTTGGTGTCTCATTGGTAGCAGGATTTGTCACAAATTAAAAAGGAATTATTTCACTATTATTTTATCCCAAGAACAGGGTTGGTTTGATGCAAATAATGCTTTTGAATTTGCTACCAAAGTTCAAGCTCAATTAGAACAAATTGAATTTGGTATAGGAGAAAAAGTTGGAATGGTTATCCAAATGACTTCATCATGTATCATTTCCTTTGTATTTGCTTTTCTTATTTCTTGGAAAATAGCCCTTATGATGCTTTGTGTTGCTCCCTTTATTATTATTGATGTACTATTTTTAGTTAACGCTTTAAGAACAGGAATTATCTTAGGAAGAAAAACTTGGGAAAAAGCAGGAGGTCTTGCTGAAGAAATGTTATACAATATTAAAACTGTAGCTTCTTTTGCCAATTTCGAATTTGAAACTAGAAGATTTAACGAAAAAGTAGAACTCTGCTATCAATTAGACCTTGGAACTGTATTTAGACTTGCTATATGCATAGGTTGTTTAATTTTCCTTATGAATTTGGCTTTTGTTATTGCTATTATGTATGGAAGAACTTTAATTGGAAGAGATTATAACGATAAAAAAGGGAAAGATTATACTGCTGGCGATGTTATGTGCGCTGCAATGTGTACGTTAATGGGTATTATGGGAATTGGTTTAACCGCTCCAAATATTAAAGTCATTCAAGAATCTTGTACTGCAACTAGTGATTATTTTACTTTATATGAAAGAGAACCCCAAATGGATTTTTCTCAATCAGTAGAGAAGCCTCCCAGAGAACAAATCAAAGGAAGAATTGAAATGAGAGATATTAAATTTATATATCCTTCAGATCCGAACAAAAGAGTAATTTTGGATGGACTTAACTTACAATTTGAACCCGGTAAAAAGGTTGCGCTTGTTGGTGAATCAGGTTGTGGTAAAAGTACAACAGTAAATTTATTAGAAAGATTATATGAAACCACTGGTGGTGAAATTTTAATAGATGGAATGGATATAAAAAGATTTGATATAAAATACCTTCGAAGTTTAATTGGTTATGTGCAACAAGAGCCAGTATTATTTAATAAAACAATAAGAGAAAATTTAATATTTGGAAGAGAAGAGGAACTCAGGGAATTAGGTGATATTGATGATTTAATACAAAATGCTTGCGATGAATCCTATGCAACAGAATTCGTATCCAAATTACCAGATCAATTAGAATATGTAGTCGGTGTTAAAGGAAGTAAATTATCAGGAGGACAAAAACAACGTATTGCCATAGCAAGAGCCATTGTACATAAACCAAAAATATTAATACTGGATGAAGCTACTTCCGCTTTAGATAACAAATCAGAAAAAGAAGTACAAAGAGCTTTAGATAATATTTCTCAAAAAAATGTAACTACTGTCATTATTGCTCACAGATTAAGTACTATTAAAAATGCAGATATGATTTATGCGATTAAAGAAGGACATGTCATTGAACAAGGAACCCATAAAGAACTTTTGGCAAAAAATGGGTATTATGCCGGTTTAGTAAGATCTCAATTAGCCCAGGATGAAATCGAAACAAAGGAAGAACTTGATATCAAAGAAAAAAAATCTTCATTGAAAAGGAGAAATACCGATGAAGAAGTTCAATTCCAAAGAAAGGATGATGAAATATATATAGAAGAAGACAAGGTAAAATTGAATCCTTGTCGTGTTTTGAAAGAGGTTGTAGAAAATCATTGCTTTATCCTTGTTATGGCCATGATAGGAGCAGCAGGCGTCGGGGCTTCTCAACCAGTCAATGGTATGGTTATGGCACATGCCTTAAACGGAATGAATTCAATGTATGAAACTGTTAGATTTGATGATGCTCTTAAATATAGTTGGCTTCTTTTACTTATTGCTTTCTTGCAAGGTCTCTTTAACTTTTTGATGATTTGGATGTTTAGCAGAATTGGAGTTGCCTTAGCAAGACTTTATAGAAAAAAAATATTAAAAAAATATTTACAACTCCATATGTCTTTTTATGATATAACTAAAAATTCTCCTGGAGCACTATTAACTCGTTTATCCATTGATACAATGCAATTAAATAACTTGGTTTTCTCAACAGTAGGTTCCACAGTACAAGTCGGAGTTACTTTTGTTTTGGGATTAATAATGGGTTGTGTATATGAATATCGTTTGACTCTTATCATGTTTGCATTTGTTCCATTCATTGCAGTGGCGATTATTATAAGAAGAAGTATCAATTCCGGCTCTGGTAAAAGAGGAGTTAAGGCTAATGTAGAAGCTGGTGGTATCCTTTCAGAATGTGTCACTAATACTAAAACAATTTATTCTTATAATTTCCAACAACATGCAGTTGAAATGTATATGGGAGTGCTTGAATATAATAGAAGAAAATTCATTAAAGATTCAATCGTTGCGGGATTCTTTGTAGGTTTAGGTCAATTTGCACTGTTTGCAGGAAATACCGCTGTTTTCCATGCTTCAAAAACTTATATATTAAATGGAGATATAGATTCAGAAGATATGGCCCTTGCTTTGAATATAGTTTTAACAAGTGCAGGAAGTATAGGTAATGGTTTAGGACAACTCGGAGATATCAAAAAGGCTGTTGT
>JAFYBZ010000022.1 GCA_017539905.1 Clostridia bacterium | reverse complement strand
CAACGTGCTAACAACAGTAGTAGCAAAAGCTACAGAAAACGTTAAAGGTGTAATCCTTGAAACAGGAGAAAACAGTACAAACGTTGTAAATGGATATGGTTCAAGTGCAAAAGTAATAACAGAGCAAGAACTATATACATCGGATGAATTCTATAGCAGCAAAGTACCTGATGTATACTTGAACGATAATGTAATAACAAGTAAGATGATACAAAATAGTTCGGGAATCTACTTGAAGTCAAGTGTAACATTACCAAACGGACAAGTAGCAAGAAATATACCATCAAGTGCGGCAGCAGTAATAGAGAAGAACATCACAGCAAGACAAGACTTTAGCTCAGATATTAGATATTAATATTTAAATTTAAAATGACAGTCAGAAATGACTGTCATTTTTGTGTTACAAAACTATTACGTTTGTTGTTTTATAAGCGTTTAAATGATAAAATTATAAAGGATTATTATGTAATGTTAGACAAATGAAAAAAGAGGTGAGATTTTGCCAAAACTAGCTATAAAAACCAAAAAGAAAGTTTTTAAAGATAATGTTTTTCTTAAACGTTCATATGATGGATACATGCAGTATGGTATCTTAGAGCTAATTGATAAAAGAGAAGGCCATACTAATGTTATTGGCAAGATATATAATAACTTACTTCAAGAAGACATTACTGTATCCTATGAAGATGATTTTGAAAAATTTAAAATCATTGAAGTTATTCCACCAGAATTCTATTATAGAGTAAATATGGATCTTCAAAAGATATATATAAGCTTTAGGAGAGTGCCTGTTAAGGCGCCTCTATTCACAAATAGAGAGTATGTAGATGGTTTTTATAAATTTTTAACATGTTTTGATGAAGAGGAAGAAGTAACATTAAATGTTACATTAAAGTCTGATGAATTATCTAATAAGATTCAAAAAATGCACAAAGATATTGCAGCTGTTCAAAAGCAATTCTTCCCAAGCCATTTTCTTACAGAAGAAGAAGCTAAAAAAGATGTTAAGAGTTATTTGATTTATTTAATGGAAAATTATGAAGTTACAATTGTTGAAGATCAATTAAATGAGTATCTTTCAAACATGCGTAAATATTATGATAATTCCGACTTACTTATGTACTTAGGTTTATTGAAACAAGGAATGGATGGATTTAGTTTTCAATTTATTTATAAAGGTGAAACTTATAAAGTTACTATAGGTAGTAAAAAGACAGACAAATATTTCGAAGACTTTGATGGTTTTTACCAAGTATATGAAGATTATATTAAATAAGGGGTTTTTATGATGAATAATAAGGGAATTTCTGTTATATCATTAGTAATTGCTATAATCATTATAGTTTTAATTACTTCTATTACATTATATACTGGTATTCCAATCATATCTAATTCTAATAAGACTATGGCTGAATATAGATTGAGAGCTATATCAAATGCTATCATAGCTTATGAAAGAGAGCTTAATTATAATGATAGTGTAGGTACAGCTGATAATCCTAGACTAATCAGTGTTGCAGATTACTATACAATGGGACTTTCAGATTATGCTGATGTTGAAAACGTTCCACCTACATACATTTATAAAGAAATAGATGGTGACTTTAAGACATATAATCTAATCACATATAGCACAGTTAAGGTTAATTATGAATCTGGTGATGAGATTAGATTTTCTTTCAAATACCAAGACGATATTATTGATAGCAATTTTAAAGTTGAATTTGATGAATCAAAAGGTGTTAATAGACCATTGATTTGTGATGATATGCAACCTGTTATTCTTACTTTTGATGATGACTATTATAAGGTTCAATCTGTTAAAGATATATATGACGAAGATTGGTATGATTATAATTCAAGCTCGCCAATGTGGGCTAATGTTATGATTAAATCTAGAGGTGAGGGCCTACATGATAAATATTTGTATTATGTATGGATTCCAAGATTTGCTTATAAGATTTCTTATTTTGATGCCAATACTGATTATAATAATATTCCAGCATCGTCAATCTCAATCATATTCTTAAGAGGAAATACTGATTATATGAAGAATAATGAGGTAATTCCAAGTGGTTATCAGGTTCATCCTGCATTTAAGTATTATGAAAAAGGAGATACAAGTTCTGAACCAATTGATATTTCAGGATTTTGGGTAAATAAAGAATTAGTTGGTGGTGGTGCTGAAGCATTATTTAAGAGTGCTAGTGAGCATGATCCTTCTAATACTTTCTACGCTTATGAATTAAGTAAGCTAGAAAACATACATCCAGATGCTAATAGTGAAGATATAGAGTCAAGACTTATTTCTAATACACAATGGTCTGCTATAGCATACCTTTCTCATGCAACTGTTGGTAATGTTGCTGATGGTTCTTCACTTGGGGAATGGAATGCTTCTGGTATATTTAATCTAGATTCTCTTCAATATGTTGCTGCTGTTTGTGTTGGAACAGATTCACATGGTAACCCAGTTTCAATGCCAAGTTACATTCCTTATGGTGATAAGTACTATTATAAGACTGTTCATACACAATCTGGTGATGTTTTAGAACTAACATATGTATCTGATGAAAAAGAAACATTAAAATATGGTGATGGAATGCTTGCAACTTCTGTTGGCAATTCTGTTAATTCGGCATGGTTTGGTGGAACATCAGTTAAACCTACTACATCGATACCATATATAATGAGAGGATATGATAGAAATCTATTCTCATATAATGCTATAAGTAGAAAGCCTTTTGGAGGCGGAGCATTTAAGAATGTATTGATAATAAAAGATAGATAATATACGGCGCCCATAGGGCGCCATTTTATTGCTCTTTAATATGAAATATGGTATATTTTTAATCATGGTGATTGTATGAAATTTATTCTTGGTCGTAGTGGAACAGGTAAATCCACTTTATGTATGAATCAAATAAAAGAAACTATTGATTCTGGCTTTGATAAGCCAGTTATATATATTGTCCCAGAACAATTCTCTTTTGAATCAGAAAAGAAACTAATTGAAGTTTTGGGCAGAAGCGGAATAATTGGTGCCCAAGTATTGTCATTTAAAAGACTTGCGTACAAGATTTTTAATGAAAACAATGTAGTATTAAATACTTTAAATGACTCTAGTAGAGCAATGCTTGTTTATTATATTATGTTAAGTAAAGAAAGCGAATTACAAGTATTAAAAGGTGCCTCTAAAAATCCTGGTATGGTCAATTCTGTATTAGATGAAATTTCAGAGTTTAAAAGATACGGATTAAGTCCAAAGTCATTTGAAGGTTTTGATTTCAAAAATGAATATTTAAATAGAAAGATTCACGATATTTGCCTTATATTCGAAGAATATGAAAAAAGGATATCGGATACCTATGTCGATTCAAATGACGATTTAACGATACTTTGTGAGCTAATAAAGGGCAAAGATAATTACTTAAATGGAGCTAAGATTTGGATTGATGAATTTGATGGTTTTATAACGCAGGAAGTAAACATAATTAAGGCGTTAGATAAGAAATGTAATGTTACAATTTCTATGATATCAGATGACGATGAGTTATTTGAAATTAATAATATGAATTTAAAGAAATTTGATATTGATTTGGTTTCTAATAGTTGTCGTTGTGAACAAAACTATCGTTTTAACAATGATGACCTTAAGCACCTTGAAAAAAGCATCTATAAATATCCAATTAATAAATATGAAACACAAGTTGATCATATTTTTGTGGATGAATACCAAAATGCTCATGAAGAAATTCATAGTGTTTCTAAAGAGATATTAAATATAGTACGAAACAATGATGTTAGATTTGAAAATATTGCAATTCTAACTCGTGATATAGATAGCTATAAAAACTTATTTAAAATGATATTTCCAATGTATGAAATACCATTCTTTTTTGATGACAAAAAAGAGTTATCGCAAGAGCCAATAATTACATTAATTTTGTCATTTATAGATATAATTTCAAATGGCTATAAGTATGAGAACGTATTTAGTTATTTAAAAACTGGACTTACTAACATTCAAAACTTGGATGATATAGATTTGATTGAAAACTATGTTTTAAAATTTGGAATAAAAGGAAACAAATGGGAAGAAGAATTTGTTTTAGAAGATAAAAACCTTGAAAGAATCAACTTGATTCGTGAAGAAATAGTTAAACCTATAATGAGATTTAAAGAAAACTTTTCAGGAAGAAAAACAGCAAATGAAATTGTAACTTCTTTGTATGATTTCTTAAATGAGATTAATCTTTATAATATAATTAATGAAAGTATAGAAAAACTAGAAAACGCTGGCGATATAGTACTTTTACGACAAGCACAAGAATATGCACAAGTGTGGAATATTTTGATTTCTCTGTTAGATGATATTAACACGACTCTGGAAAATGAATATATCACATTTGATAAATTTAAATCTATTTTCAAAATTGGAATTAGTTACAATTCAATAAGTGTAATTCCTTCTACCAAGGATAAAGTAATAATAGGAGATATTGAAAGAACCAGAAATAGTGATATTAAATATTTGTTTATTATTGGAGTTAACGAAGGAGAATTTCCTAAGACTTTTCAAAACGAAGGATTTATCAATGACAAAGAACGTGCTATCTTGCTTGAAAATGGTATAGAAATTGCCAAAGATACTAAGATGTTACTAAAACAAGAATACTTCAATATATATAAGTCTTTATCGGTACCTTCAGATTACTTATATATTTCTTATCCAATTTCAGATTTAGAGGGTAAAACTAAGAGACCTGCATTTTTAATTAATCAAATTAAGGAGATGTTTCCTAGTATTCATAGCTCTATGACAAATAAGGATACTATATTAGCTAGAAAAGCAAGCTTTGCTGAATCTTTAAATATGCTTTATAAAAAAGAAAATGGCGAAGAGACTTCTAAGTATTGGGATAATGTATTAGGCTGGTATGGTACTAATGAAAAAGATAGATTTGAAGCGGTTATAAAAGGATTAGACTTTAAAAATACAACGGAGTTTCAATCAAAGGAAGTATCTAAGCTATTATATGGTACTAAGATAAATTCATCAGTCTCTAAACTTGAACAATTCGTGTCATGTCCTTTTTCTTTCTATTTAAGGTATGGATTATATTTAAGAGAAAGAGAAGTATATAAGATAGATACTCCTGATACAGGATCATTTTTACATGAAATTATTGAGAAGTTTTCTAAAAAGGTTATCGAAGAAGAAATTGATTTAAGAGATTTGGATAAAAGTAAATGTGACGAGATAGTCTCTCAAATATCTGAAGATGTATTGATAAATTTTAGACATAATTTGTTTTCTTCTACAGGAAGACTTAGAACGTTATCTATTAAACTTATAGAACTAGTAAAAAAGACGATTTGGCTTATTGTATGTCATTTAAATGCAGGAGAATTTGGCTTATATGGAAGTGAGGTTGAGTTTGGACCTGGTAAAGAATATGGCGAGATTAATGTTGAATTATCAAATGGTGAGGAACTTGTCCTATCTGGAAAAGTCGACAGAATAGATGTTGCCAAATTAGATGATGGAAATTACTTAAGAATTGTAGATTATAAGTCTTCAAATAAAAAAATTAAATTATCTAATGTTTATTATGGAATTCAACTTCAATTGCTAACATATGTAAATGCTATTTCTAATGAAGAATTAAATCCTGCTGGAGCATTGTATTTGCATCTAAGTGATCCTATTGTAAGTTCGGATAGGAGAATTTCAAAGGAAGAAGTAGAACAAGCTATTATTAACAGCTTGAGAATGAATGGTATTGTTATATCAAATGTAAAACTAATTGAAGCTATGGGTGGTCAAGAAGTTTTAAATCTTAAACAAACTAAAGAAGGAAAATATACAGGAATGCCTGTGGTATCAAAAGAAGACTTTGATAGATTAACAAATCATATTAATACAACTCTTAAGAAAATTGGCGATGAGATTGTTAGTGGAAATGTTAAAAACGAACCAATCTATAGAAAAAGTGCCAGAATTCCTTGTGAGTATTGCGATTACAAAATGACATGTCAATTTGATAGAAAATTAGGAAATAAGTATAGGGTTGTTAAAAATTTGAAAGATGATGAAGTATTAGATTTGTTGGGTGATTAAATGGAATTTACTATAGAACAAAAAGCAGCAATTGAAACTGACAATTGTAACCTACTAGTTGCAGCGGGTGCCGGCTCAGGAAAAACAGCTGTTTTAGTTGAAAGAATTATTAATAAAATAATTAACAAGAATATAGATGTAGATAGACTACTAGTAGTTACATTTACAAATGCAGCAGCCTCAGAAATGAAAGAAAGAGTTTCTGATAGGCTTTTTAGTGAGCTTAAAAATCATCCGGAACTTCAAGAACAAATTCGTCTTTTGCCTAAAGCATCTATTACAACAATTGATAGCTTTTGCTTAAGAGTAGTTAGAGATAATTTCTTCAAGTTTGATTTAGATCCTAATTTTAGAATTGGCGAAAACGCTGAATGTGAACTATTGAAACTTGAAGCACTAGAAGAAATGCTTGAAGAATGGTATGAAAATGATGATGAAAAGTTTTTGGAACTTGCAAATATATATTCATCAAGCAATGATGATGAAAACTTAAGAAGTATTATACTTAAACTTTATAATTTCACAAGAAGTCTTCCTAATCCAAGGGAATGGCTTTGTAGTAAAGTTAAGATCTTTGAAGATAGTTCAATTAAAAGCGATGAAAACCAATATTGTAACCTTATTCTTAATTATGCTAGAGAAACTATCAAGAATTCTATTTCTGAACTTAAACTATTGCTAGATGAATTATTAGATGATGGGACTGCTACAAAGTATATTGATATTATTGGTGAGGATATAAGCAATTTGCATGGCATTTTAACCGCTGGTAAGACTTGGGACGATATGTATCATATGGTAAATAGTTTTTCTTTTGGTAAAGCATATGGAACCAAGGGCGTTTCTGAAGAAATAAAGGATAGAATAAGTGAAGTAAGAGATCCTATAAAAAAAACTTTTAAAGAAGATATTGTTGGTAGATATTTTACGCAAGAATATAAAGAAATTGTTTCTGATTACGAATACTTACATGGAGTAATAGGCAAAATTTGTGATCTTGTAAATGAATTTGAAGATAGATATTATGCCAAGAAATATGAAAAAAATATATTGGATTTTAGTGATATTGAACATTTTACTTATAGATTATTTACCTCTGATGAGGAAATAAAAAACTATTATTTAGAGCAATTTGATGAAATCATGATTGATGAGTATCAAGATAGTAATCTTATTCAAGAAAGTATTTTAAAGACTATTTCTAATGGCAAAATGTTTATGGTTGGTGATGTAAAGCAGAGTATTTATAAATTTAGAAATGCTATGCCTGAATTATTCTTAGAAAAGTATAATACTTATTTGGATAATGGCACTAACCAAAAAATACTACTATTTAAGAATTTTAGAAGTAATCAAAATATTATTGATCAAGTAAATTTTATATTTGAAAATATCATGTCAAAAGAAGTTGGTGAAATTGAATACAATGAGAATGAATATCTAATATTTGGTGCTGATTGCTACAAAGATGATGGCGAAGTAGCTGAATTATGCTTAATAGAGACACAAAATCAAAATGATGATTATGAAGTTTCTGATGATGATATATTAGATAGCAAGGCTAACCTTGAAGGCAGATATATAGCAAGCAGAATTCTAGATATTGTTGGCAAGATTGATATATATGATAAAAAAGAAAAGAAATATAGAAAAGCTAAGTATAAAGATATAGTTATTTTATTGAGAAGTACGATTGGTAGAGTAGATAGCTTTATAGAGGAATTATCTAGCTTTGGAATTCCTTGCTATAGTGAAAACGGTGGAGATTACTTTGAAAATATTGAAGTGCAAACAATACTTTCAGTATTAAGAATAATAGATAATCCATTACAAGATATTCCTCTAGTAGGTGTATTAAGATCTCAAATAGGCGGATTTACGATAGATGAACTATCTATTATTAGATTAACAGATAAATCTTGTCCATATTATGAGGCTATGATTAAAACTTTAAATACAGAAGGAGATTTGGCTGATAAAGTAAAGAATTTTATAGATAGATTATGTATTTGGCGCGATGAATCAAAGTATTTATCAATTTGGGAGTTGATTTGGAAAATATATAATGAAACAGGTTATTATGAATATGTTTCATTGTTTCCTGATGGCGTTAAGCGCCAAGCAAACTTAAAACTATTAATCGATAGAGCACAAAATTTTGAAGCATCAAATTTCAAAGGATTGTTTAATTTTATAAATTATATTGATAATGTCAGATTCTCGTCTAATGATTTTTCAGATAGTAAAACTATTGGTGAGAATGAAGATGTTGTAAGGATTATGAGTGTTCATAAGAGTAAGGGACTTGAATTTCCAATTGTCATTTTAGCTGGTACTGATAAATCATTTAATAGAAGAGATTTAAGTGAAAATATTATTTATGATCAAGAACTTGGCTTTGGAATGGATGTTATTGACTTTGATTATAGAATAAAATATCCAAATGCTTCAAAAAATGCTGTGTATTTGAAGTCAAAACAAGACAGTTTGTCTGAAGAGATGAGAATTTTATACGTTGCATTGACAAGAGCACGTGAGAAATTGATTGTTACAGGCCTAGTTAATGATGTTAATAAGTATTATAAAAAGCACTTAACATTAATTAACAAATATAAGGTAATGAATTCAAATTCATTCCTTGAATGGATTTCATATTGCGTATGTGGAGAGAACGATGTTTGGAAAGTAAATAAAATTAAATATGAAGATGTTGTTTCATTATCATATGAATCAAATAGTAGTTTAAGTACAACTATTCATAATGAATCGTCTGTTTCAAATGATTCGATTGATTCTCAAATGAATTACGTTTATAAGTACATTACATCTACAATGCTTCCAAATAAGATTAGTATCTCTGAGATTAAGAGAAGAACTATGGCTCAAGAAGATGGAGAATCTACATTAAAAATTCAACTAATAAATAAACCACCGTTTATGGAAGAAGAAACAACTTCTGGTGCAATGTACGGAACTGTATTGCATGAGACTTTGTATAAAATGAATTTCAAAGACTTTGACATTGATAAAGTAAAAACTCTAATTAATGAATTAACTGAAGATGAAAAAATAAGAAGTTATGTGTTTAATAAGATAAACCAATTCAAAGTTTCAACATTGTTTAATGAGTTGACTAAAGCAAAATCAATTCATAAAGAAACTTCGTTTAATTTGAACTTAGATGCAAAAGATATTTATGGAGAAGAATATCAAGACACAGTTATGGTACAAGGTATCATTGACTTGTACTTTGTAAATGAAAGTGATGAATTGATTTTAGTTGATTACAAATCAGATAACGTAGAGAATGAAGAAGAATTAATTAAACGCTATAAGATTCAACTTGATTTATACAAAAAAGCACTTGAAGAAATTCTAGGCATTAGAGTAATTAAAACAATTATATATTCATTTAAATTGAATAAGGGAATTGTCCTATAATTTACATAATTGGTTTATTTTTGTTTATCACTTGATAAATTGTTTTATGCCTAATAAAATCACGATAGAAATTATTTTCTATCGTTTTTTTATTTCTAAATATTTTTTTCAATACCTTATTTAATTCTTTTTTATTTCCAAGAAATTCGAATTGAATAATGCTATTGGTACAGGAGGTTTTTTATGAATGTATTGATAGTCGACAGAGACAAAAGTTTTGCAGATGTTATTACTGGTTTTTTGAAGGAGTCTTCAATTATAGAAGATGTGTGCTACTTAAATCCTGATAGTTCGAATGATTTTAAACTCTCCGAAGATAATTTTGATTTCGATATTTCGTTTGTTTCTCTTGATTCTAATTTAGTCGATAGTTTTTATTATATTTCTCAAAAATCAAATCTAATTGGTATTTCACCAAATGCTTCATTAACAAGAAAGTATATAAATAATCCCATTTTTAAAAGAATATTTCAAAAACCTGTAGATATTGTATCCATTGTTAAATATTTGGATTTTCAATATGGTTTTGGAATAACTAAGAAAAGTTTGAGTTTAGATGCAATTAATCTTCTATCTAATTGTGGGTTTGGAATTAATTATACTGGAACTTTATATTTGGCTGAATGTATTGTTGAGGCTAAGAATAGATATTATTTTAAATTTAATGAGTTGGCTACAATAGTCGGCAAAAAGAATAATGTTAGTACTGAAATTGTAATTTGGTCTATTAGAAATGCTATTAATAGAACTCTTAAAACTTGTGGAGAGTCTAGACTTCTAAAGGCTTTGAAGATATATGATGATAGAAGACCGACAGCCAAATATATAATTGAATATATGTCTAATCTTATATAATTATTATTAATGCATAGGGAATTTTTCATAATTTGATCAAAAGATATTTACATAATTTGGATTCAGTGGTAGAATTACCTCGCTTTCATAGTATTCTAATAATCTCGTAGACAATTATTATTGAATGGGAGGAAGAAAAATGAAATCAAGAAAAGGACGTGCTTTTACTATTTTTTGCGTTGTTTTTGCTCTTGTATTTGTAAGCTGTAATATTCTTGCATTTGCTGAAGTGCCTCATGTTCACGAAATCTCTCCGATTATTTGTGGATGTAATTCCTACAAGTGCACTGGTTGTGATTGCTATTTCTATGATGGTCAGTGGCATGATGCTCCCAAAGCTCATAATTCTTTGGGGAGATATGTTGTCTCTGAAGCCACCTGTGAAGATGATGAAACATATTATACTTATTGTGACCGGCATGGAACAGATACGTCCTATAATCAAAGTGAAGTTACATTTGAGCCAAATACAGCACTAGGCCATGATTTCTCATCAGGAATCTATCAGATTGTTGATGAAGAATCACATCGTATCAAATGTATTAGGTGCGATGAGTATGGCATTGGAGATTTGGCCAACGATATCGAAACACATGATTTTAACCAGGGTGATGGTATAGATGAACATAGGTGTGTTTGCGGATATATTGATCCTAAATCTCCACATCATGGATTTGACGCATATGGCAAAAAATGTCAAGATCCGCGGTGCTCTGCAGTTCTTGGTGATGGACCTGATTCAGTTGACGACGTTTATGAAGAGCTCTATAAACTTCCTACGGAGTATGATTATAGAGTACTTGATAGCGAAGTTGATTGGCTAAGGCCGAAGCCGGTTGGGCAGTGTATTTTGACATTTAATTATTTGCCGTATTCTAGCTGTGATTCCGATGAAGGCGACTATATGCCTCTGTATTTCCTGGTAGGTACATTTGAGCCACATGATTCTGAGTATCATTCTGATATGGGTGATGATGATAAGAATGATGAAGAAGTAATAGAAAACTGCACTATCAATGCGCAGAAATGGCTTGATCTGTACAATGAAGAGCATGAAAAAGATGAGCCTGATATGAAACTGGTGGATTATTATGCCGAACAGGCATGGTACTATGAAGCACAGGCTTTAGCACATACAGCGGCTATGAAAGATGGCTTTGATAGTGATACTGATAGGCCTCTTGCTGCATGGAATCATTTCCCGGCTGAGATTGACTGGGATGATGAAGATATTCTTGATTTTACTATTGAAGGGCGCACTGCAGTATTTGACTATGATTTATTGCCAGATGGATTTGGCTATATCGATTGTATAGTATTTGGAGATGTATGCAATTCATTCGGTGGAAGAAGACTGTATTGTTCCCAATAATGATTCATAATTGAAACAAAAGTGATTTAGCCCCCAAAGATTGAATTAATCTTTGGGGGCTATTTGTTGCTTCTATAATAGAAATCATTTGAAAATACTGTACTTTTATGATAGAATCAAAAAGAATTTGGGTAAAAGAAGGACTATATATGGCAGAAGATTTAATAAAGGATAATGTTAATAAAGATATAGTTGTTTTATCTATAGAAAGTAGTTGTGATGAAACATCTGCTGCTGTTGTCAAAAATGGTAGAGAGGTTTTGAGTAATATTATTGCTACACAGATAGATATTCACAAAAGATATGGTGGAGTTGTGCCTGAAATTGCTTCTCGTAATCATGTTGATTGTATTTCAACTGTCGTTGATGAAGCTCTAAATAAAGCTGGAACAACATTAGATGATATTGATTTAGTTGCTTGCACTTATGGACCAGGATTAGTTGGTGCTTTGCTAGTTGGATTATCAACTGCTAAAGCTATGGCTTATTCTGCCAAAAAACCTTTTTTAGGAGTTCATCATATTGAAGGACATATAGCTGCTAACTATATAACTCATAAAGATCTTGAGCCTCCATATATTTGTTTAGTTGTTTCTGGTGGACATTCAAATTTAGTATATGTAAAAGATTATACTGAGTTTGAAATATTAGGTAGAACTCGTGATGATGCTGTAGGTGAAGCTTTTGATAAAGTGTCACGTGTTATAGGACTTGAATATCCTGGTGGACCTAAGATTGATAAACTAGCAAAAGAAGGAAAACCAACATATAAATTACCAAAGACATTTTTTGAGGATAGTTTGGATTTTAGCTTTAGTGGAATTAAAACAGCTGTTATCAACTTAGTTCATAAAGAAGGAGACAAGATTAATGTTCCTGATTTATGTGCAAGTTTTGAAGAAGCGGTTACTGATGTTTTACTATCTAATTTGTTAAAAGCATGTGAAATGAAAGGTACAACTAAAGTTGCTTTGGCAGGTGGAGTTTCTGCTAATTCATATTTAAGAAGTAGATTAGATAAAATGGGTGAAGAGAATAACCTTATGATATATTATCCTGAATTAGTATATTGTACTGACAATGCGGCTATGATTGGAGCTGCAGCTTACTTCGATTATATCGCTGGTAAAACTTCAGGATGGGATTTAAATGCAATTCCTTATCTTAAGTTAGGAGATAAATTAAGAAAATAAGAGGTGAAAAAATTGGCAACATTTGTTATTTCTGATTTGCACCTATCTTTTGGCGTTAATAAGCCAATGGATGTATTTGGTGATAAATGGAATGACTATGAGAATAAAATAAAAAAAGACTGGCTTGATAAAGTTACTGATAATGACTATGTAATTATTGCTGGTGATGTATCATGGGCAACTTACTTAGATGAAGCTTTGGAAGATTTTAAGTGGCTTGACAGTTTGCCAGGAAAAAAGATCATTTTAAAAGGGAATCACGATTATTGGTGGGAAACTGTTACTAAGATGAATAGATTCTTAGAAAGTCATGATATTAATAGTATAGAGTTTTTATATAATAATTGTATTGAGACTGGTGAATATTTAATTTGCGGAACAAGATACTGGGCTGAAGAAGATGGAATGGATAATGAAAAGATCTTAAACAGAGAGATTGAGAGAGCAAAGATTTCATTGAATTGTGCTTGCGATGGTTATAAACCGATTGTAATGTGTACTCATTATCCACCAGATGATAGATTATTAGAATCTTTGAAAGAATATAATATAAAGTTGTGGATTTATGCACATATTCATAGTAACTATGAAGAACACCTAGCTAATACGGGGGATACACCAAGCTACTTAACTTCGTGCGACTTTATGGACTTTAAGTTACTAAAGATATAATTTACATAATATTTTGATTATTGATATTTATGTATATTATGATATAATAAAGAGCCGAATAAACAAGGAAGGAATGAACAAAATGGATGTTAAATTAGAAAAATTAGAAGGAAGTAAAGTAAAACTTGATATTACTGTTGAAAGCTCAAGATTTGATGAAGCTATGGAAAAAGCTTATAAAAAGAATGCAAAGTATTTCAAAGTTCCAGGCTTTAGAGATGGTAAGGCACCTATGCATACTGCTTTAAGACATTATGGAGAGGGCGTTCTTTATGAAGAGGCTTTTAATACTCTAGTACCAGAAGTATTACTTGAGATATATAAAGAAAAAGAGTTAGATGTTGTAGCAACACCTGATATTGATTTAAAAGATATTGGAATGGGTAAAGATTTAGTTTTCTCAGCTACATGTACAGTTAGTCCTGAATTCAAATTAGGAAATTACAAAGGTCTTAAATTAGAAAAGAAAGAAATTCCAGTAACTGATAAAGAAATCAATGAAGAACTTGAAAGAAGACAAAATCAAAATGCAAGAATGGTTGAGGCACCAGTTGGAGCAGAACTTAAAGTTGGCGATACAGCTATAATTGATTTCGAAGGTTTTGTTGATGGAGTTCCTTTTGAAGGTGGAAAAGCAGAAGGACATAGCTTAGAAATTGGAAGCGGAGCATTTATTCCTGGATTCGAAGATCAATTAGTTGGTATGAAATCAGAAGATGAAAGAGATATTAACGTAAAATTCCCTGATGAATATTTCTCTAAAGATTTAGCTGGAAAAGATGCAACTTTCAAAGTAAAGCTTCATGAAATTAAAGTTAAAGAACTTCCAAAACTAGATGATGAATTTGCAAAAGATATTTCAGAATTTGATACATTAGATGAATTAAAAGCTGATATCAAAGAAGAATTAGAAGCTAAGAACGATAAACTTGCAAAGCAGGAATTAGAACAAGCTGCAATCGATGCTGTAATTGAAAATACAGAGATTGATATTCCAGAAGCAATGTTAAAACAAGAAGTAGAAAACTATGTTGAGGATATGAATCACAATTTATCAAGACAAGGTTTAAGCATTGAACAATATCTTGGATTCTTAGGTAAAAACATTAATGAATTCAAAGAAGAATACAAAGCTACAGCAGAGAAGAATATTAGAACAAGACTTGTATTAGAAGCTATTGCTAAACAAGAAGAATTAGAAGTAACTGATGAAGATATTGACAATAGAATTAAAGAATTAGCTGCTGATAATGGAAGGGATGCTGATGAATTCTTAAAGAATGCTGGAGAGCAAACTAGAAACTATGTTAAAGAATCATTAAAGTATGATGTTGCTGTTAAATTTATTATTGCAAACGCTAAATAATTAAACTAAGGAGGAGTATTAATGAAAGAGAACGAAATCAAAAATGATTTGGTACCTTATGTTGTTGAACAAACATCTAGAGGTGAAAGAAGCTATGATATTTTCTCAAGACTATTAAAAGATAGAATTATTTTTATTGGTGATGAAATCACTGATGCTACTGCAAGTGTTGTAGTTGCAGAACTTCTATTTTTAGAGTCTGAAGATCCAGATAAAGATATTCACATTTATATTAATAGTCCTGGAGGAAGCGTAACAGCTGGTATGGCTATTTTTGATACAATGAATTACATTAAACCAGATGTATCTACTATTTGTGTAGGTATGGCTGCATCTATGGGTGCATTTTTACTTGCAGCTGGTGCTAAAGGAAAGAGATATGCTCTTCCAAATTCTGAGATAATGATTCACCAACCATTAGGTGGTGCTAAAGGACAAGCTTCAGATATTAAGATTCAAGCTGATTTAATTTTAAAAACAAGAGATAGATTAAATAGAATTTTATCTGAAAGAACAGGTAAGCCATTAGAACAAATTGAAAAAGATACAGACAGAGATAACTTTATGACAGCTGACGAAGCTAAAGAATATGGCTTAGTTGATGAAGTAATGACACGTAAATAATATGAAAAAGGGTGCTATTTTAGCATCCTTTTTATTATGTTTACATAATTATAAGTGTATTTATTATTAGAAATCGGTATGGTATAATGTTATAAGCTTTAAAATAATTAAAAAAGGAGACTTTTTAATGGCAAATTATGATGAAAGAAAACCAATTAGATGTTCTTTCTGCGGAAAATCACAAGAAACAGTTAAAAGAATTATCGCAGGACCAGGTGTATATATTTGTAATGAGTGTATAGACCTTTGTTCTTCAATCGTTGGCGAAGATTATACAGATGAGGTTCCAGAGAGCATTTTACTTGAAAATGTTCCTAGCCCAAAAGAAATAAAAGAATTCTTAGATCAATATGTTATTGGTCAAGAAGAAGCAAAGAAATCACTTTCAGTTGCAGTATATAATCACTATAAAAGAATTAACAATATAGAAGCTGAAGGAATGGACGATGTTGAAATTCAAAAGAGTAACATTTTATTATTAGGTCCTACAGGATGTGGTAAGACTTATTTAGCACAAACTCTTGCTAAGTTTTTAAATGTTCCTTTTGCAATTTCTGATGCTACAGCTTTAACTGAAGCAGGTTACGTTGGTGAAGACGTTGAGAATATTCTTTTAAAACTTATTCAAGCTGCTGATTATGATGTTGAAAGAGCTCAAAGAGGAATAATATATATTGATGAGATTGATAAGATATCTAGAAAATCTGAGAATGTTTCTATTACAAGAGATGTAAGCGGAGAAGGTGTTCAACAAGCATTATTAAAAATTATTGAAGGAACAGTTGCATCAGTTCCTCCACAAGGTGGTAGAAAGCATCCTCATCAAGAGTTCATTCAAATAGATACAAGCAACATATTATTTATTTGTGGTGGTGCTTTTGAAGGATTAGACAAAATAATTAGTGACCGTACTGGTAAAAAAGTAATTGGATTTGGTAGTGAAGTAATTACAGAAAAAGAAAAACAAACTACTAATTTATTAAAAGACATTCTTCCACAGGACTTAATTAAGTTTGGATTGATTCCTGAATTTATTGGAAGACTTCCTGTTATAACAACTTTAGAACCATTATCTAAAGAAGCATATATTGATATCATGACAAAACCTAAGAACGCTTTGATTAAACAATATAAAAAGCTATTTGATTTAGATAATGTTAAATTGGAATTTGATGATGATGCAATCTCTGCAATTGTAGATAAAGCAATTGAAAGAAAAACAGGTGCAAGAGGACTTCGTGCTATTATTGAAGAAACAATGCGAGACATCATGTTTGAGATTCCAACAAACAATGAAATAGTAGAGTGCAGAGTTACAAAAGAGACTATAACAGATGGCGCACCTCCAAAACTTGTATTAAATGAAATAATGAAAGAACAAGAAAAGTTGGAAAAGAAGAAAACTGCAACTCGTAAAACTTCTTCAAAGAAAGTACAACAAGATACAGCTTCTTAACGCTGAATTGCTGAAGATACAATTGCTTTTTAATTAAAGAATTGTAACAATCGAGCGTTGCGTGTTAGGAAATTCGTGGTTTTGTACGTTTATGTACAAAATCCACAATTCCCGTACAGCAATGCGATAGTAAGGAGATTATATTAAGTTGAAAGATAATGTAATTGATTTCGAAGCAAGATACTATTTGAATAAGATGGACGAAGCAAAATCATGTCTTTTGAACCAAGATTTTAGAGGCATTGTTAATGTGCTTGAAGATCCTTGCAAAAAGATTGATGAATTGTTAGAGACCGAAATATATTGTCCACAAAATATATTTGAACAAGCTGTCTGCTTAAATTTGTTAGGCAAGGAAGTGTATCCTAGAAATTTTGCTAGAATCAATTTTTATGAATTTTACAAAATGATGGGCGCAGCATTTTATAATTTAGGAGATAAAGAAAAATCAAAAGATTATTATGAAAAGGCTGTTAAATTAGATCCTGCTAGTTTGTTTGCAAGAATCTTTGAAATGAAAGTATCAATTGAATTGAATGATTTTGAAGATTTCTTAACAAAGATTCAAGATGCAATGTATTTTGCTTATTATAGATCTGACATGGCAAAAGTATATGACTTGGCTGGAGATTATTTAGTATATAAAAAAGATTACGAAATGGCATTGGTTAGTTATAATTTGAGTAACTCTTATGTGCTAAATGATGATATGGTAACCAAAATTAAAGAAACTGCAGAAAAAGCAGAAATAGACTTGAATGAAAAAAGCTTTCTTGCTGAAGATTATATGAGAAAGTTTTATAACACTTATAAAATTGCTTTGATGCCTAATCAAAATATTGAAAAGCTAAGCCTTGCTGTTGCAAAGGATGCTTATAAAAATAAAGACTGGTGGGCATCGAAACTATGCTATGAGATAAATTATGATTTAACTTATGATGAATCTTTGCTACCAATTATTGATGAACTAAAAGAAAAATGTAAGAAATAAAAGAGGTGTAAGTATTGTCTTATATAGACGATAGAAGTGAGAAATTAAGAATACTTCATAGCATTTATAGCAAAGATATTTCTGATTATATAGTTTCTCTTTCTGATATTAGACTATTAAATAGAATAAGTGATGTTAGCAAAAACAGAGGTATTGAAAGATCTTTATTTAATGTTTTTCCTTTTAATTATTCAAGACTTGATCACTCGTTTGGAGTAGCATGTATTCTTGAAAACTTTAAGCAATCTACTTTAGATGTAACTCGTGGCATGCTTCATGAAGCTCATAAACCAAGTTTTTCATATAGTGTTGATTATCTTGTTGATTATTTTAAATTGAAAGACTATGAGAAGAAGACTTTATTTGATGTGCTAGTTAATTCAAAGAACTTTTTAGATAATGCATTATCTAGAGATATATCAATCCAAGATTTAGTTAATTACAAAAATTATAAACTTGGTTTTGCAACTTTTCCTAGATTATCTGCTGAGACTTTAGAATTCATTTTATCAAATGCTTTTTTAACAAATCTATGCGAAGCAAAAGAAATAGCAGAGCTATATAATAATATTACTATATGTAAGAATGAAGATAATGAAGATGAGTTTGGCTTTACCGATATTTCACTTGCTACAAAGTTTTTTAAGATAAGTTTAGAAATAGGACGCAAGAGAAGAAGTTATGAATCAAAAATTACCGAGCAATTAATAGCTGATGTGTTAATGCTTATGATTAGAAGAGAAGAAATTTCAATCGATGACTTATATAAGTATTCTGATGAAGAATTAGTACAAATTGGTAAATCAAGTACTGATAGAAGAATTCAAGAAGGCTGGCAACAGATTGAGAATCTTTGTAAAGTTTATACGAAGTTTAATCCTACAAATGATCGTTCAAAATATTGTGTTAAAGTAGAAGATAGGTCGATATATATTGACCCACTTGTTAAAACAAAATTTGGCAATATTCGATTATCGAGTATCTCTGAAAATATCGAAAGAGAAATCAAAAATTACCTAGAAACAGATACAGATATGTATATGTATATTGATTATGAATTATAAGTAAATATTTGATATTTTTTAGCACTTGTTGTTGACAAGTGCTAATTTTATGTTTAGAATTAAGAAGATGGTTAGCACACGGCACCACAAAGTGCTAATTATGTATACAAAAAAACGTGAATTGAGGTGAGATTTTGGAACTTGATGAACGAAAAAGGAAGATACTAGAAGTTGTCATTGAAGAGTATTCTGCTACAGCTGAACCGGTCGGTTCTCTTAAGCTTTCTAAGGATTTAGGTGTTAGTAGTGCTACGATTCGTAATGAAATGGCAGCCCTTGAAAAGCTTGGTCTTCTTGAGCATACTCACACATCTAGCGGTCGTATTCCAACGACTGAAGGATATCGATGGTATGTAGACCAAATAGTATCTAAAAATACACTTCTTCCAAAAGAAAAAGCTTCAATTGATAAAATGCTTTCTGATGAGGCTGGAAAATTAGAAAACCTCATAAAAGAAGCAACAAGTTTGTTATCAAAACTTACTAATTATGCTTCATATAGTGTTAGCCCTGAAATTGATGACTGCACAGTTGAAGAAATCAAGCTAGTAAAACTTGGCACTAACAAATTGATGATTATTTTGCTTGCCGACAATGGAATGGTAAAAGAAACAGTTATAAACAACGAAGGTCAAATTCCGGATCAAAACATTGAGATCTTTAATAATTATCTTAATTATAAATTAAGAGGAATGAACTTTAGAGATATTTATGATAACATCGCACCTTATATTGAAAGCGAATTAAATAATATAAATGATAATATTGTTCCACTACTTGTGGAACTAAATGGACTATTAGCAAGTGATACAGAAGTACATGTTGATGGTGCTTCAAATATGCTTGCACTTCCAGAACTTAAAAAGTCAGAAACTTTAAAGAAATTCTTAAATGTAATTGAAACAAAAGATGCTTTAAAAGAACTCGTTAAAACGGGCTATGATGGAAATATAAATATATATATTGGACAAGAAACTTCATTTGATGATTTGAAAGATTTTACTATTATTACTTATAAACAAAAAATAAATGACAAGGAAGTCGGAACAATCGGTATTATAGGCCCTAAGAGAATGAACTATAAGAAGGTTATTCCTACTATCAAATATATTGGAGATATGCTTCAAAAGAAATTAGAAAAAAATGAAGGAGGTAACAAGAAGAATGCAAATAAACGACGAGAGCAAAAATGAAGAAATTGAGCAAGAAGAAATTACTAATGAAGAAGTTGCTGAAGAAAATAACAAAGATGTACTGGAAGAGCCTGAAGAAAGAGACGTTTCAGATATGTCTAGAGAGGAGTTAGAGCAAGAGGTTGAGAATTTAAAAAAAGACACCGATAAGTATTACAAACATTTGCAACGTACTGCCGCTGAATTTGATAATTTCAAAAAAAGAGTGCAAAAAGAAAAAGATGCAATTTATCAATTAGCAGTTGGTGATACTGTTGCAAAATATATTAATGTTTTAGATAACATTGATAGAGCTTTAGCTGTCGAGAGTAGTGATGACAAAATGAAAGAAGGCATTGCTCTTGTTAAAAAGCAAATGCTTGAAATTATGACATCACTTGGATGTACTGAAATTCCAACAGTTGGTGAAACATTCAATCCTGAATTCCATGATGCAGTAATGCATATTGAATCAGAGGAGTATGGCGAGCAAGCAATTGTTGAAGAACTTCGTAAAGGTTATATGTGCGGAGATAGAGTTATACGTCATGCTATGGTAAAGGTAGCAAACTAATTTTAAAGTAATAAAAAGAAAGAAGAGGTAATAAGATTATGAGTAAAGTAATAGGTATCGACTTAGGTACAACTAATAGCTGCGTTGCAGTTATGGAAGGTGGACAACCAGTGGTTATCCCAAATGCAGAAGGAAATAGAACAACTCCTTCTATTGTAGGTTTTGCAAAGAATGGCGAAAGACTAGTTGGTCAAATCGCTAAAAGACAAATGGTTACAAACCATGATAAAACAGTTATTTCAATTAAGAGAGATATGGGTACAGATAGAAAAGTTACTATCGATGGTACTTCATATACTCCACAAGAAATTTCAGCTATGATTTTACAAAAATTAAAAGCTGATGCAGAAGCTTATCTTGGATCACCAGTTACACAAGCTGTTATTACAGTTCCAGCTTACTTTAGTGATAGCCAAAGACAAGCTACAAAAGATGCAGGACGTATTGCTGGTCTTGAAGTTCTAAGAATTATTAACGAACCAACAGCAGCAGCTCTTGCTTATGGACTTGAAAAAGATATCGATCAAAAGATTATGATATATGACTTAGGTGGTGGTACATTTGATGTATCTATCCTAGATATTGGTGATGGTGTATTTGAAGTTTTAGCCACATCTGGTAACAACAGACTTGGTGGTGATGACTTCGACCAAAGAATTATTAACTACTTAGTTGATGAGTTCAAGAAACAAGAAGGCGTTGACTTATCTTCTGATAGTATGGCAATGCAAAGACTAAAAGAAGCTGCAGAAAAAGCTAAGATTGAACTTTCAGCAGTTACAACAACAAATATTAACTTACCTTTCATTGCTACAGCAGCTGATGGTCCAAAGAACATGGATATCAATTTAACAAGAGCTAAGTTCGAAGAATTAATTGGAGATTTAGTTGAATCTACAACTGGTCCAATGAATCAAGCTATGAAAGATGCTGGTTTAACAGCTGATCAAATTAATAAAGTATTATTAGTTGGTGGTTCTTCAAGAATACCAATGGTACAAGAAACTGTTAAGAGAATTACTGGTAAAGATCCTCACAAGGGAATTAACCCAGATGAATGTGTTGCTATTGGTGCAGCTATTCAAGGTGGTGTTCTTTCTGGAGATGTTAAAGACTTAGTATTACTTGATGTTACTCCATTATCATTAGGTATCGAAACATATGGTGGAGTATTCACAAAGATTATTGATAGAAATACTACAATCCCTACTAAGAAATCACAAATCTTCTCAACAGCTGCTGATGGACAAACTTCAGTTGAAGTTCATGTTCTTCAAGGTGAAAGAGAAATGGCTGCTTACAACAAGACACTTGGTAGATTTACATTAACAGATATTCCTGCAGCTCCACGTGGAGTTCCACAAATCGAAGTAACATTTGATATCGATGCTAATGGTATCGTTCACGTTAGTGCTAAAGATATGGGAACAGGAAAAGAAAATAAAGTTGTTATCACTGCTTCTTCAAACTTATCAGAAGCTGAAATTGAAAGAGCTGTTAAAGAAGCAGAAGCACACGCTGAAGAAGATAAGAAGATTAAAGAAAAAATCGAAGTTAAAAATAATGCTGACTCTCTTGTATACAATACAGAGAAGACATTAAAAGATTTAGGAGATAAAGTTTCAGCTGAAGAAAAATCTGCAGTTGAAGCAGAAATTGCTAATGTTAAGAAAGCATTAGAAGGTGACGATGTAGAAGCTATTAAAGCAGCACAAGAAAAATTACAACAAGAATTCTACAAAGTATCTGAAAAGTTATATGCAAATGTAAATCCAAATGCGGGAGCACAAGATGCTGGCGCAGCAAATGATGCAAATGCAAACAATGACACAAACGGAACAGATTACAAAGTTGAATAATCGCGTGAACGATTTACGAAGACATTAATTTATTAACAATAGAGCTGATTAGGTAGAATAATATATATAAAGCAAAACAATATGATTTCGATGGAGCTCCTAGGAATTTTAAAAGCTTTAGCTTTTAAAATTCACACTTATAGGGCGGGCGACTTGTTTTGCTTATATATATTATTTCTGCGTAATCAGCGATAATTTAGGAAAGGGATTAAAATGGCTGAGTCAAAGAGAGATTACTATGAAGTACTTGGTGTTAGCAAAACAGCATCAGACGACGAATTAAAAAAAGCATATAGAAAGCTAGCAAAAAAATATCATCCAGATGCAAATCCTGACAATAAAGCAGAAGCAGAGAAGAAGTTTAAAGAATTAAACGAAGCTTATGAAGTATTGTCTGATTCACAAAAGCGTAAAATGTACGACCAATTTGGCCATTCTGGTCCAAATGGTTATAGCAGTGATTTTAGTGGATTTTCAGGATTTGATGGATTTTCAGGATTTTCTGGTTTTAATGGAGCCGGTGGTTTTGATGTCGATTTAGGTGATATATTTTCCAGCTTTTTTGGCGGTTCTTCAAGATCTTCATCTAGAAGAAATGGTCCACAAAGAGGTAATGATGTTAGAGTACAAGTTGATATATCATTTAAAGAAGCAGCTTTTGGTGTTAGAAAGCAAGTTAAAATTCAAAGAAAAGAACAATGTACAACTTGTAATGGTTCGGGTGCTATGCCTGGAACTTCTCCTGAAACATGCAAAGCATGTAATGGATCTGGTAGAATCACAACTGTAAGAAATACTATTTTAGGCGCAATGCAATCAACACGTCCATGTGATAATTGTGCCGGAAGTGGTAAAGTAATTAGTAATCCATGTGTTGATTGTAAAGGTACAGGATTTGTTAGAAAAACTAGAACAGTTACATTCAATATTCCTGCTGGTATTGATAATGGAATGGTTATTCCAATTAAAGGTGAAGGTGAGCCAGGACTTCGTGGAGGACCTGCTGGTGATTTATATATTCAAGTATCTGTTGCACAAGACCCAGTTTTCTCAAGAAAAGGCGATCACTTATATGAAAATGTTCATATATCTTTTTCAAAAGCAACTCTTGGTGGAGTTGTGCAAGTGCCTACATTAGAAGGATTTGAAGAATATAACATTCCAGCTGGAACACAAAGTGGAACAATCTTCACTTTAAGAAATAAAGGTATTAAAAATGTAAATGGAAAAGGTGTTGGTAACTTAAACTTCACTGCCGTTGTTGATATTCCTAAGAAACTTACAAATGAGCAAAGAGAATTAATCGAACGATTAGCACAAATCTCTGGAGAACCTGTAAACACAGGCAAGAAGAAAGGATTTTTTGAATTTTAATGAATACATTTTTTGTAAAGAATTCACAAATTCATAGTGGTGTTGCAAAAGTCACAGGTGACGATTTTCATCATCTAAAAAATGTCCTTCGTCTAAAACCTGGTGAAGGGGCTTATATTTGCAATGAAGATGGTAGTAAATTCGTTGCCAAACTATTTGAGATTAGAGAAGATATGGCAGTTTTTGACCTTATAAAAAAGGAACCAAGAAATGCCGAATTGGCGGTTGACATAACATTATATCAAGGGCTTCCAAAATCAGATAAAATGGAGAAGGTTATCAAGGAAACAACACAGTTAGGTATTAAGGAGATTGTACCTACCAAAATGAGAAATTGCGTTGTAAAGCTTGATACAACTGGAATTGAGAAGAAAAGAGATAGATGGCAAAAGATTGCAGAAGAGGCTGCAAAACAGTCTGGAAGGCAAATAATTCCTACTGTTTCTAGAGTAATTAATTTTGAAAATATCATTGAAAATATTGAAAAATATGATATAGTATTATTGCTATATGAACTTGAAGATAAGTTTACATTGAAAGATGCTATTTTAAAGGCAAAAGAATCTTTAGGAAGCATTAAAAATATAGCATTAATTATCGGTCCTGAGGGAGGTTTTTCAGAAGAAGAAGTATCTATGATTTCTTCATCTAAAAATCTTTATATTTGTACCTTAGGAAGTCGAGTTCTTCGCACAGAATTAGCACCTATAATGGCAGTTTCAAATTTGGTGTATGAATTCGAACTATAAGTAAGTTGTAAGTTAGAAAGGTAAGATTTTTGATGAATTATACAGAAAAGAACAAACTATTAGACAGAGTTTCTGTTATAGCACTTATGTGTATTTTTGTTGAGTTATTTTTATATGGATCTCATTATAGCTATAATGAAGGATTTACAATTACGTCTAATGGTACCAATATACCTTTTATTATGAATGTTTTTGGTGTTGTTTTTCTTTGTATATCTATTATTTTATTTGTAATGGCATTTAGAAAATCTACAAAAAAGTATTTATTGTTCGCAATTGAGTTTTTAGTATTGGCATTTTTATGCCCATTTGTTACATATCTTAACTATCCAAAATACTTTGGATTAACAAAGAGCTTTTTAAGTGATGTACTTTCTTATAAAGTTTTATGTGGCATTGTTTTAGTTTATTACATTTGTAGAGTTTTATATGTATGTTTCCATGATTATAAAGTAATTAATTTCAAAAAGTTATCTAAAAGATTAAAAAAAAGAAAATCTAATTAGAGAGGGATAGTCTAATGATTAGAAGTATGACTGGCTTTGGCCGTAGCATCAATTCTTTTACAAATAGAAGATATACTGTTGAGATTAAAACAGTGAATCATAGATATAATGATACTTCTATTAGAATGCCTAGATATATGATTGGGCTTGAAGATAAGCTTCGTAAGCTTATTTCTGAAAGTGTATCTAGAGGCAAAATTGACGTATTTATAAATGTAGAAAATTTATCAGATGATAATCAATCAGTTAAAATTGATGAATCACTTGCTGGAAGTTATATTGAAGAGATGAGAAAGTTGATTGATAAGTATGGTTTATCAAATGACATTACAGCAACTTCTGTATTAAGACTTCCAGATGTTATTAATTATTCAAACGAAATTGATGAAGAAGAGTATTGGAAAGAACTGCTTGAGACTACTACAGCTGCTATTGATGCTTTAAATAGTGCAAGAGCCAAAGAAGGTGAAAACCTTAAAGCTGATTTACTAAATAGACTTTCTGAAATTCTTCCACAAATAGATTTTATGAAAGAACGTTCATCAGGGTTAGTTGATGAATATAAAAAGAAACTTGAAGCAAGACTTGATGAACTTAATGCAAAAGGTATTGTTGATGAAGCAAGACTTGGAGCAGAATTAGTATTGTTTGCAGATAAATCAAGTATTGCAGAAGAGATTACAAGACTAAATAGTCATATTAAATCTTTCCAAGATGTTTTAAATCAAAAAGATGATAAGCCAATTGGAAAGAAACTTGATTTTATACTTCAAGAAATGAATCGTGAGATTAATACAATTGGTTCTAAAGCTAATTGTTTAGATATAACAAATGCAGTTGTATTTGTAAAAAATGAAATAGAAAACATTAGAGAACAAGTACAAAACATTGAGTAATTGTTGTGGCCACTTATAGTTGCCACATATTCAAATTGGTTGTAATTAATATTATATAAAAGGAGAATTTAAAATGATTATTGAACCAACAATGACAAGTTTGTTAAAAAAGATTCCTAATAAGTATTCACTTGTTGTAGGAACTGCAAAGAGGGCAAGACAAATTTCTCTTGGAAGTCCTAGACTTACAAATGATAAAGTGGAATCTGATGTTACTGCAGCATCTCTTGAAGTAGACAAAGAGAAAATCGTATTTAAAAATTAAGTAGCTAAGGATTGCTGTTTTCAATAAGCAATCCTTTTTCGTATGAGGAGAATGTTATGAAAAAACATATTATATCTATTACCGGTGATTTGGCCTCGGGTAAAACTACTGTTACGAGATATCTTCAAGAGGAATTGGGATATGAAATATATAAAAATGGTGAGCGCTTTAGAAACATGGCTAAAGAAATGGGCATGAGTGTGTCTGATTTTGGAGACTATGTTGAAAAGCATCCTGAAATTGATAGAAGATTGGAAGAGCTAGCAACTAAGTATGGCGAAGAACATGATAATTTTATAATTGATGCTAGACTTGGTTTTTATAGTGTTCCACAATCATTTAAAATATATTTAAAAGTAGATCCTGATGAAGGAGCAAGACGTGCTTTTGGAGATCAAGATAGAAAAGCTACTGAGAATTTTGCAACAGTTGAGGAATACAAAGCTGATATGCTTAGAAGATATAATGGTGAAAACCAAAGATATATAAATCTTTATGGCGTAGATCGTGCTGATATGAATAATTATGATTTAGTTGTTGATACTACGAATATGACTCGTGAAGAAGTTCGCGACAAGATATTAGAAGAATACAAGAAATGGATTGGAGAAGATTAATGGGAATTTTTAGCGGTATTTTTGGAGACTATAGCACTAGACAAGTAAAAAAACTACAGCACTATGTAGATGATATAAATAAACTAGAACCTGAAATGCAAAAACTTGCTGATAGTGATTTCAAAAAGAAAACAGAAGAATTAAAAAATAGACTATCAAAAGGTGAAACATTAGATGATATTTTAGTCGAAGCTTTTGCATTAGTTAGAGAAGGTTCTGTTAGAGTATTTGGTAAACGTCCTTTTGATGTTCAATTATTAGGTGGTATAGTTTTACACCAAGGTAGAATTGCAGAAATGAAAACTGGTGAAGGTAAAACTTTGACAGCTGCATTACCTATTTATTTAAACGCATTATCAGGACATGGTGTTCACTTAGTAACAGTTAACGACTTCCTTGCTAAAACTCAAGGTGAGGAAATGGGTAAGCTTTATAATTTCTTAGGCTTATCTATTGGCATAATTGTTCATGAATTAACACCTGAACAA
This sequence comes from Clostridia bacterium, assembly GCA_017539905.1. Lineage (GTDB taxonomy): Bacteria > Bacillota > Clostridia > TANB77 > UBA1234 > RGIG6105. The sequence goes on along the minus strand of JAFYBZ010000022.1, from coordinate 215,637 downwards.
AGACAAGCTGCCTACAGTGCAGATATTACTTATGGTACAAATAATGAATTTGGATTTGACTACTTAAGAGATAATATGGCAGTAAGTAAAGAGCAATTAGTTCAAAGAGAATTAAACTATGCTATAGTCGACGAGATAGATAGTATATTAATTGATGAAGCTCGTACACCACTTATTATTTCTGGACAAGCTGATAAAGCTAATGATTTATATAAGAAAGCAGATAGCTTTGTTAAATCTTTAAGAGCAAAAGTTATTGAAAAGTCAGATGATAAACAAGAAGAAAATGAAGATGATGCTCAATATGATTATATTGTTGATGAAAAAGCACATACTGCAACATTAACACAAAAAGGTGTTAAGAAGGCGGAAACTTCCTTTGGAGTAGATAACTTATCTGATGTTGAAAATACAACTTTATATCATCATATTAATGCAGCATTAAAAGCAAATGGTGTTATGCATCGTGATAAAGATTACTTAGTTGAAGATGGCCAAGTTAAGATCATTGATGAACATACAGGAAGAATCATGGAAGGTAGAAGATATAATGAAGGCCTTCACCAAGCTATTGAAGCAAAAGAAGGAGTTAAGATTGCAAACGAATCTAAAACTCTTGCTACAATTACTTTCCAAAATTACTTTAGAATGTTTAAAAAGCTTTGTGGTATGACTGGTACTGCTATGACTGAGGAACAAGAATTTAGAGAAATCTATAAACTTGATGTTGTAGAAATACCGACAAACAAACCAATGATTAGAATTGATCATGATGATGAAGTTTATCTTACAGAAAGAGCAAAGCTTCGTGCAGTAATTGACGATATCAAAGAAAGCTATGATAAAGGGCAACCAGTACTTGTTGGTACTGTTACTGTTGAAAAGTCAGAAGCATTAAGTGAATTATTAAATAGAGAAGGAATTCCTCACACAGTATTAAATGCTAAGTATCATGCCAAAGAAGCTGATATAGTAGCACAAGCAGGTCAGTTTAAAACTGTTACTATTGCAACTAACATGGCAGGTCGTGGTACTGATATAATGCTAGGTGGTAACACAGAAGCTCTTGCTAAGAGAGAACTTAGAAAGCAAGGTTATTCTGAAGATGTTATTCTTGATGCGGTTTCTTTAAATGAAACTGATAATCCTGAAATTCTTGAAGTAAGAAAAGAATATCACAAATTATATGATCAAATTGATGAAGAAGTTAAAAAGGATAGAGAGAAAGTTATTGAAGTTGGCGGTTTAAAAATTATTGGTACTGAAAGACACTCAGCTCGTCGTATCGATAATCAGCTTCGTGGTCGTTCTGGTCGTCAAGGAGATATAGGTGAATCAAGATTCTATATTTCGCTTGATGATGAATTAATGAGACTTTTTGGTAGTGACAGAATGAAGATGATGGTAGCTTCAATGAATGTACCTGAAGATATGCCACTAAAGATGGGATTCTTAACTAAAGCAATTGAAAGAGCCCAAAAGAATATTGAATCTTTGCATTATAGTTCTCGTAAACGTGTTTTACAATTTGACGATGTTATGAATAAACAAAGAGAAATTATCTATGGTCAAAGAATGAAAGTCCTTGAAGGTGAAGACATGCATGAGACTGTTGAAAATATGATTAAAGAAACAGTTGAAGATAATGTTTATTCATATATTCATGCAGATAGTTCAGATGAATCTGCAAAAGCATTGGAAAATTATATCAAAGCTACATTTGATATTGATTACAAGATTGAGAAACATGATCCTGATGCAATTTCTGAGGAAGTTAAAGAATTAGCTTTAAATAAACTTCATGAGAAGGAAGAAGAATTTGGTAAGGATTCATTTAGAAGCTTTGAAAGATTTGTTATTCTTCGCAGCGTTGATGACAAGTGGATGGAACACTTGGAAACAATGGAACAATTAAAAGATAGTGCAAATCTACAAGCATATGGACAAAAAGATCCAATTGTACAATATAGAAATGAAAGCTATGACATATTTAATGAAATGTCCGCTTCAATCAAAGAAAATGTTGCTAGAATTTGTTTACATCAATCAAAAGTTACTGAAGAATCTACCAATACAGCAAATCTTAAAAAAGCAACAGATATGATTAAGAAGGTCATTGCTGCAAGACAAGCAGAAGCTCAAAATGCTTCTTCAAATTCAGGCAAATCTCAACCTGTTAGAGTAGATAAATCTCAAAAGGTTGGAAGAAATGACCCTTGTCCATGTGGCAGTGGTAAGAAATATAAGAATTGTTGCGGTAAAAACGCGTAAAACCATTGCGGTCCTAAAAGGGCCGCTTTTTTGTGACTTTTTGGAGGTGTCCCATAAAAGCACATTATTTTTATGTAAACCCTTGAAAAAATGGCAAAATCGCGGTATAATTCAGTCGTATTTCGTCCTTATAGGAACGATATATACTATTTTGAAAGGAGATTTTTTGTGTATGCGGAATGGTAAAAGGGTGGTAGCACGTATCTTATGTATTATGGTATGTGCAATTATACTCTTGCAGTTTACCTGTTGTTTTGCTTATGCACAAAGCGTTCGAGCCCCAAATGTTAAGGAGAATACTTTTGTCTATGATGATGAAGGAATTCTTTCTTCTGCTGAAAATGAAAAACTCAATACTTTACTTCGGTATTTAGAAGAAAAAACTTCTGTTGAATTTGCTGTAATTACTACGCCAAGCTTTAATGGCATTTCTATGGATGACTATGCTCATGAGTTATTTAATACTTTAGGTATTGGAAAATCTAGCAAAGATAACGGAATTTTGTTCTTACTTTCTGCTAAAGAAGGTCATGCAAGACTTGAAATTGGTTATGGTCTTGAAAGTGTACTGACTGATAGTATCTGTGGACGGATTCTTGATAACTACTATGTGCCAAATCGTGATAAAGGCAAAAATGTAGAATCAATTATCGAAACAGCAAATGGTGTTCTTGCCGTTTTAGGTAAAGAATATAACGTTGATTTAGTTGATAATCAAACAAAAATTGCAGATGCTGTTAAATCCAAGGATTCTATTGATACAGTTACTTTTATAATTATTATCATCATCATCTTTATCATCTTCATAGTTGTTGAAGTTGCTTCAGATGGTTCTGGTTCAGGTTCTAGTTCTGGCGGAGGATTCTATAGAGGAGGAGGTTTTTCATCAGGCGGTGGCTTTGGTGGTGGTCACTCAGGCGGCGGTGGAGCCGGTAGGTAGAATAAACTAAACGACCTGTTTTATATCGAGGAGGATATAGAATATGAATAATTCTCGGGAATTGAAAATCGTGGTTATTGTTGTCATTATCCTTGCAATAGGATTAGGTTTGATCGTACCTTACAACTCCCTGGTTCAGCTCAGAAACAAGGTATATGAACAGAAAGCACAAGTTGAGAACGTGCTTCAGGCACGTGTGGAAAAGATTCCGGATCTTGTTGCTTCTGTGAAAAGTTATACAAAGCATGAAGAAGAAGTCTTCACAAAAGTTACTGAAGCAAGAAGTGGACTTCAGTCGGCTATCGAAAGTGGTGACGTTGAAAAAATGGCAAATGCCAATGAAGAACTCACTACTGCTTTGAATAACTTGAATGTTGTTGTTGAAGCTTATCCTGAACTTAAAGCAAGCGAACTCTATCGTGGTCTTAATGATGAGATTTCTGGCAGTGTTAATCGTATTGCTCAGGAGCGTAGACAATACAACAAAATTATTACAGAGTATAATAATAAAATCCAAACATTTCCTGCAGTTATGTATGCTGGTATGATGGGATTCACCCCTGAAAAGTATTTTGAAGCAACAGACGAGGCGCATAAAACCAATGTCGTTGACTTCGGAGACTAACTAAGTAAGGAGTGATTAATATGGTTATGAAGCGGCATAATGCTAAGAGACTTATAGCAGTTGTTCTGCTTATCATGATTGCGCTTTATTCTAGTTTCGCTTACTCTGCTGATGCAATTCCTGAGGCAACTAAGAATTTCTACGTAAATGATTATGCTGGAATTTTTAGTACTGATCAGATAAACGAAATGATGCAAAGAGCAGTCAATCTTGCCAATAAACCTGAAGGTGTACAAGTTGTTGTTTCAACTGTTAAGAACCTTGGAGGAATGTCAGTTGAAGACTATGCAAACTCTATGTACAATAAGTTTAAAATTGGTAGGGATGATAAGGGAATACTAATCATCATTTCCATTCAAGAAAGAAAAGTTCGAATGGAAGTAGGCTATGGACTTGAAAGCTATATGAACGATTCAAAGGCTGGAAAGTTCCTTCAGGATTATGCTATAAGCTATCTTAAAAAGAACCAGTTCGACCTCGGCATATTGTCTCTTCAAAAAGCAGTTGTAGAAGATCTTGATGCTCATTTCGAAAAAGCTAGAGCAACTGCTACGCCTAAAGTAAGGCCTACTGATGTGCCTATCATAACGGCTGAACCAGTTACAAGAGCAAGTGTTGAAAGTAGTGATCAAGAAATACCTGCTGCTAATAAAACCGAAAATGGTTTTATCAATTGGATGGCTTTTGGTGTTTCTGTATTTGCGGTATTGTTGTTTGTACTTTTTATTATTCAAACTGTTAAACTTCATAAGAGCGAAGAAAATCGTGACTATGAAAGTAATGAATATGATAAAAAGCTTCGGTCCAGAGATTCTACCATTCAATCTTTAAGGAGTGAAAACTCTCAAAAGGATAGAATTATTGATGATGAAAAATCAAAGTATGAAAGACTCTCTAAAAAGTATGAACAACTGAATGATAGGTTTGTAAGAGCAGGGAAACTTCATAAAGGACTGGACCAGGAAATCGATGACATGATTCAGCGAGAAATCGATGAAGAAAATCGGAGAATTGCTGCAAAGTTCGATGAAAAGTATGGAGTGCTTGCAACTGATGAACCTTTGAATCAGTACTTAAAGCTTGGACCGAAAGGTTTTAATTCTTTTAAGCAAAAGTATGATGAAGCATTTGATGCTTATGAAGCATTAAGTAAAGAAAGAAAACAATATGTAAAAACTAATATGACTTTGGTCAGAAAGTATTATGATAGTGGATTGCTTCAAAAGAGTAAAGATGATGCAAAAGCATTAAATACTGAACTTACTAAATGCCAAAAGACACGAAAAGGTAAAGAAGAAAATCTTGATTACTTCAAAAAGCTTCATAAAGAATATGATGATATGGATGAACAAACTCAAGGCTTCGTGGATGCTTCTTTGATTACCTCTCTTGGAATGCTTATATCTTATGCTAAGAAAGATAGAGACGAAAGAATTGCTAGAGAAGAGGAAGAAGAAGCGGAACGCAGAAGACAGGCTGCAATGAGTTATCATTATTATTCATCTTCTTCGTATTCGTCAAGTTCTAGTCACCATAGTTCTGACTCCGACAATGATTCGAATTCCACAAGTATTTTTGACTTTGGTGGCGGATTCGATGGATTCGGCGGTAGCTCTGGCGGTGGCGGTGCATCTGCTGATTTCTAAAAACAAAATAATATATATCAAAAAAAGAGCTCATTTTGAGCTCTTTTTTGCTGCCTTTTTTAGGCGAATTTTTCGTGAAAAAGCTTTAAATTCAGGAGCTTTTATTGTAAAATAGCAGTGTATTTTTGAAGAGATTTTTAAGGAGAATTATGATTGATAAAGTAAAGGATACAATTGAAAAATATAAATTAATAGAGGATGGAGAAAAAGTAGTAGTTGGAGTGTCTGGTGGACCAGATTCTACTTGCTTATTACATATATTAATTTCTCTTGGCTATGATGTTGTAGTTTGTCATATTAATCATGGTCTTCGAGAAAATGGAAATATTGATGAAAAGTTTGTAAAGGAGTTTTGTGATAAGCATTCTGTTAAATGTTATATTAAGAGAATTAATCTTAAAGACAAAGCTTCTCTAAACGGGATGTCTACAGAAGAGGCAGGAAGAAAAGCTAGATATGATTTCTTTAATGAAGTTTTAAATAAAGAATCCGCTTCTAAAATTGCAACTGCTCATAATCTAAATGATAATGTTGAAACAGTTTTGCTAAATGAATTTCGCGGAAGTGGCGTTGGAGGTCTAAAAGGAATCTTGCCAATTGCGGGAAATATTATTAGGCCACTAATTGAATGCTCAAGAAACGAAATTGAAAGATATTGCATTGATAATAATCTAAATCCTCGTCATGATGAATCGAATGATGAGACAGCATATACGAGAAACAAGATTAGATTAGAATTAATTCCTTATTTAGAAAACAATATCAATTCAAATGTTGTTGACGGAGTTTCTAGATTATCAAAGATTGTTGCAGAAGAAGAGGACTTTGTAAACCAAGAAGTTCAAAAAGCTTATGATGCTATATTAATTGAAAATGAAAATGATAATACAATTTGTTTTAGTTTAAAGAAGTTTAATTCACTTCACATTTTACTTAGAAAAAGATTAATCATAAAAGCTATTTTTAACTTGCTTGGAAATGCCAAAGATATTGAAAAAGTCCATATTGACGATATTGTCAAAATGTGTGAAAATAATGTAGGAGGCAAATTTTTGACTCCTAAAAAGTATTTAAAAGTTACAGTTAAAAATCATAAGATTTACATCGAAAAATTATGATTTTTAAGATATATAAAGGAGGCTGTTTATGAAAAGAGCTAGCCGTGGTATTGCTCCAATTATTATTATTGTATTAATTGCCATATTTTTAGCAATTATTGTTGCTGAGGGTAATGGTATTAAAGAAATGCCTTATTCTGAACTTCTAAATAGTATTTCGAATGATGAAGTTAAAGAAGTTTCTTTGTCTAGTGACGGAAGTAGAGCTGTTGTAAAATTAAATAATGACGAAACTAAATTCGTTAATATTCCAAGTAAAACAGCATTACTAACATCTGTTGATGAAGAAATTAAAGCAGGTAAGATAGTTCTTCAAGAAGAATCGCCATCATTCATGGCTACTTTAATGAACTATATTACCCCAATTACTCTTGTTATTATATTCATTCTTTTCTGGACATTCATGATGCAATCAATGAATGGTGGAAAAGGAGCTATGAGCTTTACTAAAAATAGAGCTCGCTTAAATGATCCAGATAGCAAGAATAAAATAATGTTTAAGGATGTTGCTGGTCTTCCTGAAGAAATGGAAGAACTAGAAGAAATTGTTGAATTCTTAAAATTCCCTAAGAAGTTTACTGATATGGGTGCTAGAATTCCAAAAGGAGTTTTACTAGTTGGTCAACCAGGTACTGGTAAAACATTACTTGCAAAAGCTGTTGCTGGAGAAGCAGGAGTTCCTTTCTATTCAATCTCTGGTTCTGATTTCGTTGAAATGTACGTTGGTGTTGGTGCATCAAGAGTTAGAGATTTATTCCAAACAGCAAAAGACAAAGCACCATGTATAGTATTCATAGATGAAATTGATGCTGTTGGTCGTCAAAGAGGCGCTGGTCTTGGTGGCGGTCATGATGAAAGAGAACAAACACTTAACCAATTGCTAGTTGAAATGGATGGTTTTGGTACTAATAGTGGTGTTATTGTATTAGCAGCAACTAATAGACCAGACATTCTTGATAAAGCATTACTTCGTGCTGGACGTTTTGATAGACAAATTGTTGTTCCAAGTCCAGATGTAAAAGGAAGAGAAGAGATTTTAAGATTATATGCATCTAAGAAAAAACTTGATGGTGATATAGATTTAGGTTTGCTTGCAAAGAATACTGCTGGTTTTGTTGGAGCCGACTTAGAGAATATGCTTAATGAAGCAGCACTTTTAGCAGCTCGTGCAGATAGAAAAGCTATTACTATGGTTGATTTAGAAAATGCTATGGTAAAAGTTATTATGGGACCAGAAAAGAAATCTAGAGTTATATCTGATAAAGAAAAGAAACTTACAGCTTATCACGAAGGTGGACATGCTGTTGTATCAAGATTCTTAGAGTTTAGTGAGCCAGTACATCAAATTTCTATTATTCCACGTGGTATGGCTGGTGGTTATACTATGTATAAGAATACAGAAGATAAATCATTCATGTCTAAACTAGAAATGGAAGATAGAATTTGTTCACTATTAGGTGGTAGAGTTGCCGAAGCTCTTATTCTACATGATGTTTCAACTGGAGCTTCAAATGATATTGAACGTGCTTCTAAGATGGCAAGAGCTATGGTTATGCGTTATGGTATGAGTGAAAAACTTGGTACTATTTGCTTTGGAAATGATCAAGAAGAAGTATTCTTAGGTAGAGATATTAATAACGTTAAGAATTACTCTGATGAAATTGCTGCTGTAATTGATGTTGAAGTTAAGAATATTATTGATAGAGGTTATAGAAGAGCAGAACAAATTTTAAGCGAACATGTTGATAAACTTCATGCAGTTGCAGAAGTTCTTCTTGAAAAAGAGAAGATTGAAGACGAAGAATTTGAAGCTATCATGAGAAGTTAAATTACAAAAAGATGAGTGGAGGCAAGTATTATCGTGCCTCCATTTGTTAAAATTGATAAAGGAGACTTTAAATGTTTGAGTTTAATAATAAGAGTGTTTTAATTGTTATATTCGTTGCATTAGCAGCATATCTTTTCTTTACTGGACAAGTAGATATCTATACTACTGCTATTAGTCTGCCAGGATTAATAATTGCTCTTTCTTTACATGAATTTGCACATGCATGGATGGCTGTAAAATTAGGAGATCCAACTCCTAAAATGCAAGGAAGGCTTAATGTAAATCCATTATCGCATATGGATCCAATAGGTACAATTTGTTTATTGTTTGGTGGATTTGGATGGGGAAAACCAGTTCAAATTAATCCAACTAATTTTAAAAATCCGGAAAAAGATAGCGCAAAGGTTGCTCTTGCTGGACCTGTTATGAATTTTATTCTATCTATTGTATTTTCAATAGTATATGCACTTTTAATTGTAGGTGCTATTAAAAACGAATGTTATACTGTTGATACTTATGGATTTGAATATACAGGAGTTTGGGGTACATTAATAAACATTGCCATGTATGCAATCTTTTTAAATTTGGGATTATGCATTTTTAATTTGTTACCTTTTCCACCACTTGATGGTTCGAAAATATTTAGAGCAATTCTAAAAGGCAAAGCAAAAGAATTCTTATACTCACTTGAAAGATATTCAATGATTATAATTATGATTTTATTTGCAACACATGCTGCTTCATATATTATTTCGCCAATTATTGAAGCGATATATAATTATTTGTTAATTCCAATTATCAGTGCAATTTTAGGTATTGCATTATAGGAGGCTTTTAAATGGAAAAAGATAAAGAAAGAATTTGGAAAATTGCTAAGAACATACTTAGCTTTGTTGGAATTCTTATATTATTCTTTGTAATTATTAAATTAATAGGATTCTTTAAGCCATTTGTTATTGCAGGAATTATTGCTATGCTTGTTGAACCTATAATTAAATTTAATATGAACAAACTAAAGATGAGTAGAAAACTTAGTTCATTTATAGTTATCTTTGTTACTATCTTTATTATTTTTGGTGTTATGGTTTGGGGTGGAATGGCTATTTGCCAACTACTTGGAAACGTATCTCAAAATATACCTGGTGTTGTAACTACTGTTTCTACTGCCATTACAGACTTTGTTAATAGAGTAGCTGAAGATAATAAAGAGTATATTACAGAAGAAATGATTAATACTTTCTTAAACTCAATGTCTTCGGTTGTTAGTAACTTAGGAGGATATGTTCAAACTGGTATTGGCAAAGCTTTGGAATTTGTATTATCAGTTCCTAAAATATTAGTTACAACAATTATTACAATACTTGCTTTTGTATTCTTTACTAAAGATAGAGTCTTTGTAATTGACATTATTGAACATCACGTTCCTGAAAAATGGCTTTTAAAAATACAAAGTATCAAAAAAGAGTTTTTCTCAACAATTGGAAATTATATAAGAGTATATGGAAAGATTCTTTTAATTACTACTTGTGAATTGTTAATTGGTTTTACGATTATTAATCTTATTGGATTTAAGATTGAGCATTTTATATTACTTTCATTTTTGATTGGTTTTATAGATATACTACCTGTTCTTGGAGTTGGTACAGTATTAATACCATGGATTGTGTGGACATTCATAATTGGTGATATTCCATTTGCAATTGCTTTATTAGTATTACATTTATCAATATTTATTATTAGACAATTCTTAGAACCAAAACTTGTATCTGATCAATTTGGAGTTCATCCTATTGTTACTTTGATAGCAATGTACACTGGATTCAAAATTATTGGTTTTTCAGGACTATTAATTGGACCAATTGTTTTAATGATTTTAAGATGTATTTTTAAAGACCAAATTAAAGTTGGTATATTTAAGAGTTTATTTGATGTAGAAAAATAGGAGGTTTGTTATGATAGTTGCAATAGATGGACCTGCAGGTACTGGAAAAGGTACAGTTTCAAAGCTTATAGCACAAAGAATGAATTTTACTTATATAGATACAGGTGCAATGTATAGATGTATTACTTTAAAAATGATTAGAAATAATATCGAAATTACGGAGTTAGGAAAAATTCAAGAATTATTAAATAATACATCTATAGATTTTGAAAATGCATTTGATGATGAAGGAAATTATTTTCAAAAAGTATTTTTAGATGGAGAAGATGTTACTGAAGAAATTAGAACTCCAAAAGTTAATGAAAGAGTATCTCCATATTCTAATGAACCAATTATTAGAAGTCATTTAGTTAAAATGCAAAAAGAATATGCTTCTTCAAAGGATATTATCATGGAAGGTAGAGACATTACTACTGTTGTATTTCCAGATGCAGAAGTTAAAATCTATTTGGATGCTACTCCTGAAGAAAGAGCTAATAGAAGATATAAAGAATTAGTTGCTAAAGGTGTCGAAACAACTTATGAAGAAACGCTTGAAGCAATCAATAAAAGAGATTATAATGACAGAACAAAACCTGTAGGTGCTTTGAAAATTGCAGAAGGTGCCACAATTGTTGATACTACTACTTTAACAATAGAAGAAGTATATGAATCATTAAGAAAAATTATTTTAGAACATGGCTATATTGAGCCTTAGCAAGGAGATTAGATAATGAGATTTATGAGAAAATGCGTTGTACTCGCATTTACTATACACCATAAATTATTTAATAAAGTAGAAAAAATTGGAATTGAAAATATACCTAAAGAAGGTGGATATGTTTTATGCTCTAATCATATTCACTGGCAAGATCCTTTTTTATATGTATCTAGTACTAAAAGAATGATATATGCTATAGCGAAGGAAGAATTGTTTTCTTCTCCGCTTAAAGCATGGGTCATGAAAAGACTTGGATTAATCGAGGTTAAAAGAGATGGCTCCGGTTCAAATAAGGAAGCAATTCAAGAAGCTGTTAATGTACTTAAAAGTGGTGAGTTATTGATTATTTATCCTGAAGGAACTAGATTTGGTCTTAAAAAAGGAATCAAACCTAAAAAAGGTGTGGCTTTTATAGCTTTAGAGGCTAGAGTACCTATAATTCCAATGGCTATGGTTGGATCATTTAAGCGTGGTTCTGTGATAAAGTTTATTGTAGATAAGCCGATGGATATTTCAGAGTACTATCCTAAAGAAGGAGAGAAAGTAAATCCAAGAAATGTTGTAAAAGTTACTAACATGGTTATGGATAGAATTATTGAGCTACGTGATAGTATAAATACAGAGGAAATAGAAAGAGAAATGAATGAAGCTGAAGAAGAGCGTGAAAAGAAGAAACTAAAGAAAAAAGCAAAGAAAGAAGCGCAGAAAGAAGAAGTAGAAAAATTAGAAGGGAATTAGAATTATGAATATTCTAGCAGTTGGTGATATAGTTGGCCAAACAGGAGTTAACTACTATGCCAAAACAATAAAGGGTTTAATTGAAAAACACAATGTTGATTTTGTTGTAGTTAATGGCGAAAATAGTGAAAGAGGAAGCGGTATAAATAAAGAAATTTTTACTACACTTATTAACAATGGTGCCGATGTTGTGACAATGGGAAATCATACATGGGGCAAAAAAGACATCTTCTCTTTTATTGATGATGAGCCAAGGCTAATTAGACCTGCAAATTATGCTGAAAACTTAGTAGGAAAAGGCAGTGTTATTGTAACTGCCAAAAATGGTAAAAAAGTCGGTGTTATCAACTTGATTGGAAGGGTTGATATGGGTGGTAGTTTTGATTGTCCATTTAAAAAGGCTAAGAGTGAGATTGAATACTTAAAAGGACAAGGCGCAGAAATCATAATTATTGACTTTCATGCTGAAGCAACCGCTGAAAAGAAAGCTTTTGCATATTATCTTAAAAATGATGCAAATATCATATTTGGAACGCATACTCATGTTCAAACCAATGACGACATGATATATGACACCGGAATGGGCTATATTACTGATATTGGAATGACAGGGCCTATAAATTCAATTATTGGCTTAGATATAGATATTGCTCTTAAGAGATTCTTGACTCAAATACCTGAAAGATACCAAGTTGCCGAGGGTGAGTGCTTTTTGGATGCCGTTTTATTCAAGCTTGATGATGGGTCAAATAAGGTCACTGAAATAGCCAAAATTAGGGCATAATTGCGATTATTTTGAAATGTTACAAAAATATTAAGAAATTTTAACAAAAAGCTTACATTTTACATAAATTTGTGATATAATCCACCTAGTTCGTAATTAGGAGGCAAGAAGTAGAAATGAAAGAGATTTTATGTAAGAACGTTAGCGAAGTTATTAGGGATAAAAATATATTAGGTACATTAGATGAAATAGGGATTTCAAACGTTGGTGAGTTATGTAATTTCTCTAGAATGGAATTAAACGAAAAAGGTATGCCAAACAGCGTAGTAAATGACATTAGAATAGCATTACAACTAAATGGTATCGATTTAAAGCCTAATCACGCACGTAGAAATACCTTGATTTTAAAGTAATTTGAGTAATAAATGTCCTTTAAGGTAGTACAATTTCATAGCTGTAATTGTAGTTCCTTAAGGGACATTTTGCATATAGTAAACATAATACGAAAAATGTTAACAAAATTACGAAATTATGTAGACAAAAGAGAAATATTATGTTAAAATAACGGCGTGATTAAGATAATTCTTTCACGAATTTAACATAGTAAAAAGTACGAAAAAAGACAATTGGAAGGCCGAAAGCCTTCTATAATGTGCGAATAGGGGGATAAAAAGTGATTAATTATCTTGATAACAACCAAATTCAGCTTGTAGGAACCATCGTTTCTGAAAGAACTTTCAGCCATGAAGTATATGGCGAAGGCTTCTATTCATTTGACTTAGAGGTTCAAAGATTAAGTGATACAAGCGATATTATACCAGTAATGTGCTCTGAAAGACTTCTAGATGGCTTTGATTACCATATTGGACAAAAGGTAGTAATTGATGGCCAATATAGATCTTACAATAACATGGAAAATGAGAAAAACAAGCTTGTTTTAACAGTATTTGTAAAGGAAATTAGAGTACAAACTGAAGCTGACAATGAGCTAAATACTAACGAAATAATCTTAAATGGCTTTATTTGCAAGAAACCAATATACAGAACAACTCCATTTGGTAGAGAAATTGCTGATATTTTACTTGCAGTAAACAGAGCATATAACAAATCTGACTATATTCCATGTATTGCATGGGGCAGAAATGCTAGATTCTGCGAGAGAATGGAAGTTGGCCAAAATGTTAAAGTATTTGGTAGAATCCAAAGCAGACAATATGAGAAAAAGCTTGAAAATGGCACTTCTGAGATTAGAAGAGCTTATGAAGTATCAGTTTCTAAGATGGAGCTAGATAAAGCTCACGATGAAGTTCCTGCTGATGTAGCAGTTAAATTAACAAATAACGAGGAGCAAATTGGTTAGATTCATAATTATCATCCTCTTTACTATGGAGATGCCTTGAGGCATCTCCAAATTTTTTGCTTTTAAGACGTGTCCCTTTGTTGCGCTGTGCAACTTGAGAACCGTCCCCTAGTTGCGCCAAATGTTACAAAAATGTTACAAATATTGACTTTTTGTTAAAATTTTATAAAATTAAGGCATAGAAATGGCCGTATTTGTATGATTATATTGTAGGTGAATGCCATGAGAATTGTTGCTGGATCTAAACGAGGTCTTAAATTAAATACAATTGAAAGCGATTCGACTAGACCTACTAAAGATATGGTTCGAGAGGCTTTATTTAGTATTATTTTAGAGTATATTCCAAATTCTACAGTACTTGATTTATTTGCTGGTAGTGGAGCAATTGGGATTGAAGCATTAAGCCGTGGAGCTAGTAAATGCTATTTTAGCGATAATAATCCAGAGTGCATTAAGGTTATTAAAGACAATTTAACTAAAGCTAGTTTTCTCGATCAATCTGAGACGTACAAGTTAGACTATTTAGACATGATAGATAAAGTAAGAAATGTAAGTTTTGATGTTATTTATATCGACCCACCATATAACTTGGGTTTAGGAATAAAGGCAATAGAAAGAATTTCATCTTACGATTTACTAAAGAAAAATGGTATTCTTGTATTTGAAACCGATACAGGCGAACTTGCACCAGACGAAATAGGTGTATTTACAAAAATTAAGAGCAAAAAGTATGGAAGAAATTTTCTTAGTTTTTATGAACGCAAAGAAAAATGATTTCTAAGTATTATGCTACTTAGGAGGGAGTAATCGAAGATGGATGTATTATCTCTACTTGAAGAATTAGAGAAAATGTTAGAAGAAGGCGGAAATGTTCCTTTTTCAAAAAAGGTTATGATAGATAAAGAGCAGGTTGAAAACTTAGTTCAGGAGATTAAGTTAAAGACTCCAGATGAACTAAAACAAGCTAGATGGGTTAAAGAAGAAAGACAAAGAATTCTATCTGATGCACAAAAAGAAGCAAATGATATTATAAAAGAAGCAGAGAATAAGATAATTTCAATGATTGATGAGCATGAGATTACTAAAAAAGCAATGGAGCAAAGAGCTGAAATTATTGATGCGGCAGAGAGTTATCAAAAAGAATTGATTACTAAAACTAGAGAGCATGCAGATAAGATTTTGGAAGGCTTAGAGTCACAACTTAAAGAAAATTTAGATATGATTCGTAGCAATAGAAAAGAGTTAAAATAAAAGACTGGAAGTCCTTGATATTCAAGGACTTCTTTTTTATTTGCAAAATATTACAATTATGATACAGAATGTCGAAATCCTTGAAGATGTAGCTTCTTTTTAATAAAATATAGGTAGGGTTTTTATGCCCTTTTAGGAGGAAGTATGGCAAAGAAGAAAAAGAAAAATTCTAAAAAGAATGTAAAACAAAATAATAGAGTTGATATATTATCTTTTGCACTGATAGCAATTGGTATTATGCTATCAGTTATAATGTACACCAATCAAGAAAATTTAGGTGGATTTATTAAGAGTATATTAATGGGTGGACTTATGGGTAAGTTTGCATTTGCTTTACCTATTATTCTTATACTTCTTGGTATATATGTCATCTTTAAAGATTTTTCTAAGCTCAAAGTTAAACCTGCTATTATAATCATTATGATTTTAAGCATTACAGGTTTATGCTCTAGTATAGATTACATTTACCCAAATGGTGCTATGCCAGATAACTGGTTTATTGGTATAGGCGAGATGACAGCAAAAGGTACTGAATTTGTTGGTGGCGGATTATTAGGTGCTATTACTGCAGTTCCTCTTAGAGTCGGTTTTGGCGAAATATTCCCAAATGTTTTATATATAATTTTACTTCTAGTTTCTACACTTACTATTTTTGGAATCGCTTTTCCAACGATTATCGTTGGTATATTTAGCTTTATTAAAAAAGTTGGAGTTAAGAGTAAAGAAGGTGCACAAAATCTTGCTTCTAAGTTTTCTAGAGAAGATGAAGAAGACGAAGAAGAGGAAGAGTATGAAGAGGAAGTTGAGGAAATTCCTGTTAAAACTAAGTCTTCAAAAGCAAGCGCAACTACTATAAAAAATAAAAAGTTTGCTGAGATTATGGAGCAAACAAAAGTATTAGGTAATAGTAAACAAATATCTATTAAAGATTTAGATTTAGATGATTTAGATGTTTCTGAAAACAATATTGAAGAAGAGGAAGAGTCTAGTTTCATTTCAGATGAAGAACAAGCAGAGGAAGAAATACTAGAAGAAACTCCTAAGAAGAAAGTAATTAAAGTTAAAAAAGTTCCTAAGGAACCTAAAGTGGAAGAAAAGCCTAAAGAAGAAACAAAAGCTGAAGTTTTAGATTTAGATCATGGTACTATTGAAGATTATTCTGATTATATTTTCCCACCAGTTTCACTTTTAAATGAAGGTGAAGATGGAAATGGAGATTACTCAGTTAAAGAACTTCGTGAAGTAGCAGCAAAACTTCAAAAGACATTATCTAGCTTTAATGTTGATGCTAAAGTAGTAAATGTTACTCATGGCCCAACAGTTACTCAATATGAAGTACAACCTAATGTTGGTGTTAAAGTTAGTAAGATTTTAGGATTAGCAGATGATATTGCATTAAACTTGGCTGCTAAATCAATAAGAATTGAAGCTCCAATTCCAGGTAAGTCTGCTGTAGGAATTGAAGTTCCTAATAAGACAAAAGAAATGGTAACACTAAGAGAAGTTATTGAATCGGATGCGTTCCAAGATGCAAGTTCTAAAGTTACTTTTGCTCTTGGCAAGAGTATCGATGGTGAACCTTGTGTTTCTGATATTGCAAAGATGCCACACTTATTAATCGCTGGTGCTACTGGTTCTGGTAAATCAGTTTGTATTAACTCAATCTTAGTTAGTTTGTTATATAAAGCAAAACCAAATGAGGTTAAACTTATTATGATTGATCCCAAGAGAGTTGAACTTGGAGTTTATAATGATATTCCACATTTATTAATTCCAGTTGTTACTGATCCTAAAAAAGCAGCAGGCGCTCTTAACTGGGCAGTACAAGAAATGGTTAACAGATATAATTTGTTTGCTGCAAAAGGTGTTAGAGATATTCGTGGTTACAATGATTTATTAGTTCAAGAAGGAGAAGATGGAATTCTTCCACAAATTGTTATCATTGTAGACGAGCTTGCAGATTTAATGATGGTTGCTCCTTCTGAAGTTGAAGATTCAATTGTTCGTTTAACTCAGATGGCCAGAGCAGCTGGTATGCATTTGATTATTGCTACACAAAGACCAACAGTTGATGTTGTTACTGGTATTATTAAAGCAAATGTACCTTCAAGAATTGCGTTTACAGTTACTTCACAAGTAGATTCACGTACAATCCTAGATATGGCAGGTGCCGAAAAACTTCTTGGTAAAGGTGATATGCTTTATTATCCAATTGGAGAATCTAAACCAATTAGATTACAAGGTACATTCGTATCAGATAAAGAAGTTGAACAGATAGTAGATTTTGTTAAAGATCAAAATCCAGATGTTAAATACAACGAAGATGTGATTGAATCATTTGAAAAAGCAAATCAACCACCTCAAGCTCAACAAGAGCAACAAGATACAGGCGATGAACTGCTTCCTGATGCAATAGAACTTGCTGTTCAAATGGGAAATGCATCTGCTTCGATGTTACAACGTAAATTTAAAATTGGTTATGCTCGTGCTGGAAGAATTATTGACCAAATGGAAGAAAGAGGAATTGTTTCTGGCTATGATGGTTCTAAACCTCGTCAAGTTTTGATTTCTAAAGAAGAATGGGAAGAAATGAAAGAGGCTGGCGTTGATTCCGTTAAATATGAAGATGTTGATGAATCAGATGATGATGAATACGAGTATGTTGAAGTTGATGAAAACGAGGAAGAGGACGAAGATACAGAATATGAATATGTAGAAGTCGATGATGATTCAGAAGAAGAGTCTGAGGATGAAGAAGAGGAAGAAGAATCTGACGACGAAGAAGAATCAGAAGAAGAGTACGAAGAGGAAGATGAGGAAGATTCTGATGAAGATGAGTCTGACGAAGATGAAGAAGAATCAGAAGAAGATGAAAGCGATGAAGAGTCGGAAGAATCTGAGGAAGAGGAAGAAGAGTACGAAGAAGAAGACGACGATAGAAACGAATGATAAATCTTAAAAGGAGAATTAATTATGAAAATTACTTTTCTTGGGGCGACTAGAACTGTTACTGGTTCTAATATGCTTATTGAAGTGGGTAATAAGAAATTTTTAGTTGATTGTGGACTATATCAAGGTCAAGATAAAGAAATACTATTAAACACAGAAGATTTTTTGTTTTCTCCTTCTGAAATAGATTTCATGATTTTGACTCATGCTCACATCGACCATTCAGGTAGGATACCCAAATTATATAAAGATGGATATAGAGGTCCTATCTATGCTACTAAAGCAACAGTTGATTTATGTTCTATTATGCTTCCAGATAGTGGTTATATCCAAGAATCCGAAGTTGAATGGTTAAATAGAAAAAGAATGCGTGAAGGTAAGCATCCAGTTGATGCTTTGTATACAGCGCAAGATGCAATTGATTCTCAAGTATTATTTGAAAAAGTAAATTATGATGAAGAAGTACAAATTACTCCAGAAATAAGAGTAAGATTTACAGATGCTGGACATATGCTAGGATCTGCAATAGTAGAGGTTTGGGTTAATGAAAATGGTGAAGAACAAAAATTAGTATTCACAGGCGACCTTGGAAATGATGATATTCCGCTTCTTAGATCTCCTTCTACTGTAGAAGATGCAGATATACTTATAATGGAGTCTACATATGGTAATAGAGATCATATGCGTAAAGAAGATAAAGCTCGTGAATTCTTAGAAATAGTTTCTAAGACACTAGAGCAAGGAGGAAATGTAGTTATTCCATCTTTTGCAGTTGGTAGAACTCAAGAAATTTTATATGAAATTCAAAAAACAAAACAAAGCGATGATTTAGAATTCAGAAGAGAATTTGATGAAATAATGGATGCTCCTGTATATGTTGATAGCCCACTTGCTACATCAGCAACAGAAGTCTTTTTAAGAAATCTTGATTCTCTTGATGAAAGTGTACAACAAGAAATTAGAGAAGGTAAAAAACCTCTTGATTTTCCAGAACTTAGATTTACTCAAACTGTTGAGGAATCTCGTGCATTAAATGAAAATGCAAATAAGTCTATTATTATTTCTGCATCAGGAATGTGCGAAGTTGGTAGAATTAAACACCATTTAAAGCATAACTTATGGAGACATGATAGTACAATACTATTTGTTGGTTATCAAGCAGTAGGCACTTTAGGTAGAAAAATAGTAGATGGCGCAAAAAGCGTAAAAATTTTTGGCGAAGAAATTAGTGTAAATGCTAACATTAAATATATTGAAGCATTTTCTGGACATGCTGATAGAACTGGACTTCTTAATTTTATTGATGCATTTGAAAGAAAGCCAAAACAAATATATTTAGTTCATGGTGATGAAGAAGCACAATTATCTCTTGCAGATGAAATTACTGATAGATTTGATATACCAGTTGATATTCCTTACCATGGAGATGTATTTGAATTATCTCCAAGAAGATATACAAAAGTCGGTGAAATCAAGTCACCTAATGAATATAAGTATGCTCGACTTGAACTTCTTGAACGTATTGAAACACTTAAAGAAGAAATTGAAGATATGACAACAATGATTAAAGAAGATTTAAAACGTGAAACTACTGATAAGAAAGTAGAAGAATTAACGGAGCAAATCAAAGATTTAGAAAGACAAATAATAGATATAATAGAAAAATAGTAAAGAGAGGATCTAGATACATATGAAAAAGAATTTACCTATTATTATAGTTTTAATTGTTGTAATTGTTTTAGTTGTACTTTCATTTGTTTTCTTTGTAAAACCAAATAGCGATTCTCAAACTGTAATCGATAATTCAACTACGGATATAACTAAATCTAGTAGTTCAAGTGAAATAGAATATACGTTGGTTGATGAATATGGGCCAATACAAAATGTTAACACTGATGAATTAAAACCTGGAGTTGAAATTAATTTTACAGATGAAGATAAAACAATTGATGGAATTGTCTACAAGAGCGTTAATACAATTAATGTTGATACTGATATAAATCATAATTTTGCAAAATATAATAAAGAAAATATTTTTGATTATATGCCTGATGAAAATTATGGTTCATTATATAAAGATGATACTCCGGTTATACCTTCATATTTAGTATTGATGGATGATGCACAACCAGCATTTTATAATTATGAAAATGAGATTTACTATATTCCAATTATAAAATGTAATTCTGAAGAAGACGAAAGGATTGTGTTTAAAGACCCTGAACTAGCTATCTATAAAAAAGATGGAACTATTACATATAATTCTAATGTTCTAGGAATTAAATATAATTCTGATGAATATGATTTTGCAACATTGTTTGATTGCTACTATTTATATACTCCTGATAATAATTATCGTCAAACTAATGTATATAGAACAGATTTATATAACACAGAATCTAGTAAAGAATATGTTGTTACAACATTTGCTAATTCTGAGAATCGAATAACTGATGAACTTGAAAAAACGATTATTATAATTAATGATAGTGGCGAGTATCAAGTTTGCGTTGTAAAAAACAATATTGGAACTAATGTTGGTGATTTTGGAAATTTATTCTTCAAAATAGGTAAAAGTTATCACACAAATGAAAGCGGAGAACTCATTGTAGATGATTCTGCACTAGAATATTTTTTGTTTGAAGATGGATTTAAAGAAATTTTGTTTATGCAATAATTTTATATATAAGGAGAATATGATATGAATAACAAACTATTTGTTTTTTTAGTTGTTTTACTTAGCTTACTAATTATATTTGCTTTAATTGCATTAGGTTTAAGTATTGTTAAATACAACCAATTAGAACCTGAATCAAATAACGATCTTATTATTACAGATGAAAGCATTGATAAAGAACCTATTGATGTAATTCCTGAAAATGAAAGAATTCTTGAGGTGGTTCATGATGAAACTTTATATATTCTTCCAAGTAATACAAAGGAAATTACTTTGGATGATATCAAAGACATGTCTAGAGAAGAATTAAATAGAGCTTATAATGAAATATTTGCCCGCTATGGTCATGACTTTAAGACTAAAGGATTAAAAGAATATTTTCAAAGTCAATCATGGTATACACCTGTTCCAGGAAAAGTTGTAACACCTGCTGATTTAACAGACCTTGAAAATAAAAATAAAGATACTATTTTAAATAGAATAAGAGAAATAGAGAAAAAATAATATTTATAAAGAGGAAATTATGTATAAAGTATTAGAGAAGGTTTTTAAATTGATTAAAAAACATGTAGGCTTTACAATTATTTTGTCAGGTTTATGTGGAATTCTTGCACTTTTTGATTCGCATACATATGCAGCTAAACCGCATGTCTATGGTACAGAGTGCAATATTAATGCTTCATACTATGGCACTACATTGTATACGAATCAATGCCCTGTTACTGTTCAATTTAATGTATATACTGATAAAGCATATCTTAATAAAAATGGTGCCACATGGTGGCTATATGGCCCTATAGAGTTTTCAGGTCTTATTTCAGATGATTATCTTCAGTATGATGGTTCGGCTTCTTCTATTGCTGGTGGTGCGGATTTTAGGGACCACTCTAAGTGGGTTGAACTAACAGCAGAAGGTACATATACAATGCATGGAATGGTTCATAATAGTGATGGTACAACAAACTGGGCTGCTTCATATCCTATGGTTGTATATGTAGATATTACTAAGCCAACTGTAACTGCTAGTAATATTACTTATGGCTCTAATCTTACAGCTACTATTGGTGATGCTTTTACAGGATTAACAGGATATGCTTTAACGACTTCTGCAACCACTCCAACATCTTGGACATCTACATCGGGAGCATCACAATCATTAAATTTTGGTTCCAAAAGTGTTGGCACTTATTATGTTTGGGCAAAAGATAGAGCTGGAAATACAAATTATAAAGCAGTTAGTGTTTCTAAAGCTAGTGGTTCTGCTAGCGTATCAATGGCTAACTGGACATATGGTGGGACAGCATCTAACCCTTCACCATCTTCTTCTACGAATGGTACCTCCAGTGTGACATATTCATATAGTGGTAGAGGGAGCACTTCGTATGGACCTTCTGCTACTAAGCCAAGTAATGCTGGTGATTATACTGTAACAGCTACTTTTGCTGCTACAGCAAATTATAATCAAGTAACAGCAACTGCAAATTTTACTATTAATAAAAGACAATGTACAGCTCCATCAATAACAGGATGGAGTGGAACATACAATGGTAGTGCTCACTATATAACAACTAATAGTGCAGGAAGTTATGGTACATTACAATATAAAGTTGGATCTAACGGAACATGGACAAATGGAAATCCAAATACGCAATCAAGAACAGATGTTGGAACTACTACAATTTATGCAAGAAGAGTTGGAGATTCTAACAATATAACATCTACTGAAGTAAATGCAAGTATTGTTATTTCACAAGCAAATGGTTATATAAATTTAAGTGCTACAAGTGGAACTGTAAGATATGGAACAGCTAGTAAATCATTTACTGTAAGTAGTCATCATGGTGGAACATTGAGTGTATCAGACAATCACGATGTTGCTACTTGTAGTGTAAGTGGAACTACGGTGACGATATCTAATCTTAGTGGTATAAGTTGTGGTGCAAATGAAAGTGTTTGCCCAACAATAACAATTACAGTTACTTCAGCAGCAACTACAAATTATAAACAAGCGTCAGCAACATATACATTAAAAATAATAGATGATGTTGCTCCGACAGGTTCAATAAGTGTAAATAATACAAGCACAATGAAAAACGGTAAGAAAGCAGTTAAGTCGAGAGATATTACACTTGCAATAACATATTCTGATGCAGGATCAACAGTAGATAAAATGGCGGTTTTTGAACAAACTAACAATGTAAATTCTTTATTAGAGAATGTAAGTACAAGCAAATCTTTTGCATTATCAACAGGAGATGGTGAGAAGACAGTATATTTAGTACTAAGAGATACATGGGGAAATTTGACGGCTATTCCTACAAATTAGGCAATATACTTGAAAAGTTAACATAATTATGATATAATAGTAGTTGGTTATCCGAATAAAAATTGAAAGGAAGTATGACTGTGTACAGGTACGCCAATCGGTTTTCTAATGGAACTATCAAGGTTTTCATCGCTGCTTTAATCATTGTTTTCCTCGTTGCTACCTATGGTATTGCAACAATTATTGCTGAAAAAAGACATGATGCATGGCTTATTCAGGAATATGGAACGACTCTGGAGCAGCGGCAGGCCATTGATGAGGTCGGCAAGGTCCTGATGAAAGATCCGAGCGCGAATGTTTTCCTTCCCAAGTATATTATCGATGTAAATCGGTCAGATATCGCTGGGAAGAGGTATGTATTCATCGGCTGCAAGGATTTGTTTTATTATGGTACTCCGGCCGAGTACTCGGTTGATAAAATCGAGTCGACAAGTCAGTTTTATGATGACTGAACCGATAACCACGGCGGGCGATGAGCCCGTCATTTTTTATGCTCTAAAAGTGTTAATTTTTTATTACATTTGCTTATTTTTTGGCTATTGCAAAATCTCTTTTGATATAATAAATTAGTATAGGAGGGATTTAGAATGATAGCAATTGAACTTATATTGGTTTTTGTTTTAGCCTATTTAATAGGTAGTATAAATATGGCAATTATAATTTCTAAAGTTTCTGGTAAAGGAGACATTAGAGAGCAAGGAAGTAAAAATGCTGGTACAACAAACGTACTTCGTGTATTAGGAAAAGGACCTGCAATTTTAGTTCTTTTATGGGATGTTTTGAAAGGTGCTTTAGCAATTGGAATCGCAAGAGGTCTTGCATATATTTGTTTCCCAATGGAAGCAGGTTCATTAGTTTATTCAGAGACATTTACAATGGCCTATACTTATGGAATAATGCTAGCAACAGTTGGTGCTGTACTAGGACATAACTTTCCAATTTACTTTGGATTTAAAGGTGGTAAAGGAGTTGCAACATCACTTGGTTGTATTTTAGCAATTGAGCCACAAATTGGTCTTGTATGTTTAGTAGCTGGTGTATCTATGATTGCATTATTTAATATGGTTTCTATAGGATCAATTATTGCTGCAATTATTTATCCAATATGTATAATATTCATGGGTGGTACCTTCGACTTAAACTTTAGAACAAATGCATATATTAAACTTATTTATATTATATTCGCTTTCTTAATGGCACTTTCAGTAATATTAAGACATAAAGCAAATATTAAGAGAATTAGAAATGGTACAGAAAATAAATTATTCAAATCTAAAGAAGAAAAGTTTGAAGAAGAACTAAAGAAAGAAAATGAAATAAAAGAAAAAGTTGAAGAAGTTAAGGAAGAAGCAAAAGAGGAAGTTAAAGAAGAAATCAAAGAAGAAGTTAAGGACGAAGAAGTAGATATAAAATTTGAACCAGTAAAAGAAGAAGTTAAAGAAGAAAAATCTAAAAAGAAATCTAAATAATTACTAAAGAAAAATAGAGGCGATAATAAGCCTCTATTTTATCTTATATAAGGCGAATAATAATCGCTATTACTATAATATGAAGGAGAATACAATTATGAAAAAAACTATTGGTATACTTGGCAGTGGTGGCTGGGGTGTTGCTTTGTCACTTATTTTAAATAAGAATGGTCATGATGTTAAACTATGGTCATATACTAAAGAAGAAATGGATATAATTAATAATGAACATAGATGTAAATTTTTACCAGAAGCAGTTATTCCTAATGAAGTAGTTTGTTACAATGATTTTGAAACTGTTATCAATGGATCAGATATTATTATAATTGTTACACCTTCTGCAGCAATTAGAAGTACTCTTCATTCTATAGAAAAAATTGTTAAGAAAGATCAAGTAATTCTTCTTGCATCAAAAGGTATTGAGGCAAACACTCAAAAGATATATTCAGATGTAATTTCTGAAATCTTACCTGAGAATAAAGTTGCCGTTATTTCAGGACCTTCACATGCTGAAGAAGTATCTAGATTTATTCCAACTTGTATTGTTATTGCTTCTAAGGATGAAAAATTGTCTTTAGAATTACAAGACATTTTTATGAATGATATCTTTAGAGTTTATATTAATGATGATGTACAAGGTGTAGAAATCGGAGGAGCGCTTAAAAACATTATTGCTCTTGCATCTGGTATTTGTAATGGTTTAGGATATGGAGATAATTCACAAGCAGCATTAATTACTCGTGGATTATTAGAGATTTCTAGATTAGGAATAGCGATGGGTGCAAAATCAGAAACGTTTTATGGCTTAACTGGTTTTGGAGATTTATTCGTAACTTGTGCATCTAATAATAGTAGAAATAGAAGATGTGGTATATTAATTGGTAAAGGTTTATCTGTAGATGATGCTAAAGCAGAACTTGGTGGAATGGTAGTTGAAGGTATCGTTGCAGTAGATGCTGGATATCAACTTGCGCATATTTATGGAATTGAAACTCCAATTATTAATGAAATGTATGATGTAATTCATAAAGGAAAACAAGCTAAACAAGCTGCTCATAACCTTTTGACAAGAAATAGAAAAGCTGAATTTTAATTGACATAATTCAATATTTTAGATATAATATTAGTTGGTAAGCCAGACAATCGCGGGTGGCAAGTAATTGCCAAATGAGGAAAGTCCGAGCTCCACAGAGCAGGGTGCTAGTTAACGGCTAGTGGGGGTAACCCTAAGGAAAGCGCAACAGAAAATAAACCGCATCGCGTATGCATTATTAAGTTAGTTAACCGTCGAAAAATAATTTATTATTTTTCGACTCTTAAAGTGTTGGTAACCAACTTGATAATGCATACGAGATGTAAGGATGAAAAGGCAGGGTAAGAGCCTACCAGTGTCACGGAGACGTGATAGCTTTGCAAGCCCCACTCGGAGAAACGCTATGGGAGTCTCTATAAGGTTGCTCGTCTTGGAGACTTAAGGAAGCGGATTGAGATGTATAGCAATATGCATCCTAGATAAATGATTGTCCAATACAGAACTCGGCTTATAGACTTACCGTTTTAATAAAAGCTACCTCAAATAAATGAGGTAGCTTTTTATTATTAGAAAATATATGCTGTCCGGGTAACTTCGTTAATGAAGAAGTACAGGCCTGCAGTCATGTATGAGGAGTAGATGAAAGAATTCATTTCATTGCAATCTTTAAATACAACTTCATACTCAGTAAAATTTTCAACATTACAACTCTCAGGCTGAAGAGTAGAATATGTACCTTTATTTTTAATTGCAAGTTCTTTGATTTTCTCGCTTCGATCATTGTGAACGCAGTAAAGTAACTTGTAATACATAACATAAACCTCCTTTCTTTAAGCAATACTCGGATTGAATTCCTGAATACATTCAAGCACAAATTCATCTCCGAGTTCTTTTGTAATTTTCATGAGAAATTTATTTATAGATTCAAGATCATAAAAGATAAAATTTTGTGCGCGATAATCGTTTGGACGTTCATATTGATACGGTGCAGTATTCGAGTAGAATTGTTTTGCAATGTAAGTAGCGAGGCCAGATTTTTCTTTTGGTACTCTAAATTTTACTTCATACCGCATTCTTACACCCCTTTCAAATAAAATTATTTATATTTGAATTAATAATATACAATTTAATAAAAGAATTGTAACATATATAAAGAGAAAAGAAAATAAAAAATGAGGTTTTTATGATACTGGAATATATAGTTAAAGAAGACGATGTTAATAAGACATATAAAAGCATTCTTCAGAATAAGCTTAGACTATCAACAAGATTGCTTAATAGACTTAAAAATAGAGGAAAACTTAAAGTCAATGAAGAATTAATGTATGTAAATAAGTGTTCAATTTTAGGTGACATAATTCATGTTGACATAAACTCAGAAGAATCAAATGATAGTGTAATACCACAAAAAGGCGATTTAGATATATTGTATGAAGATGATTACTATATAGCTGTTAATAAAACGCCTAATATGGTAATCCATCCTTGTAGTTATCATCCAGATAATACACTTTCTAATTACTTAAAGTACTATTTGAAGACTAATAATTGTATTCACCCCGTTAATAGGCTTGATAAAGATACTTCTGGAGTAGTGTTATTTGCAAAAAATGAATATGCACAAGAGCTATTTAACATAATGCAGATGAAAGCACAGAAGGTTTACATAACAGTAGTTGATGGAAATTTTAAAGATAGGGAAGGGACAATTAATGCACCAATTGCTAGAAGGGAAGGAAGCATAATTGAAAGGTGTGTTAATTTACATAATGGACAAGAAGCAATAACACATTATAAAGTTCTTAAGTCATTTAATATAGAAGGAAATGACTACACAATGCTTGAAATAATGCTTGAAACAGGCAGAACACATCAGATTCGTGTTCATATGGCTTATATTGGTCATCCAATAGTAGGAGATGGTCTATATAATAAAAATGTTAGTAGTCTAATAAATAGGCAAGCGCTTCATGCTTACAAATTAACATTTGTTCATCCTATAACTAATGAGATTGTAGCTATAACAGCCGAATTACCTAATGATATGATTTTTTAATTTTTGTGTCATTTTTATTACTTTTATATACAATTCAAGGGCTATAGGCTAAAATTTAGGTAAGGAGGAATTTTTATGGCTAAATTTTGGAAAACTTATAAACAAACAATCATTTTGATTGGAGCAATTATTATTGGAGCAATTATTGGTATTGTTGCAAAAGATAAAGCAAAGGTTTTAAGTCCATTAGGTGATTTATTCCTTAATATGTTATTAGTAATTATAATTCCACTTATATTTTTAAATGTAACAACTGCAATTACTAAAATGGAAAAACCTAAAAGACTAGGTAAGATTATCGGATCAATTATTTTAGTATTCGTTATTACATCTTTAATCGCTGTTTTAATTGGATTCTTTTCAACTAGAATTGTCAATCTTGTAGATACAGGTAGTGGAGATGCTATATTAGCAGAGTTATCTACTGAAGAAGAAACTGTAGAGCAAGAAATGGACATAGCAAATAGAACAGTTAGCTTACTAACTGTAAATGATTTCTCTAAGTTATTATCTAGAGATAATATAATAGCATTACTTGTTGCTTCTATTATTGTAGGTATTGCTATTAATATGACTGGAGAAAAAGCAGAACCACTTAAAAAGTTTTTAATATCAGCAAACGATGTTATGGCCAATATAGTTAAGATTATTATGCTATATGCACCAATAGGACTTGGATGTTATATTGCATCATTCATAGGGACATTTGGTAGCGAAATAGCTGTAGGATATTTAAAAACATTTATTATTTATTTAGTTGTTTCTTTATTCTATTTCTTCGTAATGTATACTTTATTTGCATTCGTTGGTGGAGGAAAGAAAGGCGTAAAGAATTTCTGGAAACACGTATGGCCAGCTGCTGCAACAGCTGTTGGAACATGTTCTAGTGCAGCATGTATTCCAGTAAATATAGAAACATGTAAGAAGATTGGTGTTCCTGATGATATTGCTGAAACAACAGTACCTCTTGGAACAAGCTTCCATAAAGATGGATCAATTATTGGTAGTGTATTTAAATTAATGTTCTTAGTTTGCTTGTTTGGTGTTGCAATTGATACACCAGAAATGTTCTTCCAAGTATTAGGAATTTCATTACTAGCTAACTTATTAATTACAGCTGTTCCAATAGGCGGTGGTACAATTTCTGAAATGTTAATTATAACAATGATGGGATTCCCAGTAGCAGCACTTCCAATATTAACAATTATTGCTACAATAATCGATGCTCCAGCAACAATGCTTAACGTAGTTGGTGATGATGTATCATCAATGATGGTTTCTAAAATTGTAGATGGAAGACATTGGATTGATTCTAAAGAAGAAACTAAGTCGGAAGGATAAAAAATGAGAGAACAATTTCAATTTAATAAGTATAATACTGATTTAGATAAGAAATTAAGAAATGCACGAGGCGACTCGATGCAGAAAAAGCTTGTGGGAGTAGCGATTGCTGTCGTTTTAATAGTGATTGCAGCCATTATAATAGTTGTAATGGTAAAAAATAAAGCTAATGAAGTCAAAGAAGAATTTCAAATTAATGAAATGCCACCAATAAATGCAGGACAAATTCAACAAGATATAAAAAGTGGTGTTAGTAGTGCGACGGAGGATGTAACCAAAAACATTAATCAGGGAATTCATAGTTTATTAGGAGAATAAAATTTAATATGTTTTTATTTGTTTCAAATGTAATTTTAAATATATTTACTGGTAGAGAAGCATACAAAACCTTAGATAAAGACATATATAAAATTGCACAAAATGTAAGTTTTGTGCAAAATGAGATATAATAATCAAAGCCTTGAAGCATAACGCTTTCAAGGCTTTTTATTATGGCTATAAATAGTGATATTATTATATGTATAATTCTTTAATAAAAAACTATTTTTTTGTTTTCAATTTTTATTTTTCTTCTCTCTTCATTTTTATTTGAAAACATTTTTTATTTCTATCACTTTTTTATTAAACTATTTTATTGATGATTAAAAAATTTGTTCATCATGTATTTTTATGATCAGATTTTAAAAATAATACTCATTCTTCTCAAAATCGATTTTAAGACGTTTTTTGAGGTATATAACTATATACCTTTCTTCCTAAAAATCGATTCTAGGGCATTCTCGTGCGTCGTCAAAACGGCTATTTTCAAGGGTTTCCGGATTTAGGAAAAAATGGCCATTTATTCAAATAATAGCTTATAATTTTTCCTTTTTCCGAACTCAACAAGTAAATCTGTACTTAAATATCCTGTAAAATTATCTATTAAATCATCTAATGTAACATGATCATCTAAGACAACTGTATCGTCATCTTGTAATCTATACCAATCATAATATTTTTGAAAAAAATCATATGTAAGATCACGTGATAAAATTAATGTTGCAAATTTTCCTTTTAATCTTAAATTGTATACAACTTCATTTCCAAATTTTTCTATTTGTTTTAATTTCAATTTACGATCAAAATTTTTAGGATTTGAATTTGATAAATACGCTATAAATGCATTGGCGACCAAATCTTCAATATAAATCCGGATCACAAAAATATCACCTCCTTAAACATTTGTTTTATAAGGCTGACAACATTTTAACTATAAATATATTATCACTTTTAAATATATATGGAAATACCCTCTTATCCTTTACTGGATACCTCTCTCCTATTATATAAAAAGTTTTGTGCAATATTTAAAACATGCCCTATTGATTTTTAATAAAAAAATATATAAACTATTAGTATATTCGGATGGTTACGATCCATCTAAAATTATTAGGAGGTAATATTTTATGGGAAAATTTGTTATCAAGGAATCAGATGCTGGTTGTAAGTTTAGTTTAGTAGCAGGAAACGGACAAATCATTGGAACATCTCAAGTATACAGTTCAATGGATGCTTGCAAGAATGGTATTGAAAGTGTAAAAACAAATGCTCCAATTGCTGAAATTGAGGATCAAACAAAAGAAGGATTTGAAGAAAAAACAAATCCAAAATTTGAAATATATGTAGATAAAGCTGGTGAATTTAGATTCAGACTAACAGCTAAAAATGGACAAAACATTTTATCTTCTGAAGGTTATTCACAAATGGCTGGATGCACAAACGGAATTGAATCTGTTAAGACAAATGCTCCAGATGCAGAAATTGTTAATGAATAATTAAAAAATTAAAAGAGGTATCTTTTTAGATACCTCTTATTTTTAACTTGAATAACTAGCTGCTGCAATCATTAGAATGAATAATAATATGATGAAAGCAATATATAGTATTAACATTATTGCATAGATAATTACTGCAACAACACTAGTTCCACCCTTTTTTCTAATTTTCTCAATTAATTCTTCTTGAGATAAATATTGATTCTTTTCAACTATCTTCTTAACTTTTCTTCTAACATCCCATAGATACAATTTGTTAGCTGAAAAAGCATACAAAAGTCCCATTAACATTGGAATAGCATGTGTATCCGAAACTGCTTCTGGAGTTAAAATACCTATCAGTACAGATAAGAATAAAAATCCAAATCCAATTAAATATGATTTTCTATAAAAGAACCAAACAGGTCCAAACGCCCAACCTAAGACACCTGCTGTTGGATTAACAGTAGTATCTTGTTTTTTAGTAACTTTTGGTGCTTCACCTGATATCACTATGTCTTCTTGAGTAGTAGTTGTTATATCTTTTGGGCCAAGAAATCTATCCGCATCCTTTCCAATAAATTCTCTAATTAGTAATTCATTATCCATATAATCAGCTCCTAAAATCGTTATCATAAATCCTTAATAATTTTAACATAGACTACTTTCAATTATGTCAAATTAATCATATTATCATTTACAATTAATGAATTCGTAATATACCTTTGTCACCTATTTCTCCTATTTTATTATTTTTTCGTTACATTTTGTGCAATTTTCTTTCCTATTCTTCTCGATTGATTTAAAATTTATTTAATAAGAGCACTTCGCTAATGATGAGTGTAGTTTTGTTCGTTGCGAGCAAAATCTACCGAATCATTAAAGAAGTGCGACTGATTAGGAGAAAAAAATGTTAAGTGAAGAAAGTTTAAAACAACCAAAATTATTAAGAGACTATT
The DNA here is from genome assembly GCA_017539905.1 of Clostridia bacterium. Lineage (GTDB taxonomy): Bacteria > Bacillota > Clostridia > TANB77 > UBA1234 > RGIG6105. The sequence continues at coordinate 183,891 of JAFYBZ010000022.1, read as the reverse complement.
TAAATTTTAATATCAATCTAAATAAATCATCAAATTCTATTAAAGAATACAATTATGATTTAACTAGATTTTTAAAATTCATGATGGCAACTTCAAAAGGAATAAAAAGAAAAGATATTAATTATGATGATATAGATATCTCCTCTATCGACTCAAAATTTTTATCTAGAATTGATTCTGGTGATATATATGAATACATGTCATACTTAGCTATTGATTTAAAGTTAGGCCCAGCATCACGTGCTAGAAAACTATCTTCTATAAAAGGATTTTTTAAGTATCTTACAACTAAAGTTAATGTATTACCTGAAAATCCTGCTAAAGATGTTGAAACACCTAAGATTAATAAAAGACTTCCTAAATATTTAACAATTAATGAAAGTCAAAAGCTTTTAAGTATGGCTAAAGAAGATAATAAAAATCAATATTCTAGACTTAAAAATCCAAATAAAGAATTAACTGATCATCAAAAGTCTTTAGGTATTCGAGACTATGCTATATGTACTCTGTTTTTAAATTGTGGAATGCGTTTATCTGAGTTAGTCGGAATTAATATTAATCACATTAAATTTGATGATGCCATTTTAACTGTTATTGGAAAAGGTAATAAAGAAAGAACTGTATACTTGAATAAAGCTTGTATGAAAGCCGTTAAAGAATATTTGAAAATAAGACCTAATATTACAGGTACTGATAGCGATGCATTGTTCTTAAGCGAAAGAAAGAAAAGAATTAGTCGTAGAATGGTTCAAACTGCTGTTGGTGAATATTTAGAAGCGGCAGGCTTAAAAGGATACTCTACCCATAAGTTAAGACATACTGCAGCAACATTAATGTACCAAAATGGTGTTGATGTAAGAGCGCTTCAAGAAATATTAGGACATGAAAATATAGGAACGACAGAAATATATACGCATGTGGATAACTATCAAATAAGACAAGCAGTTGAAAATAATCCATTAGCAGATTTTAATATAAAATAAAAAAATTCCCCGAGCAGGGAATTTTTTATTTGCTCGGGGATTTACGGATACACTTTTATAAAAACTTAAAATCGTAGTAGGAATAGTTGTCAGGACCAGAATCGGAAGCGGCTACCATAATTTGGTTCTTGAAATTTCTATTGGCTTCCTTTCTGTCTTTTTCATGCTGGTGTCTGACACCTAGATTCCTCTGGTATTTGACGTTGGTGTTGTTCGGGTTGCGTTTTTTAGGTGGACAGTACGTCCTCCGCATATGGTGTACCTCTCTTTCCTTTAAAATATTTATTTTAGGATAATGCTTATCTACCGATAGCTATTTTATTTTAACATGATAATGCAATTATGTCAACAATTTAAGTAAATATTTATATGTTAACAACGGCTTCTCCATTATCTAGTACAATAGCCTTAGAATCCTCATTTTTAAGGTCTTCTGGCAATTCTTCTGCCATTCCTTCAAAAACAACTTCATCATTTTTTATAATTTTAAGCTTATATAGCCTAATTTCCCATAATTTCATGATTTTCTCCTATTTTCTGCCCTTTTCTAGGTCTTTTGCAGCCTTTTCTCTAGGTATAATCCTAACAGGTGTTCCATTAAAACCAAATGCCTTTCTTAGCTGATTTTCGATGTATCTTTGGTAAGAAAAATGGAATAATTTGTTGCTATTACAGAATACTACAAATGTTGGTGGTCTTGTAGATACTTGGGTTGCATAGTAAATCTTAAGTCTTCTACCTTTATCTGATGGTGGTTGAACCATTGTTATAGCCTCATTAATAACGTCATTTAACATGCTTGTAGATACTCTCTTAGAATTTTGTTCATTTACGTCATTAATCAAGTCAAAGATATTATCGACTCTTTGGCCTGTAAGTGCTGATACAAATAGTACTGGAGCATAATCTAAGTATGCTAACTCTTGATACACTTTTGCTTTATATTTTTCTAATGATCCTGTTTCTTTCTCTACAGCATCCCATTTATTAACAAGTAAAATAACGCCTTTTCCGCTCTCATGAGCTTCTCCGGCAATTTTAGCATCTTGTTCAGATACTCCTTCTAAAGCATCAATTACTAATATACATACATCAGCTTTTTCAATAGAGGTTTTAGCTCTAATAATACTGTATCTTTCGATATCTTCTTCAATTTTGCTCTTTCTTCTAATTCCTGCTGTATCTATAAATATGTATTTTCCATGTTTGTTCTCAAATTTTGTATCGATTGCATCTCTGGTAGTTCCAGCTACATTAGATACAATAAGTCTTTTTTCACCTAATATTTTGTTGATGAGTGAAGACTTACCTGCATTTGGCTTACCAATTACAGCTACACTTATGTATTCGCTATCGTGCTCGTCTTCATCTTCAGGTGGAAAATGTTCATAAATAGCATCTAGAACTTCACCTGTACCTAGCTTATTTAGCGCCGATACTGGATATGGATCTCCTAAACCTAGATTATAGAATTCATATAAATCATCAGGAGTTTGGCCGATACTATCAGCTTTATTACATACTAAAACTATAGGTTTTTTTGTCTTTCTTAGCATTGTAGCAACCTCATAGTCATCAGCTGTAACGCCAGCTTGAACATCAGTAATAAAGATAATAACATCAGCTGTTTCCATTGCTATTTGGGCTTGTGTACGCATTTGAGCTAGTATTTCATTCTCAGAATATGGCTCAATTCCGCCTGTATCTATAATAGTGAAATTTCTGCCACGCCACTCAGTATCACCATAGATACGGTCTCTTGTAACACCAGGAGTATCCTCTACGATAGATTTTCTCTCTCCGATTATGTAATTAAAGAATGTTGATTTACCAACATTTGGTCTTCCAATTATTGCTACTATTGGTTTTGACATGAATTTCACCTTCTTTCCTTATAACCATTATATTTTACCAAGTTTACGTAAAAAGTCAAGAAAAATGGCTCTTGCAGAGTATGCAAAAGCCATATTATAGGTCAAAACAGAATTTCTTAGCTCACCGCCAGGGCAGGCTTGTATGTTTCAACTTTATTCTTGAATTCAGTAATAAGAACTTCATTCTTGATAGATATCTCATCATCTTCCACATTTCGTCCTAAGACCTTTATCAAAGCATCTTTAAGGATTTCAAAGGGAATAAGCAGAATAGACTCATCAACCTGGTGTTTGGCAAGCTCAATAGGATTAGCACTAAGCCACCATTCATCGCCAGATTTTTCATAGGATCTCATAACATTGATGCATTTTTCGAAGTAATCAGGATTGTTAGCCGCCCGGATGCCGAGTACTTCTTCAAGGTAACCAAAGTGAGTCATAGCTTTTTGCAACTTGAGACGCCTCCTTATAAAAAATTGGTTAAAACTAAGTTTACTCTTATATCTATAATATGTCAACATAATTTTTTCTATTTAATATATTATTAATGTTCTTGTTCTTGGCCATTTCTCCTATTTCTTCTGTTTTTGCCAGTATCATACTTTGCCGTTTGTTGAGAATTGTCAATTTGACTTGCGCTGCTAGACTCTCTACTTATATTAGGCATTCTTGCTGTTCCGCCTTGTTGCCTAATAATGTCTTCTGATACAGATCTTTTTGATTTTCTTCTATTTGGCTTTTCAGGTGGTGGAGCTTGCCAAAATCTTCTTTGAGCTTCAGTATCGCTAAATTTTAATTCAGCCCCAGACCTTTGTCTTAATGTGTGTGTTATTGCTCTAGGGTCTGCAGATAATACAGCGGCTCTTTTTCTACTAATACGCTCCATCTCTTCATTATATTTTCGAACTTCTTCTACACTCTTTCTAGATGATTCTGCAAAAGCAAGATATTCCTCATAAGTAGGACACATACTCTGTATATGTCTTTCTTCTTTAGATAATTGCATTAATCTACTGATTATTGGTTTCATTTCTTCTTCAGAAATAGTTTTTGTTCTTTGTGTATGAAGAAGGTTATAAAGTAAATATCTACCTTCTAGCATCATTCTTCCAAGACCAGTAAGACTTTCATCTTGATCAATTGTACGATTCTTTTCTTTTAAAATTGCTTGTTCAATAAGTTTTGAAATACCTGATGCCCCAATTGCTGCAATTACACCATTAGATATTACAGGAACATCTGGAGCATTCATTGGTGATGATAAATATATTCCTAAGCTAGCAGCCATTGTTATTGCACTTGTTGCTATAACAGAAAGAGGACTAGTTTTTTGAGTTCCAGACTCTATCTTACTTATCATTTCTTTACGATGTGTATTAGTAGTATAGCTTAATCTTTCTACATCTTTTCTTCTAAATGATTTAGAAAGAGGCGAAAGACCAAGTTTAACTTTTCTAATTGCAGTATTTTCATAGTGCGTTAAACTCTTTCTGATTTTATCTTCATCTACTTCTGCATCAGTACTATTAATAATGGTTTTAACTACCCTATCATTGAAATCTTGAAGCCATCTTTTTCTTTCTTTAGGGTTTTCAGGAACATTTTGAAAATCTCCTTCAAAAATGTCATAATACTCTTTTATAACATCAACATAGTCTTTTCCTTCTTTGTATTTGTGAAGCTTTGTCATAATTCTCTGAGAATCTAAAGCTCTAATACCAACTTTAGAAAAAGCATTACAGCTTTCCATCATTCCAGGATAATATGCAGATGTAAAATCTACTAACATTTTACCTTGTGGAGAATATGGATTATATCCAGCATCCTTGAATGATAAAAATGCAGTTAAATATTGTGTATAGTTATTCTTTAATAATTCAATTCCTCTTTGGAATTCTGTATAATCATGCGATTTAAATTCTTTAATTAAATTTGTAATATCAAATCCAGATGAAAACATATCTCTTAAAAGTAAAATTGGTTTCATCTGAATTAGAGTATCATTTTCGATATCCGAAAGTTGTACTCTTGAAATATCATATCTAACATCATTTTCAAAATCTAATCTCATTTGATGATATTTTGCATTTGGATTAGACTTTAAAGTTCTATTAGCATATCTAGATAGACCATTTCTTGAAATGTTCAAAACTTTTTTGTGTTTAGGTCTAGGACTAGATTTTTGTAGTAAGTTAGCAACATATCCTGCATCCAAACATCTAAATGCAAATTCTTGGCAATACTTTGGTAAACATTCTACTGCTTTGTAATCAGTCATCTCACCGCCAAAACTTAAAGAATTAATACTTCTTCTATTAAGTTTTTGTAATTCGTACGAATATACTTGCATTGTTGTAAAATCTTTAATTAGTTGTCTTGCAATACTTTCTTCAGATTGTAAAAGTGATGTTTGACCTGTCATAGCATAATGAACATCAGCCTCAGTAGTTTTAGAAGCATTTTCAGGCAATACCATCGCAAGTATTTCTTCAACGTATTTATTAATTTGAGCATCTAACATCCAATTTTGCCTATCTGCATCTGGATGATTGGGTAAAGGAATCATACAAATCTCCTAAAAATAAAATTACATTGCTTGCTTATATAAGTTAATAAAGTCTTCTTTAGTTGTTTCTCTTGGATTACCTGGTCTACAAGGATCTTCCATTGCTTTTTCAGCAAGCATTTCTAAATCTTCTTCTGTAGCACCAGTATCTTTAACAGTTGTTGTAATACCAACAGCTTTAGATAATTCTGAAATCATCCAACAGAATGTGTTGATAACATCTTGATCATTTAAATTCATTGCATCAGGACGACCAATCTCACAAAGAATTTCTCTAAATCTTTGTGCACATACTTCACCATTAAATCTCATAACAGTTGGAAGTAAAATAGCATTTGCTATTCCGTGTGGTGTGTCATAAACAGCACCTAATTGGTGAGCCATTGAGTGAACAATACCAAGACCAACATTAGAGAATCCCATTCCGGCCATATATTGTGCTAAAGCCATATTCTCTAAAGCTTCTTCATCTTTATTATTTACAGCTGATGGTAAATATTTAAATATTAATTTTATAGCTTCCATATGGAACATATCACTCATTGTGTTATGAGCTTTAGTTATATATCCTTCAACGGCATGTGTTAATGCATCCATACCAGTAGCAGCTGCCAAACTCTTTGGCATTGTAGACATTAGTTCTGAGTCTACAATTGCTAGACATGGTATATCATTTGGATCAACCATAACCATTTTAATCTTACGTGACTCATCAGTAATAACATAGTTGATTGTTACTTCTGATGCAGTACCATGAGTTGTTGGAAGGCAAATCATTGGCATTCCTTTATTTATAGTATTAGAAAGTCCAGCAAGGCTTTCTAAAGTTCTGTCAGGATTTGTCATTAAAATAGATATTCCTTTAGCAGTATCCATAGCAGAGCCACCACCAACTGCAACTATTACATCAGCTTTGTCTAAAGTACATCTTTCAACTCCGCCTAAAACATTTGCAATAGTTGGATTTGGTTTAACATTGTCGTAGACAGTATATTCTATGTCTGCTCTATCTAAAATGTCTGTAACTCTTTTAGTTACGCCCGCTTCTACTAAAGCTTTATCAGTAACTAAAAATACCTTTTTAAATCCTCTCTTAACAATTTCTTCTGGAAGAACCTCACGTGCATTCTTACCAAAATAAGATGTTTCATTTAAAATAAATCTTAATGCCATTTCTTATTCCTCCCTATGTGCGACCAAAATTTCATCGCAACAAAATTATTTACATACCTAGTGAAATTATATCAAAAAGCCCATAATAAGTTAATATCATGGGCTTTAATGTAATATTAAATTTATGTTACAAATAGGCTATTTTGTTATATCTACGATATCTAAAATATCCTTATAATCAATCTTAGCTCCAAATAGATTTGAGATAGCTCTTACTGGTAAGTATGTAGATCCTTGATAAGATATTGGATATACTACTTTTCCATTAGCATCTTTAAATGTTTGAGTTTTATTTTTATATGAAATCTTTCTATCTTTAATAATTTTAGCTTGAACCTTTTCTACAGGTACATAGAATCTTACATCTGATTCTTCACATGCTGTAGTATCTACATCACCTTTTCCTAAGAAAACAGTATTCTTCTCGCCATCCCAAGTAATACCCTCTGAGAATAAAGCTGAAATAGCTCTAATTGGAAGGTATGTTGAACCATTATATGAAATTGGATATACATAGTCTCCTTTAGCATTTTTAAATACTCTAAAAGTATTGTTGTAACGTATTGCACGAGAGCATTGTAGTACTACTTCAACCTCTTCAACATTTGGATTTACTGTTGGCGCTATTAAATCTGCAAAAGCTACAGAACTTAATAATACTAAAATTAGTGTGATAGATAGAATAATTCTTTTCATAATAATTCTCCTTTAACTTTAAAATAAAATTACCCTATATACATTATAAAAAAACTACTTATATATGTCATATAAGTAGTCAATTTTTAATATTAAATTAATGTTAAGTTAACATTAATACATAATAGTTACATACTTAGGGTTATACTCTATCCAACCTTCTTCATCACCATATTGTACTTTGTACCATTTTCCGCCTGGATTAATATCCAAGACAGTGAATGTATCTGTATGTATCATTATATCTATTGTTTCACTCTCAGAATTCTGAGATTTTTTAAGATCTATAAAATCAACAAGTACCTCTCCATCTTTACCGATTGCTGTTTTTTCTTCGACATTTGCATTACTATCTGGTTTAATAATATACTTTGTTTCAAACCATCCAAGTATTCTATCACTATAGATAATTCTTGACCAACCATTTGGATAATCTATTGCTGAAAAAATAGTATCTTTATCAAGTTCAAAATCTATTTCTGCTAATGTATTTGGTTCTCTATAAATATAGAATACACTTAGACTGATTTTTGCACCATCATAAGATTTACCTAAAGGTTTGCCATAATCTACTGCTTTGTGCAATTCTACCTTGTCTTCACTAGAATTATAACTTAAATCGACTCCAAACAAGTGTGAAACAGCTCTTACTGGTAAGTATGTCGTTCCTTGATAAGAAATTGGATATACTGTAGTTCCGTTAACATCTTCAAAAGTTTTCTTATTACCTTTATAAATTATTGTAATTTTTTTGTTTAAAACTGCATCAACCTTTTTTGTTTCTGGATAAGTAATTGGTCCTAAAGTCTCAGAACAAAAACTAGTATCTTTTTCTCCTTCACCAATATATACTGAATTCGTTTTTCCATCCCATGTTATTCCTTCATTTAATAGTGATGAAAGGCCTCTAACTGGAAGGTATGTTGTTCCGTTGTATGATATAGGATATACATATTCATAATTTGAGTTAAAAAACATATAATGTACTGCGTTAAATAATATACCTCTTGATGGACATATTGTTACTTCAACATTTTCATTGTTTACTTCTTGTTGTTCATATTTATAATCTGGAATAATTAAATCTGCATAAACAGTTGAACTAATTAGAATTAATAAAATACTTAAAACTATTAAAACTTTTTTCATATGTACTCCTCCAATATAATTAAATAAAATCTTTCCAAATACCAAATGGCTTTGGCATATCTTCAAATTCCATAATATCATCTTTTATTGGATGTTTAAATGAAATTTTATAGGCCCAAAGTGCGATTTGTTCACCTTTCGGACCGCTTCCATATTTTTGATCACCGTATAATGGACATTCTCTTGAAGAAAATTGCACTCTTATTTGATGATGACGGCCAGTTTCTAGATTTATACGCACAAGCTTTAAATCATCTTTTTGTCCAATAACCTCATAAGATAGTCTAGCTAGTTTTGCACCATGTTTATCTTTACTACATACCATACTTTTATTTAAGGCTTCATTTTTTATCATGTAGTCTTCAAACTCACCTTTATCTTGTAGTTTGTTATCTTTATCATATACAACTGCAAGATAAGTTTTTTTGAAATCTTTAGAGCGAACTGATTCAGATAGTCTGGAAGCGGCTTTTGAGGTCTTAGCAAAAACCATAATTCCACCAACTGGTCTATCTAGCCTATGTACAAGACCAACATAAACATTACCAGGTTTATTATATTTTTCTTTAATATATTCTTTACACATAGTAAGCATATCTTTGTCGCCAGTCTCGTCACCTTGTGAAGCAACATTGCAAGGCTTCTCAACAACTAAGATATGATTATCCTCATAAATAACGTTCATTTATTTCTCCCATCTTCCATAAATGCCACATGGCAAAATCATATCAGAATCTTTCATAGGAAGTCCTACTTCTCCACAACTTACTTTTCCTTTTTTCTTTATTGTCATTGATAAAACATTAGCTAATATTGTTGGAGAAAGTCCTGTTGTATATGAATTAATTAAGAAGAACAATGGATCATCAGATAACACTTTTGAACATAGCTCAACTAAATCATATAATGAATCTTCAATATTCCAAACTTCTCCTTTTGCTCCTCTTCCATAAGAAGGAGGATCCATTATAATTGCATCATATTTATTACCACGTCTAATTTCTCTTTGTACAAATTTAATTACATCATCAATAATAAATCTAACTGGAGCATCTTTTAATCCACAACTATTTACATTTTCTTTAGCCCAAGATGTCATTCCTTTTGATGAATCTACATGACAAACTGAAGCACCTGCTTTTAAACAAGCACATGTTGCTCCTCCTGTATAAGCAAATAGATTTAATACTTTTATCTCTCTTTTTGCTTCTTTAATCTTTTTCATCATAAAGTCCCAGTTAACAGCTTGTTCAGGAAATAATCCTGTATGTTTAAATCCCATAGGTTTTAAATTGAAAGTTAAATCTTTATATGTAATCTGCCAGCTAGCAGGAACTTTTTTAATAAATTCCCATTCTCCACCGCCTTTATTGCTTCTATGGTAGTGAGCATTGGCTTTTTTCCATAGTTCAGGGTGAGATTTACTTTTCCATATTATTTGTGGATCTGGCCTAATTAAGACGATATTTCCCCATCTTTCAAGCTTTTCGCCATTAGCCATATCTAATATTTCATAGTCTTTCCAGTCTTTTGAAATAATCATATAAATACTCCTTTTTGGCAATAATATTATGTTAATCTATTGAAAATAGCTTTCTTTTGTGATAAAATTCATTTGTATTTTGAATACATCATTTTATAAGAAAGGAAGGTGTCTATCTTATGAATCTCATTTCATTCCTTAAACAAGATAAAGATTGTGATGCCTTCTTGAAAAGTTTGAAACGGATAATTTCCAAAGGTTCAAACAAAAGGGGCGTACTCTTTATCGGAATCAATCCCAAAGATGGTAAAATTATTATTTACAAAGGTTACATCATTGATAGTCTCGATTACCTTGGTTCGATTGTTTCGAGAGTTCATTACCAGGCACTTATTGATCTTATGAATAGTTTTGGTATTAAACCTGCAGATGAATCTAGTATACCCGAAGTCTTCAAAAATAAAGATGACTATATTTTCTACATTTTGAATACTGAAAATCAAGAACGATTTAAACTTTAAAAACTGAAAAAACCAATCATGGTTTTTTCAGTTTTTTATTTTTATTATTCTACTTCTTTGTTATCAAAACTAATAAAGTATTCATTAGAAACAGCATCTTGTGTTTCTTTTGCAATAACGATTTCTTCGTTAGTGGCAATTACAAACATTTTAATCTTAGAATCTGGTGTGCTAACAATTCCTTCATACATTTCGTCATCAATGTGTGAATCATCATACTTAATTCCAAATTCTTCTAATCCATCAATAGCTGCTTTAATAACATCAGGATTATGCTCTCCTATACCACCTTCAAATGTTATGCAGTCAACATGTCCTAATACTGCCATATAAGCTCCGATATATTTTCTAATTCTATAAGATAATACTTTAAGAGCTAAAGCTGATCTTTCATCGCCTTGATCACGAAGCATTCTTAGGTCCCTAACATCTCCTGTTTTACCAGAAAGAGCAAGAAGACCAGATTTTTTATTTAATATCTTAAGCATTTCGTGAATATCCATGCCTTCTCTATCCATAACGAATTCAAGAACAGCTGGATCGATATCACCGCTTCTAGTACCCATTACTAAACCTTCAAGTGGTGTGAATCCCATTGAAGTGTCTACGCACTTGCCATTTCTAACAGCAGTGATTGAAGAACCATTTCCTAAGTGACAAGAAATCATATTCAATTTATCTTGTGGAATATTCATAAGCTTAGCAGCTTCTTCAGTAACAAATTGATGTGACATTCCGTGAGCACCATATCTTCTTACACCATACTTAGCATACCAATCATATGGAACACCATACATAAATGCTTCTTTAGGCATTGTTTGATGGAATGTTGTATCAAATACTAAAGCTTGTGGAATACCTTCCATTGTTTTAAAACATGCATTAATACCTTGAAGAGCAGCTGGGTTGTGTAAAGGTGCATAAGGAATTGAGAAGTCTTGGAATTTTTTCATAACTTCATCATTAACCAAAGTTGTTCTAAAGAAGAATGGACCTGCATTAACTATTCTATGTCCAATAGCTGAGATTTCTGATAACTCAGAAACAACTCCTTCTTCAGGATCTGTCATGTATTTAACAACAGCTCTAAATGCTGCTTCGTGATCTGGAAGCGGCATTTCTTCTTTAATCTTCTTTCCTGATTTACCTTTATATTCGATGAATGGTCTTCCAATTGCACCATCACCTGTTTCTCCTATTCTATCGCATTTACCTTTGCAAAGAACTTGTTCTGTCTCCATATCAATTAATTGATATTTTAATGAACTGCTTCCACAGTTTACTACTAAAATTTTCATTTTTATATCCTCCAATTCGATAAATTCATTTGAGTTGAATAATACCATAAATCAATGAAAAATACAATAAAAAATGGATAGAAAACTCTATCCATTTTTTAAATCATTAGATGCTTGATATGATTCTTGAAGCTCTATTGATACAACGTTAATAAAATCATTTTCCTCATCTCTAGATAATTCTTTTATTGTATAATAACCACTCTGTTTTGCTTTATTTCCAGATAAAACAAATATTTCGACATATTCACCATATTTGTTTTTAATAGTTTCGGTTTTTACAATTTCTGGTGCAATAATATTTACATATGAGTTCATTTCTTTTGTTTCTATCTCTTGATTGTGTTTGTTTATTTCATCTATAAAGTCTTCTAAATCACTATAAATACGATTATTATCTAAATATCGATTTAAGATTAGTTTTATTTGAGCACCTTGTCCATCATACCAATATCCGGTGCCAAACATTCCGGTTGTATCTGGTTTAGTTTCATCTTTATAGTAATTATTTATAAAATATAGAGATACTAATGATATTAAAAGTAATACAATTATTATTATACAGATTATAAATGCTTTTTTCATAATCTACCTCTTTTTATTTACATTGTACTGCGGTAATAGCAACAACACCAACTATATCATCTGCTGAGCATCCACGAGATAAATCATTAACTGGTTTTGCTATACCTTGTGTAACAGGTCCATAAGCTTCTGCGTGAGCAAATCTTTGAACCAATTTATATCCAATATTGCCAGAATTTAAATCTGGGAATATCAAAATATTTGCTTTACCTGCAACTTTGCTTTCAGGTGCTTTCTTAGCAGCTACTGAAGAAACAATTGCAGCATCTAATTGTATTTCTCCTTCGATTGCTAAATTAGGTACTTTTTCTTTAACTAATCTTGTAGCTTCTCTAACTTTTACATTCATTCCCTCAACATCAGGAGCACTTCCTAAAGTTGAATAAGAAAGCATTGCAACTCTTGGTTCGGTGCCGAACAAATCTAGCCATGTTGTTGCCGTTGAAATTGCAATCTCAGATAATTCTTCTGCAGTTGGATTTACATTTAAACCACAATCTGCAAATAAGAATAATCCATCTTCTCCAAATGAAGTGTCTGGCTCTTGTATTACAAAGAATGATGATACAAGCTTTGTGTTTGGCGCAGTCTTTATTGTTTGAAGTGCTGGTCTTAATGTATCTGATGTAGAACAAATACTACCAGATACTAATCCATCAGCATCTCCCATATAAACCATCATAGTACCAAAATAGATTTTATCTTTTAAAGTTTCACGAGCTTTTTCAGGAGTCATTCCTTTTGCTTGTCTTAGTTCATAAAACTTTTCAATATAGCTTTCTGCTTTATCTGATAGAAGCGGATCAACAATCATTAAATCATCAATAGAGATATTGTTTTGATTTGCAATTTTAGTAAGTTCTTCTTTATTTCCTAAAAGTATTACTTTAGCAAATCCTTCATCAGTAGTTTTTCTTGCAGCCTCTAATACTCTTGGATCTTGTGCTTCTGGCAAAACAATTGTTTTAACATTTTGTTTAGCTTTTTCTTTGATTTCTTTAATAAAATTCATCTTTGGTCTCCTTATATTTAAACATAAAATTATGGACGCCATTGGCGTCCGTTTAATTATTTCTTCTTTTCTTTACCTTGCATTATATCGTCTAGGATTAAACATGCCAAAAATAATACTATAAATACAACAATCAATTTTGCAGTATCAAATGATGTTCCTGTCTCATCAGCTGTTCTTTCTATTAAATCATCTGTAAGCTCTTGTCCATCGGCATCTATATCTAGTATACCTGTCTCGTACTTTGGGCCATACTCATAATAGTCTGAAACTACCTTATTTGGAGTACGCAAAGTAAGGACTAAATTTAGTAATAGAATTAGTCCACAAATAACATACAATATTTTCTTCCAATTAGTACTTATATACTGTTTCATTTTTAATCACCTATACGCATCTATTATAATTCAGGAAACATAAAATATCAACAATTTTTAGATAAAAATAAACAGCCACAAAATCAAGTGGCTGTTTAGTTATAGGTCATCGGTTCAAGTCGTATGTTACGAATTTCTCTCATCAACTGTTCACTGTATCGATCGTATTCGAGCTGTTCTTTTTGCCTTTGCTTCTCTCTTTCTATTTTTTCTCTTTTGATATCATCTTCATAGTCAGAGGTGTTAAGCAAAAGCATGCTGACAGCAAATCCAAACGCGCGCCCAAACATGTCTTTCACTCCCTTCTGTTGCTTAATAGTCCTTTGCCGAGTCTTTGAACACAACCGTTTGATGCCATGCAGGTTTGACAATCTTCAAAAGTATGAACACAAATTTCTTTACCGGTCTTTAGATTCTCCTGATGTATCCGAAGCTTTCTCATATTTTCAACTTTTGAGGAAATCTTAATAATAGCGACAGTAATAGCAATGATAACACAAATGAGCAGAATCAGAATGTACGGAGACATAATAGGTATCCTCCTTGATAGTCTTTATTTTTCAATCAAATTATACACAAAAACGCAAAAATAGTCAATTAAATTAACATAAAATAGTACATTTTAAGCCTTTTACTACACTTTTATGTCAACAATTGACTATTTTATTATTTTATCTATAAAGTCCTCGCCTGTGCCGTTAATTACCTTTATTTTGACTTTTAAGGCATCTTTTACTTGTTTTAGTGTAACATCATCTAGGAATATATCTTCATCATCTTTAAGGCATGAATAAGTAAGTATTAAATAATCACCTAATTCTTTGCCTTTAAGCTGATTTATTAGGTCTCCACCCGTTATTAGGCCTGAAACAGTGATTTTTGGTCCAAAAAAGGTATTTTCTATTGTATAAATGTTGATTTTTAGCCCTTTAAACTTCTTCTCTAGCTTTTCCGCTAATTCTTTAATTATCTTATAAGAGCATTTACCAACAGCTATAGAAACTATCTTGTTTAGTTCTTTTGCTTTAGTTTTAGCTAGCTTTGTATCGAATTCATGTCTTAATTTAGCCATTATTCCGATACCATCCTCTAATTGAGGGAAATCTTCATAGTACTCATATGGTGGAATATCTCTATCTGCTAGGACGTAGAACTCATCAGATACATAGACTATATGAGAGCCATATTTTTTCATGAATTTAGATTGCCAAGCTTCTACTTGATCAATTACTTTAGAAGCGGCTTTTTTATCATATGTTTCTAATGGGTAAAGGCCTTCTCTATACTTAGTAAGTCCAACAGGGACAATTGCTATACATTGAAGTTTAGGGTAAAAATCTGCTAATTCTTTAATAGTTTGGTCTAGTATCTTTCCATCATTAATCTTTGGACAAAGCACTATTTGAGCATTTATAGAAATACCATTATCTGTTAAGTATTTGATATATTCCATTACTTTTCCAGCATTTTTGTTATTAAGCATCATGCTCCTAACCGCTGGATTTGTAGCATGTACAGAGATATTAATTGGGCTTAGGTGGTATTTTATAATTCTATCTAAGTCTCTATAGCCTGAATTTGTAAGGGTTACGTAGTTTCCAGTCATAAATGAAAGTCTAAAATCGTCATCTTTAAAGACAAGTGTATCTCTAACTTGCGGAGGGTTTTGATCCATAAAGCAGAAAATGCATCTATTTGCGCAGTTTCTAGGTGTATCCATTAGCTCTTCTTCAAACTCTAAGCCAATGTCCTCATTCTCATCTTTATCTATTTCGTAGTCCCATTCTTCGCCATTTTCATCTTCAATTGTAATAACTACATATTCATCAAACATTTGATATTTATAGTCTAGAATATCTTTAATCTCAGTATCATTTACAGCTGTTAAATACCATCCTGGCTTAATTTCAAGCTCTTCAGCAATACTACCCTTTTTTATGCCTTTAATTAAATGCTTCTTCATACCCTCACCTCCTACGCTTAAAGATAAAAAGAAAAAATAATTGTTATCTATAGAGCATTTCGCTAAGGATGAGTGTGGTTTTGTACGTTTATGTACAAAATCCACCGAATCCTGGAAGAAATGCGATAATAATGAAAAAGCAGCAAATTATTTTGCTGCTTTTTCATCTTTTTCTACTTTAACTACTTCTTTTCCGTCATAGTAACCACAGTTCTTGCAAACTCTATGTGGAAGTACTGGCTCATGACAATGTGGACACTCAACATATGCTGGAGCATCTACTTTCCATGTAGATCTTCTTAAACCAGTTCTTGCTTTAGACCATCTTCTTTTTGGTTGTGCCATATATATTCCCTCCTTCAGTCATCTATATATTTTATTATTAAACTATATTAAAATAGCGATTTTTCAGTCAACGAGAGAATTATATATCTTTTATACCTATTTGTCAAACAAAAATTGCTTATTTTGTATCATCTTTTCTCTTCTTTTTATTTCTAAATCTTGAGAAAAATCCGCCTTCTTCTTCCTCAACATATCCTTCTTTTTCCTTTAATTCAGCCATTTCTTGTAATTCAAGGGCATTTTTGAAGCAATCCTTAGCAGAACGCGTTGTTGGAAGCATATTATCTGTTGGTGGCATTAAGTCAATTGCTAGCATTCCTAGTTTTTTGGCTAAATCTGCCTCTGAGCATGAAAATTCAACTTCTTCTCCCTCAACTGGGAAAGTAACCTTGATAAATTTATGCTCATAATCTGGTGATGCATTTACTTCTTTAACTCTTTCTTCATACATTTTGATAGCTTCGATACCATCATAGTCTTCTGCTTTTCTAAGCTCATCTAAAGTCTTAAATCTAGTTGTTCCTTTAGACTCTTCATCATATTGAAGTGCACTACCAAATGAATGATTAGAGTGATAATTATAATAACAATTTTGATCAGTTAATTCTATTAATTTAACTTTAGCTTCTGAAACTGGAACTATTACTTGTTTATAATAGTTCTTTTCTTTTTCAAAATCATTTGTATAGCTAAATGTTGAATCTCTTAATCTAATCTTTGCTTTATCCTCAAAATCTGAAGATAAAAATTCTAAAACTTTATTCTTTTTCTCTTCGTGTTTTCTTTTAGTTTCTTGTTCTCTTTTTTCTTTCTCTGCTTCTTCTTGTTTCATTTTTTCATTAGCAAAGAAATCTTCTCTTTCTACAATTCTTCCTTCTAATTGAGAAAGAGTATCACTTAGGTTATCGAATTTTTCAGGAACATGAAACTCATTATACATATTCTCGATGTCTTCTACTTCGCCTGGATATCCGCCTACATCCTCAATTGTTAATAAAGGATGTTCTTCTTTCAAACTTTCTAATTTTTCGATTTTTAAGTTTGCATGTACTTTGATATCTTTTATCTTAGCAGTAATAACATCAAATTTATCTTTTTTATCTGATAATTCAGCTTTAAACTTTTTTACCTCTTCTTTTGGCATTGAAGATAAATCAGTCTCAGAAAACTTATTTAAATCTTCTGTAGCAGAATCTAATTCTTCAATATATTTTTTTAATTTTTCTATTAGTTCAGGTTTCATATATTGTCTCCCCTTAAAATAGTGCTATTAAAAATTATCTATCTTGATCTCTGTTTCTAATTTTATCAAAAAGTCTTCTTAATCCACGTGGTTTTTTATCTTCTTCATCTTTTTTATCAGGTTCCTCTTTTGGCTCTTCTTTTGGTTTTTCTGGTTCCTTTTTAGGCTCAACTAGCTCTGGACTATTTGCTTTTTCAAAGTATTCTGTAGCAGATAGAGTTTTAGTCTCCAAATCTAAAGTTCCTCTTAATAATGGATTTAAATCCATTACTAACATTCCTAATTTTCTAGCTAGCTCTGCTTCAGTCATTGTTACTTTCGCATATCCTTTAACACGATAACTATGATATCTTGTACTTGTACATTCATATACTGGAATTTTGATATCAATAGGTCTATCATATTTAGGGTCATTAGCTACTTCTTGCACTTTTCTTTTATATAATTCCATTGCATTTAATCCATCATAGTCCTTACTTGAAGCAACTTCTTCTTGAGACAAAAACGATGTCTTCTTGCTCTCTGTCATGTAATCGCCATCTGGATTAAGTGTTAAATTATGACTTGTAGGTCCGAAATTATAAAGATGTCCCTCACCTGAAAGTTCTATTATTTTTTGTCTTGCTTTTGACATTGGTATTGAAGCGGTTTTAATTCCAGTTGGACCTTGATCATTATATAAAACATTATATGTCGTTTTTCTTAGAACAACAGTGTCTTTTTCTGGATAATCTGATTTTAAAAATGTTACAAGAGGTTTTACGAAATCATCTATGTCTCTTTGTTTCTTTTTCTCATCAATTTCATATGTTTTGCTTCCAATGGTATCTTCACTATTTTTAATTAAAGTATCACCATCTTCAAGTTTCTTTAATAAATCTAGTTCTTCAAAAGCTTTGTCTAAAACTTCTCTTTCACCTTTAAATCCACCCATTGCTTCAATTGTAAGGGCAGTAAATTTGTCACCTAACTCTTTAAGCTTTTCATCTCTTGTTACAATATCAGTTCTAAGACCTTTAAGCTTTGCTGAAAGATCTTTTAATTTATTAAATACTTTTTTTAATTGTATTAAAAATTGTTCTAATTCTTCTATGGAATCTTTTGAATCAGCTTGTTCATTAAGAGATGATAATTCTTCATATGTTTTATCATATTCTAATGCTAGCTCTTTAATTTTTTTATTTAATTCTTCTTCCATAAAAAAACCCCCTTATATAGTCACTATGATACAATAAATGCATCAAATAATGAATAAATAAGGGTGTTTATTAATATAATTGATAAATAAATGTAATAATTATTGTTGATTACTATCTTTAGCTTCTTCTGTTGGAACTTCTTCTATATTTTCTTCTACAGATTCTTCAGCAACTGGCTCTTGTTTAACTGTTTCGTTTGTTTGGTTTTCTTCATCTACTGATTCTTCTTTTTCTTCATCCATGCCCTCAATTTGGATTTGTGGATCTTCCTCTGCAATTCTAGGAAGTTCAGGCATATCTTGTAATGATTTATAACCAAATAACCTTAAGAATTCATCTGAAGTTTTAAATGACATTGGTCTACCTGGTGCATCAATACGACCCGCTTCTTCAACTAAACCATACTCTAAAAGTTTGTTTAAAGCACTATCTGAAGATACACCTCTAATCTTCTCAATCTCTGCTCTTGTAATCTTAGGATTGTATGCCATAATTGCTAATACTTCCATAGCAGCTTGAGATAAAGATGGTTTTGGTCTTGTATCTAATAATGTGCATACCTTTTCATAGAATTTTTCAAGTGTAGCTAATTGATATCCATCATTAATTTCAATTAGTTGAATACCTGAATTTGAATCTATTAATTTATTTTGTAGCACCAAGGCTATCTCTTTTAATTTATCGTTATTGATTTCTAATATGTTTTGTAAAGTCTTGCTATCTACTGGTTTACCACTTGCGAATAAAAGTGCTTCTAAGCAAGAAACTAGCTCTTCATCAGTCATTATCACTCTCTCCTTTGTTTTTGCTATTTAATTCTAGCATATTGGAAAAATATAGACAATAATAATTGTTAATTTGACTTTTTAAGGCTATATTGCTAGTATTTGGTATTATTGGAGATGTTGTTTCCTTTGGAATTCTAACATTATTTTTATTATATATAATACTTGATATATAAAAAGCTCCCCGCTCACAATCGTGAATGGGGAGTCTTTTTATTTAAGCAACTGATCTTACCAGCTTGAAGTAATTGTTGAGTTCTTCAATATACTGGCTGACTACGCTTTTGAGTTCTGTCAGTTGGTACGGAAGCGTGGTCATGATTTCTTTGAGGGAATTAATATGGTTTACGATAGCATACCGGAAAGCGTTGGTATCTCCATACTGGCACCTTCTGAAGTTGACTTCGTCTTCATCCCCGTACAGGATGGTAAGCGGGCCATCGAACACGAAATGCTCAAAGCACTGGTCAAGATCCTGGATATTATCCCTGTAGATACGCATGATATTGACTTCAGCCAAATCGTAAGGCGCGCCGGCGTGTTCCAGGTTGTTGCAGGCCATGTCTTCGCTCATCATGAGCTTAAAACAGGAAGCAATTGCAGCTTTGATACATTCTCTCTTGGCCTGTATTACGGCTAAAGCGCAATTTAGCCGCATTTCATCCATTTTTTTGACAGTTTTGTAGCCTTTTAATGATTTCACAAAATCTCCTCCTTAATTGTGGTTGGAACTGCTACATTCCAATATATTTGACCTTACAATTTTATCATTAAAAATACATTATGTCAACAATATTATATCTTGTTAATCTTGATTATATTGGTCTTTTTACCTGCAGTGATAAAATCTTCAAGCTCAATTTCATCTCTTCCATGGCGATTTGCCTCAAAAGCAGCTTCATTACACATAGTCTCTACAGCAGAACAGCTAATACCATGGAAACACTTAGCAAGCGAATCAATGTTGATTTTATCGCTAATTTTCTTGTTTTTAGTATACATGTTAATAAGTTCTACGATTGTTTCTTTATCTGGATTACCAATATTATATTTAAGGTCAAATCTACCAGGTCTAACTAAAGCTCCATCTAATGATGCATATGAGTTGGTAGCTCCAATAACTAACACTCCATCTTCACTTTCAAAACCATCCATTTCGTTTAGCATAGCTGTGATAATGCGGTTATTTTCTTTATCTATTCCTGTACCAGTATAGTTTCTTCTCTCACCTATACTATCAAACTCATCTATAAACAATATACATGGCTTGTGTTTACGAGCCTTTTTAAACAATGCTTTAATTTTGTTTGGGCCCACACTCATAACAGCACTTTGGAAATCTGCACCTTTTGAAGGTATAAAGTTAATATTCGCTTCTCCTGATAAAGCCTTTGCAAATAAAGTTTTACCATTTCCTGGAGGGCCCTCTAGTATGATTCCCTTAGGTTGTCTTATTCCTTTCTCTTTTGCTTGTTCTGGATGCTTAAGAATATCTACTAGTAATGTCATATCATCCTTTATGTCTTTCATTCCACAAATATCATCGAATTTAGTTTTATTCTTTTTAATTACTTTAAACTTTGCTCCTCCAAATATACCTGAGAATTGCTTAATGGCAAATACAGCAATAGCAAAGAAAAATACGTAGAATAAAACATCAAATATAATTCCAATTGTATCTTGAGAAAACTTATCTACTAAAGTAACATTGTTAAGTAGTAAAAATTCCTTGATATCTGGGCTTCCAGGATTTTCAGTGTAGTAATCTCCGCGATTTACTTTTTAGTGTAAAAAGTATCTCTTTAGAATTTATAGAAGCGGTATCAACATCTCCGCTTGATACATTTATCTTAAAATCTTTATATGGTATGTGAGTTCTATTATCTGGAATTAAGAATAAGACTAGTAAAATAACAAGTAATATTATTAATACAGATAATATAATTATTCGGTTCTTTTTATTTAACATATATTTCCTCCATTAAAAAAGCCTTTACTCATGATTGATTATAACAACTAATCATAAGTAAAGGCAATGAAAATCATTCTTTTTGTGCGGCTAATGTGAAAGTCTTTGCTTTAAAGTAGGTCTTTAGAATCTGTACAGTATATAGAATTTCAATGGGCTCAGAAGGAGTAATCCCATAGTATTTCATAGCATCATCTGAAGCAATGTGTTTCTTATTGATTTCTTCTTCCAGAAGCGGATGTATTTTCGCAACAACCCATATTTCAAGGTGCTTACCATCTTCTTCGATGTATTGGACATTCACATCATCAGCAATTTGATTCAATTTTAAACAAAGTTTTATGTATGCGATAGCTTGTCCAACAGAATACATTTCTTCTTCAGTAAGGTCAGACATTCTTGATACGTGTCTCTTAGGAGAAATAACAATAAAACCTTTTAACTTAACAAACAGGTGCGGATGAATGATTATGTACTCGTTTTCATAAATCATACCACCAGGTGAAATAACGGCTTTGTTTTTTAAAGCACATTCCAGGCAATCACAACATATGTCCCGACCGATTATGTCTTTAACACCAGATCCGTCTAGCCAAGTCACAAACATTCCCTCCTTATTGCAAGAAAATATTGTAATAACAAAATTTAACAAAAATAATGTTATTACAATAGATTTTCTTTGTCAATAAGGCTAACTAAGCTTTAACACAAACGTTATTATCTTGATTTAATACTAATATGACCTCTTCATTTGGAACAATTTCGTCTTTAAGCATGCTTTCTGCAAGTACATTTTCGATATACTTTTCGATAGCTCTATTAATAGGACGAGCTCCATATTTTGGATCATATCCTTTTTCTAATATGTATTGCTTTACTTCAGGTGTAAATGTTACATATAGATTTCTTTCTTTTAGTTCATCACTTAATGCTTTTAGATTTAAATCAACAATCTTTAGTAATTCATCTTTAGTTAATTCATTAAAGATTGCAATTTCATCTACTCTATTTAAAAATTCTGGTCTAAAAGTATCTTTAAGAGCTTTCGTAACTCTACTTTCAACTTCAGATTGATTTTCTCTATTAAAACCAATACCATTATTATTTAAATTTGAGCCTGCATTAGAAGTCATTATAATAATTGTATTTTCAAAGTTAACAACTCTTCCTTGAGAATCTGTTAATCTTCCTTCATCTAATACTTGAAGTAAAATGTTAAATACATCAGCGTGAGCTTTTTCAATTTCATCAAATAAAACAATTGAATATGGATTTCTTCTAATTTTTTCAGTAAGTTGTCCTGCATCATCATAACCAACATATCCTGGAGGTGATCCAATTAGTTTTGATACGCTATGGCTTTCCATATATTCTGACATATCTACTCTAACTATAGAATCTTCGGTACCGAACAATTCATAAGCCAGTGATTTAGCAAGCTCTGTTTTACCAACACCAGTAGGACCAACAAATATAAATGATGGTGGAGCTTTTTTGATTTTTAATCCAGCTCTACTTCTTCTAATAGCATTACATACAGCAGTAACCGCGTTATCTTGTCCAATTAATCTCTTGTGAATGTTTTCTTCTAAATGTAATAGTTTTTGACTTTCGGTTTCAGTTATCTTAGAAGCAGGAATCTTTGTCCATGTCTCAATTACTTTTGCAACATCTTCAACATTTAATTCAACAGTTACTTTTCCTTGTGACATATCTGCAATTTGATTTGTCAAAGCAATTTCTCTACTCTTCAAATTAGAAATCTTTTCATAATCAGGTTCTCCTTGATTTTCATTAGTTAAGTTTTCTAATTCTTCTTTTTCTTCTTTAATTGCATCTAATTCTTTTTTCATCTTAGCAAGTTCTGATAATACTTTATTTGCTAAGTTTAGTTTAGAGCATGCTTCATCTAATATATCAATTGCTTTGTCTGGTAAGAATCTATCATGAATGTACTTTTCGGACATTATAACTATCTTTCTAATAATATCATCTGAAACTACTACCTTATGATAATCTTCGTAGTATCCTTTTATACCTTTCATGATTGCGATAGTATCATCGATTGAAGGTTCATCAACTAATATTGGTTGGAATCTTCTTTCTAAAGCACTATCTTTTTCAATATACTTTCTATATTCTTTTAATGTTGTTGTACCAATTATTTGAATTTCACCATTTGCAAGGGCAGGTTTTAAAATGTTAGCAGCATTCATACTATGATCTGTTTCGCCTGCTCCAACAATGCTGTGGATCTCATCAATTACTAATATGATATTTCCAAACTTTTTGCACTCGTCAATTAATCCTTTCATACGAGCCTCAAACTGGCCTCTAAACTGAGTTCCAGCAACCATAGCAGTCATATCTAATAGATATACTTCGTAATCTATAAGCTTTTCTGGTACATCACCTTGAGCAATCTTTAATGCCAAACCATTTGCAATTGCAGTTTTACCAACACCAGGTTCACCAATTAAGCAAGGATTATTCTTAGAACGTCTATTTAGAATTTGAGTAAGTCTTTCTAATTCTTTTTCTCTTCCTATTAGTTTATCTATCTTACCTTCTTTAGCTTTTTGAGTTAAGTTTGTACCAAAAGCATCTAAGTATTTCTTTTTCTTTTCTTTCTTTTTAGGTTCTTTAGTTTTAGTTTCTGTGTTATTTGATCCATCAGATTCTTGATAATTTCCTTCTTTAGGACCATTTCCCATTCCAGAGATTAGTTTATCAAACATTTTAGTAAAAGCATCAATTGGTGTTCCTTCTGGATTATCTCCATCTATAGGCATACCATCTGCGCCCATTCCGCCCATTATATCTGAAAAAGCATTACCATCTCCATTATCCATAGAGTTGATAATATCATCAAATTGTTGGTTAAGGCTTTCTACTTCTTCGTCTGTAGCACCATATTGCTTCATTAATGAAGAAAGTGGATTAATGCCACGTTTTTTAGCGCATGCCAAACAAAGCCCTTCAACTGATGGCTTGTTATCTACTACTTTATTTATGAATACAACTGCTGTGTTCTTTTTACATATAGCACATAATGCCATTTGCATTCTCCTTTCGTAATCTATATATATCGCTTAAAATCAATAATTTTTAAAATTTAGTTAGCACTCTACACGAGCACCTGCTAATAATATATACCAACTTAAATAAAAATGCAAGTACTTTATGCTTTTTTGGGACACCTCCAAAAATGCAACTTTTTACAATTGAGTATTCACTACAATTTTGTTCTTATAGACCTTTAAGGATATCTCGCCGCTTATATCAGTTCTAAATATTTTATTGGTAAACTTGTTTAGTCTTTCAAGCGCTTCTTGATGTGGGTGTTTGAATTTGTTATTTACTCCACAACTAATTAAACATATATTTGGAGTAATAGCTTTTAGGAATTCATCTGATGAGGATGTTTTTGATCCATGGTGTCCTACTTTTAAGATATCACAATCTAAAATACTGTTATTCCTGTAGTAATCCAGTAATTCATCTTCTTCTACAAATTCAGCATCTCCTGTTAATAATATTGAAGTATCAAAAGCATCAACTCTTATAATTAATGAAGAATTGTTAAAATCGGTAGTATCAAGCGTTTTAGGCGGGTATAAAATTGTAAATGTTACTTCATCTATCATAAATTTATCTTTACTATACAGTGTTGTTACCTCGATGCTCTTTTCTTTGGCAATTTTAAATATTTCGTTATATAAGTCTGATTCTGCTGGCTGATTTCCAATTATTATTCTATTAACATTTAGATTATTTAGTACACTAATAATTCCTTCTGCATGATCTTCATGAAAATGTGTAATAAAAATTGTATCAATTCGTCCATTAGTATTATCTAATAAATATGGAACTAAAACGTTTTCTCCAACATCATAATCACTATTCTCACTTCCACCTCCATCAATTAATATATTCTTACGATGAGATGTCGTTATTAATATAGAATCTCCTTGCCCAACATCTATCATATGCATTTCAACATAACTTTTAGGCAAAACTATAATAATTATTTGTAATGCTATCAAAATAATAATTGAATACTTAAACAATCTACTCTTTTTTCCAAATATATAAATAACAATTAAATAATAGATTATTATACTAAGGATACTAATTGTTGGCGTTGTTATATTTGCAAATGGTATATTACTACATATTTTAGAGATTAAAATAACTAGTTTTACAACTACATATAATGGAAAACTCAAAAATCTAGCGATTTCAATGGATACAAGCCCTATGATATATATGATAAATCCATAAATAGTAACTATTCCAACAAAAGGACTGACTAATAGATTGGTTAAAAAAGAAATAATTGAAAATGTATTAAAGAAGTAATTGATTATTGGAATCAAAATAATTTGTGCAGATAAAGTAACTGAAAATACATCAATTATATTTTCTAATATATTTTTATGCTTTAGATTATCTACTTTAGATATAAAAAACATTTTGATAGGCTTATATAGAATTACAATTCCAATAGTTCCACCATAAGACAATATGAAACCAACATCACATATACTAAAAGGATTAAATAATAAAATTAATAAACAAGATAGACTAATTGAAACAATTATATCTTCTCTATGCATAATCAAATTATAAAGAATAATTATGATAGCCATTACTCCGGCTCTAATTACTGATAACGAACATCCTGAAACAAATACAAATATAATAATAGTAATAATACTTAAATAATTTGATATTGATTTTCCAAATATTTTATCGAATACAAATTTAGTCATTAGTACAATAAATGCGACATTACTTCCGGATACAGCCAATAAATGAGAAATTCCACTATCTTTAAAGGATTTTATAGTATCATCAGACAAATATGTAGTATCTCCTATTAACATTCCAATAATCAGACCACTTTCTTCTTTTGGAAATAGTTTTCCAAGTACATCTAGAATATTATGTCTTATTTGATTAATAAAATTGTACCTTACTCCAATTTCGTCATACTTATCAACATATATTGTCCCATAAATGCCCTGAGAATAAAGATAATTTGCATAGTCATAACCGACCATGGTTCCTTGCATGCGAAGGCTTTACAAAGTTTCCTAGAAAGCTGATTTTAGTGTCTTCTTCTACTTTGAATTTATTCTTAATATATATAATAAAATTGTCATTATCTTCATTTGAAAACAAATATTTGTTATATTTATCCTCACTTGATATAAATCTTTCTATATATCCTGAAAAATTATAACTAGACTTATTCACATATTTTGATTCAAAATCATTTGCCTTTAATCGTATATTGATTAAACCAAAAGAAAGAAATACTATGAGAATTATTCCCTTAATAATTCTTTCCTTATTAACCTGAGGATTTTTTCTAAAATAAACAAGTATTGCAATAATAAGCAAAATAAAAGGACTATATCCTACTTTCGTAAGAAATAGCCCCCATAATATACCTATTATATATGCAATACATACAAGCGTAATATAAAGCATATAATCTCCTTCGATGACATCTCCCCAGCTGTCAAACTAACTATTGTAATCTATTTGCACGTATTTTGAATCTCCTTTAATCCAACCATTCTTAGCACCATATTGAATATTGTACCAAGAACCATCAGCATTATCATCTAATACTTTAAATTTATCTCCAAATGAGATTTGATCAATTGGATCACCTACTGTAGATGCTGCAGCTCTTACATTAAGTGTATCAACAATTACTGTTCCTTCTTTACCAACTGCACTCTTGATTGCATTTGATGTACCATCATCAGGTTTAATAATAAACTCTGATTTAACCCATCCTGAAGTTGTATCAAACTTGATTTGTGTCCAACCATTATCATAATCTTGAGCAGTAATTAAAACATCTTTATTAACAGATCCGATTGGATTTGAATCTTCACTTGGTTCTTCATATATAATAACTGAAGAATCATTAATTTTAGCACCTTCAATTAGTTTACTAATTGGATTGCCATATCTGCTACTCATATATTCACCAGATCTATTATCTCCAGAAATAACAGATGTACTAGCTTCATCTAATTGCTCAACTTCCATCTTAAAATCTGCTGTTTCTTTAGCATAATCTCCTGAGATATTTGTATTGTTTTCAATTGTATTTAATCTAAATACTAGCCAAAGCACTGGAGCAACAACTAATATTATAGTCACTATAAGACCTTTTGGATTTTTCATATAAATTATCCTCCTCTTTCTATGAAGACATTATATTATAAATTAACCTAATTGGCAAATTCTAGGCAATCGGTTTACATATAATCCTTCAATTTCTTGCTTCTACTTGGATGACGAAGTTTTCTTAATGCTTTCGCTTCAATCTGTCTAATACGCTCACGAGTAACGTTAAATTCCTTACCAACTTCTTCAAGTGTACGAGCTTTACCATCATCTAGACCAAATCTTAGTCTTAATACTTTAGCTTCTCTTGGAGTTAAAGTTTGAATGATTTCATCTAATTGCTCTCTTAATAATGTATAAGCAGCAAGTTCTGATGGTGATGGTGCATCTTCATCAGGAATAAAGTCACCTAAGTGTGAATCTTCTTCTTCACCAATTGGAGTTTCAAGAGATACTGGTTCTTGTGATACTTTCTTAATCTCTTTTACTCTTTCAACTGGCATTTCCATTTCTGCAGCAACTTCTTCAATGGTAGGTTCTCTACCCAATGTTTGAAGTAAGTGTCTTTGAGTACGAATTAATTTATTAATTGTTTCAACCA
This sequence comes from Clostridia bacterium, assembly GCA_017539905.1. Lineage (GTDB taxonomy): Bacteria > Bacillota > Clostridia > TANB77 > UBA1234 > RGIG6105. The sequence continues at coordinate 155,916 of JAFYBZ010000022.1, read as the reverse complement.
TATGAACAGGAATACGAATTGTACGAGCTTGGTCTGCAATAGCACGAGTAATAGCTTGTCTAATCCACCATGTTGCATATGTAGAGAACTTAAAGCCTTTACGATAATCAAACTTTTCAACAGCTTTGATAAGACCTAAGTTACCTTCTTGAATTAAGTCTAAGAAAAGCATTCCACGACCAACATACTTTTTGGCAATAGAAACAACAAGTCTTAGGTTTGCTTCAGAAAGTTTTTGTCTTGCCTTAACGTCTCCGTCAAGCATTCTCTTAGCATATTCAACTTCTTCTTCAGTTGTTAAAAGTGGAATCTTACCGATTTCTTTTAAGTATAATCTAACTGGATCTTCAATATTAACTTGTTCTAATAAATCAGCATCAGACTCTTCAGCTGCGCCAATTTCTTCTTCTATTTGATCTAACTCTTCGATGTCTGGTTCTAATTCATCAACATCGATATCTTCTAAATCTTCAATAACGTCTACATTAGCTTCTTCCAAAGCTTCATATACTTTTTCAATTGTTTCTGCATCTAAATGCATCTTGTCTAATGTATCAATTAATTCTTTAAATGTAATAGTGCCTTTCTTTTGGAAAGTAGCAACAATTTGTGCAACAGCTTCTTCTACATTCTTTGGTTTTTCAAATTTTTCTTCTTTTTGTTCTTTCTTTGATTTTGTTTCTTTAACTTCTTTTATAACAATTTGTTCTGCTTCTTCAACTTTATCTTTTTTAGATTTCTTTATTTTAACTTCTTCAACTACAATTTTTTCTTTTTTATTTTCAACCTTTTTAGGTGCAACTTCTTTAATTTTAGGTGGTTTAACAACCTTCTCATTCTTTGCGTCTTTAGCTACTTTAGGCATTTTAGCTTTATTAACTCCTTCTTTTGTTTTTTTCGTAGGTTTAACTAACTCTTTTTTAGCTGGCTTTTTAACAACAGTAGTTTTCTTAACTGTTGTTTTTATTTTTGTATTCTTAGTAGATTTAACTACTTTCTTTGTATCTTTTTTAGCTGGCTTTTTAGCTACAACTGTTTTCTTAGATGTTGTAGCCTTTTTGCTATTAGATGTTTTAGCATTTTTAGCGTTCTTTGCATTTTTTGATTTAAAAGGAGTTATTGGAATAATCTTCTTAGTTGATTTCTTTGCTGGTGTTTTTGTGTTCTTAGAAGTCTTGGCTCCTTTTACTGGTTTTTTAGCAACAACTTTTGTATTCTTTTTTGTTGTTACTGTCTTTTTATTATTTTTTTGCACCTTAGTAGAAGTAGACTTCTTTGTAGGAGCTACTTTTTTAGGAGCAGATTTTTTAGTTACTGGGACTTTTTTCTTAGGCGCTACTTTAGATTTGCTAGCACTTGTTTTTGCCTTAGAAACTGGTTTTTTTACATTCTTTTTTGATTCTGCTTTTTTCAATGTAAAACATCCTCTCATAAAATAATTTAGTTTCTGTTACTTAATTCTTTAATAAGATCATTTAGCTCGATTGTGTACTTATTTCGAAGTTCTTCATCTTGAGTACTTGAAATAAGATTAATTAGATTTTCTCTTTTAGCTTGATTCTTTTGTAACTTGAAACTTGAAAGCACTTCTTGAGTAATTTTCTCAAAATCATCTGAAGTGTTAGGCTTTAAAAGTATCTTTGTTAATAAATTTGTTTCGTTTTCGTTATTACATAGCGATGTTAAATCATCTAAATTGAAAATAGACTCATTATCATACGCGTTGTAAAAACTAACAAGAAGTGGTTTAGCAACTTCACCTGTAAAGTCATTAACATCAACGATTCCTTTAATCTTGTTATATACTTCCTTATTCTTAGACGTCAAAAGATATAAAATTGTTTCTTCCTCTTTACTAGTTAATTCAATTAACTTTTGATTATTATCTCTTTGAAGAACAAATTTTTTCTCTTCTTTGCCATTCTTAAATAAAAACTTTTCAACTTCTTTGACTATAGCTTCCTTCGAAACACCTAATTCTTTTGAAAATTTTTCAATATAAATATCTCTCTCAATATTGTTTGCAAGGCTAGCTAATATTTTCGCCATACCAGTCAAAAACTTTATTTTGTCAGAAGTATCATTAAGATTGTACCTACTCATTAGTACTTTAATTTTATATTCAACAGCAGTAATACTGTTAGAAACTAGTTTTAAAAATCTTTCTTTTCCAAACTTTAAGATATATTCATCTGGATCTTTTGCATCTTGCATTTGTAATACTTTGCAGCTAATACCTAAATTAGAAAGCACATCAATTCCTCTTAAAATGGCTTTTTGACCAGCTTCATCAGAGTCATATGAAAGTACTACTTCTTCTGCATAATTCCTTAGAAGCTTTCCTTGTGCTTCTGTAAGTGCTGTTCCTAATGATGCAACAACATTTGTAACACCATAAGAATGTGGTGAAACAACATCCATATATCCTTCAACAACTAAAATAGTTTTAGTATCTTGCATATTCTTTTTTGCAATATTTAGACCATATAAATGTTTACCTTTAGTGTAAATCAAGTTTTCTGGTGAATTAACATACTTTGGAATCTTTTTCTCTTTAAGTTCTTCATGTGAACCTAATGCTCGTCCTCCAAAAGCGACTACTCTACCTTTGATATCAAAAATAGGAAACATTAATCTGTCTTTAAATTTATCATAAAGAAATCCTTTTTCGCTCTTGCCAATTAATCCAGTAGCTAATAAATCCTTTTCTTTGAAACCTTTCTCTTGCAAGTGTTTCACAAGACCGTTATCGCTCATAGCAAAACCGATTCCGAATTTCTTAACTGTCTCTATATTTAGTTTTCTTTTATTTATATAATTCTTAGCTATATCTGATTTATAAATATTTTGATAGAAGAATCTACCAGCTTCTTTATTAATCTCATACATTTGATTTTTATGATATTCAGTAATTCTTAGTTTGTCTTCAGCTTCTTTAGAAATATTATCATCTTTTGGAAGTTCAATCTTAGCTCTATCAGCAAGAAATTCAATTGCTTCAGGAAAAGTCATATTTTCAGACTTCATAATAAACGAAACAACATTTCCTCCAACACCACAACCAAAACAATGGAAAATTTGTTTCTCAGGTTGAACTGCAAATGAACCTGTCTTTTCTTTATGAAAAGGACAATTGCCGAAGAAAGTAGTTCCGTGACGTCTTAAATTAACATATCCAGAAATTACATCAACGATGTCGTTAGCACTTTTAACTTCATCGATGAACTCATCACTGAAAAAAGCCAATCTCATCACCTACCAAAAAACTAAATATTATATATACCATAAAATCGGCAAAAAATCAATCAAATTACCTAATTATCAATGAATGTCCGGTCATTTCTTCAGGCTTAGGTAAATTCATTATGTCAAGCATAGTTGGAGCTATATCAGCAAGTCTTCCTTCACCTATTCTTAAGCTCTTATTATTAGATACAAGTATGATTGGTACAGGATTTGTAGTATGAGCTGTGTGAGGATCTCCTGTTGTATAATCAATCATTTGCTCGCAGTTACCATGGTCTGCGATTATTATCAATGTACCATCTACCTTTAATACTTCGTTAGCAACTTTACCAATACATTCATCAACTGCTTCTACAGCCTTAATAGCAGCCTCTAGGCTACCTGTATGTCCAACCATGTCGCAGTTAGCAAAGTTTAATATAATTGCATCTGTTTGATTTTCACGAATTACGTCAACTACCTTGTCAGTAACTTCATAAGCACTCATTTCTGGTTGTAAGTCGTAAGTAGCAACCTTTGGAGAGTTTACTAATATTCTATGTTCTCCAGGATACTCTACTTCTTCGCCACCATTAAAGAAGAATGTTACGTGAGCATATTTTTCAGTTTCAGCAATTCTTAATTGAGTATAACCTTGTTTAGAAATATACTCGCCAAAATTGTTAGTAAGTTTTTCAGGTTTGAAAGCAACTTCAACATTTGGCATAGTAGCATCATATTCTGTCATACAAATATATTTTGTTTTAAAATATTTTGTCTCGAATTCTTTAAATTCAGGATCAACAATTGCTCTTGTCAATTCTCTTGCTCTATCTGTACGGAAATTAAAGAAAATAATTGAATCGTTTTCTTTAATAGTTGCAACTGGTTTTCCTTCACCATTTAATACAACTGTTGGTTTAACGAATTCATCAAATTCTTCTCTTTGATAAGAAGATTCGATAGCATCAACTGCAGATGAAGCTGTAAGACCTTCGCCTTTTGTTAAAGCATCATAAGCAAGTTTTACTCTATCCCATCTCTTATCTCTATCCATAGCATAATATCTACCCATGATAGAAGCGATTTTACCAACACCGATTTCTTTCATCTTGTCTTCTAACTCAATAATATAGTTTTCAGCAGATGAAGGTGGTGTATCTCTTCCATCTAAGAAACAGTGCACATATACTCTGTCAAAATCATTTTCTTTACAAAACTTAAGTAAAGCATATAAATGAGTGTTATGACTATGGACTCCACCATCAGATAAAAGTCCATAAATGTGTAAATTTGTATTATGCTCCTTAGCATAATCTAAAGCATCTAAAAATTCTTTTTTGTAGAAGAAATCACCATCATCGATTGATTTAGAAATTCTAGTGAATTCTTGATAAACAATTCTTCCTGCACCAATATTCATATGACCAACTTCAGAGTTACCCATTTGACCATCAGGAAGACCTACATCTAATCCAGAAGTATGTATAATATTATCTGGATATTGTGAAAATAAACTATCTAAATTTGGAGTATTTGCAAGCTTAGCTGCATTGCCTTCTTCTCTTTCATTAATGCCCCATCCATCAAGGATTGCAAGCATCGTTAATTTGTCTTTCATAAACATTTCCTTTCTTAAACTAAAATATACAAATTCGCCTAATATTATATCATTTAATGCTAAAAAATGAAACAAATATTTGAATATTTAATGTTAACATAAAGAGGCCTAGTAATATACTAAACCTCTTTATTAATGCATTTAAATGTTATTTATTTAAGGCCTCAATGCGAAAACATATTTCTGATGTAATTTTATAGATCTCATCGTTGTTTAGTTGCAAGAAAGGAATACATTCGCTGTAATTTCTAACAAGTGTTGTATCATCATGCTCCTTGTCTTTTAGTAAGTTACAAATTTCAAAGCCTAAGTCAATGCCAGATTTTGGTTCTCCAAATGCATTACCTAGATAAGTTTGAATACCTTCTCCGATATCAATTGCAACATAAGAAGCAAGTTTGGTATCTTTCCTAATTGCAATAGCTGTACCTAATGTAAAGGCCATAATACAGTCATTAGAAGCATCTTCTTTAACATCTTTAACTATGCCAACTACATCGATTCCTTTTTCTCTGCAAATAACTGCTGCATCTTCCAAAGATTTAATTCCATATTTTGCCATGATATCATTTTGAAATTCTTGAATTTCGCTATCCATTTAATTACCTCCTATGATCATTTGAAAAAAAACTTTTAAATTTATTTAATAATTTTTGAAACCAATTGATATCTTCTTTTTTAACTAATTGTGTCTCTTCAACTTTGTATATTGGTTTTACATTAAGACTATCTGTGAATTCTTTCATATTCCTAAATGGAACAAAATTGCCTTCATATGTACTAATCATGTTCTCTTGTAATCTAAATTCGTATCTCTTATTTTCATCACACCAATAATTTCTATATAGTAATGAAAGTAAAACCATTGTGTCTGGTTTTAAACGTTGTTCATCAATAGGAATACTAGAATCAATTTTTGGAACATAATAGTTATCTTTATTGTCTTTAATAAACTCAATTAGTTGAACAGGAAGTTTTTTAGTTAAATCTTCATTCATGAATTGAAGAATTGTATCAACTTCTGTAAGTGATTGTTTATAATCCGCTGTCATCTTCCAGGCACCTCCTTATTATACTGAAGTGCTCTCTCTTGCTCTCTAATAGCACGTCTAATCTTGCTAATTCCTAAACGTCTTTGTCTATCAGAAACTAGTTTATCAATATTTGCTAATGCACCAAGACCAAAGTTAGAGACAACATTTAAGAATTTACTTTGAATTATTTCCTCTTGAGATTGTTCAATATATGTCATTAAATTTTCAATTGAAATTCCTTCAGCAAATAATTCAGGATGGCTCTTATAAAGTCTTACAACTAATTCTGCAACTGTTGTAAATGATACATCGTTACCAAACAAAGCAACACTTTCATCAGATGATGCTCCGTATGGTCCATCCATCAAGTGTAAATCAAGTCCAATGTTGTATGCTTTTTGAATTAAATCAGCAGTGATAATTCCACCACCCATAGCAATAACAACACCTTTTCTTTTTCTAATATATTCTAGTTGTGTGTCAGGTAATTCTGACCATTTTTTAGCAGGCTTGTTTCCTGATTTTAAAAGCATTGCATGAGTAATCGTATCTTCTGGCATGCCTGATTCTATATCATCAATAGCTTCTTCAGTATATGTTCCTAATACAGTCATTCTTTGTCCACCATGGCTATTTCTATCTCTTACCGCATTTAGTACTTCTTTGTCTATACCAGTATTTGTTCCACGAATGACTAAATATGCTTTTTCAGGATTTAATACTTTTGCAAGAACATGTAATGTTAAAGCAATTTTACCTTGATCTCTTGGATGAATATGTGGCCACGAAATTTTTGATCCACCACAAATTAGTATTGGTGTCTTTCCTTCAGTATCGCTTTCAATTTCTTCTTCATCAGTTGTAGCACCAAAATTTTCATATTTAGAATCAAGTGTTTTTAAATCTTTTTCTTCTTTTTTTTTATATCTTTCTTTCACTTTAGAACTTAATCTTGGCTTTTTATCAGAAGTCGAATAAGTAATTGCTTCTAAAATTTCTTCTGGTTTTTTAGACTCGCTATGTTCTTTGTCGCGGTCTTTTGCATCATCCATAATTAGTTCTTCAGTATCTTGTATCTTATGAAAATCTTCAGCTATTAAACCTGCAATTGCAGCTAAAATAATTTCTTGTTGAGTTGTAGTACGATATAATCCATGACCATCAGTACATAATACAACTCTAATTCCAGCATCACTATATCTTTTAATTGGAATTGTAGATAATTCATTAACATTATTTAGTGCTAAGTTAGAACTCATATTGAATTCAATAATAGCACCTGTCTTTTTCATTAATTCTATAACGGCTCCATCTGGAACATGTTCACCTTTGCCGTCTCTATCAATATCTGCACCATACAAACCATGACCTATTCTTACACAAGGTCTAGGCAATTCTTTATTCTTTTCTGCACATATTTTTTGATATTCATCATCTATAATTTTTAATGCATCATAAACATTAGATCTAAATAATGGATTCTCGCCAGCATGTACTCTAATAGTAAAATGAGGATCATTTAGCATACAATGTCTAACTAACATTCTTAATTCTTGTTCAAAATCAATAGTAGGTGTTGTTTCGTGACCCATAAAATCACAACCTACAATATATTTACTTTGTGAAAGTGCAACAATTTTATCAACATTATCTTGTCTTTTTTCTGGAACATCACTTCTACGTATAGCAGCTAAAAATCTAATTTTCACGCCAAATTCAGCTTCTATTTGAGGTAATACTTCATCTATTATTTTTAAACAATCCAATGCTTTTTCTGGCTTAAGAAAATCTGCTAAAGATAATTCAACATATTGAATACATTGACTCTTGTAATCTTGCGCAAGCTCCCTTAATAAATCAGGAAGTAATGAAATATTTTTAGTAAAAGGTTTTCTAAGGCCATATATCTCTTCCATCTTTCCAAAAGTATCTTGTGTAACAGGAGAAATAGCTAAATTATTTTGTAATGTTCTTAAGTCATTAGGAGTAAGTTCGGAAAGTTTTACACTTCCACCTGGTTCTACTCCGTATCTTGAAACATCAATACCGATTGATTCTAATAAATCTATTGGATAATCTATATCGTGTTTTAAGCCGACTTTAAGCAGAGACTCTGGTGTAAGAGCCCCTGCAAAATGTGTATGTAAATCTGTTTTAACACTTGCTCCCTTTAAATAGTCCCTAGGATATGGTACTCCATCAGTTCTACTTTGAGAAAGCAATCTAGATTCAAAAGCAGTAAGTCTATTTAATACTGCAACTTTTCCATTTTCTTTATTAATTATTATAAAAATGGCTTTATTGATAGATAAAACACAACTATCTGGAAAATCTTGAGTTGTAGAAATCTTTTGAAGATTTTGTAGAATATTATTTTTTAATTTTTCATTATTTGAATTACATTCGTAATGATAATTAGTTTTGCCTTCTACAATTTCAAATACAACTTTTATAACTTCGTTATAATCAAGAAATGTTTCAATATTCAGTAGACTCACCTCTTTTCTTTCGTACTTCGTATCAACGACAATTAATCGCTAGAATAATTATTCTTTATCTGTAATACAATCTATACCAGGTAAAACTTTGCCTTCTAAGAATTCAAGAGAAGCACCACCACCAGTGGAAATGTGAGTCATTTTATCTGCAAATCCACCTTTTTCAATTGCAGCTGCACTATCTCCACCACCAATAATAGTAGTAGCGCCTTCTAATCCAGCAAGGATTTCAGCAACTTTGTTTGTTCCCTTAGCAAAATTATCAAACTCAAATACTCCAACAGGTCCATTCCATACAACTGTCTTAGCGTCTCTTAATACTTCCGCATATAATTCTAATGTCTTAGGACCAACATCAACTCCTTGATAATCTTCTGGAATTTCATCTGATGAAACAACCATTGAAGGGGCTTCGTTTGAAAATTCTTGAACTACTACATTATCAACTGGAAGAATTAATCTAACACCTTTTTCTTCTGCTTTTGCAAGCAATTCTTTAGCTAAATCAATTTTATCATCTTCACAAATTGATTTTCCAATTTCTTTTCCTTGTGCTTTAAAGAATGTGTAAGACATTCCACCACCAATAATTAAACTATCAACTTTATCAATTAAGTTTTCGATTACTGATATTTTGTCTGAAACTTTTTTGCCACCTAAAATAGCGACAAATGGTCTTTCTGGATTTTCTAATGCTTTACCCATAATATCAATTTCTTTTTTAATTAAATAACCAACAGCTGAAGGTAAGTAATCTGCAACACCTGCTGTAGAGCTATGAGCTCTATGAGCAGTACCAAATGCATCATTTACATATAATTCTGCTAGAGATGCTAATTCTTTAGAAAACTCTGGATCGTTCTTTTCTTCACGAGCATCATATCTAACATTTTCAATTAGCATTACTTCTCTATCTTTTAGGTTTTCAGCAAGTTTATGAGCAGATTCTCCTATAACATCTTCAGCCATCTTAACTTCTACGCCTAATAATTCAGATAAACGAACTGCAATTGGCTTTAAAGAATATTTAGGATTTACTTCTCCTTTAGGACGTCCTAAGTGTGAACAAAGGATTACTCTTGCATCATGCTCCATTAAATATCTAATTGTTTTAAGAGCTTCTCTAATTCTTCTATCATCAGTAATAGCTCCTTTTTCATCTTGTGGAACATTAAAGTCACATCTAACCAATACTCTTTTTCCACCTACATCTAAATCTTCAACTGTTTGTTTCATTTTAAATTACCTCCAAAATTTAATACATAATTCCATAATCGAAGATGCTAGTATAATCATCTTCATCATCATCTTGTGAATCACTTGGTTCAAAATTAATTAATAAATCAAGTGCATCATACTCTTGTTTAAAAGTGTCATCGTTTAATACTTCGTTTTCTTTTTCAATATATTCTTTTAGTTTCTTGAATATTTCTTTATATTCATCACTTACTTTTAATGCTACAGAAGCTCTTTCATGTTGTCCTAAAACTACTAATACATAATCTTCATCAAATTCATATCCATCAATGATTCCAGATACTGGAAGAATTAAGAATTTCTTATCAGCGCTTCTTTCGTATAGTATCCAATCTTTTAAAGTATTAGCATATCTAGTTAATACTATAGCTTTCCTAATACCAGAATTATCATAATAGTCATCGCTTGTATTTTTAAATGTAACTGATTGAGTATCACTAAACTTTTTACCATTTCTATCAGCGTAAGAAACTGAAACATCAATCTTACCATTATTTCCATTCTTTGGAGAAAGCTTTAATAGGATTACTCCACCTTTAACTTCTCCATCTTCACTCTTAGATGGGAACAATGTGTTTACTTTCATAATATTTCCGGTTTTAACACTTGCACTATCACTACCATAAATAGCAGTAACATTAAAATCATCTGATTTTACATCTAAAGATAAATCAAATACTAATGGTGTAACCATGTATTCGAATCCTTCATCAACTCTTTCTGCAAATTCCTTACTATTATGAACTGAATAATAGTTAGCGCCTTTTACATCAGTAATTGTTTCTATTAACTTAGTATTAAAGTCAACGCCAACACCTATAAAAGTTGTATATATTCCTGATGTTGCATTGTTTTTAACTAATCCCATTAGGCTATCTTCATCAAAATCACCATAGTTTGGCATAGCATCAGTTATGATAATTATTCTATTCTCATATTCATCTTTATTATCATATTGGAAATCAGCAAATTCTGAAGTAGCTTTGATATATCCTGCAGAGAAGTTTGTGCTGCCTTTGTCATTAATTCTCATGATTTTTTCTTTAAGTTTACTAATATTCAACTTTGAAATTTGCTCTATCTTTTGTTCTGTACTTGCATTTGTATCAAATGTAACAAGACCAAACTTATCATCTTGATTTAGTTGATCAATAATTGTACAAACTGCTTTGTTAGCAAGTTTCATTTTAGATTCATTACTATATTCTTCGCCATTGTTGTTATACTCTAATGGATTATCATAGTAATAACTATAGAATGGTGAACCCATTGAACCTGAAATATCTAATAATACTAAAAGATTTAACTTCTTTCTTTGAAAATCTTCTTCTTTGATATTTGAGTTTAGTCCAACAGTCATATAGTATTCTTGTTTATCTGAGAATGGATCTTTTGATATAGCTGTTGAATATGATGGGAAGAAAATGTTTTCATTTCCTGTTCTCTTTGAATTATCAACACCAGTATCAAACATATAATCATAAAACAATCCATTGTATGTAATGTCAGTAGAAATTGGGAAATACTTATTCTTTATATTCTCTCTAAAGTTTTCGATATCTTTAGCGCCACCAACTGAAAAGCCCATATAGTTAGACTTAGAAGGAGAATAAGAAGAATACATTCCATACTTTCCTGTTGATGAAATTGAATCAAGGCTTGAATAACTTGACATGGAAGCCAAACCTGAAGTTGTACTTCGAGCTTGATTAAATAACAAAACTCCTAGAGATAAAGAAGCAACGATTAGAATTACCACTGCTATAACAATAAAAATAATTGTAGATTTTTTCATAAATAACCTCCATATAATTAAATTATTAATTTGACTTACTAAATTTATTATTGGTTCTTGTATATTATCACTGCTTTATTTATCAAAATTTACAATTTTAGCAAAAGAATCAGGCTCTAATGAAGCTCCACCAACCAGTCCTCCATCGATATCAGGCATATCAAATAATTCAACAGCATTTGTCGGTTTAACACTTCCGCCATATAAAATTCTAATTTCATCTGCTATTTCTGTTCCGTACATCTTTTTAATTTCATCTCTAATTAGTTTACAAGCCTCATTGGCATCTTCTTTAGAAGCAGTTTTACCTGTACCTATTGCCCAAATTGGCTCGTAAGCAATTATAATTTGTCTAGCATAATTTGCCGGTAAATCCTCTAAATCTTTTCTAATTTGAATTATAATCTTCTCCCTGGCAATTCCAAGCTCTCTTTCATAAAGAGTTTCGCCTACACAAAGAATTGGAATAATATCATGATCAAAAGCAGCTTTAATCTTAAGATTTACAAAGTCATCTGTCTCGTGATGGAATTGACGTCTCTCAGAGTGGCCGATTATAGAGTATTTAATACCTATATCTTCAAGCATTTTAACTGAAACGTCGCCAGTTAAGGCTCCTGAAACCTCATGATTTAAGTTTTGTGTACCTATTTTGACATTAGTATTATGTGTGCTTTCCAAGGCAGCAGCTACGTCAATATAAGGAACACAAAGAATTATTTCATTGTTGCTATCTGCAACTAATCCATTAAATCTTTCGAAAAAATTACGTGTATCTATTGGAGAATGGTTCATTTTCCAATTTCCAGCAATTACTTTATTTCTCATATTTTCTACCTCTTTCAATGTTAAAATATACCATTAAAATGTTACTATAATTGGGCTTTCAATACAATTTATTTAACACAATTGTAATGTATCTAAAACATGCTATTAATCAAAAAAATGCTTGAATTTTACCTTTATTCGTGTTATATTATGTATACCAAATAATCTAGACTGGTTTTGTGTACAAAACTAATGAAAGGAAGTGCTCTGATGTTTGATTGGGTAACCTGTCTTATATGCTTTCTGTTTATGGTTCCGTCTACTATTTTTGCTGATAAAGTATGTCAGTTTGAGCTCAAATATCTTGAAAGCTTCGGCGACAAGCAGAGTTTTTATCCTCGGTATGCTAATAGACATCCAATCATATTCTTTGGACTGATTGCGTTATTCAATTTTATATCTATTTTCTGTGTGTATGGTCTGTTTTCTTTTATATTTTATCTGTTTGTTCAAGTGTTGATATGCATACTTGGATTCTTTACTCTTAATACAAAAAAGATTTCACCAAAAGCATTTGATTATATGTCACTTGTACTTTCCTGTACCTGTACGATAATATTGTTCATAATATCAATGTAAAAAATAAGCTCGTATGTAGATTACATACGAGCTTTAAATTTATTTATACTTTTCTTCATACATTATACTTGCTGTCTCAGGACTGTCATTTCCTTCTTTGTTTTTTATTGGAGCAAATTCATCTTCTCTTTTTACTCTAATAACTAATCCATTATTTGCTTTTTCGAAACCATCAAAAATAAACATTTCATATTTAATAAAATCTCCATATTTATCATTTGATTTATAGGCTTCATGAATTGGCAATTTTTCTTCTGCAATTCTATTTAATAAATCGATACTTAAGTAATTAACGCCAAAGTGTGCTTCTTTATATTTTAATTCGCCATTTTCATCAAGCTCTTCAGCTAGATTTTTTGGGAAATCGACGTATTCGATAACAGTTGGCCTTCCATCCTTTAAAACAGTGTTTCCGACTCTCTCATCAGGGTAAGCTTTAATAATCGATTTAATGCCAATCTCAGCGTTATTTTCTTTTAAGATACCAATCGAAATTGCATCAATAGGATTTGCAAGAATATTATCAACATTTTGAGTAACCAAATACTTGATATTTTGATCTTTCATTTCTTGAAGGATACCTTCATCTTCTAATGCTTTAAATATACCACCATTACCATTAGGTGCCATCGCATTTAATGGATTTTTATTTCTATCGGTTAAAGGTAATTCTCCTTGAACGAAGAATTTAATTTTTTCTTTTGGATAGCCAAAGAAATTATTTGATTTGAAAAATTCTTTAGTTATCTGATCATTATCTTTTGATGTCATTACATATAAATTAGGATACGAACCAAATTCTTTATATGCTCTTAAAAGTGTTTCAACCTGTATTTGAAAAATTGATTTTGGCTCTTTAAGAGGAACTATGAAAGTACCTTTAGGGCCATCATGACCAAGACGAGTACCTTGTCCACCAGCCAAAATACACACAGCAACTTGACTGTTGGCTATTAATTCCTTACCCAATAAAGAATACTTTTCTTTGTCTTCTTCACTTAATTCATCTTTAATAATAGTTTTGATTGGTTCAATCATATTGACCTCCAACTACATTTTTTCTGGACATCTAATGCCTAATAAAGCAAGACCTTCTTTTATTACATCGCCAGTTACTTTTGTTAGTAATACTCTTGCATCTTGTACATTTTTATCATCACAAATAATATGATGCTCATTATAAAATCTACTAAATGCTTTTGCTAAATCAAGCAAGTATCTAGAAATCATAGAAGGCTCATTTTTATCAGCAGCTGATTTAACAACATCTCCAAAGCTTCCAATTAGTCTTACAACTTCGTATCCTTCTTTATCATTTAGTAAAGAAAAATCTGCAGATGTTGGTATCTCTCCTACATTTCTTAAGATACTTCTTGTTCTAACATATGTATATTGTAAATAAGGACCTGTCTCACCATTGAAATTTAGAATTTGATTCCAGTCAAAAATTTCATCTTTGATACGAGAGTTGGCTAAATCATTAAATATAATTGCACCAACACCAACTTTTTCTGCAACTGATTGCTTGTCTTCCAAGTCTGGATTCTTTTCTTCAATAATCTTTAATGATTTTTCAATTGATTCTCCAAAGATTTCTTCAAGTGTTGTAGCATTACCTTTACGAGAACCCATCTTTTGCCCATCTTCATCTAATACAAGACCAAAAGGAATATGTTCACAACGTTTTGCGTATTCTTCATATCCCATTTTAGATAAAGTCTCAAAAACTTGTTTAAAGTGTAATGCTTGTTCACTTGCAACAAGATATAAGCACTTATCAAAATTGTAGTTATCTATTCTATATAATAATGCTGCCAAATCACGTGTAGCATAAATTGTTGTACCTTGTGAAGTTAAAATCATGCATGGAGGAATATCCTCATCCATCATAACAACTTTAGCGCCTTCAGATTCAACAAGTAAATTCTTATCTTCAAGCTCTTTAATTACTCTATCCATCTTGTCATTATAAAAAGCTTCACCGTTATATGAATCAAACTTACAATCCATTAAATCGTAAATCTTTTGATAATTTTCAAGACTTACTTTTATAATCCAATTCCAGATTTTAGTAATCTCTTCATCGCCTGCTTCAAGTTTCTTTAATGCATCAACTGCATGTTGTTTAAAATCAGGATCTTCTTTTTCTATTTTGTTATATCTAACATAGATTGCCAAAATGCTATCTATTGGTCTTTCAGAAAAATCATATTCGTCTTTCCACATTAAGTATCCTGCAATAGTACGACATACGCCCATACCCCAGTCGCCTAAATGGTTAATGCCTATAACTTTGAACCCTAAAAAATCATATATTTTATAAAGTGAATTTCCAATAACTGTTGAACGAAGATGTCCAATGTGGAATGGCTTTGCAATATTAGGTGACGAATAATCGATAACAATTGTTTTACCATTACCAATGTTGGATCTACCATAGTTATCTCCTTCAGCTAAAACCGATTTCATAACATCATAAATATAAGCATCTTTTTTAATAAATATATTTAAATATCCATTAACAACTTCAACTTTGTCTATTAATTCATTCTCACCAAATTGAGATTTGATGTCTTCGGCAATTTGCATAGGAGACTTTTTAAGCTCTTTAGCAAGTCTAAAGCATGGAAAAGCGAAGTCCCCCATTTCTGTATTTTGAGGCACTTCTATATAATTCTTTATATCATCTTTGTTAGTTACCGTAATTTCAGCTATTTTCAAGGCAATTTGCTCTTTGTAATCAATCATTTTAATCATCCTTTCCAAGATTCAAGCTATTATATACTGAAAATGCCTAAAAATCAACAAAAACTACTGAATTGTGTCTCTCAGAAACGGATTCCATTCTATTTGTAAATCATCTAGTCGTTGCTTCATTTCATTGTATAATTCGCTCTCATAGGCTATATCATCAACCGACAAGAACTCATTTACTATCTCCTCTGACTCTTTTCTGACTTGACTAATGATTTCATTTTCTATAGTTTTGTATAAATATGATTCTATGCTATTAATACTTGAGTTTGATTTTTCGAGAGAATTCTTAATAATTATCTCTTTGATTTTGTTTATATTGTTATCATCTAATTCTCCAAATTTTAGATAAAGGTATGTATACAATTCAAGCGCTTTTTTACTAAGTTGTAAAATTGTTTTATCTTCACTTAAAAAATCAAACTGTTTGTTAGACTTTTTTGCATTTTTCTTGATAAACAGAAGCACGTTAGAAGGAATTGAATTAATTAATTTTGTGTTTTCGGTAAGAGCATAATAAGTTTCTTTATATACATCATTTGATAACTCATCCATCTCTTTCAGCTCCTTCCTTATCACGTTTTACCATTGAACGTTCAAAACTTATTGATGTTGTTTCAACGTCATCAATGGTACTTTTTGATTTTTCTAATCCTTCACAAACATCTTGAATAATATCATTATCATTTATTATGACACCATTATCTTTAAAAATCTTTAAAAGAGCTTCATTATTTTCTAAATCCTTAAAAGAATACTTTCCATCTAAATTCTTCTTAAAATCAGGAATTAATAGAGCTTCTTTAATTCTATCTAGAGTTAAACTTTGTATTTCATCTAAACCATCTGGCTTAAAATATAAAGAAGAAATATCATCACTTTTACTTGTTAAGTATTGATTCAATTCAATATATTTTTGTAAATCTTCAATAGAATCAATATTTTTTTCCTTAACTAAGTTTATATATTTTTCAAAAAGATGAGGTTTAACTCTTTTAAACAATGGATCATTTGTATTAATTGCAATTGCTAATAGATTTTGTAAAATCCTAGGACTATTCTGTTTCCTTTCATCATCTGACAGTTCTTTATCTTTATCAAAAGTATATTTTTCTGTCGATGACTCAGAGATTACTCCTTGCATTGTAAAAGCAAAATCAATTTCATCAGGAGAAATATCATAGAGTTTTCTTTTATCAAATATCTCATCAAAATCAGATGCAGTATCAATATCAAGTGTAGAAGTTTTTTCTATATACTTAGCGATTTTAACAAATAAAGCAAAATATTTTGGTAATTTGTCTTTTGGATAGTTTTTTAATTTCTTTAATGAATTTAATAATATATTATTGTCCATATACGATTCCTCAACAAATTGAGGATTGCAATTTTGATATAAATGTGAAAGTAACTCTGGAGAAAAATCTAATTCGTTTTTACATATTTTAAGTATTTTTGTTACATCAAGAGATTTATATGCTCGTTCTTTATCTCCAAGTAAATAATCTTTGAAAATTTCTTTGTCTTCTCCATTAATTGAAAATTTTGACATTATTGTTTTAATTATTGTGACATATCTTCTATAAGCTGCTGACATATACATATAAGGATCAATCTTTTTGCCATCAATTGATAAATCATGATTTGTAAAATAAGATTTCCATACATTTTGAGTAAAAGATTCAACAACTCCTTCTTCTATTTCTGTGCCCAAAATTGTGTTATGAAATTTTGAATTTGTTGTATTAAGATGGTCAGATTGGAAAGACAACCCATGTCCTAATTCATGTAAAAGAGTATTTAAAACGCTTGATATGTCTAGCTTTTTATCAAGTCTAATGATTTTATCTATATGATTACAATCACCATTTGCTAATCCTTTTTCACCAGCGCTTTCTCCAAGTATAGCTACAACATTAGACAAATCTTCACTAAATAAATGAAATGAATTAAATGTAATATCAATTTTTTCAAGCATTTCTCTTGTTAAATCTTCATTAGTTGAAAGATACTCTATTATCATTTCTCTAATATACTTTTTGTACAAGTCAAAAGGTGGCTTAGTAAGTGAAGACATACTTGAAATTACGGCATCACGATTTTGAGGTTCCTTAATTTGTTCAAGTAAGGATTTTTTAATTAAATTAATGTCGTTATACTCTTCTATCGTCTCTTCTTCAGGCTTAAGATTAACAATGTAATTTACTTTTTCTTCTTCAGAAGATAATTTTGCTATTTCTTCTTTAATTCTCTCATATCTTTTAATTTGATATAAATATACTTTTTTAGGTGAACGTTTATTAGCAGCACATCTATAATATATTTTTTCTTTAAAATACGGATCTTTCGTAGTTGCTATTAAATAATCAAAATTTTTTAAAGTGAGGCTTGAAAGTTCAGAAATTGCAACAGCTTTTAATGATTCATCGTTAATTGCGCTACACAAATCTGCAAATGGTATTTTTCTTGCAAAAACAAATACAGCTTTATCTGATTTTGAATTCTCTTTTAACCATTCTATTCTGTCTTTAGAATTAATTAACCCAAAAAAGCCCATTATTGCCAATCTTGATTTACGTACATCAGAGTCATTTGATTGTTCAATGCAATTTATTAGTTGGTCAATACATTCTTTATCAGCGTTGAATTTTACTTTTCCAGTTTTTAAGTAGAATAAACGTGTTGTATCACCATTTATAATTTCAATAATTAAATTCTTAAGGTATTCATTAGGAGATTTTTTATAATCTTCTAATTCTTTATTCACATCTAAAACCATATTGATTATAAAAACCTCCCTTCACCCATAGATACTATAATTATATCAATTGTAGGTACATAATACGTAAAAGTAATAGTATTGTAATAATTCTGCAACTAGGGGACGGTTCTCAAGTTGCACACTGCAACCGAGGGACAGGTCTACGCAACAAAGGGACGGTTCTTAAGTTGCATCGTGCAACTTGAGAACCGTCCCCTAGTTGCAGGAACTATCTCTAGTCTAGTTAGTAAACCTCTTTCAAGCGAACCTCATCCGTAACCAAGCCGATTTCAAGCCCTCTATGTTTGTCATTAGCCTCGATACGAACCTGGAAATAAGGAATCGGATCGCCAAAGTCATTCTGTTCAGTATATAAAGCAGGAGCAACATTTTTACCCTCAAAGAAGCAAATGGTTTTAAAGTGATCATTCAATGCATAATAGTATTTGCCTTCCTCATTAATAACAAGTCTCCCAATATACAGTCCGCTGTAATACACCTGAAATTCCCTCATGTGCAATCACCTCTTAATCTTAAATCTTAAGTATTATATACTCTATTTATACTTATGTCAACTATAAATCTATTTCTTGTTTTTTATTCAATAGTTTCTCTTTTTCTTTAAGCAACAAATCCGCCATTTCTTCATAGAAACTAACTTCACCTCTTCCTAATTGAGCAAAATGAAGTACTTCTGATTTCATTCTTGAAAAACGAGATATTTGAGTTTTAATAGTTGAAGGAATTGAAAGTTTATTTTCAATGTTTTCTATTAATTCTTCCGCTTCAACTTGTTCTAAGGAATCTACAAGTCTTACTATTCTCTTATGACAAATTAATTCATCATTATCTATTGCATCAGGATTATCAATAATACTTTTTGAATCCATATAAAGTTTTGCCAGAGTTGCATCTGTTAAAGAGAAAAACTTAGGCAACTTACTATCATCAAGCATAATCTGCATTCCATTACTACCGACTCTTATCCTAGAATTCATATTTCCAAGCAAAACATCTCTTATTTCTTCTTTTGAAGAAAATTCATATAATAATGATATTTCACTTTTAGATAAGTCTTCACCTCTGCGTAAAGATTTAACCATATGTCTTAAAATTGGGGTTCTTCTTTCTAATGAATCATATAAAGCATCACTCATCATCTCAGAATAGCTAGAGTACAATCCAAATGAACGTTCATTATCAAACATCGGACATAATCTAATATTGTAACTGCCATCTTCATTCCTTTTAAATAAAAATCCTTCGTTTTCTGTATGGTTGTCCATTTCTGATGCATATAGTTGTAAAATTTTTTGAAGTCTTCTCTCTAAAACTACTTTATGAGCTTCTTTTTTTGATAATTTAAATTGTCTAACTAATTCTTCCTCGATTCTTATCTCAACAGAATTATAATCATAAGCATCACCATCAACTTGCATGTCTCCAATTAACTCACGAGTCAAAATAAGACCTTCTTTTTCTGGATCAAAAGCCATAAAAGAAATGACACCTTTTATATTACCAATTTTGAAAACATCAGTATGGGCAGATTCTATATCCATCTCTTCACACAATTCATGCATATATAATTCAGAATAAATAGTACCATTTTCTTCATTTTCAAGTTTCTTTTGTTCTTTTAATAAAACTTTTGTGCCAGCAAAATCTACCCAATACTTAAATATATCAGCGCTACCTATTTGGTTTCTAGAGCCTTCTGCAATTATTAAGTCTGCTCTTTCTAAATCAATAAATCCATCTTCATCTCTAAATTCTTCCAACTCATCAAAGCTTAAGGGATTTTTAGAATAACAGACTTTGACTTTTTCTTCTTCTTTATCCGTGATACTCACCTCTTTTGTAACGGCGACTATTTGTCGTCAAAATCATAACTCAAGCTTCTTATCAAACAATTTATCAATTTGTTCTTTCATTAAGTGATTTTCTTCTTGCATTAAATATGGATCTTTCTCTAAAATTTTCTTACTACATTCCTGAGCTTTCTTTAAAAGCTCCATATCAGTAAATAGATTTGCAACTTTGAATTCAGGAACACCATGTTGCATCGTACCAAAGAAATCACCCGGTCCTCTTAATTCCAAATCCTTTTCTGAAATTACAAATCCATCATTAGTTTGTTCCATGATTTTCATTCTTTGTGCAACAATATCTGATTTTGATTCATATTTTAATATACAATATGATTTAAACTTACCTCTTCCAACTCTTCCACGTAATTGATGAAGCTGTGCCAAACCAAATCTTTCAGCATTTTCAACTATCATAATAGATGCATTTGGAACATCAACTCCAACTTCAATTACTGTTGTAGAAATTAAAATATCAATTTCTCCTGCTTTAAACTTTGCCATGATTTCATCTTTTTCTTTATTCTTCATTTTGCCATGAAGATAAGTAAGTCTAAAATCAGGAAATACTTTTGAATAATAATCATACATCTTTTGAACACTCTTTAAATCAGATAAATCTGATTCTTCAACGAGTGGACAAACTATATATGCTTGTCTTCCTTCTAGAATTTGCTTTTTTATAAAGTCATTTACTCTATTTTCCATATTACGCTTAACAGCATAAGTATCTATCTTTTGTCGTCCTGGTGGCAATTCATCAATAATAGAGATATCCAAATCTCCATATAGAATTAAAGCAAGTGTTCTAGGTATTGGTGTTGCGGTCATAACAAGTGTATCAATATTCTTTCCTTTATTAGACAACTTACTTCTTTGTCTTACACCAAATCTATGTTGTTCGTCAGTGATAACTAATCCAACATTTTTGAATTCTATATTTTCTTCAATTAATGCATGAGTTCCAATAGCAATATCAATCTCACCATTTTTTAATTGCTCAATCAAAGTATCTTTTTGCTTTTTAGTTAAAGCTGATGTGAATAAGGCACATTTGATTCCAAAAGGCTCCATCATTTTTGATATACCTTCATAATGTTGAGAAGCCAGAATTGCAGTTGGCGCCATCATGGAAGCTTGATATCCATTTTTAACAGCCTTATACATTGCCATAGCAGCAACAACTGTTTTACCAGATCCAACATCACCTTGAACTAATCTATTCATTGCTTTAGGCGATTGCATATCCTTTTTGATTTCTTCCCATGCTCTTTGTTGAGCACCTGTAAGCTTAAATGGTAAGGTACCGAATAAAATCTTCTATATGTTCATCTTGGCTAAATTCAAGGCCTTTATCTTCTTTCTTGCCCAACTCTTTTAAGTTCAATAATCCTAATTGCAACAATAACAATTCTTGAAAAGCAATTCTCTTACGTGCTTGTAAAAAGTCATCATCTTTATCTGGAAAGTGAATATTGTTAATAGCAAAATTATATTCACACACATTGTATTCTTTACGAATCCATGCAGGTAAAAATTCTTCAAATTGATTGTTGCAAAGCGACAGAGCATTCTCAATAATTCCTCTTAACACATTTTGAGTCATTCCATTAGTTAATGGATACAAAGGAATTATCTTTCCTGTATTTTTTGTCTCACCATCTTTATCAAATATTGGAGACGACATTTCAATTCGTCCATTATAGACCTTTTGAACTTTACCATAGAATGTATATACCTCTCCGCCAAAAATTTGATTTTTGACGTAATCTTGATTGAACCATGTTAAAAGTGCAGAACCAGTTTCATCGCGAACAGTAACTTTAGTAATAGTCATGTTCTTTTTTAATCGAGCAGTTGTAGGCTTACTTGCAGCCACGGCTTTAAAGCATGCAATATCTCCTTCTTTTAAATCGGAAATAAATGCATACTTGCTTCTGTCTTCATAATCTCTTGGAAAATAAGTGACAAGGTCTTCTAGCGTCTCAATGCCCATCTTTTGAAGCAAAGCAACTCTAGCAGGACCTACGCCCTTGATAAACTGAATATTCTGCTTTAAATCAATCATAAACTACCTCTCTGATCCATTATACCATAATTAATCTAGTAGACAAATGCATATAAAAATACAGAGCTACATTATGTAGCCCTGTAAATTTACTCATTTAATTTAATCTTTATACATTGATGAAACGTTAACTGGCTTAGAGTTAGATATTTTAATATTAAGAATTCGATTATCATCCTTTTTTGTCAATGATACTTTATCCTTATTTACTGACAACTTTTGGTATACATCATTTATCTGGATTTCTTTTATACAAGATAAATTCTTTGTATTAAAAATACTCTTTTTATCATTTGCAATATATCTTGTTATTAATCCATTATTAATAATATTTGTTTTAATAGTTAAATCACTAGATTTTAGTATATCTTTCTTGTCATTTGCTATTATTCTAACTAGTTCATTGTCTTCATGCATTAAACTGATACTCTTAGATGATTTTAAGGGTCTAAAATCATTTGAAGTAATTTTTAATGAAAATTCATCAAAATTAACTAGATCTTTATTACCTTCGATTTCTCCAGATTTAATAACAAAGCTTGTGTCATCTAGTAAACCCTTTCCATTTGTAGATTCAACAATATAGTTCATTGTAACTGGATCAATATGATTCGTAGATTCATTTATTTCATAACCATTATTTAAAAGCTCATCAAAAACTTTCTTTACTTCTAAATACTTAAAATATTTATCTCCATGCCTAATACTATAATCTGTATAAAAGAACTCATCTAAATTCTCTAAATCTCCTTCTATATTCCTAAATAAATCTACTTCTTCAAGATTTAAACTAATATCAATTTGATTTGAATTAAAGAAATCTTTGCTATCATTTGAGTTTGCTATAATTGTTAGTCTTTCAGTAGGAACACAATGTTTTAGTGATACAAAGTTATTTTGTAAATCAAAATTATAAGTAGTAGAGTTTTCTATTTCATCTACTGTTCTTTCAATTACAATTTCAACTTTGTCATTATTTAGAATTAAATCTCCAGTATATGTTTGGTTATTTCCATTATACCTATTAATTAACTCAAAATGACCTGTTCTCTCTTTTGTTTTCATTAAAGGTTTATTATCATTAGATTTAATATTTAAAGTAAATTTATAATTATCAGAATTGAAATTAATATCAATACTCTTTATACCATCTAAATTATTATTACTTGATAATATAGTCATTGTAAAATCAAAATTATCAGTATTATTTAAGAAATTATTCATGTTTTGTTCCATTATTTCAGTTGAACCATAATTGTATTCTTTTTTCAATACTGCCTTATATATCGTAGAGCTTGATAGTTCATTAATTGTTTTGTCAAAAGTATTTTTGAATTTTTCCTTATCAAGTTTTAATACATAACAATTATCACTTTTAACTTTAGTTTGACTAAAGCAACTATTATCTAAATTATTATAAAAAGATAATAAAGCTATAATTTTTGATTTATCAATATCCAAAAGAGTATCATTAGAAAACTCTAAATATTCATAAATATCACTAAAATCATCATATTCAACATCGCTTACATATTCATGAGGCATATTAGTTTTATATTTGAAATCTTCACTACTCTCGAAAGCAAGAAACTCAGCTGTGTATGTTGTATCACCTTCAATTTTAGTAGATCCATCAAAATAGAATTGCTTATCTTTTACACTTGCTACGCCTTTACCTTTTTCATAGCGTTTTGAATCTGGTGTACGGTCGTCAAATTCATAAGAAACATAATCCCATTTAGATATTTCAAAGTACTCAGGTGAATACTTGTCTAAATTGATAAATGAAACAATTTTGTCAAAAAATTGCTTTGGTTTGCTTTCTGTTTTAGCTAAAGAAAAACATGTTAAAGTTATAACAAAAATTAAAGAAATGCTTATAATACCTAAATAACGTCTTTTATCCATAAACATTACTCCTTTCATCATTTGTATACATATAATATTATATCAAAGTTAACAATAATTATCAATTTGAAAACTTACGTAAACCTTGCAAGTTGTGCTTCCGTAAGCAAGAAAATTTTAAAAAATGTCAAATTATGTTGACCGCATTAGGTTTTCATAATATAATACGGTAAACCTATAATTCCCTTATCGTCCAGTTTTTTCTGGCTTTATATACACACTTTCAAGGTTTTGCTTTAATGAATTACCTCAAATTGAAAGGAGACTGAAAAGATGAAAGTTACCGATGCAATCCGTATTTATGGCCTTCAAAACGACACATCTTTCCAGGCCGTATGTGGCGGACCCAACTACCTTCTTGCTGATGCACAGATTTTTGTTGTTGTACTGACTGGCGGACCTTGTGCCGGCAAAACCACTACTCTTAACAAAGCTCTTCGGCAGTCTATCGCTATTCCCAACTGCGAAGTTTTCGTAGCTCAGGAGGCCGCGAACCATCTCAAGACCGGCAACATGAACTTCGTAAGCTGTGGTTGCGATTCTACTTTCCAGCGCCTCATTATTGACCATCAGCTCAATTCTGAGCGCGCCACGATTATTACTGCTATAAAGCACAAGATCAAGAATCCCTTTGATAAGGTGATTTGCATCTTTGACCGCAGCTTGATGGACGGCCAGGCCTATTTCGATGACCCTGCTGAATATATCAAGATCCTTGCTGATTATGGCCTGGATGCCCAGAAGGTCTACGAGCGCAGTGATATGGTTGTGTACCTTCGCTCTGCAGCAATCGGCGCCGAGCACGCTTATACGACCAATGATGGTACTACCAAGCGCGATGAATCCGTGAGCGATGCTGCCAAGCTTGATAAGAATGTCTATGAAGCCTGGAAAGGTCATCCCAACCTTGTTGAGGTGGATAACTCCTTCCGCTTTAATGAAAAACTTGACTATGCTATCAGCAAGATTTTCAGTGTCGCGGACATTCCTATGCCTGTCAAAATTTGTCGCCGCTTTATCGTACCTACACCGAACGACTTCATGCTTCACTCCAACACAAAGCATTTGGAGACGTTCTGGGATAAGTCTATTTTCCTGAAGCAGGATCCCATGAATCCGGATCTTTACAAATGCGTACGTATCAGGACCGGCGGAAAGACTGTCACATACAACTATTCTGAACAACGCTGGGCGAAGGTCACTAATCCTAAGACCAAGCGTACCAGTGAGGAAGCCGTTTATGATACTACTTTCCAGATTACCGAGGGAAACGTTCTTGCTTCTCTGCTTGATATGGATCCGCACATCAACTCCGTTGAAAAGCTCGTGCGTACTTTCTATATCAATGATGAATTCTATTGCGAACTGAGTGTGTTTGAGTGTAACCAGAAGTATGGCTACCTGAGGGTGTTCTTTGACTGCGAGGAAGAACTCGTTGAATACTATGTCGATAACATCAAGGAACTCTTCAATGCCATCCGTGAGGTTACCTTCGAGCGCAAGTACTGTGAATACGAGATCGCTCGCTCCAATGGTGCCGTCCTTAACGACACCCGCAACTAGGGGACGGTTCTCAAGTTGCACGACGCAACCAGGGGACGGTTCTCAAGTTGCACAGCGCAACAAAGGGACAGGTCTACATCTTAGACCTGTCCCCTTTTCTAATTTTTACGCAACATACTTTTGAATTAAAAGTCTTATATCAGCAACTGTTATAATTCCATCATTATTCATATCCATTCTTGCCAGTTCTAATCGAGTTTTTGGTACAGAACTTGTGTAAGCTTGAATCATTAATCTTATATCTAATACTGTAATCACGCCATCATCATTTACATCACCTGGCGTTGCATTTAGAATTTCAATTTCTTCAGGAGTCAATTTTGTATATGCATTAACAAATATATTTCCCTCATATTTAGTCATTTCAGATGACAAACTTCCATCAGTATAATATGTATGAATGTCTCCACTTTCTGGAATTATAAAGTCAATCGAAGCTGGATAATCCTCACATTCAAGCATTTCTACTATAATCATGAACTTATCACCACTTAATGATACCGGCTCATCTAGCACAATATTTCCTACAACATTTGAATAATCATGATAAAAACTCAAAAACTGCTTTTTACTAAAATCAATTTCGTCATCATAATCATCTAAAAAATATAAATTGCAGTTTCCATCTAAATCTACAATAATATTTGATAATAATTGCTCTTGCTCTGTTTTATCAAATTCCACGTAGAAATATCTATTTGTATCAACATCTTGACAATATGGTTGTACATATGGTTTCACTTCTGTATATGAATATTCTAATTTTGGGGTATATGCCTCGCTGTCTATTACTCCGTAATACTTTAGTTCTTCGGATTCGTATGAAATCCAAAATGTTCCGTAATCTCCCCAGTCATTTCCCCACGAATTAAGACAATACCATGCGCCATTATTATCCGGGCATACTTCATTACCATACTCATCTGTACGCTTAAAATATTCTTTATCAAAATCGTCATACCATCCGATAATACTAACTGCATGACCAGTTCCAGAGTTCTTTAAACCATCAGTGTAATAGTAAGTACAGCAATCGTAATGTTCATCTTCTTCATTATAAAAATCCTGAAATAATTCTTCCCCATTAACAATGTCTACATAAACAGAGCCATAATTCATTATGTGTGTTTTAATCATTTCATTTAGTATTTCTTTATTATCATTGATTTTTATATCAGATGGAAATCTAATTACACTATTTAAACTAACAGCTCTTTCAGCTGTTTCAACAATGTTTTTATAATCTTCCTCACCTGAACAAATATCTTCAACATTAGCGTCTAGTGGGACACCTTTCTTTTCAGCTATATTAGAATAAGTATAAAAATTACCGCCTTCACTTAAATTTCTAGAACCATAAAAATCTTTTGAAGTCATATAATCAGCAAATTTTTCTGATAGTGTAAATAAAGAGTCATTTTTATAATTATAATTTGTTTCAAGAGATTTAGTAGCAGCAAAATCCCAACATAATCCTTCAGGTCCTTGATCTTCTGTTAAAAAATATACATAATTATATAAACTGTATCCATCCCTTAAATTATCTTTAATTTGATAAACAGGATTGATTTTCATCAGTCTTTCAGACATATTATAATTCTTATTTAAAGTGTCTCTTTCATCAAAAACATTACGCCTTGAAAGAGCACACATAACACTAATATTATTTCTACAAGTTACAACTAATGTAGAATCACCATCTATGTTTTGAACTCTTTTACTAAAAAACACATCATTATAATCAAGTACTTCTGAACCACCATCATCAAATTCAACTTGAAAAGTTGACCCGGTCATATCAATTTCATCTTTTGTTGCATTTTTTTCCCACTTAACAGGATAATTAAGAAACATTACCTTAACAGGAACTCTATCATCAATATTTTCTTTGTATACTACATTGAATTTAATAGTATTTTGAAAGTCTTTATAAGTTATATCTACTTTTATAGATTTATATCCTCTTGTCGTATTATTAAAATCATTAATCTCTTTTCCAAGTCCTTCATCATGAATATTTAAGATTTCTTTTGTACCATCTTCATAGACAACAATTAATTCCATACCTTCTAATTCAAGATCTTCTTCCAATAAATATGAAGTCTTATTAGGAGCTTTTTTTAAATAAATATCAGTAACATTTTGATCAGGTAAACGAGGACTTTTTAAAACGATTGGTCGTTTTTCATTTTTAACTTCAATCAATAAAGTATATATCATTTGATTGATACCATAATCGTTAAAATAAACAAAAACAAATTGCTCACCTGGTTTTGACATATCATAACCTTTGTATGATAATCTCTCATCATCCCAGTCAATTGTTTCAATAGTATTATTCTCATGCCAAGCTTTTATTTGGAATCCTCTAAGATTCAAATCATCTTTCAAATAATAATCTTGCGCATAAAAAGGTTCTCTCACAACATACGCATCAGTAATCCTAGATTCACTTCTAGCAAATGCAAAAGAACCTACAATCAAAATAGTCATAACAAATAAAACATTAAATAGCAGAAATTTTTTACCCATACAAATCCTCCCATCTACATTAATAGTATACTACTTATTGCTTTTATGCAACTGGGGGACGGTTCTCAAGTTGCACGACGCAACCAAGGGACAGGTCTACGCAACTAGGGGACGGTTCTCAAGTTGCACGATGCAACTTGAGAACCGTCCCCCTGTTGCGCCGTGCAACTTGAGAACCGTCCCCTAGTTGCAGGATCGTCCCCAAGTCTAAATATATTAACAAATTCTTGTTCCTTCTGGAACCATGTCGTCTACGAAGATTACTTTGCAAGCACAAGCTGTGTTAGTTGCAGCAAGTAGCATTCCTTCTGAATTTACGCCTGTAATTCTTGTAGGCTCTAAGTTAGCTACAACGATTATCTTCTTTCCGATTAAATCTTCTGGCTTATAGTAAGCTTTAATTGATGAAACAATTACTCTTTCTTTTAAGCCATCAAATAATGTTAGTTTATAGCAACTATGAGATTTTCTAATCTCAGTGCATTTTAAAATCTTGCATACACGAAGATCCATCAAATCAAATGTCTCTTTAGTAATCTGTGGTAAAACTTCTTCTACTGGATCAGGATCACCATACTCAATTACTAAATCATCAGCATGTAAAGCTTTCTCAGCTTCTTCAGCCTTTTTCTTTTCGATTTCGATTTCTTCTTCCGTTTGTGGATAACTAAAATCTAAAAGTCCAACATAAGACTCAGTATCAACAGCACTCAAGAACAAATACAATCTTGGACCCTTGTCTTTATCCATGATTAGCTTATAAACATTTTTAAAGAAAGCACCTTGAATTGTCTTTAATTCTTTATCTGTAACTTCGTGAGTCAAGCTTCTCTTTGGAATGTCATAAAGCTCAGTGTTTAAGTCATCCATTGAGTAGCCGCCCTTTGAAATAAACTCATGAAGCATCTTGATTTGTTCTTTTTCTTCATCAGTCATTGCATTATAAACTTCGAAGTTACGTGTGTCTCTTAACTTGTTAACTTGCTCTGGAGCACAGTTCTCAAGCCAGAATTTTGCTCTATCTAATCTAGATTTGAAATCTTCATACTTATAGTTAAGACCAATCTTCTCAAACATTGTTTCAAGCATTGGCACATTGAAGTTAACGATTGAACCCAATTGAACTAATAAAGACATTGAAACTGTACTCAATTTCTTATCAGGTTCAATAATAGCATACTCATAAATCTCGCTATTATGCTCATCTAGTTTTCCTTCAAGCCAATCATTATAGCCTTTATCAAATTCAAAGTATTGTCTTAAGATAACTTCATCAAAGCAAAAATCAAATGTTCGAGTTGGCTCAACTTTTGAATACAACCATAGTACAACATCAGGCTCATACAACTTAAGAATCGCACCTGGAGTTAAGTTTAATCCTGATGAACCAGACATCTTGCCAGTTAATCCTTTAATACCAATGAATTCATAACCTTGGAAGAATGGTGCATCATATCCAAAAATCTCTTTAGAAATGATTCTAGAAGTATCATAGCTTCCACCTGGAGCTGCGTGATCTTTTCCACCTGGCTCGAAATCAACGCCTTCATAAAGCCATCTCATTGGCCAGTCAATCTTCCAAGCAAGCTTGCAATCATGATCTTCTTCGAAATTGAATTCACCTTTATGTCCGCACTTACATTCATATTCTGCATGTAGGCAATCTTTGCTTAAGAAAGTAATCTTAGTAGTATCTCTATGACACTTTGGGCAATAAATACTAACAGGATAATAATTTTCTTTATCTTCCTCAGTAACTTCTTGAGTCTTAAAACCAGCTAAGATATCAAAAATTTGCTCTCTCTTTTGAAGCGCTTGAATAATATAGTCAGTATACTTTCCGCTTCTATACATCTCAGCTTGATGTCTATAATCCATATTTAATTTAAATGGCTCAACTGCTTCTTCAAATTCCTTCTCGAAATACTCAGCGTAAGTTTTGCATTCTCCACCAAATGGGTTTGGTACATCAACATATGGAGCTCCAATATATTTTTCGTATTCTCCATCAGGATCAACTGCTTGAACATTAACAGGAACTTTACGCATTCTGTCATATTCATCCCATGAGAATAATAATTTTGCTTTCTTGCCTTTTTTACGAAGAGCTTTAACTACCATTAAAGATGTAGCTATATCTCTAAAATTTCCTATATGAATGCTACCAGATGGAGATATACCTGCTGCACAAACGTATTCTTCCTTGTCTGGTCTTCTAGCTATAATTTGGTCGGCTATTTTTTCTGCCCAAAACATATAATTACACTTCCTTTTTATAATTCTTTTAATCTCTTTTTCTATCATTCTCGCCAAGTGATGTAATTACTACAGATTTATAATCACCTGGCAAATATTTAATCTTGACTTTACTATTTAATTTCAATTTAGTATCAACATCAGTTATTGACTCATGCTGATAACCATCGTCTCCCATATATGTAACATAATTATAATAAGTACCCCATCTTCTTTCATGAGGCTTTATTTCAACTCTAGTAACTTCGGCTTCAACTTCGAAACCACTTTCAACAATTTCTCGAAAATGCCTTACATCCTTTAAAACATAAATTATCACAAAAACAATAATAATAGGGCATAATAATATAATTATGTTTGCACTTAGATATGACATATAAATTCCTCCGGAATATAAAGATTATTTTCTATCATATTCTACAAATTGATATTTGATTCCTGCTTCTTCCATTTCTTCGCTACGAGAAACTTCATTCCAAACTTCTTCATTTACTCTTGGGAACAAACTGTCACCAGAGAAATCTTTATCAAGCTCAGTAACATATAACTTATTAACATGTCTCATAAACAAGTTATAAATCATTGCTCCACCTGCAACGAAATTCTCATTAGCATCTTCTATATATCCTTGAAGCTCAAGCATACTATGTACGATTTGTACATTGTCTTGAGGAAATCTCAATTCTCTATTTTCTGTCATTACAACATAAGTTCTATCAGGTAATACTTCGTCTAATGCTTCAAAAGCTTTTCTACCAAGAATAATTACTTTACCTTTAGTAAGCTCATCAAAGTGTTTATCATCACCCTCAAGTTTCCAAGGTTTTCGATTATCCTTACCTATAATATTATTTTTAGCTTTTGTAACTATAATACTTAACATTAAACTCTCTCCTTTGTACATAAATTATGCTTTATTATACCTTTAAATTGCCCAAATTACAACAAAAAAACACAAAAAAAGAGCCCTTTTTAGGGCTCTAATTTACTATTAATACAAAGGTTCAGTTATTTCTCCCCAACCGATATCATCATAATCATCATATGATGAACTCCAGTCATCATCTAATAGCCAAGTACTATAATCTATTGGAACATAGTCAGGATCAAGGACTTTCATCATACCAACATCATCTGTCTTTAATGCTTTCTTTGTATTCATTAATTTATCAATATTAAGTTTATCATTATACTTCATTGATTGTTTAACATCAGATACATAATCTACAAACCAGTTAGATTCAGTATGAGTAGTTAATGTATATCCTTCTTTACTATCAAACTTAGCTTCGAACTTATTCTTGCCTTCTACTAAAGAAGCAGTTCCTTTTAAGCGAGCGCTTTCAAAAATAGATTTACCATCTTTACTTTCAACATTTAGTTTGGCAACTATCTTTTCTTCACCCATTTCTAATGTAGCATCTAAGTTCATCCTCTTAGCTTTCTTAAATTCAGAATCGCCTTTATATGTTAAATATAATTTATAATCACCAAATCTAGCATTAATGCTCAAATTAGTTGATTTCATTATATTCTTAAATGATTTCTTGTCCAAAATTCTAATTCTAATTTCAACTGAATCAGATACTTCTAATTTAATATCATTAGAATCCATTATAGATTTCTTATCATTAGAACTAATTGTTCCTGAATAAGAAGCTCCACCATAGTAGATTTCAACATTAATCTTAGAAGATTTATCTAAACCTTTACCATCTTCAGATGAAACAACTAAAATATCACTTAAATCATGATTTCCAGCCTTCAAACTTAAAGATACTTTACTAGATTCAAGTAATGATTTACCGCTATCACCAGCTAAGATTACTATAATCTCTGAATCCTCAGATTTATATGAAGCGATAATCTTAGAAGTTTGATCAAATGGTTTGTCATCTTCAGTAGTAATTAGTAGACTAACTTTAGAATGTGTTAATTGTTTGTCATAGTCAAATGTACTTTCATTTAATATATGATCATAAGACATTCTATCAAAATCAATATTTATTCTATTCTTTTCAAATCTTAATTCGGCTTCAATGCCATTTTCTTTACCATCACAGAATTCTATTCTACCTCCAGCTACTTCCATAGTTAGAGATTTAGTATAGATTGAAATTACAAGTTTAAGATCATCTAATTGATCTAGGCTTTCTTTTAGATCTTTAATATCAGCTTCAAGATCCTCATTAGTATATGTATCAGGTTTTTTTGCTAACTCACAGAACTTCTTGTCATTAACAAGATTTCTTACAACACTAATAAGTAACTCGCTAATATCATCTTTATTCATTTCTAAAGTATAGATATGAATACCGTTTTCTTCAGAATCTTTAAAATAAGAATCTTTTAAATTATAAGTTGCATAGTCAATTGCCATTGCAAACATTTCATAATATGCTTTTTGAGAGATACTTGAAGAATCTCCAACATCAACATCTAGTTTATCTAGATACTCTTCTAATTCATAAGGAGCCATATCATAGCTACTGAAGTCATCTAAATAGAATGTATCACCAATTTCCTTATTGTTTTCTATTCTTCTTGCATAAATTCTTCCATCTACTTTATCATATAGAGCTTTGAATTTAGATGTCTTGATTAAATACTTTCCATCTTTAAATGAAACTTCGTATTTTTCATCTGAGTTACTAACACCATAAGTTTTTACGTAAGACTCATCTGAATACTTTGTTTTAGATTCATAACTAAAAGTACCTGACTTAAATTCTGAATCTGGCATCATTTCAGCATATTGTCTTGCTCTAACAGACAAATCTTTTAATACTTTTGTGAATAATGCTTTTGATGTAATGCTATTGTTTCCTGCATAAATAACTCCAGTTCCTAACATGGCAATTATTAAAGTTAAAACAACTGCTTTAAATAAACTACTTAAAACTACATGATTACTTGCTTTTTTCATAAGCAATTCCTCCTTTTTTCTTTTGTTTTTTATTTTAAAATATTATCTTTCGTCTTTATCCTTACTTTCCTTTTGAATAGCGATTATTGTCTCATCGCTTAGTTCTTCTACAGGATCAAAATCTACATTTTCTCTACCAGTATTAGCCAGGCTATCTTCTAGTACAAGTTCTTTTAATTCTTCAGGAATATTTTCCGAAGAACTTATATCTCCTGATTTTACAAATGGATCATCTTCAGGAATCTCTTTATCATTTACCAAGTCTTTTCTATGAATAAAGCCATTACCAAAATCTTCAATCTTGGTTAATAATTCAAAATGATTATGCATTCTTCTTGCTTCAAAGCTTGTATGATTTCTTGTTTCATCAAACTTGTGAGAATTTATTCTTTTCTCTTCATAATAAACGCCGATTCTTTTTCCTTCTTTTGTAATAATTGCTCTCATTTGTAATCTTTTTGAGCCATTATACGGATTCATTTCTGTTTTGACAACGAGATCATTATCTGGATTAAATATATCTTTTCCTTCTTCATCTTTCTTCATTGCCATAGACACTTTCGAAGATTCAAATATTCTTCCAGAAGCAAATGACTCCTCTCTATATATTGAGTCTTTTCTTCCTTCTATATAAATATTCTTTTGATGATATAATGGTTTATCACCATTTTTAGTATTTCCAATTGCTAAATCGTACGATGTAAGCAATTTACCTTTAACTCTCTTTTCTCTTTTTGTAAGTACCAGTAAATTATCAATTTCAAGTACTTGTTGACTTATACCTTTACATACCATACCATGAGAAGTTTCTCTTAATGAATCAAGTCTCGTTATTGCTTCTTTAATAGAAGTAATAGTTTTACTAAGAAGTTTCATCGTTTCAGAAATACTTTGCATTTCTTTTGTGTACGAATCTAACTTTTTTGAAAACTCCTCGTGTTTATCACCATTAAGTAAATCAATATCAGCCATCTGTGGAGCTTTTGGCATTTCATTATATAAACGTACAACCTGAAGATTACATTCATTCAAAGCGCTTTCTAAACATTCCCTTAAATCATCAATCGATTTTATTGCCATATAAAATCACCTCTTTTTATCTTTTGTAAAAATATTTTTATATATGTAAGTTTCAATTTCCTTTACACATTTATAATTATACGCTGTAAATAGCTTGATTTCAACGGTTTTACGAAGAAAGTTATGTAAAGCCCGCTTCCCTAGCGAAGAAATTTTTCGTAGGTTTGATTATTTGTAGATACATAAAATGTTGAAAAGCAGCTCTATTTATGATAAAATAAACAGCTGAAGTTCAACAATCCCTAGGAAAGGACGGTTCTCTATATATGTTTAAATTGCACTCAAATTACGAGCCAACTGGTGATCAGCCAGAAGCTATCAAATCATTAGTAGATGGCATCAAGCTTGGCGAGAAGTTTCAAACACTTCTTGGTGTTACAGGTTCAGGTAAAACATTCACTATGGCAAACGTAATACAACAAGTTAATAAACCTACTCTTGTTCTTGCTCATAACAAGACTTTGGCAGGACAACTATATTCAGAGTTTAAAGAGTTCTTCCCTGAGAATGCAGTTGAGTACTTCGTTTCTTACTATGATTACTATCAGCCAGAAGCATACATGCCTCAAACTGATACTTATATAGAAAAAGATTCTGCAGTAAATGAAGAAATCGATAAACTTCGTCATAGTGCTACTGCTTCTTTATTTGAGCGTAAAGATGTAATTATAGTTGCTTCTGTTTCATGCATTTATGGTTTAGGCGACCCTGATGATTATTCAAATCTGACATTGTCTTTAAGACCTGGAATGCAAATTGAAAGAGATGTTTTGCTACGTCAATTGATAGATAGACAATACGAAAGAAATGATATCGACTTTAGACGTGGTAAGTTCAGAGCAAAAGGCGACACTGTAGAAATCTATCCATCAAATACAGATGAATCTGCATTAAGAGTTGAATTCTTTGGAGATGAAATAGATAAGATTACTGAGATAGATCCTTTAACAGGTCACAAGATTGCTGCTCGTACTCATTGTCTTATCTTCCCTAATTCGCACTATGCTACTTCTAAGGCAAAGCTTGAAAGAGCTATTACAACTATCGAAGAAGAATTAGAAGAAAGAATTAAATACTTCCAAGACAATAACAAACTAATTGAAGCTCAACGTATTGAGCAACGTACAAATTTTGATATAGAAATGATAAAAGAAACAGGCTTTTGCCAAGGAATTGAAAACTACTCTCGTCATATCTCTGGTCGTGCTCCTGGCTCTGCACCATACACTTTAATGGATTACTTCCCAAAAGATTTCTTGTTGATGATTGATGAGTCGCACGCTACAGTTCCTCAAGTTAGAGCAATGTATAATGGTGATAAGGCTCGTAAGACAACTTTGGTAGATTATGGATTTAGACTTCCATCAGCCTATGATAATCGTCCTTTGAAATTTGAGGAATTCGAAGAAAGATTAAATCAAGTTGTATTTGTATCTGCTACTCCTGCGGATTACGAAAAAGAGCATTCTACAAATACAGTTGAGCAAATCATTCGTCCTACTGGACTACTTGATCCTAAGATTGAAGTTAAGCCAGTCGATAATCAAATTGACGATTTAATCGAGCAAATACATACAACAGTCGAAAAAGGATATCGTGTGTTAGTAACTACTCTAACTAAAAAGATGGCCGAAGATTTAACAGCTTACTTAAAAGAATTATCTATCAAAGTTACTTACATGCACTCAGATGTTGACACGCTAGAAAGACTTAAGATATTAAAAGAATTAAGACAAGGAAAATATGATGTCTTAGTTGGTATTAACCTACTTCGAGAAGGATTAGATTTACCAGAAGTAGCTTTAGTTGCAATACTAGATGCTGATAAAGAAGGTTTCTTAAGAAGTGAGCGTTCATTAATCCAAACAATCGGACGTGCTGCACGTAACTCTGAAGGAAAAGTAATAATGTATGCCGATGAATTAACTGACTCTATGGAAAAAGCAATAAAAGAAACTAACAGACGTAGAAAAATCCAAGAAGCATATAACAAAGAACATGGCATCATACCTCAAACAATTAAGAAAGACATATTTGATGATATCAAAGCTACTTACTACGAAGACGATGACTCAGGAGAAAAGATTGAAATCAAATCAGAAGAAGATATCAAAGACATCATTAATAAACTAACCGACCAAATGCTAGCGCACGCACAAAAGATGGAATTCGAAGAAGCTGCCGAGCTACGTGACAAAATCAAAGAACTTGAAGAGATGTGCAACTAGGGGACGGTTCTCAAGTTGCACAAAGCAACCAAGGGACAGGTCTACGCAACCAGGGGACGGTTCTCAAGTTGCACAATGCAACTTGAGAACCGTCCCCCTGTTGCGCCGTGCAACTTGAGAACCGTCCCTCAGTTGCACAAGCAAAAAATATCCCCCGACTTTATAAGTCGAGGGATTTATTATTATTTAGGTAAATTGTTTAATGCTGTTAAGATTTGAGCGTTTGTTAAGCCTTCGTCTTTTAATACTTTCATAGCTGTATCGAATACTGTGTCTTGAGCTTCTTCTGTTAATGCATCATATACATCACCGATGTCATAGTTGTGAGCATTTCCTTGATCAGCTTTTAAGTAAGATTTAGCATCGTTTCCAGCTAATGCTTCATCATCTTTTACTTTAAGTGTTCCGTCGATTGCCATTTGAGCGATTGTAGCTGTACCCCAATCTTCAACGTCAGCTTCGAAACCGAATCTCTTCTCATCAAGTGTATTGATTATTCTTGCTGTACCATCAACATTGTTCATAGCATTAGCTACATCTTCTAATAAGCCTAATAAATCAGTTTTTTCGTTAATGATTTCATTAACAACTGTTTTACCGTCAACAACAATCTTTAATCTTCTGCCATTTTGAGCAGCAACACCGTTTCTTGTTAAAGCAAATTTGTTTCCAGTCTTTTTAACTGTAAATGTAGCAATCTTAGATGTTGAAGAACCAGATGAACTTCCGCCTGAAGATGATGTTCTGCTTGTTGTCTTGCTATCAGAACCAGAACCTGGGTTGATAACAATTGAATTCTTTCTAGCATCTTCTGTGATACCTTTACAATTCTTCTTAACTGTATCGTTTAAGAAAATAATTCTTCCAACTTGATCAGCATTCTTTAATGTAACGTTATCAGCTTTAACAATAATTACATTGTTAACACCGATACCTGTGCAATCAAATTCGCCTTTTACATTGATAATTAATTTGAAAATTCTATCTAAAATTGTAGCAGCTTCTGCTCTTGTGATTGTGTCAGCTGGTCTGAATGTTCCATCTGGATAACCAACAACATAATCTCTTTCAGCAAATACTTCTACATCTTCTTCAGCATAGTCAGCGATTTCATCATAATCACCGAAATCTTTGATAGCATCTTTATATGCAGGTGCATACTTTAATACACTATTTAAAATAACAACTGCTTCTTGTCTTGTAACATATGCGTTTGGTCTCATTGAACTAGATGTATCTTCTTCGATTGATCCCATAGCAACTGCTTTAGCTAAATTCTCATAGAACCAATCATCTTTGCTAACATCTTTGTATTTAGCTAAATCAGCAACCTTAATTGGCTCAAACATCTTTACTATCATAGTAGCAAATTCTGCTCTAGTAATAAAGTTTGAAGGTCTATATGTGCCATCTTCGTAACCCATAACAACACCTTCGTCAGCCCATCTTCCGATTTGCTCAGCAGCCCACATGTTATCTGGAACATCTGAAAATCTACCAGCAAAAGCTAGAGAGAATGAGCATACAGTAGCGATAATAAACAAAGCAACTAAAAACTTCTTCATAATAATTCCTCCTAATATAATAGATAATATAATTTGTAAATAAGTTTAAGTTCTTCAATATAGTATAAAGAAATACAAATTCCCGCTATTAAAATTAGCGAAATAATTACAAACAATACTATCAAAGTGACTTTGAGTATTTTATTCCATTTTTTCTTAAATATCAAGCGAATTAGCAAAATATTTACTATTAAAATGGTAAATGCCAAAAAGTAAATGATAAATAATTTTTGATTGATTTCTTTATCTACATCATCCTCTGTGTACACTAACTTTTCTACGTAAGCATCAATATCAAAAGGGTCTTCAAAAGCTTCTCCTGACTGTATTTCGCCTGACATAGAGGTTTCTCCACTTGTACCTTCATTTACTTCAACAATGTCACCACTGTCATTCAACTTGTCATTGGAATTATGTAAACCAGTCTTATTAATTTTTTCAGTTTGCTCAGTATTAGCATTTATGTCAACAGCAATAGCACTTGAAGAAGAAGTATTTTCAGGAGCAGTCTCCTCTTCCTTTTTGACCTCTTCATTTAAATTAACTTCTGCAGCAGCACAAGCAGCATATACATATTGCAAACCTTTATTAATTTGTTCTTTAGTATATTCTTTGTATCTAACGTGTCCAATTTCTCTTGCATAATTTACAGCTGCACCAATGCATCCTAAAATTCTGCTATATTGCTCAGATGTCAAAGGATGACTATTTAAGTATGCTACACCTCTATTTATGTATTTTTGAGGCAATCTAAAAGAAGAGTCACCAACTTGATAAGTAGCATTTATTGCGTTGATTACATCTTCTTTAGTAGCTGCATAAGAGAAACTTGGAATCACGAGAATAACCACAAGTATTAAACTAAGTATTCTCTTCATCAATATCTCCTCTATTTAATTTTTTGTAGAAATGGAACTGTCTTCATAAAAGATAAGAATGAATTTCCTGCTCTTTTAGACTTTTCTGAAATTGTATAGTTCCAAGGTTTAACTTCAAGATTTGCCAAAGCAAATCCAGGATTTTCTTCTAATAATTCAAAAGCTTTTTCTGTTGATACATGTTGTCTTAAAATATTTATACTCTCTTTAGCCATTGAGTATCCTGCTTGTGAATGAGCATCAGTAGCAATAAATTGTACCATGTCATTCTTTAGCATTTTAAGAGCAATCTTCTTTGCATCATTACCATAGTGACCAGATAATGAATTTAAATTAATTTGCATCAACACGCCTTTTTTAGCTAAGTTCTCAACAAAACTAAATTTTTCTTTTGATTGTAAATATCTTTCTGGATGAGCTAATACAGGAATCTTACCATGAGCTTGTAATTTATAAATTACTTCATCAACATAGTCGACTCTCTCATTTAAAGGAAGCTCAAACAAAATATATTTACTATCATTTAATAATACAACTTCATCAAGTCTCTCGGCCAATTCAGGGAATATATAAACTTCTTCACCTAAATACAAATTAACATCATTAATATTTTCAAGGATCAAAGCTTCTTTAATAATCTGTAATTTTGACTCCAAAATACCTCTCGAAGTTTTGTAGCCATCTTCCATATAATGTGGTGTAAAACACAAAGAATGATATCCGGCTTCACGTGCCATCTTAATCATCTTAACAGTTTGATCAAGTGACTTCGAACCATCGTCCACATCATAAAGAGCATGACAATGAATATCTACCATTTTAAATAACCTCCATTATTTCTTTTCTTCATTTGAATAATAAGCATAATAATTGCTGTTGTATTTTCTATATTTTCCATACTTGCTGTAACCAGAAGTACGAGAATCAACTTTATTTAGAACAAGACCAGCGATGTCTCCACCACTGTTTTCTAATGTTGTCTTAACAAGTTTTAATTCGTCTTTATGTGTCTCACCATAAGCTGCAACGATAACAATTTTATCAACTAATGGTGCAACGATAACTGAGTCAGTTACTGGAAGAACAGGAGCACCATCAATAATTATAATATCATAGAATGACTTGTAGTCTTCTAATAATTTTTTGAATCTATGTGATGATAAAAGTTCAGCTGGATTTGGTGGAGTTGTACCGCAAGTAATAACAACTAAGTTGCTAATATCTGTTGGTTTGAAAAATCCTTGAGTCTTAAATCCAACGTTAGATAAAAAGTTAGAAAGACCATTTTGTTTTTCAACTCCGAAATTCTTGTGTTGAACACCTCTTCTCATATCGGCATCAATTAGCAAAGTCTTTTTACCTTGCATAGCAAAAACAGCAGCTAAGTTAGCCGCACAAGAAGATTTTCCTTCACTAACATGTGAGCTAGTAAATAGTATAACCTTTTTGTTGTCTTGTGACATAGAAAATTCTAAGTTTGTACGAAGAGCTCTAAAGCTTTCTGACACAATAGATTTTGGATTTAAAAAAGATATAACATTATTTTTGTATTCATTATTTTCCATTCTTTGTGCCACCTCTTTTCTCGTTAGAGTACAAACCGTCATTTACATTGTTTTGATCTATCTTAGGAATTGTTGCAAGCACTGGAAGATTAATTGTCTTAGTAATTGTTTCTTGGTTCTTAATTGTGTTATCAAAATAGTATTGCAAGAAAATAATACCAAATGCGATAACAGCACCAATCAATGCAAAGATAATTATATTCTTAGGATAGCTGATGTTAACTGGCTTATCATCTACTTGAGCAACATCTAATATCTTAACATTTTGAATGTTGTAGATACGATCAACCTCGTTAGTAAATGAATTTACTAATTCAGTAGCAATCTTTTTAGAAAGACTTGCATCCTTAGTAGTAACAGTTACTTTAATAACATCTGTATCTTTAACAGATGCAACATCAATTGCATCCCTTACTAATTCATAATTCATTTCAAGATTTAAGTTGGCTTTAACTTCTTCACATACTCTTCTACTCTTCATAATCTCTGCGTATGTAGAAATTAATTTTTGGTTAAGAGTAATATCTGATTGTGTAATAGCCTCTTCACCATCATAAGTCAAAGCTTGAGTAATTGTAGTTGCATTGTTGTTAGCCTTGGCAAGAATTAATGTAACTGATGAAGAATATTTAGGTACAATAATAAATCTTGTGTAGATGATACCAATGAAAGCACCAAAAGCAACAAGAAGAATTATCCAAAACTTTCTTTTCCAGAAAGTTAATAAAAGATCAATTAGGTCAATTTCTTCTTCCATTTTGCAAACTCCTTTATAATTTATGTAAACGCACTTCGTGCTTAGAAATTATACTATAATTGACATAA
This sequence comes from Clostridia bacterium, assembly GCA_017539905.1. GTDB lineage: Bacteria > Bacillota > Clostridia > TANB77 > UBA1234 > RGIG6105. The sequence continues at coordinate 114,302 of JAFYBZ010000022.1, read as the reverse complement.
AAAAACAAGTGTAAAGTTTACATTTTTAGGGAATTAGTAATGGCTTTTTTGAGACGGTAACCAGTCGCCAAATTCGCATAAAAAAGCGAACATATTATCGTATTATGCTCGCTTTTTATTCAATTCAATATTTATCATTTTGGCTAAATAATAAATCACTACTGCCAGAATAGATCCAGCAGTATCAATTAGGCAGTCAACAAATGCTGCTCCACGCCCTTTAACGAAAATCTGATGAATTTCATCTGTTGCACTATACAAAAAACATATTCCCAAAGTAATAAGAGCTGAAGTTCTTAGCGAAAACTTTGTATTTTTTCGAATAGCAAACATTAATATTGTTGCCAAAACAAAGAATTCGCTGGCATGACAGGCTTTCCTAAAAGGTGTATGATATCGATTTACAAAGTTATCAACACTTTTTGCAGATGGAACATGGTCCAAAATCCCTACTTTATAAGCAAATCCCGTAGAAAAAACCGTCACATTCTTAAGAAATTCTTTGCTTTTGCTACCAGATTCTAAAGCAGACATATTGGACAAAAAGAAAATAACAGCACACCAAATAACAATCAGTAAAATATATATAATCTTCTTTAGCATAGCACCAACCTTCTTGTAAAATTTATAATTCTAAAAGATGGTAACACAATAAAAATATAATGTCAATTTGGATGAATTATGCGAATTAAAAAACAAGCACCGGAATTAACCGGTGCTTGCCAATTGATTAGTAGTGCAGCTCATACAGGCTTGCAAGACCTCCGAGTCCAGACATGTGCTTGGTAAGCACCTTCACTCTACGAAAAATCTTGTCCATCGGAGACTGCGGCACCACAAACAGGACCTCGGACGACCGGAGCAGCTCACAGTCGCCATTCTTATCCAGGCTTCCAGTGAATGCGGAAAAACTTTCGCCCACCTTCGGGAGTTCTTTACCAAGCAAAGAAAACGGGCCTTCTCGCCTGCACACCTTGACGAATCCATCCTTGGGATACTCACCATTGAGCTCCTTCAAACGATACATCGTGTAGTCCTTGGAGCCGGAAACAGAAGAAACATTGTAAATCTTCCCTACCTTAAGAAAAGAATTCTTCTGCCGACCACCAATATACATGACCTGAAACGAACCCTTTGAGCTAGCCGAAGACATCCAATCACTCCTTTATAAAATATTGGAATACCAACTAATATTATACAACAAATTGTGTTTTATGTCAACTTGCGTGATTCCCCATTTACTCCTAAATTCCAATAAATTATCATTGACTAACCTCAAATTTTATGTTAACATAATCGTGTAACTATTACTATAATAACCGACTAATTTTGTTTAAAATTACTCGCGACAAGAAGGAGGTAATTATGGAACCTTTGGTTATGGCTATAATTTGTTTGATTTCACTTGTTGGTAGCATCATCTACTTAAAAGAAAGTGTTGTCTTGGTAGATGAACGGAAACATAACTTTTTAGTACTCGATACAATCATAATGCTCGGCGTCATTATAGACTGTATTGAACTCTACCTTACAGGAGCCCCAAACGAATATGTCGAACTCCACAAGCTTGTAAAATCAATGGAATGTGCATTGCTTACAGTCATTACCTTTTTGACAGCTAAGTATACTTCTAGAACCGCATTCTGGAACAAAATTCAAATATATGCATATGTACTTATATCCATCAATTTTTTTTGCAATCTTTTAACTTTATTTGTGCCTTCTCTCTCATTGATTGATGAAAACAATGCGTATCAAAGAAACTTTTATGCAGTTGTTTTCACTGTTGTACTGATTACTCTAACAATTTTCATGGTATTGGGTGCGATTCACTCTGCAAAAACGAGGCAATCGAACAATATTGTGTTTATGTGGTTTATATTTGGGTTTATCATGGTTGGAGTTTTGTTACGAGTGTTATACGTGCATACCAACTATGACTATCTTGTAATTACTATAGCCTTCCAATTAATCATTTATAACAACATAAATACATTTATGAAAGTTGAGCAGCTGACTGGCCTACTTAACCGTTCTACTTTTGAAGTGATGGTTGAAAAAATCAAATACACAACAGGAGTAGTAATCATCGACGTCAATAAATTAAAATGGGTCAATGACACCTTGGGCCATAAATATGGCGATGCATTAATCAGAATAACTGCGGAGATAATAAAGCAAGTATATGGCAAATATGCATATTGCTTTAGAATCGGCGGTGACGAGTTCTGCATAATAATGAAGAAAAAAGCATTTGAAAAGCTTCTAAACGAAGAACAGGGCCGATACGAAGTAATGAAAAATCTAATGAGTGAATTCGAGCAAGAATTTGTTCGGAGAACCGAAAGAAGAAAATTCTTAAAGTATGGTGCTTCGCAGGGTTTTGGAATCTATTATTCAAAAGATGATCCCAACTCACCTCCCGAAGAAGAATATCTTACACTTAAGGAAGTCATGAGTAAAGCCGATGAACGAATGTATGAAGAAAAGCGGCTTAGTCATGCATTCTTCGACGAAGAACAAAAGAAAGAACTACTTGCAAAAGCAGGTGGATAACAAAAAAGCAGTGACGACAAATTTGTCGCCACTGTTTTTTATTACATTTCGTAATAACAATATGTTTCTTCTTCTCTATCAAGTGAGTCGCCTTTAAAGCAAATGACTTTTAGTAAGGGATGCTCATCTTTTTCTTTAAACTGAGAGAAAATAATTTGAAAATGATTATCTTCGATATGCTCATCATCAATTGTCGCTTTGATAATTAATCCATTCAAAAGACTAAATTTTTTACTCTCAATAGAAATAAATGGCAAGTTCTCTAATCTTTGATCCAAGCCCAAGCTATATGCTTGTGCCAAATCTGGATGACCATTAAAATCAACTTCAAAATTCACACCCATAAAGACAAAATTATCGTCAATTTCCTTTTCTGGATGATTCTTACGAAAATTATTCATAAATTCGTCAACTTCTTCATCGGTCATACGGCCGGTAACCTTCAAATAAATATCATAACCATAAGAACCATACTCATCTCCACTATAAATGCAAAGTGAAGTTCCACGACCAAATTCGCCAATTTTAACAGGATCTTCAATTGTTCCCATTCTATAATCAACATCGTGTTTCACAGAAAGCTTACTTAAATCGACAACTGGAATAGTTGTGATTTCTTCTTCTGTTACTTCAATACGTTCTACATCTCCAGATGGCTTGATTTCTTCTCTATTTGTTTTGCCAACTTTAGGGCCACATGCTGATAGAATAATGGCAAAAATAGATATAATAGCTAGTAATAATATTTTTTTCATAATATAACCTCCAATTGTTTCTCGATGCAATAATACCATAAAAATGTGTTTTGCTTCTAATCTATTTATTAAAGTCAAAAGGGGGTGTCCCTATTTCATTAGTTTTTCCTCTGTTTGCCTGTATATTTGATTTTAATTTAGCCAATGTGATTTGACTTTCTTCTAAAACAGTTTTAGATTGTTGTTCTGGACTTGGAGGAGTAAAAATTGGAATTTCATCGCCTTGACTTTCTATTTGCGGCAATTCTTTTTGAATTGCTATCCACTTATCAATTAATGATGATGATAAACCTTTTGAACTAGCAAAGGCTCTTATTTCTTTTTCATCAACACCACTTTTAATCATATTGCATACGATTTCATAATTAATATCAAAATTAGGATTTTTAATAACATATCTTCCAGCTTCAGCACTTTCAATGCCAAATCTTTCTGCTATCTTTGCAGAAAGAGGATTTGCGGCATCAATATAAACTTCACTTATATCTGCTCTAGATGTGATTACTACAATCATTTTTTCAAAGCCTTGGGTTGCATAGCCATGTCCTTGTGCTTCTGGTTTTGTTTCAAAGTCTAATTGTCTTATTGTTGATATAGGTTGCATAGAATCACCAATTCTTTTTAAAGTAAAAACAGTCTTTGGATCATCTGAGTCATATAAAGCATAAACATCAGTATCAAGAGCATCATCAATAAATCTACATTGTTTATATAATTCTTGAATTTCTTCTTTACTTTCAACTTTTCTTAATTCCACATCAATCCCTCACTTTAAAGAATAAGTGTTAGTACATTATGTGTATTATTATATCATAGATTGATTAATTTCACTAAAAATTTAGAATTCTCAAACTAAGAATACCCCAAAGCTAAAGAAGCAATAATACCAGTAACAATTTATCCTTTCTTCATTTTGAACACCTCGTATCTACTATCTTATTCTTCATTTCTCATAATCATACTTAAGCTCATCTAAAGAACCATCCATTAATAGCTGTGGTAAATCCATAAATTTCAATCCTTCAATTATTTTCGCCGTAATGCTACAAGAAAAATAGTAAAGTCAAATAAAAGCCACCTCTTGCCTCAAAGCAAAGAAATGGCTTTATTATTTATGTAACGTCAAAAAGAGTTGTCCCTATTTGACACAAACAATGGACGTCTCCTTGTATCATCATTCTTTATTAATAGCAAAATCATTTGTTAATGTTAGCGATTTATTTTCTGAATTCTCTTTTGTATACTCAATACTACAGTACCCTTTGAAACAATCACATGTTATAAGTTGATCTCCACACTTTGGACATAGTTCCCAATCACACTCTACCATATGATATTCGCCAATTGTTGCCAAACAATCGCCACAATACTTATATGTTTTATTATAATAAAAATCATTCATTCCTAGCTTATTTAACAAATACTTTTCATTTCCATATCTAATTCTTTCAAAAAATTCATTGTCATTATACATAAATGACATTTCTTGCCCTTCTTTTAAATCAGCTTTAACTCTATTTAGTCCTTTTTTCGAATATTCTTGTCCTCTAAATATCTCAAATCCTTTTGCAAATTCAAGAATTTGCAAAATTTGTCCTCTGTACTTATAGTTCTTGTACTTATTATTAAAAAATTTTGAATGTAAATTGACATATAATTCAAACAATTTACAGTACTTCTTTTTAATATCAATTGAATTAAGTTTTACCTTATAATGCACAAAATCATTTCTTATGTCTCCACATTTAATCAAAAATTTTGCATCCTCATCTTTCAATAATTTGGGTTTCAAATATTTTAATCTATTAATTGAATTTTTGTAAGATATTGTCTTAGGATTATTTATAGAAATATTATCAATGTTGTCATATATTAAAATTGGACTGATTCTTGAAAGTTTTTCTTTTAAAAGTAATTCAATTGCTTGAACCAACAACAAAAAAGTAGTTTTCCATTTGATTTTTAAATTCATATTTTCTCTTTCTGGATCATGAGATTCATCATAACCAATTTTGCTATAATATTCTAATGATTCTTTTAAGTAATCATAAGAATTTCTAAGTAAATCTAATTCAAATTCCATAATATCAACATCCTTTATTATAAAAAACTTGCCTATCTCTATTTCCCATTCATCCTCTTCAACTCTTCGCAATACAAATCAATCCCATTTTTTAATAACTCTTTCTGAGCTTCATTAAAACGGATATCTTTATTTATTCCTTGATCAATTATATATTTCAAATAATCTACAAGTAAATCATATGCTAATCTATCATTCATATTAAAACCTCCAAATCTATTAAACATTGTCTCCTTCGTTACTTATTAACTCCTCATAACTCCCTATTCCCACACTTCTAAGATTCACTCCATCCACCTTCCCCTTCAAATCCTCTATACTATCCCTAACTCGTTCCATCTTATTCTTAAACTCATGAGAATCCATCAACTCATTAAGTGCATTATATTAACAATAGCTTGCTTATTTAATATTTCAGATAAACTATTAACTTGTGGCATAATATTTTCCCTAATATGTTCCATAAATGCCTGAATATTTGAACTGCTGTTAACAATATAATCGTTCAATCTCTTACTTATTAAATGAATATCTTTCTTTTGTATTTTAATCTTATCAATACTATTTAATATATCATTCAGATTATATTCAATATGGCGATACAATCTAACAAATTCATCATAATCATTACTTCTAATTAGTCTATTATGAGCTATTCTATTTCTGTATTTATAGAATGATTTCAAGCTATCTTCTAAATCAACATTTTTATAAGACTTAGAAAAATATCGATCCCAATTTGACTTATGCTCATATTTCTTAATAATATCCTTAAGTTCCTTATCATTAGCATTTTTAATCAATTCAACCAGTTCATTGTTATCAATTATATTATTAGGATATTTTAAGAAAAGTAAGACAATCAAATCATTAAAATCAGCATATGACAAATAACCAAATTCATATTTGCTATTCATATTTTTACTATAATTTTTTGTTTGATTAATGGAGTTTTTAACAACATCAGGAATTGGTTCAGTCCATTTAACGCCAAGATTATTTGTTAAAAAGACATAAATAACCTTTCTAAGTAGATATTCTATTTTTGATACACGAGGATATGATAACTGAGAATAATATGTAGAGATTTCATCACATAATCTATTAATAGAAGTATAACCCATTTTATTACTTAAATAATCCAAAAGCTCTTTATCAAACGCTTCAAAATCCTTAATAGAAGTATTTTCGTCGCATCGAATATTAATGATCAACATAATATCATTATTTTTTGTTGAAGATTCAGTAATAGATGAATTAAATCTAAGCTCATTATAATAAAAATACTTTGCTTTAGGAGTTATTTTAAAATAAGAATTTTCATTAAGCAAAGAAATAAATTGATCTTTATTTTCAATATTTTTGTCTTTTTTCTTTACAATTATATACTCTAAATTCATTAAATCCCTCTTAAATTATCTTTTTAGTAATATATCAAATAGCTAAATTCATGTCAACATAAAAAGCCATTCCACAGCTTTAAGCTCAGAAATGGCTCAATTTCAATATTCAATTTTATTTGTTGAACAAATAGATACCCTAATGTGAAAAATGTCAGAATAATAATAAAAATACTCGATTATACTTATTAATTAATGTCTAACTAATTTTATTATTTCAGTAATACTTTCTTTTTTAATCCCTTTAAAAAGCAATAAAAAGGTAAAATAAGATACTATTCCAATAATTAAGCAAATTATCAATTGCAATATATCGTTATTTAAATTAATAAAATGTAAAAACAATGTAATGAAAGAAAGCATTAACAATCCGGACAATAAAAATTTAAAAATACTAATACAATCCCAATCTAATTCTATATACTTCTTAGAAATAACTAATGCTATTATAAAATATAAAACATATGACATAAGTGTTGAAATGGCACCGCCAATATACCCCCAATAATTAATAAATATAAAATTAAATAATATATTAAAAATAGAGGTACATACATTAAGAATAAAAATAGTTTTTGTATTTTTATATAATTCAAATACTTTATTTAAAAATTGGCAAAGTCCCAAAAAACTTATACCACATCCCGTGATAATGAAAACAATATAACCTTCATGATATTGTGATGCAGTAAAAATCGAGAAAAACAATTTTGAAACACCTATAACTCCAAAACAACAAGGAATTATTATTAGTAAATACAAATTGATATATTTTTTAAAAAGTTCTTTTAAAGTCGTTATATTGCCCTTTTCAAAGCATTCAACAAAGTTGGGATAAGCACCTAACATTATGAAATTTGCTAAAAGCCAAAATAAATTATTTCCTAAAAGATAAGAATATGAATACAGACCAACTTCTTTTGAATCACGTAGTAATCTAATAATATAACGATCTGATACATTTAAAATCCATCCTGTAATTGTAGTGCCAATCAAAGGAAAACCATACATAAATAATTCTTTAACAATCTCAAATCTAAAAAGTTTAAAGTTAAAATACTTATATAGTTTATATGAAAAAAGAAACAATAAATACTGTATTAGTTCCGATAATAATATGCTAAGTGAAATAGCAACTATTGACTTGAAATTTAAAACAAAAATAATAAATAGTACAACAAATACCTTTAGAAAGTTATTTAAAACAATATTTATATTATACTTTTTTACTTTTTTGGTACATCTTAAAGTTGTATTGGTAATAAGAATGTTATATTCAAAATAAAAAACTAATGAATAAATAACTAAAATTATTTGTAATAGATGATTATTTGAAACAAAAAAATTGCCAATATTAAAAATAATTACAAATACTAAAGATATAATAAATTGGATGCCATATATAGATGTTAACAGTTCATCAGATCTATTAATATTTTTATATTTTTCATAAAATCTCAATAAACCCGTACTTAACCAAATTCCAAAAAATTGAGATAACAGCATATATGTGCTTGAAACAAGAGAATGGTTTCCATAATCACTTGGATCAAAATAGTATGAGTATACTAAAGATACAACAAAACCTAAAACAGCAGCTAAGATTGACCCCAAAAAGTATATTCCAGAATCTATAAAAATTTTTTTGTTATTCATCCCTCATAACCTCATTCAATAATCCATTAAAGCTACTATAACTATTTTTTGTTTCTTTAAATCTATTTAAAGACAGCAAATAATTATCTCCATATTGTAAGTATTCTTTATAATATTTGTTTAGGTCTTGATTTCTATCTATAAATTGAAAAAAATACTCTTTAAACAATACTTCAGAAGGTTTCTTTTTATTTGCTAGTATATACAAATTTAGGTTATTTAGCAATTCACTCTTTTGCAGGTTTTGTCTCTTATTATAAAAATCTTCGATTGACATAATTTTTTTTGCAGGAGAGCCTGCGTAAACAAAATTACTATCCAAATCTCTCGTAACAAGACTCTCTGCCCCAATAATTACATTATCTCCAATTGTTACATTTTTTAAAATAGTACTCCCCATACCTACAAATACGTTATTTCCGATTATTACTTTACCAGTTGAACCTAAAACATCACCATATAAATTATGTAAAACCCTCCACGATCCATCATGAGTCAAAATAGTTATTTTAGATGAAAAAACAACATTATTTCCAATCTGTAATAACCAAGGTTTACTATAATCAACAATAGTAGTCCACGGAGAATTAAATTCACAGTTATTACCAATTTTAATTCCTTTATTTTTTAAATACTTGACAAAACTTTTACTATTTGATTTCGGACCAAACTTTAACCATAGCAACAAATTCTTTAAATAATTCATTTAAACAGAATCCCCCAATCATTGTTAAATAATTATAATATCAATTATTTATTATATTACTTAAATTGCATTTTCCATTGATTTATTAAATCAAAATTAATGTGAATATTTGTTTCAAAATCTGTATTTATTAACTCATCCAATTTTTCAATTTCATCTCTATCCAAAGAAATAATATTGTAACTTTGTTTAATATCTTTAGTCCTATTATCAACAGCAATTATTATTGTCCTTTTTTTATGCTGTAGTGCAAATATTCCAGCATGTAATCTTGTTCCTACATAATCAATTTCCGTTTCATTTAAAATCTTATCATAATAATCTAATTGAGAAGAAATAATATTGATATTATTAATGTTATTAAATGATTTCAAATAATCATAATCATTAGAACCTTGTATCCAAAAATACACATTTTCATAATTTTTAATTAAAGTATTAATTAATTTTTGATCCTTATCATTGTCCTTATCATAATCTGTTAGTGTAAAGACTACACTTGAAGCTTTATGTATAGGTATATTCTTACAAAAGCTATCCGTCAAGCACCACATAGTTGCGCATCCGGTATTTATAGCTTTAAAACCTAAATTAGTTAAAAAATCCGTAGTTCTTTGATCTCTACATGAATGAATATAATCTTTTGACAAAACATGCTTAAATAGAAATTTGGTATATAAATTAATATGTTTACTATTTGGATTCATTCCAGCTCCAACAAGAATAGAATTTACATATGGTCTTTTATTAAATATATTAATATTCCAATTATTCCAAGGTAATAACATATTATAATTTAGAAGATTGGTACCAGCAATAAATTTATATTTAGCTTTATCAAAATATTTTATAGCGCCATTTCTTTTAACACACTGATAAAAGTGACAAACTGGGGTATGAGTAGGAAACTTTACTAAAAATCCATTATTTAGTATATTGTTTAACTCGTTTTCAACAGATCTAACTATAATAAAATCGCCCATATTTAATGACCCAGATGATGTATCAAATAATACATTTTTATTCATAATTCACCTACCTAATAAATATCGTTTTTAATAATTCTTAGTAATTTGATTTTTCTATAGAGTATTATAATAAAATTATATAATAAATTAAAATTTTTAAATATAAACAATTGTATTCTTCTCGAAATTGGTAATTCTACATATTTTATTAAATCTTTATAATATATCATAATGCTATCAAATATTATATTCTTGTAGTCTTTCAAACTAGTTGTATTAGTCAAATAACAATTATAAACGCCAATCGAATCAAACACAAATCTTGATTTTGCACTTAGAATTATTTGAGGGTAATTCTCTTCTACAAAAGAAAGCATTTCGAAATCAGCTCTTATTGGAAAATCATTTACAAATGATGTTTTTGTAGTAATACTATTTTTTCTTTGCCTATAATAATATAATGGAATCGAATCATAAATAATACTATTTGCATTATCAAATAATTTATAAATTGTAAAGTTATCCTCAGACAAGGCTCCAACTGGAAACCTAATATTACTAAATAATGATTTTTTAAAAATTTTATTCCAAGAAGAAACTCCCATATAATCAAATAAATTTAATTTTTCTATAGCCTCATATGGTTTTAATACTAAAAAAGTATTAGGTTTAAGTTTAAATTTATTCTTGTTTCCGTATTTTAGATAATATCCAAACGAAAATATATCACAGTTCTGCTCATTAATAATATCAACAGCTATTTCGTACAAATTAGTAGAAATATAATCATCCGAATCAATGAAAGAAATATAATCGCCATTTGCAATATTAATTCCCTCATTTCTAGCAGAACTTAATCCTTCATTTTCCTTATGAATTACTTTTATTCTATTGTCCATACAAGCATATTTATCACAAATTTGTGGACAATTATCAGATGAACCATCATCAACTAAAATAATTTCTAAATCTTTATAAGTACTATTAATAACCGAATCGATACATTCATTTAAATATTTTTCAACATTATAAACGGGAATAATCACTGATATTAGAATACTATTCTGTTTCATATTACAGTCCTTTTATTTAATACTATTAATAAACTCTTTATAATAATTGTCAATTGTATATTCTTTTGCAAATACTTGAGTAGCTAATGACATTTTATTTACAACAGATTTGTTATTAACTAAAAAATCTATTGATTCACCAATTTCTTTTTTCAATTCAGTATTTGTATCAATTATAATCGCACAATCTTTGTTTACATATTCAGGGATTCCTCCATCATTTGTTGTTATTAATGGCACATTGCAAATAATAGATTCAATAACTGTTAATGGTGCTGAATCTCCTAGAAATGAAGGTAACACAGCTAAATAAGCTAATTTGTACATTTCATACAAATCATCATAATTTACAAATCCGGTAAATCTTACTTTATCTTTATACTTTTCAGCTAATTTTAATATTTTTTCTTCATACGAAGTCATTACATTATGTGCGTTAAGTGCAGAACCCACAATTAAAACTTTATAATCATTTGATTTAACATATTCTAATGACTCTAAAAGAATATGTGCTCCTTTACCTTCTATCAATCTTCCAACAAAAATAATGATTTTTTCACCAATACTTATATTATACTTTTTTCTAAGTTCAATATTTCTTTCTTTTGACAAATCTTTAGTAAATTTAGAAGTATCGATACCATTTTTAACCACAATATAATCACATTGGTTATTCAAATATTGCTTAATATTGTTTTGTCTATATTCGCTAACTGATATAAATTTCTTAGTTTTATCTATAATATTTTTACATCCATATGTGCCCGGAAATTCATTATGACAATGATAATAATACCTTCCATCATATTTTATATAATTCTTTCTCCATTTAAGAGCCAAATACAAAGTAGGATGATTTTCTAACAATACTTTATCATAATCATAATTTTTAAGATTTCTACTTACTTTATTTAAAAAGTCTAATCTTTGCATAATAAATCTATAACTATGACAATTCTTTTTTCTTAAAATGTTTTTAGCAAAGAAAAAAATCATGCTATCCAAAACCTTACATATAGGATTAACCTTATAAAAAATGCATTTTGTATATTTATAATTTTTTGAAATCCTCTCAGCATTAACATCATAAGTAGAAAAAACTGTCAATTTTATATCATTTTTGATTTCATTCATATTTATAAAGTTCTCTATAAGGTTTTCAACAGCGCCTCCTTTTGAGGCAGGCACTGGCAAAAAGCCTCCAGTTATAATAGCTAAACTCATTATTCTTCAACTTCCTTATATTTATATACATAACCTAATGCTAATACAAAAAACAAGTTTAATGCAGTTGGTGGTAACCACAATCCGCATTCAATACAACCATATATGCACCACATTGTAAGCGAGCATTTTATCGCATACTGAAAAATACTGCTTTTATTCATTTTATTAATGCAATTAATAATCATGTAATAAAACAAAACTAATCCAATAATTCCAATTTGCACAAAAATTGATAATGGCCCCATCTCATATGCTAGTCCATTAAAATTGGATATGCCCTCTGGGCCAATTAACCAAGCCAAAATACTATCTGATGATACTAATGATTTAATTACGTTTAAAAGTCCTTCTGTTCTTCCACTCATTGAAATCCATCCAGATAGTGAAGTATTAAATAGTCGATTTGAAACGGATGGAATAAAGAATAGAGCAGCTAAAACTGCACAAGTAATCAATGCAATTAAGTTTATTTTAATTAAAATAGATTTTTTAGTATTGTCTTTAAACATTAATACACCAAGTAAGATAAATAATACCAATCCTAGCCAAGCCGTTCTCGATAAAGAAAGTAAAATACACAAAGCAAATAATATAAATGATATTAATAGTCTCTTGTTATCATTATTCTTTTTATAGAAAAAATATACTAATGGATAAAACAATAGCATATTTATTCCAAATAAATTTCCGTTTTGATAAGTACTTACAATTTTACCATTCTCAAAAGTAACACCATTTGATTTAGTCAAATACCATCTATCACCATATTCAACATAATCAGAGTAATTAACAGTCAAGCCAGGAATATCAGTATTAGTAATACCAAAGATATATTGAATTATAGAATATATTGTAATAATATAAAAACCTATTCTAATAGTTTTTAGTACTGCTTCCATTTTATCGTGACTATCAATACAATCATAAACTATATAAAAAATTAAAGGATATATAATTAAAGGAATTATGAAACCAATGTTTTCTAGTAAATTTCCTATAATTAAAAATTTAATTATGCAATAAGCAATAAAGATTAGTAGTATTAATCCCGCTTTAGTTCCTTTTAATGATTTACTAGATAGCTTTTTAAAAATCCATACAATAAATAGAAAAGCCAAAAAAACGTTTCCAACAGTTAATGGGATACCAGCAAGCTTAATGCCTGCTTTTGGAAACCAAAAGTTAAATACTAATGTTAATATTAAGATATAAAAATGAAAGTTATATTTCTTTTCTGTTTTTTCCATTTAATATCTCCTAATTTTTAAAATGTAAATACTATATATTGTTCTTCTAATTTGTATGATTGTTTTGTAATATCATATTTATCATCTATGACTTCTATGTTATTTCTATCTATCTTTTCTTTAACACTTTGCTTTATCTCATTTTTCCATGTTTCAACATCGCTTTGCAAAGCTATTGTTTTAAATGTATCTGTTATTTTTGCAATCTCAGGCACTTCGTTAGAAGCCACACATGGAAGTCCATTATATTGAGCTTCAACTGCAACCATTCCTAGCCCTTCATATAAACTTGGAAACAAGAATATATCAAATGCATTATAGTATTTATGCGCATCCTCTTTTTGACCTAAAAAGAAGACTGCATTTTCTATATTAAAAGCTTTCGTTTTTGCTTTCATTTCATCCATCAATGGACCTTGACCAATTAAGATTAGCTTGTAATTATTATTTTCTTTATATAAAGCATCAAATACGTCTATCAAAAATCTATGATTCTTTTGTTCTACAAATCTACCAATATGTCCTATAACTATGTCGACATCTTTAAGTCCTATCTCTGCTCTTTTTTCTTTACGAATTTCTTCATTGAATAGATACTTTTCTACTTCAATAGCATTGTTAAGTACAAATACTTTGCCTTCATCAAATGCCTTATCACCAAATAGCCATCTACCAGCATGCTCTGTACAAGCAAAGTAGTGAGTAGCAAAAGTTTTTGCAAATGGCTTTAAAACTGCCTTAAACAAATTCTTTTTCCATTCTTTTTTATTACTTGTACTATGACTATGTGCTATCCTCACAGGAACTCCCGCTTTTTTAGCAGCTCTTAATGGAAATACTGAAAGTGTGTTTATATGTGAATGTACTATTTTGTATTTTCCTGCTTTTAGCACTCTTTGAAGTTCTTTTTGATATTCAAACACTTTTTGGTAAGGTGGAATTAATATCACTTTTCCGCCTAAACTTTCTATTTCTTCATAAGGTATATTTGTTGAATCACTATCGCAGATAAAATCAAATTGGATCTTTTCTCTATCTATATGGCGATAATAGTTCATAACTACTGCTTCAACGCCACCGCCAAGCCATTTACCAATTATTTGTGCTATTCTTATTGGTTCTTTGTTTTCCAAATTGATTTCACCCCCTATGAGCTTTGTCATTCTATCATAATTATGTTTACTTTTCAAGCTTTTTGTAGACTTTTTATGTAAATATTTTAATGCATTTTATCATAAAAAATGGAGGCTTGTACTGCCTCCATCAAATTATTTATATTTATTGTACTCCAGTCTTCTTTACTACTGCCTCAATTGTCTTTAATATGCATCTTGCATCCAAAACTACAGAAGCGTTATCCACATAGTAATACTCTAGGTTTAGTCTTTCTTGATAAGTTGTATCGTTTCTACCGTTGCAGCCCCACCAGCCTGTGATTCCTGGTCTCATAGCCTCATATCTCTTATGATCTCCGCCATGAGCATCTAACTCTCCTTCTACTAGTGGTCTAGGGCCTATCAAGCTCATATCACCTTTTAACACGTTTAAAAACTGAGGTATTTCATCTATTGAAGTCTTTCTAAGCACATTACCTATCTTTGTTATTCTTGGATCATTTTTAAGCTTTTGGTTTTCGTGCCATTCTTTAGCTAGTTCTGGGCTTTCTCTAAGTATTTGGTCCAATACTATGTCTGCATCTGGGCACATACTACGGAATTTAAATATTTTTATGATTTTTCCATCTTTTCCAACTCTTTTTTGAGTATAAAAGATAGGCTTAAAATCGCCAGATGCCATTGTAGCTATTTTAACAACAGGTGTAATCACTGCTAATGCAACACATCCTGCTAATCCCCATGCTATATCAAAACTTCTTTTTACTGCTTTATATCCTATGTCATCTAATTTATTATACGCCTTTAGTGCTTTAGTCTTGCTTTTCTTAAGTAAAATTTCTGAAGAACTAGGCTCTTCATAGTCAATTACTTTAGTATTTACTTCCACTTTCTACACTCCTACAAATTTCATATTTCCTGCCTACTTACGCGGCAGCTTTTATATTATATATTAGTAGTTTACTTTTTGCAAGCTCTTTTTGTAATTTTGGGACGGTTCTAAAAATATTAGAACCGCCCCCTCAATTCAATTTTTATTTATCATCCTTTTTATATTATAACCAATCACAAATACCGCAATCGCCACACACCCACCTAGAGTATCATTTAAACAATCGCTAAATTGCCCACTCCTTGCGGGCACGTAAGTCTGGTGAAATTCATCAGTCAGGCTATAAATAAAGCAAACCGCAAGTGAAATAATAATTGCTTTACCAATAGATACGTTCCATGTGTCTTTATCTCTTAATGCAAACATCACTAAAAATGTTAAAACAAAATACTCCGCCGCATGCGCACATTTTCTAATTGGAGTATTAATAGTATCGACTACGGCATCCAATTCTTCTTGCTCTGGCATCTCATTAATAATGCCGAGCTTGTGAAGTGTCCCGCACCGTAGTCTCAACCACGGCTCTAGCCAATCCTTTACTTTGATCATCCGAGCCTTCACCATTTAAGCTAGAGAAAGCAAATATTACGCCCATCCAGGCAATTATTATTAAAATATATAGTATCTTTTTAATAAGTGATTTGTTCATTTATACTCCCTTTGTAAGTAACTTACATAGTGGCTCTACCGAATAAATATCAAGCGTATTCATTGCTCTTGTCATACAAACATATAATAGCTTAGTGTCGACTTCTGATGATGTGTAATTGAAGTCATCGCAATTTGTAATTATTACTGCATCAAATTCTAGACCTTTTGATAAGTATGATGGCACAATTGAAATTCCTCCATCATAGGTTGAGTCTTTGTCAGTGATCATGTGAATCTTCTGAGTCATATCACTTAATTCTTTTTCAAGTATCAAGCAATCTCCAACTGTCTTTCCAATTATTGCAATATTTTTAAGCCCCTTTTTCAAGAAGTCATCAATACGATACTTAATTTGCGAAATCATCTCTTCTTCGGTTTTAAATTGCCTCATTGTCACTTTTTCACCATTTTTCATTACAGGCTCTCCAAGAGGACACTTAATTTTATCATGAATATGTGAAATTACATCGTTTGCCTTATTCATTATTTCTTCGGTCGTACGATATGTCTTCGACAAAGTCAAATATTGCAAATCTGTATCGCCCTCAAATACAATATCCATCGTCTTTTTCCAATTATTTGTTCCACGATACCCATAAATTCCTTGCGCCAAGTCACCCAAAATTGTCATCGAATTGCTCTTAACAATCTTCTTGAAAACATAAAATTGAAATTCGCTAAAGTCTTGCGCCTCATCAATTACAACATGCTTAAGCTCAAATTTTGTTTTAATTCCATGAATCAAATATGTAATGTACATCAATGGCGCCAAATCTTCCATCTCAATTTGACCTTTACGTTGATTTGCATTAAATCCATCTATAATATATTTCACTTCATCACTAGAAATTCTATTTCCAGCTAGTTCTTTAAAATATACATCCAAAAATTCTTTGTAATATCCAAGCGCATCTAGCACCTTGTTATCCACAAAATATTTATCCACATGCTTATTTAAATTCTTGCTAAATTCTTTAAGCTTCTCATCTCTTTCAGCATAAATTGCTCTAATTTGCGAGCGCTGAATTTCAACGATATCTTCCTCAAACTTTACTCTCGAAATCAAATACTTAGCTTCGTCTTCTATTTCTTTAATTAGCTCATCTTTAATTGCAAATAATTTATTTAACATGTGCTTTTTGATTTCAAAAATTCTTCTCGTTAATGGCAAATATCCATACTCACGATAAAATAATGAAGAAATCTCTTCCTTAGTCATCAATACTCTTCCAGCAACTTCAAAATCTATATTTGGCAAAAATCTTTTTTCTACTTCAAAAATATATTCATCAATCAAATTCTTAAACCTTACTGTTGATTTAAATAAAGTTGCATTAGCCATAATCTCCGCTTGTTTCTTTTGCTTTGGTGGCAAGTGCGAATCTATCAAAAGACTAAGCTTATGATTAGGGTCCTCAATTTTATACTCACGGCCTATTATCTGGAAAGCTACCTCTTCATAAGTCATCTGTGAAACGCGCTCTACGCCTAAGTCTGGCAATACATTAGAAATATAGTTTAAAAAGAATTTATTCGGAGCAATTATCAAAAATTCCTCTGGGAAAAATTCTTTTCCATAGTTATATATTAAGTAAGCAATTCTATGTAGAGCGATTGTAGTCTTACCACTACCGTGCAACTCCTTGCACCACAAGTGGTTTCCACATTGTCGCTCTTATGATTTTATTTTGTTCTGCTTGAATTGTCGAAACAATATTTTTAAGTCTAGTATCAGAATTTGCTGACAAAAATGGCTGTAGCATTTCATCATTAGTCGTGATATCAATGTCCATTACATCTTTAATGTCGCCATCTTCAAATACATATTGCCTTTTTAATTTAATTTCACCCTCAATTTTACCTTCAGGGCAATTATACGAAGCTTCACCCAAACGCCCTTCATAATATAAATCTGCAATTGGAGCTCTCCAGTCAATTACAACTTGCTCCAGTGTTTTCATATCTGTAACTGTCTCTTTACCTAAATAAAAGGCATCCTTTTTAGAAGCCTTATTCTCTACAAAATCGACTCTGGCAAAGTAAGGATTTGGCCTAATTTTCTTTAGATTATTAATCCTTTGCTTATACCTATCTATCATCATTTGCTTCATAAAATCGTCTTTGTAGTCATCGTCGTAATCGTATTCCTCAAAACCTTCTTCAAGTCTCTTAGCCGATTTATCAAGCTCTTCATCAATTAATCTACGAGTCTTTTTAAGTTTATCATATTCAAATTGTTTTTCTTCGTTTGAAATATTCACCTTTCATTTCCTCCGTGCCTCAATTATACCACAACTTACGATTTTGGGACACTACCAAAATTGTACTTTGGGAAAAAAAGAGCACAAAAAAGTGTGCAGTCTTGGAATTGTCCCAAAACTGCACACTAGAATTAGTATTCATCATCATGATCATAGCTATATTTTTCAAAGTCATCCATTAATATCTTTCTCAAAAAGGTTTCTTTTAAATCGTTTCCTTCAAATTTATCTATTCCTTTTTCTTCACAAATTTCACTACCGAGATCATCAATTATTCTTAATAGTGTAGTCGCCTTTTTAAATTTAGCTCTATCTTCTTCAGAATAATCCTGTTTAAATGCTTCTAATTCTTCTCCAGCTTCTTCATAGCTAGCATCAAAACTCTCTCTATAGAAAAATTGAGCATTCATTCGCCTTTCGGCATTCTTAATAGCTATGTATCTTTTTAACATCTCTGTAAATTCAGGAATTGTTCTTCCTATTTTTAGGATTTCTTTTTCAACTCTTTTTACTTCATCATTTAGACTTTTAACCTTTTCGCTCTTTTTTAAATGGTCTAAATGATGTCTAGATTTATGATACTTATCGACTGCTTCCTCATCAAGAAATTCAGAATCAATTTCATATTGAAGCTGATCAAGAGATAAACCTATTATTTCATAATGCCTCTCAATGTCTCTTTGACTAAGCAATGTTTCATCTGGATAATCAAGAAAAGATTCTTCTTCGATTCCATCAACATCATCTTGATAATCAAGCAATTGATCGTCGTCCGCCCTTTTGTTAGGTGACTCTCTTCTTCTTCTAAATGAACGCTCACTCATAAGCATCAACCTTTCTCTTTTGTAGAATATATGCTATATGTCTAGGCCTTTTCTTGGATTTTTAGCTCCAGCAATTTCTCTATCAAGTTCTTGCTCTAGTTTAACAGCTGCAGTAACCATATCTGCATCGTATTTTGGAGCTACTACATAAGTTTTGCCTCTAAAAACTCTTCTTGATCTAATATGTTTATTATTGAATTCTTCTATACGTCCTCTTTCAATTACAGATAATAAATCACTTTTTTCAATCTTCTTCTCTGTGTCACAAATATGAGTAGCAGGGTTATTTCCTCTTGCTATTCCATGTCTTGCTTCTAATAGAACTTCAGCGTTATGTTTCCTTAATTCTCTAAAACTCTTTCCTGTTTCACCTGGGAGAATTCCGGCTGTATCGTGTCCAAAATTTCTTAATAACGCAGATAGTCTTATTCCATCAATAAGATCTTTTGATGCTTTAGAGAATTCTTGATATCTTTCTGCTTCATCCGGAGTAATACCTAATTTAGGTACTAAGCCTCTATATCTAGCTGGTTCAGCTCT
The DNA here is from genome assembly GCA_017539905.1 of Clostridia bacterium. Classification (GTDB taxonomy): domain Bacteria; phylum Bacillota; class Clostridia; order TANB77; family UBA1234; genus RGIG6105. The sequence continues at coordinate 94,348 of JAFYBZ010000022.1, read as the reverse complement.
TCCAACAAAAATCAATTGTGCTTTAAATTTATAAAGCTCTTCTAATTTTTCTCTTGAAAATTCTTTGTTGAATTCATTTAATGCTTCAATTAATTCTTGTTTTTTAGAAGCAAGCAATGTACCTAATAATTCTGGATGTTTCTCTAATTCTTTTACTTCTCTAGCAATTCTTTCTAATCTATTTCTTAAAGCTTCGAAGCGAACAAGCTCTTCATAATTCTCTTTGAATTTCTCTTTTCCCTCTTTAGATTCAAGCTCTTTTAAAACTTTTTCAGAAACATCTTTAACTTCTTTTCCTTTAACTCTCTTAACAACATCTCTTGTCTTTGAGTCCAAGCCTTTTAATTCATCTAGTACTTGATCTGTTTTCTTTGTAGCATTCTTTTCATCAACAGGCTTTCCATCATCTTTTCTTTCAGGAACTTCATAGTCTTTACCAGGATTTTTCTCGATGTATGTTACCATTTCTCTTAAATCCTTAAGACCATCTTCGCCTCTAGAAGCAAACTCAGCCATTGGAATGTATTGACCATTGAATAGAATTCTCTTTTTGTAGAATTCACTCTTTTCACCATTTTCTTGGATGTCTTTAAACATCTTTTCGAATAATCCAAGAGCACAAGTAACGTCGTTACATTCAACTCTTGTATTCTTTTTATCTGGCTCTTTTACGATTTTTACACTCTTTTGAGTTTCGCCTTTCTTAGGCTTGTAGCCATCTTTCTTGCTTACTGAAATTCCATCTAATTTGATAAGACCTAATTCTCTTAAAACATTTTCATAGAACTCTTCTGGGAATTCACCATCTTTTTGTTCCATTTCAACTTCTTTATCATCTTTGTCAGGACCTTTCTTTCCGCCTGAACCTGAATCAGAATCGCCAGGAGTTGATGAGTCAGGACCTTTCTTGCCACCTTTACCTTTGTCTTCATCTGGATCTTCATCTATTGTTGGATCAGGTCTATTTGATTCAATTACTGATTGCATTAAAGATTTAAGCTTTGTTTCATCAAAATAAATAACATAGTTGTGGTCTGTGAAAGTTGTTAATAATTCATCAGTAACAACTTCGTCAGTGCCATAAATGCTAATCTTTTGACCTTTCATTGCTTTAACCATGTCCATGTACAAATTGTATAGCTTTAGCTCTGGTTCGATTTTTAATCTTGATAAACCTCCGCTAATTACGATTGTCTTGTTTTTAATTCCTTCAACAAGCTCATCGATAGTCATATCTGCAGTTACATCAATACCAAACTTATTTTTAATTTCTGTTGGTGTTAATTTTGCATCTGCCATACTATCATCTCCTTTACTTTCATCTATATCTTCTTCATCTACTTCTTCGTCATCTTCTGTTGGTGGATCTTCGGTAGGTGCTGAGCCCTCAGCTTCTTCTGTTGGGGCTGAACTTGGTTCTGGTTCAGGCTCTGTCTTTGGTTCAGTTTTTGGTTCCGGCTCTGGTTCTGGTTCGGCGCCAGGAATGTCGTGTCTGCCCTCGTCCTTCTTTGGTCCAGTTGGAGGGACAGGTAAATCAGGCGGAACGAACGTTGAAATTTCTTTAACGTAATCGTTAAATTGCTCATAAATCTCTTGCTCCGTCATGAACATCTTTTTACCTTTTGTTTCAGTAACCAGATGCTCAGCAAAACCTTCTGAATATGTTAGTCTGCTTTTTGGTACCTTGCTTTTAAGAATACTTTTGATTTTATCCTTAAACTTAGCTACCTCAGCAGGATTATTTGGATTAAAGTTTGTTTGTATTGGTCCACTAGCCATATATAATCACCCTCTTTTGTTCAAATCACTACAAGCAAATTATATCATATATATAGCATTATGTCAAGCTATCGACACGCTGAAAGCGCTGATTTCAAGCCCTTTTTCGCTTATACATGTCATAAGCTATAGTAATATGTCAACCCCTTACTTCCGTAAGCCTGCGCGCAACTGGGGGACGGTTCTCAAGTTGCACGTTGCAACCGGGGGACGGTTCTCAAGTTGCACGGCGCAACCGGGGGACGGTTCTCAAGTTGCACACTGCAACTTGAGAACCGTCCCTCCGTTGCGTTCCTCCGTTACATTTATTAAAACACCGGCGAGAAAAGCTTCCAGAAAGCCGTTTTTATCTTGGTTTTTAAAGGTAATTTTGAGTCAAAGTCAATTTTTACTTCTTCTGAAAGATTTTGCGCTTTTATAAAGTCTCTACGAATATCCAAAACAGCTTCCGAATTGTACATCAATACGCCATTTTCATAACTATGATAAAAACTTCTATTGTCAAAATTTATCGATCCGCATGTTGCAACTTTATCATCAGAAACAACATTTTTTGCATGAATAAAACCTGGAACATACTCAAAAATGCGGACTCCGTGCTCAATTAAGCCTCTATATGAACTCCTTGTAACTGCAAAAACATTCTTTTTATCTGGAATTCGTGGAGTAATAAATCGAACATCAACTCCACGTTTTGCTGCGTTAATTACTGCAGTTTCAAGGTCTTTATCCATTACTAAATAAGGTGTTGTTATATAAACGTAATCGTTTGCAGCATTCAAAATATTTACATACACGTTACGGGCAACGATTTCTTCGGCATCCATCGGCGTAGACATATAAGGTTGAACGAACTCGTTTTCAATTTTTGGAATTCGTGCAACATTTCCTTCTAAGTATCTGTCGTCTTCATCTTTATCTTGATAAATGTGCCAGTTTTCAAGGAACATCAAAGTAAAGCTTTTAACTGCTTCACCCTTAATCATGACACCTGTATCTTTCCAATGACCGAATCTTATCCACTTGTTAATGTATTCATCTGACAAATTAATACCACCAGCAAATCCTACAACGCCATCAATTACAACGATTTTTCTATGATCTCTATTGTTGTGAGCAAGAGTAGCAACAGGATAAATATGTCCGAAAACTTGGCATTTAATGCCGTACTTCCTAACATGATTTTCGTATCCTTCTGGAAGCGTGTTGATACATCCAAAGTCGTCGTATAATAATCTAACTTCGACACCTTGTTTTGCTTTGCGCTTTAAAATATTGAAAACTTTGTTCCACATGTGGCCTTGCTTGATTATGAAATATTCCATAAATATGAATTTTTCAGCTTTTTCTAGCTCGATAATCAAATCTTCAAAATACTCTTCGCCCACGCTAAAATACTTTGAAGAAGTGTTGTTATATATTGGCATATTAGTAGTTTTTAAAATGTAACGCGACATGTTAAAGACTGATTTATCTTGCTTTTCAAGGGCTTTGTCGGTTTTTTCAGAATCGTGATTTATCTTTTTAGTTGCATATTCCTGACTCTCAAGATTAAGTCTGATCTTCTTTCTAACCCTTTGGTTTCTAAAGAAAAAGAACATGCAGGTGCCAAACACTGGGAAAAGAATTATAACGATGACTAAAAGCGCCTTGCTGTAAATGTCCGTGTTTTTCATCGAAAGTATATATATAGTAAGCATTAAGCTTAGAAAGTACGCAATTACCTGGATTATGATTGAATATTGAATTAGAACATTGGCAACAATTACGTAAAATAATAGCTGCAAAATAAACATGATAACCGTTAAATAGCTACGGCCAAGTACGATTTGGCGGATTTTTTCACGCATAATTATTGCCTCCTTTCTAAAAAAACATTGGAAAATCCTTCGGAAACTGAATTATAACACAAAATTTGACAAAAATATACAGAAAATCGCTAAAAATAGACAAACCCGCAACTTGGGGACGGTTCTCAAGTTGCACGCTGCAACCAGGGGACGGTTCTCAAGTTGCACAGCGCAACAAAGGGACACGTCTCAACAGCTTAAAGCCTTTATTCACCCAATTTCTCAAGGCCAAATTTCTTAATCCATCTAGTTATAGTACTTTTATTAACATTCAAAGCTTCTGCTATTTCATTATTTGGTACAAAATATTTTTCTTTACAACATATCAAAAATCTCTTAATAGTTGCATCATCATCCATTACTCTCTTTGGATTAATCTTATTAACAATTTCAGAATAGAATAGCTCTCTATCATATATATTTGGCTCAATCAATTTAAAATCATTACAATTGTTAAACTTCCAAATATCCACAAAACATTTTTTATCAAACAAAAATCTTATCAAATCAATGTCTATGAATTTGCTCTTTTCATATTTTAAATCAATATAACTTGAAAAAGCGTATTTATCAGGTGTTTTTACTATTTTAGCTTTTACGGGGTTATTGTGAATGTATTGAATACAAACAATTAATTGATCATACGAATAAATTTCTTGACTTAAAAATCGATCTCTAAATACAAAACCAACTCGATTATTTTTTAGATTATAATACATTGAAAAAATGGCGTTTACCTTATGCATCAATTTACTAATTCCATAAAAATCCTCATTATAAATTAGCAAATGAGCATGATTATTCATAATACAATATGAAATCAGTTTTACTTTATATTCATCAAGCTTTTCTTTCAATATGTATAAATACTTCATTTTGTCTTTGTCATTATCAAAAATTTTTTCTTTGTTAAGACCTTGAACCATAATATGATAGGCAGTTAACAGCTTTGGATTTCTAGCTTTTCTTGGCATTTTTACCTCCTAAAAAAGGGCAAAAGTATCCTGTCATACGAATACTTTTGCCCCCAAAATATTAATTATAAGCATATATTAAGATTAAAATCGGAATTAGTCAAGAAAAGTAGTAAATGATGTTTGCTCTACTACTTTAGACCTGTCCCCTAGTTGCGTCGTGCAACTTGAGAACCGTCCCCTAGTTGCGTCGTGCAGCTTGAGAACCGTCCCCTAGTTGCGTTGCGTAAAAAAAGACACCCATAAGGGTGTCTCTTTTTATTTATTAGTGATTCCAAATTTCGTAAGCGTCTTCTGTTAGTCTGAAGTCGTTATGTGATTGTCTTGTTGCCTCGATGATATCGCCCCATAATTTATGTGAGCTATCAACATCATTGAATGGTAACACGATTGTTCCATCATCTTTAACTGGAGCTCTTAATAAGTACATGTTGCAAAGTTGTGCAACTTCTGCTCTTGTTATCTTTCTATTTAGGCTTTCCATTGTATCAATATCTTCTGGAGCCATGTTTAATCTAGCTAGTAACAAGATGTATTTATCTGCCCAGTGTCCAGCTTTCTTATAAAGCTTAGAGTCTTTTTGGATTTCTTTGATATCCATACCCTTTATTCCTTCTTGTGTTGACTTATATTCAACAAATCTAGAAATAATTGACATGAATTCTGCTCTTGTCATCTTTTGAAGTGGTCTGTATGAACCGTCTTCGTAACCAGCAATTAATCCTAATTGAGAAGCTTTAACAATTGCTTGTTGTGCTTTTAAGTATGTATCTCCTATATCTGTAAATTCATCTCCAACGATTGCTACGTTTGAAGTATTGATTTCAAATATACGAGTCAATACAAGTGCACCTTCTGCTCTATTGATTATATCGTCTGGTCTAAATGTTGGTTTTTCTTCATCACCATACATGTAAATAATGTGCTTATTATCAATATCATTATCTAATGTATAAATGATGTTATGAACTGTACATTCATCATATTCTTTAGAACCTACATAGATTCTATCTACTGGATAAATGTCTTCCCAGCCTTTCTTATTTCCACTGCTAAATGCTGTGAATTTAACTTTAACAGTCTTTCTTCCAGTTTCATCAACTTTCATACCACCAGGAATTGTCCATGTGATTGTCTTTCCACTTACTTTACCTCCATCTAATTCAACAGCTTCAAATGGAAGTGGTAACTCAAGTGTAAGTTTATATGTATCTGAGAATGCTTCTTTTAAGTTTTCGTAATCTACGTAGTAAACAACTTCTTCTCCTAATAAGTAGTAGTTGTTGTTACCTTTATCTTCTCTCTTACCATTGCTTAAGAATATGCTTACATCGATATCCTTTGGTACTGGTGTAGATGTTCCGCCACCTGAAGATTTAACTGTAAGAATGCCATCAACATATGTAATGTTGTAGTTAGCAGGATCAAATGTACCTTCAACTTTTGCAACTAATTCTCCGTCAACAACTATTGGATATGTACCTTTCTTAGATTCTTTTGTACATGTAGTTGTTGGAGTTCCATCAAATGCTGGAACTTCGCCATTTACAGCACCTGTAACAGTATATGTAAGTGTTGGATTTTCTCTACCTACTGTCTTAGTCTTGTTATCAGCTTTAACTGTAAGTGGAGCTGGAGTAATTGTAAATGGATGAGGAACTTGTCCTGTAATGTTCTTTCCATCGCCAATAATAATTATTGTAGGTGGATTTGGATCTGTACTTTCTCCAACTGGAACATTGTTTTCATAATCTAATGTATACTCATCTGGATCTAAAACTCTTCTATTAATCACGTCTCCTGATGGATTCTTGATTATTAATTCAACTTTGTCTGGTACTGGTTCAACAGGCTTACCTGTGTAAATAATTTCAGGATCTGGCCATGTTATCTCAACTTCTACAGTATAATCATCTGGTTGATCATCATCTGGTAATGGATCAGTTGGATTGATTGGTTTTTCTGTAGGTTTTATTTCACTAATTGGTAATGGAACAATTGTAAATGGTTTTTCAAGCTCTAAATCATCTGGTAAATAGAAGTTAGATGCTTTACCACCTTTAATTCCATCATATGTAAGTGTAGCTGTATAATGCTCTCCGCTAGTATTTGCTTCGATTTGCATTTCTTCAAGCGTATACTCAACTTCAACTCCAGGCATATCAGAAACTATCTTACCTATTCTAATATGTTCTTTTCCATCATATTGGAATGTATCTTTTTCATTCCATTCAACATCAAGTGGTCTTGGCTTAATTGTAAATGGATATCCAATCTCGCCTGTAATATTATCACCTGATGGAACTATCCTAGCTGTTGGATGAACAGGATCACCGCTCTCAGCAGCATCAATATTATTTTCATAAACTATAGTATAATCTCCAGATGGAAGTGGTTCTCTACTTACCTCATCACCTGATGGATCATAAATAACTATTTCAACACTGTCAGGAACTGGCATCTTTTCATCGCCTGAATAGATGTAATCTCCACTTGGCCATTTAACCTCGATTACTACTGTGTAATCTTGTGGTTGAACTGGATCGCCTGATGGATTTGTTTCTCCTGATGGCATTGGATCACCAGAATCTTGTGGTTCTTCTGTTGGCTCTGGTGTTGGTAATGGAAGTGCTTTAATCTTAAATGTATTTGTTAATTGTAATCCTGTTGTATCGTAATTATCTAAGCTTCCGCGTCCACCATTAATTCCATTAATGGTAATTGTTGCAATGTAGCCTTCGCCTGCATCAACTTTCCATCCTGTTAATGTGTAATCAACTGTCTCGCCATCTACATCTGTATAAACGATACCGATTCTAATATGTGGTTGTCCATCATATTGGAATGTGTCTTGATCACTCCATTTAACGTATATCTTGTCTAAGCCTGCTGGCTCAGAAACTGTCAATGTGCCTTCTTCAAAAGTAATGTCATAGTTAGAAGGTTTGAAATCTCCGCTTTCCTTTGGTGTCATGTGTCCTTCAGCTACAATTGGATATTCTCCAGATTGTAAAATATCAGGACCATCAACTTCAGGATATCCTTCGAATGTAGGAGTTTCTCCTGCAACTTCTCCAGATGTCTTATATGTTAAATCTTCACCTTCTGGTTTAACGTCACCAGCTGTACCTGTTTGATCATCAGGTGTAACAACAAGTGGTCTTGGTGCGATTGGGAATACGAATGGAATCTCACCTGTGATGTTATCGCTGTTTGGTACTAATGTTGCTGTTGGTGGATTTTCATCTCCGCTTCCTTTTGCATCCTTATTATCTTTGTATTCAATCTTATAATCTCCACTTGGAAGTGGTTTTCTTTCAACTTCTTTGTTATCAGGTCCGATAACAACAATTTCTACTTTTTCTGGAACTGGTTCTTTAAAGTCTCCAGAATATATGTAATCTGTGTCTGGCCATACAACTTCAATTCTAACTTTGTAGTCTTGTGGTTGATATGGTTCTCCAGATGGAGTTATGTATGGATCTCCTGATTCAATTGGATCTCCAGAAGGAATAATTGGATCTCCTGAATCATGTGGCTCTTCTGTAGGCTTGTCTCCGCTTACTGGTAAAGCAATAATTCTAAATGGTCTAATTAAATCTTCTTCGATTGTTCTTAAATCATAATCATCAATGTCGCCACCGATAATGCCATTAACACTAATTTGTGCTCTGTATTCTCCTACGTCTGTTTGCCATCCAGTTAATTCGAAATCAACTGTCTCGCCAGATACGCCTGTATATACAACACCGACTCTTATATGAGGGAATGTATCATATTGGAATGTATCTTGATCACTCCATCTAACATATAGTGGTTTCTTTGCTGCTGGTTCAGTAACTGTTAATGTACCTTCTTCATAAGTAATGTCATAGTTAGAAGGTTTGAAATCTCCGCTTTCCTTTGGTGTCATGTGTCCTTCAGCTACAATTGGATATTCTCCAGATTGCAAAATGTCAGGACCATCAACTTCAGGATATCCTTCGAATGTAGGAGTTTCTCCTGCAACTTCTCCAGATGTCTTATATGTTAAATCTTCGCCTTCTGGTTTAACGTCACCAGCTGTACCTGTTTGATCATCAGGTGTAACAACAAGTGGTCTTGGTTTGATTGGGAATACAAATGGAATCTCGCCTGTGATATTATCACTTGCTGGTACTAATGTAGCTGTTGGTGGATTCTCATCTCCACTTTCTTTTGCATCCTTATTATCTTTATATTCAATCTTATAATCTCCACTTGGAAGTGGTTTTCTTTCAACTTCTTTGTTATCAGTTCCAATAACAACAATTTCTACTTTTTCAGGAACTGGTTCTTTATTATCTCCTGAATAAACGTAATCTGTGTCTGGCCATACAACTTCAATTCTAACTGTATAGTCTTGTGGTTGATATGGTTCCCCAGATGGAGTTGTATATGGATCTCCTGATTCAATTGGATCTCCAGAAGGGATAATTGGATCTCCTGAATCATGTGGTTCTTCTGTAGGCTTGTCTCCGCTTACTGGTAAAGCAACAATCTTAAATGGTCTTTCTAAATCATTTTCAACTGTTGTTGTATCATAATACTCTAAACTTGCACGACCGCCTTTAATTCCTTTTATTCTAATAGTAGCAACATAGTTTCCTACGTCTGTTTGCCATCCTATTAATTCAAAATCAACTGTTTCTCCAGATACACCTGTGTATACAGCACCAACTCTTACGTGTGGGAATGTATCATATTGGAATGTATCTTGGTCGCTCCATCTTACATATAGTGGAGTCTTAACAGCTGGAGCTTCAGTAACTGTAAGTGTACCATTTACATATGTAATATTATAGTTTGAAGGAATGAATCCACCATCAGCAACTGGGCTTAAGATAGCTTCACTTACTTCAATTGGATAAGTTGTAGCTGTAGTTAATGGATCTGGAGCTGTGCTAATTGTTGGAGCATTACTAAATGTAGGTGTCTCGCCAGCAACTTCACCTGATGTTGTGATTGTACGTTCTGCTTCTGCAGGAAGTGCATCACCAACAACTTTATTGATATCATCAGCTGTAACTGTAAGTGGTCTTGGTTTAATTGTATATTCTACTTCTTGAGTTTCAGCAAAGTTTCCTTTACCTGTAATTATAACTGTAGGAGGATTTGTATCTCCTGGTTTACCAGCATTAATATAATCTTCCCAAGAAAGTGTATAATCAGTATCTTCTACAAGTGTTTTAATAGTAGCACCTGTTTCATCTACCAATTTAACTGTTGGATGTGGCTTATGTGGTTGACCATCATAAGTATAGTCACCAGAAACTTCTACTTCGACTCTAACCTTTTGATCTGGGTAATCGCCTGGATCAGGATCTGGTTCAACACTTGTCTTCTTAATTGTTAATGTACCTGGAACATATGTAATTGGACTATAAGCAGATGGATCATAAGCAGGCGCAGCTTCTGTTCCATATGTGCCTTGAAGAATTGTATATTCTCCAACATCCTCACCAGATTCTCTTGTTAGAGCACCGCCTGGAGTAACTGAAGGATTTGTTGTAGCAGTTAGCTCTGGATCTGGTTCGCCATAATATTTTTCTTTATTAGCAGCTGTAATTGTTAAAGGTACAGTTGTTTCATTAACAGTAAGAGTACCATTAACTAAACTAATTCTATAGTTTGATTTCTTAAATCCATTTGTACCTGTATCAGCTACATTGGCATTTGATACTGTAATAGCATTAGGGAAAGTACCAGCAGTATTTGTATCATATGTTGTTGATGCAGTACCAGATTTAGTAGCTTTTTCATTTCCTACTTCGCCTGTGATTGTGAAATCAAGTGCTGGAAGTGGATCGCCTTTATCTACTGTAACATCGTTAGCTGTAACTGTAAGAGGTGCACCAACGATACTATAGTTAGATTCGAATTGAGCAACCATTAAATCTGAAGCATGTGCAGAAAGATATGCATTAACTGTTGTATAATCATCTAAGTCTGCTGAATTCATGTAAGTTGTATAATTATTATTTTCAACTAATACATAATTATTTAATAATGCAGCATTTGTAAGATTGTTATATGCTGCTAATAATTCAGCATCAGTAACAGCACTATAATCAACTATTAATGGAGTAACAGATATATCATATTCTCCAACATCAATTGATTCAGGGTGATTTAGATTTGAAGTATTACCTTGTTTATAAAGAATAGATTCTTGTCCAACACCTGTTAAAGTTGGAGTAATATATTGTTCTTCTCCGTTATATGTGAATTCTTGTCCAGCAGTTTGCCATGTACAAGTCATTGGAGCTGGATAAACATAAACTAACTTCAACATATATCCAGAATAGTTAGTATCTGAATATACTACAACATTGTTGCCATCTAAATAACCATTGATAAGAACGTAGTAAGCACCAATATCAAATAAATCAACTGAACTTTGAGCTCTCGCAAATGTTGTTTTCCATTTCAAATCAATTGGTTGCGCTCCTCCATTATCATACGATGATTCTTCAATTACTGGATGAGTAATTGTTCCATCATAAATTTTAGAGCCTGACAATGTGTATGTTATATTTGGATTAGGATTTGAATAATCCCCTAAATTTAATTTTTCGATACCATAAGGGATAACGGCATATCCAGTATGTTCTTTTAATGGTCGAACAATAACATATGAAGCTCCATAGTGGTGTTCTTCAGAGCCTGAAATATAAACATTGTCCTCAAATTTTTCACCATACTCAACTGTAGCATTTATATCTCCACTATATGCTACGGTATAGTCGACATCCTCTGTTAAACCAGGAATCTCAACATATGGTCTATGAGCAAATGTATCATACGTATATGATGCATCTCCAGATATAACAGTAGGATTTGATGAACTAGTGCTAAAAGAAGTACGAGTATCATACGGAATCGCTGTAGTTTTAGATGAATCCGTATAAACTTTAATAGTTCCATTAGCCTTAAGTTGTTTAAGATCAGCACCATATGCACATGAAAAACTCAATAAAATTAGTATGCTAATCAAACTCATAACAAGAAGCTTATATCCCCTTCTACTTCTTGTGTTTGAGCCATAGTAATTATAAGATTGCATTAAAATTTCCTCCTTTAATAAAGTTAAAATCATACATATATATTTTAAACCAAGGATATTATTTGTCGAGTGCACATAATTTGAGCAAAATAAAAACAACCCACAAATGGCTTTATATCAAGCTTTTTGTGAATTGTTACAAATATTACAATTATATTATTTTTTAGTTACGAAAAACGATAAAAATATAGTTAATTCAATACTTTTGCGACAATTAATCCATCGCCTATTTCGTAAAGTTTTGTTTCTAGATTTTTATTATCTTCTACAGACTTAATAAACTCGCGTAACTTAGTTACCGCAGTCCTTTGCTTGTGTTTATTATAATCACTCAAGACATAACCTTTGTATAAAACATTGTCCGCAATTATAATGCTACCTTTGTGAGTTAATCTTAAAGCATGTTCAAAAAATTCATTATACTTACCTTTTGCTGCATCGATGAAAACAATATCATACTTTTCTTGTAAATATGGAAGAATGTCTAAAGCATCTCCTTCCATTACTCTGATCTTATCTTGGACTCCAACTTTTTCAATGTTAGCTTCTGCTTGTTCAACTCTTAAGCTTTCAATTTCAATCGTATCAATACGACCATCATCTGCTAAAAATCTAGAAAAGCATAAAGCAGAAAAACCAATTGCAGTTCCAATCTCTAAAATTCTTTTTGGCCTTGCTTCCTTCAAAATACCTTCGATAAATTCAAGACTATCATCAAGCAAAATCGGTATCTTGTTCTCACGTCCATACTTTTCTATTTCTTTTAAATACTCATAGTTTGCCATACTTACTCCTCTATTTATTAAAAACGCGCAACTAGGGGACGGTTCTCAAGTTGCACAGTGCAACTAGGGGACGGTTCTCAAGTTGCACAGTGCAACTTTGGGACACCCCTAGTTGCTTAAGCCCTGTCCCCCTGTTGCATGATGCAACTTGAGAACCGTCCCCCAGTTGCGTAAATTTATTCAACATCAATTTTCCATAACCCGTGTTTATTGCACATAGCGTATAAAGTTGCACCTGGTTTATATGCAAATTTAGCTGCGGGCTTTTCACCAGGTTTAAGATTAACTTTACAAATTCTATTTTCATATACATGAGCAATCCATTCAATGTAATGATCTTCAGCCATAGGATGCTCTACTTCACCTACAGTAACTTCAATTACATCACCATTAACGACATATGCAGGAACATGTTTTTCAACAGCTGCATCTACTGTATTAGCTACAACTTCTTCCATATCTTGTCCGCAGCATGTTAAACTTCTGCATTCACCATTTAAGATTTCAACTTCTTCTCCACACATTTCACATTTGTAAATAACTAATTCATTTTTCATTTTTAACTCCTCCTCTAATTTTTTTCATAACAAAATAAGTAATTAAGTCAACAATTAAATTAACAATAAACGCAACTGGTATAAAAAAAACATAATAAAAAATAAGCAAAAATATAAGCCAACCAGCAGCATCGCTCGTATCTATTATGCAAAAGAACAATAATAAAGCAAACATTCCACCCGCCAAAACAATTTGTGAAAGAAAATTAAATAATGTCATAAAGCCAAATGAAATATCTTTAACAAAAAAGTGCGGAATAATTGCCAAAAATATGTTTATAAAAGCAAATACTATTAAACCAAAAACAACGACATTTGAAACTTGAAGATTTAGAGTAAGTGTAAATAGCACCACCCCAATGGCTTCTAAAATCGTTCTAATTATAATAAAAACTAAACCTTTAACCGCATTATTTTTCATTTGTATTACACCTTCTTCTTTTTAATAACTAAACAAGCTATCAAATCTGCAATCAAATTTACAAAAAAATTGAATGCAACAACACTAATAAGTGCAAAAACCCAAACTAAAACAACTAAGCCTAACTCAGAACTTTTGTAGAATAGGTTTACTAACAAAAATACTATAAAATTCAAAATTCCATAAGCAATAACAGATATAAAATTAAATAAAGTAACCCATCCATATTCTTTTGTTTTTATAAATAAGTTTGGAATGATTGAAAGGATAATATATAAAATGACTCCTCCAATTAGTCCACCTATAATTAGTGGTTCACTTCCCATAAGCAAACCTATAAACCCAAGCGATGAACAAATAACTTGCAAAATGGTTCGCGCAAAAATATAAATTAGCGCATCTGCAACTTTTTGATTTTTCATTTGTACTCTCCTTTTATATCAAATACTACTTAAGACCTGTCCCCCGGTTGCGTGATGCAACTTGAGAACCGTCCCCTAGTTGCATTTCGTCATTGTTGGAGGGTTATCTCCATAGTAATCTTTATAAAACTTTTCTCTAAATTCTAAAAATTGATCATTATCGATTGATTCACGAACATTCTTCATCAAATTAACTAAGAAATATAAATTATGAATTGTTAGTAATCTTGCTCCCAAAATTTCTCCTGCTTTTATTAGGTGCCTAATATAAGCTCTTGTATAATTTTTACATGTATAGCAATCGCATTCTGGATCTAGTGGCGTAAAGTCTCTTTCGTAAGTTGCATTTCTTACTACTACTTTTCCATGATGTGTCATTGCTGTTCCATTACGAGCAATACGTGTTGGTAAAACACAATCGCACATGTCAATTCCATTTAAAACGGCTTCTATTAAATAATCTGGACTTCCAACGCCCATTAAATATCTTGGTTTATCTTCTGGCAAGAATTTAGTTGTATGTCCTAAAATGTCATACATCAAATCAGCTGGTTCTCCAACTGATAATCCGCCTACACTATATCCAGCAAAATCCATAGCAACTAAATCTTTTGCACTTTTCTCTCTTAAATCTTTATACATTCCACCTTGAACAATACCAAATAGTCCTTGAGTATCTTTTTTAGCATGTGCGTCTAAGCCACGTTTTGCCCAACGTGTTGTTCTTTCCATTGATTTACGAGTATATTCATAATCTGATGGATATGGACAACATTCATCAAAACTCATCATAATATCCGAACCTAAATTATTTTGAATTGATATAGATTTCTCTGGAGATATGAACAATTCACTTCCATCTAAGTGTGATTTAAACTTAACACCTTCTTCAGAAATATCACGAAGTTTTGCTAAACTAAATACTTGGAATCCACCGCTATCTGTTAATATAGCTCTATCCCAATTCATAAATTTATGAAGTCCACCAGCATCTCTTATTAATTCATCACCAGGTCTTAAAAACAAATGATAAGTATTACCCAATATAATCTTAGCATCTATCATCTCTTTTAATTCATCAGGTGTCATTGCTTTTACAGTTGCTTGTGTTCCTACAGGCATAAATACAGGTGTCTCAATTACACCATGTGGTGTATAAATTCTTCCTCGCCTTGCACCTGTCTTTGCATCCTTTTTAATTAGTTCATATTTTATAGGCCAATCCATGTGCCATACATCCTTCCTATTCTCCTTTTTCTAATGGAGCATCAATTATTTTATCTTCACTTAACCATTTTGCATACTCTCTAGTTGCAACGGCACACATTTCCCTTTGTATCTTATATAATTCCATATCGTACATTAAGCTTCTCATCAAAACATTTGGATCCATTTGTTCTTCTTGAGCCCTTCTTGCAAAGAAGCCTTCATCAATTTTAAGATTAGTTTTCTTATTCTTTTTGTTAGGAACCTCAGCATTTGTTTTCTTAGGTTCTACAATACCTTTCTTTTCATTTTCGATTCTTTTTCTAATTCTATCTAATCTTCTTCTTTTTTCTGTAATTACAAATTTCTTTTTATTTACTATTTGCTTCAACTTAGTTTGTTCATTAGAGCTTAGTTTAAACATTGCATTAGTACTATAGCCCGAATTTTTATCTCTATCACCATGTACAAATTCGCCTTCGTATTTTCTATCTACTTTAAAGTTTTTAAACACTTCATAGATTTGCGTTTCAACATGTAAAGAAACAGGTTTTAAATATCCAGGAATATCTGCAATCAAAATTTTACTAACTCTATCGATTTCATCAAATCTATCATCATGAATTATTCCCCATCTTGGAGAACCAGTTATCATTTTATTAGATTTTTCCTGAACTGCCAGTCCAAGCATTCCAATTGCAGTTAACTCAGACTTTGCATCATAAAAAGATTGAACGCAATCTTGAATTACTGCAAGAGTTTGTAAATCATTTATAAATGTATAGTCATTTATAGTCTTACCGCATGAAAATATCTCATTATACTTTTGCTCGTAAGCCATAATTTCTTTTGTAAAACGTTTAATTCTTATGTCTTCATATAATTGTACTTTTTCAGGATAATCTTCTTCAAACAATTCTATAAGAGCAGGATCATCTTCTGGAGCTTTCTTATAATATAGATACATTATATATTCGGATAAATTGAATCCTTTAAAATCATGGTCATCTCCAAAACTATCAAATGCATCTCTTAAAATCGAATTTAAGAATTTATATCTTAATTCTGCTAAATCCATAGCCTCTTCTTTTGATAAACCTTTAAATCTAGAATCCATTCTTGTATCTTGAATAACTCTTTCTACCATATATCCTTGCTTACAATCATCAATAAGCTTAGTTACCTTATTAAGCCAAAAAGCAGCGATAAAAGAAGACTCTATATCATTTGCATAATCAACTAAGTTAGGATCTACCATTTTATCTTTCTTTGCAGACATTTCCTCAAGTGTGAATAATTCTCCCATTTGAAGTTGTTTTAAAGATCTATATTCTCTTACTATAAGAGCCTCTATAAAGTTTGAGTCAAACATTACTTTTCTTGCAAGACCCATTATCTCTTTATAGGCTTCTTTATAATTCTTTACAATTTCTTCCTCTGTTCTTTTATCCATTTTTTCATAATTGAAGTCATACTTCTTTTGAATAATATGGAAATATAAAGCACCACTTTTACAAATCTTTGTTGATGCTTCTAAAAGCTTTGCTTTCAAATCATAGAATACTTTTATAACATCAGTCATTCTGTTGATTACATCGCCCGCAGATAACAACCTATCAAAATCTAATGATGGAACCTCCATTAATCTATCGTCGTCCATTAGCTCATAAGCATTACTAGATACAAATGACTTATAACTCTTAAAAGAGCTCTCTAAAAGAAGCCTTCTTTGTCTTTTTTCAAACTCTGTTTCAGAAATAGAAGACTTGCCATCAACCGCATTATTAAGTTCGTTAAAACATGAATTAATTCTCTTAAGATTCAATTATGTCTACCTCACTTTGGTTTGATTCTATAGGCTCCAGCCGGTTGCCATATGTATAAATTCTAGTAAATATCTAGACATCTATGACCTATATATTATATAATAAAATTTGCGAGTTAGCAATAACAAGGTAAAGGGAGGTATAATTATGAAGAAATTTGCTCTTATGCTAGCAATTATGATGTTATCTGTATGCTGTTCATTTGCTTTCGCTGATATTATCGCACCAGATAGCGAAGGAAATGATGTTGATAATATTCCACTAGTAATCAGCGACGAAGAAGGTTCTGGCGAAATTGTAGTTGAAACAGAAGAACAATCTGGCGAAGTTAAAGCTGAAACTGAAGAAGTTCCTGAAAGCGTTGAAGTTGAAAGTGGCGAAGTTACAGAAACAGAAGAAGCAAGCACAGGATTAGAAGATGGCAAAGGCGGAAACCCAATAGGCGGTATCATTGCTATCGTAGTAGTTCTATTACTTGTAGTTTTAATTGCTTTCTTAAACAGAGGCTAAAATATAATTAAAAAAAGACTCAGGTTTTTCCTGAGTCTCTTTTTTTATTAATAAATACATCTTTGAAGAATTGCAGCTGTTTCTGCTCTAGTAGCATATCCTTGTGGAGCTAATTGGCCATTATCTCTTCCTGTTATTACTCCGCAGCTAATAGCCCATGAAAATGCTTCTTTAGCATAATCACTTATCTTGTTATTATCTTCATAATAATCTAATACAGTTTGATCATATTCATAAAAGTTTTCTGGATATTTAGCTTTAACATATCTATAAACTATAGTGATCAAATCTTGTCTTGTAATGTTTTTGTCTGGTAAAAATGTGTTCTCACCTGTTCCATTTACTATTTTATTCTTTGATGCCCAAGCAATTGGTTTAGAATAGTATGAATCTTTACCAACATCACTAAAATTAGCAAATTCTTTCTCATCCGCCTCTTCATTTCTATAAAGAACTGTTACAAGCATTCCTCTTGTAATCTTGCTATTTGGTGAGAATGTATTACTAGATGTTCCTGAAAACCATCCTTTTTCTACTGCGTTTCTTACGCTATCATAATACCAGTCATCTGTTTTAACATCTGTATATATTTCTTCAATTGGTTTGTATTCTTCAATCGGTGGTTGTTCTTCGCTCTCTATTGTTGGAGTTGGATCTACTTGAGTTGCAGTAATTTGTGTATCATCATAACTTGTATCTGTATCAGTATAATCTTCTTTTTGTACCCATGTTGCATTAACTGTCATATCATCAGATATGGTAATTGTTGAACCAACGCTTCCTGCATCCCAGCCACTAAATTCCATTCCACTAGGAGCTTTAAAGTCACACTTAGGAAGTTTTAATGTGTTTCCTTTTTTAACAATTTGTTGGCTCATAGTTCCAGAACCACCATTGCTATCAAAAGTTACAATACAATCATCTGTACTAATAACAGTATAGAATCCAACTGGATCTAAATGATTAATTATTTGAGTTGGTAATTCAACATGTCCGTCAGTAGTCATTGTCATTGGTGCAGAAGGCTGGTTTGATGCTGTTGAATAGAATAAAGTGAATTTACCAGTTGCAATTGCTTTAATTAAAATTTCTTTTGAATCTCTTTGTATTACTTCAATACAGTTATTATCTGATATTTGATAATATCTTCCACCATAAGCCATTATTGGCATACTTATTTCTGTATCTTCTGTTTCAGAAGCACCTGGAAGATAATACTTCTTATCAATTCTTAATACATAGTTTGGAACATTTGATGTATCATCAGTAACAGTAACGTCTGCTTTATATACAGTAACGTCGCCTTGTTTACATGTAACAGTTGCACTTCCCTCTTTCTTAGCAGTAATTTTTGCTTCTAAATCACTAATATATGAAAAATCAACGATATTCTTATCAGATGATGACCATCTAATTGCATTTTGTGCTGTTATCTCTAACTTGTTTTCTTCAGATACAGCAATACTTTCTGTATCTTTTCTCTTCATAGAGATTTTAGCTACTTCATCATCAGTGATTCCAGTAGTTACAGTATAAACTCCAACTGCATCAAAGAAGTTTATTATTTGACGAGGTAATTTATAGGATCCATCTGTAGACATTGTCATTGGTGCAGATGGTTGGCTTGATGCTGTTGAATAGTATAAAGTAAATGTTCCTTCTTTTGTTGCTTTTACTAAATATGTACTCGTGTCTTTATCTAAAATCTGAATACAATTTTCGTCAGATAACTTATAATATCTTCCACCATAAGCATTTCTAGGCATATCAAGTTTTGTATCTTGCGTCTCTCTACAACCTGGTAAATAATAATTTCTACCAAGCAACATCTTATAATGAGTTGGTTCTGGTGAATTGTCAGTAACAGTTACATTTACAACAAATACTTCCTTTGAACCTTGCTTACAAGTAATAGTAGCTGTTCCTTCAGCAACACCTATGATATCAGCATCAAAATTATCAATATATGAAAATGTTGCTATATTGCTATCAGAAGATGACCAAGATATACGATTGTTCCAATTTAGTGTCTTACGATTTGCTTCAGGTACAGTTACAGTTTGTTCAGCTTTTCTTTCTATTGACACTTTAATAGGATCAATAGTTTCTTCAGGCTCATCAACAACTGTATAATTTCCAAGTGTATCAATATATTGATATCTCTTTTCAGACATTATATAGTGTCCGCCTTCAGTATTAGTAGATAAAGCAGGTATGTATCCACCTGCGCTCTTACGATATAAAGTGAACGAACCTTTCTTTATTGTTTGAACATTCATCCAATTATTTGATTCTGTTAAAATTTTAACACAATCTTTGCTAGATAATTGCAAGAATGGTGCGCCAGCAGCAACGCTTGCATAAATATAATCTCCTCCCAATTCTTCTGCTTCTGGCAATTTATAGCTTCTACCTAAATATAAAGTATAGTTTGGAATATCTGTTTCATCATCAGGAACTGTTACATTAAACTTGTATATTGGACTAGTTCCTTGTCTAAAAGTAATTGTAGAATTTCCTGCCTTAATTGCAGTAACAGTTGCAGTAAAATCATTAATCTTGCAGAAATTTACTACACTAGTTTGAGAAGACGCCCAATCAATTGCAGCATCCTTAGATATTTCCAGCCTGTATTCTTCAGGTACTGTTAACTCAAAAGTTGATTTTCTTTCAGCCGATACATCCTCACTAGGAGCAGCTGCTGCAAAAACAACAGAAAAGCTCATTAATAGGATAAAAATCAGTGAAAAAATAATCCAGATTTTTTTAGTCATAAATTACACTCCTTTTCATATGTATAAAAGACGTGGTTAACTGCTTAACCACGCCTCTTCTACGATATTATATACAGTGAATTTATGCAATAAAACTAATCATAATTTAACATAAATTTAAAGCTTTCTTAACTTTATTTGGCATCAATTATAGTGCCTGAAAACATTACATATTTTGTCTTTAGTGCTTTAAAGCTTCCAACTAATACTCTAATTAAGTTGTTAGCAATAAATTCTCCATTTGAAGTTCTGCCTTCTGCTTCTACTGTCAAATATACATCGATTCTTTCAGGAATCTCTTTAGTAACTATTTGACCATTGTTTAATTGAAGGCCACCAGTTGCTTGTTTAATATCTACATTAATAATTGTACCCATCTCTGTACCAGATGCTTTATCATATAGCTTGTCTCCTGATTCAATCATTTGACCTGTTGTTTCTGCAACATCTTTAATTTCAACTACATAAGTAAATTTTGAGTCTTTTACTTCTGTATCTCCGCTTGCTGCAGGTGCAGCTCCTATACTTTGCTTATTGTTGAAAAACATTAGTAGAGCAACAACAATTGCAAACACTATAAACATATCTAATAGATTAAATTTCCAAATCTTTATTTCTTCTAGTCTCATATTATCACTCCTATCTATCAATAATTGTTATAAATCCTGTGCCTGCGAAGTTCTTACAACGAGCATCAACTTTCTTACCTACTTTTACGTAGTAGTTGTTTGCTGTGATTAAATCTCCGCCTGCATCAGATACTGATACTTCTACTTTTAAATAGCAAGTGATTTTATCCGGAACAGCTACTTTTACATACTCACCTGATTCTTTGTTTTCTCTTGTTGTGTAATAATCATCTACTTCATAAGATAAAAGCTTACCAATATAAGTATTTGTTTCATTGTCATATACATCTGCTCCTACTTCTAAGAATTTATCAGAGCCAACTGGACAAGCATCTACTTTGATTGTACATGTAGTTGTTTCATATTTAGCTGCAATTGATACTTTGCCACCTTCTGTGAATAACTTCTTGTAAGCAAATACACCAACTACCAAAATTACAACTACAATTAAAATGTCTAGGAAATTGATTTTTCCAAATAGTTTTTTGTTTTCAATTAATTTCATGTTAAATTATCCTTTCATAAACTTTTTCTATATTCTTTGCAAAAACTTTTGAATTAAATTCTTCTTCAAAAATTCTTTTAGCCTCATTTTTCATTTGAGAATATCTTTCAGGGTCTTTAGTAATTAAGTAAATGCTTTCTGCCATTTTTTCAGGATCTTGAATTGGAACAACATAGCCATTTACATTATCTTTTACTATTTGACTGTTACCACCAATGTTAGTTGCAACTGATGGAATACCAAGACTAAGTCCTTCAATCAACGCTAAATTTGTTGTTTCAGAAAGATATGAACAATTGACTTGTATATCAACAATATTAAGCATCTCTTCTGTGTTAGTAATAAAGCCTGTGAAGATTACAATATCTTCTACTCCATTTTGTTTTGCATATTCTTTAAGAGTTTGTTCATAATCTCCGCTACCCATTATTAGCACTTTAAACTTAGTATCTTTATATTTTTCTTTCAAGATCTTAGCAGAGTCTATTAAATACTTGTGTCCTTTTAATTCAACAAGTCTTGCTAAATATCCGATTACTACTTCATCGCTTGTTATACCATACTTTTGTCTTATAGCATCTCTTTGCTGTGCTCCAATAATCATATGTCCATCAAAGCCATTTGAAATTGTTGTAATCAGTGATTCATCAATACCTTGTTTTACTAAATTTTCTTTAGCATGTTCTGATGTAGCAATTATAGAATCGGCATACTTTTTATTAAACCATCCATTTAATTTTCTTACTAATCCATTATTATACATGCTTGATGGTTCGAAGTCACAATGTCTTGTATATATAATCTTGCATCCTTTTAAACTACGAGCTGCAATTCTAGCTGACAAAGATGCATGAGTGTGAACGATATTTGGCTTTTCTTCTTTAATTATCTTCTTTAGCTTTCCTATAGCACCTATATCAAATGATTTATCTTTTAATCCATTTAAAGTAATAATTCTTACTCCAGTTGTTTCAAGTTCAGGTATTAAAAGACTTCCTTCTGGCAGTGCTACTATAACATCATACTTATCCTTATCTCGATTCTTGCAATAAGTGATTAAGTATTTACCAGCGCCACCAATATTTGTATCTGATAAAAAGTGCATCACTTTTATCTTGTCCAAGGATTTTACCTCCTTAACTTGTGAGCAAATGTCATGCTAACCGCAAGTGCAATATATGCCCAGAAAATAAGTACTACTCTATTGTTATACCAAGTATTATCAAACATACTTTGTACAATAAATCCAGCAAATCCTGACACAAACGAAATTAAATATACTCTATTGATCTTATCTGTAACATTTTTTATTGCAGATAAAATACATTGGAAAAATCTAAATATTAAGAACAAGAATGCAATTATTCCAACTGCTCCTGTTTCAACAGCTACTTGTAAAAACAAATTATGTGTATGTTCTGCACCTACTCCAGATAATGAGTAAAGTGGATAAACACTATTGAATGCTGTTGTACCTTGTCCTATTGGTCTATACCAATAGTCTTTAAACATATCGATAGCACCTTTCCATATAGAGATTCTATATGATGTAGATGTATCTTCTGTATTTCCTATACTTGTAAATCTATTAATAATACTCTTTGGCAATACAAAAGGAATTGCAACAACTCCCGCCAAGAAAAGTAATATAAATCTCAAGTTAATTAATAATAAATAAATACCTACACAAATTATTAAACCTAAGTAACATCCTCTTGAATATGTAAGTGCAAGTGATACACACATTACGCCAATTACGCCTAAAGCAATAATCTTTTTTCTAAACCCTTTTGAATTAAAGAAATAAGACATTGCAACTGGAATTACTAATAATAAGTACTCACCCATTACGTTTGGATTATCAAAAGTTCCACTTACACGAGTTTGAATGTCTTCGAATAATTCTTTATCAACAAATGAAGATGAAGCAAAGCTTCCGCCAAACAAATATTGATAAATACCAAGTCCTGCAACCGCAAATCCAACTGCAACAAATATAGCAATTAATCCTTTAAGTTGTTTTTCAGTTTCAACGCTATTGATTATTACGAAATAAAAAGCCATGAAGCTAAGTAACAATGCTGCTACTTGAATACTGCTCTTAATATCTGCCGAAGTTAATGCACATAGTCCATACACTATCATGAAGAATATCAAAGCACCATTTACAGGTGTATATCTAAATTTGAATTCTTTATCGAGCATTACTTTAAGGAAGAATGATACTATACAGCCTAATACACAAGCCAAGCAAAGCATTGTTGGTAATATTGGAGCAAGTGCAATAGTTAGTCCAACAAAGATATATGTCTTTGCAAATAAACTTCCTTCAAATAATTTGTTTAATCTTAGTTTTTCAAATATAACTCTTAGTCCGCTAATAATTTTATACAAAAACTTTTCTAAAAAGCCCTCATGTTTTTTCTCGTGTTCTTTTGTTAGTAAGCTATACAATCCGCTATGTGTTATAAAGCTTTCTATAAAAGAAACAAGGCTGCTTAAAAATTTGTATATAAAACTTTGTTTTAATACTTTAATCATTATTGATTCTCCTTAAAAGCATTAAGTTTTAATAAATGTGCTAGGGCGAAATAAAATCCTACGCCGACTCCTCCGCCTATTGCTAGTCTAATAATATTCTTAATCATTGTACCTACTAAGTAGTCTTGTAAAGCAAAATCGATTGCATAGACTAATACACCCATGCAAACCGTAGCAAGTCCTATTTTTAAAATATATATTAATAAGTCTTTTGTAATTACTTTTGAATACTTGAAATTCAAAATTGTTAGTAACACAATTCCATTTGCAATTGATACTAAAGCAAACGATAGAGCAAGTCCTTTGAATGTTAAAGCTGTATTAGATAATGCAAGGCAAAGAACATAGTTTAAAGCTATCATTACGATTCCAACAAACAATGGAACTTTAGTATTCTTCTTTGCATAGAAAGACTTGTTCATGATTTCAACAATACCTGCACCAATTATTCCAATTGCAAAGAAAGCAAGTGCACTTCCTGTGTTAATTGTTGCTTCTGCTGTGAAGCTTCCTCTTTCGTATAAAATAGAAATAATATCTTTGCTATAAATAATCATTCCTACTGTCATCGGAATTAATAAGAATGATATAAGTCTTAACCCTTTTGTTACTAAGGAATTAAATTGTTCTTCGTATCCTTCGCCAGAATTTCTAGAAAGCTCTGGGAAGATTATATTTCCAATAGCATATGTGAATATGCCATAAATAACTAAATAAATCTTATAAGCATAATCTAGCGTCGCAATGTTTCCTTCACCCAACTTAGAAGCAAAGTTAGTAATTACAAACATGTTTATTGGAATTACCGCGGTGCTAATAAAAATTGGTAAAGCAAGTATAAATACTCTCTTAAGGTTTGGATCCTTAAAATCTATAAAGAAGTTGAACTTATATCCAAACTTCTTTGCAAAAGGTATCTGGATTAATAATTGAATAAGCCATGCAAATACCATGCAGTAACTTAATCCATATACGCCTAGTTTTTCGTTAAAGAATAGTAAGAAAATAATTACTATCAAATTGGATAGTCCAGAAATACCTGCTGGTATGTTGAACTCTCCATAGCTTTGCAAAAAGCCAACGAATGAAAAAGCAAGCGATGTGAATATCATCATAGGGAAAGTAATTCGAACTAAATCAATTGCAAGCAAATAAGTGTTGTGCTCTAATCCTCCCGCTATAAGCTTAATTATAAATGGAGCAAGAACAATGCAAATGACAGTAAGCAATGTTGAAATAGTCGCTATGAAATTTATGAAATTGCCGGCAAACTTATTTGCCTGTTCTTTTCCGGTCTTTTTGCATTAATTCATTAAATATTGGGATAAAGGTCGATACTATAGCAGAGCCAAGCACAATATCAACTAGCTGTGTTGGTATCTTAATTGCTACCTGAAAAGCATCAGCTGTAAAAGCTGTACCATATTGGCTTGCAAATACCATTTCTCTAATTAATCCCAAGCATTTTGAAACAACTGTAATAAGCACGACCGAACTGAACGTTTTAATAATGCTCTTTTTCATCCTGTGATTATGTCTCCTTATTATAAATGTGCAACTCGAGACCTGTCCCCTGGTTGCACGATGCAACTTGAGAACCGTCCCCTAGTTGCATATTCTACCAAAAAAAGCCGAATTTCTCAATAAAAATTTATGAAAAATTCGGCATTTTTAGGCTTTTTTTTGATTATAAATCAATATCTGTCCATTGATTTAAACTATATAGTATTCCATCATATGTTAAAGCATACATTCTTGTTTCTAGACTATTTCCAAGTGATAATCCACTAGGATACGCATAAGAATATAGAATTGCAGCTGCTTTTTCAATGTTTTCTTTCTTAACGGCTACTACTTCTTCAACAGTATCTACATCTACATCATCATATTCAGGCAAAGCTTCTGCTATATCAGCTATATATACATCACCTTTCATTGTAAGAATAAATGTTAATCCGGGAATTCCAGATACTTCATCAGTTGGATTAATCTTAACATAAGCAATTTCATCATCTATTCCATTAACAGTAACGACTGTTTTTCTATTTTTACCCTTATCTTCTACTAGAACTTTAAGCTTACCTTCTTCAATGCTAGCAGTACAAGTTTCTTCACCTGGTATTTCAGCATCAAATTCATCATATTGCACACTTACAGAACCCAAATTCTTGTTAGAAGAATATCTATCTTCCATATAAGTATCAAAAGGTTTACTCTTCATTTCGTTATATTGAGAAACAATATCATTATATTCCTCTAGCACCGTTAAAAGTTCAAATACAGCTGCTGTATATGGCACTGCTCCTGTTTCATCAAATTCATCTGGTTGAACCATACCAGTAACATCATTTGCTACTCCATCTTTATATTCATAAATATGATTCTTACTTCCATCATTAACCACAAATAATGGGAAAATAGAATTTTGTTGCATATATGTATAGCAACTTGCCTCTGTACCATAACTATTTAAAACTCTAAGTAGCTCTTGTGAATATCTCATATCATATGGAACAATAATTTTTTCTGAAGTCATAATTTCTGTCATTTCTATTTTTAATTCATCAAGTACATTGTCTTTCGCTTCTTCAACAGGCTTTACTTCATTATTTTCTGTTTTATCTTCAATAACTACTTCAGATTGTTCACAACCAACTAATCCAATAGCCAAAATAACCATTATTAACAAAAGTAATTTCTTCATAAAACTCCCCCCAAATTCAAATATAGCTTTTTTAAAGGTTTTCGTCAATGATTGCCTACATTTATTTTGTATGGTAGAATTATCCCGAAAAGGAGTGATTTTATGGCAATTCTATTAACTGGTGGTACAGGTTACATCGGAAGTCATACTGCTATTGAACTTTTAAAGGCTGGCGAAGATATAGTTATTGTAGATAACTTAAGCAATAGCAAAATTGAAATGTATGACAAGATTAAACAAATAGCTGGAAAAGATTGTAAATTCTATGAAGCTGACATTTTAGATAAAGATGCAATGAATAAAGTTTTTGAGGAAAACGATATTAAAGAAGTAATTCACTTTGCTGGATTAAAAGCTGTTGGTGAATCAGTTAAAAAACCTATTGAGTATTATCATAATAATGTTGCTGGCACTCTAGTTTTACTAGATGTAATGAGAGCTCACAATTGTAAAAAAATAGTATTTAGTTCTTCTGCTACTGTTTATGGAAGTCCTAAAGAAGTTCCAATTAAAGAAGACTTCCCTCTTCATACAACAAATCCATATGGAACAACAAAACTATTTATAGAACAAATTCTTCAAGATGTTTATAACTCAGATAATTCTTGGAGCGTTGTTTTACTTAGATACTTTAATCCAATTGGCGCAAATGAATGTGGTGAGATTGGAGAAAATCCAAATGGAATTCCTAATAACTTAATGCCTTATATTAATCTAGTTGCAAAAGGAAGATTAGATCACTTAAATGTATTTGGAAATGATTATGATACACCTGATGGAACTGGTGTAAGAGATTATATTCATGTTGTTGACTTAGCACTAGGACATTTAAAAGCAGTTGAAAAAGCACGTACTACTTCTGGAGTACTTATATATAATTTAGGAACTGGTAAAGGCTACTCTGTTTTAGATATAGTTCATGCTTTTGAAAAAGCAAATAACTTAACTATTAAATATGAGATTGCTCCTAGAAGACCTGGTGACATAGCAATTTGTTATGCCGATCCTACTAAGGCTAAAGAAGAACTTGGCTGGGTTGCTGAAAGAGATTTAGAACAAATGTGCAAAGACTCATGGCGCTTTGCTGAGAAGAATTTATAAGGTGACTTTTTGGGACACTTCCAAAAAGTCACCCCCCAAAAAGAAAAGGTGCTTTTTTGGAAGTGTCCCAAAAAAGCACCTTTTTAAGTGGAGCCAACGACGGGATTTGAACCTGCGACCTGCTGATTACGAATCAGCTGCACTACCAGCTGTGCTACGTTGGCAACAACGTTATTATAGATGATTTTTTCAATGTTTTCAAGCAAATAACAAACAAAAACGCTCACTCTTACATCTAGAGTGAGCTTTTATTTAATTAATAATTTGTATATAACTCATTTCCAACATTTTCGCTATTTTCAAAATAGTAAACAAAATTACAAACATAGTATTCTTTGCCAAGAGATGATCTAAAGTAATAACAATCTACCATAGATTCTTCATAATATACAGGATTGAAATAATCATCATAATAATCTTCTAATACATTTTTTATATCAGCACCTGTTTGAGAAAAAGGCACGGTTTCTTTTCTAATGTAATGAGAGCCTGCATCAATATTTCTTATTGCATAATCATACATTACTTCTATTCTTTCATCTTCTATTGATTGCCATTCAACTTTTGGTAGTAAATATCTACCATAGTATTCTTTACTATAATCAGAAACTTTAGCATAGACAGTATAATCGTCTAAACGATGTTTCTTATTATGGTTTTGTAATATAGTGGCACATTCTTTCGCAAATTCAATTGTATCTTCTTCGTTATATGAATATACATATAAATCCATCGATTCATAGTAGTCGTCAAATTTGTATTTTCTGCCACTTGTACACAAATTATCTAGTTCACCTTTTACTTCACTTACAATAAAGAGACACATTTTCTCTTTAAAATCATCAGATTTATAAGGTGTTGAGCCAAACTTTGAGCCATCAATAGTAATATCTTGCATACCACTATATAAATGGTATTCAAAGCCTTGAAGACTATCACGCACTATGAGTTTAACGCCACCATCTTCTTTATCTACTTTACTTACAATTGTGCAATCACCATATTGTCTCTTAGCATATCTTAACAATTTATTAGCATCATCTGGAGTTCCACATGCTGTAAGAATCAACAAAACCAAAACAAATAAAGTTATCAATTTAATATTCTTCATATTTTTCAAGATTGATCCTCCTTTATATCTTTAATTATATTTTATACTTATTTGTTTATCAAGTTTTACTATTGACAATTATGTTAATCTGTGTTATATTAGAAAACGTATTAAGAGTGTGTATAACCTTTGGGAAGCTACACAGCCAATCGGTGATTGGTACACTTTATTTGAGAATAACTCATAAAGGAGTCTTAAAAAAGACTTTCTTTGTGAGTTTTTTTAATATATGTGTATAGATAATTCTAGTTTCCTAACGCTATTAAGAAAGGAGAATGCGATATGAAGCAAACCTCGTATCGGAAAAATTTACTGCTTATTGAAATTGAAACAGTTCTATCTTCTATTGGTGTAGGTTTTGCTGTAAGTATCATGACTATTTTCTGGAATTCAATTGGAATGAATCAAACAGATATTGGATTTACTCAAATGGTATTTACTATTTCCATTCTTCTTTTTGATATTCCTCTTGGATATATTGCAGATCGGTTTAATAGAAAAGCACTAAACATTATTGGAGATTTAGGCACAGCATTTTCTTTCTTGCTATATGCGAATGCACAAAGCATAGTTGTCGTAATCATATCAGAATGCTTGCTTGGATTTTTCATGGCAATGACAAATGGTGTTGATTCATCATTCATCAAGTATAATGCTGAGCAGATTGATCCAACTGGTGAACTTTTCAAAAAGCTTAATGTAAAAGTTCAAATTGCAAGATACTTTGCTTTGTTTATTACTACTGCACTTGGTGGTGTGATAGCAAGGTATTCATTAAGACTTGCAATTGGTGCATCTTTTGGCCCCTATTTTATTGCAGGAGTGATTGCTTTCTTTATTAAGGATGAAAATGGAAAACTCGAAAAAAACTCAAACAATCCTTTTAAAGATATGTTGATTGCATTTAAGGAAATTCTATCTAGCAAGAAAACAAGAGTGCTAATGATGACATCTGTTTCTGCCAATGAAGTTACTCACGCACAAATTTGGGTGCTTACTCCACTTCTTCTTTTGGTCGGTGTTCCGATTGAAATTGTAAGTCTTGGATGGGTAATGAATTTTCTAATGCAGACAATTGGTGGAAGAATTTCACTTAAGATTATTCACTTAAAGCCTTCAAAGATGTATGCGATTCCAATGATAATTGAGTTTGCATGGATGATTGTTGTAATCATTCACGTAAACATCGTTACTGTTTGGCTATTTGCGCTTAATGGACTTGTTCATGGCTTAGAAAGATCAAACCTTGAAACTGTTTTGCAAGAGTCAGCAAGAAATGAAGTGCAAACTAGCGTGATGTCAATTAGATCCACTTTCTGTAGGCTCTTATATATTCCGGTTGTTTACTTTGTAAACTATTTAGGAGAAATTCAGCTTACATATGCACTGCTCGGTGTATGCATTATATTCATCCCTATCTTTGTAATTACAATGATAGGACTTAGAAAAGAAAAGTTATAAAAAAGACGGGATTTCAAATTGAAATCCCGTCTCATTTTCATTATTACTTTATCATGAATTAATACAATCATTACTCATCATTTGTTGATAATTTTAAATAAAACCGTTTGGGGCCTTCATCCGTTCCTGTACCAACAGTAATACAGATGCTCACTGGCGTGCCCTCGTCATAAACGATTTTGTAGGAGTCATTTTCTACTTCTAAGTGATCTTCGACAAGTTCTCCACCATTGGTATACTCTGCGACTACAGAACATGACGGAATAGTTGATTCTTCAGAATTCGCTTCAAATCCGGAAACACGAAAAACAAGTATTATAACAGCAGTTCCAAGAATTAACCAGTAAAATACATGTAAAAAAGTCTTGATACTAGATCCGAATTCTTTTTTCAAAAAATCCCGTGTACTTTCTTTATTACCCATACTGATTCTCCTTTTCTATAATTATGTTTTAAGGAATACTAGGGTTATTTTTGGGTATTATATCATAGTTGACATAAAATATCAAGTAACATTATTGAATAGGCTCTGGATTTGGAGCTGGTGTAGGCTCATTTTCAGGCAAACTACCATTTTTCATTTCTTCAATTATATGATTTAGTCTAGCTATCTCTGCCTTTAATTGCTCATTTTCTGCTTCAATCTTCTTTTTCTTGCTTCTTGTTACAAAAAACAAAATAATAAATGTTATTGCTGTACAAGTAATCATATTATTCCTCCTTAGTTTTATTCTCATTTAACATATCTTCTAAAGTATGCCATGCAAGTAATGCACATTTAACACGAGCAGGCATATTAGATATGTTTTTGAATGCTATAGCGTCTTCAATCTTTTTAAGTTGCTCAGGATCAGTTTCTTCTCTTTTTATCATTGCAATATATGTTTTGATTATCTCAAGGGCTTCATCGACTGTTTTACCTATTAGTGTTTCAATCATTATTGATGTTGATGCTTGAGATATAGCACAACCATGACCAGTAAATGACATGTCTTCTATTCTTTTCTTATCTTCACTTAATTTTATCTCAATTTTGATTTCATCGCCACAGTTTGGATTATGACCCATGGCACACATGGAGCAACATGATAAATCTTTTTTATAAGGCGAATTCATACTGTGTTCCATTATAAGATCATTATATAAGTCTTCCATAATTAATTCCTTTCATAATACCTATCGCAATGCTGTACGAACTCGGTGGATTTTGTTCGCAACGAACAAAACCACACTCGCTCTAAGCGCATTGCTCTATATATACATTTTAAATTTCTCATATGTCTTCTTTAAAGCTTCAATAAGTTTATCTATGTCTGATTTTGTGTTGTATATTGCAAATGAGATGCGGCATGTTGAGTCGATATTTAGAAATCTCATTAGTGGTTGTGCGCAGTGATTTCCCGAGCGTATACATACTCCATTCATATCTAATATTGAAGCTACATCATGTGGATGAACTCCTTTAATATTAAATGAAATTACTCCAGCATGATTTTCTCTATTTGGTGTCATATATAGTTCAATAAAATCTAGTTTTGCTAAGCTTTGTACTGCATAATCTCTTAAATCGTTTTCTATAGTTTTAATATTTTCAAATCCAATACTTTCAATATAGTCTATTGCTTTTGAAAGTCCAACAGCAGCTCCAACATTTTGAGTACCTGCTTCAAATTTGTTTGGTAAAGTAGCAAATGTTGTATCTTGTTCATAGACGTACTCTATCATATCTCCACCCATTAAAAATGGAGTCATTTTATTTAAAAGTTCTTTCTTACCATATAAAACACCTATGCCCATTGGAGCATACATCTTATGGCCTGAGAATATTACAAAGTCCGCATCTAATTCTTGAACATCTATTTTAATATGTGAAACAGCTTGTGATGCATCTAAAACAACTACTGCACCATTTGAGTGGGCTACTTCAATTACTTTTTTAACATTATTAATTGTACCAGTTACATTTGATATATATGTGATACCTACTACTTTTGTTTTGCTAGTAATCTTACTTTCTATTTCTTCATCACTTAGTTCATAGTTGTCATTAATATACATGTAATTCAAAACTGCATTCTTAGTTTTTGCAACAAATTGCCAAGGCACAAGATTAGAGTGATGTTCCATTATAGATAATACTATTTCATCATTTTCTTTAATGTTAGTAAGTCCGTATGAATGCGCAACGAGATTAAGACTTTCAGTTGCATTTTTAGAGAAAATAATTTGATATGGATTTTCAGCATTAATAAATTTGGCAACTTTTTCTCTTGCATTCTCATAAGCTTCAGTAGCTTTTATAGATAACGAATACGCTCCTCTATGAGGATTGCTGTTAAATGTCTCATAATACTCTTTTTCTGCATCAATTACAGACTGCGGCTTTTGAGATGTTGCAGCACTATCTAAATATGCTATATCATTATTATTTATTACTGGAAAATCTTTTTTGATTTCTTCAGATAACATGATTCCTCCTAAATTACAAATTCTTAAATAATCCTATATCGATATCTTTATTAAATAATATATAAAATCCAAAGAAAGAAACTATAATAGCAAAAACAATATAAAAAGCTGTATCGGCAACATATTTTGATGTGCAATCATAGATTTGTGATGGTTTATTTGGATTAATCATTAAATAAACCAAATGGCCTTTGTTTTTATCATCACTTTTCTCTAAATAACACATTTTACTCTTTACATTATACTCAACACCATCATATGTGTATTTGTATATAGGAGACTTGTAATATGAAAATCTCATATACTCAATATATTTGAAATCAGTTATTGTTGCAGATACTTTTTCAGTACACTTATCTTTATATATAAGAACTCTAAATAATCTAAACAAGCCACAGGCTAATAATATTGTTGCAGGTACAAAGAATAATAATGATTCCAAAACCATATATTTCATCTCCTATTATAATTTGTTTTCAATCTCAGCCAAAACTAATTCTTTTGTATCAGTATTTGAAATAGACTCAAGGATTTTATTAAATCTAGCTCTAACTAGTAGCTTCATTGCATCTTTTTCAGTAAGTCCTCTACTCATAAGGTAAAACAATTCCTTTTGTCCTGCTTTACCACTTGATGTTGAATGATTACCTTCAACATCTTCTTCACTACATAGAAGCATTGGTAAAGCTAAAGATTTTGCCTTGTTAGAAAGTAGCAAGCAATTTTCATTTTCATTTCCACATGCTTTCTTGCATCCTTTTTTGAAGTCAATCGTTCCTTTAAAATGCTTTGTTGCCTCATCATTTAAAGCACCTTGAACTTCAATATTTATGTTTGACTTTTCTCCATGACAATGTGCAATATAGTTTAAATCAAACAATTGATCTTTATTGCCCAAATATATTGTGTTTATTTGGTTATCAGAATTTTTACCATATAAGTCAGAATAATAATTTGTAATACTATTCTTTCCTCCAAAATCAACAATTGTATAATTTAATTTGGAATTATCAAGGAGTTTGTTTTCAAAACTAATAAAATTATCTGATGTATTATTTAATAAATTCACAATTGTAACATTTACTACTGCATTTTCTAATGCTGTTAGTTTTATTATAGCATTATGATAACAATAATAATTAAAATTTTCACTTGGAATATAGTTAATGGTTACATCTAGCTTTGAATCCTTTTCCGCATATATCTCAATAGCATCTTGCAAGTTGGTATTATCTGCATCAAAGTTAAACTCTAAATTCACAGTAGCACCATTACAACCTTCTTTTGCTAAAATCCTCATTGGCTGGTTTGTAGTTTGTTCTTGTCCAACACCATATTTTAGCTTGAAGTCGCCTTTGGTGATTTCAGTTACTAATATTTTACTGTCTTCGTATAAATCATTTAGACGTTCGCTGTCCTCAGCACTTTCAGCAACTAGCATTATCTTCTTTTCACTATTTATATATATATTTCTATTTAAGAAATTATTAACTTCTTGTGGTGCTTCAAATTCATTTAGTTCAATTTCATTTGCTCTAAAATTCTTTGAAGTCCTTACTGGAGTTTGATTTAAAATCATTAGCCTATAGCTCCTTCTAATTCAAGATTAATTAAGTTATTCATTTCTACTGCATATTCAACAGGCAGTTCTTTTGAAATTGGATAAGCAAAGCCTCTTACTATCATAGCTTTAGCATCTTCTTCAGACATTCCTCTACTCATTAAGTAGAATATTGCTTTATCTGAAATCTTTCCAATTTTTGCTTCGTGTGAAAATTCTACTTCATCTGTTCTTATGTCATTTACTGGAATTGTATCTGATACTGAAATATCATCTAGCATCAAGCTCTCACAGCTTACAGATGATTTTGAGCCTTTTGCATTTTCAGTAATTCTAACCAAAGAACGATATGTACATTTTCCACCATGCTTTGAAATTGATTTAGCATTTATTACACTCTTTGTATTAGGTGCATTGTGGATAACTTTGAATCCGTTATCTAAGTTTTGTCCTTTGCCAGCAAATGATATACCAGTAAATTCTGTTCTCGCACCTTCACCATTTAATATACTCATTGGATAAAGCATTGAAATCTTTGATCCAAACGAACCAGATACCCATTCCATTTCTGCATTTTTTCCACATATTGCTTTTTTAGTATTTAAGTTAAGCATATTCTTTGACCAGTTTTCGATTGTTGAATATCTTAAGTGTGCATTATCTCCTACATATAATTCAACACAGCCGGCATGAAGATTTACTTTGTTATATTTTGGAGCACTACATCCTTCTATAAAGTGAAGTGATGCTCCTTCTTCTACAATTATTAGTGTGTGTTCAAATTGCCCTGATTCAGGAGAATTTAATCTAAAGTATGATTGTAGTGGCACATCTACTTTTACTCCTTTAGGAACATAAACAAATGAACCGCCACTCCATACTGCAGCATGCAATGCTACAAATTTATGATCAGATATTGGTACACATTTCATAAAATGACTTTTTACTAAGTCTGGATATTCTCTTACCGCTGTTTCCATATCTGTATAAATTACACCTTGCTTTTTTAATTCTTCCTTCATGCTATGATAAACAACTTCTGAATCATACTGAGCACCAACACCA
Organism: Clostridia bacterium; assembly: GCA_017539905.1. Taxonomy (GTDB): domain Bacteria; phylum Bacillota; class Clostridia; order TANB77; family UBA1234; genus RGIG6105. The sequence continues at coordinate 59,013 of JAFYBZ010000022.1, read as the reverse complement.
GCTAGAGATTCTTTTTCCGCTTCTGGTATTCCCAATCTATCAAATGTATCTTTGATATCTTCTGGAACATCATCCCACGACGAGTTAAGCTTTGACTTTGGTCTTACATATGTCGCTATCTCATCCATGTTTAACTCAGATAAATCTGGTCCCCATGTAGGTAACTCTAAGCTGTTGTAAATCTCTAATGCATGGAGTCTTATTTCTTTCATCCAATCAGGATCATTTTTAATCTTTGATATTTCTTCTATGATTTCTTTTGTTAAGCCTTTTTTGATTTTGTACTCATAGTTATCTTCTTTTTTGAAATCATAAATATTGCGATTAATATCATCTATTTGAGTTTTCGCCATTATTTACTCCTTTTTATAATCTGAATATCCAAATTGCTCTATTACGTTTGCTAGGTCTTGATCACCCTCTGCAACTATCTTTCCATCTACTAATACATGTACTTTATCTACTTTTAAGCTATGAAGTATTTTTGTGTTGTGAGTAATTATTAGTACAGCATTATCATCATTCTTGAACATTTCTATTCCTTTTGAAACAGTCTTTATAGCATCTACATCTAGTCCAGAATCTGTTTCATCCAAAATGGCAAGCTTTGGATTTAATGTTAGCATTTGAAGTATTTCGTTCTTTTTCTTTTCGCCACCAGAAAATCCAACATTCAAACTTCTGTCTGCATACTCAGGATCAATTGATAATTCTTCCATATTCTTTTTAAGTTCTTCTTTAAATTCAAAAATCTTAACTGGCTTTCCAGTAATTTTTCCTTTAGCAACTTTAAGAAAGTTACTAACACTAACACCAGGAATTTCTTCTGGAAGTTGGAAAGACATAAAAATTCCTTTACGAGCTATTTCATCAGTCTTTAGATTTGTAATATCTTCGCCATCAAATATAATCTCGCCCTTTTTATCTATATAAGCAGGATTATTAAATATAGCATTTGCTGTAGTTGTTTTTCCGCTTCCATTTGGACCCATGATGACATGAATCTCACCTTTGTTGATTTCTAAGTCGATTCCTTTTAGTATTTCAGTATTATCTTCTGCACTAATGTGCAAGTTTTTGATTTTTAATAGTTCTTTTGACATTTATATTCTCCTTTTTACGCAGGTTCTGCATTTTTCGTTATTTATATCGTATAAGCAATTTAAATCTTTTAGGTTTAACTCTTTATGTACATACCTTGCAAGCTTGTTAAAGGCTTCGTCTGAAATAGCCGATTTGAAGCTTTCAGCATTTTCGATGGCTTTTTCTTCCTCTAAGCCCAAAACATCCCTAAAGAATAGAATTCCTATATCATAAGCCTCTAATAGCTTTTGGGCTAATTCTTCGCCTTCTTTAGTAAGCTTAATGTCTCCATAGGCCTCGTAATCAAGCATTCCTTCCTCTTTAAGGTTCTTTACCGCCTTATTTACCGATGCCTTAGAAATATTCATTTTATTAGCTACATCTGTGACCCTTATTTCGCCATTTTGCCTATTTAGCACGTACATAGCTTTTACGTATTCTTCTAGTGATTTAGATATCAAATTTACCCCTCCAAATCAATTGTTAGCTTCGGTTAACATTTTATTATAAATATGCCCTAAAGTCAACTAAAACTTTAGGGCAAAAAAGCCGGCGAGCTACAGTTACCCGCCGGGTCGAATGGTATTGATCACTTAATTGCCGGCAAAACCTGGTCGACCACCAGCTGGAAAAGCCAAAATCCCAGTCCAACAACCAGAAACAGGCCTACCAGTCCTAATGATATAACAATAAGTAACGCCGGAATATTAATGTTCAAATTAGATACCCATTCTTTTAGCCGCTTAACCATACGATTCCTCCTTCAAATTATTTCTTAGGATACGGCTCATAGGAAAATTCCTACGCTAATATTATATCATATTTCTACTCTTATGTAAACCCTGCAACTGAGGGACGGTTCTCAAGTTGCACAGCGCAACAAGGGGACAAGTCGACCTGTCCCTCGGTTGCATCGTGCAACTTGAGAACCGTCCCCTAGTTGCAGCTTTATAAATCTTGTTTATTTACAGTAAAGTTCTTATTTAGAGAACTTCGACTATCGGACATCATACGATTGATATCCATGTCATATTGATATTTTCCATCATAAAACTTTTGGAAAGTAATTTTTCTAAGATCATCTTTTGGATATTTATTCTGATACTCATGTTTTTTATATGTAAAATCTTTTATTAATTCATAATCCCACGTCTTTATTGGATTAGATAATACATGTGTAACATTCTTGTACCTTGATTTAATTCCAAAATATGGTACACCTACACATACTATCCATATTATTGCAATTCCTCCACCTGGATTATCATCGTCATCATCTCTTGAATAGCTTGATGAAGACATAAATATTGCACAGTAAAACAAAGTAAGTACAATTGCTACTGCACATAAAAATGCCATCAACGGATAAAATTTTGCTTTACTTAGTGGAACTTCTCCAACAACTTTTCCAGTTTGTCCATTTACTGCATATGAATACTTTTTATTTTTATAAAATGTATTAACAAACCAAATTGGAAGCATTGATTGCTCAGGATCACAAGTTTTCTTTAAATCACTTGCTATATATCCTCCAGACATTGTATATGGACTAGGCGCAGTTCTCACAACTCGATTTGTATACATGATTGCTCTATTCTCTGCCTTATTATCTAATGATTCCGCTGTTTCATCAGTACGCTCTGCTTGGAAGCCTGTAAGATAAACTGGATTAAAATCTACAGTTTGATTTAAATCAAATGGTTCTAGCGATGACATTATACTATCATCTAGTCTACTGCTTCCATCTATCATTATCATAGATTTTGCTTTAGATTGATATTCAAACCATTTATAATATGTATTCTTATCACTTCTTCTTTGAGCTTCGCCTCTACCATAAGAAATAATATCATAGTTATAAATATAGTAAGGAACATATAGTCCTTTTGTTTCTGTAATATAAGGATTATTTCTAAATTCATTTGGCGCAAAAATCTTTTTATGAACAAAGTTTCTATATATATATAAGAAATTCTCTTTAGTAATTTTAAATGGTAAAACTTTGTGAGGCTCAAAATTACCTGTTAGTCTTTGCTTAATCATTTGCTGGCTACCACAATATACACAATGAGTAATTGTAGTATTTTTATCTGTAATTAATTGAGCACCACAGCTACTACAATGAAATTCATCATATATATCATCTTGATCTATTGTAGCACCATATGAAGCACCAGATTGTGGTTTGGCTTTTTGTTTTGCTTTGTCATATTGATTTAATTCAACTTCACTAACATCAGAGTAACTGCCACAGTATTCACAATGAAGTTTTCCTGATTGAATATCATACTCAATATCGGCGCCGCATCTAGGACACGCTATCTTCATGATTAATTCACTCCTCATATGTAAAAAGCGAAGGAATATAAAAAACCTTCGCTATATTATTTATTGTAAATTACTCAAATCACCAGAGAACTTTTCAATTATCTCTGTTGCTTTATCCTTAAGCATTGCAAGCTCAATTTTAGCATCTATCAATTTTTCTTTTTGCTCTTCTATTAAAACTTCAACATCTTGTCTTTCTTTTTCAGCTTGTGCACGAGCATCCTCAACAATTTGCTTAGCTTGTTCTTCAGCTTTAATCAAAACATCCGAAATACTTTGCTTTGACATTTCAATTTGCTGTCTTTCTTTCATCAAAGTATTAACCTTTTCATTAAGCTTGATGTTTTCGTTTTTCATTTCTTGAAGTCTTTTTGATTGTTCAGAAAGTTCTTTTTCATAATCATTCTTAATTGATTGTATGTAACTTTCTACATCTTTTTTATTTAATCCAAATAAACCTTTTGGTAAATTATTATCATCCACTTTTAAAATACCTCCTTAAAAGTACTACAGACGAAAATAATCTGTGAACTACTTAGTATTATAACACAAATTACATTTCTTTCAAAATCTTTTCGATTCCATCAAAAATTGCCTTAGCAGCAGCCTTTTGGAACGATTTTGTCTTTAGTCTTTCAAGTTCGGCATCATTTGAAATGAAACCAACTTCACATAATACAGATGGGCATGGAGTGTCGTGTAAAATATGCAAATCATCACGCTTTGTTATACCTCTATTGATTGTGCCAAGCTGATTTGATAGCTCATTTGTAATAATTCTAGCACATTCTTCTGATGTGATGTCACCATATTCACTTTCGCTCTCATTATTGCTGTATAGTACTAGTGTACCAGAATAATTCTTATTTGCAAGCGAATTTATATGAACACTTACAATAAAGTCTGGGTCAAAGTCTAATGCGTATTGAAGTCTAGTTTGTACTGTAAAGTATCTATCGTTGTCTTCCGTTCTATTGATATCTACTATTAAGTCTTCTCTTTCGCAAAGCATATCATACAAATATTGAGCAATCTTAACATTTAGATTTTTTTCTTGATATTCGCCATTACATGCACCAGGATCAGCGCCGCCATGACCAACATCAACTAGAATTCTTGTCTTTAATCTATCATCTATCTTCTTTTCGCCTGATTCATCACCGCTTGGTTGCGAATTAATAATTTCCTCTATATATGCTTGTTTTTCTTTTACTTTTTCCGCTTCTCTAACAGTGATAATAACATTCTTAGAAGATTGCTTTGCAGAATATGTCATATTTCCACAATCTAGTATAGTTATCTTACCTTTTGTAGTCGTAATTGATTTTACAAATGAATCACCTACAGTAAATACTCCATCACCAAAGTCTGCATCTTTTTCATTATAAGTAATATAATATCTAAATGTATTTTCATCTTGTCTTAGTGACAAATCATCTAAATCTACATTTTGCAATGTGATTTGACCACTTGAAGTAAGTTTTTTATACTTGATGTTTTTATATGTGCTTTCTTTAACATCAATTTGCATTTCAGAAGATTTTAAATATACTTTATGCTCAACTTTTGAATTTAAGTCTAAAACTACTCTAACGCTTTCTTTTGTGTATTGTGAAAATCTAATTGCAGTTATAACTGAATTTTTAATATTAATTTCAGTTGGTCCTTGAGTATCAAGCTTTGCACTTTCGATATCAACAACTAATCTGTTTGGATTTTCTAAAAATTCAGCATTATATTTAATTTTACCTTCGTAATTAATCTTTACTCTTTTAGAAACAGTACTATATTTGATTGCTGTTATCGAAACATCATAATCAATTTCTTCTTCTGGCTCTTCTTCTGGTTCTTCATCTTGAATGTAAATAGGATAAGATGGTTTATCCTCTTCACCAGATTCTTTTGTGTTTCCACTATCTTCTATTTGTGTAACTGGTTCTTCTTGTTTAACTGGCTCTTCTGTCTTAACAGGCTCTTCTTGTTTTACTATCTCACCTGATTTATTATCAACTTCTTCTACAACAATATTTTCGCCAGATTTATCTATTACTTCAATCAATTCGCCTGAGTTAACTTTAGGTTCTTCTTTCTTAACCTCTTCGCCAGGTACTATGAATTCTTTTGCTAAAGCATAATATAACTTCATTCTATCTTGAGACATTGTTACAACGTAATCTGTCTCATCTTTTAAGTCTAAAACTACTCTATGAGTGTCATTTCCTTGATCACCAAATCTTAAAGCTAAAACCATTCCGCTGTCGAATTTTCTATTAGAAGTATCAAATACGAAGTCGCAGTTTTTAATATCTATGTATAATGAGAATGATCCATCTTTAGGAACTGAAGAATATTTATAACTTGTAATTGGACCATCGGCATTAATTACCATACAATTAACACCATTTATAGTTGCAAACGAAATCCCTGTAATATTTGTCTTTTTGTAATGAATAGAAACAGTATATGTTGTAGCATCCCAATCAACAACTAGACCACCTTGCTCAGAAATAAATCTGGCAGGCACCATTGTTTTGCTATTAACTATTTTAGCTGGAACATCAAGAGCAATCTCTTGGCCGTCAACTGTAGCAGTTGGATTATCTATCCATAAAGAAATCTTCTTGCTTCCAAGAGTGACATCTACTCTTCTTTCATTTGCATCCCAATCAACTTTTCCACCTAGTATCTCAAACACTTCTCTTACTGGAACCAAAGTACGACTATTTAAAATAATCGGTGGCATCTGACCTTCTTCTGGTGTAAATTTTGCATCATTCAATACAAGAGTTACATCCTTAGCTGTGTAATTATGGTCAGCACCGTCATATCTTAATGATGTAATGCTTCCAGCATATGCAGTGGACATTATTAAAATAAAAATTAAAAATAAAAATAAATACTTTCCTTTAAACATCTAATTAAACCTTTCTTTTCATTTGTTATTCGCTTTCACTCTGAAGTATACGATCTTTTTCTTCTTTAGTTAAAAATCCTTCATCTACCATTGCTATTAAAACTTGCTTTTGTCTTTGCTTTGCTAATTCCATACTATGAATTGGATTATAAAGCGATGGCGCATTTGGAATACCCGCAATTAGAATTGCCTCATAATCAGTAAGTTCCATCGGCTCTTTATCATAGTAAAGTCTAGTTGCTTCTTTTAAAGTGTCACAGTTGTTTCCATAGAAACAAGTATTGATGTAGATTTCCAAAATCTCATCTTTCGAATAAAGCTTTTCAAACTCCATAGCCATAAACATTTCGGCAAATTTTCTTTCTAAAGTACGATCTTGAGAAAAATAAACATTCTTACAAATCTGCTGAGTAATTGTACTTCCGCCTTGATATAATTTTCCTTGGTTTAAATTATTTATAATGGCAGCAACTATAGCAAAATTATCTACGCCATTATGACTATAAAATCTATGATCTTCAACAGCAACAACTGCATCTTTATAAACTTGAGGAACTTCTTCTAAATATGTATAATTATCTTTTGCTCTAATTTCTGCAACTTTTTCTTCTATTGGATGTTCTTTCAAAGCATCTTGAAACATGACTTGACCTTTTAAAATAAAGAATCCAATTATAAAAGCTCCAAAAATTAAAGCAGCTATTAAAATCTTTAAAATAAAAAATATAAATTTTTTCATATAATTAAGCTCACAAAATCTCCAAAATACTATAATCACATATAATTATATTAAAAAAATGGCTAAAATTAAACCTTTTAGCCATTTAGTAATATAAACTTAATAATTGATATGGCAAGGATGGATTTTTGGGACACTGCTAAAATTCCAACTTAAAAGTTGGAATTTTAGCAGTGTCCCAAAAATCCATCCTCGCTATAAAATTACGTATCGTCGTCTAGTTTTAGGATAGATAAGAACGCTTCTTGTGGAACTTCAACAGTACCAAACTGCTTCATTCTCTTCTTTCCTTCTTTTTGCTTCTCTAAAAGCTTCTTCTTACGTGTTATGTCACCTCCATAACACTTAGCCAAAACATCTTTACGCATTGCTGAAATCGTCTCTCTAGCAATGATTTTACCGCCAATTGCGGCTTGAATTGGTATTTCAAACATTTGCCTTGGAATATTTTCTTTAAGCTTTTCGGCCATTCTTCTTCCACGCGCATATGCTTTATCTTTATGAACTATTATTGAAAATGCATCAACTAAATCACCATTTAATAGAATATCAAGTTTAACAAGCTCTGACTTTTGATATCCAATTACTTCATAATCTAATGAAGCATATCCTTTAGAACGAGACTTCAATGCATCAAAGAAATCATAAATAATCTCATTTAGAGGCATTTCGTACTCTAAGATTACTCTTGTCTCATCCATATACTTCATATCTCTATATACGCCACGTCTATCTTGGCACAATTGCATTATGTTACCTACAAACTCTTTTGGAAGCATAATTTGAGCCTTAACTATTGGCTCTTCCATTGTTGATATCTCAGGTATAGGTGGCATATCTGCAGGATTATATAATTCTATTTGAGTTCCATCTGTCTTATTAATCTTGTAAATAACTGATGGCGATGTTGAAATTACATTTAGGTTAAATTCTCTATCTATTCTTTCTTCAATAATTTCCATATGAAGAAGTCCTAAAAATCCACATCTAAAACCAAATCCTAAAGCAACTGAAGTTTCTGGTTCGAAGAAAAGCGATGCATCATTTAGTGAAAGCTTTTCTAAAGCAGCTTTTAGATTTTCGTAGTCGCTACCATCTGCTGGATACATTCCACAATAAACCATTGGTGTAACTTTTCTATATCCAGGAAGTGACTCTTGAGCTTTATTGTTCTTTAATGTAATCGTATCACCTACATGAATGTCAGAGACATTCTTAATAGAAGCTGCCACATATCCAACTTCTCCTGTTAATAACTCATTACAAGGATTATATGTTCCAACTCCAAAATAACCAACTTCAGAAACAGTTTCTGTTTTTCCAGTTGCCATGAAGTATATTTCATCGCCAACCTTAATAGAACCATCTTTAATTCTTACAAATGCAACTGCTCCTTTATAGTTATCATAATATGAATCAAATATTAAGGCTTTGGTTGGAGCTTTTTCATCTCCTTTTGGTGCAGGAATATCGCTAACTATTCTTTCTAATACTTCTTCAACATTTAATCCTGTCTTAGCTGAAATCAATGGTGCATCCTGTGCAGGAATTCCAATTACATTTTCAATTTCTTCAATTGCTAAATCTGGTCTAGCATTTGGTAAATCTACTTTGTTAATAACCGGAACAATTTCTAGATTGTTATCTACTGCTAAATAAACATTTGCCAAAGTTTGCGCTTCTACTCCTTGTGAAGCATCTACAACTAAAATTGCACCTTCACACGCTGCCAAGCTACGAGATACTTCGTAGTTAAAGTCAACATGTCCAGGTGTATCAATTAGATTTAATATATATTCTTCTCCATCTTTTGCTTTATATGTTGTACGCACACTTTGAAGCTTAATTGTAATGCCACGCTCTTTTTCTAAATCCATGTTATCCAAAATTTGAGCTTCCATTTCTCTTTTAGAAAGAGCACCTGTCATTTCAATCAAACGATCAGCCAAAGTTGATTTGCCATGGTCTATATGCGCAATTATGCAAAAGTTTCTGATTCTTTGTTGTCTTTCCAATTTATTACTCCTTTAATATGTACATAATGATTCAAAACTTCCGTTATATATTTTTTCGGCAACTTTATTTAATGTGGAAATTGCTTTTAGTAGCATTTTTCCATCTATCATTTTTTCATCATATGCTCTTTGAAGTTCATCAAAATCTAAATACTCAACTTTTCCAGTCGGATAGAATTTAACATCAACAAGTAAATCAATAAAAGTGTAAGCATCATCTTTTTCATCATAATCGTAATCGATAATGTCACAGTAATAATATAAAAGCTTTCCGTCTTTATCATAAAACTTGCTGATTTTATATCCTTCTTTATAGTACACAAACGACATTCCGCAATAAACATCATCTCTTGGATGAATAGGAAGCCATCTTGTCACTATTCTCTCATCATTTCTTTCAAGAACTTCATCTTTAGAAATATCTATTGTTTCATTTGGAATAAATCTCTTACGAAACATTTTCATCTTTTGTTCACATCCTTATTTATTAATATTCATCTTTAAATAAGCATCAATAAAATCGTTTAGTTCTCCGTCCATTACTGCTTGAACGTTTCCAACTTCAAAGTTTGTTCTATGGTCTTTTACAAGAGTGTATGGACAAAATACATAAGAACGTATTTGACTTCCCCATGCAATTTCTCTTTGAACTCCCTTTAAGTCTTCAATTCTTTCTTTGTTTTCTCTTTCTTTTAACTCAACTAATTTAGATATAAGCATCTTCATAGCATATTCTCTATTTTGTATTTGTGAACGTTGAGTTTGGCAACTAACTATAATGTTAGTTGGTATATGTGTAATTCTAATTGCTGACTCAGTTTTATTTACGTGTTGTCCACCTGCTCCTGAGCTTCTATATGTATCAACCTTTAAATCTTCAGGATTGATTACAATATTCACACTATCATCAATCTCAGGGATAACTTCAACAGAAGCAAATGAAGTATGTCTTCTTCCACCACTATCAAATGGAGAAATTCTGACTAATCTATGAACACCTGATTCTGCTTTCATATATCCATATGCGTATGCTCCTACAATTCTAAAAGTTACGCTTTTAATTCCAGCAACATCTCCATCAAGATAATCAATCTCTTCTAGCTTGAAGCCATTCTTTTCTGCCCACATGTTATACATTCTATAAAGCATTGATGCCCAGTCTTGCGACTCAGTACCGCCAGCTCCCGGATGTATAGTCATAATTGCATTATTCTTATCATGTGGTCCAGATAATAAATTGCTTATTTCCAACTTGTCTGTTTCTTTACTTAATCTTTTATACATACTTTGAACTTCATGTGCATCATTTTCATCATCTGATTCATTTGCAAGCTCAAACATTGTTTCTAAATCTTCTAAGTCTTTAGATACTTTTAAATAATTAGTTACCTTATCTTTCAAAAGTTTAATATCTTGTAAAACCTTTGTGGAATTCTCTTGATCATCCCAAAATCCAGGTTCATTTACTTTTGACTCTAAGTCTGCTAATTCTTTCTCCTTTGAAGCGATGTCAAAGAGACTCACCTAATTCAGTTAATCTATCTTTTAATTCTTTAATACTAGGTTTTAGTTCCTCTAAAATTAACACGTAATCACTTCCTTATTGATATTTGGCCATATTACCAAATTTCGTATATTCTTTAAGCCAAGCAAGTTCTATATTTCCTGTAGAACCAGATCTATTCTTTGCAATAATAATATCTGCAACATTTTTTCTATCTGTATCTTCATGATATACTTCGTCACGATAAATAAACATTACAATGTCAGCATCTTGCTCAATAGAACCAGATTCTCGAAGGTCTGAAAGCATAGGCCTATGGTCTTCTCTTCCTTCAACAGCACGGCTAAGCTGTGAAAGAGCAATTATAGGAACACCTAATTCTTTAGCAAGCATCTTAAGCGAACGAGATATATCTGAAATATCTTGCTGACGACTTCCACTACCTTTACCAGCATTCATTAATTGTAAATAGTCGATAACAATTAGTTTTAAGTCATGATGCATTTTCATCTTTCTACATCTTGCTCTTAATTCTTGTGGAGTATATCCAACACTATCATCCAAATAAATCTTTGCTTCAGATAAAACTCCAGAAGCATTTGTAAGATTTATCCAATCATCTTTTTCTAATTTACCACTTCTGATTTTTTGGCTATCAACCAATGCTTCAGATGCTAGTATTCTTCCAGTTAATTCCTCTTTAGACATTTCCAAGCTAAAATATGCAACAGCAGCGTTTGCCTTAATAGCAGCATTTGTTGCAATATTTAATGCAAGTGATGATTTACCCATAGCAGGACGAGCAGCAATAATTATTAATTGTCCTGGGCAGAATCCTAATGTCTTATTATCTAAGTCTCTATATCCAGATGTTAGTCCAACTAGATTACTATCTCTTGATGCGAGTTCTTCTAGATTGTCAAAAGTACTTACTAAAGTTTGACTAATTGGTGCATATGTCTTTTCTTTTCTCTTTTCAGAAATTGAAAAAATTCCTTGCTCTGCACTTTCTAAAATATCGCTAACCTCATCTTGTGCTTCATAACTCTTTTTTAAAGTTTCGTTCGAGCTATTGATTAGTCTCCTAAGTATTGCTTTTTCTTCAACTATCTTTGCGTAGCTTTCAACATTTGCAATCGAATACATAGGGCTATTTAATGAAGCAAGATATTCAAAACCATTTATAGTGTCATACTTTCCTCTAATATTTAATTGATCTTTAAGTGTTAGAAGATCTATAGGTGTATTCTTTGCATTTAAATCAAGCATTGCACCATATATCTCTGCATGCTCTGGTCTATAAAAATCCTCTTCACTTAATATTTCTATAACTGTTAACATTGCTTCTTTATCTACAAGTATGCATCCAAGGACAGCTTGTTCCGCTTGCGTATCATTTGGCGGAACTCTAGAAATTAAACTTTCATCCATAACAAATTACCTCATTTTTTAAAATTGTGGCGATACAAATCGCCACATATATTACTCATTTACAACATTAACTTTAAGTGTTCCACTGATGCCCTCGAATAATTTAATTTCAACATTATATGTTCCTAAATTCTTGATTGAATCATCAAGCATTACTTTCTTTTTATCTACTTCAACGAAGTATTTTTTGTTTAATTCGTCTGCAATATCTTTACTTGTTACACTTCCAAATATCTTTCCGTTTTCTCCTGCTTTTAGTTTAAATGTGATTTGGAAATTCTTCATTTTCTCAGCTACTTCTTTTGCAGCAGCCATACTCATGTCTTTCTTGTATTTGTTTGCTTCTTGCTTTGTCTTAAGTTCATTCATGTTAGCTGCATCTGCTAATACAGCTAGTTTTTTAGGTAGTAAAAAATTTCTTGCATATCCATCTGATGCATCAATTACTTGACCCTTTTTGCCAAGTGATTTTACATCTTGTGTAAGAATAACTTTCATTGTTTTACCTCCTTACTTCTCTTGCTCCTCCTCAACTGCTTTAATTGCACTTAAAAGAAGTTCTTTAGCTTCTTCAATTGTTGCTTCATATACTTGTGCACCTGCTACAGTTTGGTGGCCACCGCCGCCCAACTTTTCAAGTACAACTTGTACATTCATAGATCCATTTGATCTTCCGCTAATGTTAATATATTCTCCTGTGTCTACTAATACAAATGATGTCTCGATTCCATTTAATGAAATTAATTCATCTGCTGCTTGTGCAGCTATTTGCATTGCATTAGGAATTTCCTTTGGACAAATTGCTATTGCAACATCTTTTCTTACTTTGTCAGCTGTACGAATTACATCTGCAACTGCAACATATGTATCTATATCATTATCGAATAATTTCTTAACTGCAAATACATCTACGCCAAGTCTCTTTAAGTATGCTGCCGCTTCAAAAGTTCTAACACCTGTCTTAAATGTGAAGTTCTTAGTATCTGTTAAAATACCAGCATATAATGCTTCTGCTTCAACTAGTGGTAATTCAACTTTAGTACTTACATATTGAATTATTTCTGTAACCAATTCGCATGCAGATGATGCATATACTTCGTGGAAAATAATTGCTGGGTTTTGAATAAATTCTGAACTTCTTCTATGATGGTCTATTAAAACTATCTTAGCAGTTCTATCTAACAATTCTGGTGCTACACAATAATCTATCTTGTGAGTATCTGTAACTACTAAGCAGCTTTGCTCCGAAAGCTTGCTTGATGCTTCATCAGTAGTTATAAATACATTCTCATATATTTTTTCTTTATTTAGTCTCTTAACTAAGCCATCAAGTCCGATACCCTTGCCATCAAATACTATATAAGCATCCTTACCCAATGATTTAGCAACTCTATAAATACCTAATGCACTTCCTAAGCAGTCAGCATCTGGATTCTTGTGACCCATGATAATAACATTCTTAGAATCAGCAAATAACTCTTCTATAGCTCCAGCTATTACTCTTGATTTAACCTTAGTACGTTTTTCAACTTCTTTAGAAGTACCACCAAAGTACTCATACTTGCCATCGTCTTTCTTGATAACAGCTTGGTCTCCACCACGGCCTAAAGCAATATCCATTGCTGTATAAGCATCATGTAGCTTCTCTTCTTTACTTTGATCACCAGTTGAAATAGCTATACTTAGTGTAACTGGAACATTGTTTCTATAAGTAATATTTTTAACTGTATTTAATACATCAAATTTGCTTTCAATAAAGTCTTTTAAGAACTTTCTTTCAAATGAAATAATATACTTATTTCTATCTAGTCTTAAGAAAAGACCATTTGTCTTCTCATACCATTCTTTTAAATGCTTTTCTACAAGAGCAACGATTTGAGACTTTTCACTATCTTGAATACCTTGAACTACCTCATCATAGTTATCTATATAGATAAGTCCTATACAGTCCTTTTGATCTTCATAGGCTCTATAAAGCTTGTAATACTCAGATCTATCAATAAAGTAAAGCATAAGTGACTTTTCTTGAACGCCACGTCTTCTAATCTTTACCATATTTCCAAGTAATCTATAATGCTTATCATGAATAGATAGTTCCCTATCAATCATGGCAAAATTAGAGTCAAATTCCTTATCTAGCTCTCTTATAATACTTTCAACGTATTTATCCTTATTACTTAAGCCTCTAAATAGAACATCAAAGCTTTCGTTATTCCAAAGGATGTCGCCTTCTTGATTAACTATTACGCTTGGAAACGGAAAGTCTAATATACTATCGTCCGTATTAAGCTTAAGCATAAAGCTATTCATATTCTTAACTATACGATCTAAAGCATTTTTACGCTTTTTGTATGTATATATTAAAACAATTGCAAATACTACAATAGAACCAGCAATTGTATACCATTCTGGTTTTAATACACATAATGCAATAAGAGTAAGTAAAATTACGAACAAATATAGTCTATATTTGTGTACAAATACCTCTCTTAACTTTACTTTTTTCATATGTTTCCCCCTGAATTTATGACATGTAAACTCACATTAAATTTTATCGCTAAAACGCTACAATGTCAATTAAAGTGGCGAAGTAAAAGCTAATTGGTATATTACTACGAAAACGTCCTGGCTCAACAACTTGTGTATTCAAAAAAGGCATAAGTATATGTTTCAAAAAGATGTCTTCGCTTTCACAAGGTACTAATGAATAAAATGCAACAAAGACCCGTATCATGAACGAGACCCAAGGTTCCACCCCCCATTCATGATACTGGGTCTTTCTAGCATTTCATTCATAAGTACTTGGGCGCTCTCGACGGTCTTTTTTCCACATATACTCATGCCTTTTTATAATTTAAACATTAACCTTTTTTATTAGCTTAAGGGCCTTTGGGCGCTCTAAAATTATAATGTGACCGCAACCAGTACATTCTAGTTTAAAATCGACACCCATGCGAATAATTTTCCATTGCTTTGAACCACATGGATGTTGTTTCTTCATTTCAATTATGTCACCTATTTTTAAATCACTTTGTTCCATATTATGTTCACTCTTTTCTTCTTTTATTATAATAATTCTACAATATTTGTATATGATTTTAAAGAGCAAATTCTCTTATTCTAGTTGACAAAATATATCATTTTTTATAACATTAAAATAGTATTTGGGCTTTGCCTAATCTATATTAAAGGAGAGTTTAAAATGAGCGAAGAAAAAAAATCTAAATTAAAAGAAGCCTCTAAAAAAGGTCTTTCTGATTTTAAAGAATTTGCACTTAAAGGCAATATCGTTGATATGGCTGTCGGCGTTATCATAGGTGGTGCATTTGGTACTATCGTTTCTTCATTAGTAAGTGATATTATAATGCCACTTATAAGTAGTGTAACAGGAAATATCGACTTCACAAACAAATTTGTAGTACTTGGTGAAGTTAGTGGCGATGTAGTATATAACACTTTAGAAGAAGCTCAAGCTGCTGGTGCAAACACATTAAACTGGGGTAACTTTGTTACTAATATAATTAATTTCTTAATTATTGCCGTTGTAATGTTTATAGTAATCAAAAAAGTATTTGGTGCTCTACAAAAACCAAAGAAGGAAGAAGCTCCTGCAGAACCAACAACAAAAGAATGTCCTTATTGCTTATCTGAAATTCCAATAAAAGCTACAAGATGTCCACATTGTACATCTGAATTAAAAGAATAATCGATAATTAAAATGAGCTGGATCCTTTTTGGGTGCTCTTTTGGGACACTGCAAAAAACGCATAAACCCTTGTGCATTTTTTGCAGTGTCCCAAAAGAGCACCCAAAGGGAATCCAGCTCTTATTTTTAGTTTGCACTTCTCATTGCTTCAATTGCTTTGATCTTAGTTGCTTTTATTGCAGGATATAATCCTGAAATCATTCCAACAAAAACAGAGAAAACAATTGCTCCAGCAGAAAGCCATAAAGGAATTGTTGAAATATCGCTTCCATTTGATATTCCAAGTTGTCCTCCTAATTCAACTGCATATGTATTTAATAAATATGATATTCCATAGCTTAAAGCAAGTCCTAGAATTCCACCCAAGAATCCAATTATTCCCGCTTCAAATAAGAATAGTTTTCTTATATCTGTAACTACACATCCCAATACCTTCATAACACCTATTTCTTTAGTTCTTTCATAAATAGACATTATCATTGTATTGGCTATACCGATTGCTGAGACTAATAAAGATATAGCACCGATTCCACCAAGAGCCATTTGCAATGTATTAGACATGTCAGTAACATTACTTAATTCATCAGCTCTACTTGTAGAATTAAATCCAATTTCTTTAATAGCTTTTTGTACTTCTTCAACATGTGAAGTATCTTCAACACTAACTAGTATTGTAGAATAAGTAAGTGCCTTAACTTTTTCAGCACCTTTCTTACTCTTTTGTTGTTCTTTCCACCATCTTTTAACTGTTTCTATAGGAGCATACGCATTATATCCCATTTCAGAATTAGCTTCTACCATAACTCCACACACTTTTAAATCTTGATATTTAGGAATAACATTTTCATCATAAGTGTCATCAAATGTAATTTTTAATCTATCATTCATTAAATCAATTTCAGGTTGCTTTCCACTATATCCTCTTCTTGGATTATAAAAGTAAATATCATGATTAAGTAATACTGCATTAGGATTACTATTAGAAATCATTTCTCCACTTTCAATATCAGGTAAGCCAAAATATTGAACTGTGTCTGGATCAATACCATGAATATCAATGTATCCTTGATATTGTCCACATTTTAATCTTCCTTCTATATTTAGAATTGGAGTAACAGCTCTAACATAATCTAAATTCTTGATTTTTGTTACAGTAGTATCGTCTAACTTAGCTGTTTTAGAAAGTCCAATTCCTTTTTCCTCATCATAATCCCAACTATTTGCATTTATTCTAATTAAAGTTAAGCTTCCCCATTCTTCTAATTGTTTTGTGTAGCTTTCTCTAAGTGCTAAACCCAATGACATCATTATTACAATTGAAAATGCACCAATAGCAACACCAACCATGGTTAGAATGGTACGAAGTTTTCTACGCCATAAGTTTTTAAATCCCATAGCTGTGAAATCAACTAATCTCAAAGTCTCACCTCTTTTGCGATTAAATTCTATAAACTGCTAATTAGTCTTTTGCAGCTTTTCTTCCTCTAATAATTCCTAGAACTAATCCTAGTATTGAACATACAACAACTACTAGAATCATAACCCATAAATTACTCTCCATATTTATAATCTCCTCATTATAGATCTTTTTCGAACTTCTTTAAAATAATCTTTTTAGTAATAAATTTAGTAACAATAAATACTACAACAAATGATCCAATACCTGCTAAAACAATTTGCCAAGCTTCAAATTTAGGGCCTTCGTTTTCTTCGCCCATTTCTGTATCAAGGTCTATAAACTCACTTGGATCAACTTCTTCTTCGGCATATGCATTTGAGCTAACTGCTCTTACTACTTCTAATCTCTTTCCAGAACTATCTTCATATGTAAGTACAAGCATTCCTGAATTTAGTCCTTCTTTAGTTGGTCTTACTTCAATGTCATAATAATCTGAATTACCTGCTTGAACATTTCCAATGTATGTTTCTTCTTGTACTGGTTCATAATCACCTCTAACAGTAGCAATCAAATTAGATACAGTTGCTTTTCCTAAATTTGCATATTGGAAAGATAAACTTGTGTTATTTCCTACATAGCCATCTTCAACGTTTGCTGAATTTATTGAAACTTTTGAGTATTCAGTAACTGGTACATTTACTGATTCAGTTGATGAAAACTCTTCTCCATCATAATCTTCATAACTAATGCTAATATTGATTTCATAAGAATTAGATAATAAATCCTGCTTAGCTTTCAAATCAATTTGTCTATAAATAGTTTCTTGTATATCCATCTTTTCTAAATAGAAAGTGTTACTACCTTTAGTAATTATGAAACTACCGTCTTTACTTCCAACAGTAAATTTAATATTTCTGATAGGCTTTTCTCTACTTGTATTCTTTAAATTAAATGTAAAAGTAAATTCATCACCTGCAGTAATATTTTGAGGTGCTATTCCATAAGAAGAAATAATAACCTTTGGTTTTGGAAGCTTTTCTTTTTCTTCCTCTTCTTTCTTTTTATCTCCTGATTCTTTCTCTTTTACTTTAATTCCAGTTACATAGATGCTCTTTTCTGTCTTGTAATCTTTATCATCATAGCCTTTATAATCTATAATTATTTTTAAAGTTACATCATGAACTTCGATATTCTCTGAAATAACAAGTGGGAATCCTTGTGTTAATACATTACCTTTGTTAGACTCCTTACCATTTATAACACCAACATATGAATAGTCTAAAGAGTTTTGAGGCATTATCGTATTATTTTCGAATCCTTCCATACGAATCTCAACGTCTTTTGCTTCATCTGCTCCAATATTTGTAACGTCAAACATTACATTGAATTTATCTCCGTATGAGAATGAATTCTTGCTATATTTAATATTAGATACAGTTAATATAGGTTTTGATTTTTCAGAAACAACTTGAAAATATCCAGTCTCTTCTCTAGTGAAGGTATCTCCAATTGAATTTGAATATTCAAATTTTATCTTAATAGGATATGTTCCCTTTTTAGCATTTTCATTAATTTTGATTTTGAAAGAATTAGTTTCCTCTTTACGAGCCTTAAGACCTGTTACTGATTTATATACTAAAGGTCTCTCATAAACTAATATCTTGTCATCTTCTATAATTGGAGTAATAACAAGGTTCTTTGCAGGATAATCACTTTCATTTTTGTAAGTGAAAGTATACTCCATTATTTCTCCAGGATTAGCTGTAGGAACTTCCTTTGGATTTTGTAATCTAACAACAGGAGTTCTTGAGCTAGCTCTATCCTTTCCATCTTTAAATCCTTGTTCATATCCTTCATCATATGCAGAATGATCTTCTCCATCATCTGCAAAAGCCACGCTTAAACTAAATGTCAAAACTATTAATAATATAAATAATGAAATCTTCTTAACCAACGATACCTTCTCCTTTTCTAATATCTATAACTTTTCCATCATGAATTTCTATAATTTTATCGGCATATCTAGCCATTTCTTTATCATGAGTAACCATTACAATTGTTTGTTCATTGTCTCTTGCCATTTGCTTCATAATTCCCATTACTTCTTTTGAAGTTTTACTATCCAAGTTTCCAGTAGGCTCATCTGCAAATACTACTTCAGGCTTTTGAACAAACGCCCTTGCAATACCTACTCTTTGTTGTTGTCCTCCAGACATTTGTGTAGGCTTATGAGTAAGTCTCTTTTCAAGTCCAACCTTTATTAGCATTTCCTTAGCCATTTTCTTTCTTTTTGATGTCGGAACTTCTTTAAATATTAACGGAAGCTCTACATTTTCTATCGCTGTCATAGAATTAATCAAATTATATGCCTGGAATATAAAGCCTAAATATCTTTGTCTAAACTTAGCTAGTTTATTTTCGCCCATCGCTGTTACTTCTTTACCTTTAATAAACACTTGCCCGCTTGTGATTGTTTCAATACCAGCCATTATATTTAACAAAGTAGATTTTCCTGAGCCAGATGTTCCTAGCAAAGAACAAAACTCACCTTTATTAATAGTAAAGCTTACACCATCTAAAGCTTGTACTCTCTCATTCCCAACTTTATATACCTTTTTGGCATCTATTACTTCTATAATAGGAGTACTATTCTTAGCTTCTTGGTCATTATTCACTTTATTTTCTTCGCTCAAAACAATACCCCCTTTTAGTATTTTTTGACAAAAAAAGTTGCAAGATCAAAAAATCTTGCAACTAGTATTATACTAGTTTTTTTCTAAAAGTAAAAGCCTTTTTTATTTAACTGATGTAAGATATGAGTTAAATGAAGCATCTATTCTATCATCAATCATCTTTTCAACATTTTCTCTGCTTGAAGATTCTGCTAAAACAAGCTCAGAAACTAAGATTTGTTTTGCATTTGAAAGCATCTTCTTTTCACCTGTAGCAAGTCCTTTTTCTTTTTGTTTGAAAGTAAGGTTCCTAACTACTTCGGCTACTTCGAAGATATCTCCGCTCTTCATTCTTTCCATATTATCTCTATATCTCTTGTTCCAATTGCTAGTAATTATTTGTGTATTGTTATTGAATACATCAAATACTCCTTCGCATCTATCATTATCAATAACATCTCTAACACCAATCATCTCAGCGTTCTTAGTTGGAACCATAACTTTAATATCTCCAACTGGCATTTTCATTACATAATATTTGTGTGTCTCGCCTAGAACTTCTTTTTCTTCGATTGATTCAATAGTACCAGCTCCATGCATAGGATATACTATGTTATCTCCGACTTTAAACAACTTGATCACTCCCTGTCTTTTTATTTTAGATATTTTTAGCTTTTGTATATATTTAGATAAAAAGACTAAAATTTAGCACTTTTATGACAAAAATGTTAAATTTTAATTATAGGTCTTGACTTGCGACCCATGTATAGTATAACATACCATACCCAAAAAGTCAAAGAATTTTTGAAATTATGTTAATTTAATTGAATTATCAATTTTTCCACTATTTTCAAGCCTTTTAGAGCCACAAAAAAGCATAAAAAAAGCGACCATTGGTCGCTTATATTTTTACTTCAATGCTATATCTATTGCTTCTCTAATTGTCTTAACTCCTGTAACCTTTATTTGTGGCTTATATTTAATTTGTTTTAAAGCGCTATAAGGAACTAAAATTTGCTCAAATCCCATTCTTTCCGCTTCTTTTACCCTCTTTTCTATCTGGCTTACAGACCTTATTTCGCCTGTTAGGCCTACTTCTCCCACTGCTACCAAATTCTTTGAAATTGGAACATTTTTATAACTAGAAGCAAGCGACAAGGCAATTCCTAAGTCTGCTGCTGGTTCATCTAATTTGATTCCCGAAACTACATTAACATAGGCATCTTGATTAGATAGTGGCAAACTAGCTCTTTTTTCAAGTACAGCGAGCAATAGTACCAATCTATTAAATTCTACTCCTATTCCTGTCCTACGAGCCATTCCAAACGCAGTAGGAGTTACCAAAGCCTGAACTTCTATTAGCATTGTACGTGTACCCTCTAATGTGGCTACAATAACAGATCCTGATGGATTTCCTTCTCTATCAGAAATCATGATATCTGATGGGTCAGATATCTCACACATGCCTTCCTCGCGCATCTCAAATAGTCCTACCTCATTAGTAGAACCAAATCTATTTTTAGCTCCTCTTAAAACCCTATAGGAGAAGTATCTTTCTCCTTCTATATATAGTACTGCATCAACCATATGCTCTAATACTCTTGGACCTGCAATATTACCGTCTTTAGTAACATGACCAATAATGATAGTTGTTATATTTTGCTTTTTACAAGTCATCATTATTTTGGCTGTAACTTCTCTAACTTGAGAAACAGATCCAGGTGCTGCTGGTATTTCATCACTATATATTGTTTGAATTGAGTCAATTATAACCAATCCTGGTTTAACCTTTTCAATAGCTTCATCTATTAAAGTCATTGATGTTTCACCTAAGAAGAATATATTATCATTATCTATATTTAATCTATCAGCACGCATCTTAATTTGAGCACCAGATTCTTCTCCTGATACATATAAAATAGGTCCTTCAACCTTAACTTTATCACATAGCTGTAAAATAAGTGTCGATTTACCAATACCTGGCTCGCCACCAAGTAAAACAAGTGATCCTTGTACTAAACCTCCACCTAAAACTCTATCAAGCTCATCATAGCCTGTCTTATATCTTTGATAATTATTAGTCTCAACTTCTTTTAACTTAACTGTATTTGCTTTTGTAGCTGTTGTACGAGCACCTAAACCAGATGTAGCTTTGCTATCTACTACCTTCTCCTCAAAAAATGAATTCCATTCTCCACAAGCAGGACATCTTCCAAGCCATTTAGATGATTCATTACCACAATTATTACAAACAAATACTACTTTAGCACCTTTTGCCATACTTACTTACAACCTTTCAATTACTTCATTAACAACATCTTCTGGCGTTGAGGCGCCAGCCATAATTCCAACTTTATCACATTTTGAAAAATCAAGATCAATGTCGTTTAAATCATTAGCGTCTTGAATCAAGAATGAGTTGTCACAAGACTCTTTTGCTACATTATATAATTCTTTTGTATTAGAACTCTTTTTGCCTCCGATAATTATCATGCAATCTACATCTTTGGCAATTTTAGCTGTCTCTTCTTGTCTTTCATGAGTAGCATTACAAATAGTTTTCTCAATTATAATTTCATAATTAGAAAACATATCTTTTAACTTATTTGAAAACTTATTAAATAATTCTTCATTAAAAGTAGTTTGTTCCACTACAAATATCTTATTCTTATCATGTTTAGATATATTATTCTTTACTATTTTAAAATCTTCTTCAGATTCAATAATAAAACCATCTTTGCAAAAGCTAAATGTACCAACTGTCTCTGGATGATCTTTTTTACCAAAAACAATTATAATTGAGTCATCATTTGCATTTACTACTTTATTCTTTACTGCTCTTACCTTACCACATGTTAAATCAAGAACTTCAATATTTCTTTCTTTAGCTAGTTCATAGATTTCTTTTCTTTCACCATGAGCTCTAAAAATTACTTTTGAGCCTTTTGGTATTTCAGATAAATCATTTACAAAAATAAGTCCATCATTTTTAAACTTTTCAATGATTCTTTCGTTGTGAACTATTTCACCAAGGCAATAAAGCTTCTCATTGTTTTTGTTTGCTTCATTTAGATACTCAGTTGCCTTTTTAATAGTAAAAGCGACACCTTGGCAAAAGCCACTAGTTTTTCCAACTATAATCTCCATATTACTCCTTAATTTTTTTACCTACAATTATATACATTGCATGACTCCAAGACAGTCCAACTATCCAAGCTGTTTTACCTGTATCTATATCAATTTGTTCTGGAAGAAAGCCTTTATCATCAGCATGCATTGTAACCCAATCAAAAATATCTTGCGCCTTTTTCTTGTTACCTGCTTCTATATAGTATAATGCAAGCCAAAGCGATGATATAATCCACGGATTTCCACCATAATATAAATCGTCTTTATATCTTAGGTATCCACCATTTTGTGTCTTAAGTTCTTTCTCAATCTTATCAACTGAATTTAAAACAACTTCATCATTCGCACTAAATACTCCAAAAGGAACAGAAGCACCTAATGATGAGATGTCAGTGATCGAATTATACTTGCTTCTTTTAAGAACATTATCCTCAACAAATTCATTTTTAATCGCACTTAAGATCTTAGGTTGAATTAAATCAATCTCACATATCAAGTGTTCACAATCTCTTGAATCTTTTAAAATCTCACGAGAAGCCTCTAAAGCATTATATATGCTAGCAGTAGAATATAAATGAGAATCTCTTCTTTCTTCCCATAAATCATAGCATGGCTTAGATAGAAAATTTTCATCTAAGAAATCAATCATACCAATAGTTGCTTTAGAAACAATTCCAGCATAATCATGCTTGTTCTTTAGTTTATTAATTCCAATAATCATTGAAGCTGTTTCATCAATTTGAAGGCCCCATGATGGAGCAAGTTGACCATTTGAATAATATCTTTGTTCAAATAATCCATTTGGTAATTGAGTAATGTTTGCCCATTTGCTATAGAAATTATTAACTATGTCTTCCATGCCAAGAAGAATCATAGCATCATTTATAAACAAAGCGTCTCTTGGCCAGCAAAAACCATATCTTCCACAAATCATGAAATTTTCATCAACATCTGGAGAAGCAAGAACTGCTCCAGTTTCTTTATTTGTTAGTAAAGCATACATCAAAATTGTACGCTCAATAATATCAATTTCTTTATTTGAATACTTTCCATTACCAATAAAGTAGTTTAAATGCTTATCTAAGTATTCTCTCCAATATTTCTTAACACTATTAAATAATTCTTCTTCATTTTGCTTTTTAAGATAATCTATCTTAGATGTACAATCTTTAAGATTTTCTTCTAAAGAAATAAACAATGTAATTTCTTTTTTAGGTTCTAGAAGAAATGCTGAATTATCTGACATACCTATATAATCTTCAAGTTTCAAATCAGCACTTTCTAGCACTTTTTGAACATTATTAATTTGTGACCTTAAAATATTACTTCCACACGGAACGCTTGCAAAATAAGTATCTTGAGAATACTGAATTAAAGAATTCATTATACACATTCCAGAAACCAATCTCTCTGGTGAAGAATTAAGTTTCGAAAAGCACATTAATGAAAGAGGCTCAGAAAACTTAATTTTACGAACAATAACGCTATCATCAATTAGAGCATAATCCCTTATTAGAACTTCAACATCATATTCTTTATTGATATTGTCAGCGCTAAATTTTAGTTTAGTATATACGATGTTACCATCATAATACTGATTAACCTTTTCCGAGTCTTTAAACCAATATACTTTATTTTCGCCGTCAAAAACAAAACCAAGACTATACGTATGTATATTTTGGTAATAATCAATATTCGGATAAAATAGTCTTATTAGTTCTGCTTTATCATCTAGGCATGCAAGAATCTTGCCATTGCCAATGATAGCACGATTAAAGTACTTATTCATTATTTATCATTTGCTCCTTAAAATACTATTTTTCAAAAATATTAATAATATTTATATACCCATCTTTGCCATATTCTGCAGAAACATCATACGTGCTTGAAGAAGATAATTGTGGGCCTCCATTATATATTTCATCAATAGTATATGAATGTCCATCTTTAAAAGTAATATTCAACACTATTTTTTGTGTTTCCGTTACATCCACATTGTTTAATCTAACAAGACTCATTAGCTGACTTACATCAGAGCTTTTCTTTTCTTCGCCAAGAAAAGTTTCGTATTTAGCATTAAATGTAAGCATATACTGTTGAAGCATTCCTGATAATTCGTTATCAGCATTAATAGAGGCTTGATTAAACAACAATACCCCCAACGACATCAACATTACACGTATAAGTGCTATAACAGGTAATAAACATACTAATACTATTAAGATAATGATACCAATATTACTTTTTTTCTTTTGACCTTGTGGTGCTTGTTGATTATTATCCATAAATAATCCTCCTTCTTTTCTTTAGTCAACTACAATTCTTCTATTTCGATTCTATTAATATATCCTTTATTATTCTTTTCCGCTTCAATATAATATGTACTTGTGCTTGGTATTAAATCACTATTATATGTATTGTAATTTAATACTGTTCCATTATTTAACTCTATTTCAACGTCTATAATATTTGTTTCATCTTCATCTTCGTTATTAGCTCTAACAGATGCCATTAATTTATATACTGAGCTTGCAGGCTTATTATCACCTAGATACAATTCAAATGCTGTATTATAAAATTCTGAACCAATGTCATCAAATTCTTGCGTTACAGAATTAACTACCATTGCTCCCATAACAATTAAAATTCCACCAATAACAACAGCTATTAGAAATAGAATTCCAAAAATTAGTCCTACAATACATCCAGCACTCATTCCCTTTTTAGGTGGTTGTTGCCAACCTCCATATGGTTGTTGAAAACCTTGTGGTGGCTGTTGCCATTGTCCTTGTGGTGGCTGTTGCCATTGACCATTTGGTTGGCCTTGAGGCGGTTGTTGCCATTGTCCATTTGGTTGTCCTTGTTGTGGTTGTTGTTGTCCTTGTTGTGGTTGTTGTTGTCCTTGTTGTGGTTGTTGTTGATAATTTTGATTATTATTCATAAATAATCCTCCTTAAAATAATTATTTGCGTTTATTAGCCGCCAAGTTTCATTCAATAATTGTATCTTCCTTTAATAGTCTAAACATTTCTTTCTTATAAGCCTCTACGCCTGGTTGATTGAATGGATTAACTCCTAAAAGATATCCAGAAATTCCACAAGCCTTCTCAAAGAAATAAATTAGCCATCCAATATTAAATTCATCTATTCTATCTATAGTAATCATTAGATTTGGTACATCACCTTGTGTATGAGCAATAATTGTACCTTCCATAGCCATATGATTAACATCATTTAGTGATTTGGAAGATAAGAAATCTAAGTCTTTATCACTTTGTGCAGGAATTTTAATATCTCTATAAGGATGTTCAACGTTTAAAACTGTTTCAAACATTAGTCTTTGACCATCTTGTATATATTGACCAAGTGAATGTAAATCAGTAGTATTATCTACGCCATAAGGTAGGATTCCTTTTCCATTCTTTCCTTCACTTTCACCAAATAATTGTTTCCACCATTCTGTAAAATAATGAAGCTTTGGCTCATAGTTTACTAATACTTCAACATTTTTTCCTTTTTTAAGAAGAATATTTCTTATTGCAGCATATGTATACGCTTCATTATCTTGCAAACTTTCATACTTTTGCATAGCTTGAGATGCACCAAGCATAATAGCGTCTATATTAATTCCAGCTACAGCAATTGGTAGTAGTCCAACTGGAGTTAATACTGAAAATCTTCCACCAATATTGTCTGGAACTATAAAAGTCTCATACATCTCAGACATAGCCTCTTTCTTTAATAGGCCTTTTTCTTTGTCTGTTGTAATGTATATTCTCTCACGAGCTTTTTCTTTTCCATATTTTTTGATTAGCAAGTCTTTAAATACTGAGAAAGCTATAGCAGGCTCTGTTGTTGTTCCTGACTTTGAAATAACATTAATTGAAAAATCACTATCTTTTACAAAATCTATTAAATCATTTAAATAGTCAGGGCTCATATTGTTTCCAGCAAACAATACATTCTTAACACTGAAGTTATTTGATAAGGCTTCAATTACTGCTCTTGCTCCCAAATAAGAACCACCAATTCCAATTACTATTAAATAATCTGAATCTCTTCTAATTCTTTGAGCAACTTCTTTTATTCTTTCATACTCTTCTTTGTCATATTCAAGTCCAACCCAGCCTAAAAAGTCTGACCCTTCTCCTGTACCATTATGAAGCATTTCATGTGCCTCAACTATTTTCTTACTATACTTTGCAATCTCACTATCTAAAACATTAGAATTTTCATAAATAAACTCCATAAAAACCTCCATAAAACATTACGATAATGCTTTTTTAAATTTAGGCCATACGCCTAAGTCGTCTTTACCAATCTTTTCAGCAACTTGATATATATCATGTCCTGGGAATTGATTTCCCTCAACAAGTATTGGACCATTTTTAGTAATTGCAACATCCCAACCAATGTATCTAACATACTTGCTAAGCTTGCAAGCCTCAATTACCATTTGCTTTGCTTCTTCGAAGCAAGGGATTTGAAAACCTTCAATCTTTGTCTTAGTAAGAGGATGTTCACTAAATATCTTACCTTCTTTATTTATAGCATCTTCTATAATTTTTCCAGTATCTATATCTAATTTAGCAGTCATACCACCGCTATTAAAATTATCTACTACATTGACTCCATTGCCTATTCTTACAAAGCTTGCCATAAATGTAACTTCTTCTTTTTCGTTCATTACAGTAACAAGTCTAATTGTATTAACACTGCTACTATTTAGCCTTAGCATATCTTCATGCTGATTAATCGGCTCTTCAATCAAATATAGTCTATTTCGAATCAAATAATCGTATAAAGCCTTAATCTTTTTGTCGTAAAGCTTTCCAGAATCATTTATTAGCATTTCTTTGGTATATTCTCCAATTGTTGCTTCTTGCTCAATTTTTATATTATTATCTTTTAAGATTTTATCTATATTAACGATATCTATTTTTTGAATTCCCTTACCGCATTGACCATCATTTGGTTTGGCAAAGAATAAATGAAACTTTGAGACAAATTCTCTAAATTTACCTAAATCATCTTCATTAGGATTTAGTAATATCCATTCACGTCCAATATATTTTGCGAACATCTCATTAAATTCGCTTTTGTTATTAAACAAATGCCAATATTCTCTTTTGTTAAGCTTCTTAACAATTTTATCGTTCTTACCGCGAGTAATCATTGTAACTCTTTGTTTGTGGCTTAATTTATAAAATCCAATAACATCATAATCTGTATATCCAGCGCCATATCTAAAACCACACCAAATAACATCAAGAAAAATCAAAAACTTTGGCTTTTTTGTCTTTTCTTTAACTTTATTTATAGTTTCAAATAGGCCGCTTATAATTCATTTTAGTTATTCGTCTAAACAAATACGAAACACTTGACATAATTAGCCTCCATGAATACAAAAAATCTCTATAAGGCCTAATACCCTTATAGAGATTTTATAGTAAAAAAAGCTATAATACAATATATTTAAAGAACTTGTAATAATTGGATTTAGTATGAAAACTAAGCTTTTACAATGCATTTATAAGCTATGTAAACAAAGTAGAATACAACGAAACAAACGCCTGCAATTCTGCCAACTTCATGTTTCTTTGAGAAACCTGGTATAAGCATAAATATTATGTTACCTATAAGCAATAAAAATGTATCCAAATAAAAACTATTTTCAACATTTACATTAACAATACTGCTTGCACAACCTAATACTAAAACGATGTTAAATAATTGAGATCCAACTATATTACCTATTGCCAGGTCAGGCTCACCAGCTTTTGTTGCTTTAACGCAGGTAATTAATTCCGGAAGTGATGTTCCTAAAGCTACGATTGTAAAACCAATTATCTTTGAAGGGACATTGAATGCAAGAGCAATTTGTTTTACTCCATCTATTGTAAAGTCTCCCCCAATTTTAAGAAATGCAGCGCCCAAAGCTATAACGAATAAAGAAAAAATAACTGGAACTTTTGAATATAATTGTTTAGTTACTTTTCTAATCTTTTTACCAACTTTAGTTCTAGTAAATAGCTTAGTTTTAACAATTGGTTCCTCGGGCTTTTCTTCTTCCTCTTCTTCTTTAAACTTCGAATGTAGAAATGAAACTATTATGGTATAAATAATATAAGCAACTGCCGATCCTAATAAAAACCAACCTTCTTCTTTAGAAATAATATTATCTCTAATCATCAAGAATAATGCCAGTGTAGCAACAACTACTAAAGGTTGGTCAATTCTTCTTGTTTGTCTTCTAATATGTAGTGGTTTTATAACAGCACACAAGCTAATAATTAAAAATAAATTTGCAAAGTTACTGCCTATTACATTCGATATAGATATATCTGCATCATTTTGTATTGCAGATGTAACACTAACTATCAATTCAGGAAGCGAAGTTCCGATTGCAACAATTGTAAGACCAATAATGATTTCTGGAATCTTAAGCTTTTTAGCAATTCTAGAGGCACCACCAACTAGAAAGTCAGCGCCTTTAGAAAGTAGTATTAAGCCTAAAGCTATGATAAATATTGAAAATGCTATTTCAAACATGGTCTCACCTCTTTTTCTTTAGTTTAACTCACTTATTAATTCTTCAATTGAAATTGTCTTTTGCTCACCTGATGTCATGTCTTTTAATGTTACCTTATTCTGAGAAACTTCATCCTCACCAACAATAATTACATGTGGGATGTTTTGCTTGTTGGCATAATTTAATTTCTTCTTAAATGCTTTTTCTTCTAGGAAAATTTCTGTGTTAATTCCTTTTTCTCTAAGCATTGTAGCAACTTTAATTGGATATGTTAAATCTTCTATCATAGGTAATACAATTACCTTAGATATTGATTTTTGCTTATTCTCTTTTAATAGTTTATATTCGTTTAACACATAGAACAATCTTGTTAGTCCGATTGATATACCAACACCTGGTAAAGTCTTATTAGTATAATACTCTGCTAAGTTATCATATCTTCCACCTGAACATACACTACCAAGTTCAGGATAATCTACTAAGATTGTTTCATAAACAGTACCAGTATAATAGTCAAGGCCTCTAGCAATACTTAAGTCAATCATAAAGTAATCTTCTGGTATACCAAATGAAATCATATATTTAGAAACAAGTTTTATTTCTTCTAAACCCGTTTTGAATAATTCATTTTCAATATTCAATGAGTCAAGATATGGAATCACATTTTCTTTTGTGCCAACAAATTCTATTATTGAATTAATCTTACCATCATCTACGCCTAAATCTTTAAGCATATCTTTAACATTGTCTTGACCAATCTTGTCGATTTTATCAACGATTCTTAAAATATCTGTAATCTTATCTTGTAGGCCAAGATTATCAAAGAATCCTCCAAGAAGCTTTCTATTATTAATCTTAATCTTGAATTTTCCAAAATCTAACTGCTTAAAGATGTTATAAATAATGCTAGGCATCTCCGCATCATTAGAAATAGATAATTCTCCATCTCCAATTACATCTATATCACATTGATAGAATTCTCTATATCTTCCTCTTTGAGGACGTTCAGCTCTGTATACTTTACCGATATGATATCTTCTAAATGGAAATGATAAAACGCCTTGATTCTTTGCAACATATTTTGCCAAAGGAACGGTTAAGTCAAATCTTAAAGATAAATCATTATCTCCTTTATTAAATCTATAAATTTGCTTTTCTGTCTCTCCACCTGCTTTTGCAAGTAACACATTTGAATCTTCAATAATAGGAGTATCGATTGGTAGAAATCCAAATCTTTTATATGTTTCTTCTATGATGTTCTTGATTCTATCAAATTCAATTTGATCTTCAGGTAAAAGCTCCATAAAGCCAGGCAAAGTACGTGGCTCAACAATATTTTTTGCCATAGAGATTATCTCCTCTTTTTCTTTTTATTTTTGTTACTCTTCTTTTGATTATTATCTTTTACTTCTTTTACTTCCCTTTCTTCTTTAACTTCCTCTATTTTTTCAACATTTTCTTTCTTTTCTATGATTTCTGATTTTGGCCCTTCTTCTGCAAGCTCAGTCTCAAATCTAGGTGTCTTATGAAGAACTTCATAAAGAAGAATACCTAGGAATATCATAAAGTATGGTGATGTATAAAATGCAGAATTACCTACCAATGCACTAGAAACATATGAAACAAATACTGCAGCACCTATATATTCAAAGAAGTTCCAATCTTTTACTCTTAATCTAACATTCTTAAAGAATATTACCATATATAAGAATGCCCACATCATAACTGTGAATATTCCATTAAATAATAATTTGTCTGTAACTTTATGTATTATCAAATTTAACAAGATAGTTGAAACAACAAATACAATAGAAACAATAATAATTCCGGTCTTGCCAAATCTTCTTAGTTTAACATCATATATAGACTTAAAGAAAATAGCTAATATTGCAACAAAGTACATTAATACACCAGGAATACCTGTGCATCCACCTAATTGCAATAACAAATTATGAGTTCTACCTTCACCAATATTATATTGTTGATAGAATTCATTTAATAAGTTTTCAAGTCCCCATCCAAATAATGGACGTTGATTCATTAAGTCTAAAGAGCGAATCCAAACTGGTCCACGTCCTGATCCAATAGAAGATATATCTTTAGTTTCAGCGTTTCCGCTTATCTCCTCACCAGAATCTTGAACTTTTAATGAATTGTCTTTTTCTTCTCCACTTAGAGACTCACCCGAACTTGTATCGCTTGAGTTTGGCTTAAAGTATTTAAAAATAGACTCAGCATCTACCATTAGTTCCTTTATGTTATATATAACATTTGAAGTAGGATTATAATCAAGCTTATTAATTGCAGTACCCCATGCAACCGGTTTACCATTTATAGTTGTATTTTGTATCTTTAATTCGTTCGCTTCATCTTCAGTCAAAGAATTACGATAGAATTGATATGAATTGCCTAAAAACGTAAATCTAAAAGATGTAACTGAAAACTCCGATTTGTCTTTAACATATCTTTTAGATTCAAAATAAGACAAACATGTGCATGAATATATGAAGAATACTAATGTTACTAAAAACAAAATAAACTCTTTAACTTTATGTCTAGAGACTAACCTAATTAGAGAAACAATTAATATGAATAACATAGCAAAGCCAATTCCTATTTGTCCTCCAAAGGTATTGTTCATTATCATAATGAAGAAATAATTAATAGTATTCAAGAATGCTAATACCTTGAAGAAAATATTTTCTTCCTTCATAAACATTACAACAGACATAATTGTAACTACAGAAAAATAGTATGCAAAGTGGTTCGAGTTATTAAATGTGTATCTCTTCCAATCAACAATATTCTTCAAGAATATAGGATTAAAGAAACAAAGTATATTTATAAATCCAATAATAAATGAAGAAACCATGAAGACTCTAATTATCCACTTCTTTTTGTCTTCTGCTTCATTTCCAAGCATTAATACATTAAGCATTACAGTTGCATAAAACATGAATGAAAAATATCCGTCTTTTAGATTGTTACATCCATTCCAACTTCTATCAGCTGAATTGGACATTCTATCCGTAGAGCTCCAATTAGCTATTCCCAAGTAATACTCATACTCACTATCACCACTAGAATGATTTTTAACATACTTTTCAGCATTTGCTTCCATACCTGCTTGAATGCAACCAACTGAAGTCCATGCCATAAATATTGCAAGTAATATTACAGGCCAGTTTTTGGCAAGTTTTTCTTTTATACTTACTTTTTTATTTAATAAAGATTCCTTAAGTATAGGAGCCCAGTATACCAACTGAACAATAATAGATAAGACACATAAGATACAATTAAAACTATATATAGCTCCCGAAATTTCAAATTGATTAAAGGCTTTTGCTGTTTCAGATTCTGATCCAAATTCTGAAATAACATCCATATACATATTGTAATTAATTGTTTTTACAACAGTAAAAACAGGAACTACTAATACTAATGCCACTAAAAAAACAATTGCAATATTTCTAAATGTCTTATTTCTATTACTATCATTAATATAACCGCTTTGAACTTTCATTACAAAAACCTCTCTAATTCTTTACTTTTATTTTATTTCTTCTACGATTTCTAGGATTACTCTTTAACTCATCGATTTCTTCTTTAATACCTTTTTCGGTAATTTCCGCATTAGTCTCTTTAATGACTTCTTTAATCGTTTCTCGAATAACAATTAAATCCTTTTTTAAGCCAAAATGATTTACGTATTCAAGATCATATTCAATCTTCTTTTCTACACTAATACCATTTCTACCTTTTACTTGAGCAAATCCTGTAATACCAGGTCTAACTTTTACTCTTCTTTTTTGCACTGGTGTCATCCAATCATAATAGCTTAATATCCATGGTCTAGGTCCAATCAATGACATCTCGCCTTTAACAACATTAAATAGTTGTGGTAATTCATCCAAGCTTGTCTTTCTAATAAACTTACCAATTTTGGTAACCATCTGCTCATGTGTAAGTTTTCCATCAAGCTCTACTCTATTCGTTTTCATAGAGCGAAATTTATACATTTTAAATGGTTTTTCATCTTTACCCATTCTAGTCTGAATGAAGAAAGGTGACTCTTTATCTTCTTTCCATATTAAAAAGGCGATGATAAGCATAGGAATAAATGCAATTATAATCAAACCAATAGAACCAAAAAAGTCTACAAAACGTTTAAAGTATTTATACATTTACTTACATCACCTCCAATATAATTATATAAATTATTAGAATTCACAATTTCCTGGTGTACGTGGGAATGGAATTACATCTCTAATATTATCTACGCCTGTTAGGTAGATTAATAGTCTTTCAAATCCCATACCAAATCCGCCATGAATAGTAGTACCATATTTTCTAAGATTCAAGTACCACTCTAAACCTTCTTTCTTCATACCAAGCTCATCCATACGAGCAATTAATTTGTCGTAGTCTTCCTCTCTTTGGCTTCCACCCATTAG
This sequence comes from Clostridia bacterium, assembly GCA_017539905.1. GTDB lineage: Bacteria > Bacillota > Clostridia > TANB77 > UBA1234 > RGIG6105. The sequence goes on along the minus strand of JAFYBZ010000022.1, from coordinate 25,107 downwards.
CTCACCTGCTCCTGGAACTTCTAAATCAACAGCAGCTACTGTTTTACCATCTGGGTTTTGCTTCATATAGAATGCTTTGATATCTTTTGGCCAGTTAGTAATAAACACTGGGCCATTGAAATACTCAGTAATATATTTTTCATGTTCTTTCGCGATATCTTCACCATATTCTGGCTTAAATTCCCAATCAACTTTTGCTTCTTTTAGAATTGTAATTACTTCTTCATGAGTAATTCTAGTAAACTTACTATCTAGTAATTTTTGTAATTTTTCAATTAAACCAGGTGCTACAAATTTATCTAAGAAAGCCATTTCCTCTGGAGCTCTTTCTAGTGTCTTTGCAACTATATACTTAAGCATATCTTCTTCTATATCCATTACTCCATCTAAATCACAAAAGCAAATTTCTGGTTCAATCATCCAGAACTCTGCAGCATGTGTCTTTGTGTTAGAATTTTCTGCTCTAAATGTTGGACCAAATGTATAAATCTTACCAAAAGCATGAGCATAAGCTTCGCCTTCTAATTGTCCAGTAACTGTAAGACCAACTTTCTTACCGAAGAAATCTCTATCATATTCAACTTTTCCACTTGAAGCTACTCTGTCTAAATCAAGTGTTGTAACTTGGAACATCTCTCCTGCACCTTCGCCATCATTTGCAGTAATTAATGGTGAATGTACATAAACATATCCTCTGTTTTGGAAATATTCATGTATAGCATAAGCTGCTACACTTCTTACTCTAAATACAGCATTAAATAAATTAGTACGAGGACGAAGATAAGCTTGCTCTCTTAAAAATTCAACACTATGTCCTTTCTTTTGAAGTGGATAGTCTGCATCTGACTTACCAAAAATAGAAACCTTTGATGCTTTTACTTCAAAAGGTTGTTTAGCTTCAGGTGTCAAAACAAGTGTACCTTCTACTTCTATACTTGAATAAATGCTTACTTTTGTAATCTCATTAAAATTTTCTAATTTATCTTCATAAACAATTTGAACATTTTTAAAATATGTTCCATCATTTAACTCTATAAAACCAAATGTTTTTGAATCTCTGGCTGTTTTAACCCAACCTTTAAGTAGGATTTCTTTGCCACTAAAATCTTCTGGAGATTTGTATAAATCTCTTAATGAAACTTGCTCCATAAAAATACCCCTTTTCTGCCTAATTTTAACTATATTATTATACCGAATTAGCTTTATTTTATCAACAAAATATGTGCTAATTTTGTTAATTTTTCACGGAATTTATAATAAAATAAGCCATATTTTAGCTTAACATAAATCATGGCTAAAACATGGCTAAATTTTTGTATTAAATCAATTAGTTCATAGAAACTTTATCATGAATAAAACTTTTTATCCTATCCCATACATTAGATCGGCTCAAATATAAACTATGTGATACATTTTCTAGTGTTACAAACTCCTCTAAATTGCTAAAGTTTGAAGATAAATTCTTTGAAAATTCATAACTAATAACTTCATCATCTTTTGATGAAAAAATCAAAACAGGTGCCTTAATACTTTTGGCATATTCTTTAGATCTTAGTTTAAACGTCGTTAGATTTGTTAATGGTCCATAGAATATATTAAAGTTTTTATTATAAAGACTCAATGCTTCATCATATGGTGCTAATAGAATTAAACCTTTAACATCACGCTGTGAGCAAAGATATGTTGCTGCGCCAGTACCAATACTATATCCCATTATAATAATATTATCTTTATCCACATATTCATTATTTTTTGCCCAGTCATATATTTCAACAGTAGGGTTTAAAAAATCATCATCAGATTTAATCCTACCTTCGCTTAAGCCATATCCAGGATAATCTATTGCTAAAACATGAAATCCATTAAAATAATCAAAACATCCCGTATACTTAAATGATAGCATTATAGAAGAAGTGTTTTGAGCATTACCCATAAAATAAATTATCAGTGGTGCCTTTTCTTTTGTTTCATTATAAGCAAACCAACCTGACAGAGTTTTTCCATTACTTAATTGAATTTTTATTTCTTCAAATGTGTTGTCTTCTTTTAATTGGATATAACTATTTTCATCTGAATTAGGGTGAAAAAAGAATATCTCTTGCATAGATAATGGAATTGCAAACACAAGAATCAATACAATCAGTAGAATAATATCAATAACCAAAAACGTTTTCTTCATATCTATAGCCCCCATAATTTATTTATAACATATTTCAACAAAAGATTCAAAACAAAAAGCTCTCCGATTGGAGAGCTTAATATATCAAATTTATTATGCACGTGGATGTGATTTCATATACATTGACTTAATTCTATCTTGTTCCATTTGAGCATATACTTGAGTTGATGAAATATCTGAATGTCCAAGCATTTCTTGAATTGCTCTTAATTCAGCACCATTTTCAAGTAAGTGCATAGCGAAACTATGACGTAGTGTATGTGGAGTAATATCTACATCTATGTCAGCTTGATTCTTATATTGTTTAATGATTTTCCAGAATCCTTGACGAGTTAATCTCTTACCGTTAACGTTAACGAATAGAGCTTCATCATTGTCATCTTTAAGCATAGATTTTCTAGCTTTAACCATGTATTCGTTAAGAGCATTGTTAGCTAGTGATCCTATTGGAATAACTCTTTCTTTGCCACGAGTAGCTGTCTTAATTGTGCTGTTATCTAAATCAATATCATCAACATTAAGTGATATTAACTCAGTAACACGAATACCTGTAGCATAAACTAACTCAAGCATAGCCTTATCTCTATAGCCTTTTAAATCAACACACTTAGGTTGATTTAAAAGAAGCTCAACTTGCTCAGTAGATAAAACCTTTGGTGGTTTTCTTGTAATCTTTGGAGATTCTAGATGTGAAGTTGGATCTTCATTAACCATCTTATTCTTGTAAAGATATTGATAGAAAGAACGAAGTGAAGCTAAGTTTCTAGAAATTGTAGAGTCAGCTTTTCCTTCTGTTTTTAATTCACCAAAATATTCTTTAATAGAATCCTCGTTAGTATCTATAGCATTTAAGCCATGGCTATCTAGATAGTTGCCATATAGCTTTATATCTCTATTATATGATTGCAAAGTGTTATCAGATAATTTTTTATCATTCTGTAAGAAATCTAAAAAATTCTCAACAAGATTATTATTCATTTTTATACTCCTTTAAAGAAAAATTTAAGTACAATGTCGTTAACTTATAAAAATAAAATTAACATTTATAATCTATCTTCCGTACTACTATAATTTATACCAATTACCTAGTATAAACTTTATCCATATATGCGACTATATTTTATACGAGAATTTCATATTTTGCAATACTTTTTTATGTAAATTTTCAATAAATTTTACGTATATTTTAAATATAGTCCAAAAACGCCGAAATCATAGATTTTTGTAGGCTTCCACGGCCATTTTGTCACATAAATTATTGTATTTATTGTCACTATGTCCCTTAACTTTAATCCATTTTATGTCATGAATCTGAGTAAATTCGTAGATTTGAAGCCATAAATCCTTGTTTTTTACTTCCTTCTTATTAGCGGTTTTCCAACCGTTTTTCTGCCAATTTTCAAGCCATCCCTCGGTAAATGCATTAATTAGATATGCACTATCACTATATAATTTAACCTTGCAAGGCCTCTTAAGTAGCTTTAAAGCCTCTATTGGACCGGGTTAACTCCATTTGATTGTTAGTAGTGTTTTCTTCTGCACCACTTATCTGTTTTTCCACATCTCCATAGATTAAAACAGCGCCCCAGCCGCCTTTACCGGGATTACCAGAGCATGCGCCATCAGTATAGATCGTAACTTCCTCTTTTTGCATTACATCAACTCTTTTCTAAATAAAATGTCAAACATATTAATTCAAAAAATCGTTCTAATTTAATCCAAGTTATGATAGCATATGAATATAAAAAAAACAAGAAAAAGGATGATAATTATTATGAAAATTTGCGCAATTATAGCTGAGTACAATCCATTTCATAATGGACACAAATATCAAATCGAAAAAGCGAAAAAAATCACAGGTTGTGATAGTGTTTTAGTTTTGATGAGTGGTAATTTTGTCCAAAGAGGAACGCCCGCAATTTTTAACAAATGGGATCGTGCAAATCTTGCAACATCAAATGGTGTAGATATAGTTATAGAATTACCAGTTATATATGCAACATCAAGTGCAGAATATTTTGCAAGTGGAGCTATATCACTTCTTAATAAACTAAACAGTGTAGATTATCTTTGCTTTGGAACAGAAAATGATGATATAGAATTATTAACTAAATTAAGTGATATTCTAATTAAAGAACCAAAAGAATATAAAAATATATTAAATAGCGAATTAAAAAAAGGAATAAGTTATCCAAAAGCAAGAAGCAATTCTTTAAAAGCTTATTTCAAAAACGAAATACCAGAAGATCTTTTGGATGAAGTATTACTAAATCCAAACAATATATTAGCTATTGAATATATAAAGGCATTAAAGAAAACAAATTCAACAATAGTTCCTATAGCAATCAAAAGAAAAGATGCTCCGTATAATTCAACAGAAATCAATGGCAAATACGCAAGTAGCACAGCAATACGCGAATTATTAAGCAAAGATGAGATTTCAAAAATTCATGATGTTTGTCCTTCATCAACGCTAAAAATGATAGCAAATAATCTATCAGTTGGTTTAAGACCAATGACTATATACAATTATGAAAATGAAATAATGTACAAATTAAGAACTATGAAAGAAATCGAATTAAATGAGATATTAGATGTAAGCGATAATATAGATCGAGTTCTTAACAAAGCCATATCAAATAATTCAACAATTGATGACATAATAGAAAATATTAAATCAAAACGATTTACCCTATCTAGAATACAAAGAATACTAATTCATTCACTTTTAGATATTAAAACAGAATATGTTAATAAGTATAAATGCAATCCTCAATATGCTCGTGTGCTTTCAATAAGTTCAAAAAACAAAAAAATCATAAGCAAGTTAAATAAGTACACTGAAATACCTATCGTAACATCTATAGCAAATTTCATGAAAAAATGTAACAATGAACAAAAAGAAATGATGGAAAAAGACATACTTGCAACAAATATCTATATGCTTGGAAATGAAATTCCAGAGTTTAGATATTATAATTTAGATTATACAAAGAGAATAATTTAATGACCAATATAAAAAGATGTGTGATAAATCACACATCTTTTTTATCATCTTCTGCTTCTTCTTTATCTTGTTTCTCGTTTTCTTCTTTTTTCTTTTCAGCTTTTTCTTTAAGTTGTTCCTCTATTTCTTCTTGAGCCTCTTTTATAGCATTTTCTAATTTTTCTAAGGGATTCTTTCCAGTTCCATTTGTAAGAATATTGTCAATTTTTATAGCTCTTAAACCATAGAACATATATACAAAAGATACTAATGTGCAAATTAGATTAACAGGGCCAGATATTTGTTTAGTAACTATTATTGCGATTGTTTCTAGAATAACTGGAAGAACAGAAACATAGCAAACAAGTATAATATAATTTCTAAATTTAAGCTTTAGCACAAAAATAGTATTTAGAAGCCATATAGTAATAAAATAAATAAGAATCGTTGTAATTCTATTAATTAAAGTTATTAACGCAAAAACTGTTAAAAAGAATAATAAAACAATTAGCTTTGCAACAAATGATTCTTCTAAAGTAGTCAAATCATTAATAATCTCATCTTTGCTAGTATCTATTTCATTTATATAATCTACTTTTACAGCTTGATATATAGCCCCATCTAAATCATATACATAACTTGCCTGATCTTTTAAAACAAAAATATAACCGACATAATCCTTATTAGCATTTTTATCCTGTTTAACTGCATTTATCAGATTAAGAATTTCTTCTGATGTAGACTTGTTAGTGAACACAAGATATGTACTAGAGTTAATTTCAGTAAATTTTTGCTCATCTGTAATTAGTTCCCCGTTAGAAATTGAAAAATCAGGTAAAACATCACTTGTTTTAGCAATAATACCTGGTAAAGCATCAAATACGCTTTTAGTCATAAAAATGGCTATTATAAAGGAACATAATAATATTAACCTAAGTAAGAACCATATGGCTTTACCAGTCTTCTCTTTTTGAGAAAATGGATATATTCTAAAATCAGTTAAGGAAAGCCAAATTCTTTTAAAGAAATTTACTTTAGTCATTTTTCCTCCATTTATAATAATTCTCTAGGTACCTCTGAATTACATAAAGTAATTCCAACATCTATTCTAACTGCATCATTTACTTCTGCATCTATATTAGATAAATCGATAACAAAATTCTTCATTCCAATTCTACCAAGTACCTTAGCTCTTTTTCCATTAACAGCAACATAGTTGTTAGTATCTCTAAAGAAATCAAGAAGCACATATTTTAAGGTGCGAAGTTTATTTGAGAACTTGAATTTATCTTTAGGACCTATTGTGTCAAAACCTTCAAAATAGCCTGCTTCAACAATTCCTACCTTCATGTCTTTCTTACATGTATACATTCCAGAGTAAAAGACTTTATCCTTTGCTTTTAAATAACGTGTCTCACATATTCTAGATTCTAAGTATCCAACTTTTTTAAGATTCTTAGCAATGCCTGGTTGGCATCTTCCAGTAAACGCGCTACCAATTCTAGCAGCGTCTAATCTCATCTCAGGATACTTAAAAAATGCTGAAGTGTTAGCACAATGAGCAATTCCATATTCAATCCCATTATTCTTTAATACATTTAAAACGTTAATGAATAGGTCAAACTGCTCTCTAGTCCTATTTTGACTCTTTTCATAAGATTGCTGAAAATGTGTATAAATCCCTGTCATTTTAACATTATCCAAAGTCTCAAGTAATCTTTTTAAAGACTCAACAAGAGGTTCTCTATCACTACTTTCATTTTTTACTCTAAGAAGTTCTTCTGCTCTAATGCCAAATCTATGCATTCCTGTATCAATGTTTAGATGGTAATTTGCAATTTTGTTTTGTCTTTTTGCTTCCTCATCTAAAAACTTAATACTATCTATACTACCACATGATGCTATCAAATCATTTTCAACAATAATTCTAATTTCTTCCAATATGCATGTTGAGTTCAAAACTAAAATTTTACAATTGTATCCTAATTGTCTAAGCTTAACTGCTTCATAAACATCAGTAACTGCAAAGAAATCTATTCCATTTTGAATTAAAACATCGGCCATTATCTTATGAGAAACACCATAAGCATTACCTTTTAGAACGGCAATAATAATTGGCTTATTCTCAGTAGGAGTATTATTAGCAATATCCTTAATGATATTAATATTATTCAAAAGTTTTTCTTTCTCAATAATAATCTTATTCAATAAAATCACCTATAATTAATAATATTATGAATTTGATTCATCAAACTCTTTCTTCTCTTTCTTTTGACGTGATTTAATTCTAACTGCTCTTATTGGTTTAACAACATTATTGTACATAAAATTCATAAATGGATTTAGTGTCATGCTTAACTCTCCAACAAATTCACAAAAGTCTCCGTTAAATCCTTTTTTAAATCTGTATATTCCATATTGAGGATGTGTTTCATCAACGTGTCCAGAAACACCTCTAAAGTCATATATATCGCACTTATTAGCAACAGCTAGTCTGATTTGTTCCCATTGCAACAAGTAGTTTGGCATAACATTTCTATACTCATTAGAACTTGCACCATATAAATACCACACTTTATTACCATATATGATAGGAATAACTCCCGCAATAACTTTGTCTTCAAATTTTGCAAGTAACACTTTCATATAACCATGTGGTGCTAGTTCATCATACATTCTTTCGAAATATTCAAGTGGACGAATAACAAAGTTATCTCTTACACCAGTAGTAAGCATTATGTTATAGAAATCTTTTAAATCGTCTCTTCCGCCTTCAACTATTTCGACTCCTTTTCTTTTAGCAAGTCTAATATTATATCTCCATTTTTCATGGAATGATGCCATTAATTCGTCTTCGGTCTTATCCTTAACATCTAATCTGAAAACATATCTTGGTTGAATCATTTGAGAAAAGTCTTTTGCATCTTCGCTTATACTAAATCCTGCTTCTCTTGCAATCTTCTTAAACTCTTCATCAGAACTTAATACATCTGGATCTAAAACAAGTTTAAATGCCTTAAATTTCTTACATACTTGTTTAGCTTGAGATATCAAATCATCAAATGTTTCTTTATCATGAATATCACAAACTGGTCCTCTTGGACTATATGCTATACTTGTAATTCCACTAACTCCTCTAATCAGCAAACTCATTGAACCTTTAATTTTACCTTCATCATCTAATGAAAGAACAACTTCATTAGTCCAATCCTTTTTTACTTTTGCCCATTCTGGAGATTGTAAAAAATGGCCTTTCTTATTTGTTTGCAAAAATTCTATATATTCATCTCTTCTATCATCAGTCAACAATGGCATAATATTACTCCTTATTCTATAATTCTAATTTCTTTAGTAGTATTATTTAGTGAAACAAGTTCGCCGTCTTTCATTAAGCATGTGTCTTCGATACGTATTCCAAATTTTCCTTCTATATATATAGCAGGCTCTATTGTGATAACCATACCGTTTTCAATAATCGTTTCATCTTTAGGTGAAATTACAGGTTTTTCATGGACTTCTTTACCAACGGCATGTCCAACAGCATGATTAAAATCATACCCACTTAGCTTAACTATATTTCTAGCTAATGCATCAATCTCAGATGCTTTCATACCTGCTTTAGCATTATCTATAGCAAATTTATGTGCTTCATATACTATATCATATATCTTTTTAAATTCTTCGTCTACATTGCCCATAAAAAGAACTCTTGAGCAATCAGAACAAAAACCATCTAAAATACATCCAAAATCTAACTGAACAACATCACCTTGCTCAATAACTCTATCCGATGGTTCAGAATGAATAATTGATGAGTTGGGGCCACTACCCACAATAGTATCAAATGATACTCCGTGACGCACCATGTGATAAAAAGTAATTATCAATCAAAGACGCTACTTCTTTTTCTGTCATGCCCACCTTAATCTCATTACATATATATTCATAACAATCATTGGCTAATTTAGATGAAGCTATTAATTTTTCAATTTCTTCATTAGAATAAATCATACTAATCTCCTACAAATTATACATCATATATCTATATATTTGATTATATGTATATGCTCCTGAAATAAACATTGTAATATATGTGGCTAAAACAATAAACGGGCCAAAAGCTATATAATCAGTCTTTTTCTTAATTCTAGTAACAAGTAAGAATATACTTATTACACTGGCAAATAAGAAAGAAAGAATAAATATTTGAATAATGCTTTTAAATCCAAAGAATAATCCTAAAACGCCCATTAGCTTGATATCTCCGCCACCCATTCCTTCTTTTCTGAATACAATTAAAGAAAACAATAGAATAAGTGCAAATATACCAAAACCGACAAATCCTCCTAGAATCAAATCAAATCCTTCTGAACTATTAATGAAAGTTTTTATACAAGCATATATAATGCCAACTATAAATCCTATCAAGTTTAATTCATCTGGAATAATACATCTCTTAACATCTGTAAAAGCACAAATCGTGATTATAAAATTAATAAATGAGTATACTATAAACTGTTCAATCGATTTATTGAATACAAATATATAAAGTAATACTTCTACAATACTAAGAATTAAAAACACTAAAAAATCAAATCTAAACTTAAATGGTTCTTTGATATTCTTCAATTGCTTTAGAAATTCTTTCTTTTCTTTTTTAGATAGTTGATCTAGTTTTTCTTCATTCTCTTTTAAGAATTGTTCTTTTAACTCGTCTTCTTTGCAAAACTTGTCTATAAGTCCGCCGGCCAAAAAAGATATTCCAAAACATATTAAAATAATAATAAAGCAAATTAAAATAATCATTTATCTTTTCCTTTATAAAAAATATAAGGGACTTTCCTAAAACCAAGAGTATTAGCCTCTTAAAAAATTTTAGGACAATCCCTTATTTTAGTAACCATAATGTTTTAAAATAGATCTTTCAATATTTCTTTTCCATGCAGTATACCAATATTCTTTTTTGTTAATAGGTTTAACATATATTGGAACCACATTTGCTCTATTTGCTCCAATAACATCTGTAAATAGTTGATCACCAACCATACAAACTTCATTTGGGTTTAATTCTAATTCTTTGCAAGCCTTTAAAAAGCCTCTTTTAAAAGGTTTCATAGCAAAAGTTAAACATGTAACTCCAAAAACTTCTTTAATTAGTTCAATTTTGTGACGTCTATTAGTATTTGAAAGAACAATTAATTTATAGCCTTTTTCTTTGGCTTTATTTACCCATTCCTTAATACTTTCCGGAATATTCTTATACATATCAATAAGTGTATTATCAATATCTAGTATAATTCCTTTTATATTCAAACTATCTAAATCGTCAAAACTAATGCTAGAAACGCCTTCATAAACTCTTGCGGGTTTAAAAATGCTCATTAGTAGTTATCTCCTATCTTTGTATCAAAGCCCTTAATTAGACTCTCAATTTCTGAATAATCACCTTTTTCATCTGCACATAGTTCATAGTACATACTACCCTTTTGATAGTAATAATGGCTAATACCATCTGCACCTAATAGGTATCTTGCTTCTATATCAGCAATTAAAATGCCTTCTGTTTCTGATTCATCGCCACTAAGCAAAGGTGACTTAGATAAAAACAAAGTATATTCTTTACCATTATATTTAATATCTATTTGTGCCTTACTTACACTTTGAGAATAAATCTTACTATATTCTACACCTTGTAAATCATCAGATTTAACTAACTCAAATCCAGATCTATCCATAAAATCAGGTGTGTTTTGAATAATTACTCTTGATTCTTCAAGAACTCTTTCTTCATCTGAAACAGAAGTAGCAATAACATCACCGCTTACTGATTTAGTTCTAGAATTCTTAATAAGCTTAATTATCCCAATTGTAACAAGTAATACAACAACAAATACTATTACTAATATAAGTACTCTCTTTTTATCCATAAGTACCTCCAAAATTATTTTTCTTTTGAAATCTTTGCAAATGGCATTTTAGGTCTTTGTCTTGTTTTTTCTAATCTAGTAAATAATTCTTTTTCAAGTTGCTCTGGTGAAAGATTTCTTGAAATCTTACCTTCACATGCTAAAGAAATAAATCCAGTTTCTTCTGAAACTACAACGACAACACTATCTGTAACTTCAGATACTCCAATCGCTGCTCTATGACGAGTTCCAAACACTCTATCTAATGATTCTTTATCTGTAAGTGGCAAAATACAAGAAGCAGCTTGTATCTTGTTATTCTTAATAATAACTGCTCCATCATGAAGAGGTGTATCTTTAACAAAAATATTAATCAACAACTCTGCTGATACAACACTATTAAGTTCAACACCTGTATGAGCTATCTCTCCAAGGCTTGTTTGTCTCTCAAAAACAACAAGCATTCCAGTCTTAGTAGCTGACATAGCCTTAGCTGCTTTAACCACTTCAGTAACACATGTTAAATCACTGTTATCTTCATCAAATTCAAACCACTTTTTAATACTAGTATTACCAACTTGCTCTAAAGCTTTTCTAAGCTCTGGTTGGAACACCACAATTACTAATAAAATACCATATTGTAAAACGGTGTTTAATAGTAAATGTAAAATGTTTAATGAAAGCCATGCGCTTAGTTGATTGGCAATCAACAATACTATAATACCTTTAATTAGTTGTATTGCTCTAGTATTTTTAAGTATGCTATATACCTTGAATAAAATAAAACCAACAATGATTAAATCTATTATGGCTAAAACTATTCTAAGTGGATAAGCCATTAATGTATCAAAATAATTGGATAGTTCTGAACCTTGAACTAATTGAACAAAGTCATCAAAAATATTTCCCATAATAGCACCCTTTTCTAAAATATATTATCCACGATAAAATGCTGAAATAATTGTAGGCACAACAAACATTGCTATAAGAATAATACATACAATTCTAGCTATCTTTTTTTGTTTTGCACTCATTTTAAAACCTCCTATATGTAAACAATAAATTATAAACTCAAAATAGCGACTTAATTCTCCGCCACCATATATTACAACACTTTTTGAGCTTCAAGTCAACTTATATTAAAGCGGATTTGCACTTAATTTTATAATTGCAGACATATTATCATCTCTTGCCGATATATTCTTTCGAATTTGCCCACATTTTTCACACTTATATACGATTACATAGCCTTTTTTAGAGCTTATTTCAACTCCTATGGGCACAAGTAACCCATGACAATCTTCCATTCTATCGCCGAGGATTAACATCCACATGCTTAGAATATAAGCAATGATTGCAGTGATTACGGCTTGAATACCCAAGTTTAGGCACTTTTTTACCACAGTGTTCACATATAAATTCTTCGTCTATTTCATTAAAAACTTTCAAATTCACTCAACCTATCTATAAAATACTCCATCACCTATAAATTCACGAATAATTGAATTATTAGGGATTTGTCTTGGATCTATTGGTACAAAGTAGCTTAAGAACTCATATAATCTCTTAGCTTCTGAAAATTCGTTTGAATTGTAATCAACAGATGCCAAAAGTGGCTCTACATAAAGCTTTAGAGCAGATAACTCATAAACTAGTGATGAGTTAAACATAACATCAGCATCTTCTTGATATGGGAATATGTATTTTTCTTCACCACGTCTAACTGACTCCCACATAGCTATTGTCTTTTGAGGACTATGAGATCTAAACCTGCTATCTCTAACCATTCTTCTAATAAGTCTTGTATCAGTAGTTGTAACTCTATTGCAATCATCTATATTAAGTGTTGTAAGAGCACTTATATAAATCTTGAATTTATTTTCTCTTGGAATTTCTTTTGTCAATTTCTCATTTAATCCATGAATTCCTTCAATTACAATTACTTCATTCTTTCCAAGCTTTTCTGTATTTCCTAAATACTTTCTTGTTCCATCAGTAAAATCAAATGTTGGTAGCTTAACTTCTTTACCAGCAAGCAAATCCTTAAGTTGTTGGTTAAAAAGCTTAACATCAACTGCTTCAAGGCACTCAAAATCAGGCTTTCCGTTTTCATCCAATGGTGTATTTTTGCGCTCTACAAAGTAATTATCCATAGACAAAGTAACTGCTCTGATTCCATTTACTCTAAGTTGGATACCAAGTCTTTGTGCAAAAGTTGTTTTGCCTGAACTTGATGGACCTGCAATTAATACAATCTTTTTCTTTTTGTCAGAAACAATCATATCAGCAATTTGAGCAATCTTTTTCTCTTGAAGAGCCTCTGAAATCCTAATTAATTCGCCATCTTTGCCTTCTCTAATATATCTATTTAGCCCAGCAATAGTCTCAATTCCAAGAATTTTGTGAATACTATCATATTCTTCAAAAGTAGAATAAAGCTTTTTGGTCTTTTGCAATTTATCAATATGACCTGGATTAAATCTTCTTGGATAAATCAATAAAAGTCCATCATCATATTTTTGAAGATCAAATACTTTAAGATACTTAGTTGAAACTGGCATTACACCATAGAAGTAATTGAAAGTTTTTCCACAGTAGTACATTGAAACATGTGTCTTCATACGAGTTTCCAAAAGGCCTCTTTTATCTTCTCTACCAGACTTTTTGTATAATTCCATAGCTTCTTCTAATGTAACAATTTTCTTTTCGAATGGAATATTCTTCTTAACAATTTGTTCCATTCTTTCTTTTAATTCATCTATGTCTTTTTGTTTGAACTTAAAGTCCTGTGCCTCGCAGAACAAAGAATGACCTAATGAGTAATTAACATAGAATTTCTTACCTGGATGTAATTCTTCAAAAGCCTTAATCAATACAAATGTAAGACCTCTAACATATATTCTATTTCCATCATGTGAAGATGTATCTAATAATTCAAGCTTACAATCACGATCAATAATATGATTTAGTGATTTAACCTCATTAAATAATTTACAAGCAATGATATTAATATCATTTATCTTTAAATGCTTTTTGATAAACTGAAGAACGGTCATTTCCTCCTCAAGTTTATACTCTTTTCCCTGGTATACTACTTTAATCAATTTAATACCTCCTTATTGATTAAACAAGTGACAATTGCTCGCATTTCTAAGTGAATTCGGTGGATTTTGTACATAAACGTACAAAACCACACTCATTCCTTGCGAAATGCTCTGTGTTGACATTTTTAAGCTTTTGTAGTAGAATGTACTAAGTTTCATAGTTGGCGCCATGGCCAAGTGGTAAGGCAGAGCTCTGCAAAAGCTTTATCCCCAGTTCAAATCTGGGTGGCGCCTCCAACATAGATGACCTTTTGGTCGTCTTTTTTAATCTTCTATTAGTTGCTTTACCTCGTCTGAAGTCAAGTAACGCCATTTACCACGCTCCACGCCTTCTAGCGTCAAATTGCCTATTGCTTCTCTACGCAATGCTATTGTCGATAAGCCCACGCTTTCAACCATCTTACGTACTTCTCTATTTCTTCCTTCGTGTATTTCGATCTTTAGTCTAGCCACGTTATTAGTATTATCTCTTAGCAATACTTCAACTTTTGCAGGAGATGTAACATAGTCATCTATTCTAACTCCGCTTCTAAGCTTTTCTAAATCTTCTTCTGAAGGTATTCCTCTAGTCTTTACCACATAAGTCTTAGCTATCTCATGACTAGGATGAGTTACTTTATTAATAAAGTCTCCATCATTTGAAAAAAGTAATAAACCAGATGTATACATATCTAATCTTCCAACTGGTACGATACGCTCATTTATACCTTTTAGTAAATCCATTACTGTGCTTCTATTTTTTTCATCACTTACAGTAGTAACATATCCAATTGGCTTGTTAAGCATCAAATATACTTTCTTTTGTGGTTTCAAATTGATAATAGCATCTTTAAATTCAATCTTATCAACCAATGGATCTACTTTTGTTCCAAGCTCTGTTACTATATCACCGTTCACTTTAACAAGTCCAGTACCAATAAACTCTTCGCACTTTCTTCTAGATCCTAATCCACACTCTGCCAAATATTTCTGAAGTCTAACCATTCCCATTTTATTTCCTCCTTGTAATCACTACAATGATTTTTATAATACTCTTTTATAAATTTCCTCATATTGTTTTGCAGATTTTGCCCAAGAATAATCTAAATTCATTACTCTCTTTTGAAGCATCTGCCATACTTCTTTATTTTCAAACTCTCTTAAAGCTAAATTTGTAACAGCAGTTAAATCATCTTTACTACTATTAAAGAAAGTAAAACCATTTCCGCTTTCTCTATTTCCTAAAAATCCTATTACTGTGTCATTTAATCCACCAGTTTTTCTAGCTATTGGAATTGTACCATATCTAAAAGAAATAAGCTGTGACAATCCACATGGTTCAAAACTAGAAGGAATCATAAACATATCTGATGCTGCATAAATCTTCTTAGCAAGAGATTCGTCAAATACATTATTGATAGAAATCTTGTCACCAAATCTTTCCTTTAACATATAAAATCTATTTATATAATGACTATCACCAATACCTAATTGTACAAATTGAATATCTTTTTCTAATAGAGTTTTTAGGCTTTCTATTAAAATATCATATCCTTTATGTTGTACAACTCTAGATATAACAGAAATCATAGGAACATCTTTAACAGGAAGTCCTAGCATTTCTTGAAGCATTGGTTTATTTGCTTTTTTGTTATCTAAAGAATCTGCAGTATACTTTCTGAATATTGATTCATCTTTTTCAGGATTATACTCATCGTAGTCAATACCATTTATAATTCCAAAAAGTTTGTTTTGTTGTGCTTTTTGTCCTAATAAGCCTTCATATCCAAATCCATATTCAGGAGTTTGTATTTCAGTAGCATATGTTGGACTAACTGTAGTAATAACATCCGAATACAAGATACCAGCTTTTGAAAAACTAAAATCTCCATAGAATTCTAGTTTATCTATTGTAAAGTATATTTCTGGATCTAAGTCAAAGTGAGTAAGTGCAGATTTGCTAAATTGACCATTGTATTCCATATTGTGAATCGTATAGACAATTCTAGAAGAATAATTCTTATACACATCTCTAACTAGAACTGCTATAGGTCCAGTTTGCCAGTCATTCAAATGAATGATATCTGGATGTTCAAAATCTATAATTTTAGAAGCTGCTTTATCAAAGAATGCAAATCTCTCCGCTTCATCACTATGGCAATACATACCATCTCTATCAAAGTAATATGCATTATCAATAAACAAAGTAACTAATTCTCTATTGTTTATCTTTTGGACATGCCTTCTAATAATTGCATCCATGCTCTTACCATGCATATTAACTTTAAAGTCTTGAACATATTCTAGATTTTGTCTAATTTCTTTGTATCTAGGAGTAATGACTAAAACATCATGACCCATTTTAAGTAATTCTTTTGGAAGTGAACCTGCTACATCAGCAAGACCACCTGTCTTCGAATATGGGGTACACTCACTTGAAACAAATATAATTTTCATTTGTATTCTCCCTTTTCTTTCGTATTTACTGCATAATTTCTCAATATGTATTCTACCATAAAACCATTGAAAAATATATTAAATTTTAATTACTAAATAAAGCAGATTGGTATATTACCAGTAGAAAACAATCCGCACGATTACAGGTTGTATAATTTGAAGCGAAGAATCCCGAGTTAACGAGGAAATCGATTCGAGCTTCAAATGGTACAAGCTGTTGAGCCAGGACGTTTTCGTGGTAATATACCAACCTGCTTTATTTATTAAAGTTTACTTAATTTTTCAATTATTTCGGTAAAATATGCTGGCAAAGGAGCGATAAATTCAACATAATTTCCGGTTGTTGGGTGTACAAAGCCTAGTATATGGCTGTGTAGCATTTGAGAGTTCACTCCAAATGGGTTTTTGCCGCTTGAATATGTGCTATCACCAACTACTGGATGCCCAATTTTAGCCATATGAACCCTAATTTGGTGTGTTCTTCCTGTTTTAAGCAGTACTTCTACCAAAGTATAGCCTTCTTTGTATCTTTCTAAGACTGTGAACTCAGTATGTGCCTCTTTTCCATCTTTGGTAGCTTCCATTTTCTTGCGATCAGTCTTCGAACGACCTATTGGCATATCTATTACACCCTTGTTTTCAGAAATGATTCCTTTAACAAGAGCAATATATATCTTTTTAGTAGTTCTATCTTGAATTTGCTTTGCAATGCTATCATGAGCTTTATTGTTTTTGGCAACTACCAAACAGCCTGTAGTATCTTTATCTAGTCTATGAATAATTCCTGGTCTAAAATCTTCTGAGCCTACAGACAAATCATACTTACCAACAATAGCATTAACTAATGTGCCTGAATTAACTCCGCTTCCAGGATGAACCACCATATTCTTAGGCTTATTAACAACTAAAATGTCATCATCTTCATATAAAACATCTATTGGAATATCTTCTTTTATGATTCCTTCTGATGTTGTTGCATTTGCATCATCTGGAATAAAAATTATATCATTTAATTTTACTTTATATGATGTTTTATTAGGTTTATCATTTACTAGTATTCTTTCATCGTTAATAAGCTTTTGAGCAAGGCTACGAGAAATATTTGAATCTATTAAATTTATAAATGAATCAAGTCTTGTTCCTTGATTTCCTTCGTTAACAATAAACTCCATTATTTATTCTCCTTATTCTTTTTTGAGAATACTGATACAATTGTTTCTTCTGCTAATAGCCATATAACACCTATTACAACCAAACTATCGGCAATGTTGAAAGTTGCTATAAAAGGAGTATCAATGAAATCTACTACAAATCCTCTAGACATTCTATCTAGAATATTTCCAATTGCACCAGAAACTAATAAATAAAAACTAGGTGATACTCTTTCTTCTTTTTTATGTAAGACAATAATTGTACCGATAAATACCAAACAAATCACAATTGATATCGCAAGCAAAATATAATTTGAGCCTTGAGCTATTCCAAATGCTGCGCCTTCATTCTTGACTAAAGTGAAGTTTAAAAATCCTGGAATCACTTCAATGCTTTCTTCAATGTTTAATGCTAAAGATTTAGTTATTTGATCAATGATTATACCAACTATAACAAATATCCATCCTAAATATTTTTTCAAGTGTATTCTCCTTTAGAAATTAGTCTTTTCAAACTTAGTAATTAGTTCATCGTTACTCTTTGTAGATGTAATGTATCTGATAAACGAATCAGTTATATTCATACTATTAGTGTTATTCTCGTTAAGTGACTTACGTATTTTCGATGCAAAGTTAAATTCTTTTGGTGTAAGTAATAAATCATCTCTTCTTGTTCCAGATTTGTTGATATCTATAGCAGGGAATATTCTTCTTTCTGAAAGCTTTCTATCTAAGTACACTTCCATATTACCTGTTCCTTTGAATTCTTCAAAAATAACGTCATCCATTCTAGAACCTGTATCAACTAATGCAGTAGCTAATATTGTAATGCTTCCGCCCTCTTCTATATTACGAGCTGCGCCAAAGAAACGCTTTGGTTTGTGTAGAGCTGCTGGATCAAAACCACCTGACAATGTTTTTCCTGAAGATGGTACAGTAAGGTTATAAGCACGGGCAAGACGTGTAATACTGTCTAGTAAAATAACAACATCTTTCTTATGCTCTACTAATCTTTTAGCTCTTTCCAAAACTATTTCAGCTACTTTTGCATGATGTTCTGGAAGTTCATCAAATGTTGAATAGATTACTTCGCCTTTGATTGAACGTTTCATATCAGTAACTTCTTCTGGACGCTCATCTATTAATAAAACAATAACAACTGCTTCTGGGTGACTTGCTGTGATTTCATTAGCTAATTTTTTAAGCATTGTAGTTTTACCTACTTTAGGAGCAGCTACTATCATACCTCTTTGGCCAAATCCAATTGGAGCAAGTAAATCAACAATTCTCATTGAGAAATCGCCTGTGTTATCTAACTTAATACGTCTATTAGGAAATATTGGGGTTAAATCATCAAATGATGTTCTTCTGATAGATACATCTGGGCTGTCATCATTTACAGAATTAACATATATTAAAGCTGGGAATTTCTCACCTTCCTTTGGATTACGAGCAATTCCTTTAAGCATATCACCTGTTTGAAGTCTAAATCTTCTAATTTGAACTGGACTTACATACACATCTTTAGGAGTAGAAAGATAGTTTTCTCCTCTTAAGAATCCAAAACCAGTTTCTAATACTTCTAAAATTCCCTCTACAATAAAATCATCCTTATTGTTAGTAACTATCTCTGATTTTGATGTATCTTCATTACCAATTAAAGATGAAGGCTTGTTTTCAGGCTCAACAACAAAATCATCAGTAGGATTACTTGGCTTCATTTCAGCAAGAATCATATCAATGATATCCTTTTTGTTTTTTCCAGTAGTTTTTAGACCCTTTTCTTTCGCAAGATTTTTAAGGTCAGTAAGTGAAAGTTGATTAAGTTCGTCCAATAAACTCACTCCTTATATCAAATATAAAATTGTAATGGGAATTTTTTAAATAATCGAATTAAAAATTTAGATAAATAAAGATTAAATATTTTTTGATTCCTAAAACTAGGCTAATTTTACATCAAAACGGCCTTATAGTCAACAAAATCCGGTGAAAAGGTAAACCTTTTCACCGGATTAAAAAACTAACCTTTTGCCCTAACTTTAGCGATTTTTTCGACTTCTATATCACCGAAAAGCTTGTTTTGTTCAACTTTTATACGGCTCATCTTTGACAACTCTAGTAGGCTCAAGAAAGCTGTAACAACTTCAGCCTTATCTTGCTTTTTAACACTAAATAGCTTATTAAAGATGAATTTTGGCTTTCTAAGTAAATGACGTATAATTTCACGAATTTTGCTTTGAACTGTATATTTTTCTGATAAAGCAAGCTTTTTGATATTATCTGCTTGCAAGTTTTTCTTAGCTTGCTCTTTAAATAAAAAGTCCTCGTATATTTCTGGAATTAGTTCTGGTGAAAACTCTTGCTCTAGTTTATTAGTTGGCAAGTCAATTTTTGATGGTAGCTTGTATATACGCTTGTAATATGTATCTAGTCTTTCACGAAGTGAATAAGTGTATTCTTTGTATCTTTTATATTCAACAAGCATAGCTACTAAATCAAATTCAGAATCATCCATTTCATCATCTTTAAGCGATGGTAATAAACTCTTTGATTTTAAATATATAAGTCTTGATGCCATAACAATGAATTCACTAGTTATTTCCAAATTCATCTCACGCATCTTATTTAAATACTCTAAATATTGATCTGTAATGATAGAAATCTTGATATCCATTATATCCATCTTATTCTTTTCAATAAGATGCATTAAAAGATCTAATGGACCCTCAAAATTATCTATTTTGATACTAATTTGTTCCATTCAATTAACCTTCTGTTTCAATTACTATTTTTTTAATTGTATCCATAACAATAGCTTTATAGTCTTCTTCTATCTTAGAAGCTGATTCTAATATTTCATTACGTTCAGGCATATCTCCTAAATCACCTGCGCTATTAGTAATACAAGCAAGTGCTAATATTTCCATACCTGAATGAGTTGCTGCAATAACCTCAGGAACAGTAGACATACCAACCATACTAGCTCCTAATGTTGAAAGCATCTTAACTTCTGCATTTGTCTCGTATTGAGGACCAGTTACAAAAGCATATACACCTTCTTGAAGATTTACACCTATTTCATATGAAACCTTTTTAGCAACATCCATAAGAGATTTACTATAGCAATCCTTTAATGATGGGAATCTATTTCCTAAAATACTGCAGTTTGGTCCTCTAAGTGGAGACTCAAATGATAAATTAATATGATCTGTAATAAGAACTATATCTCCTGTTTTATATTTTGGACTAATTCCACCAGCAGAAGTAGTAAATATAATGTCCTCAATGCCTAATAAAGCAAAAACGCGAATTGGAAATACTACATCTTGCATAGAATAGCCTTCATAGTAATGAACGTTTCCAACCATAATAACAACATTTTTATCATAAATCTGGCCAAATACAAGTTTACCATTATCTCCTTTAAAGTAAGGTAATTCGCCATAAGGTATTTCAATTGGATTTTGTAACTCATATACTAAAGTCTCTAAATATTTTCCAGAAACAATAGCAATATCAGGCTTAAATGGTACAACTGATTTGATATAAGAAACCGCATCTATAACACATTGCTCAAGATTTTCCATAAAAATCCTCCTTAGAATATAAAAACTTATATTACTCTACTATATTATTATCGTTTAAATCTACTAAGTTGTCAATTGCTTTTGATACTGAGTCATAGGCATATCCTTTAGATAATAAATACTTTTTAACCTTCAATAATTCGGTGCCTAACTTAAATTTCTTTTTTGCTAGAATTTTAGCCGATTCTTCTTCAAAATCTAATGTTATATCGGTGTAAACATACTTATCAATTGTGTCTTCATTAACTCCTTTTCGAAGCAAATCATTCTTGATTTCAGTTCTCGAGGCATTTTTTAATCTAATAACGTTTTCTACATACTTTTTACAATAATTATCATCATCTAAATAACCTGCTTCGATTAAATATTCAATGGCATCGTCAATGTATTCATCTTGAAGTTTTAAAGTCTGAGCCTTACGACGAACTTCAGCAATTGTACGCATTTTATATAAGACATAATTCATTAGCTTATCTTCAATAATCATTTAAGCACCTCATTATAAAATGGCGCCCATCGGGCGCCTATATTTTTATTCTTCTTCTAATTCATCATCATCATCATGTGCATCTAATTCTTCTGTCAAAGACTTATCAAATGCTAATGCAATATTATCACGAATCTTCTTTTCAACCTCAGCACATATTTCAGGATTATTTTCAAAGTATTTTTTAGCATTATCACGGCCTTGAGCAATTCTGTTGCCATCATAGCTAAACCATGCTCCTGCTTTTTCAACTATATCCATGTTTACAGCTATATCTAAGATATTTCCTACTTTAGAAATTCCTTCACCATACATGATGTCAAATTCTGCCTCTCTAAATGGTGGTGCAACTTTATTCTTAACTACTTTAACTTTAACTCTATTTCCTACCATCTCGCCATCAGCTTTAAGTGTTTCAACACGTCTGATTTCCATTCTAACTGATGCATAGAATTTTAATGCACGTCCACCTGGAGTAACTTCAGGATTACCAAACATTATTCCAACTTTTTCACGAAGTTGGTTAATGAATACTGCTGCTGTATTTGATTTATTAAGTACACCAGCTAACTTACGAAGTGCTTGTGACATTAAACGTGCTTGAAGTGCTACGTGAGTATCTCCCATGTCGCCATCAATTTCTGCTTTTGGAACTAGTGCTGCTACTGAGTCAACAACTACAATATCAATAGCTCCACTTCTAACTAATTCTTCTGTAATTTCTAATGCTTGTTCACCTGTATCAGGTTGTGATACAAGCAATTCATCAAGGTTAACGCCAAGAGCCTTAGCATATACTGGGTCTAATGCATGCTCTGCATCAATAAATGCTGCGATTCCGCCTGCTTTTTGTGCTTCAGCAATCATGTGAAGTGCAACAGTTGTTTTACCAGAAGACTCTGGTCCATAAATCTCAATGATTCTTCCACGAGGAATTCCCCCAATACCAAGTGCTATATCTAAGCTTAATGCACCGGTTGGAATTGCTTCAACATTAAGATGAGCATTCTCACCTAATTTCATGATAGAACCTTTACCAAATTGTTTTTCTATTTGTCCTAAGGCAACTTCAAGTGCCTTCTTCTTTTCAGATAAATTGGTATCTACTTGTACAGTTGATTTAACTGCTTTTTCTTTTTTATCGCTCATAATTTCCTCCTAAAATTTCCAAATACTTACTTACAAAAATATGATAAATTAGTAGACTTTTTTAGTCAACATTAAAACCGAAAATATTGACTTTTAAGCTACTTTACGTAATTCTTTGGCATTTTCTAATACCGCAGATGTTATATTTTTACCTGCAATAACTCGTGCTATTTCTTTTATAACCCCCTCTTCATCTAATTTAGTAATTCTTGTCTTTGTTTTTCCATTATTTATATATTTATCTATATAAAAATTAACAGAACCAGCAGCAACTATTGTTGGTAAATGCGTAACACATATAACTTGATGATTTTTAGATATTAGTTTCAATTTATCTGCAACAGCTTTACCTGCTTGTCCAGAAATACCTGTGTCTATCTCATCAAATATCATTGTAGATACTTGATCATAATCACCCAATACTGTTTTAATTGCTAGCATCACTCTAGATAATTCTCCACCTGATGCGATTTTTGAAAGAGGTTTTAATTCATCACCAACGTTTGTGCATATTAATAACTGAACTTCATCCATACCATTATCTAAATACTCACTAGATTCTTTAAATTCAAATTCTAAATATGCTTTTTTCATTTCTAAATCTTGCATTTGATTATTTATCTTCTTTTCAATCTTCTTTGCACATTCTATTCGAATTTCTGTAATCTTAGATGATAAATTATTAAGACTATTTTCATATTCTATTTGTTCGTTTTTTAGCTTAGCTATTATTTCTTCAGAGTTTTCAAGGTAATTCTTTTCTTCTTTCATTTTGCCTAAGTATTCTAATACTTCTTCAATTGTTTTTCCGTATTTTCGTTTCATATTTGAAATGATGTCTAAACGTTCTTCAATATGTGATTGTTCATCTTCGTCAAAATCAACATCATTACAAAAATCAAAGAGAGTATCATTTGCATCTTGAAGATTATAAAAAGCTTCGTTTAATTCATTAACCAAATCTTCATAGTCCTTGTTATAGTTTGAAATACTAGATAACATTTTAATAACACTCGAAACCTGATCTAAAACATTATCATTTAAAACATCATGTGAATTGTTAAGAGAATTAGATATCTTTTCAGCATTTAGAATAAGCTTACGCTTGTCATTTAATTCGTTTTCTTCATTAATACTAAGTTTGGCCGACTCAATTTCATCTATTTGATAATTCAATAAATCAATTCTTCTGGCTCTTTCTTGCTCATCACCAAAGTTCTTCTTAAGATTTGCTAAAACCAACCTATATTTTTCTAATTCTTGCAAATACTCTTCTTTTAGTTTAAAAAGATTACTACCAGCAAAACTATCTAATAAATCTAAATGGGTGCTAGGATCTAACAAGGATTGATTGTCATGTTGACCATGAATATCAATTAGCTTTGATGAAATCTCTTTAAGTTCAGAAACAGTTGCAAGTTTTCCATTAATTTTGCAAATATTCCTTCCATTTAGAAAAATCTCTCTAGATAAAACATATTCTTCATCTCCATTTGAAAAATATGCTTCAACCATGGCTGCATCTTGACCCGTTCTAATTATTTCTTTAGAAACCCTTGAGCCAGAAATTGCATTGATTGAATCAATTATTAAACTTTTACCAGCGCCAGTTTCACCAGTAATAATATTGAGAGACTCATCAAAATTAACTGTAAGCTCATCTATAATACCAATATTCTTTATATGTAGTTGTACAAGCATGTTATCGCTCCTTTGCGAATTTTTGTTCTCTTTTCATAAATCATTATAAAACAAGAATTTTTGTTCGTAAAGCGAACATATTGTGAAATTTATGTTACAAAAAAATGGTACCTAATAGGTACCATTTTATATTTAATTTGTAGGAATCGCAGTAGTATTTCCCCAAGCATCTCTTATTACTAAATATACTGTTTTCCATCCATCATTTGGAGATAATTCCCAACCTTCTATATGAGATATCTCATCTATCCATGATGATGAAATATTATTAGTTGTTGCTGATGTACTTGATCCCTTTAAATTTTCATTAAACACAGCTATTTTATCTATATATGAACCTGCATCTATAGTCGTTAACTCTAAATCAACCAACTGGCTTTTAGTTGCTTTTTTTCCACTACTTAAAACAACAATCGGTGAT
>JAFYBZ010000021.1 GCA_017539905.1 Clostridia bacterium | reverse complement strand
TTTTTTTGCTATATCATATCAACTATATTATATGCTTCATTAAATGATTTTGCAAATTGCAGAATTTTGGTTAAACATCTGTATGTACAGCTATATAATGCGTCTCGGGCTTTGTTACAATTATATTATTTTTTTGTTACGTTTTTATTACGAACATATTTTACAACTTATAAAAAAGCATTTTTCTTATTGTATTAAAACTTGCATCTTTTTCTGTTAAAACTATATCAAAAAAATTATCGATTTATCGATAATTTTGGTAGATAAAAAATAAGCCAACATTATATGTTAGCTTATATATTATAATTAATTATTCAATTTGTTGCCATACTTGTCGCCAATTGGAAATGCAGTATTTACAAGTTTTTTACAATTTTTATTTTGTTTTGGCAACAATTTGGCAACATTTCAATGTTTTTTTAGTACCTTTTAAACTCTGTAACCCTTGATATTATTGATTTTTACCACAACAATTCTTGTACTTCTTACCACTTCCACATGGACATAAATCATTTCTTCCAACTTTAGGTTCTTTATTAACAACTGTTTTGTTAACTCCACCTTCTTTTTCAGAAATATCTCCATCAACTAATGTGATAGCTGTATCTCTTAAGCTTGCATCAGTAATTTGAGCAGCTTCTTCTCTTTGAACATTGTCATTTTTCTCTAAGTGTAATAATGCTTTTGTAATATCAATTTTGATGCTGTTAACCATTTCGTCAAACATATCAAAACCTTCAATTCTGTATTGAACAACTGGATCTTTTTGACCATAAGCACGAAGACCTATACCATTTTTTAATTCATCCATATTGTCAATATGTTCCATCCATTGATCATCAACTACTTTTAAAGTAATGATTCTTTCAACTTCACGAAGTTCATCATAACCTACCATTTGTTCTTTTTCTTCATATTTGCTATGAACAGCTTCTTTTAATTTTTCAATTAATTCTTGAGAGTTTAATCTATCTCCCTCTTCGATTCCTAATACTTCTTTAGATAATCCTAAAGTTGTTTGGATTTCTAGCAATAAAGCTTCATCTACATTAACCATTTCATCATCAGCAAATGCTGAAACAATAGCTTCGCATGTATAATCCATCATGTTCATAACGCTTTCTTTGATGTTTTCACCATCAAGAACTTCACGTCTTTGTTTGTAGATTATTTCTCTTTGTGTGTTCATAACATCATCATAGTTTAATACGTTCTTTCTTATGCTGAAGTTTCTTCCTTCAACTTTCTTTTGAGCATTTTCAACAGCGTTTGAAATAATTCTTGATTGAATTGGCATGTTTTCATCTGCTCCTAATGTATCATAAACTTTAGTAATAGCATTTCCACCAAATATTTTCATTAAATCATCATCTAATCCAATGTAGAATCTTGAAATACCTGGATCTCCTTGACGTCCTGAACGTCCTCTTAATTGGTTATCAATACGTCTAGACTCATGTCTTTCTGTACCAATAATTTTTAAACCACCAGCATCTATAACTTTTTGTTTTTCATCTTTAATTTCTTCATTGAATCTGTTTTCTAACTCTTTGAATTTATTTCTTGCTGATATAATATCCTCATCATCAGTTTCATTAAATGCTGTAGCTTGTTCTATTAATTCATCTGAATATCCTAAACGTTTCATTTCTTGTTTAGCTAAGTACTCGCTATTACCACCAAGCATAATATCAGTACCACGACCAGCCATGTTTGTAGCAATTGTAACTGCTCCAAATTTACCAGCTTGAGCAACTATTTCAGCTTCTTTTTCGTGTTGTTTAGCATTTAATACAGTGTGTTTTATTCCTTCTTTATCAAGCATTCTGCTTAATTTTTCAGATTTTTCAATTGATACTGTACCAACTAGAACTGGTTGTCCTTTGCTATGAGATTCTTTAATATCTTCTATAACAGCTCTAAATTTAGCATTTTCGTTTTTGTATATTATATCTGGATCGTCTTCTCTTGCTAATGGTTTGTTTGTTGGAATTTCAATAACATCTAATTTATAGATTTCTTGGAATTCTGC
>JAFYBZ010000020.1 GCA_017539905.1 Clostridia bacterium | reverse complement strand
GTACGGGTGAGTACAAGTATTATGCAATCCCCGGTGCTGAAGAGTCTTCTGCTCAGGATGTTGTTGAGGGTATTATCCAGCAGATGAAATATGAGTCAACGTTCCCGGTTATGATTAACATCGGTGGGGAACCTGCATACCTTATGAACCTTAAAGATAAAAGTGGGCTCATCCAAAGGTACGCCATCGTAAACTACCGGAATTACTCAAAGGCATTCGTTGGTGAGACCTTCGATGAGACGATGGATGGTTATCTGAAAATTATCGGCAAAAAGCAAGAAGAGCCGGTTATTGAAGAACCTGAGACTCTCACGACCACTGGTGTAATTCAGGAAAAGTACCAGGGCGAACTTCAGGGTTCTACGGTGTTCTACTATGTGATTGATGGTAAATGGTTTGAATCGTCACTCATAGTGAACAAAGAACAGTTTCAATATACTCCTGGTATGACGGTTGAAATCAGCTACGAGGAAAGCGATGGAAATGTAAACATCGTAACTGAGATCGTACGCAAATAATCCTTCGACTCTTTGCGGTGGCAAATGCCACCGCAATTTTTTATGCCTTGAAGATTGAAGAATTATAGATTTCATGATAAAATACTAGATTGACATGTGCAATTAGGGGGGCAATATGAACGAGTATATTGAGATAAGAGGAGCTAAGGTTAATAACCTAAAAAATATTAATCTTAAAATTCCAAGAGATAAATTAGTCGTTGTCACAGGCTTATCAGGATCTGGTAAGTCTAGTTTGGCGTTTGATACAATTTATGCAGAAGGTCAAAGAAGATATGTAGAGTCTCTAAGTTCTTATGCAAGACAATTTTTAGGAATAATGGAAAAGCCAGATGTAGAAATGATAGATGGACTTTCTCCAGCAATTTCTATAGCACAAAAAACAACATCAAAAAATCCTCGTTCAACAGTTGGAACAGTTACAGAAATATATGATTATCTAAGATTAATGTATGCTCGAATTGGTAAGCCTCATTGTCCAAAATGCGGAAAAGAAATTAAGCAACAATCAATCGATCAAATAGTAGATAGTGTTTTAGAATTAGGAGAAGGAACAAAAATACAAATATTAGCACCAGTTGTAAGAGGCAAAAAAGGTGAGTATTCAAAACTTTTTGAAGATGCAAAGAAAGATGGTTTTGTTAGAGTAAGAGTAGATGGAACAATTTATGAATTATCTGAAGATGAAATTGAATTAAATAAGAATAAAAAACACAATATAGAAATTGTTGTAGATAGATTAGTAATAAAAGATGAAATAAAAAATAGATTAAATGATTCATTAGAAACAGCATTGAAGTATGCGAATAAACTAGTATTGATAGATGTAATCGGTGGAGAAGAATTATTATTCTCACAGAATTACGCATGCCCTGATTGTGGTATTTCTATTGATGAATTAACTCCTAGAATGTTTTCATTTAATAATCCATTTGGTGCTTGTCCAGTTTGTAGTGGAATTGGTAACTTGATGAAAATGGATGCAGATAGAGTAATACCAGATAGAAGCGTATCACTATTAGATGGCGCAATTCATGGAATGGGTTGGAGCAGAGATAAAGAAGGCTCTATGGGTCTAATGTATTTAAAATCTCTTGCAGAACATTATGATGTAGATATAGATGTTCCATTTGAAGATTTACCGGAAGATTTTCAAAACATTGTATTATATGGTACAGGTGATGAAAAAATTCACTTTGTATATGAAAGCTCTACTGGTAAACGTACGTTTGATGCTCCATTTGAAGGCGTAATGAATACTATGGAAAGAAGATATAGAGAAACTTCTTCTAATGGTATGAGAGAGTTTTATGAGTACTATATGTCTTCATCAGATTGCCCTGAATGTGGTGGTGCAAGACTTTCTAAAGAAGCACTTGCAGTAACAGTAAATGATAAAAATATCTATGAATTAACAAATATGTCTATTTCAAAGCTATTAGATTTTATTAATACTGTTAAACTATCTGAAAAAGATGAAATTATTTGTAAGCAAATATTTAAAGAATTAAAATCAAGATTAGGATTCTTAAAAGATGTTGGACTTGAATACCTAACACTTTCTAGAAATGCTGGAACACTATCTGGAGGAGAAGCACAAAGAATAAGACTAGCCACTCAAATTGGTTCTGGACTTATGGGAGTGTTATATATCTTAGATGAGCCAAGTATAGGATTACATCAAAGAGATAATAGTAAATTATTAGATTCACTTAAGAAACTACGCGATTTAGGAAATACATTAATAGTAGTTGAACATGATGAAGATACAATGTATGCTGCTGACCATATTATAGACATTGGCCCTGGTGCTGGTATTCATGGAGGATACGTAATAGCAGAAGGAACAGCAGAAGAGATTAAAAAAGTACCAGAATCAATTACTGGACAATATTTAAGTGGTAAATTGAAAATTGAAGTTCCAAAGAAGAGAAGAAAAGGTAACGGAAAGAAAATATCAATTATAGGAGCTTCGCAAAACAATTTGAAAGATGTAGATGTAGACATTCCACTTGGAATGCTCACTGTTGTAACAGGTGTTTCGGGCTCTGGAAAGTCTAGCTTAATTAATGAGACACTAAGCAAGTACTTAGCACAAAAGCTTAATAAATCATCAGATAGACCAGGCAAGGTTAAGAAGATAAAAGGAATTGAAGAGCTAGATAAAGTAATAAACATTGATCAATCACCAATTGGAAGAACACCTCGTTCTAATCCAGCAACTTATACAGGTGTGTTTGATTTAATAAGAGACTTGTTTGTTGAAACTCAAGATGCAAAGATGAGAGGATATAACAAAGGAAGATTTAGTTTTAATGTTCCTGGCGGAAGATGTGAGACTTGCCAAGGTGATGGAATTATTAAAATTGAGATGCACTTCTTGTCCGATGTACATGTTCCTTGTGATGTATGCAAAGGGAAGAGATATAATAGAGAAACATTAGAAGTCAAGTATAAAGGAAAATCTATTTCAGATGTATTAGACATGAGTGTTGAGGAAGCACTAGAATTCTTTAAAAATGTACCTCGTATTAAAACAAAACTTCAAACATTATATGATGTTGGACTTGGATATATCAAATTAGGACAAAGCTCAACAACACTTTCTGGCGGTGAAGCTCAGAGAGTAAAACTAGCTACAGAACTTTCTAAAAAATCTACAGGAAAGACAATGTATATTTTAGATGAACCAACAACTGGATTACATATGGCAGATGTTGACAAACTAATTGAAATACTAAATAGATTAGTAGATGCTGGAAATAGTATGATTATCATTGAACACAATTTGGATGTTATAAAAGTTGCTGACTATATAATTGACCTTGGCCCAGAAGGTGGAGATAATGGTGGAACAATCATTGCTACCGGTACTCCAGAGCAAATCGCAAAGTGTAAAGAATCATATACTGGAGAATTCTTGAAAAAAGTATTGTAATAATGAACACCATTAGGTACCATATTAACGAAAAGGAGACAGAATATTTATGAAATTAATAAGAGAATATTAAATAAACATATATTAGACTAGTTAGTAGAGACGCCTTAGGGCGTCTCTTTTTTATGTAAATTTCATGATTTTATTGTTATATTACAATTATGATATTTTATTGAAGAATAAGGCAAAATCAAATAAAATATTAGTATATAGGAAATAGAGTATTTGAGGTATTTTTATGAGCGATGATAGAAGATTTAAACAAAGAGAACAAGAATTTGAGGACATGGTGGATGGAATTTATGAAGCAACGGATGATCCTCTTGTGCAATTATTTGCGATTGCAATAGGGACAGCAGCTAGGTATGCAAAAGAACTAGTAGTAGATAAAATTTCACTAGAAAAAAATAAAGAAACAATAAATGATAAGTTAGCTGTTTTGGAGCGTGTTGAACGCTCAAGTAATATTAAAAGAGTTTATACACCGAATGAGTATGAAGAAGATAACCTTGTGGCACAAATCAAACAGGGAGATCCTGATTTTAACAAAGAGTTATTTGAACATTATGCTGAAGATATTTTTAGAAAGCTTATGATTGCATATCGTGACAATAATCTTGATTCTCTTAGAAAATATATTGATTCTAATATACTTGAAATATTGAAAATTCAGGCAAAGAAGAATGATATTTTAACAGCTGAAGAGGAGATTTTAATTGATACTATTAACTACGTTGATTTCTTTGGATATCACATTGAGGGAAATCTTGAAGTTGTTAGTGTAGCAATTGGCGCAAATTATTATGATTTTGCAAAAGACGCAGAAGGCAATGTTGTAAGAGGTAGTGACAAGGTAATGATTCGATCTGTATATTTATTGTCTTTTGCTAGAAAAGTTGGAAGTAAGACAATTAATAATATAAAGGACTATAAAGATGGAGTTGCTATTTGTCCTAACTGTGGCGGTAAAATTGTTAGTTCGTACAGTGAATGTGAGTTTTGCCATACAATTTTATACAACGGAACTGAAAATTGGCTTCTTACACACATAGAGGAGTTGAAATAATGTTTAACTTTGAAGATTTAAAATATTTGTTTAAAAATGGTGTAGTTGAATCAAAAGACACTTATAAGCAAGACTTGATTAGAAATAAAAAAATCATAGATGAGATAGATAATTATAATAAAGATTTTTCTCAATCACTTTTTCTTTCGTGGATAAGCAATATATTTTTAAGATATATAATGTTATGTTCCAATGAAGGCGAGAAATACAAGATTGCTTCTTTTGAAAAAATACATTTGCTTGAAAAAACAAAAGCTAACTGGCATCCAGATTTAAATATTTATAATAAATACAAAGACATAGATGTAGATTTTATTGATTACATTGACTTTACACATACAGAAGATGAAGATTTTATTCTATTAAAGCTTTGTTTGTTGTGTACAATGAATGGCGAGTCTGAAATCAATGATAAAGAAAGTCTTTATTATGATATTAAACTTAGAAAAGATAATAAAGATGTTTTAGTAGCTAATGGCACAAGTTATACTTCTAATTGTCCAAATTGTGGTGCGCCGACAAAAATAAACACATTTGGTGTATGTGACCATTGCCAGGAATTAATTTCTATTTATGATAGTGTGTGGAAAATAGTAAATATTAAAAATGTTTAATAAATAAAAAAGGAAGTGTATGTATGTTAAAGGATGGAAAAATTTTAGTAGGTAAGAGTGGAGACAAGGAGCTATTTATTTTGCCACAAATGGCAAATAGACATGGCTTAATTACTGGTGCTACTGGTAGTGGTAAAACTATCACATTAAAAGTAATGGCGGAGAGTTTTAGTGAAATGGGGGTGCCTGTATTTCTTTCAGATATTAAGGGAGATTTAGCTGGTACCTGCTTACCAGGAGAAACTTCTGAAAAACTTGAATCAAGACTTAAAGGAATAGGAATTACAGATTTTAAATATAAAGGATTTCCTGTAGTTTTCTGGGATGTATTTGGAAAAGATGGTCATCCAGTACGTGCTAAGATTGAAGATATTGATCCTGTTATTTTATCTAGAATGCTTGGACTTTCAGAAGTTCAAGAAGGTGTACTTGCGCTTGCAATGAGAATAGCAAGAGACAAGAATATGCCCGTAATAGATTTAAAAGATTTGCGTACACTATTAAACTATGTTGGAGAAAAAAGACAAGAATATACTATCAGCTATGGTAATATGTCTGCTCAAAGTATCGGTAGTATTCAAAGAAGTGTTATTCAACTTGAAGATCAAGGCGGTAATAAATTCTTTGGCGAACCAGAATTAGATATAAATGATTTCTTAAAAATAGATAATGCAACTGGAAACGGAAACATTAATATTTTACATGCTGTTGAGTTATTCAAACAACCAAACTTATATGCAACATTTATGTTATGGCTATTATCTACTTTAAATAACACACTTCCAGAAGTAGGTGACTTGGATAAACCAAAGGTTGTATTCTTCTTTGATGAAGCACATTTATTATTTAATGAATTACCTGGATATATGCTTACAAAGATTACTCAAATTGTAAAATTAATTCGTTCAAAAGGAATTGGATTATTCTTTATTTCACAAACACCAAATGATATTCCAAATGAAATACTTGCACAATTATCTAATAAAGTTCAACACACATTAAGAGCTTATACTCCTGCTGATCAAAAGATTGTAAAAGCAGTAGCTGATTCATTTAGAACAAATCCAGAATTTGATACTGCAGAAGCAATTTTAGGACTAGGTACAGGTGAAGCATTGATTTCTTTTGCAACAGAAAAGGGAGATCCAAACATTGTTGAGAAAGCAACAATACTTCCACCGCAAAGTAATATGGGCTCAATAGAAATGCCAATGAGATTAATGATGATGAGCAGAAGCCCATTCTATGGAAAGTATGATGATGCAGTTGATAGTGAGTCTGCTTATGAACAAATAACAGAAGAAGTTACAGCTAAAGCTGAAGAAGAAAAAGCCGCTAAAGAAGAAGCCGAAAGAATAAAGAGAGAAGAAGCTGAAAAGAAACAAGCAGAAAAAGAAGCAAAGGAAAAAGAAAAAGCTGAACTTGCTGCTCAAAAACAAAAAGAAAAAGAAGAGAAAGAAGCTGAAAAAGCTAAGAAAGAAAAAGAAAGAGAAGAAGCAAAAAAGAAAAAAGAAGAGGAGAAAGCAAAGGCAAATAATCCTGTAAATAAACTTGGAAAGAAAGTTGCTAATAAAGCAGCGAATAAAGTAATAGACAAAGGACTTAATAAATTATTTAAAAATCTTTTTAAATAATCCTTAAAGGAGATACAAATGAAAACAGAAACTAAGGCAGTAATTTCTATGCTGTTTCTATATGGTTCAGTTATTGTTGGTGCATGGTTAAATAACATCAATATAATTTATATAATGTTTGCAATTTCTGTTATTATTGCTTTTTTGCCAGATAAAAAAGATGACAATAGTTATCAAGCTTTTTTAGAAGAACAAAAACAGAAGGAAATAGAAGCAAAAATTGGCGTAAAAGAGAATGAACCCAAAAAATTAAATAGTGAAGAGCTGTTATCACTTATTAGAGAATATTATCCAGATTTTAATTATGATAGTTTTAAATCTACTATTAAAGTTAATCTAGATAAGTTAACAAATAAATCTATTGCTTTAGATAAAACCTTGGAAATGATAGCGACAGAGAATTTTATAGAAAAACATTTAAATGATATAAGCTATGTTAAAGAAATTGATGCTGATTATGTTTCACGCTCTGGATGGCTTTCAGTAATTGATTTTGATAAAAACACAAAACAAATCTTAGTTGATTGGACATATGGTGTTAATGTTTACGAGTTTAATAAGAAGACTGGCAAAGAGATGCGAGGCTTAAGAAGAAAATTGTATAAATCGAAAAAATTATGGCTAATTAGAGCTGATAATGTAAAATATAAAAATGACATTGTACATTGCCCTAATTGTGGAGCACCATTAAAATATGCACTTGATTTAAAATGCAATCAATGTAATTCATCGTTTGATTATGATAATTACTGGTTGTTAAATGATTTAGAAGAAGGAGAGTCTTAATGTTAGTTGTTAGCGACGATACTAGAAATGAAATTGAAACAACTATAGATAAAGCAATGGAGCTTTATTCTAATCATGATTTTTTAGCATTAGCTGAATTTGAAACGAATGCTTTTATTAAGAGACAGATAGATAATTATCATGATTTAGAAAGTAGAGGACTGGAAGAAGTATCAAAGAATTTTAAAGTGACAAACTTATGTGATGCTCAATATGTAACGGAGAATAATATTACTGTTAGAATTCAAGCGGTACTTGAGCATTACATTGTTAGAAAAGAAGATGAAGAAGTAATTGATGGCATTAGAGAATACTTAATTGGTGTTAGCTATTTAGTTAAGCTTGAAAAGAATACAAGTGATACTTTGAAAGAATGCAAATATTGTGGAGCTAAGATAGAATTAGGCGACCAAAAATGTCCTTATTGTGGAACTCCAATCAATAACAAAAATGTTGAATGGTTGATTGCAGATATGATTGAATTATAAAAATAAAACGGATGCTTTTTAGCATCCGTTTTTTGTGGCTCCCCCTGTAGGACTCGAACCTACGACCTATCGGTTAACAGCCGAGCGCTCTACCAACTGAGCTAAGGAGGAATATTTACCTACAAGAAATAGTATAGTTTTTTTGCATTTTATTGTCAATAACAAATTTATTTATCAAAATAATTGCTTTCTTCTTGAAGGCCATCAAAGTTTGCTTGCTTTAATACTTCATATAGTACAATAGCAACTGAATTAGATAAATTAAGTGAACGTAGAGTAGAACGCATTGGAATTCTGCAAGCATGTTCAAAATTATCTAAAATAAGGTTTTCTGGCAAGCCTTTTGTTTCTTTACCGAATAATAGGAAAACTTCATCAAATTTTGAATAATCAATATCAGAATAAACATGTTTTCCTTTTGTAGTTAAAAAGAACATATTATTCTTAGATGGTGGATACTTTTCTAAGAACTTTTCTAGTGAATCATGTTCTTCAATCTCAACTTTATCCCAATAATCAAGGCCGGCTCTTTTTACTTGCTTTTCAGATATATCAAATCCTAATGGGTGTACTAAATGCAGTTTTGCACCTGTTGCAGCACAAGATCGTGCAATATTTCCTGTGTTTTGTGGTATTTCTGGCTCTACCATAACGATGTTAATTTTCATTATTATCTTTCATCTCCATCAATTTTCTTATTTCTAGTTTCTTTTTTCTTGGCTTCTTTCTTTTTATTTGGAATCACATGATGTTTTGGCTCCAAGCCACTTGATACTCTGGCCTTTCTTTGTTCAGGAGTTTCTTTTACTAATTGTTTTATCTTTTTTAGCCTTAGCTTTTCTTCTTGTTTACCCATAAAAATCACCTCAATTGACATAATTTTATACTTTTTATAGGCTTTTTTCAAGTATTTGGCGGTTTTATTCAAATTTTCATTGAATTTTAAAATATTATATGCTAAAATAAAAAAGCTTATTTAAAGGGAGGTCATATAAATGAACGTTGGAACATATATAGTAATAGGAATTCAAGTTATTTCAGCTTTAGCTGTTATTATACTAGTTATGCTTCAAAAGCTTAAAGAAGGCGATGGACTTACAGGAAGTACTAACGAAGGCGCTTCAGGTATGGGTCTTAGCAAAGACAAAATCTATTCAAGATGGACTATAATCTTTGGAGTTATTTTTGTTATTGCTACAATAGCATCTTCTACATTAATGTATAATAGCTTAAAGTAATATTTTTATAATAAATTATGTGCCAGTCTATTTATAGATTGGCATTTTTCATAGGAGGATAAATTGAGAGGCAAACACTCAAAGAAGAAATCGGCTACTATTAGCCAAAAGAATAATACAAATATAATAGACTACTCTTTGTACAATGATGATCCAATAGTTGGAATATTTATCGGAAACGATAAAGGCTTTGGTTTTGTCGAAGTAGAAGGAAGAGATGAAGACATATTCATCCCAGCTCAAGATACTTTTGGCGCAATGGATGGCGATGAAGTAATTGTACTATTGAAAAAGAAAAGAAGTAGAACGGAAGATGATGACTCTCCTAAGCCTTTTTCTGTTAAGAAAAGAGAAGAAGGTATAGTGTATAAAATATCAAAAAGAAATACTACTGAGGTGATAGGTACTTTTTATAAATCATCTGGTTTTGGATTTGTTGTCGCAGATAATAGAAAGATATCTCAAGATATATATATATCAAAACAATTAAGAAGAGATGCAAAGAATGAAGACAAGGTAGTTGTAGCTATTACTAAATACCCGGAAAATGGTAAAAAGGCTGAAGGTAAAATCGTGGAGATTTTAGGGAAGGCAAATGATGCTACGATAGATTTGATGACAATACTTAAAGAGTATGGATATAAACTGGGTTTTCCTAAGGAAGTAATAAACGAATCAAAGGAAATTCCGCAAAGCATTTTAGATGTTGATGAAAGAATTGATTTAAGAGATAAAGAAATATTTACAATAGATGGTTCGGACACT
>JAFYBZ010000019.1 GCA_017539905.1 Clostridia bacterium | reverse complement strand
ATATATTACAGATAATCAATTACTTTTAGAACATGTCATTAATCTTGAAACATCGTTTAACAAGCTAAGGTCAAAGCATAAGAAACTTAAGAAACGATATAATGAGTTAGAAGGTTATTTATACAACGACAATGATGATGACAATGATGAAGTTTCTGCTGAACAACATGATAAAACACCAAAAACAAATATTAATGAACAAGAACAGGAGCAACCAAAACCTCACGAACAACAACAACCACAACCACAACCGCAAGTTCAATATAGATATGTTCGCTCATGGCGACAGTTAGGAAATCAATAAACCATCTTAATATATTTTTGTGTTGATTAAATGGCAAAACATAATAAATCTACCAAAAGAAAAATAAGAAAGCGAATTAGACATAATGCTAAAAAGATTAAAGAGCTAACAGCTGAAGAAATTTTATTAAACCCAGCATTGGTAGAATCACCACAATTTAAACAACTACCAACAGAAAAACAAATTCAATTAATGACTCAAGTCAGACAATTAAAAACTATGTTTGCAGGTAGAACTGGCGGCGGTGTTGTATCTCAATCATCTGGTTCAGCAGACCCTGCTTTATTTGCTAGACTTAATGAAGCTAATAATAAGGTTTCACGTCAATCTAATGAAAATGAACAACTACGTATACAACTACAAGCAGCAACTGACGCATATAAAAGAGAAAAAGAACTAGCAAAAGATATTAAACGTAGAGAACAAGAACAAAAAGATGATATTGAACGTAAAGCAAGAATTGATGACCTAACAGCACAAAAACAACGTTTAGATATACAAGCTGAAGATTTTGAGCAAAGATTATTAGAACAATCAATTAGAAACAAGAAAGAGCAGGGACATATTAAAGAACTCCAAGAAAAGAAAAAAGAAAATATAAGACTCAGCACTGAATTAAATCTACTTAATCAATCAATAAACCCCAACTTTTCAAGATTTACAACTCCACATTCTGAAGGTAAAAAGCGCATGCGTTCAGAACTATTTAATCAATCATGGAATAATAACATTAACACTCAACATATATATCAAAACCAGATTAATTCATTTACTGAAAATGGCAATAACAATAAAGCAGAAGCAGCTGAAAGACTTTTAAACTCTCTGAGCGATGATAATGACTTATACAATGATGACGATAAAAAAAAAAAACTAGTAATTGACCCATTAAGTGTAGATGAATACGATAGTAATAATGATAATGATAATATACCAGTTCCACCTATTGAATCAATCGAAGAAGAAGCAATTAAAGCAGAAGTTAAATTAGACAAAGAAAATCAAACTAGACGTGAAGAAATAGAACAATTGGAAGCGTTAGAAAAGCAAAAGAAAATTGTTACTGATAAAGTTGCTGCTAATATTCATGACATTTCAACACTTTCACCATTCACCACACAACTCAAGATTGATTTTGAAAAAGATAAAGAGCAAACATTAAACCAGTTAAACGATGTTTTAGCACGTGTTGAGAATCCAAGCAGAAAATACAAAGCAAAACTAACCAATAAGATATATGATGCCAAAACACCCCAGGAATTAAGAACCATTAAAAAGAAACTTGATTTAGATAAAAGCAACCAAGAAGAATTTATTAAGCAAAATAAGATATTAGAAGATAAAAAAGAAGAATGCTTGAACAAACTTAAAGAATCGAAGAAGCTAAATATAAGTTCCACCATACCGATTCAAATGTGGCAACATAAGTTAAAATATGCCAACACAATGGATGAGCTTTTAAGGGTTGAAAACATGATTAATCTTTATAATCAATCTATAAACATTCTCGCAACTGACGCAATAGAACAAAAACAAAAATCAACAGATGAATCAACAAGTAAAGAAGCACACGCCAGGGCATCAGCTGCTGTTGATAACATCATGAAGGTTAAAAACTTTTTAACAACTCATGAACCAAGAGCTAAACCAAAACTTTTCATTGATGGAGATAAAGAAAAAGAATTTTCACCCAATACAAGAGAATTAAGACCAAATGAAGATATTGAATATATCGATGTGACACAATATGTTTATGACCCTGATACTTGTGTGATTCCAAATGAAATTTTATTAAACGGCGTTAACCTTGGTAATGTAATAAAGCGATTCGGTGAATCATCAGAAAAAGGCAAATTCTTCGCTTCTCTTGCTTGGAAAATGACTTGCTGCGTTGGTCGTAATACTAAAAAATTTGTCTTTTACACCGTTAATGTTGGAACAAGTATACTTATCGCAGCTGTTCCGAAAGTTATTGACATAGCAGTTCAAAACCCTACGACTTTCGCCGCTGGACTTGGTGGGTTCGCATTTTATAAATGGATTAAAGAAAAATTGTTTCGCACAGATGCTGAAACACTATACAACAACAAAGAAAAAATTAACACCAATAACATTATTAAAGTTGTAAAAGATAAATTCACAAAAAAACCAAAGGATAAACCACCCTCACCGACAAACGAAGACATTGCAAAACTTCTTGAACCAAGAACATTAGGCATGGATTTCAGTTATTTAGATGAAGAAGAAGAAAACCTTGAGCCTCAAACCGAAAAGAAAAAGAAGTCATGGTATAAGTTTTGGGGGTAAATT